>CAVVDM010000001.1:0-42341 GCA_963746885.1 uncultured Alphaproteobacteria bacterium
TGGCGGTCTATGACGGCCTCGCCGACCCGCACGGCGGCTCGCTGCGGGGGCTGCGCGGCCCCGGCGGCATACACCTGCACAGCCCGGAGCTGTCGCGCCATTCGCGCCCGCTCAACCACTATCTGCGGCATGAGGCCGGGCTCGGCGGGCGGCTGCGCGAATTGGCCATCCTCGCGACGGCGCGCGAACTCGACAGCCAGTTCGAATGGGCGGCCCACGAAGCCGAGGCATTGCGCGAGGGCGTCGCCCCCGACATCGTCGAGACGATCAGAATGCCGGCCGAGGAACCCTGCGCGCTGGCCGACGATGCGGCGCCGTCATCGAATGGGTCGCGAGATTTGACAACGCGCAAGGTGCAGTGCCGACGACCTGCGCGCCACTCTGGCGCAATTCGGCCGGCGCAAGCTGGTCGATCTGGTGGCGCTGATGGGCAATTACGCGGCGACGGCGGCGCTGTTGACCGCCTTCGACATGCAGCTCGACCCCGACCAGCCGCCGCTGCTGCCGAATTTGTAGCTCAGCTGCAGCAGCGGCCGGACAGCGCGACGACGAGGCGCTCTCGGGGCTCAGCTCGGCGTAGTCCATGGGGTGGGCGTGATCGTGCGGGTGGACCGGCTCGGCGGACGCCGCTTCCTCGGGCATATCGACCGGCAACCCGGCCGCATGCAATGCCGTCCGCTGCGATCGGTGGCGGCAACGTCAACGTCGCCCCCCGACATCAGGATCACCCCGTAAAGCTCGGCCGCCGCTTCGCGCGAGACATAGCCCTGGCGCACGTCGTCGGCGACCGCCTCGGGCGGCCGTTCCAATGGCGTGGCAAAGCCGCCGCCGCCGCCCGAGCGCAGGATGTACGCATCGCCCGGCTTGAGCACGAGATTGAAGCCTTGCCTGACGGAAAGCGGTGCTCGTCCTCGCCAAAGCGATGGACCGCGACGCCGTTGCCGGCGGCGGCGAGCCCGCCGTCGAGCCCCCAGGGGCGGCAATTGACGCGGTCGATCTGGGCGTTGAAGCGGATGTCGGCGCGCGCCTGCACCACCTGCTCGGTGCCGAGCCCGCCGCGATAGCGCCCGGCGCCGCCCAAATCCGGGCGCAGGCATAGCGCTCGACCAGCAGCGGAAACTTCGCCTCGACCTGCTCGGACGGGCCGTTATGGGTGTCGCCGTCATTGATCGCGATCGTCGCGTTCATGCCGTCGCTGTCGTGCTTGGCGCCCCAGCCGCCGCCAATGAGACCGCCGAGATAGATGAAGAAGCTGTCGTCCTTCGGCCGCCGGCCGTTGACCCGCCCGACGATCAGATCGGCATGATGGCCGGCCGACGACGCGGTCGGGGATGACCGGCGCCAGCGCCTTGAAGATCGTGTCGACGATCGTCATCGGATAGGTCATCCACATGCGCATCGCCGCCGGCTTCAGCGCGCTGACGACGCGGCCGGGCGGCAACACCACGTCGAGCGCGCGGAACTGACCCTCGTTGATCGGCAGGTCGAGCGGCGAGGTCAGGCATTTGAACGCGACCTGGCAGCACGAGCGGCCGGCAGTTTCGCCCGAATTGTAAAAGCCCGACACCTGGTGGGCGAGGTCGGTCAGGTCGACCGTCATGCGCTCGCCGGCGATCGTCACCCTGACGCGGATCGGGATGCGCTTGCCGGCGGCGACGCCGTCGTCGTCCATGAACGACTCGGCCTCATAGACGCCGTCGGGAATCGCGGCGATGCGGGCGCGCGAGGTCGCCTCGCTCTGCGCCATGATGCCGTCGATCGCCGCCAGCACCTCGGCGACGCCGTAGCGGCCGATCATTTCGAGAAAGCGCTTCTCGCCGGTCCGCACCGCCGCGATCTGGGCGCGCAGATCGCCCATCGCCCGCTCCGGCAGGCGCACATTCATGCGGATGATCTCGAACAATTCCTCGTTCGGCACGCCCTCGCGATAGGCCTTGAGGATCGGCAATTGCAGGCCTTCGGAAAAGATGTCGGTGGTGATGCCGTCGAGCGTGCCGCCGATATCGGGCCAGTGCGCCATGCAGCCGGAAAACGCGACGAGATGCCCGTCGTGAAAGATCGGGACGGAAAACGTCATGTGGTTGAGGTGGCTGCCGGTGATGTAGGCGTCGTTGGTCAGAAGAATGTCGCCCGGCTTGATGCCGTCCGGCCCGAAGTGCCGAAGCTTGGCCTTGATCGTGTCGGCGATGCCGCGGATGAACATCGGCAGGCCGAGCCCGATCGACAGGATGTTGCCCTCGGCGTCGAACAGCCCGACGGTGAAATCCAGCGCCTCGTAGATGATCATGTTGTAGGCGGTGCGCATCAGATTGGTCTTCATCTCCTCGGTCGCCGCGATCAGGCAGTTGCGCACGATCTCGGTGGTGACCGGATCGGCAGTCGCGGTGGCCGCGGCGCGGGGAGGCGTGAAATCGTTCATGGCGCGCTCCGTCCAATGTCGATGACGAGGTTGCCGAAGCCGTCGACCGCGAGGCGGTCGCCCGGATGCAGCACCGTCGTCGAGGCGTATTCCTCGATCACCGCCGGCCCGGCGATCCGGTTGCCGGCGAGCAGCGCGGCGCGATCGTAGACCGGCGTTGCGACGGCGCCGCGGGCTTCGGAGAAATAGACCGGCCGGACACCGTGTTGCGCCTCCTCCGGCGGGGCAGCCCCGCCGCTCGCGATCCGCTCCAGCGTAGGCTTGTCGAGGACGCCGGTGACCGAACTGCGCAGGCTGACGATCTCAGCCGCCTCGTGCGGCGCGGAAAACCCGTAGCGCAATTCATGCACGGCGTCGAAGCAGGCTTTGATGCCGGCGCGGTCCTCGGCGGCGAACAGCCCGGCCGGCAACGCGACGGTGACGGCGTGTTCCTGCCCGACATAGCGCATGTCGGCGGCGCGCGCGGCGGTGATGGCGTCGAGCGCGACCCCGCCGCGCTCGACCGCCTGATGCCCCTGCCGCTCCATCTCGGCAAAGATCTCGGCCATCGCGGCGAACGGCGCCGCGGCGAGCGGGGTGAACCAGGTCGTGACGAAATCGCGCCGCAGATCGCTCGCCAGCATGCCGAGCGCGGAGAAATGCCCCGGCGCCGGCGGGATCACGACCCGCGCGATGCCGAGTTCGCGCGCCACCATCGCGGCATGCAATGGCCCGGCACCGCCATAGGCGATCAGCGCAAAGGCGGCCGCGTCGAGCCCGCGCTCGGTGGTCACCCAGCGCACGACATGCGCCATCTTGGTCGTCGCGACCCGCAAAATCCCGTCGGCCGCGGCACTCAGCGAGAGGCCGAGCGGCCCGGCGATGCGCGTCTCGATGGCGCGCGCCGCCGCTGCGGTGTCGAGCGGCATCTCGCCGCCGAGAAAGCGCTCGGCCCCGAGCCGCCCGAGCACCAGGTTGGCGTCGGTGACGGTCGGCATCTCGCCGCCGAGGCCATAGCACACCGGGCCGGGGACGGCGCCGGCGCTGTCCGGCCCGACGCGCAACCCGCCGCCCAGTTCGACATGCGCGACGCTGCCGCCGCCGGTGCCGACCTCCTGAATGTCGATCATCGGCATCTGTACCGGCAATCCGGTGGCATAGCCGCCGAGCAGCGCGCCGCCGGTCATCAGCACCTCGCCACCGTGCACGACGCCGGCCTTGGCGGTGGTGCCGCCCATGTCGAAGGCAATGGCGTTGTCGAGGCCGATCGCGCCGCACAGCACCCGCGCGCCGACAACCCCGGCGGCCGGCCCCGATTCGAGCATGCGGATGCAGGCGCGCTGCGCATCGGCGACATCGAACAGCCCGCCCGTCGACTGCACGATCAGCAGGCTGCCGGCGAAGTTTGCGGCGCGCAGGTGGGTTTCCATCTCGGCCAGATAGCGGCGCACGCGCGGCCCGATATAGGCGTTCGCCGCGGTCGTCGAGGTGCGCTCGAACTCGCGATATTCCTGCGACAACTCGTGGCTGGCGGTGACAAAGAGGCCGGGATGGTCGGCTTCGATGATTTCTTTCGCGCGCCGCTCGTTTGCCGGGTTGCGGCAGGAATGCAGAAACAGGATCGCGATCGCTTCGACCCCTTGCGCGACGAGATCGGCCGCCGCGGCGCGCACCTCCTCGTCGTCGAGTGCCAGCAGCACCCGACCCTCGGCATCGAGCCGCTCGCGGATCTCGCGGCGCAAGGCACGCTCGATCAGCGGCACGTGCTTCTTGAAAAAGAGGTTGTAGCTCTCCGGCCGGTTGACCCGGCCGATCTCGTAGATGTCGCGAAACCCGAGCGTCGTCAGGAGGCCGCAGCGCGCCCCCGAGCGCTCGAGGATCGTGTTGATGGCGACCGTGGTGCCATGCAGCACGAGCCGCGCCGCGGCCAGCGAGGCGCCCGATTTGCCGACCCCCGTTTCGATACCGTCGACCAGGAGCGCCGGCGTCGTCAGCGTCTTGCCGAGGCGCAAGGCGCCGGTCGCCTCGTCGAAGGCGGCGATATCGGTAAACGTGCCCCCGACATCCGCGGCAAGGCGCAGGCGGGCGTGGTCGGCGGCAGGCATTGTGCGACAATTCCCCCATGGCGACGATCGCGGGGGCAGGATGCGATGCGCCGTCCTCATCGGCAAGGCGCAGCGGCAGCCGACCCAGCCATGCGGCCGGTCGCGTTGACAATGAGGCTGGGTATCGCACAATCGCGCCGGAAGGCCGCCGCCGGCGATCTGCGATGCGCGGCGTCTGCGCAAACACGCCCGCGACCAACCGGGCATAACGCCAAGTGGAAGGAAACAGCGCGATGTCCGACACCGGCATGCCCGCAAGTGGACCGGGCGAGATGATGGGCAATGCCGGTCCCGGCATGCTGGCCGGGCTGCGCGTCATCGAGATTGCCGACGAGCGCGCCGAGTATGCCGGGCTGCTGCTGGCCGGGCTCGGCGCCGAGGTGATCAAGATCGAGCCGCCGGAGGGCAACGCGACGCGGCGGCTCGGCCCGTTTCTCGATGATGAGCCGGGACTGGAGCGCTCGCTCTATTTCTGGAACTACAACCGCAACAAGAAATCGGCCGTGCTCGACCTGCAGGCGACGGCAGGGCGCGAGCATCTGCTACGCCTGCTGGCCGGCGCCGACATTCTGCTCGATGCCAGCTGCGGCGCGCTGAACACGGCGCTGGGGCTCGACCGCGCAGCGCTCGCGGCGCGCTTCCCGGCGCTGGTGACGGCGCGGATGACGCCGTTCGGCGATGACGGGCCGTGGGCCGACTTGAAAGGCTCGGACCTCATTCATCTGGCGCTCGGCGGCGTCATGATGAATTGCGGCTACGACCCCGACCCCAACCTCGAATACGACACGCCGCCGATCGCGCCGCAGATCTGGCACGCCTATCACATCGCCGGCGAGCAGATGGCGACCGGCATCATCGCCGCGCTGATCCACCGCCACCGCAGCGGCGAGGGCCAGGACGTCTCGGTCGCGGTGCACGAAGCGGTGTCGAAGAACCCGGAGCAGGACATCATGCACTGGGTCATGCGGCGGGTACCGCTGTGGCGGATGACCAACCGCCACGCCGGCGAGCACCCGAACCATAGCCCGGGCATCTGCCATACCAAGGACGGACGCTGGTTCATCACCCACGGCATGGGCGCGCGCGACCTGAAGAACCTGGTCCCGCTTCTGGCGAAATACGGCGCGCAGGCCGATCTCCAGCCGCCCGCACCGGACGTTGATTTGCGGGCGCGCCAAGTGCCCGGCACAGCGGCCGGCGACGAGGCGCGGGCGCACATGCTCGATATCGTGCAGCGCTTTGTGCGCGCCTGGACCTTTGCCGACATGCCGTGGCGCGAGGCGCAGGATGCCGGCCTCCTATGGGCGCCCTTGCGCAAGCCGCACGAGAACGCGCTCGACCCCCACTGGCTGACCCGCCACACCTTTGCCGATGTCGAGCATCCTGAGCACGGCCGCAGCTTCCGCTATCCCACCAGCAAATGGCTGAGCAGCAAGACGAGCTGGCAGGTCGGGCGCCGGGCGCCATTACTGGGCGAGGATACGGAGGCGGTATTGGCCGAGGCGGTGCGGCGGCCGAGCGTACCGGCCGAGCCGCGCCGGGTAGAAAACCCGCGATATGTCTGCAATGCACAACAAGCCGTTCCCGCTGCAGGGCGTGAAGATCCTCGATTTCGCGTGGTTCCTCGCCTCGGCCGGCGGCACTCGCTTCCTCGCGGCGATGGGGGCGGAAAGCTACAAGGTCGAGTGGAAGGACAATCCCGACACGCGGCTGGCGGCAATGGCGCCGGTCGGCGGGCGTGCCGCGCGCGACGCCGCGACGGGCCCCCTCCCTCCGGTGCGCGACAGCGACATGGGCGGCCAGTTCAACAACAAGAACGCCGGCAAGCGCGGTATCTCGTTGAACATCCGCCATCCGAAGGGGCTGCAGATCGCCAAGGACATGGTGCGGGTGTGCGACGTCGTCGCCGAAGGGTTCTCGCCCGGCGTGTTGCAGCGCCTCGGGCTCGGCTACGACGTGATGAAGTCGATCCGGCCCGACATCATCTACATCCAGCAATCCGGCATGGGGGTGCACGGCACGTATGGCCGGATGCGCACGGTCGGGCCGGTAGCGGCGGCGTTTGGCGGCCAGGGTGACATGTCGGGCCTGCCCGAGCCGGCGATGCCGGTCGGCTGGGGCTACTCCTATCTCGACTGGATGGGCGCCTACGGCTATGCGTTGGCATTGCTCGGCGCACTCTATCACCGCGAGCGCACCGGCGAGGGCCAGTGGATCGACGCCTCGCAATGCGAAAGCGGCATCTTCCTGACCGGCGCGACGATCCTCGACTGGTCGGCCAACGAGCGCGTGTGGCGGCGCTATGGCAACCGCTCGCCCTACAAGAAGGCGGCGCCGCACGGCGCCTATCGCTGCCAGGGCAAGGACCGTTGGATCGCGATCGCCTGCTTCAGCGACGCCGAATTTGAGGCGCTGGCGCAGGTGGCGGAGCACGAAGGCTGGCTCAACGACCGGCGCTTCAGCACGCTCGAGCACCGGCTCCAGCACCAGGATTCGCTCGATATGGCAATCGAAGCATGGACCCGCACCCAGGACCGCTGGGACTGCATGATGAAATTGCAGCGCGCCGGGGTGCCGGCCGGGGTGTGCCAGAATTCCGAGGATCGGGTTGACGGCGACCCGCAACTGCGCCACCTGAAATGGCTGACCGAGGTCACCGGCAGCAAGATCGGCACGTGGCCGATCTACGAATTGCCGATGAAACTCAGCAAGACCCCGGCCTATATCGGCGGCATCACCAATCGTGGCGCGCCGTGCTATGGCGAAGACAACATGTGGGTATTGACCGAGCTGCTCGGCCGCAGCCCGAGCGAAGTCGAGCGGCTCGCCGAGGAAGGCGTCATCTGATTTGCGATCGTTAAGTGGCATGATGCGCGCTCGGGCGAGGAGGTAGGATGGACGACTACATCGATCGGGCGGAGCTTGGGTTTGACGACCGGTTCGCGGTCGGCCAGCCGGTGCCGCGCTCTGAAGACCCGGTGCTGCTGCGCGGCGAGGGACATTATTCCGACGATTTCAGCCTGCCGGGCCAAGCCTATGCCGTGATGGTGCGCAGCCCCTATGCGCATGGCGTATTGCGCAACATCGACACGGCGGCCGCACGGGCGATGCCGGGAGTTCTCGCCATTTACACGGCGGCCGACCTGGCGGCGGGCGGGATCGGCCCGCTGCCGCCGAGGCAGGTGATGAACAACCGCGACGGCACGCCGATGCTGAGCCCGGTCAAACACGTGCTCGCGACGGACAAGGTGCGGCATGTCGGAGACGCGGTTGCTGCCGTCATCGCCGAGAGCGTCGCCGCCGCCAAGGATGCGGCCGAAGCAATCGTGATCGCGGTCGACCCGCTGCCGGCGGTGAGCGAGCCGGCCGCCGCCGCGGCGCCGGACGCGCCGCTCCTCTACGACGACGTGCCCGGCAATGTCGGGCTCGATTTTCATTACGGCGACAGCGACAAGGTCGCCGCCGCCTTTGCCGCCGCCGCGCACGTCACCAAGCTCGACCTGCGCAACAACCGCATCGTCGTCAACGCGATGGAGCCGCGCGCGGCGATCGCCGAGTACGATCGCGTGCCCGGGCACTGGACATTGCATATCGGCTGTCAGGGCGTCTTCGGCTTCCGCAACTACATCGCCGGCGTTCTCGGGGTCGGCCGCGACAAGGTGCGCGTCCTGACCGACCGGGTCGGCGGCTCGTTCGGCATGAAGCAGCCGACCTATCCCGAGCATTTCTGCATCATGCATGCGGCGCGCGAATTGGGCCGCCCGGTCAAATGGACCGACGAGCGCTCGGGCAGCTTCATTTCCGACACGCATGGCCGCGACGCGCAGATGACGGCTGAACTGGCGCTCGACCGCGACGGCAATTTCCTCGCCGTTCGGCTCAATGGCTACGGCAATCTCGGCGCCACCTACGGCGCGCCGGGGCCCTCGACCCGCAACGCGCAGCGCAACACATTGGGCGTCTACAAGACGCCACTGATCGAGGTGAACACGAAATGCATGTTCACCACCACGACCCCGGTCGGGGCCTATCGCGGCGCCGGCCGTCCCGAAGCCAATTACTACATGGAGCGGCTGGTCGACACGGCGGCCCGCGAAATGGGGATCGACCAGGTCGCGCTGCGCCGCCGCAACCACATCCCGCCGGCGGCGATGCCGTACAAGAGCCCGAACGGCACGACCTATGACAGCGGCGACTTCACCAATCTGTTGAACAAGGCGGTGGCGCTCGCCGACTGGGACGGCTTCCCGGCGCGCCAGGCCGAGAGCCGGGCGCGCGGCAAGCTGCGCGGCCGCGGCATCAGCGACTATCTCGAATTGACCGGCCCGCCCGGCCGCGAGATGGGCGGCATCCGCTTCGAGCCGAACGGCGACGTCACGATCATCACCGGCACGCTCGATTACGGCCAGGGTCACTGCCTCGCCGTTCGCCCAGGTCCTCGCGATGCGGCTCGGCATCCCGTTCCGGCGCATCCGGCTGTTGCAGGGCGACAGCGACGAACTGATCGCCGGCGGCGGCACCGGCGGCTCCAAGTCGATGATCGTCAGCGGCAACGCGATCGTCGGCGCGGCCGACAAGGTCGTCGCCGCCGGCAAGCAGATCGCCGCGCATGTGCTGGAGGCGGCGGCAGCCGACATCGAATTCCGCGCCGGCCGGTTCATCATCGCCGGCACCGACCGCTCGGTCGGGCTCATGGAGCTGGCGGCGCGGATACAGGCCGGGTTGCAATTGCCGCCGGAGCTGCCGCAGACCCTCGACGTGGCGGATATCTACGACGGCCCGCCCTCGGCCTTCCCCAACGGCTGCCACATCGCCGAAGTTGAAATCGATCCCGACACCGGCATGGTCGAGGTCGTCAAGTACACCTTCGTCAACGATTTCGGCGTCGTCATCAACCCGCTCCTGGTCGACGGCCAGGCGCATGGCGGCATCGTGCAGGGGATCGGCCAGGCCTTGCGCGAAAGCACCGTCTACGACGAGGACGGGCAGCTCCTGACCGGCTCCTACATGGATTACGCGATGCCGCGGGCCGACGACGCGCCCGCGTTCGTGCACCAGTTCCATTCGGTGCCGGCGACGACCAATCCGCTGGGCGCCAAGGGCTGCGGCGAGGCGGGCTGCGCCGGCGCCCTGCCGTCGGTGATGAATGCGCTGGTCGATGCGCTGGCGGAATTCGGCATCCGCCACATCGACATGCCCGCCACGCCCGAGCGCGTGTGGTCGGCGATCCGGAACGCCAAGGGGAGCGTATGACCATGCGTGCGATGCAGATCATCGAATGGGGCAAGCCGCTCGAAGCGCGCGACTACCCCGACCCCGAGCCGCAGGGCGAGGAGGTCTTGCTGCGCGTCGAGGCGGCCGGCGTCTGCCACAGCGACGTGCATATCTGGGACGGGCATTTCGACCTCGGCGACGGCAGGCAGATCTCGCTCGAATCGCGCGGCGTCCACCTGCCGTTCACGATGGGGCACGAAATCGCCGGCGAGGTCGTGGCGCTCGGCCCGCGGGCTTCGGGGGTCAAGATCGGCGACAAGGTGGTGGCCTATCCGTGGATCGGCTGCGGCGAGTGCGCGGTGTGCAAGAAGGGCGAGGAATTGTTGTGCCTCAACCCACGCACCCTCGGCACGCGGCGCGCCGGCGGCTACGCCACGCACGTCATCGTGCCGCACGGCCGCTATCTCTTGCCGCATGACGGCGTGCCGCAGGGCCTCGCCGCGACCTACACCTGCTCGGGCATCACCGCCTATTCGGCCCTGAAGAAGACGCGCGACCATCTCGGCCGCCGACGATCATCTGGTCATCATCGGCGCCGGCGGCGTCGGCGGCAGCGCCGTGCACATCGCGCCGGCCGCGGTTCAGGGCAAGGTCATCGTCGCCGACATCGACGCGCAGAAGCGCGCCCACGCCCGCCAGATGGGCGCCGTCGCGACGATCGACAATTCGGCGCCCGACGCGGTGAAACAGGTCATGCAGGCGACCAACGGCGGCGCCGCGGCGGCGATCGACTTTGTCGGCTCGCCGCAGACGATGCAATTCGGCATCAACATCCTGAGGAAGGGCGGCAAGCTCGTCATGGTCGGGCTCTATGGCGGCGCCGCCCCGATCTCGACCGTGCTGTTCCCGTTCAAGATGATGACGGTCGAGGGCTCGTATGTCGGCACGCTCGAGGATCTGCGCGAACTGCTTGCCCTCGGCCAGGCCGGCAAGGTGCCGCCGATCCCGATCGAGACGCGCCCGGCCGACCAGGCCAGCGCGGCGCTCAGTGATTTGAAGAGCGGCGGCAAGGTGCGCGGCCGGGTGGTGCTGCGCAACTCATAGGCCGGCGCATCGGCGGGGCGGCACGCCGCAGCGCCCGCCCCGCCGGCAACCTCAGTTCACGAAACGCCTCAGTTCACGAAGCGGTAGAGCTTAGCGGCGTTGTCGCAGACGATCTTCCGGCGAGTCGCCTCCGGCAGGTGGCCCAGCTCCTTCTCGATGTATTCCTTCGAATCCGGCCAGATGCCGTCGGGGTGCGGGAAGTCCGAGCCCCACATGATGTTGTCGGCGCCGAGTTCGTCGATCAGCTTCACCCCGACCGGGTCGCTCTGATAGGTGGCGTAGCACTGGCGATACCAGTATTCGCTCGGCCGCATCTTGAGGTCGAGGTCCTTGAACTGGTCCTCCCACTCGGCGTCCATGCGGTCGAGGATATAGGGGATCCAGCCGGTGCCGGCCTCGCCGATCACGACCTTGAGGTTTGGCCGGTGCTCGAGCACGCCGGCGAAGATGATCGACATCAAGACGTCGGCCATGTGCATCTGGAAGCTGGTGATGCTCGCCGCGCGCGCCGCCAGCAGCACCTTGCCCGAGAGCTTCGAGAAATCGCGCCGCGGCCCGCCGATCGTGTGAAAATGCACCGGCAGCCCGCTCGCCGCGGCGGCGTCCCACATCGGCGTCCACCACGGGTCCCACAGCGGCGTCATGTCGTGCTTGCGGGCGATTTCGAGGCCGCGCACGTTGCCGCGCTCGGCGACCCGCTCGATTTCGGCCACCGCAGCGTCGATGTCATGGTTCGGGATGCAGGCGAGCCCGGCGTAGCGGTCGGGATGCTTGCCGCAGAAACGCGGCCAGCCAGTCGTTGTAGATGCGCAGCATCTCGCCGGCCGCCTCGTCATCGTTGAGGCGGTTGGTGGCGCCGAGGATGCCGTAGAGCACCTCTGCCTGGACGCCGTCGCGGTCCTGGTCCTTGAGGCGCAGATCGGGGTCGGTCAGGCGCCGGACGCTCTTCTGCGCATCCTCGTAGAGCCCGGTCGACGCCATCCGGTCGGAGCGGTGGATCGCGCCCGGCACATATTGCCGCCCGGCCGAGCCCATCCCGGCATCGAGCCCGAACGAGGCGCCGTTTTTCGTCACCCATTCGCGGCCACGCGGGCCGTCGGCGACGTAGGGCATGCGGTCCTTGACCGCCGCGCTGGCATTCGCGGTGAACAGGTCGGGCGGCAGCCAGATCAGATCGACATGGCAATCAGCCGAGATCACGTCGTATTTCATCGCGCTGCCCCCTCGTTGCGTTCCATCTGCGACAAGGTAGCGCGCCGGACGTGCCGCTGCCTAGATCTGCTCGATCGAGGAGAATTCCCAGTTCTGATTGGGCGGGTTTTCGCCGATGCGGACGCGCTGTTTGGCGACGAAATGATAGGGCGGGATCGGCAGGTTATAGGGCGCCGGCACGCCGGCGAAGACCCGCCCGGAAAGGTCGTATTTCGACCCGTGGCATGGACAAAAATAGCCGCCCGGCCAGTTCCGCCCGAGAAAGCCGCCGCGGTCGGGCTCGAATTTCGGAATGCAGCCGAGATGGGTGCAGATGCCGACCACCACGAGATATTCCGGATTGATCGAGCGGTGCCAGTTGCGCGCATAGGGCGGCTGCTGGGTGACGCTCGAGTTGGGGGTCGCTGAGCAAACCAACGTCCTGCGGCGCCTGCAGCATCTTGAGTTCGGCCGGGGTGCGGCGGGCGATAAAGATCGGCCGGCCGCGCCAGGTCACCTGAATCTCCTGGCCGGGCTGGACCGGCGAGAGATCGACATCGAGCGGCGCGCCGGCCGCGAGCGTGTCGGCCGCCGGGTTCAGCGAGTTCGATAAACGGCCAGATCGCCGCCGCCGTCCCGACGACGCCGAGCGCGCCGGCCACGAGCGTCAGGAAATCCCGGCGGCCCTCATCGGCGCCGCCGTGCTGTGTCCCTTCGGTAATGTCCGCCATCGCTCGCCCCTGTCACGTGCTGCTTCATTTTATTCGCAACACCCGCGCAAACGACAAATTCCCTGACCGCAGCCGCCTGCGGCATTGTGTCAGACGGGTGCCGTCCGCTCACCATTCGGCGATGTCCAGAAACGTGCTCTGGTAGGTCGCGCCGTCACCGAGATCGGTGTAGCGGTCGGAGCACAACAGGTTGACCGTACCCGACAGGGTCTCCGCGTCGGGGCGCTGCCCCGGCACCAGCACAACGCCGGGCAACACCTCGTCGCTGACACGCAGCACAAGGCCGACGGCGCCGCGCTCGTTATAGAGCCGCACATTCGCGCCATCGGCGAGGCCGCGGCTTGCCGCCTCGTCGGGATGCAGGATGCAGCACGGCTTGCCCTCGCGGCGGCGCAGGAAATCGACGCTCGAATAGGCCGTATGCGCCTGGAAATGCCCGGGCGCGGTCAGCAGGCGCAACGGCCAGCGCGCGGCGTCGCGCTCCTCCTGCGGATCGGGCTGCCAGTCCGGCATCGGCGCGTGCCCCTGTGCGGCGAGCCCGTCCGAATAGAATTCGAGCTTCCCCGAGGGCGTGCGGAATTCCTGCCCGCCCTCCGGCGCGAGCCGGATCGGTCGGCCCGAGCGCACCTCGTCGAGGTCGAGCGCGCCGGCCGCGCCCGCAACGCCGCGGAACAACTCGGCCAGCACCTCGTGCGGCGCCATGCCAAACACCTTGTCGGTCAGGCCCATCCGCCGCGCCAGTTCCTGCGCCACGCGGAAATTCGGCCACGCCTCGCCCTGGGGCATCACGGCGGCCCGGCCATATTGCAGGTAATACGTGCCGTAGGCTCGGTAGAGATCCTCGCTTTCGAGATAGGTTGCAGCCGGCAGGACAATGTCGGCGTAGCGCGCGGTCGTCGACAAAAACGGATCGTGCACGACGGTGAACAGATCCGCCCGCATCAGCCCCTGCCGTACCTTGCCGGCATCGGGGCAGGTCACCGCCGGGTTGTTGGCCGCGACGAACAGCGCGCGCAACGGCGGGTCTTTCATATTCAACAGCGCGTCGCCGAGCCGCAGATGGTTGACGAGGCGCGTCTCGGCCGGTCCCGATGGCTTGCGCAGCGCGGCGTAGTTCAGTTCGCACGAAGCCGCGGTAAGCAGGAGGGCGCCGCCGCCGCGCCTGCCATAGGCCCCGGTCACGCCGGGCAACAGCGCCACCGCGCGCAACGCCTCGCCGCCGCGCGCCAGGCGTGTCATGCCCTCGCCCAGGCGGATGAACGAGCGTTTGGCGGCGCCGTAGACCGCGGCGAAGCCCTCGATCTCGGCCTCCGGCAAGCCGGTAATCGATGCGACTCGGGCGGGCGCAAAGCGCGGCAACACCTCTGCTTCGAGCCGGTCGAAGCCGGCGGTGTGGGAAGCGACGTAGTCGCGATCGACGAGGCCGTCGCGGCAGAGGATGTGCATGACCCCGAGCGCCAATGCCGCGTCGGTGCCAATGCGGATCTGCAGGTGCCGGTCGGCGAGGCGCGCGGTGCGGCTCTTGCGCGGGTCGATGACGGTGATCCTGACGCCGCGCTTCTGCGCCGCCTCGGCGCGAGCCCAGAAATGCACGTTGGTGGCGACGAGGTCGGCGCCCCAGGCGACGATCAGGTCGCTGGCGTCGACCGCCTCGGGATCGGCGCCGCCAATCGGGCCGACCGTCATGTTCCAGGCTTCCTCGCAGCAGGTGTCGCACACCGTGCCGGCGACCAGTCGGCTGGCGCCGAGCGCGTGAAACAGGCCGAGCACGAGGCCGCGGTTCATCTGACCCTGATGCGCGCTATAGGCATAGCCGAGCAGCGCCAACGGCCCCGACTCGGCGATGATCGCCCGCCAGCGCGCGACAATCTCGTCGAGCGCCTGATCCCATGTGATCGGCGCGAATTTCCCCTCGCCCTTCGCACCGACCCGGCGCAACGGCGTGCGGATGCGCTCGGGCGAATGCACCAACTCCGCGTCGCGGTTGACTTTGGCGCAGGCAAACCCGGCGGTGAACGGCTGCTCGGGGTCGCCTTTCACACGCAGCACGCGGCCGCCCTCGATCTCGGCCAACAGCGAGCACATGTCGGGGCAGTCATGCGCGCAAACGACGCGAACCGTTTCCACCTTGCGGCCTCGGACTGTTCAATGGCGCCTCGTTTCTGTCATCGCGCGCACGGCGACGCAATCTCCATCGAGCCTTCACGCGCATCGCGCGCTATCATCGCCCATCGCGCGCAGGAGACGCCCATGACCGACCTGATCGAACGTACCGAACACGGCATCACCACCCTGACCCTCAACCGGCCGGAGCGGCTCAACGCGCTGTCGCCGGCAATGACCGCCGCGCTCAAGGAGGCGCTCGAGCGCCTCGCCACCGACCGCAGCGTCGGCGCCATCGTCATTGCCGGGGCCGGGCGCGGCTGGTGCGCCGGCGGCGACGTCAAGACGATGGCGAGCCGCGGCGAGGGGCAGAGTGTCGAGGACCGGGTTGAGGGGCTGCATCGGGCGCATCAACTGCCGCTCTTGATCCGCACCGTACCGAAAGTCGTCATCGCGATGATCAACGGGCCGGTCGCCGGCGCCGGGCTCGGCCTCGCGCTGGCCTGCGATTTACGCGTCGCCGGCAAGTCGGCGCGGTTCGGCACCGCCTTTGCGCGGATCGGCTATTCCGGCGATTACGGCGGCTCGTGGAGCCTGACCCGCCTGGTCGGCACCGCGAAGGCGCGCGAACTCTATTTCACCGCGGACGTGATCGACGCCGAGACCGCCGGCGCGCTCGGCATCGTCAACCGGGTGGTCGACGACGAGAACCTGCACAGCGAGACGATGACGCTGGCGCAGCGCATCGCCGACGGGCCGCGCGTCGCCTACGGCTACATGAAGCGCAACCTGTTCGCCGCCGAGACCGAGAGCTTCCAGACCGTGCTCGACCTCGAAGCCGAGCATCAGGCGCGCTGCGCCTTCACCGAAGACCACAAGGAGGCGGTCGCCGCGTTCAACGAAAAGCGCCGCCCGGTGTTCCGGGGCCGCTAGGGGAGCCGCCGTGGCCGATCTGCTTGAGACAACCGAAAACGGCATCGCGACGCTGACCCTCAACCGCCCGGATCGCCTCAACGCGCTGTCGCCGGCGATGGTACTGGGGCTGCGCGATGCACTGGAACGCCTGGCGACCGACCATGCGGTCGGCGCCATCGTCCTCACCGGTGCCGGGCGCGGCTGGTGCGCTGGCGGCGACGTCAAGACGATGGGCAGCGACGCCGCCGAATTGGCCAAATTGACCGTCGAGGACCGCGCCGGCTGGTGGCGACGCGCCCATCAGGTGCCGCTGCTGCTGCACTCGATCCCGAAAATCGTCATCGCGATGATCAACGGTCCCGTCGCCGGCGCCGGGCTCGGCCTTGCGCTCGCCTGCGATTTGCGCGTCGCCGGCAAGTCGGCGCGCTTCAGCACCGCGTTCGCGCACATCGGCTTTGCCGGCGATTACGGCGGCTCATGGAGCCTGACCCGCCTGGTCAGCACGGCGAAGGCGCGCGAACTCTATTTCACCGCCGACATCATCGACGCGGAGACCGCCGGCGCGCTCGGCATCGTCAACCGAGTGGTCGATGACAACGCCCTGCACAGCGAGACGATGACGCTGGCGCGCCGCGTCGCCGACGGGCCGCGCGTCGCGCTCGGCTACATGAAGCGCAACCTGCTGGCCGCCGAAACCGAGAGCTTCCAGAGCGTGCTCGACCTCGAAGCCGAGCACCAGGCGCGCTGCGCCTTCACCGAGGACCACAAGGAAGCGGTCGCCGCGTTCAACGAAAAGCGCCGCCCGGTGTTCAGAGGCCGGTAGAGGGGGATAGGAGATGGCCGGGCTTTATTTCGAGGAATTCTCCGAAGGCCAGGTGTTCGAGCACGCGCTGACCCGCACCGTCACCGAGATGGACAACGTCTTGTTCACGACGCTGACGATGAACCCGCAGCCGCTGCATCTCGACGCCGAATTTGCCAAGACGACCGAGTTCGGCCGCCCGCTCGTCAACAGCATCTTCACGCTGGGCCTCGTCATCGGCATCGGCGTCGGCGACACGACGCTCGGCACCACGGTCGCCAATCTCGGCATGACCGACGTGCGTTTCCCGAAGCCGGTGTTTCACGGCGACACGATCCACGCCAGGACGACGGTAATCTCGACCCGCCACAGCAGATCGCGCAGCGACGCCGGCATCGTCGAATTCGAGCATGTCGGCCTCAACCAGAGCGGCGACACCGTCGCGATCTGCCGCCGCGCCGCCCTGATGAAGACAAGGCCGACCTGATTGTCATTCCGGGGCGCTGCGCAGCGGCGAGCCCGGAATCCAAGAACTCAGGCCGGTGTTCCTGGATTCCAGGATCACGCCTACGGCGCGCCCCGGAATGACGACTGGAACTAACGGATGATCGCGTCCCACAGATCATGCCAATCGGGATTGTCAGCTTCGATCAACGTAATCTTCCAGTCGCGGCGCCATTTTTTGATTTTCTTTTCGCGCGATATTGCCGCAGTCACGTCGTCATGTGCCTCGAACCACACCAGCCGGTCGACGCGATATTTCGCGGTGAAGCCAGGCGCCGCCTTACTTTTGTGCTCGCAAACGCGGCGGACGAGGTCGCTCGTCACGCCCAGGTAGAGCGTCCCATGCTTGCGGCTGGCGAGGATGTATACGTAATACGGCACACGTCGCAGCCTAACATCAGGGGTCGCCATGCGCTCGATGCTGTTTGTTCCGGCCGATAGCGAGCGGAAGCTGGCGCGCGGCCTCGAATCCGGGGCCGATGCGTTGATTCTCGACCTTGAGGATTCGGTGGCGGCGGCCAACCGGCCGATCGCGCGCGAATTGGCGCGCGGCTTCCTCGAAGCACACGGACCCGAGCGTATCTTGCGCTACGTGCGGATCAATCCGCTGGCAAGCGGCCTCGCGCTCGACGATCTTGCCGCCACGGTCGCCGGCCGGCCCGACGGCATCCTGTTGCCGAAATGCGTGCCCGAGGACGTGCGCACCCTCGATCACTACCTGTCGGCCTTCGAGGCGGCGTCCGGGGCGCCGGCCGGCGCGATCCGCATCGTCGCGATCGCCACCGAGACGCCCCAAGCGGTGTTTGCGCTCGGCGGCTATGCCGGCATCTCGCCGCGCCTCGAAGCGATCACCTGGGGCGCCGAGGATCTGTCGGCCTGCATCGGCGGCAACAACCGCACACTCGACGGCCAATATGACGGCCCCTACACGCTGGCGCGCTCGCTGTGCCTGCTGGCGGCGTCGGCCGCCGGGGTCATGGCGATCGACACGATCTACACCGATTTCAAGGATGATGCCGGGCTCAAGGCGGAGTGCTTCGCGGCGCGCCGCTCGGGCTTTGCCGCCAAGATGGCGATCCACCCGGCGCAGCTCGCGATCATCAACGAGGCATTTTCGGTCAGCGCCGCCGAGCGCGACTGGGCCGAACGGGTCGTCGCCGCCTTTGCCGCCAACCCGGACGCCGGCACTCTCGCGCTCGACGGCAAGATGATCGACAAGCCGCACCTCGTGCTGGCCCGCCGCCTGCTCGGTCTCACGCCGGCGTAACGTCCGCGAGGGGATTGCGCTGTTCTCCGGCAGCCATAGCCGGTAACCTCCGGCAGCCGCTTGGCCGGCCTTTCCAGAGGAACCATGCCGCTCGACAACATTCCGGCGCCACGCCTCGAAGCGCGCCTCCGCCGCGAGCTTCGCGGCGAGGTCATGTTCGACGCCTTCACCCGCGGCCGCTATGCGACCGACGCCTCGATCTACCAGATCGAGCCGCTGGGCGTCGCTGTCCCGAAGGACAAAGAGGATATCGCGGTCGCGCTCCAGATCGCGCGCGAGGAGGGCGTGCCGGTGTTGCCGCGCGGCGGCGGCACCTCGCAATGCGGCCAGACCGTGGCGCGCGCCCTGGTGCTCGATTGCAGCAAATACATGCAGCAGGTCGTCGCGCTCGACACCGAGGCTCGCCGCGTGCGGGTCCAGCCCGGGCGTCGTCATGGAGCGGCTCAACGCCCGGCTGCGGCAGCACAAATTGTGGTTCCCGGTCGATGTCTCGACCGGCGACCGCGCCACGATCGGCGGCATGACCGCCAACAACAGCTGCGGCGCGCGCTCGATCCGCTACGGCAACATGGTGCACAACGTGCGCGCGATCGACGCGATCCTGGCCGACGGCACGGCGGCGCGGTTTGCCGAGGTTCCGGGCAATTTCGGCGAGGACGTGCAGCCCGAGCGCTATCGCGGCCTGATCCGCGACATGCGCGCGCTGCACCGCCGCGAAGCCGACGAGATCGAGGCGCGCTTCCCGAAACTGCTGCGCCGGGTCGGCGGCTACAACATCGACATGATTTCCGACGAGCGGCCACAACATGGCGCATCTGCTGGTCGGCTCGGAAGGCACGCTCGGCTTCTTTCACCGAGATCGAGCTCGATCTGCAGCCGATCCCGCCGCACCGGGTGCTCGGCATCTGCCATTTCCCGACCTTCTACCAGGCGATGGACGCGACCCAGCACATCGTCAAGCTGGACCCAGCCGCGGTCGAACTGGTCGACCGCACGATGATCGAACTGGCGCGCGACAACCCGGTCTTCCGCGCCACGTCGTCGACCGCTTCGTGCGCGGCGAACCCGACGCGATCCTGCTGACCGAGTTCGCCGGCCCGGACGCCGACGACAATCTGCGCCGCCTTCGCGCAACTCGTCGAATTGATGGGCGATCTCGGCTTCCCCGGCGCCGTGATCGAGGCGACCGACCCGGCCTTCCAGAGTGCGGTGTGGAACGTGCGCAAGGAGGGCCTCAACATCATGATGTCGATGAAGGGCGACGGCAAACCGGTCTCCTTCATCGAGGATTGCGCGGTGCGGCTCGAAGACCTCGCCGAATACACCGACCGGCTGACCCAGGTCTTCCACAAGCACGGCACCGGTCGGCACCTGGTACGCGCACGCCTCGGTCGGCACGCTTGCACGTGCGCCCGGTCATCAATCTGAAGCAGGAACTCGGCGCCAAGCAGATGCGGGCGATCGCCGAGGAAGCCTTCGCGATGGTGCGCGAATACAAGGGCTCGCATTCCGGCGAGCATGGCGACGGACTGGTGCGCTCGGAATTTCACGAGCCGATGTTCGGCTCGCGCATCGTGCGCGCCTTCGAGGAGGTGAAGGACACTTTCGACCCGACGGGCCTGTTCAACCCCGGCAAGATCGTCCGCCCGTCCAAGATGGACGACCGCACGCTGTTCCGCTTCAAGCCCGGCTATCGGCAATTGCCGCTCGACAACGCGCTCGACTGGTCGAACTGGGGCAGTTTCGCCAGCGCGGTCGAGATGTGCAACAACAACGGCGCCTGCCGCAAATCCGACCCCGGCGTGATGTGCCCGTCCTACCGCGCCACCGGCGACGAGCAGCACCTGACGCGCGGCCGGGCCAACACCTTGCGCCTCGCGCTGTCGGGCCAGCTCGGCCCCGATGCCCTCACCTCGGATGCGATGCGCGACACGATGGCGCTGTGCGTCTCGTGCAAGGGCTGCAAGCGCGAATGCCCGACCGGCGTCGACATGGCGCGCATGAAGATCGAGTTTCTGCAGCATTACAAAAAGCGCCACGGCCTGACATTGCGCGACCGCCTCGTCGCCTACCTGCCGCGCTATGCGCCTTATGCCGCCCGCCTCGCGCCGCTCATCAACCTGCGCAACCGCATGCCGGCGCTGGCGGCGCTCGGCGAGCGGGCGCTGGGCCTCAGCGCACGGCGGCAATTGCCGCACTGGTCGTCGCAGCCCTATCGCGGCGCGGCCAACAATGGCGCCGGGGTGCCGCGCGAGGTCGTGCTGCTGGTCGACACGTTCAACCGCTATTTCGAGCCGGAAAATGCGCGCGCCGCCGAGCGGGTGCTGACCCGCGCCGGCTACCGGGTGACGACACCGGAGCCGACGGTGGGCCGCCCCTTGTGCTGCGGCCGGACCTTCCTGGCGGCCGGGCTGGTCGATGAGGCGCGCCGCGAGGCCCGGCGCATGCTCGACGCGCTGCTCGCTGACGCTGATCGCCGGCGTCCCGATCGTCGGGCTGGAGCCGGCCTGTCTGCTGACATTGCGCGACGAGTTGCCGGCGATATTGCCGGGCGAGGAGAGCCAGGCGCTCGCCGAGCGCGCGCAATTGTTCGAGGAATTCGTCGCGAGCGAGCGAGCCGCCGGCCGCTTCGACCTGCCGCTCGCGCCGATGCCGGGGCGCACCGCGCTGCTGCACGGCCATTGCCACCAGAAGGCGTTCGGCACCGCCGCCGACGCGGCAAAGGCTTTGCAATTGATCCCGGAGCTTAAGGTCGAGACCTTCGACTCGACCTGCTGCGGCATGGCCGGCGCATTCGGCATGGAGGCCGAGCATTACGACGTGTCGATGCAGATCGGCGAATTGGACGTGTTGCCGAAGATGCGCGCCGCCGCGCCCGAGACATTGCTCGCCGCCTGCGGCACCTCCTGCCGCCACCAGATCGCCGAAGGCGCCGGCCGCGACGCCCGCCACATCGTCCGCATTCTGGACGAGGCGTCGGCCGGCGTCTGACATGGCGAGACGTATCGACCCGCTTTCGGTGCGCTCGATCCTCGTCTACGTCACCAGCGACGCCGACAATGCGCTCGGCGAGAACGTGCTGAAACTGCCGCTGCTGCTGGCGCTCGCCCAGGAATTTCCGCTGGCGCAGATTGCGTGGGTGCCGGGGGCGAGCGGCGCCTTCTACCTGCGCAACACGCTGGCGCCGCTGGTCGATGGCCGCATCGCCGAGTTCGTCACCGACCTCGCGATCCCAACCGATCCGCGGCCGGCGTTGCACTACCGGCATCCGGTGCGCGACCGCCATTTCGACCTGATCGTCGACACCCAGCGCTATCTCGGGCGCACGCTGTTCCTGCGGCGCATTCCGCATCGCCGCTTCATCAGCGGCACCTGGCGCTACGCATGGTCGAACGCGCCGCCGCCGCGCCCGCTGCCACGACGCCCGCCGCGCCTCGTCGACAAGCTGCTGGGCCTCGCCGCGGCGGCCTGCGGCCATCCGGTGACGGTAGCGAACCCAATCCCGCTGCCATCGGCATTGCGCGCCCGCGCTGCCGCCCTGCTGCCGCCGGGCGCGCGCTATATCGGCCTGGCACCGGGTGCGGGCAACAAGGACAAGGGCAAATGCTGGCCGCTCGACGCGTTTGTCGCGCTGGCGCGGATGCAGGTCGAGCGCGGCCATGTCCCGGTGTTTCTGCTCGGGCCGCAGGAGCGGGAATGGGTCGCCCCGCTGCGCGCGGCGGTGCCGCAGGCGCGGTTTCCGGAGCAGGAGGACATGGCAGCGGGGGCCGGACCGTGCCTCGCGGCAGCGCTCGGCGAGCGGCTCGCCGCCGCGGTGGCCAACTGCTCCGGCACGGGCCATCTGCTCGCCGCCGGCGGGGCGCCGATGGTGTCGCTCTACGGGCCGACCCGGCCGGAGAAATACGCCCCCTTCGCGCGCGCCCTCGTATGCCTCAAGGCGCAGGATTACGGTTCGGATGATATCGCGGCGATCCCGCTCGACGCAGTCGCCGTGGCGGTCGAGCGGCAGGCCACGATGGGGCCGGCCGCCGCCGACCCGACCCCCTCACAGCAAGGCGCGAGGAATGCCGTTATTGGCGCCGATCTCGGTCGGTGAACTGCTCGACAAGATCAGCATCCTCGAACTGAAGGCGGCGGCGATCGCCGACCCGGCGAGGCGCGCCAACGTGATGCACGAACTGGCCGCGCTCGCTGCATTGCGCCGGCGCGAGGTGGTGCCGTCGCCCGAACTGGACGCGCTTTACGCCGAACTGCACGAAATCAACCGCCGCCTGTGGCAGATCGAGGACGACCTGCGCGCGCGGGAGCGCGCCGGACAGTTCGACACCCGCTTCGTCGCGCTGGCGCGCAGCGTCTACCGCGAGAACGACCGCCGCGCCGCCGTCAAGCGGCAGATCAACGAACTGACCGGCTCCGAGATCGTCGAGGAAAAATCCTACCGCGAATAGGATTTGCCGGGCGGGTAGGTCGGGTATTTCGGCAGGGCCGGGTCCATGTGGTCCCAGGGCTGGGCGCTCTTGACGAAGATGTCGGCCTCGGGCCGGAAGACGCTCGGGTCGTCGAGCGTGCCGACGCGCAGGCCGACGATGTCGGGCCGGGTCGACACCTGGACATAGAGCGGCGAGCCGCACTCGCCGCAGAACACCCGCGCGATCTCGTTGCCGGCGTCCGATTTCGCCATATAGCGCTTCGGCGTCCCCTTGGTGATGCGGAAGCCGGCTGCCGGCACGCGCATCGCCGCGATATAGGCGGTGCCACTCGAGCGCTGGCAGTCGCGGCAATGGCATTGCAGCGAAAACAGCGGCTCGCCCGTCGAATTCGTAGCGCACCGCGCCGCACAGACACCCGCCCGTCCTGACCGTTTCCATCGCGCTCTCCCGCCGAACGGCGCCCATGATCCGTCGCCGGCGGACAACCGGCAAGCGCCGGCTTGCGCCGGGTCGCCGCGCCCGGGCACAATCGGGCGAGGCAAGGGAGAGGGCCGATGGCGAGTGTCGCGGAAGGGTCGGGACGGCTGCCCCTGGCCGGGCTCGTCGTCATCGATTTCGGGCAGATCTTTCAGGGCCCGTATGCGACCTTGCTGCTTGCCAAGAACGGCGCCGACGTGATCAAGATCGAGCCCCTGACCGGCGAGCCGCTGCGCCGCCGCGCCCGCCCGGGCACCAGCGCCACCCTGCCCTTTGCGATGCTCAACCAGAACAAGCGCGCGGTGACGCTCAACCTGAAGCATCCGCGCGGTCGTGAACTCTTGTTCGAGATGGTACGGCGAGCCGACGTGCTGCTGGAAAATTTCTCGCCGGGCACGATGGACGATCTCGGCATCGGCTGGAATGTATTGCACGCGATCAACCCGCGCCTCGTCTACGCCACCGGCACCGGCTTTGGCATCAGCGGCCCCGACCGCGACAATCTGGCGATGGACCTGACGATCCAGGCCGCCTCGGGAATTATGAGCGTGACCGGTGCGCCCGACGGGCCGCCGACGAAGGCCGGCCCGACCCTGGTTGATTTCATGGGCGGCATCCACCTCTACGGCGCGATCCTGACCGCGCTCTACGACCGCGACCGCAGCGGCAAGGCCAGTGGAGAAGGCCGGCTCGTCGAGGTGGCGATGCAGGAGGCGGTGTATTCGAGCCTCGCTTCGAGCTTCGAATACTATCACCGCACCGGCAACCCGCCGCCGCGCACCGGCAACCGCCAGGCCGGGCTGTCGACCGCGCCCTACAACGTCTATCCCTGCGCCGATGGCCATGCCGCGATCCACTGCGTCACCGAGGGGCATTGGAAGAACCTGATCAAGGTCATGGGCCGCGAGGAATTGGGCCAGGATCCGCGCTTCGCCACCAATGCCGACCGCATCGCCCATATGGACGAGACCGACGCGGTCGTGACCGAATGGACGCGCACGCTGCCGAAGATGGAGCTGTTCGCCCGCCTCAAGGCCAGCCGCGTGCCGAGCGCCCCGGTGCGCACCGCGCCCGAGGTCATGCACGACGCGCACATGCACGAGCGCGGCATGCTGGTCGACATCGAGCACCCGGAACTCGGCCCGATCACGCTGCCGACCTCGCCGTTGCGCCTGCACGGGCTCGCCAAGGCGCCGGCAGCGGCCAGCCCGACGATCGGCCAGCACAACGCCGAAATCTATGGTAGCTGGCTCGGCCTGTCGGCCGCGGAGCTGGCGGCGCTGAAAGCCGACGGCGTGATTTGAGCCTGGATGACGAAGCGAGTGGGATTGGGGAGATTAGGACCATGAATGCATTGGGATTGCCGCGGGCAGAAAGCCCGGAGCAGGTCGGGCTGTCGTCGGCGCGGCTGGAGCGCCTCGCCGCGGTCATCCGGCAGGATGTCGAGCGCAAGGCGATCCCGGGCCTCGTGCTGGCGATCGCACGCGGCGGGCGGATCGGCTTTGCCGAGACCTTCGGGTTTCGCGACCGCGAGGCCGCGGCGCCGATGACGCCGGACGCGATCTTCCGCATCGCCTCGATGACCAAGCCGATCGTCTCGGTCGGCGGCGATGATGCTGGCCGAGGAGGGGCGGCTCGAAATCGCCGCGCCGGTGGCGAACTACCTGCCGGAATTCGCCGAGATGACGGTCGGGGTCGAGCGCAAGAAGGCGCAGCGCACAATGACCGTGCAGGATCTGATGCGCCACACCTCGGGCCTGACCTATGCCGATTTCGGCGACTCGCCGGTGCAGATGCTGTGGCGCGACGCCGGCCTGCGCGACGAAAACCAGACCAACGCCGACCTCACCGCGAAGCTCGGCAAGCTGCCGTTGATGTTCGAGCCGGGCACCACCTGGGAATACAGCATGTCGACCGACGTGCTCGGCCGCGTCGTCGAGGTGGCAGCCGGCAAGCCGCTGGGCGAGGTATTTGCCGAGCGCATCACCGGCCCGCTCGGCATGGTCGATACCGGCTTTGCCGCGACCGGCGAGCGCGTGGCGCGGGTTGCCGAGCCGCAGGCCGATCCGGCGACCGGCAAGCGCCCGCCGATGCGCAACGTCGCGAAGCCCGCGCGCTGGCAGTCGGGCGGCGGCGGCGCCGTCTCGACGGCTGCCGACTATGTGCGCTTCTGCCAGATGCTGCTGAACGGCGGCGAACTCGACGGGGTGCGCCTGCTGGCGCCGAAGACCGTCGCGCTGATGAGCCGCCGACCACCTGCCGCCCGACATCGCCTACAGCGCGACGACCCGCTCGCGCTTCGGCGCGCTCGCGCCGGTGCCGGAGATGGGACACGGCTTCGGGCTCGGCTTCGCTGTGCGCAAGGAGCAGGGCCGCTCGCCGGTGCCGGGCTCGGTCGGCGAATTTTTCTGGGGCGGCGCCTTCGGCACCTATTTCTGGATCGACCCGCAGGAGCAGATGGCCGTCGTCCTGATGCTGGCGGCGCCGGACCAGCGGCTCAACTACCGCTACCTGTCGCGCCGGCTGGTCTACGCCGCCGTCACCCGCTCACGCGGCCAACGGTATCGCTGAGCCGAACCCTGTCGCTTGCGGAGGACCCATGGCGAGCAGTCTTGATATCGCGTATGCCTCGGCGCTCGAGCTGTTCGGGCGCTATCGCAGCAAGGTGCTGTCGCCGGTCGAAGTCTGCCAGGCGCTGTTCGCGCGGCTCGACGCGCTGCAGCCCAGGCTCAACGCCTTCTGCGTGATCGACCGCGACGGCGCGCTCGAGGCGGCGCGCGCTTCCGAGCAGCGCTGGGCCAGGGGCGAGCCGTTGGGACCGCTCGACGGCGTGCCGGCGACGATCAAGGACATCGTGCTGATGCGCGGCTTTCCGACGCGACGCGGCTCGCGCCTTGTCGAGGCGGTGCCGGACACCGAGGACAGCCCGGCGGTGGCGCGTCTGCGCGAGGCGGGCGCGGTCATCCTCGGCAAGACGACGACGCCCGAATTCGGCTGGAAGGCGATCGGCGATTCGCCGTTGACCGGCATCACCTGCAACCCGTGGAACCTCGCGCGCACCCCGGGCGGCAGCAGCGCCGGGGCAGCCGCCGCCTGCGCCGCCGGCATCGCGCCGTTGCATATCGGCACCGACGGCGCCGGCTCGATCCGCATTCCGTCCTCCTTCACCGGCATTTTCGGCATCAAGGCGACATTCGGCCGGGTGCCGGCCCATCCGCCCTCGCCGATGGGCCTGTTATCGAATGTCGGGCCGATGACGCGCAGCGTCCGCGACGCGGCATTGATGCTCAACATGCTGGCGCGGCCCGACCACCGCGACCCCTACGCGCTGCCGCCCGAGAGCCGGATCTATCTCGACGGCATCGACGGCGGGGTGAAGGGCTGGCGCATCGCCTACAGCCCCGATCTCGGCTACGCCAAGGTAGACCCCGAGATCGCTGCAAGCTGCGCCGCGGCGGCGCGGCATTTCGAGGAATTGGGCGCGACAGTCGACCAGATCGGGGCGATCTTTCCGTCGCCGCGCGAGGTGCTGCTGACCCTGTGGGCAGCCGGCGCGGCGCACGTGCTGTCGAGCTTTCCGGCCGAGCGGCGCGCGCTGTGCGATCCCGGCCTGATCGAGGTTGTGGCCCAAGGAGGGCGGGTCAGCGGCCCCGACTATGTCGCCGCCGACATGGCACGCACCGCGCTCGGCCGGCGCATGGCGGAGTTTCACCAGCGCTACGATCTGCTGCTGACGCCGATGATGCCGGTGCCGGCCCTGCCGGTCGGCCAGGACCTCAACGACCCCGCCACCGAACACAACTGGATCGACTGGTCGCCGTTCAGCTATCCGTTCAACCTGACGCGCCAGCCGGCCGCCAGCGTGCCGTGCGGGCTGACCCGCGCCGGCTTGCCGATCGGCCTGCAGATCGTCGGGCCGCTTTACGCCGAAGACCGCGTATTGCGCGCCGCCCGCGCCTTCGAGGCGACCCAGCCCGAACGCCGCCCGCCGCTTTAGGGATCACGTCATGTCAGACAAGTCCGAGCCGAAAATCATCGTGACCGCCGCGCCGGATCCGGCGGACACCGCGGTCGTCCAGGAGGGCCTGCGCGCCTACAACACGAGCCAGGCCGGCCGTGACGACTACCGGCCGCTCGCCGTGTTCGTCACCGATCCGGCTTCGGGCAAGGTCATCGGCGGGCTTTATGGCGGCAGCTATCTCGGCCAGCTCCGCGTCGATCGCTTCTTCCTGCCCCAAGCGCTACGCCGGGGCCGCCTCGGCAGCCGCCTCCTGGCAATGGCGGAGGTGGAGGGAAGGCGCAGGGGCTGCACCCGCGTGACGCTCAACACCCTCGAAATCCAGGCGCGCGGCTTCTACCAGAAACAGGGCTACGAGACCGCCGCGACCCTCGACTGCGCCCCGCCCGGCGTCACCCGCTACTTGATGACCAAGAAGCTCGGCTGACGCCCGAGGCCGGCCGAGCGAGGGAGTCAGCCGCGCTCGACGCTGTCGGCAAGCGCGCGCAGCAGTGCTGCGCCGTCGCCCCGCCAGGCGCTGCCATGCATGCAGGCGAGCGTCGTCGGAGTGAGGGCCGCGAGCCGTTCGAGCTTTGCCCGCGTATCCTTGGCATGGGCGTAATAGTCGAGATGATGGCGGAACGCCTCGCTCGGCCCGAGGATGTCGGCCTCGGTGAGCGGCGGGTTGTCCGCCCCGCCCTGCGTGAAGAGATCGCCGCACAACAGCGTGGCAGTGGAATCCTCCATCATGAAGCCGCAGTCCCACGCGTGCGGCAGGTGCGGCGAGTCGAGCCACCGCACGCTGTGGCGGCCAAGCGCCACCGCCTCGCCGTCGGCGAGGCCGCGCGGCGCCCGGTCGGCATAGTCGTTGATCGACACCATCGCGGCGATTTGGCCGCACAGCGGCTGGGCTGCCGGCGCCGCGGCGAGAAACTGGTTGAGCGCGCCGCATTCGTCGGCCTCGAAATGCGAAAACGCGAGGTAGCGCAGGCTGGCGACCGGCAGCACGCGCGCGATCGCGTCGCGCACCTGCGGAAACAGGCCGCGCATGCCGATGTGAAACAAGAGCGGCGCGTCGTCGGCGACGAGATATTGGTTGAACGAGAACCCGCCGGCGCCCGGTATCTCGACCGGGCTGGAGATGCGATAGATGCCGTCGGCAATTTCGTCGATCGTTGTCGTCGTCATGGCCTTCCTCCCTATGTTGTTCCGCCTGTCCTCAGTACGCGCTGGGCGATCGACCAGCGGTGGACTTCGGAGGGACCGTCGTAGATGCGGAAGGGGCGCACCTCGCGGAACAGGCGGGCGACGATCGTGTCGTCGGTGATGCCGAGGCCGCCGAGGATCTGCATCGAGCGGTCGACGACGCGCCAGATCGCCTCCGAACAGATCACCTTGGCCATGCTCGATTCGTGGCGGCCGCGCTCGCCCTGGTCGAGCACCCAGGCGGCGTGCCAGATGACGAGCCGGCTGGTGTGCAGGTCCATCTCGTTGTCGGCCAGCATGAAGCCGACCCCCTCGTGCTCGCCCAACGGCTTGCCGAAGGCGCTGCGGCGGCGCGCGTAGTCCGTCGCGATGTCGTGGGCGCGGCGGGCGGCGCCGAGCCAGCGCATGCAATGGGTCAGGCGGGCCGGGGCGAGACGCGCCTGGGCATAGCGAAAGCCCTGCCCGACCTTGCCCAGCACCGCACTCTCCGGCACGCGCAGCCCGTCGAGCCGGATCACGGCATGGCCGCCGGTCATGTACTGGTCGAGCGTGTCGAGCACCCGTTCGATGTGGATCCCCGGCGCGCTCATCGGCGCGAGGAACATCGTCGCCCCGGCCGGCCCGAGCGCATCGCTGTCGTTGCGGGCCATGATGATCGCAAACTCGGCGCCGATCGCGCCGGTAATCAGCCATTTCTCGCCGTCGATCACGAAATCGCTGCCGTCTCGCCGCGCCGTCGTCAGCAGCATCGACGGGTCGGCACCGGCGCCGGGCGCCGGCTCGGTCATCATAAAGCACGAGCGGATCGCACCCGAGGCCAGCGGGCGCAGCCATTCCTCCTTCTGCCGCGCCTCGGCGACCTGCTCCAACAGGTGCATGTTGGCTTCGTCGGGGGCGAAGATGTTCATCGCGATCGTCGCCAGCGGCGAATAGCCGGCCGCCTCGAACACCACCGCCTTGCCGCGATGGTCGAGCCCCAGCCCGCCCCACTCGCGCCCGACATGCGGCGACACCAGCCCCGCCCGGCGCGCCAGCGCCACCAGTTCCAGCCGGAATGCCTCGGTCGGCCCGTGCTGCGTCTGCCGCGGATCTTTCTCGCGGGGCATGATGTGCTCGCAAACAAAGCGCTCGGTGCGCTCCCGCAATTCGACCAGCTCGTCGGGGATGGTGAAATCCACGCTCGACCCTCCGTCTTCAGATTCGTCCGACGACGCGCCGCTTGCGCTCGCGGACCGCGATATAGATGCCCGACGCTATGATGATCGCCGCCCCGATCCAGGTCCACAGATCGGGGAAATTGCCGAAGACCGCATAGCCCAGGCTCGCCGTGCCGATCAGCTCGACATAGCCGAGGGGCGCGATGACCGCGGCCGGGCCGTACTGAAAGGCGCGGATCACCAGGTAATGCCCGGCGCCGCCAAGAACGCCGAGCGCGCCGAACAGCGCGAAATCGAGCAGGCCGCGCGGCCACACAAAGATGAACGGCAGCACGACGCTCATAATCAGCGAACCGAGCAGCGCGGTAAACACGATGCCGGTCGCCGCCTCGTCGTAAAAGCTGACCCAGCGGGTCGCGATCTGATAGACCGCATAGGCCGCCGACGACACCAGCAACAGCAGCACGGCGGGATTTTCCAGGCCGATCCCCGGGCGAATCACCAGGAGCGCGCCGGCAAAGCCGACCACGACCGCGCTCCACCGCCGGATCCCGACGCTCTCGTGCAATAGCGGCACCGACAGCGCGGTGACGATCAGCGGCGCGGTAAAGCCGATCGCCGAGGCGGTGGCAAGCGGCACCCGGGCGATCGCGATGACGAAAATCACGTTGCTGACCAGCATCAACAGCGAGCGGGCGATCTGCACCGCCGGGCGACGGGTCGCCAGCAGCCGCCAGCCGTGATGCGGCAGAAACACCAGCAGCATCACGATCAGATGGCCGGTAAAGCGCGCCCAGACGATCTCGCCAACCGGGTAGCGCGCGCCGAGCAGCTTCACCGCGGTGTTCATGAACGGGAACATCGACACGCCGGCGCACATCAGCAGGATGCCGCGCAGCACGTCGGGCTGGTGCAGCGCGAGGGGTGGCGCGGCTTGCTGTTGCGGCGCGGGGTTCTCGGCCGCCGGGTCGGACCGCGTCCCGTCGCTCAGAGGCAGGCGCGCATCGTGGCGGCGCTCGCGCTCGCGGCGGCGGCCATGAAGCTGAGGTCGCTGCCCGGCAGGACGACGCGCACGCCCATGCCGATATAGCGGCGCAGCAACGCCTCGTCGGCGATGCCGCCGACGCCGGCAAACTTGCCATGCGCCCGGCAGGCGTCGCATACCGCCTGATAGGCGGCGACGATGCGCGGGTCGGCAAAGGCGGCCGGGATGCCATGCTCCATCGCCAAATCGTTGGTGCCGATCAGCAGGCAGTCGATGCCCGGCACCGCCGCGATGGCGTCGGCATTGGCGATCGCCGTCGGGGTTTCCAGCATGACGGTGACGAAGGTCGCCGCATTGATCGCCGCGCAGGTCTCGGCCAGCCCGACCTTCTCATAGCCGAAATGCGGCAATCCGCCGGCCACCGAGCGATGCCCGAGCGGCGGATAGCGCAATGCCGGCGCGACCTTGTGCGCCTCCTCGGGCGTATCGACATGCGGCACGACGATGCCGAGCCCGCCGCCGTCGAGAAACCGCGTCGCCAGCCACAACTGCCCGGCCGGAACCCGCGCCACCGGCGCGATGCCGGCGCCGAGCGCCGCAACCGCGATCTGCACCGCGGTGTCGAGGTCCATCGAATTATGCTCGAGATCGAGGAACAGCCAGTCGAAGCCGCAGGATTTCATGATCGGCGCGACGTCGACCGTGCGCGCCTGGCGCAGGATCACGCCGAGCGCCAGTCCGCCGGCATCGAGCCGCTCGCGCGCGGCATTGCGCAAACTCGCCGCCATGTTTCTCTCCTTGCTTGGTGGGATCGGGCTGGGTGGGATCAGCCGGCGACGGCGGCGAGGTCCGCCGGCCTGTCCCGACGCGGAAACAAGCGCTCCTCGACCAGGCCGCAGACGATATGCCCGGCGATGATGTGCAGCTGCTGGATCAGCGGCGTCGCGTCCGCCGGCGCGCGCAGGCACAAATCGCACAGCGCCGGCATATCGCCGCCGCCGCGGCCGGTAAGACCGATCGCGACGACACGGCACGCCCGCGCTGCCGTCAGCGCCCTCAGGATGTTCGGCGAGCGCCCGGAAGTAGAGATCGCGACCAGCACGTCGCCCGGCCGGCCCAGCCCCTGCACCTGGCGCTCGAAGACGCTGTCGTAGCCGTAATCGTTGGCGATCGCCGTCAACACCGAGCTGTCGGTGGTCAGCGCCAGCGCCGCGGCCGGGGCGCGGTCGTAGTTGTACCGTCCGAGAATCTCGCCGGCGAGGTGCTGCGCATCGGCGGCGCTACCGCCATTGCCGGCGAACATGACCTTGTGCCCGGCGGCAAGTGCGGCGGCGATCCGGTCGGCAATCGCGGCGATCGTCTGGACAAAGCCGGGGTCGGCAATCGCTGCCGCCACCGCATCGCGCGACTGCGTCAGGTAGTCGATGATCGGCCCGCTCGGCTTGTCGCTCATCTCCCGGCCCATCGCTGCGGCGCCACCCTAGCCCCCGGCATTTCGCCCCTCAAGGGTTTCGGCATCCTATCCCCCGCCCGCCAGCGCGTCGGCGCCTTCGATGCGCTGCGCCAGCGCCGCCGCCAGAAAACGGTCGAGGTCGCCGTCGAGCACCGCCGAGGGGTTGCCGGTTTCGACCCCGGTGCGCAGGTCCTTGACCATCTGATAGGGCTGCAGCACGTAGGAACGGATCTGATGGCCCCAGCCGATATCGGTCTTGCTGGCGTTCATCGCGTCGACCGCATCCTCCCGTTTCTGCAACTCGGCCTCGTAGAGCCGGGCGCGCAGCATCGCGAAAGCATGCGCCCGGTTCTGGTGCTGCGAGCGCTCGCTCTGGCATTGCACGACGATGTTGGTCGGCAGGTGGGTGATGCGGATCGCGCTATCGGTCTTGTTGACGTGCTGCCCGCCGGCACCCGATGCCCGATAGGTATCGATGCGCAGATCCTTGTCGTTGATCGCGATCTCGATCTTGTCGTCGATCACCGGATAGACCCAGGCCGAGGCGAAGCTGGTGTGGCGCCGCGCCGCCGAGTTCGAACGGCGAGATGCGCACCAGCCGATGCACGCCGCTTTCGGTCTTCAGCCAGCCATAGGCGTCGGGACCGTTGATCCGCACCGTCGCCGATTTGATGCCGGCGCCGTCGCCGGCGCTCTCCTCGAGCCATTCGACCTTGTAGTCGTGGTCCTCGGCCCAGCGCACATACATGCGCAGCAGCATCTCGGCCCAGTCCTGCGCTTCGGTGCCGCCAGCGCCTGCGTGGACTTCAAGATAGCAGTCATTGGCGTCGGCCTCGCCCGACAGCAGGCTCTCGACCTCGCGCCGCTGCACCTCCGCGTGCAAAGCGTCGAGGCTTGCCTCGGCGTCAGCGACGACCGCGGCATCGCCCTCGGCGTCGCCGAGTTCGATCAGCTCGACCGCCTCCGCGACCCCGCGTTCGATCCGGCGATAGCCGTCGATCGCCCGCTCGAGCTTGGTGCGCTCGCGTAATACCGCCTGCGCCGCCGCCGAATCATCCCACAGCTTGGGATCTTCCGCCTTGGCGTTCAGCTCGGCGAGGCGCCGGTTGGCAACCTCCCAGTCAAAGATGCCTCCTCAGCAGCGCCAACGACTTATTTATGTCGTCGACGACTGCCTGCGTTTCGGCGCGCATGTCTCGCTCCTCGCCCCGTTAACAGAACCAACGCTAATATAGTGATTAATAGAGCCCGCCGGTGCCGCTCGCCGGAATTTCACGGGTCGGCAGGGCGACCGGGGGTGTCGCGTCCGGCGTTGCCGCGTCGGGCATTCCGGCGTTCTGCGCCGTGGCGTCCCCATTCCGCAGCCCCTGCAGCCCGAGATCGCGATTGGTGGTCGGCCCGGTGCCGGTCTTGAAGGCTTCCCAGATCGCCGCCTCGTGCGGGCCGGGCGGCAGGCCGCTCGCCGGGTTGACCCGGTAGAGCTGCACCCCGGGCGGGATGCGAAACTCGGTCGCCGGCTCGTCCTTCAGCGCCGCAATCATGAAATCGCGAAAGATCGGGGCCGCCACGACGGCAGCCTGCTCGCCGCGGCCGAGCGACATCGGGTCGTCATAGCCGACATACACCCCGGCCGCGAGATCGGGAGCGAACCCCTCGAACCAGGCGTCCTGAAAATCGCTCGTGGTTCCGGTCTTGCCGGCGATCGGCTTGCCGACCGCGCGCACGGCGAACCCGGTGCCGCGCTGCACCACGCCCTCAAGCATCGAGACGACCTGAAAGGCCGAGGCCGGATCGGCGATCTGCTCGCGCGTATCGGGGATGACCGGCACCTTCTGATGCTGCCACTCGACGTTATTGCAGCCCTCGCACGGGCGGGTGTCGGCGCGGTAGATCGTCTTGCCGTTGCGGTCCTGCACCCGGTCGATCAGGGTCGGGGTGATGCGCTTCCCGCCATTGTCGAGCATCGCATAGGCGGCGGTCAGGCGCAGCGGGGTGGTCTCGCCCGCTCCGAGCGACATCGAGTACTCACGCGGCATGTGGTCCATGATGCCAAATTTCTCGACCGTGTCGGCCACGGCATCGATCCCGACGATCGCCGCGGTGCGGGCCGCCATGACGTTGACCGAATGTTCGAGTCCGACCCGCATCGTGGTCGGTCCGCGGAATCTGTCCTCGTAATTGTGCGGCTCCCAGAGCGGCAGCCCCGGCCCCTGATAGAGCGCGATCGGGCCGTCGAGGATCAGGGTGGACGGGGTGAACCCGTGTTCAAGCGCCGTCAGGTAGACGAACGGCTTGATCGACGACCCCTCCTGCCGCTTTGCCTGGGTGGCCCGATTGAACTGGCTGAGCTCGAAGCTGAAGCCGCCGCTCATCGCCAGCACCCGACCGGTGTGCGGGTCGATCGCGACGAGCGCGCCGGAAACGTCGGGAATCTGGCACAAATCGTACTGATCGGCCGCCGCCCGCCGCACCCCGCCGTGCCGGGAAGCGGGCTTGCCGGCATCGGCCGCCAGCTTCTCGACGAGCACGAGATCGCCCGGTTTCACCACATCGGCAGCATGGCGCGGCGTCGGACCGAGCGAGCCATCATCGTGCAGCGGCCGCGCCCAGCGCATTTGCGCGAACGGGATATGCCCGGTTTCACCCTCCTTGAGCCCGATCTCCGCGCCGTCACCTTCGGTGTGCAGCACCACCGCGAGCTGCCAGCCGGCCGTCGCGGCGCCCGCCGGCACGGGCTCGGCGGCGAGCCGGTGCGGCCAGCCCGCACCCGGCTCGATATGCCCTACCGCGCCGCGCCAGCCGCCGCGCGCCCGATCGTAGGCGACGAGGCCGGCACGCAGCGCCTTGTCGGCGACCGCCTGCATCGCCGGATCGAGGCTGGTGCGCACCGATAATCCGCCCTCGTAGAGCGTTTTCTCGCCATAGCGCGCCAACAGCTGGCGGCGCACCTCCTCGGCGAAATACGGCGCGCTGACGGTCTCGGCCTCCTCGCGGTGGTGTACCGCCAGGGGCTCCGCCTTGGCCTGCGCCACCTCAGCCGCGCTCGCATAGCCGTCTTCCATCATGCGGTCGAGGACCCAGTCGCGGCGCGCCTTGGCCGCCTGCGGGAACCGCGTCGGGCTGTAGTTGTTCGGCGCCTTCGGCAGGCCGGCGAGAAACGCCGCCTCGCCCAGGCTCAGCTGACCGAGCGGCTTGTCGAAATAGGTCAGCGCCGCCGAGGCGACCCCGTACGCCCCCGCCCCGAGATAAATTTCGTTGAGATAGAGCTCGAGAATCCGGTCTTTCGGCAATGCCTCGTCGATTCGGGTGGCCAGCAAAATCTCCTTGATCTTGCGGCTGATCGACAACTCGTTCGACAGCAGCATGTTCTTGGCGACCTGCTGGGTGATCGTCGAGGCGCCGATCGGCCGCCGCTTGCCGCGCCAGCGCCCGATGTCGGTCACCGCCGCCCGCAGAATCGACAGCGGGTCGACCCCGTGATGGCTGTAGAAATTCTTGTCCTCGGCCGACAGGAACGCCCGGATAACGCGTTTCGGGATGGCCGCGATCGGGACGAAAACGCGGCGCTCGGTCGCGTATTCGGCAAGCAGCCTGCCATCTCCGGCGTGAACGCGCGTCGTGATCGGCGGCTGGTAGTATGCCAACTGCTGGTAATCCGGCAGGTCGCGACCGAAATACCAGATCGTCACCCCGGCGAACACACCACCGGCGATTGCGACCAGCACGATGCAAACGAATAGAAATCGGACGAGCTTGACCATCACGCGCAACCGCGCAGGCTCCTCGTGCTTGGCTCGCTCGGGTCACCTAATTCATCCGAGCGAGGGGCCTGCTCCCTCGCCCCCGCGCGGCGGCGCACCTTATGCTCCAAGCTCGTGGCTATTCCAAGGCGGTTTTCGCCAGCCGCACCGTGCGGCACCCGTCTGTTCCACCTATTGCGCCGCCGAGCCCGCCAGCGGATAGCAAGGAAAAACATTGTGGTGATGGGCTTTGCGGGGTACATTGTCACATGCGAATCCGCCAGCCGGGCGCGTGTCCGGCGGCGTTGCGACGCACACCCGCCTTATCGGCAAGCTGCTTGCCGCCGCACCGGGTCGCAGCGCCGGGCGATGCATGTCGTATGAACCCTAAGTCGAGCGTGTTTGTTGACGCGACGCCGATCACCAATTTCCGCGACGCTATGATCTCAAACGCCCCCGGCTTGCTTCCAACCAGCTTCCTGCCACACAGCACCGCGCCGCCGGCCGCCTTGACGGCTGCCGCAGCCGCGCGCCTGGGAGTCCCGCCCGAATGCCAAAGCGCATGCTCATCGACGCCGCCCACCCCGAAGAAACCCGGGTTGTCGTAACCAGCGGCCAGCGTCTCGAAGAGTTCGATTTCGAGTTGTCCACAAAAAAACAGGTCAAAGGCAACATCTACCTAGCCAAGGTGACGCGAGTTCGAGCCGTCTCTGCAGGCCGCCTTCGTCGACTACGGGGGCAATCGACACGGGTTTCTCGCATTCAGCGAGATCCACCCCGACTATTACCGGATCCCGGTAAGCGACCGACGGCCGGGCGATCCCGAGCCAGCGTCGGAAAACGACCATGCCGAGTGGGAGAACGGCGAGGCCGAGGACGCTGTGCCGCTGGCGACGGCGCTGCCCGAGCCGGTCCTGAATCCCGCAGAGCGGCGCAGGGGACGCCGAGCCTGGCGCCACGGACGACGAACCCGGCTGGCCGAGCGCGGAAGCGCCATCCGGCGCCGACGAACCGCCGCGCCATGACGAGCCGGAGGCAAACGGCCCGGTGGCCGCGCCTGCCGAACCCGCGCTGCCCGCGGCGGAGGTCATCGAGACGGTGCCGCCCGGCGATTTGACTGACGACGAAATCCGCGATGAGGAACTCGGGGTCGGGTTCTGGCAGGATTCGGCGGCGTCGCCGCCCGGCTCCTGGGAGGGGACGCGCGCAGAACCGGTGGCAATGGCGCTGCGAGCCTCCGAGGACACCCTGATCGCCGCGGAAATTGGCGAGATGGCGGAAGACCAGGAGTTCTCGACGAGGAAGGCAACGGCACCGCCGAAAGCGGGGCGTCGATGCTGGAGGTGGACGATTCGGAGGGCATCGAGCGGTCGAGCGTCGAGACGTTCGGCGGCGACGAGGTCGAAGAGGTCGAGGAGGCCGATGCGGAGCGCCGGCGCACCCAGCCGTCGCGGCATTACAAGATCCAGGAGGTCATCAAGCGCCGCCAGATCATGCTGGTGCAGGTCGGCAAGGAGGAGCGCGGCAACAAGGGCGCGGCGCTGACCACCTATCTCTCGCTCGCCGGGCGCTATTGCGTGCTGATGCCGAACACCAATCGCGGCGGCGGCGTGTCGCGCAAGATCACCAGCATCGCCGACCGCCGCCGCCTCAAGGACATCCTCGAAGAGCTGGAGATCCCGGAAGGCATGGGCGTCATCGTGCGCACCGCCGGGGCCGAGCGCTCGAAGCCCGAGATCAAGCGCGATTACGAATACCTGCTGCGGCTGTGGAACGAGATCCGCGAGCTGACGCTCAAATCGACCGCGCCGGCGCTGATCTACGAGGAAGGCAATCTGATCAAGCGCTCGATTCGCGACCTTTATACCCGCGACATCGACGAGGTGCTGGTCGAGGGCGAGGAGGGCTACAAGACCGCAAAGGCGTTCATGCGCACGCTGATGCCGAGCCACGCCAAGCGGGTGCAGCCGTCCGCGAGGCACAGATCGGGCTGTTCCACCACTTCCAGATCGAAAGCCAGATCGACGCAATCCACTCGCCGGTCGCGCAGCTGCGCTCGGGCGGCTACGTCGTCATCAATCAGACCGAGGCGCTGGTCGCGATCGACATCAATTCGGGCCGCTCGACCCGCGAGCGCAACATCGAGGAGACGGCGACCCGCACCAACCTCGAAGCCGCCGACGAGATCGCACGGCAATTGCGGCTGCGCGACCTCGCCGGCCTCATCGTCATCGACTTCATCGACATGGAGGAGCACCGCAACCAGGTCGCGGTCGAACGCCGACTGAAAGACGCGTTGAAGAACGACCGCGCCCGCATCCAGGTCGGCCGCATCAGCGCGTTCGGGCTGTTGGAGATGTCGCGGCAGCGGCTGCGGCCGTCGCTCGCCGAGGCCTCGACGCTGCCCTGCCCGCATTGCGCCGGCACCGGCTCGATCCGCTCGGTCGAATCCACCGCGCTCTACGTGCTGCGGCAGATCGAGGAGGAAGGCATCCGCCGCCGCTCGGCCGAAATCTGCGTCTATGTGCCGACCAGCGTGGCGCTCTACATCCTCAACCAAAAGCGCGAATTGCTGACCCAGATCGAGCGCGCTACGGCCTGCAGGTCATGGTGGCGCGGACGACACGCTGATCCCGCCGAGTTTCCGCCTCGAACGGTCGCGCGCCTACGGCGCCGGCGAAGCGCCCAGCCGCGCGCCGCGCCGCCGCCGGCCGAGATCGCAGAGGACGATGAGGAGGCGGAGGAGGAGGCCGCGAGGGGCTGCGCGCGGCGGGGCCGCGCCCCCCCCCCCCCTCGCCCCCCTCTGGACCAGGCAAGGAGGACGAACGCGGCCCGCCGCCGCCGCCGCCGCCGCCGCCGGCCGCGGCGGGGCGATGAGCCGCGCGAGTGTGGCCGGCGCCCGGCCGCGCCGCCGCGCGGCAACAAATGGGCGACGCGCTAGAAGCGTCGGAGAGGGCGGCCACCGCCCACGATGCCGAGGTGGCCGAGCCCGAAACCGAGGCCGAGCGCCGCCGCCGACGACGCGGCCGCCGCGGCGGCCGCTGGCGCGGCCGCCGCGAGGATGCGGCGGAGCAGGTGCGTCCACGGGTTGCGGGGGAAACGGTCGAGAATGTGGTTTGCCGGCAGGAGACGGCGAGGAATTGAGGGCGAGAAGTCGCCGCCGACCTGGAAACCTGGGCCGCCGAATCCCGTGGGTCGAGACGGCCAGCTTGGCGCCGTTCGCCGGCGATTTGGAAGAACCGGCATCGATGCGCGAGCCCGAGAACACGAAAAGAGGCCGCACCGCGCCGACCGCCGAAGCGGAAGAGGGCATCCCGTTCGCCAGCGCCACCGAACGGGCGCCGGAAAAGGCGCGGCGACCGCCCGTCGCCGTGCACAGCCCGAGCCCGCACCGCACCCCGCCCGCCGAGCCTGGCGAGGCGGAAGATGACATCCCCTTTGCCGCCGGCCCCGCGGAGCCTGCGCTCGAACAAGCAGAGGCGGCCGCGCCGACTACCTTCATTCCCGAACGGGGAGGACACGCCGGAGGCCGAACCCGCGCCGCGGACGAGCCGACCGGCCCGCGCCGCTCCCGCCGGGATATCCACACTGTACGGAAAAGCCGGCGAACCCGCGCCGCGGCTGGTGGCAGCGGCTGACGCAGGCGTGACCCGGGCGGTCGTGAGGCGGGCCGCCGCGCGAATGCCGCCATCGCCGTCGATGCCGCGCGCGCGTCGGGTCAGCCGCCCCTTCCCGCACTGTGAGGCGGCACAGCCGGGGAGCAGGTTGAGCGCGGCGCTGCCGGCTCGTGCGCTGCGGGTTGTCCTGGTAATCGTCGCGTTGGTCGCGCTGTATTCCTGCGCCCAACCGTCGCGAGCCGACCCGAACAAACGCGACACCGAGATCGAGAACGACATCCGCACCCTGGCGGCGCCGATCTGGCGCGTGGCCGGGCTCGAGCCCGAGGGGTCGGCATCTAATCGTCAACGACCACCAGATCAACTCGTTTGTCGCCGGCGGCCAGGCGATCTTCATCAACAGCGGTCTGATCGTGCGGGCCGACCCCCGACGAACTGATCGGGGTCATCGCCCACGAAACCGGCCATATCGCCGGCGGCCACGTCCTGCGCCTGACAGGCGATGAAAAACGCCGGCATCGAGAAGATCATCGCCATGGCGCTCGGCGCCGCGGCGCAGCGGGCGGCAACGGGGCGCCGCTGGTCGCCGCCTCCGGGGTCGGCGAGCGCGCCTTCCCGCGTTTTCGGTTGCCCAGGAGGCGACGGCCGACCATGCCGCGCTCAATTTCCTCGACCGCGCCGGCCTATCGGCGCGCGGCCTGCTGAAATTCTTCGAGATCCTGCAAAGCGACGAGACGCTGTCGGGCGAACCGACGGGACCAGTGGGCACCACCCATCCGTTGACCCTGCAGCGGGTCAATATGTCCGCCATCATGTCGCGCATCGCGCTACTCGAACGCGCCGGAACCGCCCGGTTTTGTCGCGCTGCTGAAGAGGATTCAGGTCAAGCTGCACGCCTTCCTCGACGCCGTCGACAACGCTGCGGCCTATCCTGAAAGCGACCGGTCGGAGCACGCGCGTTAGCGCGTGCAATCGCCTATTACCGCATCCCCGGCTCGACAAGGCGCTGCCGGCGGTCGACGGGCTGACCCACGACTTCCCGAAGAACCCCTATTACGGGAGCTCAAGGGCCAGATGCTGTTCGAGAACGGTCGCACCCGCGAGGCGATCCCCCCGTACGAGCAGGCCGTGAAGCTGGCGCCGCGAGCGGCGCTGATCCGCATATCGCTGGCCCAGACCTATATCGAAAGCAACGACCCGGCACTGAACAAGCGCGCGATCGCCTATCTCGAAGATGCCAGCCGGGTCGAGGGCCGCGAAGACATGGTCTGGCACCTGCTGGCCGTCGCTTATGGCCGCACAGGCGATTTCGGCATGGCTGCGCTTCGCTGGCCGAAAAGGCGCTGACCAACGGCAAGAAGAAGGACGCGATACAGCAGGCCAGCGCGCGACGCAGTTGCTGAAGCGCAATACGCCGGCCTATGCCCGCGCCGAAGAAATCGCCGCGAGGCGGAACAGCTCGACAAATAACCCCTCCATTTCCGGCAACGGAGAGCGCCATGCCGTCCTGTCTGCTGCGCAACCCGCCCTTGTCTTATGGCTCTGCCGTCGTCGCCGGCCTTCGCCGCCGCGCCTCGGCGGCCGAGTTCAGCCCCGACCAGAAAAGGCGATCGAGGCGATCGTCCGCGATTTCCTCGTCAACCACCCCGAGGGGCTGCTCGATGCGCTTCAGGCCGCCGAGGAAAGGTCAAGGGTGAGGCGCGGGACAAGGCCAAGGCCCTCGAGACGCACAAAAGGAAAGTCGACGATCCAAATTCGCCGGTCGCCGGCAACCAAAGGGCGACGTGACCCTGGTCGAGTTCTTCGATTACCGCTGCCCCTATTGCAACAGGTGGAGCCGTCGCTGGAATCGCTGCTGCGCCAGGACCGGGAGCTCGCTCGTCTACAAAGAATTCCCGGTGCTGGGGCCGGCCTCGGTGGCTGCCGCGCAGGCCGCACTGGCGGCCAAGAAGCAGGACAAATATGACGCGTTTCACCGCGCGATGATGGCGCTGCCCGGCCAGATCGACGACGCGGTGTTCAAGGTCGCGGCGTCGGTCGGGCTCGACATCGCGCGCCTCAAGCGGGACATGAAAGCGCCTGACATCGAAGCTCAGCTCAAGGAGAACGCGATGCTCGGCAATGTGCTCGACATCGGCGGCACCCCGGCCTTCATCGTCGGCGATACGATCGTGCCCGGCGCGATCAGCCTCGACGCGCTGAAGCAGCTGATCGCCACTGCGCGCAAAAACAAGAAATAATGCCGCCCCGCCCCTATTTCTGCTGCAGCGCGCGGTCGACCGCGCGGGCGATCTCCGGCGATCTTGGGCGCGACCTTGGAGGGCCAGGCGCCGGCCAGCGCGCCGTCCGGCCCGATCAGGTATTTGTGGAAGTTCCATTTCGGCGCGGCGCCTTCGCCCAGCTCGGCCGCGATCCAGCGATAGAGCGGATGGCGCCGCCGCCGACCACCGTCTGCTTCGCCGTCATCGGGAAGGTGACGGCGAAATTGCGCTCGCAAAAATCCTTGATCTCCGCTTCCGAGCCCGGCTCCTGCGCGCCGAAATCGTTCGACGGCACGCCCAGCACCACCAGGCCCTTTTCCTTGCGCTCGAGCCACAGCGCCTCCAGGTCGCGGTATTGCGGCGTGAACCCGCATTCGGAGGCGGTGTTGACGAGGAGCACCGGATGCCCGGTCCAGGCCGATAGCGGCAACGCGCCGCCATCGATGGCGGTGAATTCGAAGCGGTAGGCGTCACCCGTTTCGGCGTCGCTTGTCGGCATGTCGCACCCTCGCCAGCCTAGCCATCTACAATACGCGTTTACGATAACTCGATTTCCCGGAAATGGGGACGCCCAACGACGCCACGCGATCGACCGGGGCGAACCGCGGGGGCGCATGCATTTCAGTTGCGTACCCCCTGCCCTTCCCGGAGACTGCGGCCCGATCTCGCGGGGTTGGCGCACGG
>CAVVDM010000002.1:0-29826 GCA_963746885.1 uncultured Alphaproteobacteria bacterium
CATCCGCGTCACTACTTGACGCGCGCCCAGAGTGTGCTGACCGAGACGAGAGCAGCCGCTCGCCGCCGCCAAGGGGATCGGCACCATCCGGCGCGACGCCGCGCGCGCGTAAACTTTTGGTCAAGCGCCGTCGCAAAGGTGCGCGCGTAAGCTCGCGCCGCCGACGCAAGATGATAGGGCATAATGTGGCCCGGCGTTCACCCTGAGGGGCACCCCCGTACCCCCGCTATTTCCTGGCCGACTACGGCTTCGTCCTGTGGGACGGCAGGAGCGCGGGCTCGCTCGCCAACATGCACGAGTTGCTCGGCCTGAAAGGCGCGTTCTCGTTTACCTGCTCCCGGACAGGCGGTTCTTCGCCCTCAGGTGCTCCGCCGACCTGCGCGCGCTCCCTTGCTGAGTCCGCAACTTCGGGCTGGCTTTCACGCGGTTCCGAGCGTGGACCGGGACGATCTTGCACGACACCGGCTCCCGAGGCGGCTGGTCCATCCTCGCGCATTGGCCGCTGATCCTTCTGCACCGCGCCAGGCCTGACGCCATCAACCCGTAAAGGGTCCGCTTATGCGCGCGCATGCGGCCTTTCCGGCTGCGCCTCCAAGGTGATTGCGGCCTGCCCCGGAGCATTTCGGGCGCCCGTCAGCGCGGGGAAAGGGTCCCCGCCGAACAACGGGAGCCAGCACAATGGCGTACAATCTCAATCTCGCCAGGCGGCACGCATTCGACCTCGCGAAGACCCTCATGGTTTGCGTCGTGCTCTTCGAGGGAGAGCTCGGCTACGGCGTCGTCACCGCCGACGAGTTCGACGGCGATCCCGCCAGCATCATCCACGAATACGACCCCTGGACCTGAGCCGGCGCAGTAAGGCGCGAGCCGTGCGGCTCGCGCCAATCTTCCATCCCGGAGGCAGAGCGCGACCGCGCCGGGATTGCGCAGGCCCGTCTTCGCCGATGCACCGGTCGCACCATGGACCGCATCCAGGCGGAATTACGCTCGCATTCGACACCATCGAAGGTCCGTGCTTCTGCGCAGCGCGCGGCGGCTCACCGTCAGGGGGCCCCCTCCGCGCCCCCGGTATTTCCCGGCCGGCACCGGTTCTCGTCGTCTGCGCCGGCGACCCGCCGCTCGCTCGCGGCTCCCGCCATTGCGCGTGGCATCGGTGTCCTGACCGGAACGTTGCTGGCGGAATCGCTCTTGCCGCCGCCGGTCCGGGAAGCGGGTGATCCGGGATTAGCCCTTTCCCCGCTGCCATCATCAGCGATGGCGTTTCCGACACAGCGTCAGGGGCTTCGTGTGGCGCGGTTTGGTTCGGACATTGCGATCTCGTCGCTCCTTTCGCTCGCGGCCCTGTCCCATCGGCCACGCCCTTTGCCGGTCAACCCTGCATCCGAGCCGGCCGCTTTCCCGCCAAACCGGCCCCTGCGGGGTGGAAACGGGCGCGACCGTGTTGCTCCGCTGCCCGCACCTCTCGCTGTTTCCAGATTTGGCGCGCGTCCGCGCTCGTCTGCGACGGGGACCTGCAAAGGCCGTGATGGGCACGGCCTCCGAGCAAACGAAAGGAGACTTGCAATGTCAAAGTCCAACAATACGAAACAGCGTCCCGTCGACACCCTGCGCGACGGCGCCATCAAGGCGGCCATCTGGAAGAACGAGAGCGAGAACGGCGCCTTCCACGGCGTCACCTTCTCCCGGACCTACAGGAACGGCAGCGGCGATCTTCAGGACACCAACAGCTTTTCCGGCACCCAGCTTCTGCGCCTCGCGCGCCTGGCGGAGAAGGCCTACGACCGCGCGGCGAAGCTCACCAGGGAGGCCCGGGCGAACGACAGCAGCGACGCGGAAATCGACGACGAGATCCCGTTCTAGGGCTACACGGAGGGGCGCGGCTAGCGCCCCTCCGATTTTTAGCCGGCCCATGCGCGTTCGGAGGACCGCAAAGCGCGCCAGAGCAACGTCGCGAGTTTCAGCCGTTACCGGCACAGCCCTTGTTCGCGCTCTCAGAAGATATACCGGCGGAAAGGTCCACTCGCCCGGCTCTACGGGATTTTGACCGGGATATGAGCAAAGGCAGCGTCCCGGAAAACCGTCTTCTCGCCCTGCCGGAAGAGAAAGCGGATTCGGGCGAACGCCGACGTGCTTTTGATCTTGTTGCGCTTATCGGGCTGTGTCGCGAGCTGGAATTGATACGGCACCTGCGGCTGCAACAGCGTCATTTGCGCATCCTGCACGGACTTCATGCAGTTCTCGGTTACATGCGTCTGGTAGCCCGGACAGGTGGCGAAACCCTGGACGCCGAAAGGCCGGGGCTGCGCCTCGCCGCGCAGGCCGACGGCCGAGTCCTGGAAATCGGCGATAATGGCCAGCACCGGTTTCTCGCCGCGGTTTATGACGGTGTATTCGAGGACGAGCCGGGTTTCATCCGCGACCGACGCGTAATCCAGCGAGACCGACACGGCGTCGAAGACTTTCACCGTAATGATCGCCGCTTCGTCCCCGCCGGTTGCCGCCGTCCCTGGCATTGGCGCCGCCGCGTCGCCGCCCGGCTGCGCCTGCGCGAGCCGTGCGCCGGCGAAGGGCTGCCCGGTCCTGCGCCCGGACCTGCCGCCGCGCCGGACAGCGAAAGCGCGCGGCCGGCATGCGCGGCGGGGGTTGCGCCAGGCGCGCACAGGGCCGCCGTCAGGATGCCGGCGGCCGCAACGGGCATCCGCAAGTGCAATGCGGCCTCCCTCTTGTATTATCGTTGCGTGCGGGCCGCAGTTTGGCATGGCCGGGATGTTCCACCAAGGGCTGCGCATCGAAGGAATCCTGTGCGCCGCCCTGCTGGCGGCGGCGGCCCTGCTTGCGGCCGGCGGGCCGGCCAAAGCGCAGAGTGGCGCACAAAGCGCCGCGTGCAGCGCCCCCGATCCGCGGGACGAGCGCGCCGTGTACAAGTGCATGCAAACGCATCCCACGCGGCTCGACCTCCTGAGCTGCCAGGCCGCGCGGACCCATTATCTGGGCCTGCTGACGCGGGCCGGCCTGACCGCCAATCGCGCCCAGCAATACCTGCCCTCCTGCGCGGTGCTGGCGCAGGTCGCCTCCGACGCCACCGGCCACGCTCCCGCTTGGCAGGGTTGCCTTGGCTATCCGGGCGGGTTCGATCCCGCGCATTTCAGGAGCTGCGTCGGCGCCGCCGCCGCGCGGCAGAGCGATTGCAACCAACTGCGCAACAGTTACCGGCGCGGGTTGATGGCGGCAAACATCTACGGCCAGCCTCCGCACGACATTACCAAGCTGGATTGCGAGATGATCGCGGCGGCCCTGACGCCACCCGAGCCCAGCACTACCGCCAAATCATCCGCGCCGAAGGCGCAGCCAGCCCCGGCCGCCTGGCAGCCGCCGCCGGAGTGGGCGAAATGCCTGAAATACGACCCGGCGGGCGTCGCCGAACACATGAAGCGTTGCCTCGGCCCGGATTACACGGCGCTCACCACCTGTAGCGCCGTGCAGCGCGCCTACGAGCATGGCGTGCGCGCCGCCTATAACGGCCTGCCGCAAGGTTACGCCATGGTGACCTGCCCGGAAGCGGCGGCGATCGAAAAGCTCGCCCAGGACCAGATCAGGGAGCGGCGGGAAGCCGCGGAACAGGCGCGATTGGCCGCGATCAGGGCGCAGGAAGCGCGCCGCCGCGAAGCCTTGGCCAATGACCGGCATGACGCCCCCGGTCCGGTGGCGCAGGCCGATCGGCCGTATCAGGTCCCCAGCCCGGCGGTGCAGGCCGATCGCTTGTATTACGCCCCAAGCACGGCGACACAGGCCGACCGCGGCGATCACGCCCGCGAGCGGGGAAACCCCATCAGGGCCGTCGTGCTCGGTTTTGTCATTCTCGGACTTTGGCTGTTCCGGCGGCGGGTGCGCGGCTGGCTGGGAGAGGGATGGGAATTCGTGCGAGGACGCGTCTGGGCGCGCGGCCGCGTGGAGGTGCTGGCTTTCCCGCAGGCTCCGCCGCCCCGCGCCGCCGACCCCGGCCAGCGGCGCGAAACCCGTCCCGCGCAAGAGCCGAAAGCGCCCGCCCCGTCGATACCGGCGAAACCCGCCCCTCCGCCGCCCCGGCGCGACGAACCCGGCGACGATCCCGCCGACGATCCCGCCGACGATCCGATCGCCGATCTGGAGAAACTGATCGGCCTTGCGAGCGTCAAACAGCAGGTCGCCGATCTTGCCAAGGTTGCCCGCACTGAGCGAAGACAGCGCAGAACTGGGATGGCCCCACCGGCGCAGTCGCACCATCTCGTTCTCACCGGCAATCCGGGGACGGGCAAGACGACCGTGGCAAGGATTATCGGCAGGATATACAAGCAATTGGGCCTTTTGAAAAAAGGCCATGTCGTCGAGGTCGATCGCGGCGATCTGGTCGCTGGGTATACGGGACAGACCGCGCTCAAGGTGGCGGCTGTGGTCGAGAAGGCCACGGACGGCATCCTTTTTATCGATGAGGCCTATGCGCTCATCCCGCCGCCGTCGGGAGGCTGGAGTGACTCATACGGCCACGAGGCCATTGCGACCCTCCTGAAGCTCATGGAGGACCGCAGCGACCGGCTGGCGGTGATCGCGGCCGGATACAAGAACGAAATGGAGCGGTTTTGAGAATCGAACCCGGGGCTGCGCTCGCGCTTCCGGACGTTCATCGATTTCCCGGATTATGGCCCGGAGGAACTTGCCGAAATCTTCCGGGGCTTCTGCCGCGACAGCGGATTCAAGCTGTCGGATCGCGCGCAAACCCGGCTCACGCAGGTCGTCGCCGAAATCTACCGCGACCGCGGGAAAGGGTTCGGCAACGGCCGGGCGATGCGCAACCTATTCGACGATTGCCGCCAGCTTCACGCGCGGCGCGTCGACGCCCTCGCGAACGACGACGAGCTGGCGATTTTTCGGCCGGAGGACATTCCGGGCCCCCGCTCCGGCTAGGGAGCGCGGCGGGCGGCGCGGGGCGGCCCGGCCGTTGCGCCGGACATGCCGCGATCCTCGAAAATGACCGCGCGATCCGCCGCTTCGAGCGCCTAACGCTGAAGGTCGGGCTTCTGTTTTTCGGTCCGGGCGCGGGCATAGCCGATTTTCATCCGGCTGTTTTGCCACCACTCTTTTGCACGATTAAATCTTTTGCACGATTAAAATCAATTCAGAATCAATATCTTGGAAAGAAAAGGATAACCACTCAAAAGGGGTCCCTTTTGCGGCGTGCCCCGCGAGCGGGGAGCCGAGGCCCCGCGCATTTCCCGGAACAAGTAAACCCGCAAATATTCCCTTGATTAATTCGTTAATAAAAGAGAAACTTAAAACACCCTATAATATTAAAAAGGGACCCCTTATTATGCGCCCAATTATATTGGCAACATTGCTCTTGATGATTTCCGCCTGCGCCGCCACCCCGGCGCAGGACCGCGCGGCGTCATCCAAAGCTGCCGCGTCACCGCAGGCCGCGCCTGCACATGGTTCGATCCGGGTTGGCTACGATAGCCGCCCGTGCGGTGCAGAGATCGAAGGAACGATCCGCTACGACCGCAGTGTCCACAAGATGGAAACCTGCACCGGCGCAGCCAATGATTATAGGTGGAAGCCTTGGTAGTGCGTTATCACAAAGTCTGTGCCGCTTTCTTCTTTCTGGCGTTGATGCTGCTCCCCGTTGGCCGTCCCGCCGCGCAGGAAACATCCGGAAGCTTCACCGGGGGCTCGGTCAAAATCGGCTACGACAGCCGCACCTGCGACCGCTCGCTCAAAGGCTCGATCCGATTCGACTCCAGCACCGCCTGCGCCGAATTCTGCGACGGCTCGAACTGGATCTGCCCGACCGGCATCCCCGTCGGCTGGTTCGTCCAGAGCGCGGGAGCGTATAACGGCAATCTCGGTGGGCTGAGCGGTGCCAATTCGACCTGCCTGACCGACCTGACAAACAACGACTGGACGGGCAAGTCGGACGCCGGCACCCTCACCAGCAGCCGCGTCCATGCGTTTTTGTGCGACAACTCGACCTGCAACAACCTCGATCCCAACACCGCGTATATCATGGCAAGATCCGGAAGCGCGACCGCGGGCGGGATGGCGTTCCTGACCAACTCCTCCGGGCTGGGACCGGGCAACGCAACGGATTGGGCCGCTGTCGGTTTCGACGCCGGTTCCCATGATGCATGGTACAACCGCGGCACTGTCAGCGCCACCTACTGGGCAAACACGCCCAAGGGCACCAATTCCTGCAACAACTGGACAGACGGTACATCGTCGAAACAGGGCAGGCTCGCGAACGCCGGGTGGACTACCGCCAAGCGATGGGATGAAGCCAACAATAACTGCAATACAACCCAATACCTGATTTGCTTCGTCGATCCGCTTTAATTGGCCAAACGCAAAATGCGATAGCGGGCACTCTGGCAATCCATCCTCCAATCTGATTTCCGGCGCGTCCTCCTTGCGGAGGACCGGGCCATACTCACGCCGCTGCGCGGGGTTCCCCGGTGGGGAGCGCGGCTATGCAACAGCTGCGGACGACCATACCTTGTAGCGCCGCAAACGCTCCGGCTCATCACGGGAGCCGGAGCGCGCGCCGTCAAAGCTGCGGCGTTATGGGCAGCTTCAGGGCCGCATCACGCTCATGACGGCGCTCGGCCTCGCGCCGATCTTCGTCGGCGAGAATGGCCAGCATCCAGATCAGCAGCCAGAACGTATCCGAACCGGGATGGCCGAAGGCCGCGCGGCTGAAGGTTGTTTTGAGCAAGGACATTTGCTCCTCCTGTGTGCTTTCAGGCCCGGCCGATCCGGGCCTTTCATGCCCTGCGGAGGAGCAGGCAGGGACGAAGACGCATCCGTTACGGACCGCAACGGCAGTGGAGGAGCTGTATCGCGCCGCACCCCGGACCTGGCCGGGAAGGCGGATCACGCTTGCGTCCCGCGACGGACCTGTCTGCTATACCGTGGACTGAAAGGCCCGCCGGCCGGGGCGGGACACGGAGGAGCGAACGCCGCGCAAAACGGCCGTCATGCCGCGCGGATGACATGCCGGGTTCGGCTTGCGTTGCTGCTGATGGTGACCGCGCCATCGATGAAGCGGCGCGCGTAGGGCCGGGCGGTGCCAGCGCGGCATGGATGCGCCGAAGAGACGCTGCGCATCGTCCGCGGTCTCGGAAAGGCTACAGACCGCCTCAGCCGCTCGGCGGGGCCGCCGGCCTGCCGCTCAGCGCCCCAGCAGCCGCTTTTTCAGCTGCGTCCACAGCAGCCACAGCAGGCCCGACAAAGCGGCGGGGGCGAACGCGGCCAGCCACAGCCATTGCGGTCCGCTCCACATCAGGAGCCCGACCATCGCCCTGTCCATGATTGCCGCCTTGATGAAGAAGGCTGCGCCCATATGAACAACGGCCAGCCACGCCACGAGATACACCCCGGCTGCGCCCGTGATGAATTCGCGCCATCCGAAATCGTCCTCTTTGGGATTTCCCGTCACATTGTCCGGTACTGGCATCGCTGATCCTCCTTGCGATCTCCGCGTCGCGCCCGGGAACAACGGGGCTGCGAGCCGGCTGGGGGCGAATTATACGGCCCTCAATCGGTGGTCCGGTGGACACGTATTGGCTAAGGTGGCGTAGCGGTACGGCGGCGACACGTGCGATCACCGCGGGAACGCTTGAGCAAATCCGCACCGCCGGGCAAAGGTAACGTCCGGGCCAGCCTGCCCGCCGAAGCCTCAGGTGCAGGCGGGTCCGGACGCACCCCCTTCTGCGGGGACACCTATCAAAAATGCCACGAGCCCCTCTGCGTCCGACCGGCATCGTCTCTTTTCTCTCCGTTCGGCAACTCCGCCCGCAGGATCGTCGCGGCACCCGCCACACAGACGTATGCAGGCATCGGCAGCGAAATCGCTGGTATCCCGCGTTTGCCGCCCATCATCGCCATATCCGTCGTCCGGGTAGGTTCTGGTGGAGCGGCCGGGCGCTCTTCCCGCCTTCATCCCGGTTCGCGTTGAGCCTTTGAATGCCCCCGCGGGTTTCCGCCGGTCCTGTTCCGTTTGCGCCGTTTTCCGCTGTTCCCTTCCTGCCGTTTAGGGACCGTCCCCTTCAATCACGCCTTTTCCGGGTCACCCTGCATCCGGCCATCCCCTTTGCCCAAACCGACCCCTGCGGGGTGGAAACGGGCCGCCTTCGCCAGGGCTGCGGCGCGCCCGGCCGCGACCGTGTTGCTTCCGCCTGCGCCAAGGCTTCGGCGGACGAGACGCTGCCCGCACCACTCGCTGTTTCCAGATTTGGGCCGGGCCTGATCGCGGCTGCGATCGGGGACCTGCAAAGGCCGTGATGGGCACGGCCGCACGACAGAAAGGAAACGAAAATGTCCAAGAAAACGAAACAACGTCCCGTCGAAACCCTGCGCGATGGCGCCATCAAGGCGGCGATCTGGAGGAACGAAAGCGAGAAAGGCGCCTTCTTCTCCGTCACCTTCGCCCGGACCTACAAGGACGGCGAAGGCGATCTCCAGGACACGGACAGCTTCTCCGGCTCCAGCTCCTGCGCCTCGCCCGCCTGGCGGACAAAGCCTACGAGCGCACGACCAAGCTGGTTCAGGCCGAACGGGCCAGGGACGACAGCGACGAGGAGGAGGCCGCATGAGCGGCCTCTATCCTTCACACCCTCCGAAAAGCGCTTCTCCGGAAGCGCTTTTTTCGTTCAATCGAGCGGCGGCTTGATCGTCTCGTCGGTGCGCCGCTTCGCACCGTCGGTCCGGGGCGCCGACGCCGCGCCCGTAGATCCGAGTGCTTTCGCCCACAACACGGCCTGCCGAATCTCGAACAGCGAAAGACGGCTCGGATACTCCGCGCGCGTGAGCAGCATGACCTGCTCCGCGCCGCCCACGCCGAACGTTCCGAACAGGCAGTGCGTCTTTTCGACGTTCTTCATAGACTTCTGGCCGTTTTCCTGGCGCTGCTGGCGGGCAAGCTGCGCATTCGGGTGTTCTTCGACCATCAGGTCGACGTGGCGCGACAAAGGGCGCGTAAGGACAGTCCTTGCGCCCTTCAGGACGCGCAGCTCGTCCCGGGCGTAGTCGAGTTCGATCGCGCGCCTGATGGTCCACGGCCAGAATACGCGCACGATCAGATAGCAGCCATACGCGGCGCCGGCGACCGGACCCACGAATTCCGGCGGGCCGAGCCACAGCGCGATGTCGCCCAGCGTTCCGCTGAAGGCTGCCGACGCGACAAGCGCGAGAAAGCCGGCACCCACCGTCAGGAATTCCCGGCCGCTCGAATATTCGAGATTGTCGAAGGCGATCGTGTAGACGCTCCCACCCGGCCCGGCGTTCTCGTAAACCACCGCGCGCGGAAAATCGGCGGGCGTGCTGATCCGCTCGCCCATCATGGCGCGAGACCGCGGAACAGCTCGGTGCTTGTCGTAATAGGCGCGCTGCAAGATCATCGGCGCGTAGCCCGCCCGGATTATCAACTGGCGCAGCCGGCTGTCGGCCCGCCCAAACACCATCGCGATTTCGTGAGGCTCCAGAACCGGCGTGGTGCGCGGCGCGTAGCTTTCGCCCATCGCGCCGGCCCGCGCCGCGCCCGGCGTGACGTGGGAGGAGGACAGCTGCTCGATCGTCGTCGTCCCGAGCCGCTTGGATATCCATTCCAGCGTCGTCAGGTCGTTGTTGCCGAAAAACTGCAACGTGCCGGCGTTACCCATGAAGGTTTCCCAGCGCTCCTTGTACAGCGCCTTGAGCTGTCCCAGGTCCTGAAGGATCGGCCACAGCTTCACGCCGTAGCCGGCGATTTGCCCGGCCGCGTCCTCGATCTGCCGCATATGGCCGAGGGCCGCGAATTCATCGAGGATGAACAGCACCGGGCAGCCTGCCGCCGGCGGCCCCTTCGTCGTCTCCATCGCCTGCAAGGCGAGATTGACGAACAGGCGCAGCCAGCGACCGCACGTCCCCATGTGCCGGCCCGGCAGGCACAGATAGACGGTCATCGCCGACCGTTTCAGGTCGGCGAGATCGAAGCCCGGGCCGCTTAAGGAGTCCGCGATCTCGGGAAATGCGAGCGGGCGCAGATGGCGCCGGGCGGTGGACAGGACGGGATCGCGTTCGCGGTCCGGCCGGTCAAAAAAGTCCGCCGCCGCCCGGCGCACCGCGCCTTCATGGCTTTGGAGCATGTAGCCGCGCAGGGTCTGCATCCCCCTTGAGAGACCTTCCTCTTCTGCGTCGTCGATTTCACTGAAATCGAACTCGTCTCCTTCCGCCGGGTGACGGCGCTGGAGCGGCTGCGCATCGATACGGCCGCCGCCCAGGCCGGCCTGTCCGCTTCCCGAATATATCCGCCAGCAGGCCCTCAGGGGCCGCGTCATCGTCGCGGAGAGACGCACCCTCGATCCTGCCGCCTTTGACCAGCTTCGCCGGATCGGCGTCAATCTCAATCAGCTCACGCGCGTTGCCCACTCGTCCGGCGAAATCCCGCCCGAGCTGGCGAGGGCCGCCGCCGCGGTCGAGCGGGTGATCGCGTCCTTCCTGACGCCGGAGCCGGGTCCGGCCGTGCCGCAGGGCGGGGACGACGAACCCAGCGGCGATCACGGTTCCGATTCCGCGCGCGACCTGCCGAGCGTGTAGCGATGGTCCCGAAAGTCGCCGCGCGGGGCACGAGCTTTAAGGGGGCGGGGCTCTACTACCTGCACGACAAGGACGCCCTGACATCCAAGCGCGTCGCCTTCACCCACACCGAGAACCTCGCGACCGACGACCCCGACCTCGCCCTCAAGATGATGGCGCACACGGCCATGCGGCAGAACGAGATCAAAGCCGCCGCCGGCGCGAGCCGCACCGGGCGCAAGCTCACATATCCGGTCTACACCTACAGCCTGTCATGGGCGCCCGACGAGGAGCCGACGCAGGAGCAGATGATCGAGGCCGCGCACGAAACCCTGAAGGCGCTCGGGCTGGACGGGCACGAAGTCCTGATGGTCTCGCACAACGATGAGCCGCACCCGCATATCCACCTCATCGTCAACCGCGTTCACCCCGAAACCGGCAAGGCGGCCACGCTATCGAACGATCACCTGACGCTCTCGCGCTGGGCGGAGGATTACGAAAAGAGGCACGGAAGGATTTTCTGCGAGCAGCGCGTCAAGAACAACGAGGCGCGGCGCAAGGGCCAGTTCGTCAAGGACCGGAGGAGCCTCGGGCTGGGGCACTTCCACCGCTGGCGGCGCGACCGCATCATGGGCGCGGTGGCGGCCCGGCGTGCCACGGCGGAAAACCTCGCCGCGTATCATGCCGGCCAGCGCCAGGCGCTCGCCGATTATCAGGCCGGGTGGCGCCAGCGCCTTTACGACGAAAAGGAAGAGCGCGTCCGGCTGTTCCGCGCGGACCTCAAGGAGCGCAACCGCCCGAAATGGGCCGACATGTACCGGCGACAGCGGGAGGAGAAGAAGGCCCTCAACGAGGCGCAGAAGACCGCCTACACCCGGCTGCGCCATCACCTTCAGCAGCGCGGCGCCGATCCGCGCAGCCGGACCCGCACCGGCCGCGGGGCGATGGCCGCCGACGCCGTGCGCGCGGTGTTCGGCCGCGACAACCCGCATGGCGCGCTCTCGCGCAAACATCAGGCGGAAAAGGCCGCCCTTGTCAGCGAAACCAGCAACGAAATCCGCGAGGGCATCCGCGACATCAACCGGCGCTACCGGCAGGACCTCGCGGCGCTCAGACAAGCTGAAGACCGGGAGAAGCTCAGACAGACGCAGGCCGACGAACGGTTCGCGCTCCAGACCGAACAGAGCCGGGAAAGCCAGCAGCTTGCCCGCGATATCAAGACCGGTCGCGATAAGGAGCAGTTCAGGGCCGAGGGCGGCAAGACCGCCACGGACGATTTCAACCGCCGTGTTGCCGAACAGATCAGACGGAACCGGCAGCGCGACGCCCGGCGCCGAAGCCGGGACCGCGACGGCGGCCGCGAGCGCGATTGAAGCCGGTCCTCAGACCCCAAAGGGTTCGCCTGCATCCCGGCAGCAAGGCTGCGTGTGCCCGTAAAAGGGGAAGCCGGCATGGGTCGGTCGCCGGCGTTGCGCCGTTGGCAGGAGCTGTGTAGGAGTGGGCCGTTGCGGTCGCATGGCCGCTGGGCGACCTCCTCCCCGTGGCGAATCGGCCCCGCGCAGCGGTATGAGGGGCTACACAGCTCCTACACAGATCGATACGAGCGCTAAAATCATACGGAAAATCAATAGTATGCCGTCTTATCAGTACATCTACGTGATGAAAGGGCTGGGCAAGAGCTATCCCGGCGGGCGCGAGGTGCTGCGCGACGTCTGGCTGTCGTTTCTGCCCGGCGCCAAGATCGGCGTGCTGGGCCTCAACGGCGCCGGCAAGTCGACGCTGTTGCGCATCATGGCCGGCCAGGACCGCGAGTTTTCCGGCGAAGCCTGGGCTGCGGACGGCGTGCGCGTGGGCTTTCTGCCGCAGGAACCCACCCTCGACCCCGCCAAGGACGTTGCCGGCAACGTCATCGAAGGGCTGGCCGAAACGAAGGCCCTGCTCGACCGCTACGAAGAGGTCAACGCCCGCTTTGGCGAAGACCTCTCGCCCGAGGAAATGGATGCGCTGATCGCCGAACAGGGCGAGTTGCAGGAGAAGATCGACCAGGCCGACGCGTGGGATCTCGACCGCACCGTCGAGATTGCAATGGATGCGCTGCGCTGCCCGCCGGGCGAGGCATCGGTCGCGACGCTGTCCGGCGGCGAGCGGCGCCGGGTTGCGCTGTGCCGGCTGCTGCTGCAGCGCCCCGATTTGCTGCTGCTCGACGAGCCGACCAACCATCTCGACGCCGAATCGGTCGCCTGGCTGCAGCGCTTTCTGCGCGACTATCCCGGCACCGTCGTCACGGTCACCCACGACCGCTATTTCCTCGACGAGGTGGCCGGCTGGATCCTCGAACTCGACCGTGGCCATGGCATCCCGTTCGAGGGCAATTACTCCGGCTGGCTCGAACAGAAGCAGGCGCGGCTTGCCCAGGAGGGGCGCCAGGAGGAAGCGCGCCGGCGCACCCTGGAGCGCGAACTCGAATGGGTGCGCCAGAGCCCGCGCGCCCGCCAGGCCAAGAGCAAGGCGCGCGTCTCGGCCTACGAGGCGCTCGTCGCGCAGAGCCGCGAGAAGGCGCCCGATACGGCGCAGATCGTGCTGCCGCCCGGCCCGCGGCTCGGCGAGCTCGTCGTCGAGGCCGACCATGTCCGCAAGGGGTTCGGCAACCATCTGCTGATCGAGGATTTGAGCTTCCGGCTGCCGCCCGGCGGCATCGTCGGCGTGATCGGGCCGAACGGCGCCGGCAAGACGACACTGTTCCGCATGATCACTGACCAGGAAGAGCCTGACGGCGGCCGCTTTCGCATCGGCGAGACGGTCAAACTCGGCTATGTCGACCAGTCGCGCGACACGCTCGCCCCGAACAACACCGTGTGGCAGGAGATCTCCGGCGGTCTCGACGAGATCGATCTCAGCCGGCGCAAGATCGCCAGCCGCGCCTATTGCTCGCTGTTCAACTTCCGCGGCCCCGACCAGCAGAAGAAGGTCGGGCAACTCTCGGGCGGCGAGCGCAACCGCGTACATCTGGCGAAGATGCTGAAGGAGGGCGCCAACCTCCTCCTCCTCGACGAGCCAACCAACGATCTCGACATCGACACATTGCGTGCCCTCGAAGAGGCATTGCTCGAGTTTCCCGGCTGCGCCGTGATCATCACCCACGACCGCTGGTTTCTCGACCGCATCGCCACCCACATCCTCGCCTTCGAGGGCGACAGCCAGGTCGAATGGTTCGAGGGCAACTACGCCGATTACGAGGCCGACCGCCACCGCCGGCTCGGCGCCGAGGCCGACCAGCCGCACCGCATCCACTACAAGCCATTGATGCGGGCCTGAGGCGCAACGCGGCCGCCCGCGAATTGCTGGCGCGCCGAGCGCCGGCGGTCGTATGGTTCGGCCGTTGATTGAACAGCGATATGCGGGAGGAACGACGATGCCGAGGCTTCCCCTGATTACCAGCAAAGACCAGGTGCCGGCGAAGGACCACGCGACGTTCGACAGCATCGTCGCCAGCCGCGGCGCGGTGCAGGGCCCGTTCGTCGCGTTCATGCACAGCCCGGAAGTCGCCGGGCGCGTCGCGCATCTCGGCGCCTATGTGCGCTTCGAGGGTTCGCTCGACATGAAGGTGCGGGTGCTGGCGGCAATGACTGTCGGGCGCGAGTTCGAGGGGATGTACGTCTGGGGCGCGCAAACCGGCGGCGCCCGGCGGCTTGGCGTGCCCGAGACGACGATCACCGCCATCCGCGAGAACCGTTCCGACGGAATCCCGCCGGAGGACGCGCAGATCGTCGAATTCACCCGCCAGCTGCTGCGCAAGCACCGGGTCGACGAGCCGCTGTTCAAGGCGATGCAAAGCCGCTTCGGCAACGACGAGCTCGTCCAGCTGACGACGGCGATCGGCTATTACAGCCTCTTGTGCATGACGGTAAACACCGCGGAACTCGATCCGGCCCCGGGCGCCGAAGTGCTGAAGGTGTAATCGCCATGCCGCGGCTTTGCGCCAATCTCGGCTTCCTGTTTCCGGAGCTGCCGTTTCTCGACCGCTTCGAGGCGGCGGCGAAGGCCGGGTTCGCCGGCGTCGAGTTCGCCGCGCCCTACGAGTACCCTCAGGCCGAATTGCGCGCCCGGCTGACCGCCAACGGGCTGACCCAGGTGCTGATCAACAGCCCGGCCGGCGACCGCAGCAAGGGCGAGCGCGGCTTTGCCTGCCTGCCCGACCGGGTCGCGACCTTTCGCGACAGCCTCGACCAGGCGCTCGACTACGCCGTCGCGCTCGACTGCCGGCGGGTGCATGTGATGGCCGGGATGCCGCCCGCCGGCGTGCCGCTCGACACCGCGCTGGCGGTCTATGCCGTCAACCTCGCCTGGGCCGGCGAGCGGGCGCTCTCCGCCGGGGTCAAGCTCGTTATCGAGCCGCTCAATCCGCGCGACGCGCCGGGTTATCCGCTGCGCACCCAGGAGCAAGGCGCGGCAATCGCCCAGGCGATCGGGCGCGACCGGCTCGGCCTGCAATTCGACATCTACCACTGCCAGATCGCGCAGGGCGATGTGACGACCCGACTGGCAGCGCTGATGCCGGCGATCGACCACATGCAGCTCGCCGACGTCCCCGGCCGGCACGAGCCGGGGACCGGCGAGATCGGCTGGGAATACGTGTTCCGCCGCATCGACGAACTCGGCTACACCGGCTGGATCGGCTGCGAATATGCCCCGCTCGGCGACACCGTCGCGGGGCTCGCTTGGCGCCGGCGTTACGGGGTGTGACGCCGAGCGGCTTGACGGACGCGGGCGGCTCGCCCAGGTTCTCGCAACAGCCACCGAACAGCGGACACGCGGGATGACGACGAGCCCCCTGCCCTTTGCCCGGCCCCGCCCGGGCACCCAGCCGCCCACCCTCTACCCCGATTACGCCAGCACCGTGAAGCGGGCGCCGCAGCGCGCGCCGATCCGCCTTGACCACACGCTGTCCGAACTGACCGGCCCGACCTTCGGCGACGGCTGGGCCGGGCGCGACGCCACCGACCTGACGCGCCAGCACAAGGGCGAGCCGTTGGGCGAGCGCATCATCGTCGCCGGCCGCGTGCTCGACGAGGACGGCCGCCCGGTGCCCGGCACGCTGATCGAGCTGTGGCAATGCAACGCGGCCGGGCGCTACCACCACCCGGTCGACCAGCACGACGCACCGCTCGACCCCAATTTCACCGGCGTCGGCCAGGTGGTCAGCGGGGCGGATGGCTCCTATCGTTTCCTGACGATCAAGCCCGGCGCCTATCCTTGGCGCAACACGCCCAACGCGTGGCGGCCGGCGCATATCCATCTCGGCGTGTTCGGCCCCGGCTTCGCCACGAGGATCGTGACGCAGATGTATTTCCCGGGCGATCCGCTGCTGGCCTACGACCCGATCTTCCAGAGCACCGCCGACGCCGCGGCGCGCGAGCGGCTGATCTCGGCCTACGTGCCCGAGCTGAGCGAGGCGGAATGGGCGCTCGGCTACCGTTTCGACCTGGTGTTGCGCGGCCGCACCGCGACCCCGGTCAATCCGGCCTGAGGTGGGGCTTGCGATGGCGGACAAGCTGATCCCGACCCCGTCGCAGACCGTCGGGCCGTTCTTTCATCTCGGGCTGGCGCGGCCCGAATGGAGCGACCTGACCGCGGACAACCCCATCGGCCAGCGCATCGCGATCGAGGGCCGCATCCTCGACGGCGACGGCATGCCGGTCCCCGATGCGATGATCGATCTGTGGCAGGCCAATGCCGCCGGCCGCTACAACCACCCCGACGATCAGCAGATCGACAAGCCGCTCGACCCGCATTTCCGCGGCTTCGGCCGGGCCGCGACGGACACCGAGGGGCGTTTCCGCGTCGTCACGATCAAGCCCGGGCCGGTTCCGGGTCGCGGCAACGCCTTGCAGGCGCCGCACATCAACTTGGCGGTATTCGCCCGCGGCCTCTTGAAACATCTCTACACGCGGATTTATTTCGCCGACGAGCCAGGCAACGCCAGCGACCCGCTATTGTCGTCGATCGAGGATTCGGCGGTGCGCGCCACCCTGCTGGCCAATCCGGCCGCGGGCGGCAGCCCGGCGCTCTACCGCTTCGACATCGTCCTGCAAGGCGACAACGAGACCGCCTTTCTCGACATCTGAGATCACAGCAGCTGGCCGCCGTCGACGGCGATGGTCTGGCCGGTCACCCAGTTGGCGAGCGGCGACGCCAGGAACACGACGACACGGGCAACCTCGTCGGGATGTCCCAGCCGACCGAACGGGATGCTGCGCAGGATGGCGTTGTAAAGGTTCGGGTTGTCGCTCTTGCGCTTTTCCCAGTTGCCGCCGGGAAACTCGATCGAGCCCGGCGCGATGCAATTGACGCGGATGCCTTTGCGCGCGAACGCCGCCGCGCGGTTCTTCGTGTACTGCACGATTGCCGACTTGACGACGCTGTAGGGCGTCGTGCGCACCGATGAATGAAACGCCGCCGTCGACGAGATGTTGACGACGACGCCCGCACCGCTCCGTTCGAGAAAAGGCTCGGCGGCGTCCGTGGCGTGCACCGTCCCCATCAGGTCGACGCCGATGCTGCGCTGCCAGCCGGCCTCGTCGTTGGTCGACCCGAAGCCCGAGGCGTTGTTGACGAGAATGTCGATGCCGCCGAGCGCCGCGGCCGCCGCGGCGATATAGGCCGCCAACGCCGCGCCATCGGCAACGTCGCAGGCTTGTGCATGCGCCGTAACCCCGTGCGCCGCAATCTCGTCGCGCACCGGACCAAGGCCCTCGGCACTGCGCGCGCAGATCGACACCGCGGCCCCGGCCTCGGCGCAGGCCAATGCAATCGCGCGGCCGATTCCCCGGCTGCCGCCGGTAACCACCGCCCGTCGTCCTGCAAGATCGATCTTCATGTGTCGTGCCCTTTCCGGTGAGTTCGCCCAAGGCGCGATCATGGCGTCGATTGCCGGCGCTTCCCAGCCCCAACGCGTGACACAACAATACGAGCCGGTTGCGTTTGCCTCGCCGGCGACTAAGCTCGCCATTCCACGGCGGCGAGGCGGCGGTGGCGGCAGGAGCGGATGATCGGGTTCGGGTGCGCGGTCACGGCGGCCGCCCGTCGCGGCTGCAGTCGGCGCAGCTGTCGGATCGTATTCTCGATGTCGCGACCGCGCTGTTTCTGGGCGACGGCTTCGGCGCGACGAGCATCGAATCGGTTGCCAAGCGGGCCGGCATCTCGAAGCGCACCTTCTACCATCGCTTTCGCGGCAAGGAGGAATTGTTCGAGGCGGTGGTGCGGCGGCTGATCGACCGCTGGACCCCGCCCTTCGACACCGCGCTGCTCGAAGCCCCGACCCTCGCCGAATCGTTGCGCCGCACGGCGCAGTACATGCTCGACGTGGCGCTGACACCCGAGGCGCTCGCGCTGCATCGCATTGTCATTGCCGAGGCTCAGCGCTTTCCCGGGCTTGCGCGCATCCTGCACGACCTCGGCGCGGCGGCCGGCGTCGAACGCATCGCCCGCCACCTCGAACAGCGGATCGGCGGCGGCGAGATCCGACCGATCGACCCGTACTTTGCCGCCGAGCAATTCATCATGATGGTGGTGACCGGGCCGCGGCGGCGCGCGCTCGGGCTCGGCGTACCGTTCGACGCGCCCGAGCTGCATCGCTGGCTCGACGACACCGTCGCTTTGTTTCTCGGCGGCTGCCGCATCAGATGACAAGCCAAAGTCTGCAGTAATCCAAAGACTCTTATTCGCCTGCTGATTTCAAAATCCACGCGTCTCGTCATTTGGTGAAGAAGATCCACCCAAATGGGGATCGTTTGCTCGCCCTCGACGTATATGGACGCGGGCAACTGCTCGCTGGTTGGTGGGTGCATAGGGGATTTGCTGATGTCGACGCGGATCAGGTTGGCCGCCGGCGCGTGCCTCGCGGTGGCCATGGCGATGTCTGGCGCATCTGCGCAGGCGCAGACATTTTACCTCGGCGGCGAGGCCGGCTGGAGCGTTCTCGAAAATCAAACCGACAGCGCGGCCGGGCAGCCGCCGATCCACGCCCATTTCGACTCCGGGTATGCCGTCGGCGCGCGCGCCGGCTACGAGATGGGACCGTGGCGCTTTGAGGAAGAATATATCTACCACAACAACAGTTTGAACCACCTCGACATCGGCGGGTTCAACGTTGCCGGGGTGACCGGAAGCCGCGAGTCGCACGCGATCATGACCAACTTGCTCTATGACGTTGATCTTCACCGCTTCAATCTCAATTGGCCGGTGACGCCGCATGTCGGCGTCGGCGTCGGCGCTGTCGACGTCATCGACCATGCCAAGGCGCCCGGATTCGGCGGGGTCTTCAACGATAACGCTTGGGTGTTCGGCTATCAGGCGATCGCTGGCCTGCGCTACAACATGACGCCGAACCTCGCGTTGGACCTCGACTATCGCTATCTGGCGACGACCGATGCGACCTTCCGCATCCCCTCCGCGCCGGCGGTCACCTACAAGACCGGCTACGAGACCCATACGTTGATGGCCAGCATGGTCTATCGGTTCGGGCCGCCGCCGGCTCCGCCGCCGGTCGTAGCACCGCCCGCGCCGCCAGCAGCGCCGGTCGCCGAGAAGCGCGTGTTCCTGGTGTTCTTCGATTGGGACCGGGCCGCGCTGACCGCGGAGGGCCGGCAGATCGTCAACCAGGCGGCTGCCGCGTACAAGTCGGGCGCGCCGGTGCAGATCCAGGTGACCGGCTATACCGACCGCTCGGGCTCGCCCGGCTACAACCAGCGGCTGTCCGAGCGTCGCGCCGCGGTGGTCGCCGACGCCCTCGCCCGCGACGGCGTGCCGCGCAACGAGATGGCGGTCAGCGGCCGCGGCGAGAACGACAACCGAGTGCCGACCGCCGATGGCGTGCGCGAGCCGCAGAACCGGCGCGTTGAGATCGTCTTCGCCTAACCCAGTCCTTGTCGAAGGACGGAGCAAGAGGCTCGCCCCGGCGGGCCTCTTTGCTGTCGGGCTTGCCTATGAGCACAGGAAGGTCTGTCATTCGGCGATGCTCTCCGGGGGCATCCCGCAATGACCTGCTGCGTGCGGAACGAAACAGGGGAGGAACGATGATCAAGAGCCTGTCGCTGCTGACCCGCCGGCCCGAACTGTCGCACGAGGCATTCGTCCGCCACTGGGTCGAGATCCACGCGCCCCTGGCGCATGCCGTGCCCGGCGTCAGGCGCTATGTGCAGAACCACATCGTCGACGAGCGCCACCGCGCCGACATCCCGACGACCGAGGTCGCGGTCGACGGGGTCGCCGAGTTGTGGTTCGACGACCGCGCCGCGATGGACCGCGCCAACGCTTCGCCGGAGGCAAAACGGCTGCACGACGACGGCGCCGTGTTCATCGGCCGGATCAAGAGCTTCATCATCGAGGAAAAGGTGATCATCCCGATATCGGGGTAGGCGGATATCCTCTGGGCGCGCGGGCGCGGCGCGCCCCGGAACGGCGGAAACGCAGGCCTACGCCGCGGTGGCGGCAACCTTCTTGCCGACCAGCCGGTCGAAATCCTCCCACATCAGCCGGCACAGCGAGCCCGGGGTGAAGCGGAAATGGCCGACCGAACCGATAATCTCGCCGACCGGTGTGACTTCGGCGGCCGACCCGGTCAGAAACACCTCGTCGGCCTTGGCCAGCTCCTGCGGCATGATGGCGCGCTCGACGACCGTGATGCCGCGCTGTCGCGCCAGCCCGATCACGGTCTGGCGGGTGATTCCGTTCAGGAAGCAATCCGGCGTCGGGGTGTGCAATTCGCCGTTGATCGCGAGAAAAATGTTGGCGCCGGTTCCCTCGGCGAGCTGGCCGCGCCAGTCGAGCATCAAGGCGTCGTCGCAGCCCTGCGCCTCGGCTTCGTGCTTGGCCATCGTGCAAATCATGTAGAGGCCCGAGGCCTTGGCCTGGGTCGGCGCGGTGTTAGGCGCCGGGCGGGCCCATTTCGACCACAGCATACGGATCCCCTTAGCGCGCGCCTCGGGCGAGAAATAGGCCGGCCAGTCCCAACAGGCCAGCGCCAGATGGATTTTGCTCTCCTGCGCCGAGACGCCCATCATTTCGGCGCCGCGCCACGCCACCGGCCGAACATAGCCGTCGACGATCTTGTTGCTGGCGATCACCTCGAGGGTTGCCTTGGTCAGATCGTCCATGCTGGCCGGGATCTCGAAACCGAGAATCTTCGGCCGAATTGATCAGCCGCGCATTGTGATCTTCCAGGCGGAAGACCTTGCCGTTATAGACGCGCTCGCCTTCGAACACGCAACTCGCATAATGGAGACCGTGGGTCAGCACGTGCAATTTGGCGTCGCGCCACGGGACGAGGCGGCCGTCATACCAGATGAAGCCGTCGCGATCGTCGAACGGGAGAACGGACATGGGCTTTCCTCGCCGGAGATTTTGGTTCGGATGGTCCCCTTGGCTCGTCGAGGACCGGTCTCTTGTCACGGAACTTTATATCGTAGAAGACATCCGGGTTGTATCGAACGTTGCGAAATAAGTCAATATGACTGACATAAAATTTCGGCCCGACGAGACTCGCCGCCGATCCGCGGGCGCCGCCCGAGGAAGCGGTGCGCGAGGGCATCGAGCTGTTGTTCTTCGCCTATCGCGACTTCACCGCCGAGCCCGATGCGATCCTCGAGCAATACGGCTTCGGCCGCGCACATCACCGGGTCGTGCATTTCGTCGGGCGGCATCCGCAGATGACCGTCGGAGAGTTGCTCGAGATCCTGCGCATCACCAAGCAGAGCCTCAACCGGGTGCTCGGCCAGCTGGTGCGGCAGGGCTTCATCATCCAGCATCGCGGCGCCGCCGATCGCCGCCAGCGCCTGCTGGAACTGACCGAGAGCGGCCGCGAGCTCGAACGGTGCCTGTCGGAGCCGCAGCGTGCCCGCGTCGCGGCCGCCTACCGCAAGGCCGGCGCCCAGGCCGTCGACGGTTTCCGCAAGGTGCTGCTCGGCATCATCGCCGAGGCGGAAGACCGCCGCCGTTTCGACCGCGCCCGCCCGGCGCGCCGCTAGGCCAGGCGCGGCATCGCGGATACCGGCGGCGATGAGCAAACTCGAACCCCACCTTCTCGTTGTCGACGATGACGGGCGGCTGCGCGAGTTGCTGCGCCGCTATCTGTCGGATAACGGCTTTCGCGTCACCGTCGCCGGCGACGCGGCGGAGGCGCGGGCCAGCCTGGCGGGCTTCGCCTTCGACCTGATCGTGCTGGATGTGATGATGCCCGGCGAAAGCGGCATCGAGCTGACCCGGGCCCTGCGCGGCGCCGACCGGCTGCCGCGCATCCCGGTGCTGCTGCTGACCGCGATGAGCGAGCCCGAGGACCGGGTCAACGGGCTGGAGCAGGGCGCCGACGACTACCTCGCCAAGCCGTTCGAGCCGCGCGAGTTGGTGCTGCGCATCCGCAACATAATTGCGCGCCGCGGCGTCGCTGACGCTGGCTCTTCTGCGGTTCTGTTTGGCGACTTCCGCTTCGACCTCGGCCGCGGCGAATTGTTTCGCGGCGAGGAGATCGTCCGTCTGACCGCGGCCGAGGCCGGGCTGTTGTCGAGCCTTGCGGCACGAGCCGGACAGCCGGTGTCGCGCGAAGACCTGTCGCAGTCGGCGCAATTCAGCGGCAACATCCGCAACGTCGATGTGCAGATGACCCGGCTGCGCCGCAAGATCGAGCTCGATCCGCGCTATCCGCGCTATCTGCAGACCGTGCGTGGCACCGGCTATGCGCTCAAGCCCGAGTGAGGCGGCCGACACGATGGGGTTGAACGCCCGGGGAAGCGCTGCGGCGAGCGTCGAAGCACCCTCCCTCGCACCGGAGGCGCTCGACATCCGCCAGCGCAACCCGGTCAAGCGCCTGTTGCCGCAAACCATGTTCGGCCGCTCGATGCTGCTGATCGTGATGCCGCTGGTATTCGTCCAGATCATCGCGACCTGGGTGTTCTACGCCCGCCATTGGGAGATCGTGTCGCGGCGGCTGTCGTCCGATGTCGCCGGCGAGATCGGCATGCTGATCGACGCGATGAAATATGCCGACACACCGCTCGGGTTGGCGCGCCTGCTGGAAAACAACTCGGGGTTGACCGGGATCAAGTTCAGCCTCGTGACCGGCGCGACGCTGCCGCCGCCAACGCCGCCGGGCAGCAGCGGCATCGAAGAACATTTGCGCGCCGCGGTGGTGGAGCTGGTTGGGCGGCCCTACCGCATGGACGCAGTCAGCGACCCGCGCGACATCCGCGTTCAAGTGCAGCTGCCGCACGGCGTACTGATCGCCGACGTGCCGCGCAACCGCGTCTACACCTCGACCACTTACATCTTTGTGTTGTGGATGGTCGGCTCGTCACTGGTGCTGCTCTGCATCGCCGCGCTGTTTCTGCGCAACCAGGTCAGATCGTTGCGCCGGCTGGCAGTGGCTGCGGAGGGCCTCGGCAAGGGGCGCCCGGTGCCCTTCACCAAGATCGAGGGTGCACTCGAAGTGCGCCAGGCCGGCGCCGCTTTTATGCAGATGCGCGACCGCATCCAGCGCCAGATCAGCCAGCGCACCGAAATGCTCGCCGGGGTGTCGCACGACCTCCGCACGCCGCTGACCCGCATGAAGCTGGCGCTCGAAATGATGCCGGACGCGCCCGGCGCGACCGAGTTGAAATCGGATGTCAGCGAGATGGAGCGGCTGGTCAACCTCTACCTCGACTTCGCCCGCGGCGAGGGCACCGAAAGCCCGGTCGCGACCGACATTGCCGGGCTGATCGAGGATCTCGCGGCGGCGGCGCGGCGCGACGGCACGCAACTCACCCTAGCTCCAGCGGCCCGGATCGTGCTGCCGGTCAGGCCGCACGCGCTGCGCCGCTGTCTCGCCAATCTGATCGCCAATGCGCGCCTCTACGGCCGGCATGTCTGGCTGTCGAGTATGCCGGTCGAGGACGGCATCGACATCCTGGTCGACGATGATGGGCCCGGCATCCCCGCTTCCGACCGCGACCGGGTCTTTCAGCCCTTCATCCGCCTCGATGCCTCGCGCAACCCGTCGACCGGCGGCGTCGGGCTCGGGCTGACGATCGCGCGCGACGTGGCGCGCAGCCATGGCGGCGACGTGCGACTGGAAACCTCGCCGCGGGGCGGCTTGCGGGCACGCCTGCACCTGCCGCGCTGACGCCCTATGGTGTGTTGCCGGTGACCGCGAGCAGGGCAGCGCCGTAGCGGTCGAGCTTGCTGCGGCCGATCCCGGGGATGTCGGCCAGCGCGTCGAGCGAAGCCGGCCGCCGCCGCGCCACCTCGATCAGTGTCGCGTCATGGAAAATCACATAAGGTGGCAATTCCTGGCGGCGGGCTTCGTCGAGCCGCCAGGCGCGCAATGCCTCCCACAGGGTCTGCGCCGCGGCATCGAGCGCCACGCCGGCCGTCCCCCTGGCTGACGCCTTGCGGCTGCGCGCCCGTTCGCGCGGCGCTTCGGAGCGGAAGCGGATCTCCGCCGTGCCGCGCAATACCTCGCCGGCGCTCGGTGCCAGCACCAGCCCGCCATGCCCGTCCGGGTCGGGCAGCAAGTGCCCCTGCGCGAGCAGCTGGCGGATCACCGACAGCCAGCCGGTCCGGTCGAGTTCGTCGCCGACGCCGAAGGTCTTGATCCGGTCATGGCCAAAATGCCGGACGCGCTCGGTCGCGTTGCCGAGCAACACGTCTATCAGGTGCTGCGCGCCGAACCGCTGGCCGGTGCGGTAGATCGCCGACAGCGCCTTTTGCGCTGCGACCGTGCCGTCCCAGCTCGCCACCGGGTTGCGGCAATTGTCGCAATTACCGCAGGGCGGATGATCACGCTCGCCGAAATAGCCGAGCAACGCCTGACGGCGACAGGAGACGGTTTCGCAAAAGCCGATCAGCGCCTCCATCTTCTGGCGCTCGATCCGGCGTTGGCGCTCGTCGATGTCGCTCGCCTCTATGAGGCGCAGCATGTTCATCACGTCGGCGATGCCGTAGCTCAGCCAGGCATCCGCCGGCAGCCCGTCGCGGCCGGCCCGGCCGGTTTCCTGGTAATAGGCTTCGAGATTCTTCGGCGCGTCGAGATGCGCCACGAAGCGGACGTTGGGCTTGTCGATGCCCATGCCGAAGGCGACGGTCGCGACGATAATGATGCCTTCCTCGCGCAGAAAGCGCTCCTGGTGGCGGGCGCGCGTCTCGGCGGGAAGGCCGGCATGGTAGGGCAGAGCCTCGCGGCCGCGCTGGCTGAGCCAGGAAGCCGTCTCCTCGACCGCCCGCCGCGTCTGGCAATAGACGATGCCCGAATCGTCCTTGTGCTCGTCGTCCAGGAAGCGCAGCAGATCCTCGCGCGCGTTGCGCTTGGCGACGACCCGGTAGAACAGGTTGGGTCGGTCGTAGCCGGCGGCAAACAGACGAGCGGCTTCGAGATGCAAGCGTTCGGCGATGTCGCGGCGGGTCGGCTCGTCGGCGGTCGCCGTCAGCGCCATCAGCGGAATGTCGGGAAAGCTCTCCTTGAGGATGCCGAGCGCCTGGTAGTCGCGGCGGAAATCGTGGCCCCATTGCGAGATGCAATGCGCCTCGTCGATCGCGAACAGCGCGATCCGGCAATGCCGCAGCAAGTCGAGGCAGCCCGGCATGATCAGCCGTTCGGGCGACACGTAGAGGAGATCGAGCGCGCCGTCGCGGGCCGCCCGCTCGACCATGCCCGCGTCACCCGCCGGCAGCCCGGAATTGAGCGCGGCCGCGCGCACCCCAGCCTGCCGCAGCGCGTCGACCTGGTCCTTCATCAGCGCGATCAGCGGCGACACGACGACGCCGAGCCCCGGCCGCAACAGCGCCGGCAGCTGATAACACAGCGACTTGCCGCCGCCCGTCGGCATCAGCACGATCGCATCGCCGCCGGCCACGACGTGCTCGACGATCTCCTGCTGCTGGCCGCGAAAGCTGGGATAGCCGAACACGCGGCGCAGCAGGGCAAGCGGGGCTTTCGGATCCTCCTCGATCACGCCCCGATTACGACCGCTTCGGCTCGCGGCTGAGGCCCTTTTGAGCGAGGGCGGCGAGGTAGTCGCGCCAGCGCTTATGCTGCTCGACGCCGAGTTGATAGAGGTACTCCCAGGAGTAGAGGCCGGTGTCGTGCAGATCATCGAACTTGATGCGCACCGCGTAGTTGCCGACCGGCTCCAGATCGAGGATCCCGATCTCGGCGCGCTCGGCGATGATCACCTTCTCGCCCGGCCCGTGCCCCTGCACCTCGGCCGACGGGCTTTCGACCCGCAGGTATTCTGCCGGCAGGCTGAACCGCTTGCCGTCGTCAAATTCGATGTCGAGCCGCTTGTCCTCACGCCTCAGCCGCAATTCGACCGGCCAGGGTGCGCTCTTCCCCTGGGTCACGGCTGCGGCAGGCGCTTCAGCACCTTCTCGTCATCGCCAAGCGGGCGCGCCTCATCGACCAGCATGATCGGGATGCCGTCGCGGATCGGGTAGGCGAGTCCAGCCTCCTCGCTGATCAGCTCCTGCGCCACGCGATCGTAGCGCAACGGCGCTTTGGTCAGCGGACAGACCAGGATTTCCAAGAGCTTCGGATCGATCTCGGTGGGGTCGTCCATCGCTCGCTTCCACTCGTCTTTCGGGATTGCTTAGTGCCGCGTGCCGCCGCCGCCACTGTCGTCGTCGGTCTGCGGCTCGATCGCAGCCATCTCGACGAGCGCCGTCAGCAATTCGGCACGCGCGTCGAGATCGGCGGCTTCGAGCAGCGCCTGCTTCTCGCTCGGCGCAAACGGGCAGGCCATCGCCAGCGACGTGACGAGATACTCGCTCGGCGCCTTGTCGATCGCCTCGAAATCCGCCGCGATGCGGCGCTGCGCGAAGAAGCTCTTGAGGCCGCGCAACAGGCGCGCCCGGTCGAAGCCGGGCTCGCCGGAGGTCGCCCGGTCGGCCGCGAACGGCGCCCAGTCGGGAACGACCCGCCGGTAGCCCGAAAGAAGCGGCAATTCCTCGACGATGCGGAAACGCGATACCCCGGTCAGGGTGATCAGAAAGCGTCCGTCATCGGCCTCGCTGAACTGGGTCAGGCGGCCGGCGCAGCCGACCGCATAGACCGGCGGGTTCACGCCGCCACCACCCCTGTTATCCTGTTGCGGCTCGCTCGGCTGGACCATGCCGATCAGACGCTCGCCGCCGAGCGCGTCGCGGGTCATCGCCAGATAGCGCGGCTCGAAGATGTTGAGCGGCAGCCGGCCGCGGGGCAGCAGCAGGACCCCGGTCAGCGGAAAGATCGGCAGCACCGCGGGCAACGTCATCGGGCCGCTGGGGCCGGAGCTCGGGGTTGGCTGCTCGCTCATGCCGTAGGGGTCTCCTTATTTCTCGCCGTCACGAGAACATCAGGGACGACAGCCGCCGTCTGGCGCTCAGGGTCAGCGGGTCGGTCGGGCCCATCGCCTCGAAAAACTTGACGAGCTGACGCCGCGCCGCCTGATCGTCCCATTCGCGGTCGCGCTTGAACAGCATCAACAGCTCGTCGATGGCCTCCTCGCGCTGGCCGGAGCCGAACAGCGCGGTCGCCAACTCGAGGCGCGCCAGATGGTCGTCGGCGTTCTTGGCGAGTCGCGCCCTGAGCGCGCCGGCCGAGCCCATTGCCTTCTGAGCCTGCTCGGCGAGGTCGAGGGCCGAGCGCGCCGCGACGATCTCGGCGTGGGTCGCCAGTTCCTTCGGCGCGCCGTCGAGCACCTGGCGCGCCTGGGCGTGGTCGCCGCGCGCCAGCGCCGCCCGCGCCAGCCCCGCCACCGCCTCGGCGTTGTCCGGCTCGTGCTGCAGCACCTGCGAATAGATCGCGGCTGCGCTGGCGTGATCGCCGGTTTGCGTGGCCTCCTTGGCCATCGCCATCGCCTCCTCGATCGGCGACGGACCGCCGGCCGTGCCGCCGAGGCGCTGCACGAACTGCTTTACCTGGCTCTCCGGCTGGGCGCCGACAAAGCCGTCGACCGGGCGCCCGTCCTTGAAGGCATAGACCGCCGGGATCGACTGGATGCGCATCTGCTGCGCGATCTCGGGGTTCTCGTCGATGTTGAGCTTGACCATGCGCACCGCGCCATTGGCCGCCCGCACGACCTTTTCGAGGATCGGCCCCAGCTGCTTGCAGGGCCCGCACCACGGCGCCCAGAAATCGACAATGACCGGCTGCTCGAACGAGGCGTCGACCACCTCGGCCATGAAATCCGCCGTGCTCACATCCTTGACGGGCGCCGCGCCAGTCGAAGCGCCGCCGCCGATCAAAGGTTCATTCGCCATGCGATGTTCTCCCCGCGATGTCCTGCACAACATGGCCGCAGGCCGGCGCGATGACAAGCCGCGATGACAAGCGCCGCCACGACCTTCGGGTGTTTCACGCCGGCGGAACGGCGTCGAGATCGACGACATGCGGGGCGTGCCCGCAGGCGGCGATGAAGCGCGACAGGTCGGCCGGCGCGATCGCTGTGGTGCGGTCGTTTTCGAGCGGGTGATAATTGAGCGGGTCATGCTCGAGCATTCCCTTGTCGAGCACCACGATGACCCGCTGCGTCGCGTCGTTGGCCAGGGCGAACGGGCGTGACGCTGCCCGGGCGGACGCCGAGCACCTCGTAGAGCAGCGCGGGGTTGCCGAACGAGAAGCGCGGCGCCCCGAGCGCCATGGCGAGGCGCTTCAGGTCGATCGGCCGCTCCTCCAGCGCCACGACGAGCCACAGCCCGGCTTTCTTGTCCTTCAGAAAGAGGCTCTTGCAATGCCCGCCCGGCAACGTGCCGCGCAACGCCGCCGCCTCGGCGACGGTGAAGACTGGCGGATGCGAATAGGTGCGGTGCGCGATGCCGAGGGCATCGAGGCGGGCGAATAGCTGGTCGGGCGTGAGCGGCGCCGGCGGCATGGGCTGCACGATGGGCGACCCACGGCGATCTGGCAAGCGTGGCGGCGCGCAAGCCCTTGCACCCCCCCTCCCCTGGTATGATATGGATCGACCGGACGCGGGCGTAGCTCAGGGGTAGAGCACAACCTTGCCAAGGTTGGGGTCGTGGGTTCGAATCCCTTCGCCCGCTCCAGATTTCCTCAAGGAAATCAATGGCTTAGAACGGTCCTTCGGGGCCGTTTTTTGCTTCCCCGACCCCTCGGCGCGAAAACCGGGGAAGCAAGGGGGAAGCAACAGAAAGCAGGTCGTAGCTGGCATGCGGCCACCTCCGGCATGTATGCGGTCCCCGAATGTCCCGGTTTTCCGCCTGCGCGACGCTGTGATGAGAACAGGTCGCGTACCAATGCGAAGGTTCACGGTGGGCGTCACCGTGCTTCCCCAAAGCCCGAAGTAAGGGCGTTTTGCTTTTTCCCGGGCGCTTCCCTGGCGTCGTCTGCGAGCGGCTAGAGGTCATCGCTCAGCTCTCCCGCCAGCTTGACGCATCGGCATAACGAGGCGCAAGGAGTCCGGTAGTCGCACAAAGCCATGCGCCGCATAAAAACCCGCTGCAGCCTCGTCCAGCGCATCGACGATCACCATCGAAGAGCCGACGGTGCTGGCGCTCTCGAACGCCCGCTGGAGCGCGTCGGCCAAGAGGACCGAGCCAAGACGCTGCCCCTGCCTGTCCTTTGCGACCGCCAACCGGCCGATCAAGGTGCAACTGACGAGCGGGTAGCGAGGGACGTGCTTCCGGGCTGCCTCCGGCACATCGCCTTGCGAGATCGCCATGGCGCAGAGCGTGTAATAGCCCAGGACGCGGGTTCGCACGCTGACGCTCAGCACGAAGACGGCGTTCGCCTTCCGGCGCACATCCTGCCCGGCCTGGGTCTTGAGATAGCGATCCAGGCTCTCCACCCCACAGGTAAAGCGGGCCCGGTCGTGCACCTCGCCGAACAGCACGATCCGAAGGTCCGCGGATGGCCGTTTCGCCATTCACCGCACGACCCGGCGCTTATGTTCCGCAAACGCCCGCTGAAGCCGTTCGTTCGGGCCGGAGGGTTGACCAGCGCATCGAAAAAGACTGCCCGGTCGCGGTCGGACAACACAAGGGTCTCGTGCTCCGCGATCGTCCTGCGCGCGGCGTCCGTCAGCGCGGTCATGCAGAAGTCGGTCAGCTTACGCCGCTCGACTTGGGCCGCGCGCTCGATCAGCGCCTTTGTCGGCTCATCGACACGAAACCCAGTCGCTCTTCCCGCAGTCGCCGTTCGTGCTTTGCTGTCGTGCCATGGTCACCTCCCGGTCCAAAATGTACGTCGATTGGACCTAACTTTTCAAGTGCGTCTATATAGTC
>CAVVDM010000003.1:0-421065 GCA_963746885.1 uncultured Alphaproteobacteria bacterium
GTGGCCGGCCCTTTTGGACAGTGGTGGTTCGTCAACTATAGAAGTTGTGACTTTGGCCGTGAGGATTTTTGTTCCTGGCAAGAAGCCGGAGCGCAGGCGACCCTACACCGGATACGCCTTTGGCGTGAAATGCAGCGCTACGTCAAGCGGAGAGCGACATAGCCCAGGGGCAAAAAGAACCGCCGAAAACGCAAGTTCTGTAGTGGACGGAGCACATCCCTAACAAGGAGGATGGTTCATGCGCGCAAATATCCCTTCGCTTGCCGGTACGCGCAGGCGCGAAATCAACCGGGTGGCCATCCTGTTTTCCGCTGCCGCGTTTTTCTTTATCGCGGTATTCATCGCCTATCCGATCGCGCATTTGATGTATCTGAGCTGATTCAAGTGGGACGGATTCGCCTCCGTCGCCCCGTCGTTCATCGGGCATCCAGAACTGGAACAAGCTGATCAGGGACACGGTGTTCTGGCGCGCCGCGGTCAATAACCTGAAAATTGTGGCGTTCTCCATCCTGATCCAGCTGCCCATCGGCATCGCGCTGGGGTATCTGCTGGACTGGCGGGGCGCAGGCTGAATATTTTAAAAGTCTTCTGGTTCATTCCGTACCTGCTTTCCTCCGTGGCCATCGGCCTATTGTTCCGCTACGCCTATGACCCGGATTCCGGGCATCTTCAAGTACGTGGCGCAAGCCTTCGGCATGACGACAATTGACCTTCTGGGCGATCCGGGCCGCGCGCTGTTCGCGGTGATCGCGGTCATCTGCTGGCAGTTTACGCCCTTCTACATGGTCTACTTCCTGGCGGTCTGTCCGGCATGGACACCGACATCTACGAGGCCGCGCTGATCGACGGCGCAACCCGCGGCCAATATTTTTTCAGAATCGTATTGCCCATCCTGAGCCCGACCATTCGAAACGCCTGCATCCTGTCGCTGGTCGGCTCGCTGAAATATTTTGATCTGATCTACGTGATGACCGGCGGCGGGCCCAATGTTTCCGTAAATGGCATCATGTCCGGGTCCACGGAACTGATGGCCACCTACATGTACAAAAACGCGTTTTCGATGAACGAGATGGGCTACGGTTCGGCCGTCGCGATGGGCATGTTCCTGATCGTGACCAGCGTCTCCGCGATCACGATGCGCGTGATGAGCGGAAGGGAGCGGAGCGCATGACAATTAAAAAAATTACCGTCCGGACGGTTATCGCGGTTTGGCCTCGCTTTGGACGGTCATCGCGATCGCGCCGTTTGTGTTCATGGTGCTAAACTCCTTCAAAGACAAGTTTGAGATGTTCACCGCCGGTGTATTCGCGCTGCCCAAGATGTGGCGTTGGGCCAACTACTACGAGGTCATCACAAAGGGCACGTTCTTTCGCTATGTGCTCAACAGCGTGATCGTGGTGGTGGCTTCGCTGGTTTTGACGCTCACGACCAGCGCGTTCGCCGCCTATCCGCTCTCCAGGTTCAATTTGGCTCCGGGGGACGTACAACCTGATCATCTTGGCAGGCATGGCGATCCCGCTGCACGTGACGCTGATCCCGGTGTTTTTGATGAACAAAGCGATCGGCACCTACGACACGCTCTGGGCGCTGATCGGTCCCTATGTGGCCTTCAACATTCCCATGTCCGCGTTCATCCTGACCGGCTTCATGCAGGGCATCCCCGGCGAGATCCAGGAAGCCGCCGAGATCGACGGCTGCAACCGCGTCCGCACGTTCTTCAAAATCATCCTGCCGCTTTCTCCGGTGCCCGGCATGGCGACGCTCGCGATCTACAACTCCGCGATCATGTGGAACGAGTCTCCTTCGCGCTGGTCTTGACGCAGTCGGTTTCAAACCGGACGCTGCCGCTGTCCATCTGGGAGTACCAGGGCCAGTATCAGTCGGACATGCCGATGATCATGACGGTTTTGATGCTCAGCGCGCTGCCGGTGATCCTTGTGTTCATCGTCGGGCAGGATAAAGTGATCAAGGGCATGATGGCGGGGGCGGTCAAAGGATGAGAAAATTAACCGTCGCGCTGGCGCTACTGTTCATTATGGCTGCTCCGGCGGCGGCGGAGAGAACCGCTCTGACGCTCTACCACCTTCAGGATGTGGCGAAGGTCAATCAGGCGATGGAGGACAGCGCCAACCGCTTCATGCGCGATCATGAGGGTGTGAGCGTCGAGTCAATGAGATGGTCAACGACGTGTACAAGAGGCGCATGGCCATCGCCGCCGCCACCGACAACCTGCCGGACGTGTTCATCACCTGGAGCGGCGCGACACTTCAGGAATACGCGTGCCTCGGAAAGATCCTGCCGCTCACGGAGTTCATGAATAAAGAAACTCGGTCAACAAGGACCGGTTTCTTCCCGCGGCCATCGAGCAGGCCAGCGTGGACGGGGATATCTGGGCGGTGCCGGTGGAACGCCGCGCCTGGGATGGGGTTTTACAACGTGGCGCTCTTTGCGCGCTTTGGCCGATGTCGCTGAAGACGCTGGACGAATTGAACCGCGTCGTGGATGTGTTCCGGCAAAACGGCATCTCACGCCGTTCGCGCTGGCGAACCGCAGCGCCTGGCCCTCCTCGATGTACTACATGTATTTCGTGGATAGGGTGGGCGGGCGCGACGCGTTCCGTGACGCGATCAACCGTAGCCCTAACGGCTCGCCCGAAAACGGCGGCGTGGGCTTCGCGGATGCAAAGCTCGTCGAAGCCTGGCAGCACGTCATCGACCTGATCGACCGGGCGCGTTCCCGGAGGACGCCAACGCGCTGGACGAGGACGCCGCCGAAGGGCGAACGCTGCTCTACCGCGAAGAGGCGGCGATGTACCTGATGGGCTCCTGGACCATCGGTTATGCCGCGGCCGAACTCAGCCGCCGGACTTTTTGGAAAAGCTGGAATTCTTCGAATTCCCGACGCTGGGCGGCTCGTCGGACGGCCTGATCGGCACGGTGGGGGACAACTTTTACTCGATCTCCTCCCGCTGGTGAGCGGCCGGATCTTGCGTTTGAGCTGATCCGCTCCAGTACCTGATCGACGATGAGGCGGTCGCGCTCAGGCTGGACGCCGGACGGTATCCGCCGCTGGTCGGCGTAGAGCTAAAAAATCCGCTGATCGCCAAGGTGCGCGCCCATGTGGAAAGCGCGCCGACCATCCAGCTCTGGTACGATCAGTGGCTGCCGCCGAAGATCGCCGAGGCGCACAAGGATATTTGCCGAAAGGTGTTTTCCGGCGGCATGACCGCGGAGGAGGCCGCACAGGCGCTCGAGGAGGCGGCCGTTTCGGGATCGGCGATGCTTCCCTTGAATAAACGCTTCGGGAGGACTTCAGCGGCTGACTCGCTGCGCGCCCAGTTGATCCTTGTCACTTCGCTCTTAAGCGCGCTGGCGGCCATCTGCTCGGGCGTGCTTTGCTATCAGCTTCAGAGCCACGCGCTATATGAGCGCGCAGGTGGAATTGATCGCGGGACGCGCGGAACAGGCTGCGCAGAACATCGCGAATTACTTTGAGGATCTTCGGGAGAGCGCGCTGTTTCTGGCCGCCGATCCACCGTGTGTGCAGAGCTATCTCCTGGCCGGGGATGACGGGGACGCCGCCGCCACCTCGCTGCTTGACGGCGCGTACAGCGCGCTCAACAATACCGTAAGCCTTCGCGGCGATCTGGCCTACGCCTACCGCCTCAAATGAGAAAAACGGCAAGCTTCTCTAACATCGGCCCGCCCAAGGCCAACATGTCGCTGGACGAAGGCGGGAATTCCCGGCCCCGGGCGGACGGCGCGGCGCTGACCGGGCCTGCGAACCCCGTCGCAAACGACGACAGCTACGTGTTTCTGATCTGGCAGCAGATCTACGACATCTATCAGGTGCGAAGCAGGCTGGGCTCCTTGTGCTTCGCGGCGCCCGAACGCGTACTGTCAAAGACTTACCTGACAAAACACCGGGAACGACGCGCTGTCACTAAGCGTAGTGGACGGGGGCGGCCGCATCGTATCCGACACAAAATCCCGGCGCGCGTGGCGCAGTCGCTTCCCGGTTCAAAGTGTCTCATCGGACGGAACCGCCTCCGTCGGCGGGGCGCTGGGGCGTGAACTGCCATCCAGGGCACGGGATCCTGTACGTCGCCGGCGCAATTTCGGAGCGCGCGCTCAATGCGGACAGTAAAAACGTCATGACGCTGGTGGCGCTGATCATCATCGGCGCGATTGCGGCCTGACTCATGACCTCGATCATCATGAGCCGCCGGATCGCGCAGCCGTTTCACACGCTGACCGAGCGCATGGCGCGGGTCTCCTCCGGTGATTTTAAAAGCCATCTGGATCTCTCCGGTTATGGAAGCGAATACGTCCAGATGGCGGACGGCTACAATTTAATGATCGGCGAGATCGGGAAACTGATGGTCAGCGTCCGCGAAAAAGAGCGCCTGCTGGCCGACAGCGAGTTGAAAATGCTGAAGGCGCAGATTAATCCGCATTTCCTTTCACAATACCCTGGACTCGATTCACTGGCTTGCCGCGATGAACGGCCAGGAGGAAATTTCCACGATGGTCAGGCGCTGGCCGATTCTACCGGATCTGCCTGGGCAGCGCCCATGAGCGGATCAGGCTTGGAGATGAGATGAAGCACGCGTCCAGCTACCTGACAATCCAGAAGATCCGCTATTCGGACGTGCTGGAGAGCCGGGTCGTAAGCCGCGCCGGAGGATATGGCGCTGATGGTTCCCAGCATGATTTTGCAGCCGTTGATCGAAAACGCCATCTACCACGGCCTGAAGGGCGGCGCGCACCGGGGCACCATTGAGATCCGCGAATACCTGAAAAACGGCGATCTGTACCTCGAGGTGCGCGACGACGGACGGGGGATGCGCGAGCAGGACATTTTAGCGCTCAACCGCTCCCTTGAGGAAGGCGACCGGGACAGCCACGGTGTGGGCAACGTGAACCGGCGGATCGAACGCATCCGCGGCCCGGAGTACGGGCTGAAATACTCCAAAAACGAGGACGGCGGTCTTGTGCGTCACCATCCGCCTGCCTGCCGTTACGTCCGGGGAGGGCGATGCATGTACTGCGTCCTGATTGTCGACGACGAATCCATCATCCGCAGGGGGCTACGGTGCATGATCCCGTGGCCGTCTCTGGGGTTCTCAGAAGTGCTGGAAGCCGCAAGCTCTGAAGCGGCGCTGCGCATCTGCGAGGAAACACGGGTTGATCTGATCGTCACCGACATCTGCATGCCGGGCATGGACGGGCTGGAAATGACCAGAAGACTCCTGGCGCTGCAGCCGGAAATCCGAATCGTGGTACTCACCGGCTACGACAATTTCCAGTACGCGCAAAGGTGCTGCGCGCTGGGCGTTAAACACCTGCTCATCAAGCCCGTGGACGAATCCAGTCTACGCGGCTGATCGCCGCGCTGGTGGAGGAAATGCGCGCGGACGGGCGACACGAGGACCGCGAACAGGAAGCCAGGCGCCGCGCGGAACTTTCCCAGCAGATGCTGCTGGAATCGCTGATGGTTCGCCTCGCCAAGGGCGCCTGCACCCGGGAGGACATTCCGGCGATCACGAGCCTGTCCGCGGGATCGAGGAACACGAGCGCGTCTGCGCGCTGTTATTGCGCCCGGCGATTGAGCTTTCCGACGAATGGCGCGCACATAAGACGCTGCTCATCATCAGCATCGCGAAGCTTCTCATGAGCATCACCGAGTCGGGAGAGCCGGGTATTGCTTCTCGCTGGACAATCAGGCGGTGGTGCTGCTCCGCGCGCCCGGCGCTCTGGAAGCGGAGGCGTTCGCCGAAAACGCCGCGATTCTCGTGGAGGGCGAATACGGCATGCCCTGCGCGCTGGGCGTCGGAAAGTGGCAGAATAGCGTGGCGGAATTTCCCAAATCCATCTTGCAGGCGGAAGACGCGCTCCGGCATTCCGCTGGCGCCGCGCAGGGACGGCTTGTCAAGATGGCGCTTGAGATCATCCGCACGCGGTATCAAAGCGACATCTCCGTCGCGGCCATCTCCGAGGAATTGCACGTCAGCACCAATTATTTCTCCAGACTGTTCAAGCAGGAGATGGGGGAGGGCTCAACCAGTACATCACCGGGGCGCGCATCAGGGCGGCGAAGAAACTGCTCGCGGACAGCGAACTGCGCTGCTATGAGATCGCGGAGGCCGTCGGCTATCGGGATGCCAATTACTTCTCGCTTTCATTCAAAGAACACCGGCGTGTCGCCGGAGCAGTACCCCGGATTTTCCTCGCAACGCACAGTCGCAGCCGACCGCGCGTCCGTTTGATACCAATCCGAATATTCGAAAAAATTGTAAAACCGCCTTCGCCGGGTAAACGGCGAAGGCGGTTCGTCATGGAACTGCGGATCCTTTATTGAAGAGCTGGGCAAAGCCCGGGACCGAGCCTAGGTCATCGGCTTCGGTCGCCGGCGAGCGCGCCGCCATCGCCCTCGCGGACGTTCCGAAGTCCGAACGGCGCGAGGAAAACGATGCCGCGGGGCCGCTCATCTTCATCAAAGCCATAGGTGAACCGGTGCTCAACCCTAACCTTGCTGTTGCGCAGGCCCTCCAGATCTTGACGCAGCGACTGCGGGAGAGCGAGGCCGAGAACCGCCTCCAGCAACGGCGGCGTGCGTTCTTCGACGTTTTCGGCGAGTACCGAAGAAAGCCTCAACGGCGCTTCCCGAAAGGGTGCTTCTCCCTCTTCCCTACCCTCCCATTGCCGGATCAGTTCGGGGCTCACCCGCACCGCTGCGCGGCGGGCGCGGTAAGGTCGAGCGGCAACTTCGGCGACATCCATTACTTGCTTGTCCGATGTCGGGTTCCAACCCCATTGATCACAGCCGCCGTATGCCGCGGGGACGACGATCAAATCTCCGGGACGAATTGCGTTGGCGGAGATAGGTCGGGTCTCCGGGACGTCACCGCGGTAGCGTAAAATTCGCCGCCCCACGGCTCGCTCATCGGTTTCCAGCCGGCGCTCAGGCGCATCCGACAGATCGGTCAGAGCCTCGTAGTGGCGCTGCAACCACGCGCGCGCAGCCCATACCGGAACTTCAATTGCTTCGGCTGCTCGCGGCGGTACGAGCTTAAGCAGGTCAACAAGACGATTACGTTCCGCCGGCACCAAATCCTCTGCAACGATATCGGCCCGCCAAACGATCTGAACGCTGGCTGGCGAGCGGTCGGGTCCGTGCAGGAACAGCGCGACCTCGGGATCGGCGTTTGGCACTGGCGAGGTGTGCGACCAGAGGTGAGCATAAGCCGGCAGCAAGATCGGCGCGTCTACCGTTGGCGCGCCGAGTTCTGCGATTCGCTCCGGCTTCAACAGCCGGCCGATCGTCTCGACGCCGAAGTCGACCTGTGGCTTCCGACGATGCAGCGGCGAGCACTTGCAGCTCCCGCCACGTCTCTGCGCCACGATCACCGTAAACCGGATCGTCCGCCGCGGCGCCGATATCATCCTTGTCGGCCACAATCACGGCGACCGGTGCGAACGGTCGTCCGGCCCTGTTCAAGCGTCCAAAGCGCTGGCGCAGCGAGTCGAGCGCCGCCACCTCGGTAACGAGCCCGTCGAGGTCGATGTCGACACCGGCCTCGATTGTCTGGGTCGCGACGACAATAAGCGGCCTTTGGAGCAGACGTTGCGCCTCGGATGCGCGGGTGCGGATTGAGCTCAGCTCGGCCGATCGAGCCTCGCGATCGACGCCCCGCGCGGGTCCGATGATCAAGGTCAGATCGTGTCTCCTCCGCCTTCCCCCTCAACCGATCGAAGACCGCCCGAGCGCGCGCGACGCGGTTTACGACGACGCCGACAGCCGGGGTGACGATCCCCGAATTTCTCAGCACATCGACAGTCGCCTCGACATGCTCGACGATGGCCGTCACGCGCCGGTCCTCGGCAGCCATCCCGTGCTTCGCAGCTATCTCGACCAGGCGAGCGGGTTTCGACGCCCGCAGGCGGAGCGAGAGCAAGGGATGGGCACGATCATCATCGTCGAGCCCAAAGGGTCGTCTGCCCTTGTCTTCTGGGTGGCCGTCAGAAGTGCGGTTGCCCAGGGTGACACATCTCCCTTTCGCAAACGTTCTATGGCCGCGAGCGTTTGTCGGAATGGCTTCGACAGATGCGCCTCGTCGAGCAGCAGCAGGCAGTCAGAGCCCAAAAGTCCGGCATGAACCGGCTTCATCCGGTCGCTGACGCCGTAGCCGCGAAACAGCAGGCGGGAGCCCACCTGATCGACCGTCGAGCACAGGATCGTTGGCTGTATCGGGGTCCGCGCCCAATCGTCCTCACGCGGCATTCCACCGCGCATCCGCTTTACCAGCAACGGTTTCTGGTCGGCGCCGGCGAGCCGACGGAGGGCCGCCGCCACCCGGCCGACGATCGGATCGCGTGTCCCCGTTTGGAGTGTGTCGGCAAGTTTTTGCGCCCGCTCGAACGCGTCATCGACGATCAGGCGCCGATCGACGACGAAAGCGACGCGCACCGGGGCGTGGCGTTTCCCTTCACGCGACATATCGAGGGCCAAATGGAAGATCGCGATATCGAGCGCCGCCGTCTTTCCTGAGCCGGTTGGCAGGTCGAGGACATCGGGCCAAATGCCGGTCTCGGTAACCTGCCTCAATAGGCGCGCCTGCCACGGGAAGGGGTCGAAGCCGTACACCGCCCGGAAGAAAGCGGCGAAATCGTCGGCGCTGAGTTCGGACGCGCTCACGCGCGACGATCCCGCGGATAGAGAGCGCGACACAGGCCAAGCCCGACGAAGCGACCCGCCCCGAGGATCACCGGGCCGTGTACCGGCTGAGAAAACTCCAGCACCGCATGGGTCAGCTGACGGCTGGCGAGGCTCGGCGGCAAACGCCAACCGGTCCAGCGCGGAGCGCTCCCCGATGGGTAGGCCGACGGCGCTCCTGCGACAGCCGAGTGCTTGTCAGCGACCACACGCTCCGGTTCAGGCAAACCAGCATTCGCACAGGCGCGGTGCAGCAGCTCTTCGATTTCGGCTTGCCGGGCGGCATTGCCTTTTTCTTTCAGATGGCGATCGAGAACGACCGGCGTGCACGTCGCCCAAACGGTCGCATCCGCCACGTAGGGCGCGGGTTCCAACGACCGGCGCGCCGTCTCGCCGGCCAACGCAAATACGGTGCGGAAACCGTCACCAGCGAGCGTCAGCTCGCGTCGATCCGTCCGGTCACTCCAGGGCATGACCTCGCGCAGCGCCCGTTGAAATTCCGGGTCGGTCAGCAAATCCCCTTGCCGCGGTGGGATCAGAGCATAGCCGAACACGGACCCGTCGGCATGCCGGGGACCGAGAAAGGCCATCGGCGCGACCGCGAGATGTGGCTCGGCGAGCGGCGCGCCGTTCGGTTCGTGCCCCGAGATCACCGCCGGGATCGCGTCGCCGAGTCCGATCCGCTCATAACCGGCCATTACCGTCTGGTGGAGGGCGCGTGCGATCAATGCCGCCGCCCGGATATCGGGCATCTCGCCCGCGATCCGCTCAAGCACGAGCCAACGATCCGATAAAATGCCCGCGCCGGTCGAAACCGGATGCACGACCTGGGCCACTACGCTGTCACCGGGGTCCGGCCGCCGTCCAGCCTTATAGGCCTCTTCGAGTTCGGCGAGCCGGCCGTGATAGACGCGGCGGCTCGCACGGATGCCCGAGACCACCCCATCGTCAAACCGGAACCGGCAGCGGGTCAGACTGGAGGAATGGCCGAGATAGGAAATGTCGCCGGCAAGCGCATTGAGCGCGGCCAGTGTGGCCGCATCCGCGGCGACGGCATCTCTCCAAACGAGATGAACGATCGGACTATCCGGGCGATAAGCCGGGAAGCGCCGCGCTTGCCGGCTCCGAAAGATCGGCATGACCGCAGGGTCCGCAACTCTTCGGGTTTGAGGGTCGTTGGGCGGGACAAACACGGTCGGCGCGGTGCGTGGAAAGCCGCCGGCGGCGGAAATTTCGGGCTCATTCTGGGCTTCGAGCCAATGGAGGGCTTGGCGCTCCTCTACCGACTTGCCTCGCGCAGCCCAACTCGCAACCAATGCCGAGAACACGCGATCGGGTTGTGGCGGCCAGTCCGCCACCTCGCTCGCCGGGCTCCGCGCCGCGAAAGCGACCCCCAGCAGGTATTCGATCTCCAATAGGAGGGTCATTGCGGCGCCTCGGCCTCGCCGCCTTCGCCTTCGAGAGCAAGCCGCTGACTGCGCCGTACGATTTCGACGAGCTTGTCCTGGGGCACGAGCCGAATAGGTTCCGCGGAAAACTCGAACCCCGCCGAGCGCGCCCCTTCGAGAGCATCTACATAAAGCCGACGCGCATTCTCTCGATCGACTTTCAACGGATCGACGTCGCCATCGGCGTGCACCAGCTCGTAAGGCGCCCGCCCGGCGCAGACGAGATCGCAACGCGAGCGTAGCGCATAGCCACGAGCGTCCTGTTCGGCGAGAGCGACCAATCCGAGCGCGGCAAGCAAGGCGCGGCCGGCACGGTCGCGCTCACCGTCGCCGAAACCGAGCCGCCGCAGCCCGGCAAAGCTGATTACCGCGACATGCTCGGCGTAATCGCAGGTGATGCCGAGCGGCTGGACCGACGGCGCGATGTTTCCATGATTGATTTCCGAGGGGCGGACCGCTTTCGCCCCTTTGCCTGCTTGCTCGCGGTTGGTGCTCCACCCATCGGCGCCCTTGAACACCTCGACTTTCCGCAGAATGCCGAGCGGATCTATTCGGCTGCCGGTTCGACGGCCGGCTGTCCGCACCTCTACCTCACCGTTGCGGTTGTCCACGATCTCCTCGACCGGCGCGTTGACGGCGATGATTTCGGAGGCGATGCAACGTGCGAATTTTGCTCCGAGCCCGCCGCCTTCGCCGGTCGAGTGCCACGCGCCGAACAGCAGCGCGGTCGGCGAGGCCTCCAAGAGCGCCGTGGCATCACCAGGCTTCGCCTCCGCGAGCCGCAATCCGAGCAGGCTCTTCATGAAGGGCTGGCCGTCAAGCAGGCTGTCGCGCAGGATTGCATCATAGACGCGGTGCGGCGCATCGAGCGAGGTGATCTCGGTCAGCCCCGCGAGTTCCTTGCCGGCGAAATCGACGGTCACATAGGGGAGCCTGATCGCGCCCTCCCGGACGGCTCCGAGCAGCGCTTCTTCGAGTTGGTTCGCCTGGCTTTGCACGCTGTCGACAAGGACACACCAGATCTCAGCACCGTCGATCCGCCGCCGCTCGAAGACGTGCCGCGGCCCGGCACCTCGCCGATCTTCGGGATAGGTCGGCGGAAAGATCTTGTCTCCTTTCCCGCCGACCGGCTGCAAGATCTGTCGTCGGCGTAGCGCGGCGTCTGCGGCGACAGCGCGTAACAGGGCCTCGTATTCCACGATAAGCCTCCCTAGGAGCAACTACAGCCTTCGAACCAAACGGACGTTGCGCCCGGTTCGAGATCCGGCGGATCCTGCCGGCGGCGATCACTCGCGTTTAGCAAACTCTTTCCATTTAGAATTACGATAGCAAGACGCGACTTGAAAACTGACAGGATATTTTGCAGCCCTATGGACCTGGAGCCCGAACTTCCCCTACCGCCGCCGCCGCGCCCGGATCAGCCCTATCTGCCAGCGCGGATGGTCAACGAGTTCCAGTATTGCCCGCGCCTCGCCTATCTCGAATGGGTGCAGGGCGAGTGGGCCGATTTGGCCGATACTGTCGAGGGCCGCGGCGTGCATCGCCGAGTTCGACCGCAGCTCCGGGGCGTTGCCGGAGCCCGAAGAGATTGGAGACGAAGACCGCATCCACGCGCGCTCGGTCACGCTTTCCTCCGAGCGGCTTGGCTTGATCGCCAAGCTCGATCTGATCGAGGGCGAGGAAGGGGCGGTCATCCCCGTCGATTACAAGCGCGGGCGGCGCCCGCATGTCGCAGCGGGTGCCTATGAGCCGGAACTAGTCCAGCTTTGCGTGCAGGGGTTGGTGCTGGAGGATAACGGCTACCGTTGCGTCGAGGGCGCGATCTACTTTCGCGAGAGCCGGGAACGCATCCGCTTTCGCTTCGACGAAGAACTGCGCTCGAAGACGCTCGCCGCCGTCAACGGGCTTCGCCTCGTCGCTGCCGGGGGTCGGGTGCCGCCGCCACTCGAAGACAGCCCCAAATGCCCGCGCTGTTCGCTGGTCGGGATTTGCCTGCCCGACGAAGTGAATTTTTTTCGCCATGGTGACCCACCGCGACCGCTCGCCGTCGGCCACGAGCCGGCGCTGCCCGTGTACGTCCAGGCCGCGCCGGCGCGGGTCAGGAAGCGCGGCGAGACACTGATCATCCAAGCGGATGGCGAGCAGGAAACGACGGCGCGGCTGATCGACACCTCGCACCTGGTACTGATTGGTGCCGTCGATGTGACCGCGCCCTCCTTGCATGAGTTGATGCGACGCGAGATCCCGATCAGCTGGTATTCGGGTGGCGGCTGGTTTCTCGGCCACACGGTCGGCACCGGGCACCGCAATGTCGAGCTGCGCACCGCTCAGTACCGCGCCAGCTTCGATCCCGCCTTCTGCCTCCGCTTCGCGCGGGGGCTCGTCGTCTCGAAGCTGCGCAACTGCCGCACCCTGCTGCGGCGCAATTGGCGCGGCGAGGCGGCGCCGGAGACGCTGCTGGCCGGCCTTCAGCGCGCCGCCCGCGCGGCGGCCGAGGCCAAACGTCTCGCCGAGCTACTCGGCATCGAGGGAAGCGGCGCAGCGCTGTATTTCGGCGGCTTCGGCGACATGCTGCGCGACGAGCCGGATGGGCTTGCGGGGTTCGACTTCCGCAACCGCAATCGGCGACCACCTACCGACCCGGTGAACGCCATGCTCTCTTTTCTCTACGCGCTCCTCGTGCGCGAAATCAACGTCATCCTGTCGGCTGTCGGCTTCGATTCCTACCGCGGCTTCTATCACCAGCCCCGCTACGGTCGGCCGGCGCTGGCGCTCGACATGATGGAACCATTCAGGCCTCTGCTCGCCGATTTGGTCGTGCTTACCGCGGTCAACAACGGGGAAATCAAGCCCGGCGATTTCGTCTATGCCGGTCGGGCATGCGCCCTCGCGGGTTCCGGTCGCAAGAAGATCATCGCCGCCTTCGAGCGCCGGCTCGCGCAAGAGATTACCCATCCCGTGTTCGGCTATCGGGTCAATTATCGCCGGCTCCTCGAAGTGCAGGCCCGGCTGTTGGGCCGCCATCTGCTGGGTGAGATCGCCGAGCTCCCACCCATCGAGCCGCGCTGATGCCGCCCGACCGTCCCGACCAAGGCCGACAATTGCGCCCGCGCGGCGCCGAGGAAAACCTCTACATCGTCGCTTACGACATCGCGAACCCGCAGCGCTGGCGCCGCGTGTTCCGGCTTATGAACGGTTATGGCGAGTGGCTTCAGCTCTCGGTATTTCAGTGCCGCTTGAGCCCGCGCCGGCGGATCGAACTACGCCTCGCGCTGGCCGCGTTGATCAACCATGCCGAGGACCATATCGTGATCCTCGATCTTGGGCCGGCTACCTCAGTTCGGCCGCGGGTCGAAAGCATCGGCAAGCCGTTCGCAATGGTAGAGCGGGCACCCATCATCGTGTAACGTCACTGTGCCGCTGGTATGCGAGCGGTGTTGCGGCACCGATCTCCCCGGCAGCTCTCGAATTGCTGTTTCTCATTGTGACACAACATCTTACTGAAAATCGATGGTCCGGCTGTTGGCGTACAGACCCGGACCCACTAGCAATTCTCCACCACCGCTCGAAAACCAGCGCGCAACCGTCCCATATTTCATGGAAGCGCGGCTGCGCTATCTCCGGGGCTTTATCGCCCCGGCCTCATTGAAGCGCCTTGGTATGTCGGCGACGGCGCCGCCGCGCGCACTATCTCCGGGGCTTTATCGCCCCGGCCTCATTGAAGCTCGAGTGCACGTTACGCCAGTGGCCCGATCTCCCTGAGCGCATCTCCGGGGCTTTATCGCCCCGGCCTCATTGAAGCCGACGCGAATTGGCGAGGCTGGCACTGCAGCATCGGCGGATCTCCGGGGCTTTATCGCCCCGGCCTCATTGAAGCCTGATCTCCTGGATCGCCCACCTTGCGCAGACCCGGCAGATCCTCCGGGGCTTTATCGCCCCGGCCTCATTGAAGCCCGGTATGGTTCGGCGTTGTTCAGCGCGCCTACCTGATCTCCGGGGCTTTATCGCCCCGGCCTCATTGAAGCCCGATGATGCCATCATCGCCAGTGGCGGGTTGGCATATCTCCGGGGCTTTATCGCCCCGGCCTCATTGAAGCTCCGTCATCGGCATTGTCCTTTCGGCCTGGCTGGCAATCTCCGGGGCTTTATCGCCCCGGCCTCATTGAAGCGTCATCGCAAGAGCGGACTTCAGCAAGACCTAGCCGCATCTCCGGGGCTTTATCGCCCCGGCCTCATTGAAGCTTAACAGGCCACTCCGTCTGGTTCATCCGACCTGGCAATCTCCGGGGCTTTATCGCCCCGGCCTCATTGAAGCACGTGAAAGGCCATGAGCTTCATCCACCAGGACACATCTCCGGGGCTTTATCGCCCCGGCCTCATTGAAGCGGCGAAAAGGAGGGGCTTGCCTTCTACGCCGGCACCGATCTCCGGGGCTTTATCGCCCCGGCCTCATTGAAGCTGGCTGCAGACGCGGTGCTACGAACTCAAGCCGGCGCTGATCTCCGGGGCTTTATCGCCCCGGCCTCATTGAAGCGCGCCAATAGGGCATCCAGACTTTTAACCGCCCCCCCATCTCCGGGGCTTTATCGCCCCGGCCTCATTGAAGCTGAGTTGATCAGGCGAACCAGCCTGCACTAACCCAGCATCTCCGGGGCTTTATCGCCCCGGCCTCATTGAAGCCTGCCGCGCTTGAGCCCGATGTTGTTCAGCGTGCCAAATCTCCGGGGCTTTATCGCCCCGGCCTCATTGAAGCTGGTACGCCAAGAAGACGGGCCGGTTGGTCGGCCGCCGCATCTCCGGGGCTTTATCGCCCCGGCCTCATTGAAGCCCCGGTGACCAGCACGAAGGTATAGAGGTCCACCTGATCTCCGGGGCTTTATCGCCCCGGCCTCATTGAAGCAAACATGGCCTCGGGCATTGTCGGAGGATTTCGCAGAAGAATCTCCGGGGCTTTATCGCCCCGGCCTCATTGAAGCCGCCGTGTAGAACTCCGGCGACTCGCAAGGTCGAATCCCCGACTATCTCCGGGGCTTTATCGCCCCGGCCTCATTGAAGCCGGACGGCCGAGCCCTACCGCCGCGCCGCAGCCCGACGTCAATCTCCGGGGCTTTATCGCCCCGGCCTCATTGAAGCGCGCAAGCCTGATATTCTGGCGGCGGCATTCGGTCGTCGATCTCCGGGGCTTTATCGCCCCGGCCTCATTGAAGCCCGGTCTACCGTTTCTGCTAAGCAGCGATCTTACGAGTTTCGGATCCAGAGAGCCGCGACCAGTTTGCTATGCCAGGGAAATCCGATGGTACCGGCGCTGATCGCGGTCCCACCGACACAACAAACCCGCACTCGCTTCGCAACCGCGCCTGAGCTTGGCGGCAATATTGGCGGTTGTTGTCGATCAGGACGCAGCTCCGCCCCTCGCGGTAGGCGGCGACCGCCGTCGTGCCGCTGCCGCCGAACGGGTCGATGACCAGCCCGTCGCGCGGCGCGAGCAGCCGAATGAAGAAGGCCGGCAGCTCGACCGGGAAGACCGCAGGATGGCCCTTGTTCTTGCCGACCAGCGGCAGGCTCAGCACGTTGTCGGGCAAGACCGTCTTGCGCTCCGCCCATTTCGAGATATTGCGGCCGAAGCCGCTGGCGTTGGCCGAGTTCTGCCGGGTCGTGTCGTTGCGTCCGAGCCGCGCCAGCCGCGAGGTCGCCCAATCCCCTATCGGCTTCCTGACCGCGTCGAAATCGATGTAGGGGCGCTTGCTGCGCGAGAGATGAAAGCAATACTCCCAGCCGTCGCGCAGCCGCGTCGGCCAGTAGCCCGGCATCGCATTCGGCTTCTGCCAGATGTAATCGTCGATCGCGTGCCAGCCCAGGCGTTCGAGCGCCCTGATCGTGTCCCAGACGTAGCGGTGCCGCACGCCATCCACCACCTTGTCCTTGATGTTGATGACCAGGCTGCCCTCCGGCTTCAGCGCCGCCGCGAAGGGCTCGTGGAAGGTCGTGAACCAGGCGGCGAAATCGTCCGGCCGGATGCTGTCGTAGTGGCGCTTGCGCGCGTCGGCGTAGGGCGGCGAGGTCACGATCAAATCGGCACGGCCGCGGAAGGCGCCCAAGGCGCGGCGGGCATCGGCGTTGATGATGCGGTATTCCCTACTCATGGTTGCCGGGCGTGTTGCAGAACACGTCGATCAGTTTCAGCGCGTCATTGAACCTTCCCTCGCCGTCGAGCAGGCCGCGTTCCCGGCACGCCTCGCCGAAGCTGTCCACCAGCTCGTCAGGGATCGGGGTCGCGAGCTGCTGCTGGTCCTTGGGGATCGCCTCCACCAGCACCTCGAACACCGCCTTCGCAATCTCGGCGTAGCTGTAGTTGGCGAAGAACGGCCAGAAGAAATCCGACAGCCACACCTCGGTGTTGACCGAGTACGGCGCCTTGGTCTTGCCGATGCGGCGGATCTGGCGCTGCCCCTTGTCGATCGCGATGCCGAAGACGCAGATGTACGGACCCGAGCGGTTCTTGTCGGAGCGCGCGACGCCTTCGAGGGCGGCGATCGCCTTCGGCCAATCCTGGCCGCCCATCGTGTTGGCGCGGTTCTTGATCGACACGTAGATGTTGAGCGTCGCCCTTGCATCGACGATGTTCATCGTCGCGTTGAAGTCGGCCTCCGAGGCGCCGATGTCGGACACGGTGATGAAGCGGCGCGAGCGCACCGCGCAGTCCTTGGCGATGTACTGATAGCGCCAGCCCGAGTTCATCCGCTGCTTTTGCAGCGTCTGATTGCGGAATTGCTCGATCGCGATCTCGCGGTAGTGCTTGCCGAGGCAGTCATAGGCGGTGGCCGCCGGGTCGCCGTAGTAGCGGCGGAAATAGGCGAACAGCTCTCTTCCCTTCTTTCGGTAGACGGCGCTCTTCTCGGCGTCGGACAGCCCGTCCGGCAAATCCAGAATCTCGCGGCGCGATTTGCGCGCGGCGCTGGTGATGGCGTCGCGGATGATCGCCTTCAACTCGTCGAAAGGGATTTTCTGCTGGTGCGGCGTCAGCCGCGTCTCGTCCAACAGGCCGGTCTCGGTGCGGGGGTAGTCTTGCGGCATAAGGCGTTCGACCAGTATACACCGCGGTGGGGCCCCAGCCGCTCCCCTACCCCACCCGGCAGAGGTGGGGATAGCCAGGTTGACTGGCGCCCGCTCCATTCGGCAATGCGACCCTAGCGACATGGACGACACAGTCGCGACAGGACGCGACGGCGACGAACAGCGAGTACACCCTGTCCGTCGAGGAGGCCCTCGCCCGGTACGAGGCGGCCGGGATCCCCGCACGATGCGCAGCATCCAGCGCTATTGCGCCAGGGCGACCTCACGCGCACCGCAGCGAGACGCCGTTCGGCGAGAAGTTTTTGATCACGCCGGCATCAGTGGAGCGGCACATCGCCTACATCCATGAGGTGCGACCTGTCGCGACAGGTCGCGACGTGCCGCGGCATGCCGCGACAACTGTCGCCGCAGAAAATCAGGGCGAATCGTTGCCCAGCACCGCCGCCACGAGCGGCGACGAGGCGCGACAGGCGCCGACAAGCAGTGACGTGTCGCGGCCTGTCGCGGCGAGCCGACGACAGGTATGTCGCGCTGCTCGAAAGGGAGAACGATTTTCTGCGCGGGCAGGTCGCCGTCAAGGACGAGCAGATCAAGGAGCAAACCGAGCGAGCCCGCGAGACCAATCACCTCGTCGCCGGCTTGCAGAGGATGCTCGCGCCGCTCCTCAGCGCACCCGATCGCAGCCGCGACCACGCGCGTGCCGACGATTTCGGCGACGCCGCCACCACGCACTGATCGGCTCGCTTATCCCCTCCGGCAAGCGGGGCAGCGCGGGGTTGAGTGCTAAAATCCGGCTATGGAGCGCCGAGAAGGAAAGGTCGTCTCGATAGGCGAGGTCATCGAGCGCAACATCATCCTGCGCGGCGCCGACGCGCTGTCGGCGCGCGGCTTCACCCAGGTCCCCAATCACATCCTCGACAACGGCAAGCTGTCGCCGGGCGCCAAGCTGACCTACGCCATGCTGCTCAAATACGCCTGGCAGAACGACTATTGCTTCCCCGGCCAGGAGCGGCTTGCCAAGGATATGGGCGTCACCGACCGCAGCGTCCGCACCTACCTCCAGGAGCTCGAAAGGGCGGATTTCGTCGCGATCAAGCAGCGGGGGCTGGGGAAGGTGAACCTCTACGAGCTGAACCTCACAGTAAAAGGGGCTTCCGCCGCTGACCGGAAAAAATTTCCGGTCAGGACCGGAAGGAAATAGCAGTTCCAGACCGGAAATATTTTCCTACTAAGAATACTCAGGGGGATTGATACCCAAAAGAAAAAGACTCAGGGCTAGCCCGGCTTTTAAAAAGCCTGATTTAGCCCAAGCCCAGCCCGATGCGCGGGCTGGTATACTGGGGCAATGGAGCAAACCATCATCGCCACCTTGCCGTCCGATGACCTGGCCGCGCTCGACCGGCTGTGCCGCGAGCAGGGCGTGAGCCGCCTCGACGCCGTCGAGAGCGCGGTGCGCTGGTATATCGAGAGGGAAGGGCACTTGCCCCTGATCGACGACCCAGCGGCCGATGAGATCGAGCCATAACCGCCTGCTCCTGACGATGTCCCACAGCCCGAGCCTATGGCGAGCCTAGTTGCGGTCCGTGATCTTCTATCTCATTGAAAAGATTGGCTGGGGGACTAGGATTCGAACCTAGACTGGCGGAGTCAGAGTCCGCTGTCCTACCGTTAGACGATCCCCCACCGCATCGCGGCGGCTGCCCGGCGGTGCCGGGTGTCGGGCGCGCTTAGTACCATAGGCGGCGCGGATTGGGTAGACCCGATGGGGGTAATCGGCCGTCACCGAACCGGGTTGCGGTCAGGCGGTAGCGTGCGGCGCGTCTTGCCCCCGCTCTGGCGAAACCGGCACAATGATGACATCGTTCGACGTTTGTCGGAGGCTAGGGCCGCGCCGCAGCAGGGAGAAGATCATGCGCAGGATCGGACGCAACAGCTTCACCGAGATCTATTTCGCCGGCTGCAACCCGGGCTTTGTCGAAACCAACGACGGCTACGTCATGATCGACTCGCCGCAGCAGCCGATCGACGCGGTGCGCTGGCGCGAGCAGCTCGAGGAGAAGGCGCCGATCCGCTATCTGATCAATACCGAGCCGCATGGCGACCACATCTCGGGCAACGCCTATTTCCCGCAGGTGACGGTGGTCGGGCAAGTCGGGTTGCGGGAATGCTTCGACCGTTATCTCAATGCTTTCGGCTCACTCGACGACAAGCGCGAGCGCTACAAGCAGATGGACCCGGACAGCGTGTGGCTGGTCGGCCACCCCGACTACCCGGCGTCGCACCCGCCGACCCTGACCTTCACCGACACGCTGACCCTCAACGTCGGCGACCACACCTTCAACATCATTCACATGCCGGGGCACACCGCGCCGCAAACCTCGGTTCATGTGCCCGAGGAGGGCATCGTCTTCACGGGCGACAACGTCTTCCACAAATGCCGCAGCTGGCTGCAGGAATGCGACCCCTGGGAATGGCTCGCCGCGCTCGACCGCATCGCCGCGCTCGATGTCGACATTATCGTGCCGGGGCACGGCGAGCCGTGTGGCAAGGCCTATCTGAAGGAGCAGGCGCAGGTCGTCGAGAACTGGGTCGGCTTCGTCGAGACCTTTGTCGATCGCGGCGTCGGCCCGGAGGAGATACTGAAGGGAGGGGTCCCGGTCACCAGCCAGGACCCCTACCCGATCGGCCAGCGCCTGTTCATGCATGACGAGCGGCTGACCGGGCTCATAGTCCGCAATTTGCACCAACGCATCCGCGACCGCAAAGCGGCGGCAAGCGCCGGCTAAACGACATCAATCTATAGTGTCGTCTCGGCACAAGCCCTGACGCGACTCTCGAAACTCTTCAGTAGATCCATGCTGATACTCAGCCTGCATTCGGGGCCGCACGATTCGTCGGCGGCGCTGTTCGACGACTACCGGGTCCTCGCGGCCGTCGCCGAGGAGCGGCTGAACCGCATCAAGGGCTCGGGCGGCTTTCCGGAGCGCGCACTCGCCGAGGTATTGCGCATCGCCGCGGTCGAGCGGCGCGACATCGACGTGGTGGCGTGCACGCGGGGCTTTTTTCGTCGGCGCTATTTCACCTATTGGCGGCCGCACGAGAAATTGCGCGAGGGGCTGCGGCGGCTCTCCGGGCACGAGAAGACGCGCGAGATGAACGTCGTTGTCGGCAAGCTCGGGCGCCGCGCCGAGGAGGTGTTCGATGCCGGCGCCTTCCTCGCCGATCTCGGGCTGCGGCATGACGCCCGGCTGTTCTTCACCAACCACCATTTTGCGCACGCTTTGCCTGGCCTATTCTTCACCGACTGGGAGGAAGCGCTGCTGTATACCGCGGACGGCAGCGGCGACCAGGTGTATTACAGCCACAATCTGTTTAAGGAGGGCGCGCTGACCAACCTCTATGGCGATGACCGCTGGCTCGGCCATGCCCACCCCTCGGGCAGCCTCGGCCTCGCCTACGGGTTTGTCACCGAGGCGCTGGGCTTCCGGATGAACCGCCACGAGGGCAAGTTGACCGGCCTCGCGGCCTATGGCGAGGCGACCCTCTTGGCCGAGATGCGGCGCCACTTCCGGGTCTCCGACGACGGCCGCATCGAGATGGATTTTGCGAGCGACGGCGCGCTGCGCGACGAATTTCAGGCGCTGGCCCGGACAGAAACGCGGGAGAACGCCGCCGCCTCCGTGCAGACGCTGCTCGAATGGGGCATTTGCGAATTGGCGCGGCGGCTGGTCGAGCGGCACGGCGTGCGGCGACTCGGAGTCGCCGGCGGCGTCTTTGCCAATGTCCGGCTCAACCGGATGGTCGCGGAAAGCTTGCCGCTCGACGAGGTCTTCGTCGTGCCGCCGATGGGCGACGATGGCTTGGTCATCGGCGGCGCACTACAGTTTCTGCTCGAGCGCGACGGGCTGCCGGCTTGGCTCAACCGCCGCTATCGGCTGAGCAACGTCTATTGGGGCGGCGACCACGACGACGGCCTCGCTGGCGAGTTCGCGGGCGCGTCCGGCATAGCGCGCCAGGACGGCGACCCGGTGGCGTTGACCGCCGACTGGCTCGCCGAAGGTCGCATCGGCGCGCTCTATCACGGCCGCATGGAATACGGGCCGCGCGCACTCGGGGCCCGCAGCATTCTCGCCAACCCGGCGGATGCTTCGGTCAACCACAGCCTCAACGAGCGGCTGCAACGCAGCGAGTTCATGCCGTTTGCCCCGGTCGTCGCCGAGGCGGATGCGGCCGAGATTTTCGACCTCGGGCCGCTCAACCGCTACGCTGCGCGGTTCATGACGATCTGCTGTGAGGTGCGCCCGCGATGGCGCGAGCGCATCCCGGCGGTGGTGCATGTCGACGGCAGCGCGCGGCCGCAGATCATCGCCCGTGCCGACAACCCGCTCTATTTCGACATCCTCGCCGCGTTCAAAGCGCGCACCGGCCTGCCCGTGCTGGTCAACACCAGCTTCAACGTGCACGAGGAGCCGATCGTCAACCAGCCCGTGGAATGCCTGAAGGCGCTGCGCGAGGGCCGCGTCGATTTTGTCGCGACCGCGGACGGCGTGTGGACACGACGGGAATAAAAAATCGGGGGATGGCGTTATTTTTTTATGAACCGGTTGCGTATAATAACCGTTGGTGCAGTGGTTCACGATCGGAGGTCGGGTATGCGCGTCATTGAGGTTGTCAAGAAGGCCGGGCGCGGGTTGGCGGTCGCCGCCGCAATTGTCGCCGCGGGGGCGGTAACGACGCCGCAGCCGGCCCAGGCGAATGTTAGCCCCGGGTGGGCAGCGGCGATTGGGGTCGGCTCGTTCGCGCTGGGTGCTGCTACTGCGCGCGGCGCCTACGGGGGGTATTACCCCTATGGCGGGTACTACGCACCGCCGGCGCCGGCATACTACTACCCGCCGGCCCCCGCCTATTATCCGCGCAGCTGCTGGGATCCGTACTACCGTCGCTACTACGCGTGCTAAGACGCGGCGGGTGAAGGAAAACGGGCGGCCCGCGGGTCGCCCGTTTTGCTGTCGGCGCGAGGCTGCCGCCTACAGATATTTCGCCGGGCGGATCATCGCCCGCCACATATGCGCGACCGGGCTGTTGTCAAAGCCCAGCCCTTCCTTCGGCTGGCGGAAGTTGCGGCCGATGATGTCGGTGAACTCCTCCAGCTTGACCTCCACCGTCGGATCGAACGAATAGATGTCGTGGACCGTGATCATCCGGCCCGACATGTACCATTTGTGGTCCCGCATCCGCTTGTAGTCTTCCTCGATATAGGGATCGGGGCGGTAATCGGCGCCGAAGGTCTTGACGTAGGATTGCGGATATTCATAGCCGACCAACTCATCGGGATAGAAGCGCAGCACCTGATGGGCGCGGATCGCCCAGCTGACCTCCTCATCGACATAGGGCTCGACCAATTGCGCGCCCCAGTAGCCATGGTCGCCGCGGATGAAGCCGATCGTCGAGATGTCATGCAGCAGGCACGCCAGCACCATCTTCTCGCCGAGGCCGCCCCGCACCGCATGCCGCGCGCTCTGCAATAGGTGCATGCACGGCCCGAAGCGGTAGCGGAAGAAATCCATCAGGGTCGGCTTGTCGGGCATCTTCGGCAGGCGCGGGTCGTCGCCCATCAAGACACGCGCGTTGGGGTTCTGCGCCATCAGCGCGGCGGCGTTGGGCGCCGGACCGTCGTCGGCCTCCGCCATCGTGTAGAGCCGCGACTTGACGACGATGTAGTCGAGTTCGCGGCTCATCTGTTCTTCGAGCGCGTCGGCCCGCTGGCTCAGGGTCATCGTGTCGTTCATATTCCGATCCTCCCGTGATGGCACATTGCCGCAGCCTAGCAGAGTGCGGCCCGCCGGCAATCCTTCTCAGCCGCCGCCGGCCTGCGCCTTGGCCCAGCTGTCGCGCAGGCCGATCGTGCGGTTGAAGACGAGATGGCCGGGCGCCGAGTCAGGGTCGCGGCAGAAATAGCCCTGGCGCTCGAACTGGATCGTCTCCTGCGCGTTGTCGCCGGCGAGGCCGGGCTCGACCATGGCGCCCTTTAGTACCTCGAGCGAATTGGGGTTGAGGTCGGCCATCAGATCACCGTCGGCGCCCGGGTCCGCGCGAGTGAAGAGCGGGGTGTAGAGGCGGATCTCCGCCGGCGCGGCATGCGCCGCGCGAGACCCAATGGATCGTGCCGCGCACCTTGCGGCCGTCGGGCGCGTTGCCGCCGCGGGTCGCGGGATCGTAGGTGCAGCGCAATTCGACGATCTCGCCCGCTTCGTCCTTCACCACCTTGCGGCAGGTCACGAAATAGGCGTAGCGCAGCCGCACCTCGCGGCCCGGCGCCAGCCGGTGAAAATTCCGCGGCGGGTTCTCGACGAAATCGTCGCGCTCGATCCATAGCTCGCGACCGAACGGGAGCGGCCTTGTGCCGGCGCTCGGGTCGTCCGGCATGTTGACCGCGTCGAGTTCCTCGGTGCGATCGGCCGGGTAGTTCTCGATAACCAGCTTCAGCGGGTGCAACACCGCCATGCGGCGCGGCGCACTGCGGTTCAACGTGTCGCGCAACGCGCTGTCGTAGATCGCGACGTCGACGAGGCTGTTGGCACGCGCAACGCCGATCCGGCGGACAAACTCGCGGATCGCCTCGGGCGGCACGCCGCGACGGCGCAGGCCCGCCAGGGTCGGCATGCGCGGATCGTCCCAGCCGGCGACATGGCCCTCATCCACCAGCGTCTTCAGAAACCGCTTCGACATCACGGTATAGCCGAGATTGAGCCGGGCGAATTCGTATTGCCGCGGCCGCGACGGCACCGGCAGGTGCTCGATCAGCCAATCGTAGAGCGGGCGGTGATCCTCGAATTCGAGGGTGCAGATCGAATGGGTGATGCCCTCGATCGCATCCGACTGGCCATGCGCGAAATCATAGGTCGGATAGATGCACCAGGCGGTGCCGGTGCGCGGGTGCGCTGCGTGCAGGATGCGGTAGAGCGCCGGGTCGCGCAGGTTCATGTTGCCCGAGGCCATGTCGATCTTGGCGCGCAGCACGCGGGCGCCGTTGGGAAATTCACCGGCCCGCATGCGGCGGAACAGCTCGAGGTTTTCCGCCGGCGTGCGGTCGCGGTAAGGGCTGTCGTGGCCGGGCTCGGTCAGGGTACCGCGGGCGGCGCGCATTTCGTCGGGGCTCTGGTCGTCGACATAGGCGAGGCCGTGGCGGATCAGGTGCTCGGCCCAATCGTACAACTGCTCGAAATAATCCGACGCGTGATAAAGGTGCGCGCCCCAATCAAAGCCGAGCCAGCGCAGATCGCGCATCATCGCGTCGATGTATTCCTGCTCCTCCTTGGTCGGGTTGGTGTCGTCGAAGCGCAGATGGCAGCGGCCGCCGAACTCCTCCGCGACGCCGAAATTGAGGCAGATGGATTTGGCGTGGCCGATATGGAGATAGCCGTTGGGCTCGGGCGGAAAGCGGGTCACGACCTCCTGACAGCGCCCGGCGGCGAGGTCGGCCGTGATGATGTCGCGGATGAAATCCCGTCCGCCCTCGATTGCCGCCGCCGCTTCCACCGCACTCATCCCGATCCGCTCCGTTCCCGCGCCCCGCCTTATGTGGCTACGGGCGCCGGCGCGCCAAGCCTATTCGCTTGCCGCCAAGTCGCTCGCCACCAGTTCCCGCGCCTCGTCGCGCAGGGCGCGGCGGAACAGCTTGCCGGTTTCGGTGACGGGGAGGACGGCGCGGATCGCGATACGGTCGGGCACCTTGTAGCTCGAGGCGAGGCTGCGACAGTGGATACGCAGCTCCTCGGGGGTGATCTCGGCTGCGGCCTTCGCGACAACAAAGGCGACGATCGCCTCGCCCATCTCGCCGGCCGCGGCGCCGACCACCGCGGCCTGCGCGACGCCCGGATGCTGTAGCAGCAGGCCCTCGATTTCGGCCGGCGAGACGTTGATGCCGGCGCGCTTGATGATGTCGGCGCCGCGCGCGACGAAGTGGAAGCACCCCGCATCGTCGAGGAAGCCGAGATCGCCGGTGCGGAAAAACCCGTCGGCGGTGAAGGCGGCATCGTTGTGCGCGGTGCTGGCGCCGCAATAGCCCGGGGTGAGGTAGCCCGCGACCTCGAGCGCGCCGATGTCGCCCGATGGCAAGGCGGCGGCGGTTTCCGGGTCGACGATGCGCAGCGCGACGCCGGGCAATGGCGGCCCCTGCCCCGCCATGCGCTCGGCAAGCGGCCAGCCGCACGGGGTTACGGCGCAATTGCCATAGGTCTCGGTGGCGCCGTAGATGTTGCAGATCTGCGCCGCGCCGAGGTCTTCGGCGGCAATCCGGACCTCCTCGCCGCTGCCGATCATCAGCCCGGTCCGCAGGGTCGTGATCCGCTCGGGCCGAAATTCCGGGTGGCGCAAGACCGCGCCGGTGATGCTCGGCAGGGTATAGACGGAAGTGCAGCGGTGGCGCTCGACGAGGCCGATCCATTCGCCGGGCTCGAAGCGCGGCTGCAACACCAGCGCAGCGCCGTGCGACAAGGTGGCCGGTAGCGCATTGCAGGCGCCGTAGGCCCAGAACAACGGCGGCGCGAGCAGCACCCGGTCGTCCGGCGACAGGCCCATCCGCTCGCCGATGTTGAAGCCGTTTTCGATGGTTGCGAAATGCTGCAGCCGCACCGCTTTCGGCCGGGCGCTCGACCCGGAAGTGTAGAGAATGAGCGCGTCGTCGGCCGCACTGGCGCCAGCCCCCGGCGCGAGCGGCGGGAGCGGGGCGGAAGCGGCGCGCAACGCGTCATAGCCGATCCAGCCGGGCCGCAGCGCGCCGCCGAGCATGACGATAAGGCGCAGGCGCGGGCAACGCGGCGCCAGTTCGGCCAATGTGGCGGCAAAATCCTGCCCGCCGAAGCTGTCGACCGCGAGCAGCGCCGCGACCGCGGAATCGGCGAGCAAATAGGCGAGCTCGCCCGGCTTCGACCAGGTACTGAACGGCACCGCGACGGCGCCGAGCGCGGCGGCGCCGAACGCGGCTTCAAGCCATTCCAGGCGATTGTTGATCAGGATGCCGACCCGCTCGCCGCGCGCGATGCCGTGTGCCCGCAGCGCCGCGGCGATGCGGGCCGCGCCCTCGGCCAGGGCGCCATAGGTTGCCTGCCGCTCGCCGCAGATCACCGCGATCCGCTCGGGAAAGCGCTCGGCCTGCTCGCAGACGAGCTCGAACAGGGTACGGCTGTAGGGCGGCCTCATATGGCGAGGTTATTCGCCACGCAGACGCGTGTCATAGCTGCACCTGTGACACCCGGAACCTGCGCATCAGGATGATGACCAGCGGGATCAACAGCGGCAGCGCCGACATCGCCGCCGCAACGCCAAGCCGTGGCTGCGCGAGGTCGAAGCCATAGCGGATGCTGAGCGTCGCCAGCACGCCGGTGGTATGCGCCGGACCGCCGCCGGTTACGAAATTGATCGGGTTGTAGTCGCCGAGCGTAAAGATCGTCGAGAGCAAGGTGCTGATCAGATAGAGATTGGCGAGCAGCGGAAAGTTGACATGGATGAAGTTGCGGAAGCCGGACGCTCCGTCGACCTTTGCCGCATCGAGGATCTCCGACGGGATCGCCATCCGGCCGGCAAGCAGAATCACGGTCCAGAACGGCAGCGATTTCCAGAGGTACGCGAACATCGCCGCACCGAGCGCGGTCCAGCGCCAGGTAAGCCATTCCGGCCCGATGATGCCGAAAAGATGATAGAGCAGGTGGTTGAGCAGGCCGTATTCGCCGTTCAGCATCCAGTGGATCGACATGAACGCCGGCGTCGCCGGCACCGCCCACGGCAGCACGAACACCATCAAGAGCGCCTTGGTCCACCAGCCGGGCCGCATGAAGAAGCCCGACAGCAGCAGGGCACAGAACATCTTGACGTTGACCCCGACGCCGACAAACAGCGCCGTGTTGAATACGGTCATCGCGTAGATCGGATCGGAAAACAGCGTCCGGTACAGGCTCGGGTCGCTGCCCATCCAGACGCCAAAGGCCATCGGATAGACAACGAACGCCAGAAACACGGCGATGTAGGGCACACAGAAGGCGACCGCCCAGGCGAATTCCGAGCCTTGCAGATGGCCGCGCCAAAAGCGGCTTCCCGCTCCCTTGAGCGCAGCCGGGGCGGGCAGCGCCGGCGTCGTCCGCGCGATATCGGCCACGGCCGCCTCTGTGCGCCGCTACATCAAACCGCGCCCTTGTTGTGCAGCCCTGCGATCGCGGCCTCGTCGTAGCCGAGGGAGCGCAGAACCTCGTCAGTGTGCTCGCCCTGGTCGGGGGTCGGGCGCAGCTTCGCCGGCTGCGGCGAGGCGCTCATGTGGATCGGCTGGCCGACGATGTCGAAGGTCCCGAGCTTCGGATGATCGACCGGGCGGCGGATGCCGAGATGCTTCACTTGCGGGTCGGCGAAAGTCTGGTCGATCGTGTTGATCGGGCCGCATGGCACCCCGGCCTTGTTGAGCTTCTCGACCCAGAACGCGCTCGGCTTCGAGCGCACCAGGTCATTGAGGTGCGCAATCAGCGCCGCGCGGTTCTTGGCGCGCAGCGGCACGGTGGCGAAGTCGGGGTTCGACGACAGCTCCTTGTCCCCCGCCACCTCGCAGAAGCGCTTCCACAAACTGTCGCCTGAGGCGGCGATGTTGATGTAGCCGTCGGCGGTCTGGAACATGCCGGTGCCGGGCGACGTGGGATGGAAATTGCCCTCCTGCTTGGCGACTTCGCCCTTCATCGTGTAGCGCGAGGCCTGGAAATCGAGCATGAAAATCTGCGCCTCGAGCAGCGAGGTGTGCACCCACTGCCCCTCGCCGGTGCGCTCGCGCGCCAGGAGCGCCAGCGTGATGCCGTTGGCGAGCAGCAGCCCGGCCGAGGTGTCGTTGATCGCAATGCCGACCCGGATCGGCCCCTGGCCCGGCAGGCCGGTGATCGACATCAACCCACCCATGCCCTGGGCGATCTGGTCGACCCCGGGGCGGCCTTCATAGGGGCCGTCCTGGCCGAAGCCGGAAATGCTGCCGTAGACGATGCGCGGATTGACCTTTTTCACCGCCTCGTAATCGACGCCGAGCCGGTGCTTCACGGTCGATTTGAAATTCTCGACGACAACGTCGGCCTTCTCGGCGAGCTGAAAAAAGATCTTCTTGCCTTCCGGGGTCTTCAGGTCGAGCGTCAGCGAGCGCTTGTTGCGGTGCAGGTTCTGGAAATCGGGGCCGTCGCGGCGGCTGCCGGTGGCGTCGGTGTGCTCGCCCGGCATCTCGATCTTGATCACGTCGGCGCCCCAATCGGCAAGCTGACGCACCGCCGTCGGCCCGGCGCGATGGGCGGTCAGGTCGATAACGGTGAACCCGGCGAGCGGCATAGAAGGCATCGGCGTTTCTCCCCGTGAAAGCGGTCTCGGAAAATGGTTGCCGCATGCTACCGGGTCGCTGCGGCGCGCGCCATTCCCTGCTACGGTCTGTCGCCTGTGCCGCCCGCGAAAGGTTCTGCCATGACCCATCATTTCGGCGTCCTGATCCCCTCGACCAACACCACCGGGGAGATCGAGTACAGCCGCCTGCTGCCGCCCGGGTGGCAGGCGCATTACGGCCGCCTGTTGACCAGCAGCGCCGACAAATCGCCGTTCTCGCCGCCGAAGGACGAGGATGTCGCGTACCAGGCGCGCCTGCTCGGCACCGCCAAGGTCGAGGCCATCTTCCTGCTGCAGACCTCGGCGAGCCTGTTCTCCGACGATTTCGACGAAGCGTCGATGCGGCGCATGGCGGCGGCGGGAGTGCCGTCCTTCACCTCGGCGATGGCGATTGGCGAGGCGATGGGCGCGCTCGGCGCAAGGCGCATCGCGCTCATCTCGCCCTATTCCGAGCCCGTCAACGCCAGCGCCAAACGCTATTACGAGAGCCGCTACGGGCTGTCGGTGGTGGCGCTCGAAGGCTTCGCCGCGACCAATTCCTACGCGATCGGCCAGCTCGGGCCGGAAAATGCGCGCGACGCGTTCCTGCGCATCGACCGGCCGGAGATCGAGGCCTTTGTCGTGCCCGGCGGCAATTTCCCGACGATGGCTTCGATCGCCGGCTGGGAGCGCGAATTTGGCAAGCCGGTGGTGACGACCAACCAGGCGGCTCTGTGGGGAGTCCGCCAGCGGCTCGGCAGCAGCGACCGCTTCCCCGGTCTCGGGCGGCTGCTGGAATAGTGCGTTCCGGCCAGGTCAGCGCTCCCCCGGGGTGTCGGCCGACGGCGCCTGCCGACTGAACACCCGGTCGGCGGTGTGGCCGATCAGCCGGGTCACCGCCGCGTCGAAGCCGCCGGCAACGAGGCCGCCGGCCAATGGCACGAACCTGCCGAGCCGGGCCGCGCCGGCGCCGCACGCCAGCGGAACGTGCGAGGCGTGGCGGAACTTGTTGTACAGCGCGGGCGACACCCAGCCGACCGCGTCGCGGGTCAGCCGCGTGCCGAGCCGCACCCCGGCATCCTTCAGCGTGTCGGCCGCGCGCGAACCGGTCAGGCAGGCAAGCGCCAAGGCCCGCACCTCGTCGCTCCTGACATCGTGGCCGCGCAAGTGGGCTATCGCGGCGATCAGGCGCGCCTGGATGTAGAGGGCGCTGGCGAGATTGGCCGGCAAGGCCACCGGCAGCGCGGCAAACCCGCCACAGCCGGTGACGAACCCGGCGGCCCCGGCGATGCCGGCCTGCCGCGCGATCAGCGCCTTGACCGCTTGATCCGCGCTCTGATGGCGGGCGGCGTGGCGCGCCGCCAGCGCCTCGGCGCCGTCGAGCCCCGGCATCCCGTCGACCGCCTTGCCATAGGCCCAGTCGAACCCGTCCCGCAGCATCGCCACGAGCGCCGCCCGGCCGGCCACGCCGCTCTCCGCCCACTGCCGCGCCGCACCGAGCGCCTTCCCGATTGCCTGCATCACGCTTATGTGGCCCCGCGCGACGCCACGACAATCACTTGCCGCACGCCTGCATAATCTCGCATAGAATGACCGAAACCGAGGAGGAAGCGCCGATGCTGTTCACATGCCTGCCGGAGGGAGCGCAGATCCCGGGCCGGTTTCCGGGGCCGGTCCACGCCCGCGGCAAATGGTTCACGATCGACATCCACTGCCACCTGCTGACCGCCAAGGCCGAGGACATGGTCAAGGAAGCCGGGTTGTCGATGGACTGGCAGCCACGCTTTCATTTCGCCAACGAGCAAACCCGCGAGGTCAATCGGGAGCAGGCGCGGCGCACCCGCGTGCAGTTCACCTCGATCGAGAAGCGGCTCGAAGACATGGACCGCATGGGGATCGACATCCAGGCGATCACCCCCTCGCCGGCGCAAACCTTCTACAGCGTGCCGCCCGATCTCGGCATCGCCACGGCGCGGGTGATCAACGACAACATCGCCGAGATCTGCGGCAAAAACCCCGATCGCTTCGTCGGGCTCGGCACGGTGCCGTTCCAGGCGCCCGAGCAGGCTGTGGCCGAATTGAACCGGCTGCACAAATCGCTCGGCCTGCGCGGCATCGAGATCGCCACCAACGTCGCCGGCGCCGACCTCTCGGAGGAGCGCTTCCGCCCGATCTTCGCACGCGCCGAGGAACTGGGCCTCGTCCTGTTCATGCACCCGACCGGCTTTCCCGAGGCCAGCCGCTTCCGCGACCATTACCTGACCAACGTGATCGGCAATCCGCTCGATACGACGGTCGCGGTGCATCACCTGATCTTTGGCGGCGTCTTGCACCAACACCCGAACCTGAAGCTGGTGCTGTCGCATGGCGGCGGCTTTCTGCCGGCCTATTCCGGCCGCATCGACCACGGCGCCTCGGCCCGCCCCGACACCTGCGAACATCTCCACCACATGCCGACGACCTATCTGAAGCGTCTCTACTTCGACACGATCGTCTACACCCACGCCCAGCTCGAATATCTGGTCGAGCAGTACGGCGCCGACCACGTGCTGATGGGCACCGACTATCCGGCCGACATGGGCGAAATCGACCCGATCGGCTTTGTCGAGGGCTCCCCCGGGCTCGACGACACCGAGCGCCGCGCCATCCTCGGCCGCAACGCCGCGCGCCTCCTCAACATCGAGATGCCGCCGGTGCCGCGCTAGGGCGACTCGCGCTGGCGGCGTCGTATTCCGCCGCCAATGCCCGCACGCGCGGGATCAGTTCCTCGCCGTACTGCACCGTATCCGGCCGCGGATCGTACCCGCGGATCAGCAGGCTGGTGGCGCCGAGCTTGTAGTATTCGAGCAAGGCCCGCGCGACGGTTTCCGGCGTGCCGACCAGCGCCGTCGAGTTTCCCTGCGCGCCCGTTGCGGCGGCCAGCTTGGTCCACAGGCAGGTGTCGTGCACGTCCGCCGCCGCGGCGGCCTGCAATAGCCGCTTCGAGCCGATATTCTGGCGCGCCGGCGCGGGTGCGCCGCCGCGATTGAGCAATACCCGGTCGAGAATGGCCTTCGCGCGGTCCCAGGCCGCGCCGTCGGTTGCCGCCAGGATCGGGCGGGTCGACAGGCTGAAGGTCGGCGTGCGCCCGGTCAGCGCCGCCTCGTAGCGCACCCGGTCCATGAACCGGGCAGTCTCCGCCAGCGGCTCGCCCCACAGCATGAACACATCGACATGCGGGGCCAAGGCCCGGATCGCCGCATCCGAGCCGCCGCCGCCGTAGATCGGGATGTGCGGCAGCTGCCGGCAGCGGATTTCCGCATAGGTCCCGCGGGTCCGGTAGAACTCGCCGGCGTGGTCGAACGGCGCCGTCTCGGTCCAGGTCCGGCGCAGCAGCGAGAGGTACTCGGCGGCGCGGCGATAACGCGCTGCGTGGTCCGTCCAGTCGCCGTCCTTGGCCTGATCGGCGTCGCTGCCGCCGGCGATGATGTGCACCGCGAGGCGGCCGCCGCTCAGCTGGTCGAGCGTGGCGAGCTTGCGGGCGGCGACCGGCGGCGCCACAAACCCCGGCCGATGCGCCAGCAGGAAGCTCAGCCGCTCGGTTGCCGAGGCCGCATGCGCCCCCACCAGGAAGCCGTCAGGCGCATCGGAGAAATAGCCGATCAGCACACGGTCGAAGCCCGCGCGCTCGTGGATGCGCGCCGTCTCGGCGATCACCGCGGCATCGAAGGGCGGTCCCGACGGCGGGATCAGCTCCGACGCGATCCGCGGCGCGATCCAGCCGATCATCTCCACAGGCATCGCAACGCCTTCCCCATTAAAGTGACCCGCGGCTCCCGGCCGGCAAGCCGGCCTTCTCATCCGCGGATAATCTCCGCTAAGCTGCCGCCATCCGAAAATGACGGAGCCATTATGAGCCAGGACGCCCAGGGACATCACCTCTCCGGTGCGACGCCCGCGGCAATCGCCCCGTATGATCAAGCGATGCGGGCCTTCAACCTGATCCACGGCGACGCGGTCGGCCTGTTCGACGCGGCGCGCGAGGCGGCGTCCGAATTCGCCATGGCATCTCTGGGCAAAGCCTGGGTGTTCGCGCTGGCGAATGACCCGGGCCTCCTCCACGCAACCCAGCGTCGTCTCGGCGTCAGCCTGACCAACGCCTCGGCCCTGCTGTGGCGCCTCGACACGCTCGGCATCGCCGAAGCCATCGCGGCCTAAGCGCACGCTTCCGCAACCCCAGCTATGCGATCCGCGCGGGTCCGCCTGTCATTTGCGCACGCAACCCCGTGCGTCCCGCCGCCGTTTCGTTGATATGGATCAACGCCGCGCCGCCCGCGACCGACTGTGATCGAGTTGGCTGGGTCTTGCCTGCGATGTTGGCCGGCGGTCGGGCACGGCGGGCGCTCCAAACGTTTTTGCGGAGCCTGCCCTGCAGTGCTGCTATATTGCGAGGGCCCTGTCGGCTTTATACACTCGCGCCAACCTGTCAGAAAAGGGATGCCTAGACATGCTTCAAGCAGTGCAGAAGACGAGCTTCACCGCAGGTCCCTTGACGTTCGCCGTCAAGCATGAGCTGTGGGACGGCAATATTCAGGATCATGCCGACCAGGGCGTCTCGATCGACGTGAAGGCGGATGTCGCCGGCAAAGCGACGACGCTGCTGCGGTTCAACTGCTTCGACATCGAAAAAAGCTATATCTACGGCCCGGAAAACGACGAGTTGGTAGTCGCGGGACCCGAGATGCTGGGCGGCGGAGCCCTGACCAACCTCTATCGGATGGACCCCATCGCCGACGGGAACCCGATCGGCTGGACGATCAAGACCCTCGGGACGAAGCTGCCGAAGATGCTGGAACGGGCCGGCTACCCGCAGCTTGCCGCGGCGACCGATCTCGGTGCGGTGCGGAACATCCTGCCCGATCTGGAAGCCTGCGCGCGGGAGCTGTATGGCACCAAGCGTAATACGGTGAAGCACAATCGCGGCACGCATATCTTCGAGGCTGGGAATATCCGGTTCGGGCTCGAGATGCGGCGCCTGCCGATGGGTGACGGCGGCCTCGCCATCCACGTCCTGGCCGACATCGGCGGCACGCCGGGCAAGGCCTACACGGAAGAAACCGAGCTGCTGGCCTTCGACCACTTCTGGAACGGCGCGCATTACCATTATGGCCCGCGCAACAAGAACCATCGCATCTATTGGGACCGCACATTGGTCGAAGATCCGCTCGCGTGGACGTTGGAGCAGTTCGAGACCGGAAAATTGCGGGCGATGATCGAGCGGGCCGGCTATCCGGGGATCGCCGCCGATCTCGACGCGGAAAAAATCGCCTCGGTCCTGCCGTCAGTGAAGAAGCAGGCGCTCGACATGTGGGCGGAAGGCGAGCGGCTGACCGGTCACCCGGGGTTGCCGGTGGAGCCGACGCCGAACCTCGCCGCCGCCGAATAAGCGCGCGAGACAGTCGCCTTCCTGTCCAGGGCCGGTCCCGGCGCACGCTAACGCGCCGGCGATCGGCCTTGCCCGGTTCAGCGTGTGGCAGCGCAAAGGGCGTACCCAGCCGACCGGATCACCGGCCGCCTGATCGGCGACGCCGGCCCCGCGGCATCGGTTTATAGCTGAACGGCTATCGACAACAACGCTACGGCCCGGCAACGCTGCCGGGCCGTAGCGTTTGGCGGGTTCAGATCAGCCGCAGCCTGACGGCCTCGGGCCCCTTCTGACCATCGGCCACGTCGACCGACACGCGCTGTCCCTCGGCCAGACCCATGACGCCGGAACGCTCCAGCGCCGAGGCATGGACGAAGATATCCTTGCCGCCATGATCCGGGCCGACAAAGCCAAATCCCTTGGCGGCGTTGTACCACTTCACCGTGCCGACTTCCTCGGCCGTGGGCCGGTCGGCTTGCGGGTACGCGGGCCGTTCCGGCCGCGCCCGCCTGGGCGGCTCCTGCGACGCGGTACTGGCGTCCACGCTGATGATCTCCGTCACCTGCGGCCCCTTCGGTCCAGGGGCCGAGCGTATCTCGAGCGTCGCGCCGGGCAGCACGCTGCCGTGGCCGCTGCGCTCAACGACGCTCACATGGAGGAAAGCGTCGCCGGAGCCATCCGCCAGTTCGACAAAGCCGAAGCCCTTATCCGGGTTGTACCACTTGACGGTAGCTCGGACCGATGGGCCGGTGGGGCTGGCGAACTGTGGACCGCGCGGCGGCGCATATCCGAAGTTGCGGGACGGTGGTTGGTAGTCGGCGTCGTCGAAATCACGGCGGCGGCTGGGACGGAAATCTCTATCTCTATTGCTCACGGCGGCTTCCTGCACGAATCAACCGGAGTTTGGGGCGCGCGCGGCCAATCGTCAATGCATGTCACCACTTTTTGATGCCGGGGCGGTGACAACGCTCTCAGGCAGCCAGCCGATGCTGGCGAATCAGGGAGAGAATCTCGGCGGCGGCGGCGGGAATGTTGGTGCCCGGGCCAAACACCGCGCTGACCCCGGCCCTCTTCAGGAAATCGTAATCCTGGTGCGGGATCACGCCGCCGCACACGACGAGGATGTCGCCGGCGCCCTCGCGCTGCAATGCCGCGATCAATGCCGGGACCAGCGTCTTGTGCGCCGCCGCCTGGCTCGACACGCCGACGACATGAACATCGTTCTCGACGGCCTGGCGGGCCGCCTCCTCCGGAGTCTGGAACAAGGGTCCGATATCGACGTCAAAGCCAATATCGGCAAAGGCGGTGGCGATAACCTTGGCGCCGCGGTCGTGGCCGTCCTGGCCGAGCTTGACGACCAGCATGCGCGGCCGGCGGCCTTCCTCGCGCGCGAAATTCTCGATTTCGTGCTGGATGCGGCTGAAACGCTTCGTCGCCGCGATACTGCCCGCCATAGATGCCGACGACCGACCGGGTCGCAGCGTGGTGCCGGGTGAACACGGCTTCGAGCGCGTCGGAAATTTCTCCCACCGTGGCGCGCGCCCGGCTTGCGACGATCGACAGGGCGAGCAGATTGCCCTCCCCGCTACGTGCCGCCTCGGTCAACGCCGCCAGGGCTTCCTCGCAGCACGCCGCGTCGCGGGTGCGGCGTACATGCTCCAGCCGGGCGATCTGGGCGGTACGCACCGCCGCGTTGTCGACATCGAGGATGTCGACCTCGGCGGTGTCGTCCGAGCGGTATTTGTTGACCCCGACAATGACCTCTTCGCCACGGTCGATCGCCGCCTGGCGCCGCGCTGCCGATTCCTCGATGCGCAGTTTCGGCATGCCGCTCTCGACCGCGCGGGTCATGCCGCCCAGCGCCTCGACCTCGTCGATCAGGGCGGTCGCCGCGGCGGCGATCGAGTGGGTCAGGCTCTCGACATAGTAGCTGCCGCCGAGCGGGTCGATCACATGCGGAATGCCGCTCTCCTCGGCCAGGATCAGCTGGGTGTTGCGGGCGATCCTGGCCGATGCCGGCGTCGGCAAGGCGAGCGCCTCGTCGAACGAATTGGTGTGCAATGACTGGGTGCCGCCGAGCACCGCCGCCAGCGCCTCGATCGTCGTGCGGATGATGTTGTTGTGCGGGTCCTGCTCGGTCAGGCTGACGCCGGAGGTCTGGCAATGCGTGCGCAACGCCAGGCTGGCCGGGTCCTGCGGCGAGAATTGCGATATCAGGCGCGCCCACAGCAGGCGCGCGGCGCGCAGTTTGGCGATCTCCATGAAAAAATTCATGCCGATGCCGAAGAAGAACGACAGGCGCGGCGCGAACTCGTCGATCCTCAGGCCGCGCGACAACGCGGCGCGCACGTATTCGAGCCCATCCGCCAGCGTGAAGGCCAATTCCTGAACCGAGGTCGCCCCGGCCTCCTCCATGTGATAGCCGGAGATCGAGATCGAGTTGAACTTGGGCATATGGCGCGCGGTGTACTCGATGATGTCGGCGACAATGCGCATCGAGGGGCCGGGCGGGTAGATGTAGGTGTTGCGGACCATGAACTCCTTGAGGATGTCGTTCTGGATCGTGCCTTGCAGCTTGTCCTGCGGCACACCCTGCTCCTCGGCGGCGACGATGAAGCCGGCCAGTACCGGCAGCACCGCGCCGTTCATCGTCATCGACACGCTCATCCGGTCCAAGGGGATGCCGTCGAAGAGGATCTTCATGTCCTCGACCGAGTCGATCGCGACGCCGGCCTTGCCGACATCGCCGACGACGCGCGGGTGGTCGCTGTCATAGCCGCGGTGGGTCGCCAGATCGAACGCGATCGACAGCCCCATCTGCCCGGCCTTGAGGTTGTCGCGGTAAAAGCGGTTCGATTCCTCGGCGGTCGAGAAGCCGGAATACTGGCGGATCGTCCACGGCCGGTTGGCATACATCGTGGCGCGCGGGCCGCGCAGATAGGGCGGCACGCCGGGCACTGCGTCGCGCCACGGAAAGCCCGCCGCCGCGATTTGCTCTAAATCGGCGGCGGTGTAGAGCGGCTTGACCGTGATGCCTTCGGAGGTGTGCCAGTCGAGCGTGTCGAGCTTCTTGCCGCGGAGTTCCTTTGCGGCAAGCGCGGCCCATTGTTGGATTGCGTCGTCCGTGCCTGCCATCGTGACCTCCGGCGCCGCGGCGCGCCCGTCTATCGCCCGCGACGATTATAGGGCCGCGCCGCTTGCGAGGTCCAATCCGGGGCGGCGCAGCGTGTGACGGAACACCACCGAAGCGGTGAGCAGCAGGACCGCGCCGGCTTGATGGGTGGCGGCCAGGGGGATCGGCACTACCAGCAGCAGCGTCGAGACGCCGAGCCCGAATTGCAGCAGGACGGCTGCGAGCAGGCCGTGCAATGCCAAATGCGCCGGGCGCGGCAGCGCGGCGCGGCGCCCGGCTAGCCACAGGCACACGATCGCCGCGACAGTGGCCGTGGCGAGCAGGCGATGGTCGAACTGCACCGCCGCGATGTTTTCGAACCAGTTGCGGACAAACGGGTGCAATTGCGCGTAACCGGCCGGCACGAGGCGGCCGTCCATCAGCGGAAAGGTGTTGTAGGTGAGCCCGGCGTTGAGCCCGGCGACAAACCCGCCGGCGGCGATGGTCAGCCCGACCAACGCGACCAATGCCTCGCCGGCGCGGCGCCACCCGGCGGCGGGCACCGTGCGCGCCGGTGACAGCAGCAGGTCGAGCGCGATCCACAATGTCGCCGCATAGATCGCCAGCGCCAGCGCGAGGTGGGCAACGAGCCGGTATTGGCTGACCTCGACACGATGGACGAGGCCGCTCTCGACCATGTACCAGCCGAGCGCACCCTGCGCCGCGCCCAGCAGGAAAATTCCGGCGAGCGGCAGCATGAGCCGGCGCGGCACCAGGCGGCGCCACAGGAAATAGGCAAACGGCAGGGCATAGGCGAAACCGATCAGCCGGCCCCACAGGCGATGCACGTATTCCCACAGAAAGATCGTCTTGAAATCGGCCAGGCTCATCCCGGGATTGAGCACCCGGTATTGCGGGATGAGCCTGTATTTGGCGAATTCGGCGAGCCAGTCGGCATGCGTCATCGGCGGCACGATGCCGATCACCGGCTGCCATTCGGTGATCGACAGGCCGGATAGGGTCAGCCTTGTGATGCCGCCCAGCACCACCATCACAACGATCATGCCGCAGCAGATCAGCAGCCATATCGCGATCGGCCGCCGGCCGGCCGCGGGCGCCGCCGATGTCGCGCGCGACGGATCGGGCGAGAGCGGAAGGGAGCGACACGTCGTTCCTGTCTCAAAGCATTGGCCGTCCCCGACGAGATGGCAGGGTGTCGCCGCGATGGCAAGAGCGCTGCCGTGCGCTAATCGGCGCAGGGGAATGGGCGTGCCGCAGGCTGCGCGATCAGTGCATGGTCAGCGAGTGTTTGAAGTGGCGGAGGCGGTTGGGCATGCTGCGGCTGCTTTGCTTTACGTTCACCGAATGCAGTTCGCCCTCGATATTGCCGCGCCAAAACTCGAGAAACTTCTGCAGCACGGGAAAATCGGGGGCGAGGTCGAATTTCTGCCAGATGAAGGTTTGCAGCAGCGCCGGATGATCGGGCAGGCGATAGATGATTTCCGCCGTGGTGAGCCGGTAGCCCAGACTCTGCAACTCGAACACGGTCATCACGTTCACCTCGTGATCGGTCCCTTGTCTAGTCCGCAAGCATGCCGCCGTCGGCGCCTCTCGGCAACAAAGAATCATTCGGATAACAATGTGTTAGCAGCCGATTGGGCAAGCTGCTGCCAGGCGCCGCCCGGCATCGCGCCGGCCCTGCGCCCCGCCGCGCTCCTTGAAGCGATCACGCTGCGGTTTAAATATCGTCATGGTGAAACTGTTCATCTCCGCGCGCCGTTCCCTGCGTGGCGCATTGCATCTCCGCAAGGTTCTCACCGCGATGAATCGGATCCTGTCAGCGCTCATGTTGCTGGGCGCCGCTGCATTTGCGTCCGCGCCGCACCCGGCGCTGGCCGGCGCGCCGATCCCGGAGGCGACCGGCATCCCGACTCTGGCTCCAATGCTGGCGCGGATCACTCCGGGCGTCGTCAACATCGCGGTGCGCGGCCGGGTCCGCGAGCAGAACCCGCTGGCGCAGGATCCGTTCTTCCGGCAATTCTTCAACCTGCCGCAAGGCCAGCTTCCACGGGAGCGCGAGACCCAGGCCACCGGCTCCGGCGTCATCGTCGATCCCGCGCGCGGCTATATCCTGACCAACGGCCATGTCGTCGAGAACGCGACAAGAATCGAGGTCACCACCAAGGACAACCGGCGTTTCACGGCGCGGCTGATCGGCCGCGACAGCGACACCGACATCGCCGTGCTGCAGATCCCGGCCGAGGGGCTGACCGCTGTGCCATTGGGCGATTCCGAGCGGCTGCAGGTCGGCGACTTCGTGCTGGCGATCGGCAATCCGTTCGGCATCGGCCAGACCGTGACCTCGGGGATCGTCAGCGCGCTCGGCCGCAGCGGTCTCGACATCGAGGGTTATGAGGATTTCATCCAGACCGACGCGTCGATCAACCCGGGGAACTCCGGCGGCCCGCTTGTCAACCTGCAGGGCCAATGCGTCGGCATCAACACCGCGATCCTGGCGCCGGGCGGCGGCAATATCGGCATCGGCTTTGCCGTGCCGATCGACATGGCGCGCCGCGTCATGGACGAGATCATCCGCTACGGTAAAGTCAAGCACGGCCGGATCGGCGTGGCGATCCAGGACCTGACCCCGGACCTGGCGGAGGCGCTCCACACCACGCACACGGAGGGCGCGGTGATCGCCCGCGTCGACCGCGACTCGCCCGCCGCAAAGGCGGGGCTGCGTGCCGGCGATCTGGTGCTGACGATCGACGGCGTCCCGGTGCGCAGCGGCACTCAGCTACGCAATACGATCGGCCTCACCGGCATCGGCAGCAACGTCAACCTGACGATCGACCGCCGCGGCAAGCAATATAGCGTGCAGGTGCTCGTCGAGGCGGTCAGCCCGGCCGTCGCGCGGCCCCGCGCCCGTCAGCGTTGACCGCCCGAACTGGCCCGGATGGGATAGAAAATGGCGACGCAAACCCCCTATGAGGTGCTCGGCGTCAAGCGCGACGCCAGCGCCGACGACATCCGCAAGGCCTATCGCAAACTGGCCAAGGAGTTTCATCCCGACCTCAACCCCGGCAAGCCCGCCGCCGAGGCGCGCTTCAAGGCGGTGACCGCGGCCAATGACATCCTGTCCGATCCCGAGAAGCGGGCGCGCTATGATCGCGGCGAGATCGACGAGACCGGCGCCGAGCGACCGCGCTATTCCTATCGCCCGCATGCCGAGGGCGCACAGGGCCGGAAATACCGGCCGCAAGGCGAGATGAATGTCGAGGATCTCGACGATCTGTTTGCTATGTTCGGACGCGGCGGCGCCAGAGCGGGCGCACGCCGCGCCGGGCGGGGTGGCGAGGGGTTTGCGATGCCCGGTGCGGACCGCCATTTCACGCTGACCATCGAGTTCGTCGAGGCGGCGACCGGCGGCAAGAAGCGGCTCGCGCTGTCGCCCGAGGAATGGCTCGACGTGACGATCCCGCCGGGCATCGACGCGGGGCAGGTGCTGCGCCTCAAGGGCAAGGGCGATCCAGGCTTTGGCGGCGGCCCCCAGGGAGCACCACCACCGGGCGACGCGATGATCGAAGTGCTGGTCGCGCCACACCCGTTCTTTCGCCGCGACGGCGACGACATCCTGCTCGAACTGCCGGTAAGCCTGCCCGAGGCGGTGCTCGGGGCGCGCGTCGCCGTGCCGACCGTGACCGGGCCGGTGACGATGACGATCCCCAAAGGCTCCGACAGCGGCACCCGGCTGCGCCTGCGCGGCAAGGGCATCGTGCGCCGGCGGCATGGCGCCGAGGCGGCGGGCGATCAGTATGTGACGCTCAAGGTGATGATCGGCGCCGGCGACGACCCCGAACTCGCCGAGTTTCTCAAGGGCTGGGCCGAAAAGCACCCGACCGCGCCGCGCCGCGCGATGGCTGCGGACACCCCGCCGGGAGCGGGCGCCGGGACAAGCGACACGGCGGGGGCAGCATGATCGGCATGGACGAGCTGATCCGCCGCTTCGCGGAACTCGACCGCCTCGAGCTGACGCGGTGGATCGAGAACCGCTGGCTCCTCCCCGAGCCGCCGGGCGACAGCGGGCCCGGTGGCGAACGCTGGCAATTCCGCGAGGTCGACATCGCGCGGGTCGAGCTGATCCTCGACATCCGCCGCGAGTTCGCGGTCGACGACGAGGCGCTGTCGTTGGTGCTGGGCCTTGTCGACCAGGTCTACAGCCTGCGGCGCCAGATGCGCCGCCTGTGCGACGCGCTCGAAGCGCAGCCGCCCGACATCCGCGACGCGATCCGGCGGGCGCTGCCCCGGTGAACGGATTGTCACGGCCCGGGAAGCCGGGGCGGAAGGATTGGTTCCGCGGCGCTACAGCCGCACGTTCTCGCTCTTGTAGGTGTCGCGCGCGCTGAGATCGACGATGTGCGACACCCACATCGCGGCGGCGCCAATGACGAGCGCGGCGACGACGCCGGCAATGAAGGATTTGCTTGCGAACAGGGCTTTCATCCGTGTGTCCTCGCGTGGCTACGCCCCGGTCCCGCGCCGTCGGTCAGGGCCTCGCCGCGGTGCTGCGGAAACTCTCCCGCCGGATCGTCGTGGCGATGGCATCATCGCGCGGCGTGCGGTCGGCGGGCGAGGACAGGGCGTAGCCGCTTACATCGTTGCGGAACTGCGGCACCAGTGCGCCGCTGGCCGCATCGACGATCAGCGTCTCCACCGCAAAGGCGTCGTCGAAATCGCCGCCGGGGCGCATCACCGTCATTCGGTAGACCGGCTTGCCGTCGAGTTCCTCGCGTTCGCTTCGCAGCACCCGGACGCCGAAACGGTCGGCGAGCGCCTTGGCCAGCCGTTGTGCCGTCTCGTCCGGCTGCGGCGCCGGCGTCACCACGCCATGCGTTCGCTACCGGCGCCAGCGACTCGAGGTAGCGCTCGATCTGCCCGCTGCCCGGGGACGGTGCCGGTTGCTGCGATTGTGCGGCAATGCCCGGGGCGCTCTGCGACAGCACCAGCCCGATGACCGCAAGCAGAACACGCAGCAGCATCGCGCCCTCTCTCCGGCTCAGTCGTCGGCGCCCACGGGCCGGGTGTCGCCGCCGGGTTTCTGCGGCAGCGTCTCGGCCCACAGCGGATGGTGCTCCTTTGCCCAATTCGCATCGACATCGCCGGTGGCCATCGCGTCGAACGCACCCTCCATGCCGATCGTGCCAAGGTAGACGTGCCCGAAGATCAGGGCGATGAACATCAGCCCCACTGCGGCGTGCCAGAGCTCAGCCAGCTGGGCCTCGGCGAGCGGCGTCAGCGCCGTCGGCAGATGGAAGCCGATCAGGTTCAGCGCCGCAAAACTCTGCGAGAACCAGTGATAGCGAAACGGAAACAGCAGCGTCCACCCCGACAACGCAACCGAGACGCCGCCGAGAATCACGACCCAGAACAATATCTTCTGGCCGGCGTTGAACTTCCACGCAGGCGGCTCGGCGGACCGTTTGCCGAACAGGCCGCCGCCATGCCGCAGCCACGCCCAATCGGCCCGGCTTGGCAGGTTGTCCTTCACCCACATCAGGAACATCAGGACGATGCCAACCATGAACGCGAACGCCAGGTAATTGTGCAGCAGCTTGCCGATTTCGGTCAGCCGCGCGAACAGATAGGCGCCGATCAGTGGCCGGATCACATAGCGTCCGTAGAGCATGTTGAGGCCGCTGAGGCCAAGCACGACAAAGCTGCCGGCAACCAGCCAATGGACAAAGCGCTCGAAGTCGTTGAAGCGGGTAACGACGCGGCCGCTCCAGCCGCCGCGGATGCGGATGCGGCCGCGGATCAGGAAAAAGATCGCCAGTAGCGCGATAACGCCGAGTTCGCCGATGGCGCCCCACCTCGTCAGCTTCCCGTTGTGCCACTCGCGAAACACCTGTCCCGGCTGGATCAGCACCCCCGCCATCTTGTTCGGGATCGCGACCTCGCCCTCGGCGCCATGACGGATCAGGCGCCATTCCTCGGCACCAGCGGGGCCGGCGGTGTTGCGGGGCTGGCCCACCGCGCGCTGCGCCTCGGCGGGCGGGCTGAACAGCACGATGGCGGCGGCGAGCCCGGTCGCGCTCATGACCAGCACAAGCACGGACGCCCACAGGAACGCGCCGAGCACGCTGCGGCGCGGCGCCGCGCGCGTCTTCATCAGCTGCGCCCACCCTTCTGCTGGTAGGCGGTGCCCCAGCCCCACGCGCCGGAGCCGAAGCCGCGCGCCACGACACGCTCGCGATAGATGTCGGAGAGAACGTCGCCGTCCCCGGCGAGCAATGCCTTGGTCGCGCACATCTCGGCGCACAACGGCAATTTGCCCTCGGCGATGCGATTGCGGCCATAACCGCCGTCGGCCGCCGATTTGTAATCAAGGTTGTCGGGCCCGCCATTGCAGAAGGTGCACTTGTCCATCTTGCCGCGGCCGCCGAAATTCCCCGCCTGCGGGAATTGCGGCGCGCCGAACGGGCAGGCGTAGAAGCAATAGCCGCAGCCGATGCACAGATCCTTCGAGTGCAACACGACGCCCTCGGCCGTCTGATAGAAGCAGTCGACCGGGCAGACCGCCATGCACGGCGGATCCGAGCAGTGCATGCAGGCGACCGAGATCGAGCGCTCGCCCGGCTTGCCGTCATTCAATGTGACGACGCGGCGCCGGTTGATGCCCCAAGGCACGCCGTTCTCATTCTTGCAGGCGGTGACGCAGGCGTTGCACTCGATGCAGCGCTCTGCGTCGCAGAGGAACTTCATCCGCGCCATGGCCCGCTCCTCAGGCTTTCTCGATGCGGCAGAGGGTGCACTTGGTCTCCTGCATCTGGGTGACCGAATCGTAGCCGTAGGTCTGCGCCGTGTTGGTCGACTCGCCCAACACGAACGGGTCGGCGCCCTTGGGATATTTCGCGCGCAAATCCTTGCCTTCGAAATGCCCGCCGAAGTGGAACGGCATGAAGGCGATGCCGGGACCGACGCGCTCGATGACCTTGGCAGCGACCTTGACCTTGCCGCCCTCGGGGCCGTGCACCCAGACCTGCTCGCCGTTGCGGATGCCGGCATTGTTGGCGTCGCGCGGGTTGATCTCGATGAACATTTCCTGCTGCAATTCGGCGAGCCACGGGTTCGATCGGGTCTCGTCGCCGCCGCCCTCATACTCGACGAGGCGGCCGGAGGTCAGGATGATCGGGAACTCCTTCGAGACGTCCTTGTCCTGGATCGACTTGTAGAGCGTCGGCAGGCGCCAGGCCGAGGCCACGTCGTTGTAGGTCGGGTAGTCCTTCACCAAGTCGCGCCGATTGGTGTAGAGCGGCTCGCGGTGAACCGGCACCGGGTCGGGGAACTGCCAGACGATGGTGCGCGCCTTGGCGTTGCCGTAAGGGGTGCAGCCGTGCTTGATGGCGACCCGCTGGATGCCGCCCGACAAATCGGTCTTCCAGTTGACCGCGCCGATCTTATTGCCGCCGATCTTCGTGATTACGGGCAGTTCCTGCGGCGTCAGGTCCTTGTCCCAGCCCAGCTTTTGCAGCATGGCCATGGTGAATTCGGGATAGCCGTCCTTGATCTCCGAGCCGACCGGATAGGAATCCTCAGCGAGCAGGTTGACCCCGTTGCGCTCGACGCCGAAGCGCGCGCGGAAGCCCATGCCGCCCTCCGCCACCGGCAGCGAGGTGTCGTAGAGCACATGGCTGCCGGGGTGCTTCATCGCGGGGGTGCCCCAGCACGGCCACGGCAGGCCGTAGAACTCGCCGTCGCACGGGCCGCCATTGGCGCGCAGCGTCACCGTGTCGAAGGTGTGCTGGTGCGCCATGTGCAGCTTCAGCCGCGCCGCCGACTGGCCGGTATAGCCGATCGTCCAGGTGCCGCGATTGATCTCGTCCAGCACGTCCTCGACCAGCGGCTGGTTGCCGTTGACCTTGATGTGCTTGAACATCTCCTTGTCGAAGCCGAGCTTCTTGGCAAACAGGTAGATGATCTGGTCGTCCGGCTTTGACTCGAACAATGGCTCGACGACCTTATCGCGCCATTGCAGCGAGCGGTTGGAGGCGGTGACCGAGCCGTAATGCTCGAACTGCGTCGATGCCGGCAGCAGATAGACGCCGTCCTTGCGGTCCGACATCACCGCGGAAACGGTCGGATGCGGGTCGATGACGACGAGGAGATCGAGCTTCTCCATCGCCTTCTTGATGTCGCTCTGGCGGGTCTGCGAATTCGGCGCGTGGCCCCAGAATACCTGAGCGCGGATGTTGCTCGGCTGGGCGACATGCTCCTTGGCCTCGAGCACGCCGTCGAACCAGCGCGACTCGGCGATGCCCTTGGTTTCCATCAGCTTCTTGGTGGCGAAGCGCTTTTGCAGGTAGTCGTAGTCGACGTCCCACACCCGCGCCCAGTGGCGCCAGGAGCCTTCGGCGAGCCCGTAATAGCCGGGCAGCGAATCCGGCAACGGTCCGAGATCGGTCGCGCCCTGCACGTTGTCGTGGCCGCGGAAGATGTTGGCGCCGCCGCCCGACACGCCGACATTGCCGAGCGCCAGCTGCAATGTGCAGTAGGCGCGGGTGTTGTTGTTGCCGATCGTGTGCTGCGTGCCGCCCATGCACCAGACGATCGTGCCGGGCTTGTTATGCGCGAGCAGCCGGGCGACGCGCTTGACCTGCGCCTCGGGCACGCCGGTGACCCGCTCCGTTTCCTTCGGGTTCCACTTGGCGACTTCCTTGCGCGTCTCGTCCATGCCGTAGACGCGGCGGCGGATGTATTCCTTGTCCTCCCAGCCGTTCTCGAAGATGTGCCAGAGGATGCCCCAGATCAGCGCCACGTCGCTGCCCGGGCGCAGCCGGACATATTCGTCGGCGTGCGCCGCGGTGCGGGTGAAGCGCGGATCGCACACGATCAATGGCGCGCCGTTCTGCTCCTTGGCGCTGAGGATGTGCACCAGCGACACCGGATGCGCCCGCGCCGCGTTCGAGCCGATGAAGAACATCAGCCGCGAGTGGCGCATGTCGTTGTAGCTGTTGGTCATCGCGCCGTAGCCCCAGGTGTTGGCGACGCCCGCGACCGTGGTGGAATGGCAGATCCGCGCCTGGTTGTCGGTGTTGTTGGTGCCCCAGAACGCGGCAAATTTGCGCAACAGATAGGCAGCTTCGTTGGAATGCTTCGAGCCGCCCATCCAATAGACCGCGTCCGGCCCGGATTCGCTGCGGATCTTCAGCAGCTTGTCGCCGATTTCGTTGATCGCCTCGTCCCATTTGACGCGCGTCCACTGGCCGCCGACCAGCTTCATCGGGTATTTGAGGCGGCGCTCGCCGATTGCATGGTCGCGCACCGAGGCGCCCTTGGCGCAATGGCCGCCGATGCTGAACGGGCTGTCAAAGCCGGGTTCCTGCCGCGTCCACACGCCGTTCTCGACCGTCGCCATCACGGTGCAACCGACCGAGCAATGGGTGCAGACCGTCTTGACCTGCTTGACGTCGGCCGCCGCGGTTGTTGTCGCCGCTTCCGCCCTCTGCATCATGCCGCCGCCACCGCGCAGGGCCAGCGCGGCGCCGACGCCACCGACCGCCACGCCGGAGCGGCGCAGAAAGCCGCGTCGATCCATCGTCGCGGCGGCGCTCTGGGCGGTGAAGCGTACCCCCGACGCTACGTGCCCGGAATGACCGTTTGGGACGCCGCTCGATTTGCGGATCAGCATCGTCGTGTCTCCCCCCTTGGGGCAAAGCCGTCTTAACGCGCAGCCGCCTCAGGCCCGTTCAGAACCGTGCCGTCTCGTAGTATTTGCGGATATGCTCGGTCTCGCGATAGCCGCCCGGTTCGGGTGCCGGCTGTTCGGCCTTGGCCGGCGCACCCGACACCAAGAGAGCGGCGCCGGCGACCGGGGCCAGCCCGGCGAGCTTCAAGAAATCGCGGCGCTTGGCGTTCGAGCCTTGCGGGCTGTCTGATTTGTCCGACATGGCGGTTCTCCGCTGCAAATCTCAGGCGATGGCGAAGGCGGTTTGCTCGATGCCGAGGAACAACCGCCCGATGCGGCCGACCGGGGCGTAGAGCCGTGCCGAGGGCGCCGTTTCCAGATCCCGGAAGAAGCGCCCGGCCCAGGGCGCAATGAACGTGTCGAAGAACGCCTGCTGCCGGGCAAGCGGCGCGGGCGGCCCGAACGAGCCGGTGATCAGTCCGGCGATCACTTCGCACAGCGCGGCGATGTGGTCTTCGGGTTCGGCCGCGTCGGCGGCGCGTTCGATCCCCAGCGCCGCGAGGGCACCACGCAGCTCGGCGAGCGGGCGCTCGTGCAGAAAGCCGGTCAAATAATACGACGCATAGGGCAGCAATTCGCCCCGCCCCACGCCAATGAACAGGTCGTGGTATTCGCGGGCCGCCGTCTCCGCTGTGGCGGCAGCGGCGGCGCCCGCAAGATCGCGGAACGCTCGGCCAAGCTCGCTGTCGTCGCTCGAAATCTGCGCGAGTGCGGCAAGAATCGCCGCATTGGGCGGCGCGCCCACAAGCTGCGCCAGCAGGCGATAGATCTGCGCCCGCAACTCCTCTTCAGGAGGCAATCCCGCGCCGGGCTCGGCTTGGGCGAGCGCAGCACTCATGGCGCGACCACCATCCAACCTGCGTTTCTCCCCGACGCGACCATCCCGATCGGATAGCCCGGCCCCTTCATCCCCACGTTACGCGTTAGCCTATTTGATCTGTAACCGATCGTCTACCGCGTGCCGCGGCCGGGGGTTCGGCCTGGCGGGTCTCGGTCTCTGCCGGCGGCGGTGCCCCGTCCGACGGCGTCTCGAGTGTCGGCGGTGGCGGCTCCGGCGGCGGCTGTTCCTCGCGGTCCGGCATCCCTTGCAGGACGCGATACACGGTGGCAACCGCAGTGGCGGCACGGAAGTCGGCCGCATAGTCCTCGCCGTACTCCACGAGGCCATCGAGGTTGGCGTAGACCGGGTCGCTGCGCCACAGCTTCTGCAACGCGGCGTTGCGCAGCGGTTCGGGCACCCCCGGCTGCATGAACGCGGTGAAGTCCGATTCGGCGGTCAGGGTCTCGATCGAGGGCAACTCGGTCGCCGGCAGCTCGGGCGCCGGCTCGCCCGGCACGTCGGCTTCCGGCGCTGTCGGCTGCCGCGACTGCTGCTTCAGCCGCGACCAGCGCGCGAGAAATCCGGGTGGGTCAGCCATCGTCATCCGCGTCGGTATCGGCCGGCGCCAACGGCGTGCGCCGGCGCTTCTTGAAGGCGATGTCGACGTGATAGGCGCGGACATAGGCGTGCAGCAAGGCCTCGACCGCTTCAGGCATCGGCACGCCCTCGGCCATCACGTCACCGCCGTCGAGGTAATCCTGGGTCTCGGTGGGGCAGACGGTGACGTGGAAGGGCTCGGGCCCGTCGTCGGGCATGCCACCCTCCGAGCGCCACAGCACATAAACCAGCGGCTGCTTCTGGGACAGGTTCAAGCGATAGTCGCTCGTCTCGCCGGCAAACAGCTCAAGCGCCAACGTGGCCACGTGAAACCAGGCCCAGCCGTCGCCCTCGCGCAGCAATTTCGGCTCGGCGAGCGGCGCGGCGCCCGGGATCACCGCGATCGGCCGCCAGCGCCATTCCTGCCACTTGTGCCCGATGCGGCGACGCTCAAACACGACCCCGAGCGGGATGCGTTCATATTCGGCCGGCCGCTGTACCGGATCGGCTGGCGACGGATCGGACATGGCGACGATCATACGGGCGATTTGCGGAAGTTCAATCGCCGTCCAGTCGCCCTGTGGTTGCGGCACTCCTCGCCAGCGCCTCTCGCCCGCGACGCGACGATCTCGATCGAGCCGCCGCGAAACCGTGTAGATTGCGGTGATCGCGGGCTACGGCGCCGCAATCGCCCGGCCACGGAACGACCCATGGATATCGGCGGCAAGATCGTTTTGCTTTGCGACTGCGACGGCACCATGCCGATCGATGACGGCGCGATCGCCAAAGCTTGTGCCGTGACCGGGGCGGCCGGGGCAGCCGGGATCGGTCATCAGCTGTGCCGCGCCCAGTTCGCCCGCGTGATCGCGGCCGCGACACAAGACGAGCGGCCGTTGCTGATTGCCTGCACGCAGGAGACGCCGCTGTTCGGCGAAGGGTTGGCCGATCGCGGCATCGCCGTCGCCTTCACCAACATCCGCGAGCGCGCGCTGTGGTCGCAGGAAGCGGAAGCGGCGCTGCCGAAGGTCGCGGCACTGCTGGCCGAGGCGGCGCTCGATGTCCCGCCGGTGCCGGCGCTGACGCTGCGGTCGAGCGGGCTGTGCCTCGTCTACGGCCATGACGAGACGGCGCTGGCGGCCGCGCTGCAGCTTGCCGACCGCCTCGACGTAACGCTGCTGCTGTCAAAGCCGGGCGACATCATGCCGCCGCGAATTATGGCGGTGCCGGTCTACCGCGGCACGATTGCGGCGGCGACCGGCCATCTCGGCGCTTTTGCGATCACCGTCGACGATTACGCCCCGGTAATCCCGTCGTCGCGGGCCGCGCTCGCCTTCGAGCCGCCGCGCAATGGCGCCACGACGCATTGCGAGCTGATCCTCGATCTTTCCGGCGGCACGCCGCTGTTTGCCGGCAGCGAGCGCCGCGACGGCTATCTGCGCCCCGACCCCAAGAACCCGGCAGCGGTCCAGGCGGCGCTGTTCGCGCTGACCGGCCTCGTCGGCGAGTTCGAGAAGCCGCGCTATGTCGATTTCAAAAGCGAGCTGTGCGCCCATTCGCGCTCGCACCGGATCGGCTGCAACCGCTGCCTCGATTTGTGCCCGACTTCGGCGATCACGTCGGCCGGCGACAGCGTCGCGATCGACCCGCACATTTGCGGCGGCTGCGGCATGTGTCACAGCGTGTGCCCGACCGGCGCCGCGTCCTATGCGATGCCCGCCATCGACTTCCTGGCGACGCGCCTGCGCACCCTGCTCGGGGCCTACGCTCGGGCAGGCGGCGAGCGTGCCGCGCTGCTGATCCACGACGCGCGCCACGGCGACGCGGTGATCGACGCGATGGCGCGGGTCGGCCGGGGCCTGCCGGCGCGCGTCATCCCGTTCGCGGTCAACGAGGTGACGCAGATCGGCCTCGACTTCCTGGCGCTTGCGTTCGCCTACGGCGCGGCCCAGATCGTCGTGCTGGCCGATCCGCGAAGAGAGGACGAGCTTGTCGGCCTCGCCGGTCAGGTCGCCCTCGCCGAGGCGATCCTGGAAGGGCTCGGCTATGGCTCCGGGCGGCTTCATGTGCTGGTCGAGACCGACCCCGATGGCATCGAGCAGGCGCTCTATGGCCTGCCGTCGGTGGCGCCGATGACCGGCGGCGGGTTTCTGCCGCTCGGCGACAAGCGCGGGTTGATGCGGCTGGCGCTGGCGCACTTGCATGACGGCGCGCCGGAACGGCGCGATGTGCTGCCGCTACTGCCGAACTCGCCGTTCGGCGCCGTGGCGATCCGGGCGGAGGGCTGCACGCTGTGCCTCGCCTGCGTCGGCGCCTGTCCGACCGGGGCGCTGATCGACAACCCCGACACCCCGCAGCTGCGCTTTGTCGAGGATGCCTGCGTGCAATGCGGCCTGTGCACGGCGACCTGCCCGGAAAAAGTCGTCAACCTCGTGCCGCGGCTCAACTTTACGTCCGATGCCCACGAACCCGTCGTGCTCAAGGAAGAGCCGCCCTTCGCCTGCGTCAATTGCGGCAAGCCGTTCGGCACCAAAAGCTCGATCGAGCGCATCCTCGCGCAACTCGCCGGCAGGCACTCGATGTTCATGGACGCCGCGCGCGTCCGCCTCATACAGATGTGCGAGGATTGCCGCGTCGTGGTCCAGATCCGCGACCGCGCCGCCGACCCATTCGCCGGGCCGGCCCGGCCGCGGCCGCGGACCACCGAAGATTATCTGCACGAGCGCGACGAGCGCGAACCGGACGAATAGCGCTCAGCGCCCCGGCGGACCCGAGACGGCGTTAGGCTGGGCCGCACAGGATTGCGCGACCCGGGCGAGGAACCGGGCGGCAACATCGGCCGGCAATGCCCCCTTGTCGCGCGCGGCCTCGATCGTGGCGGTGTGCTGCCTGACGCAGGCGGCGATCGCCGGGGCGACCCGATTGTCGACATAGACCAGCCAGCCGATGCCGGCCAGCGCCGCCAGCGCAATCGCCGCCGCGATTACCCGCGCCGCCGGCCGGTCGAGAGGGGACTGTGTGACGCCGACCATTCCCGCGCCCTCAGACCTCCCGCGCCAGCGGCAGGTTGACCAGCAGGTTGTGGGGCTTCAAGCGGAGCCGGCTGCCGCCATCCATCGCCAGGCCGAGATAGACCGGCTTGCCGGCGAGGTCGGCGCGCATGTCGCCGGGCTCGACGAAACTCGCGCGGAACAGCGAGATCAGCCGTTGCAGCCGCGTCTCCTCGACGCTGTCGCCCTGATAGAGCGCGTTGAGGATGGAGGAGGATTCGGCGTCGAGCCCGACATGCCACGACCAATGCGCATCGCGGATCTGGCGCACCGGCTCGATCCGCAACGCAATGCCGAGGAAATGCCCGACCCAGCGCTCGAGCACGCGGCAGAGCGCGTCAAGCCCCGGCCGCGCGAACGACAGGTCGAGCACGGTGTCGAAGCGATCGCTGCGCGCCCAGTAGAGAGCCGCGTTGTCGGCCGACAGCACGTCGAGCTCGACCTGCGCGACGGGCGTGTCGCTGCCGATCAGCAGGCGGCCGAGGGATCCGAACCCGCCGGTCTGCGCCGCAATCTCGACCGTCTCCTCGTCGGCCAGCATGACCGCGCCGTCGGCGATCGACACCTTCTGGCTGCGAAACAGGAGTTCGGCCGCGCGCAGCACGATCGCGTCATCGCAGTCGGACAGGACGTTGCGCAAGACCGCGTGCGTCAGATGGTCCATCAGCAGCACCGGGATCGCGGCCGAACCCGATTTGACCAGCCCGAGATAGGTGCTTTCGAGCGTGCCGCCCGCGACCAGCCGGTCGCGGAAATCGAGGAACACGCGGTAATTGTCGCGGGCGTCCGGGTCGCCGAGCGCAGCCAACTCGCCCTCTCCCACCATGGCAAACGGTTCGGCGCCCAGCTTTGCGTGCAAGGCCCGCTCAACTTCATCCAACTCCGCGACCGGCTGCATCTCCGGCCGCGTCAGATAGGCTTTGAGGAAATCGCCGGTGATTTCGAGATGGCCTGCCGCGTTCCGCAGCAGCAGGCGATACCCTGAGCTGAGCCAGAAATCGGGCAGCCCCGCTTCGGGCATATCAGTCACCGGCAACCTCGCTGGCAAGCGCCGCATCGAGCCACAGCAGGCGCTCGTGCCCGTCTTGCCGGACGCGCAGATTGCCGGCCGCGTCGAGCCCGACCGGCGTGCCCTGCCCGCCCCCGGGCAACGCGACCGCCGGATCGGCCGCGAAGCCGAAGGCGCGCCGCGTCCATTCCGCAGCAATCGGCGCCAACCCCTCCGCCTCCCAGCGGCCGAGCCGCAAGAGGAGATGGCGGCTGAACCCCTCGATCTGGGCGGCAACCGAGAACTCGTCGAAGCCCTCCTCGGCGATGCTGGTGCGATACGGCTCCCGCCCGGGGTCTCCACCGCCAGCGACGAGCGCCAAGTCGCAGCCGAGCACCGCCCAGGCCGGGACGGCGGCGGCAGCGCTCGGCGCGCAATCGAGCAAGACCCGTCCGGCCAGCCCGCCGTCGATGACGATCCCGCCCGGCCAGCGAAAGGCGATCGGCGCGGGCGGCGGCGCAAACGTTCCGAGCGCGTCGGCGAAGGCCAAACTCGCGATATAAATTACCGTCAATGTGTCGCATCGCGGGCGATCCGGTTGCAATACCAGCGCGCAATCGAGCCGGTCGACGCGGTCGGACCAGAACAGGGTGCCCTCCTCGATGCCGGCGGCCGCGGCGGCGCGCGCGGCGTCGATCGCGGATCGCCCGGGAGCGAGGCGCACGGCGCGGTAGAGCGGAGGCAGCAACAAGTCGGTCATGCCGGCATCATTTTAAGCGCTTGTCGCCCGCGTGAGGAAATCGCGCCGCTGGACCGCAAGGGGCGTGCGCCATAGCCTTTGCGCCAGCCAACTCATCGGCGGGAGGAAGATCATGGCGCAGGCGGCACGGTTTCGCGAATTGATGCGGCGCAACGGCATGGTGGTGGCGCCCGGCGCCTATGATTGCATCACCGCGCGGCTGATCGAGCGCGCCGGGTTCGATGCGGTCTACATGACCGGCGCCGGCACCGCAGCGACGCTCGGCTATCCCGATTTCGGCCTGGTGACGATGTCCGAGATGGTGGCCAATGCCGGGCGCATCGCGACCGCGGTCGGGCTCCCGGTCATCGCCGACGCGGACACCGGCTACGGCAACGAATTGAACGTCGTGCGCACGGTGCGCGAATACGAATTGGCCGGGGTCGCCGGCATCCATATCGAGGACCAGGGCTTTCCGAAGAAATGCGGGCACCTTGAGGACAAGGAGATCGTGCCGCGCGAGGACTGGCTGGCCAAGATCCGCGCCGCCGCGCAATCGCGCCGCAGCCCGGACTTCACGATCATCGCACGCACCGATTCGCGCGCCGTCGCCGGGTTCGACGAGGCCGTCGCGCGCGCCAACGACGCGATCGCAGCGGGCGCCGACATGGCCTTTGTCGAGGCGCCGCAGACCCTGGAGGAGGTCGCCGCGGTGCCGCGCCTCGTCAAGGGACCGTGTCTGCTCAACGTCGTGCGCGGCGGCAAGACGCCGGACCTCGACCTCGGCGAGGCCGAGCGCATGGGCTACAAGCTGGCGATCGTGCCGGGCCTGTTGATCAAGAACGTCGTCGGCATCTGCGAAAAGATGCTGGCCGAGCTGGCCGCGACCCGCCGCCATCCGGCGCCGGTGCGCGAGATGACCGTGCGCGAGACCTTCCAGCTATGGGGCGCCGACGAGTGGGACGCGCTACGCACAAGGTTCCGCAGCTAGGGCGCGGTCCCCGGCGGCGCGGTCCATCGGGCGAGCGCGGCGAGCGCCTTGTCGCGCGCCGCGCCGAACCAGACTTCGGCATGGGCGGCGCCGGCGACCTCGATCATCGTCTTGGGCTGATGCGCGGCGGCGTAGAGGCGGCGCGCCTCGGCGATCGGGATGGCCTGGTCGGCGGTGCCGTGCAGGATCATCACCGGCACGTGGAGCTTGCCGATCAGCGCCTCGGTATCAAGCGGATCGGCCATCAGGAGCCGGTAGGGCAAGGGCGGCCCGCGCATCTCGAACAGCCGCCGCACCGAGGCGTAGGGCGAATTGAGCAATACGCCGGCGACCGGCCGGTCGAGTGCGAGGCCGACCGCGATGCCGGTGCCGAGGCTCTCGCCGAGAGCCGCGATCTTCGCCCGCGGCGCCGCGCGACGAACGAAGTCGAACGCGGCGCGCGCATCCGCCCGCAGCCCCTTCTCGCTCGGGGTGCCGGTCGAGGCGCCGTTGCCGCGATAGTCGATGCCGATGATGCCGAAGCCGTGTGCCGCAAGGTCGCCGAACAGCCCGGCATAATCGGACAAGACGACGCCCTTGCCGGTCAGCAGCACGATCGCGCCGTGGCTCGGCTCGGGCGGCTTCCACCAGCCGTATAGCTGCTCGCCGTCCGCGGTGGCGACCGTGACCTCCGTGACCCCGCGGAGCCCCGCCGCCTGCGGCGCGATGCTGGCGCGGGTCATCGGCCGGAACACGAAAGCGGGCTCGTGCGCGGCAAACCACAGGCACAGCCCGCCATAGGCGATCCCGGCGAGCAGGAGGAGCGCCAGCAGCGGGATTGCAGCGCGCGACGCGACGCGCCGTCCGCCGGGCCTCACCGGCTCAAGGGCTCAAGGGCGGGAACACATGCTCGCCGTCGGGGCCGAGCGGCAACGGTGTGACGCTCGCCGCCTCGCCCGGGAGAAGCGGGCCGTAGAGGTGCGGAAACAGCGCGCCGCCGCGCGAGGGCTCCCAGCGCAGCCGTGCGCCGAGTCGCGCCGCCTCGACCGCGACGAGGACGAGCCCCTGCTGCCCGGCACGGTGCCGCCGCGCACTCTCGGCGATCTGCCCGGCGGTCGAAAAATGCAGGAAGCCGTCGCGCCGGTCGTCGTCGCTGCCGATGTAGCGGCCGGCCGCGACCGCCGCCGCCCATGTTTCGGCCGGACACATGTGATAGATCATCTCGGTCATGCGAGGAGGCTACCGCAACCGGGGCGGCAGGCGAAGGCGGGCGTGAACGCGCCTCCGCAATTGCCCGAGCGCGTGCTGGTGCCGCGTGCCGCAGCGCTGGTGGCCGGCTTCCGCGAGGTCGTGTGGCTGTCGCCCGACGGCGAGATCGAGGCATTGTCGGCCGCCGAGGCGCGCCGCCGGCTGGACGGCGAGAGCGCGATGGTGTGCCACGCCCGGGCGGTGGCACGGCGCCTCGACATCGCCGGATTCGCTGCGCTCGACCTGCTGGAGTTGTTCGCCTTCGTCCGGCCGGCACAGTTTTGCGTGCCGACGCCGCGCGGGCTGGCCGCCGCGCTCGGCCTGGCCATGCCGCGCACGATGGCGGAATCGTGCGTCGCGCTGGCCACCGCGGCCCGCGCCCTGTTGCAGCAGCTACAGGCGGAAGGCGACGCGGATACCGGCGCCCTCGCCGAGCTGGCCGGGCGGGCCGGCTGGAGCTGGGGCCCGGCGGTGCTGGCGGCGTTGCCGGCAGCGGAGCCCGGGGCGCCGCGCCGCGCCGCCGGGCTGCGGGCATGGCAGCGCCTCACCGAATGGCAGGAGCGGGCGCCCCCGCCGCCGCCCGGCAACACACCAGTGTCGCCCGAGGATGCCCGCCGCCGGCTCGCCGCGCTGCTCGGCGAGGGCGCCGAGGCGCGGCCGCAGCAGGCCGATTACGCCGCCTCGGTCGCCGCCGCCTTCGCGCCGCGCGAGCGGCCGGACACGCCGCAGGCGGTGCTCGCCGAGGCCGGCACCGGGGTCGGCAAGACGCTCGGCTACATCGCCCCGGCCAGCCTGTGGGCCGAGCAGAACCAGGGCACGGTGTGGATCTCGACCTACACCCGCAACCTGCAGAGCCAGATTGCCGGCGAGCTCGACCGGCTCTATCCCGACCCGGCGGCGAAGCGCCGCCACGTCGTCGTGCGCAAGGGCCGCGAGAATTTTCTGTGCCTGCTGAATTACGAGGAGGCGGCACGGGCATCGAGCGGCCGGGCCGCCTCCTCGGTTGCGCCGCTCGTGCTGATCGCGCGATGGATCGGCGCCACCGCCTCGGGCGACCTGGTGGGCGGCGACTTCCCGGGCTGGCTCGCCGAGTTGATCGGGCGCGGCCGGGTCGGCGCGCTGGCCGACCGGCGCGGCGAGTGCATCCACTCCGCCTGCCCGCATTTCCGCACCTGCTTTGTCGAGAAGAACGTGCGCGCGGCCCGGCACGCGCGGCTGGTCGTCGCCAACCATGCCCTCGTGATGGCGCAGGCGGCGCTGGGCGGGCTCGACGACACCAACGTGCCGACCCGCTATGTGTTCGACGAGGGCCATCACCTGCTCGACGCCGCCGATGCCGCCTTCTCGGTGCACCTGTCGGGCCAGGAGGGGCGGGAATTGCGGCGCTGGCTGTTAGGCGCCGAGGCCGGCCGCTCGCGGGCCCGCGGGCTGCAGCGCCGCATCGGCGACCTGGTCGAAGCCGCCGCGGACGGCCGACGACGCGGCCGGCCCGGCCTTGATCGAGGCGCTGGTCGCCGCCCGCCTCCTGCCCGCCGACGGCTGGCACCAGCGCGTCGCCGAGGAGCGCGGCCTGCCGGGGTTCGAGAGCTTTCTGGCGCTGGTCCGCCGCCAGGTGCTGGCGCGCGCGGCGAATGGCGACGCCGGCTACGGCATCGAGGCCGAAGCGCGCCCGCCGATCGACGGGTTGATCGAGGCGGCGGGGCGGCTCGCGGTCGGGCTCGATCGGCTGGCGGCGCGCATTGCGCCGCCTCGCGGCTTCCTTGCGCCGGCCGCTCGAAGACCCTGAGAACCCGCCCGAGCCGGGGCTGCGTCAGCGCCTCGACGCCGCGGTGCGCGGGCTCGAGCGCCGCGCCGACATGCAGCTCGGCGGCTGGAGCGCGCTGTTGCGCGACCTCGCCGAGCCGCCGCGCGCCGAGACCGTCGAGTGGCTGGCGCTCGACCGGCTCGACGGCGCCGAGATCGATGTCGCGGTCAACCGCAACTGGATCGATCCCGGCATCCCGTTTGCGCAAGCCGTGGCGACGCCGGCGCATGGCCTCGTCGTGACCTCGGCGACGCTGACCGACGGCGAAGCCGACCCGGCGCTCGCCTGGAATGCGGCGGAGGCCTCCACCGGGCTGCGTCACCTGGCTGAGAGCCCGCGCGCCGCGCGCATTGCCTCGCCGTTCGACTATGCGGCGCAGACCCGCATCTTTATCGTCACCGACATCCCGCGCGACGATCTCGGGCAGGTCGCCGCCGCGTTCGCGGCGCTGATGAGCGCGGCCAAAGGCGGCGCGCTCGGCCTGTTCACCGCGATCGCCCGGCTGCGCGCCGTGCATCAGCGCATCGCCCCGGTGCTCGAAGCGCAGGGGCTGCCGCTGCTGGCCCAGCATGTCGATGCGATGGCGACCGCAACGCTGGTCGACATCTTCCGCGCCGAGGAGGATTCGTGCCTGTTGGGCACCGACGCGGTGCGCGACGGGGTCGACGTGCCGGGCCGCTCGCTGCGCCTGATCGTGTTCGACCGAGTGCCGTGGCCGCGCCCGGACATCCTGCACCGCGCGCGAAAGCCGGTGTTCGGCGGCGCGACTTACGACGACCGCATCACCCGGCTGCGGCTGCGCCAGGCTTACGGGCGGCTGGTGCGCCGGGCCGACGATCGCGGCGTCTTTGCGATGCTCGACCGGGCATTGCCGTCGCGCCTGCTGTCGGCTTTCCCTGAGGGCGTGCCGGTAATGCGGCTGCCGCTCGTCGAGGCGACCGAGGCGACGGCGCGGTTTCTCGCCGAGCCGGCTTGACAGAGCCGGCCGGGTTTTGGTCTGTGCAACAGGCACGGTAGCGAAAGGAGCGGAGATGCTCGATCCCCGTAGCGCGCTGATCTACACGATGGTGATCGTCTCGGCCGCCGACCGTGACATGACCGACTCCGAACTGGAGATCATCGGCGGCCTGGTCGGGCATCTGCCGGTGTTTCGCGATTTCGACCGGGAGGGGCTGTCGGACGTGCTCGAAGCATGCACCCGGCTGCTCAACCGCGAGAACGGGCTCGAAGAGGCGTTCGCCGCGATCAAGGCGGCGTTGCCGACCAATCTGCGGGAGACTGCCTATGCGCTCGCCTGCGATGTCGCGGCAGCCGACGGCGAGGCCAGCCAGGAAGAGTTGCGGGTGCTGGAAATGATGCGCCACCGCCTCAATGTCGACCGGCTCACCGCCGCGGCGATCGAACGCGGCGCCCGGGCGCATTTCCAGCGGCTGTGACGCCGGACGGATCGGGAGGGGCCAATGGCCGCCAAGGCCGGTAACGAAGCAACCCTCGAACAGCGCATGCGCCTGATCGAGGATCGGCTGGAGCTCTATAATCTGATCGCCAGCCACCCGCCGAGCGCGGATACCGGCGCCAGCGACTACACCCAATCGGTGTGGACCGAGGACGGCGTGTTTGATCGCGGTGCGCAGTTTCCGGCGCCGACCGGGAACGCGGCGATCGCCGCCACCTCGTCAAGCCCCGAGCATCGCCGCGCAATCGAGCAGGGCATCGCCCATTTTGCCGGGCTTCCCTACATCCGCGTCACCGGCGACACGGCCTTTGCGATCTCCTACATCCAGATCCTCGTACCCGACCATGTCGGCCCCACCTTCGAGGTGCCGAACCACGGCGCGTCGCGCGGCTTTCACGTCCACCGCGTCGCGGCCAACCGCTGGGATTTCGTGCGCACCGCCGAGGGCTGGCGCATCAAGCGCCGCCGGCTGCGCTCGCTCGACGGCTCGGAGGAAGCGCGGGAGATCCTGAGCGGGACATTCGAGCCGGATGCGTAGACCTTGTGGGCCGCCGGCTAAACCCTGCGCCCGCCCGCGGCGTCACTCGCCGCTATCGATGTGCTTGAGCGCGAGCGTCAGCACCGCTCGCTTGTCGGCATCGGAAAACTGCAGCGCTTCCTGCTCGATCTGAGCCGCCAGCTCGTTGCGCAGAACGCGCCGGGCGAGTGCCGGAAGATGGCGGCAATCGCCGTCGAACTCGGCGAGAATTTCCCGCAGCTTTGATTTCCACGCCCCGTCCGGCCGCGATTCCCGCGCCAGCCGGAGGAGACGACCGTGATAGTGCCCGTACAGCCCGCTCATGGCTCCGGTCTCTGGTTTTCCGCGGCGACCCGCCCGCCCGCAATCTCGTCAAGATGGCAACGGGTATGCATCGAAGATGACCGCTCGACACCCATCTTCGATGGACCATACGTCATATGTCAAGATCGAATGGGCAAATCTTGTTTATCACCGTTGACCACCCGGTCCGGATACGGTAACCCTGCTTGCATTCAGACCATATGTTGCCATGGGCGCGGCGCCCTTGTTTGTGCCCCGGAGTACTGCCAAGCGATGGGACCTCGATCCTCCTGGTTCTGCTTCGACAAACCCATTGATATCTGGCAGCGGTCCGCGTAATCGCATTGCGTGGATTATAATAATTCATGGATTGCCATAACGCGCCGGAGCCATTGTGAACGCGCTTTTGCTTTCGCTCGTGCTGTTATGGCTGGGCGGCGGGCTGGCGGCGGGACTGCGATCACGTCCGGGTCTTGGGCAACGCGTCGGACAGGCGGGGGCGATTGGCGGCTCGGTTGTCGGGCTTGCGGCGGCGATCGGCGTCCTCGTCACCGGTAGACCCGAAACCTTGACGGCGGGCTGGGCGATGCCCGGCGGCGGACTGCACCTCGAAATCGACGCGCTGTCGGCGTTTTTCCTGCTGCCGGTGTTCGGCCTCTCAGCCCTCACCGGGCTTTACGGCCGCGCCTATCTGGCGGGCCGAGACGGCGGGCCGGCCGCGGCGGCGACCTGGTTTCACCTGAACATGCTGACGGCGGCGATGGCGCTGGTCGTCGTCGCCCGCGACGGCCTCCTGTTTCTGCTGGCCTGGGAGGTCATGGCGCTCGCCCCGTTCTTTCTCGTCATCTTCGACGACCGCCGGGAAAGCGTGCGCCTTGCGGCGTGGATTTATCTCGCTGCGACGCATCTCGGGACGGCCTTCCTGCTGGTGCTGTTCGTGCTGCTCGGCTCACGTGCCGGAACGTCGGATTTTTCCGGTTACGCGGGCGTGCTGCACGGTCACCCGGGATTGTCGTCGGCGATCTTCGTGCTGGCGCTGATCGGCTTCGGGTCCAAGGCCGGCATCGTGCCGGCGCATGTCTGGCTGCCCGAGGCGCATCCGGTCGCCCCGAGCCACGCTTCGGCGCTGATGTCGGGGGCGATGATCAAGGTCGGCATCTACGGCCTCGTCCGCATCCTCACAATGATGAACACGCCGCCGGCGTGGTGGGGCTGGGTGTTGATCGCCGCCGGCGCATCGAGCGGCGTGCTGGGAGTGCTGTTCGCGTTGGCGCAGCACGATCTGAAGCGCCTGCTCGCCTATCACAGCGTCGAGAATATCGGGATTATCCTGATCGGCATCGGCGTCGGGGTGCTCGGGCTGGCCGAGGGGATGACGACGCTCGCGGTCATCGGGTTTGCCGCCGGCCTGTTGCACGTACTCAATCACTCGATCTTCAAGGGGCTGCTATTTCTCGGCGCTGGCGCGGTGCAGCACGCCGCGCACACGCTCGAACTCGAGGAACTCGGCGGCCTGTTCAAACGGATGAAGTGGACCGGGACATATTTCCTGATCGGCGCCGCGGCGATCGTCGGGCTGCCGCCGCTCAATGGCTTCGTCAGCGAGTTCCTGCTGTTCTATGCCGGGTTTGTCGGCGTCACCGGGCCGAGCGCGGCGGTGGCCGCCGGCGGGCTGATCGCGCTGGTCGCGATGGGGCTGATCAGCGGCCTGGCCGCGGCGTGTTTCGCCAAGGCGTTCGGCGTCGTGTTTCTCGGCAGCGCGCGCAGCCACGAGGCGGAGGCGGCGCATGAGGCGCCGCGGCCGATGCTGGCTGCGATGGCGGTTTTGGCGCTGCTGTGCGTCGCGATCGGCGCCGCCGCGCCGTTCGTCGTGCGGTCATTGGCCGGGGTGGTGACGGCGGCGAGCGGGCTCGCAGCCTCCGATGTTGCGGCCTCGCTGGCGCCGGCGGCCGGTGCCCTGACCGACGCGGTCGCGATCTTTGCCGGCTTGGCGGTCGCGGCCGGGCTGATGTGGGCGGCGCGGGCGCGGCGCCTCGCCATCGCCGGCCTTCGCCGCGGCCCGGTGTGGGGCTGCGGGTTCCAGCACCCGACCGCGCGCATGCAGTACACAGCATCGTCGTTCGCCCAGCCGCTGACGACGCAGTTTCGCATGTTCATCGGCAGCCGCGAGACACTGGTCGCGCCTGAGGGCTATTTCCCCGCCGCCGCGTCCTATGCCAGCGACAGCGGCGACCCGGTATTGCGGCTGCTGTTTGCGCCGGGCTTTCGCTGGTTCAGCCGGGTCGTAGCCCGCATCAACATCCTCCAGCACGGACATATCCATGTCTACGTGCTGTACCTAGCGGTGACCCTGGTCGCGCTGCTGGTCTGGGGCAACCTCTAGCCATGCATCTCTTTGTATCGCCGCTCTGCGCGCTGCTGCTGGCCCCGCTGCTGTTGGGGCTGGTCAACCGCATCAAGGCCGTCGTCGCCGGGCGGCGCGGCCCGCCGCTGCTGCAGCCCTATCGCGACGTCGCCAAAATGCTGCGCCGCGGCGCGGTCTATGGCGCTGTGACGAGCCCGCTGTTCCGGCTCGGGCCGGTGGTCAACCTGGCCGCTCTCGCCGCCGCCCTCATCGTGTTGCCGTTCGCCGGCTTCGCCGCGCCGGTCAGCTTTGCCGGCGATCTGATCGTCCTCGCCGGGCTGTTCGCGCTCGGCCGCTTCGCGACGGTCTTGGCGGCGCTCGACACCGGGTCGAGCTTCGAGGGCATGGGAGCGAGCCGCGAGGTGCATTTCGCCGCCCTGGCCGAGCCGGCCCTGCTGCTGGCGCTGGCGACGTTGGCGCGGGTCACCAGCGCCCTCTCGCTGACCCCGATCTACGCGGCGATCACGCTCCCCACCTGGGCCCATGCTTTGCCGACGCTGGCGCTCGTGGCGCTGACCTTTCTGGTGCTCGAACTCGTCGAGAACAGCCGGATCCCGGTCGACGACCCGACGACGCACCTGGAGCTGACGATGATCCACGAGGTCATGGTGCTCGACCACAGCGGCCCGGACCTTGCCATGATCCAGTACGGCGCGGCGCTGAAGCTGTGGATTCTGGGTGCATTGTTTGTCGGCCTCGTCGTACCGATGCACGATGGCCGGCCGTGGCTCGACGGCGCGGCGGCGCTCGCCGGCATGGCCGGGCTGGCGGTCGTCATCGGCATGACCGAGTCGGCGATGGCGCGCTACCGCCTCGAGCATGTGCCGCAATTCATCGTCGGGGCGGCGACGCTCTCGGCGGTCGGCTTCATCCTCTATCTGTTCTGAGCATCATGCCCGCCCTGATCGAAGCGATTCACGCGATCGGCCTGGTCAGCTGTTTCGCGCTGCTGGGGACCAGCCGGATCGGCGCCTGCATCCGCTGGCTGTCGTTGCAGGGCATCGTATTCGGGCTGGTGCCGCTGTTCGCGCATGGCGACGGGCTCGGTCTGCGCGTGGTGTTGCTGGCCGGCGGCAACATCGCGCTGAAGGGGGTGATCTTCCCGCTGCTCCTGCTCAGGCTGCGGGCGCGCGCCAATTACCATCGCGAGGTCGAGCCGTTCATCGGGTTTGTCGCCTCGATCCTGTTCGGGGTCGTCGCGCTGGCGGCGTCGCTGTGGCTGGCGCTGGCGCTGCAGCCGGCCTTGCGCCACGCGCCCTTTCTGATGCTCGACGCCGCGATCTTCCTCGTCGCCATCGGGCTTTTCATCATCATCAGCCGGCGCAAGGCATTGATGCAGGTGATCGGCTATCTCGTTCTCGAAAACGGCATCTTCGTTTTTGGCGTGATCACGGTGGTCGAGACCCCGCTATTGGTCGAGCTCGGTGTTCTGCTCGATGCGTTTGTCGCGATCTTTGTGATGGGGATCGCGATATTTCACATCAACCGCGAGTTCGGGTCGATCGACATCGATCAGCTCACCGCGCTGCGCGGCTGACGCGATGTTGGCCGGCCCTTCGATCGTCGCGATGCTCGTGGTGGCGGTGGCCGGGGCCTTGGCCTGCCTCGTGTTGCCCCGGCCGCGCCAGGTCCTGGTGATGACCGTTGCGGTTTCGGCGGTCGAGCTGGCGCTGGCGGCCAATGTCTGGGCCGGCGTCAACGCCGCCGGCTTTGTGACGGCGGCTGGCGAATGGTTCTATGTCGACGCCTTTTCGGCCTTTCACCTGATCGTTCTGGTTCTCGTGTTTCTGCTCAGCTCGCTGTTCGCGGGAGTGTATTTCCCGAGTGAGGCCGAGGAACATGCCTTCTCGGCGGCGGTCGCGCGCCGCTTCGGGGGGCTGTGGCTCGGATCCTTGTCGGCGATGATGCTGGTGCTGGTGTCGAACAATCTCGGCATCATGTGGGTCGGCATGGAGGCGACGACGCTGCTCAGCGCCTTCCTGATCTCGCTGCACCCGAGCCGCCTGTCGCTCGAAGCGATGTGGAAATACCTGCTGATCTGCTCGGTCGGGATCGCCTTCGCGTTCATCGGGACGATCTTTGCCGCCGCCTCGCTGCAGAGCGGCGGCGGCATCGAGGCCGATGCGCTGTTCTGGACCCGGCTCGCTTCGCCCGACGTGCATCTCGACCCGACGCTGATGAAGTTCGCCTTCATCTTCATCCTGGTCGGCTACGGCACGAAAACCGGCCTCGCACCGATCCACTCCTGGCTCCCCGACGCGCACAGCCAGGCGCCGGCACCGGTCTCGGCGATGTTCTCCGGCTTTCTGCTCAATACCGCGCTCTATTGCATCATGCGCTTTGTGCCGGCGGCGCGGAACGCGCTCGGCAGCGCCTTCGCCGACGAGTTGCTGATCTTTTTCGGGACGTTTTCGATCGTGGTGGCGGCCGGGTTTATCGTCTTTCAACGCGACGCCAAGCGCTTTCTCGCCTATAGCAGCGTCGAGCATCTCGGCATCATCACGCTCGGCTTTGGCCTCGGGCCGCTCGGCACCTTCGCCGCGCTGTTCCACACGTTCAACCACTCGGTGTGCAAGCCGCTGGCCTTCTTCGCGGTCGGACGGCTCGGCCAGCGCTTCGGCAGCCATGACATGCACACGCTGGCCGGCGCGCTGCGCGTCGACCGGCTGTGGGGCCTGGCCTTGCTCGGCAGCGTGCTGGCGCTGATCGGGGTCGCGCCGTTTGCGATCTTCATGAGCGAATACCAGCTACTGCGCGCCGCGGTCGGCAGCGGCGCCTGGCTGGCGCTGGTCGTGTTTCTGGTTGCCAGCAGCGTCGTCTTTCTGTCGGCGCTGCGCCATGTGATCGCCATGGCCTACGGCGATCCGCCATCACCACTGCCCGCGCCGCGCAACGGCGCCGCCGCGGTGGTCGTCGTCGCCGCCTCGCTCGGCCTGTTGCTGCTGCTCGGCGTGTGGATGCCGCTGTGGTTCGCCGACGCGCTGCGCCATGCCGCCGCCGCCCTGGGCGCCCGGCCATGACGCCGTTCCTGGCGACAGGCAACGCCGTGCCGACTGCGCTATCAGCGGTGCCGGCACTGCCCGTCGAAACATTCCGCAGCGATGTCCTTAGCGCCGTCGCCGGGGGCAAGCGATTGCTGCTGCTGACCGGGATCGCGCGAACGGGCGACGGCACGCAGCTGCTGGCCGCGCTGGCGGACGACGGGCGCGGCGAGATCGGCCTCGTCTCCACCATCGTCGCCGAAAGCTACATGGCGCTGACCCCCGATTGCCCGGCGGCACATTATTTCGAGCGGGAGATACACGAGCAATGGGGCGTCCGGCCGGAGGGCCATCCCTGGCTCAAGCCGGTGCGCTTTCCGCAGGGCGGCCCGGCTATCGAGGACGTCGACTTTTTCCACGCAACGGGGGCCGAGATCCACGAGGTCGCGGTCGGCCCGGTGCATGCCGGGATCATCGAGCCGGGGCATTTCCGCTTCAACTGTCACGGCGAGCGCGTCCTGCATCTCGAAATCTCGCTCGGCTACCAGCACCGCGGCATCGAGGCAGCGCTGTGCCGTGGACCCGACAAGCGGGGCATCCACTTCGCCGAGACCATCGCCGGCGATACCAGCGTGGGTCACGCGACCGCCTATTGCCAATTGCTCGAAGCGCTGGCCGGAACCACCTGCTCGCCGCGCGCGGCCGGGCTGCGCAGCATCGCGCTAGAGCTCGAGCGCGTTGCCAACCACATCGGCGATCTCGGCGCATTGGCCGGCGATGTCGGCTTTCTGCCGGCGGCGGCTTATTGCGGCCGGCTGCGCGGCGACACCTTGAACCTGACCGCACTGCTGTGCGGCAGCCGGCTCGGCCGCGGCTGGATCCGGCCCGGCGGCGTTGCCCACGAGCCGGGCGGCGACGTGCTCGGCGAATTGCAGCGGCGCCTCGCCGATGCCGAGCGCGACATGCGCAATGCGGTCGATCTGCTGTGGAAATCGTCCTCGGTCAGGGCACGGTTCGAGAATACCGGCACCTTGACGCCGCGGGCGGCGCGCGATCTCGGCATCGTCGGCCCGCCGGCCCGCGCCAGCGGCATCGACCGCGATTGCCGCCGCGACTTTCCGGCGCCCGGCTATCAAGGTCGGCGACCGCTCGTCGCGATCGGCAAAGGCGGCGACGTCTTCGCCCGCGCATTGCATCGCTGGCAGGAGATCGAGAACTCGCTGGCCTTCCTCGCCCCGATGCTCGACGCGCCGGGCGCCGGAGAGGCGCGCTCGCCGGTCGGAGCGCTGATGCCCGACAGCCTCGCGCTGTCGCTCGTCGAGGGCTGGCGCGGCGAGATCGTGCATCTCGCCACGACCGACGCCGCCGGGCATCTGGCGCACTACAAGATCGTCGATCCCTCGTTCCGCAACTGGTTCGGGCTGGCGATGGCGATGCGCGGCGAGGCGATCTCCGACTTCCCGCTGTGCAACAAGAGCTTCAACCTGTCCTATTGCGGCCATGATCTGTAGAAACGACACGGCACCATGTTCAAGGCACTGTTAGCGCGCGCCCGCCAGGGCTATCGCACGGCGGGGTATCCGGCGCAGGAACCCTCGCTGCCGCCGCTGTTCCGCGGGCGGCCGACGCTCGACCCGGCGAAATGCGTGGCCGGCTGTGCCCAGTGCATCGACGCCTGCCCGACCGGCGCGTTGCAGCTGGCGACCGCCGGGCCACAGCTCGATCTCGGACGTTGCATTTTTTGTGGCGAATGCGCCGCTGCCTGCCCCGGGGGCGCCATCGCCTTCACCCGCGACTGGCGGCTCGCCGCCTCGGCGCGCGCCGATCTCGTGCGCAGCGATGGCGGCGAGCCGCGGGTCGATGCGTTGCGCCGCGAACTCCGCCGCCTGCTCGGCCGCTCGCTGCGGCTGCGCCAGATCAGCGCCGGCGGCTGCAACGGCTGCGAGGCCGAAATCAATGCGCTTGGCAACGTGGTGTTCGACGCCAGCCGCTTCGGGATCGACTTCGTCGCCTCGCCGCGCCATGCCGACGGCGTCCTGATCACCGGCCCGGTCACCCAGAACATGCGGGAGGCGGCGCTGCAAACCTACGCGGCCGTCGCCGAGCCGCGGCTGGTCATCGCGGCCGGCGCCTGCGCGATTTCGGGCGGCATCTTCCGGGGCCAGGCCGAGGCGTGCGACGGGGCCAAAGACCTGCTCCCGGTCGATCTGTTCATACCGGGCTGTCCGCCCCACCCTTTTACGATCCTCGATGGCTTGTTGCGGATGCTCGGCCGGCTCTGAAGTGAGCCACATATGGCTGATCTGCGATTCTTAACGCGTGGCACATGAGCCGGAAATCGAGTATGATGCTTCAACTATGATACCGGTATGAGCGGTCGCGGCGCGACGCTTGGAGGGCGGCCTTGCTGACTGCGGCACAGATGCGAGCGGCCCGGGCGCTGGTGGGGATGGAACAGCGCGCCCTGGCGGAGGCCTCGGGAGTCTCGCTGCCGACCATTCAGCGAATGGAGGCCAGCCAGGGTGTCGTGCGCGGCGTGATCGAAAGCCTGATGAAGGTCATGGGCGCCCTCGAGGCGGCGGGGGTCGAGTTCATCAACGAGGGCACGGTCAGCGCCGGCGGCGGCCGCGGCGTCCGGCTGCGCAACCGGAGCACCTAGCCCCTCCCTCGGCCGGCGTCACGCATCCAGCATGCGCTTGCCCCGCCCGGTTCGGCCCGGCAGGATGCCGGCCGGCGGCGCGCGGCGCGGCGCGGCGAGCGGAGGGATGCGATGAACGGTGCGGAAAGCCTGGTGCGCACATTGGTCGGGGGCGGCGTCAATGTGTGCTTTGCCAATCCCGGCACTTCGGAGATGCATTTCGTCGCGGCGCTCGACCGGGTCGACGGGATGCGCTGCGTGCTCGGGCTGTTCGAGGGGGTGGTCACCGGTGCGGCCGACGGCTATTACCGGATGACGGACGGACCGGCCGCGACCCTGCTGCATCTCGGGCCGGGCCTCGCCAACGGGCTCGCCAACATCCACAACGCCAACAAGGCGATGTCGGGGATGGTCAACATCGTCGGCGACCATGCGACCTATCATCGGCAATACGACGCGCCGCTCACCTCCGACATCGAGGGGTTGGCGCGGCCCAGTTCGCACTGGGTCAAGACCTCGCCGAACGCGATGGGGATCGCCGCTGATGGCGCGCTGGCGATCGAGGCCGCGCGGATGCCGCCGGGCCGGATCGCGACGCTGATCCTGCCGGCCGACACGGCGTGGAACGAGGGCTCGGGGCCGGTGGCGGTGCCGCCGCCCGCCCGCCCGGCGGCGCCGTCGCAGGAAGCGGTGACCGAGGCGGCGCGCGTCTTGCGCTCGGGCGAGCCGACGCTGATCCTCGTCACCGGCCGGGCGGTCAGGGCCGACGGGCTCGAACTCGCCGGCAAGATCGCCGCCAGGACCGGCGCGCGGCTGATCGCCCAGGGCTCCAACGCGCGCACGCAACGGGGGCGCGGCCGAGTCTCGGTCGAGCGCATCCCCTATGTCGTCGACCAGGCGCTCAAGGTGCTGGCCGGCCTCAAGCATGTGATCCTGGTCGGCTCGAAGATGCCGGTCGCGTTCTTCGCCTATCCCGACAAGCCGAGCCAGCTGACCCCGGAGGGCTGCCAGGGGCATGTGCTGGCGCGGCCGGACGAGGACCTGATCGCGGCGCTGGACATGCTGTGCGACGCGGTCGGCGCGCGCGCCACCCCGGCGCCGGTCGTCAACGACCAGCCGCCGGCGCCGGCGACCGGCGCGATCACCTCCGACACGCTCGGCGCCTCGATCGGGGCCTTGCTGCCGGAGAACGCGATCGTCGCCGACGAGGCGGTGACGACGGGGCGCGGCTTCTTCGCGCCAACCAAGGCGGCCAAGCCGCATGACTGGCTGTCGAACATGGGCGGCTCGATCGGGTTGGGGCCGCCGCTCGCCACCGGCGCGGCCGTCGCCTGCCCGGACCGCAAGGTCGTCGCGCTGCAGGCCGACGGCAGCGCGATGTACACGGTGCAGGCATTGTGGACGCAGGCGCGCGAGGGGCTCGACATCACCACCGTCCTGTTCTCGAACCGCACCTACCAGATCCTGCGCGGCGAATTCGCCAATGTCGGGGCCGGCAATCCGGGCCGCAAGGCGCTCGACATGCTCGACCTCGGCAACCCCGACATCGACTGGGTGGGCTTGGCAAAGAGCCTCGGCGTGCCGGGCGCGAAGGTCACCGACATGGCGGGCTTCAACCGGCGCTTCGCCGAGGGGCTGGCGACGCCGGGGCCGTTCCTCGTCGAAGTGGTGCTGTAGGCCGCCGGAACCTCGCCGCGCCGGGGAGCTTGCCGGATACGGCGCAGATCCTTATCCTTGATGGCCGGCTAAAGTCGACTGCCGGCGGGAACGGACCGGCGCGGCAGCCGTTAGGAGTGTTGGCTGTTCGTGACGGCGTGGCCAAAGCCCCGCAGGGAGGGGGCCTCGCCGATCCTGCTCCAGGCTGCCGTAACTAACCTCGCGCCGCTTGCAATGCCGCCGATCGAGCAGCGGGCAATTCCAGGCCCAGCCCTTGATCGACGGCATGCTGTTTCCGGCGCTGGCGCGGCGGATTGGCGGCGGGGAAACGCGTACCAACAAAGACAGGAGACGGGCGGCTCGATGACGGAAGGCTTGCGCATTTACAACCTGTTCCCGACGCTGGCGGGCTCGATCGCCGGCTGGACGGCGCAATTGCCCCGTATCGCGGCGATGGCGTTCAACGCGGTCTACGTCAACCCGTTTCACTATCCCGGGTTTTCCGGAAGCCTCTACGCGGTCAAGGATTATTACCGCCTCAACCCGCGCTTCCGCGGCGATGCGCGCGACGGCGACGACGAATTGCTGCGCGGCTTCACCGCGGCCGCCGCTCGCCACGGGCTGCGCGTCATCATGGACCTCGTGGTCAACCACACCGCCAAAGACAGCGAGCTGGCGTCGCGCCGGCCCGAATGGTTTGCCCGCGACGGCGATGGCGAGCTGCTGTCGCCCTTTGCCGTCGACCCGGACGATCCCGAGCGCCGCACCGTGTGGGGCGATCTCGCCGAACTCGATTACCGGTCGCCGCAGCGCGATGCGATCACCGCCTATTTCGAGGAGCTGGTGCGCCATTACGCCGGGCTCGGCTTTGGCGGGTTCCGCTGCGACGCGGCCTACAAGGTGCCGGCCGCAGTGTGGCGCCGGCTGATCGCCGCGGCCAAGGCGCACGACCCGGACATCGTGTTTTGCGCCGAGAATCTGGGCGCCCGCCAGGAGGAGGTGCTGGACCTCGCCGACGCCGGGTTCGACTATCTGTTCAACAGCGTCAAGTGGTGGGATTTCGAAAGCCCGTGGCTGCTCGACCAGTACGAGCTCTATCGGCACATCGCGCCGTCGATCGGCTTCCCCGAAAGCCACGACACCGAGCGCCTCGTCACCGAGCTGTTGGCCGCCGGCTTCCCCGACAACCAGATCGAGGCACGCTACCGCCAAGCCTACGCCTTCGCCGCGGCGTTCTCCACCGGGGTGATGATGCCGATGGGTTTCGAATACGGCTGGTCGCGGCGGCTCGAGGTCGTCGCCGGTCCTGAGCGCGACCGCGAGGCGGACGAACCGGCGCGCTTCGACCTCAGCGGCTTCATCGCCGACGTAAACCGCATCAAGCGGGCCGTACCGGCGCTAAACGAGGAGGGGAAGCAGCTTCTGCTGAGCCACCGTGGCGACCCGCTGCTGGTCCTGTTGCGGCAGAGCGGCAACGGCGCCGAGCGGACGTTGACCCTGGTCAACACGCAAGAGGGCGATGCGCGCGAGGCGGTGATTGGAGAATTGCTTGCCACCGCCGGCCTGCGCCATCTTGGCGAACGCCTTGTGCTCAGTGAGATCTTGCCGGACGGCGGCGCGGCGCCGGCGCCGGCCCGGCTCCTGGTGCCGCCGCTCGCGGTGCGGGTGTTGCGCCTGGCGCTGCGCCCGTTGCGGCAGGTGACGATCGAGCCCTGCGGCCGGGTCGCGCGCAAGCCCGACCATCGCCTGGAGTGGCACTCCGAGGCGCGTATCGCGATCGAGAACGTCTCGCCTGAGATCGATGGCGGGCGCTATCCGATCAAGCGGGTGGCCGGCGAGGAAGTCGCAGTATGGGCCGATCTGTTTCGCGACGGCCACGACCATATCGCGGCGGTCGTCAAATACGCGTTCGAGGACGAGGCGTGGCATGAGGCGCCGTTCGCGTTTTTCGACAACGACCGCTGGGTCGCGCGCTTCCGGCCCGACCGGGTCGGGCGCTGGCGCTACACGATCGAGGCGTGGACCGACCGGTTCGAGAGCTGGCGCGACGATCTGATCAAGAAGCGCGACGCCGGTCAGGACATCGCGCTCGAACTGATCGAGGGCGAGCACCTGGTCGAGGCGGCGATCGGGCATGCCGCGGCAGGCGATGCAGCGCGGCTGCGCGCGATCGCGCAGGAGTTTTCGCGGGCCGAGACGGCGCAGCGCAGCGAGATGATGACCGGCGGCGAGTTGCGCGCGCTGATGGCGCGGGCCGACGACCGGGCCGATCGGGTCCGCTATCCGCGCGACCTGGAGATCGTCGTCGACCGTACCGAGGCGCGGTTCGCCGCGTGGTACGAGATGTTTCCGCGCAGCCAGGGCCGGGTGGCGGACCGCAGCGCGAGCTTCGACGACATGATCGAGCGCCTCGCCGATGTCGCGGCGCTCGGCTTTGACGTCGTCTATCTCGTGCCGATCCACCCGATCGGCCGGGTCAACCGCAAGGGGCGCGACAACGCGGTCGTCGCGATGCCCGACGATCCCGGCAGCCCCTACGCGATCGGCGCCGCGGAGGGCGGCCATCGCGCGGTCAACCCGGAGCTCGGCACGCTCGCGGATTTCCGGCGCTTCGTCGCCGCCGCCGCCGAACTCGGCATCGAGGTGGCGCTCGACTTTGCGATCCAGTGCGCCCCCGACCATCCCTGGGTGCAGGAGCACAAGCAGTGGTTCAGCTTCCGGCCCGACGGCTCGCTCAAATACGCCGAGAACCCGCCAAAGAAATATGAGGACATCGTCAACGTCGATTTCTACAACCCCGATCGCGAGGGGCTGTGGACGGAGCTGCGCGACACGATCCTGTTTTGGATCGATCAGGGCGTGCGCATCTTTCGGGTCGACAATCCGCATACGAAGCCGCTGCCGTTCTGGGAGTGGCTGATCCGCGAGGTCAAGGCGCGCTGCCCCGAGGCGCTCTTTCTGGCCGAGGCGTTCACCCGGCCGAAGGTGATGCGCGCCCTGGCCAAGGCCGGATTCACCCAGTCCTATACGTATTTTACCTGGCGCAATACGAAAGCCGAGTTGATTGAATACCTGACCGAGCTGACCGAAGGGCCGGGCAAGGAATATTTCCGGCCGAATTTCTTCACCAACACGCCCGATATCCTGCCGGTATTTCTGCAGGAGGGTGGCCGGCCGGCGTTCCGCATCCGGCTGGTGCTGGCCGCGACGCTGTCGCCGACCTACGGCATCTATAACGGCTTCGAATTGTGCGAGAACGAACCGATCCCAGACCGCGAAGAATATCTCCACTCCGAGAAATACGAATACAAGGTGTGGGATTGGGACCGCCCGGGCAACATCAAGCGCGACATCGCGATCCTAAACCATTTCCGGCGTGACAACCCGGCCTTGCACGAGCTGACCAATCTGCGCTTTCTCGACTGCGCCGACCCCAACATTCTGGCCTACGCCAAGGCGACCGCCGACCGCGGCAATGTCGTGATCGTCGTGGTCAATCTCGATCCCGACGGCCTGCACGCCGGCGACATCGTGCTGCCGCTCGGCGAATGGGGGATCACCCCCGACCAGGAGTTTCTGCTGGAGGAGGCGTTCAGCGGCAATATCATCAGCTGGCGCGGCGAGCGTCAGTATGTGAGCCTCGACCCGCAGACCCACCCGGCCCTGATCTTCCGGCTACTGCCCAACGGTCCAGCATGACCCCGCCCGACGACGCTCCGACTGCCCTCCTGTCGGGCGCAGCCCCGCTGGCGCGCCCCGAGAGCCAGAGTGCCGACCCGCTGTGGTACAAGGACGCGATCATCTATCAGCTGCACGTCAAGGCGTTTTTCGACGCCAACAATGATGGCATCGGCGACTTCGCCGGGCTGACGCAGAAGCTCGACTATCTGCAGGATCTCGGCGTCACCGCGTTGTGGCTTTTGCCGTTTTATCCCTCGCCGTTGCGCGACGACGGCTACGACATCGCCGACTACCGCAACATCAACCCGTCCTATGGCCGGATGGCCGACTTCAAGGCGTTCGTGCGCGAGGCGCACCGCCGCAAGCTGCGGGTCATCACCGAACTGGTGGTCAACCACACCTCGGACCAGCACCCCTGGTTTCAGCGCGCCCGTCACGCGCACAACGGCTCGCATTGGCGCGATTACTATGTGTGGAGCGACACCGACCAGAAATTCCCAGAGACGCGGATCATCTTTCTCGACACCGAGAAGTCAAATTGGACGTGGGATCCGGTAGCCCAGGCGTATTACTGGCACCGTTTTTATTCGCACCAGCCGGACCTGAATTTCGACAACCCGCGGGTGTTCCGCGCGGTCGCCAATGTGATGAAGTTCTGGCTCGACCTCGGGGTCGACGGTCTGCGGCTCGACGCCGTGCCCTACCTGATCGAGCGCGAGGGCACCAACAACGAAAACCTGCCGGAGACGCACGAAATCCTGCGGCGCCTGCGCAGTGAGATGGATCGGTGCGCCGGCGACCGCATGCTGCTCGCCGAAGCCAACCAATGGCCCGAGGACGTGCTGCAATATTTCGGCAACGGCGACGAATGCCACATGGCGTTCCACTTCCCGCTGATGCCGCGCATCTACATGGCGGTCGCCAATGAGGACCGACATCCGATCACCGACATCCTGCGGCAGACGCCGGAAATCCCGGAGAACTGCCAGTGGGCGGTGTTTCTGCGCAACCACGACGAGCTGACGCTCGAAATGGTGACCGACCGCGAGCGCGATTATTTGTGGAACTACTATGCCGCCGATCGGCGCGCCCGCATCAACCTCGGAATCCGCCGCCGCCTTGCGCCCTTGATGGAGAACGACCGGCGCAAGATCGAACTGCTCAACGGCCTGCTGCTGTCGATGCCGGGCACGCCGGTGCTCTATTACGGCGACGAGATCGGCATGGGCGACAATGTATTCCTCGGCGACCGCGACGGGGTGCGCACCCCGATGCAATGGTCGTTCGACAGGAATGGCGGGTTCTCGCGGGCCGATCCGGCGAGCCTCTATCTGCCGCCGATCATGGACCCGGTCTACGGGTTTGGCGCGGTCAATGTCGAGGCCCAGAGCCGCTCGCCCTCCTCGCTTTTGAACTGGACCAAGCGGCTCATTGCGGCCCGCCTGACGCGCCGCGCACTGGGGCGGGGCACCCTCAGGCTGCTCTACCCGTCAAACCGCAAGGTGCTCGTCTATCTGCGCGAGTGGCAGGACGAAACCATCCTGTGCGTCGTCAACCTGTCGCGCAGCGCCCAGGCGGTGGAGCTCGATTTATCGGAATTCCGCGGCCGCCAGGTCGTCGAGGTGCTGGGCCGCGCCAGCTTCCCGCCGGTCGGCGAGTCGTTCTACCTGTTGACCCTGCCGGGCCACAGCTTCTTCTGGTTCGAGCTGGTGTCGCCGTCCGCCGCCGACATCAGCGCCATGCTGCAGGCGCAACCTCCCGAGTTTGTTACCCTGGTCATGCCGCAGGGCTGGCGCGACCTGTTCACCCACCACAACCTGCCGCAACTCGAGCGCGACATCATCCCCGGCTTCCTGCCGCGCCAACGCTGGTTCGGCGCCAAGGACCAGAGGCTGCGCCCGGCGCATATCCTGGTGCAGGGCGAGGTCGCCAACCCGGCGCCGGATTCGGCCGACACCAAGCCGAACACGTTCCTGTTGCAGGCCGTCGAGGCGGTATTGGCCAACGGCGAGCGCCAGCGCTATTTCCTGCCGCTTGCCGCCGTCTGGTCGCCGTCCGGTACCGAGCTGCGCCAGGCGCTGGCGCCGGCGACGCTCGCCGAATTGCGCCAGGCGCGCCGCGAGGGCGCTCTGGTCGACGCGCTGTCGCAGGACGGCTTTGCGCTGGCCCTCGCCGACGCGGTTGCACGCGAGGCGAGCGTGATGCTCGGCGCGCCGGAGGGCGGCACCTGGGAGATGCGCTTCCGCCACATGCCGGGCTTTGCACAGGCAACGCCGCCGGAGCGCCTCGTCGTGCGTCGGCTCGGCGCCGAGCAGTCGAACAGCTCGATATTGTTCGAGGATTACGCGGTCCTCAAGGTCTACCGGCGTCTGCAGGCGGGGCCGCACCCCGAGATCGAGATGAGCCGGTTTCTGACCGAGCGCGCCGGGTTTGCCAACACCCCGCCGCTGCTCGCGACAATCGAACTGGCCGAGCCCGCCGATGCCGGGAAGAGCGCGCCAACGAGCGCGATGGGCGTCATGTTCGGTTTTGTCCGCAATCAGGGCGACGGCTGGACATTGGCGCTCGACTACCTGCTGCGCTACCTCGATCACGTACTCAACGAGGAGGCACCCGGCGCAACGCCGCACGGCCGCAGCCCGGACATGCCCGACCCCGACCCCGATCATTTCTTCCTGGCGCTGGCGCGCCAGCTCGGGCTGCGCGTCGCGCAGATGCACCGGGCGCTTGCTGAAGCAGCCGATGACGACCCTGCCTTTGCCCCCGAGCCGATCACCAGAGAGGATTTGGCGGAGTGGCGGCACGATCTGGAGGCAGCCGCCGAGGACATGCTGGCCCGGCTCGGCCGCGCCCGCGCCGACATGCCAGAGGGCATTCGCGACCTTGCCGACGCGGTGCTCGGTGCCCGCGGGCACCTGTCCGAGTGCATCCGCCTGTTGGCGCCGGAGGAGACCGCCGGGCTGAAGACCCGCTATCACGGCGACCTGCATCTCGGGCAGGTGCTCGCGGTGCAGAACGATTTCCACATCATCGATTTCGAGGGCGAGCCGGCGCGCCCCCTCGCCGCGCGCCGGCTCAAAAGCTCGCCGCTGCGCGATGTCGCCGGGATGATCCGCTCGTTCGAATACGCCGCCACCACCGCGGTGCGGCAGATCGCCGAGACCCGTCCGGCCGCGCTCGCCCGCATGGCCGAAATCGCCGACGCATGGCGCCAGCGCGCCGTCGACGGGTTCCGCGCCGCCTACCGCCACGAGATGCGCGGCTGCCATGCCTATCCCGCCAACAAATTGCAGGCCAAGGGTTTGATCGATTTCTTCGCGCTCGAAAAGGCCGTCTATGAGGTGAATTACGAACTGGCCAACCGGCCGGGCTGGGTCGGGATCCCGCTCAACGGCATCCTGCGCATCCTGGCGAAGACCACGGTAAGCGGAGGGCCAGATGCCGCATCGCGTTAGCCCAGAAGTCGAGGCGATCGTCGCGGCGCGCCACGGCGACCCGTTCGGCTTTCTCGGCATGCACAAGGGCTCGGCCGGGGTCTATGTGCGCGCCTTCCTGCCCGAGGTCGAGGCGATGGCAGTCGTTGACGGCGACACGGGCGAGGTCGTGGCCACCGGCGAGCGCATTCATCCCGCCGGGATGTTCGCTGCCAGCATGCCGGAGCGCCGGGAGCCGTTCCGCTATCGCCTGCGGGCGCGGCGCGGCGGCCACGAGCACGAATTCGACGACATCTACCGGTTTCCGCCGGTGCTCGGCGAGCTCGACGTGCACCTGCTGGCCGAAGGCAACCACCTCGACAGCTACCAGAAGCTCGGCGCCCATCCGGTCACGCATGAGGGGGTCGAGGGCGTGGCCTTTGCGGTGTGGGCGCCCAATGCCACCCGGGTCAGCGTCGTCGGCGATTTCAACGCCTGGGACGGGCGACGCATGCCGATGCGCCGGCGCCATGCCGGCGGGTTCTGGGAAATCTTTGTGCCCGGGCTGCGACCCGGCCATCTCTACAAATACGAGATCCTGGGCCCGGACGGCACGCTGTTGCCGCTGAAGGCAGACCCGCAGGCCGAACAGGCCGAGCAGCCGCCGGGCACCGCCTCGGTGATCGCCGCGCCGTCACGCCATGTGTGGCAGGACGCGGCGTGGATGGCCGAGCGCTGGCAGCGCAACGACCGCGAGGCGCCGATCGCGATCTACGAGGTGCATCTCGGCTCGTGGCGGCGCAGCGACGGCAACCGCTATCTCAGCTATCGCGAGCTGGCCGAGCAGCTGGTGCCCTATGTCGCCGGGCTCGGCTTCACCCATATCGAGGTGCTGCCGATCACCGAATACCCGTTCGACGGCTCGTGGGGTTACCAGCCGATATCGCTGTTTGCGCCGACCTCGCGCTTTGGCTCGCCCGACGATTTCCGCGCCTTTGTCGATGCCTGCCATCGCGCCGGGCTCGGCATCCTGCTCGACTGGGTGCCGGGCCATTTCCCGACCGATGCGCACGGGCTCGGCCGGTTCGACGGCACCGCGCTCTACGAGCATGCCGACCCGCGCCAGGGCCTGCACCGCGACTGGAACACGCTGATCTACAATTACGGCCGCCGCGAGGTCGCCAATTTCCTGTTGTCGAGCGCGCTCTACTGGCTGCGCGAGTTTCACATCGATGGGCTCAGAGTCGATGCCGTCGCCTCGATGTTGTATCTCGATTACAGTCGCGACGCCGGCGAGTGGATCCCGAACATGTATGGCGGCCGCGAGAACCTCGACGCGATCGCCTTCCTGCGGCGGATGAACGAGCTGGTATTCGCCGAGGCGGGCGGCGCGACGACCGCGGCGGAGGAATCAACCGCCTGGCCGATGGTGTCGCGCCCCACCTATGTTGGCGGGCTCGGTTTCGGCTTCAAATGGAACATGGGCTGGATGCACGACACATTGAGCTACATGGCGCTCGATCCGATCCACCGCAAATACCACCACAACGACCTGACGTTCGGACTGCTCTATGCCTTCGCCGAGAATTTCATCCTGCCGCTGAGCCACGACGAAGTGGTGCACGGCAAGCGCTCGCTGATCGGTCGGATGCCGGGTGACGCGTGGCAGCGCTTTGCCAATCTGCGGGCCTATTTCGCGTTCATGTGGACGCATCCCGGCAAGAAGCTGTTGTTCATGGGCGGCGAATTCGCCCAGGATTGGGAGTGGAATCACGATGTCGGCCTCGACTGGCAGGCATTGGAGCATCCGCTCCACGCCGGGGTGCAGCTCCTGGTGCGCGACCTCAACCGGCTCTACCGCGCTGCGCCGGCACTGCACCTGCTCGACTGCGACCCCGAGGGGTTTGCCTGGATTGACGCCGCCAATGGTGCCGAAAGCGTGCTCTCCTACGTGCGGCGCAGCCGCGATCCGCACGAGCTTGCCGTCATCGTCGCCAATTTCACGCCGGTGGTGCGGCACGACTACCGGATCGGGGTGCCGCGTCCGGGCCGCTACATCGAGAGCATAAACACCGACGCGGCCGTCTATGGCGGCAGCGGGGTCGGCAACGCCGGCGAAGTCCACGCCGAGCCCATCCCGATGCACGGCCATCCCTATTCGCTGTGCCTCCAACTGCCGCCGCTCGGCGTCTCGATCTTCATCGTCGGGCCATAAGGATTCCACGATGCCACCCACGCGGGTATGGCCCGGCCAGCCCTACCCCCTTGGCGCGAGCTGGGACGGCAAGGGGGTCAATTTCGCGCTGTTCTCGGCGCACGCCGAACGGGTCGAGCTGTGCCTGTTCGACCGCGCCGGGGCGCACGAGGAGCAGCGTATCGTCTTGCCCGAATACACCGACGAGGTGTGGCACGGCTACCTGCCCGAGATGCGCCCCGGGCAGCTTTACGGCTACCGCGTTCACGGGCCCTACGAGCCGGCCGCCGGTCACCGGTTCAACCCCAACAAGCTGCTGCTCGATCCCTATGCGCGGGCGATTTCCGGCCAGCTGCGCTGGAGCGATGCGCTGTTCGGCTATCGCGTCGGCGGTCCGCGCGAGGATCTCGCGATCGACCGGCGCGACAGCGCCCGCTACATGCCGAAATGCCGGGTGGTCGAGAGCGCCTTCACCTGGAATGCCGACCATCCGCCGCGCACCTCGTGGGAAGAAAGCATCATTCTCGAGATGCATGTGCGCGGGGTCACGATCCGGCACCCCGCCGTCATCGAAGGCAATCGCGGCACCTTTGCGGCGCTCGCCTCGCCGGCAGTGATCGATTACTTGGTCGACCTCGGCGTCACCGCCGTCCAGTTGCTGCCGATCCATGCCGCGGTAACCGAGCGGCTGCTCGCCGAGCGCGGCCTCGTCAACAACTGGGGCTACAACACGATCGGGTTTTTCGCGCCGGATCCGCGCTTTCTGCCGGCAGGCTCGATCGCCGAGTTCAAGACCGCGGTCAAGCGCCTGCACGAGGCCGGCATCGAGGTCTTTCTCGATGTCGTCTACAATCATACGGCCGAGGGCAATCACCTCGGGCCGACGCTGTCGTTCCGCGGCATCGACAACCTGTCCTACTACCGGCTCGAGAGCGATCGACGCCTCTATTCGAACGTCACCGGCACCGGCAACACCCTCAACCTCGATCATCCGCGCGTCTTGCAGCTCGTCATGGACTCGCTGCGCTACTGGGCGCTCGAGATGCATGTCGACGGGTTCCGCTTCGATCTCGCGACGTCGCTGGCGCGCGAAAACGGCGATTACAGCCAGACCGCCGCCTTCTTCGACACGATTCGCCAGGATCCGGCGATGGCCCAGGTCAAGCTGATCGCCGAGCCGTGGGACATCGGACCCTACGGCTACCAGCTTGGCAATTTCCCGCCCGGCTGGGCCGAATGGAACGGGCAATACCGCGATTCGGTGCGCCGCTTCTGGAAGGGCGACCACGGCATGGTGGCGGAGGTGGCCTCGCGCATCGCCGGCTCCTCCGACATCTTCGGCTATCGCGGCCGCCGGCCGTGGGCCAGCATCAACCTGATCACCGCCCATGACGGCTTCACGCTGCACGACCTCGTCAGCTACGAGCACAAGCACAACGAGGCCAATGGCGAGGACAACCACGACGGCCACGAACCCAATTTCAGCTGGAATTGCGGCATCGAAGGTCCCACCGACGATCCGGTGATCGTTGCCCTGCGCGACCGGCAGAAGCGCAACCTGTTGGCGACGGTGCTGCTGTCATTGGGCGTGCCGATGCTGCTCGCCGGCGACGAATTCGGCCACACGCAGCAGGGTAACAACAACGCCTATTGCCAGGACAACGAGATTTCCTGGCTCGACTGGCACAACGTCCGGCCCGAGGATGCGGCATTGCGCGATTTCGTCCGCACCCTCATTCATCTGCGCCGGCAGCACCGGGTGTTTTCGCGACCGCGCTTCTTCCGCGGCGAGGTCATGTCGGAAGACGGGCTGAAGGACATCACCTGGGTCACCCCGGCCGGGCTAGAGCCGACCGGCGAGGATTGGGGCAACCCGGTCGCCCTGTCGCTCGGCTACGTGCTCGGCGGCGCCGCCGGCGAGTTTTACACCCGCGGCGGTCAGCGCGACATCGACGAGAGCTTTCTCGTGATGATGAACGCCTATTACGGCGACCTCGACTTCCATTTCCCGCATCTGGCGACATCGCTCGCTTGGGAGGCACTGGTCGATACCGCCGAGCCGACCGGGCTGGTCGAGAGCGCGCGATTGTGGCTGCCGGGCGAAGCCTACCGCCTGCGCGCGCATTCGTTTGCGCTGTTCATCAACCGCGCCCACGCGCCGCCACCAGCCATGGCCACGCATGGCACCGTCAGGCACGGTGCTTGCACCGGCCCCAAGGATGGCCCCCCCGAGGATGAATCCACCGACGATTCCGATGCGCCGCCACCATGAGCTCCCTTTCGGGGCCGAGGCGGGCGTAAACGGCGTCCGCTTCCGCCTGTGGGTACCGCGCGCCAAATCGGTCGCGCTGCTGCTTGGCGATGGCTTGACATTGCCGATGCAGCCGGAGCCCGGCGGCTGGTTCGCGTTGACCACCGACCGCGCCGAGCCCGGCACGCGCTACCGCTATCGCGTCGACGGCAGCGCGGTCCCCGACCCCGCCTCGCGCTGCCAGCCGCGAGGGCGTGCACGCCGCAAGCGAGGTGGTCGATCCCGCCGCCTACCGCTGGCGCGACGCGGCATGGAGCGGGCGCCCGTGGGAAGAGCTGGTGATTTACGAGCTGCATCTCGGCAGCTTTTCCGAAGGCGGCGATTTCGCCGGCGCGATCGCCCGCCTCGACGATCTGGCGACGCTTGGCGTGACAGCGATCGAGTTGATGCCGATCGCCGAATTTCCCGGTCGCCGCAACTGGGGCTATGACGGCGTGCAACTGTTCGCGCCCTATTCCGGGTACGGCGGGCCCGACGATTTGAAGGCGCTGGTCGAAGCGTGCCATGCGCGCGGCATCGCGGTGCTGCTCGACGTCGTCTACAACCATTTTGGCCCGGAAGGTAACTACCTGCACGCAATCGCGCCCGATTTCTTCACCGAGCGCCACCACACGCCGTGGGGCGCGGCGATCGATTACGACGGCCCGACGAGCCGCCCGGTGCGCGATTTCATGGTGCACAACGCGCTCTATTGGCTCGAGGAATTTCATTTCGACGGGCTGCGCCTCGATGCGGTGCATGCGATCGCCGACGACAGCCGCCCCGATATCCTGACCGAGATCGCCGACACGGTGCGCCGCCATATCACCGGCCGCCCCATTCACCTGATCCTCGAAAACGACAGGAACGAGGCGCGTCGCCTGGCGCGACGCGACGGCAGCGCAGCCCTCTACACCGCGCAATGGAATGACGATTTGCACCACGCGCTGCATGTGCTGGTGAGTGGCCAAGTCGCCGGCTATTATGGCGATTACGCCGACCGCCCGATCGCCCATCTCGGGCGCGCGCTGGCCCAAGGGTTCGCCTATCAGGGCGAGCCCTCGCCTTTTCGCGGCGGCCGGGCGCGTGGCGAGCTCTCGGGCGGCTTGCCGGCGACCGCGTTCGTCGCGTTCCTGCAAAACCACGACCAGGTCGGCAACACGCCGTTCGGCACCCGCATCACCGCGCGCGCCCCCGAGGCGCTGGTCCATGCGGCGGTAACGATCGTGCTGCTGTCACCGCAGATCCCGATGCTGTTCATGGGCGAGGAGTGGGCCAGTGCGCGGCCGTTTCTGTTTTTCTGCGACTTCGCCCCGCCGCTGGACGAGGCGGTACGCGAGGGACGCCGGCGCGAGTTCGCCCAGTTTCCCGAATTCGGCGACCCGGCGGCGCGCGAGCGCATCCCCGACCCGTCCGCCGAAGCGAGCTTTGCCGCGTCGCGGCTGGATTGGACCGAGCGCGAGCGCGAGCCGCATGCGCGCTGGCTGGCGCGCTATCGCCGCATGCTGGCGCTGCGGGCGCGCCACATCACACCGCGCCTGACAGGGATGCAGCCGGGCGGCGAGTATCGCCTGCTCGGGCCGGCGGCATTGCGTGTCGCGTGGCGGCTCGGCGACGGCGCAAGGCTCTTGCTACTCGCCAATTTCGCCGAGGACCCGGTGCCGCTCGCGGAGCCGGCGCCCGACTGACGGTCTGCTCTACTGCTCCGCCCCGGCCGCGCCGGCGGCTGACCTGCCTCCCGGCTGCGCCGCCGTTTACCTCAGCCGCGCCGAAGACGCGGGCCGATGAGCCGCCTCGACGAATTGCGCCAGATCGCCGCCTCGGTGGGCATCGCAACCCGCCATGTCGATGCGCTGGGCATCGTGCACGAACCCGATGCGGAAACGCTGACCCGGCTGATTGCCGCCTTCGGCCTGCCGGAGGACCCGAAAGCGGCCGCCGATGCGCTCGCAGAGGAAGGCAGGGCGGCGCCGTTCGGGCTCGCGTCGGTGCAGATCGTGGCGCAGGAGGATCCCGCGCCGGTCTTGCAATTGCGGCTTCCGGCCGACGCGGGCAGTGCCGAATGGCATTGCCGTTGCGAGGACGGGCAGCATTGCGCCGGCCACAGCGACGGCGCAGCGTTGCGTCTGCCCGGCGGATTGCCGCTTGGCTATCATCGGCTGAGCGTCGCCGCCGGCGCGACAAGCGCGGAAATCGGCGTCGTCGTCACGCCAGCCGCCTGCCACCTCGGGGACGCGCTGCAGCCGGGCGCGCGCAGTTGGGGTTTGACGACGCAGCTCTACGGCTTGCGCAGCGGCCGCGACTGGGGCATCGGCGACTTCACCGATCTGGGCGAATTGGCCCGGCGGGCCGGGGCATTCGGCGCCGCGACGCTCGGCATCAACCCGTTGCACGCGCTGTTCGCGGCCGAGCCGCGCCATTTCAGCCCCTATTCGCCGTCGAGCCGCGCATGGCTCGATTATCTCTACATCGACGTCGGCGCGGTCCCGGGCTTTGCCGAGGACGAAGCGGTGCGGGCACTGGCGCCGGCGGCCTCGCTCGCCGCAGCGCGCGGCGCCGGCCTCGTCGATTATGCCGCCGTCGCCGCGGCAAAGCGTCCGGTGCTTGAAGCGTTGTTCCAGCGCTTCGGCAGCCGCGACCTCGCTGCCGGCGATGCACTCGCCGCCGATTTCCGCGCGTTCCAGCAGGAAGGCGGCGCGGCGCTGGCGGCGTTTGCCACCTTCGAGGCATTGCACGAGCATTTCTCGCGGGAAGGCGGGGCGTTCTCCTGGCATCTGTGGCCGCCGGCGATGCGTGATCCCACTTCGGACGCGGTCGCCGAGTTCGCCCGCACCCATGCCGAACGGGTCGCGTTCTTTCAGTTCCTGCAATGGCAGGCCGACCGTCAGCTTGGTCGCGCCGCGGCGGAAGGGCATGCCGGCGGCATGGCGATCGGGCTCTATCGCGACCTCGCGGTCGGGGTCAACCCGAACGGCGCCGAGGCCTGGGCCGACCAGGAGCTGATCGTACCGGGCGCGGCAATCGGCGCGCCGCCCGATCCGCTGAGCCGGGCCGGCCAGGATTGGGGGCTTGCGCCAATCAACCCGCTGGCCCTGCGCCGGCGCGGCTTTGCCCCGCTGATCGCGGCATTGCGCGCCAACATGCGCCATGCCGGCATCCTGCGCATCGATCACGTGATGGGGCTGGCGCGGCTCTACTGGATCCCGAGCGGGTGCCGGGCTACCGCAGGGGCGTATGTGACCTATCCTTTCCGCGACCTGCTGCGCCTTGTCGCGCTCGAAAGCCGGCGCCACGGCTGCGCTATCATCGGCGAGGACCTCGGCACCGTACCGGAAGGGTTTCGCGAAACGATGCAGGCGGCCAACGTGCTGTCCTACCGGGTTTTCATGTTCGAGCGATGGGGCGACGGCAGCTTCATCCCGCCCGGCGACTACCCGCCGCTGGCCGCCGCGTCGGCCGCGACGCACGACCTCGCCACGCTGAAGGGGTTCTGGCTCGGCTGCGATATCGACTGGCGCAAGCGGCTCGGGATTTATCCCGACGCGGCTTCCGAGGTGACCGAAACAGCCGAGCGCCGCCGCGACCGCCACCTGCTGCTCGACGCGCTGGCGCGCGAAGGACTGCTCGCGCCCGAGCGCTTCGGCGAATTCCTGTCGCCGGACGACCAGCCGACCTACGCGGCCGCACTAGGCGAGGCGATCTTGGCGTATCTCGGACGCTCGCGAGCGCGGCTGATGCTGGTGCAGGTCGAGGATATCGCCGGCGAGAGCGAGCAGGCCAATCTGCCGGGCACCACCGACACACACCCCAATTGGCGCCGGCGGCTCTCCGTGCCGCTTGAGGAACTCGTGGCCGGGCCGGCGCTGGCGCGGGTTGCCGCCCTCCTCGCCGCTTCGCGCCGGCAGGCGGCGCCGGAAACCAACCAGGGATGAACGGGCGCGACGCGGCCTTTCCCGAGCTGCGCGCCACCTATCGCCTCCAGTTCCACCAGGGATTCACCTTCCGCGACGCCGTGGCGCTCGTCCCCTATCTCGCCAGGCTCGGGATCAGCCATGTCTACGCCTCGCCGCTGATGGAGGCGCGGCCCGGCTCGACGCACGGCTACGACATCGTCAACCACGCCCGGCTCAATCCCGAAATCGGCAGCGAGGCCGAGTTCGCGGCGCTGGTGGGGGCACTGCGGGCGCGTGGCATGGGGGTCATTCTCGATATCGTGCCGAACCACATGGCGGTCGGCGGCGACAATGCGTGGTGGCTCGACGTCCTCGAATGGGGCGAAGCCTCGCCCTACGCCGCCTATTTCGACATCAATTGGGATGCGGCACGCGAGGATTTGAAGGGCCGCGTGCTGTTGCCCGTGCTTGGCGACCAGTACGGCACGATCCTCGAAAGCGGCCAGATCGCGCTCGCGTTCGACGCCGCCGAGGGCACGTTCAGCGCGTGGTATTACGATCATCGCTTCCCGATCTCGCCACTGTCCTATTCGACGATCCTGCACCGCGGCGGCGAGGCATTGTCCGAGCTGGCGGCAGCGTTTACCGAGCTTCGGCGGCTGCCGCCGCGGGCCGCGCGCGAACGGGCCGGCGAGCTGAAGCGACGGCTTGCCGCTGCCGCGGCAACCCCGGCGGTCACCGCGGCGATAGCCGCTACGCTGCGCGGGTTTGCCGGCAGGCCGGGGCGCCCGCGCAGCTTTCGCCGGCTGCATCGTCTGCTTGAAGCGCAGGCCTACCGCATCGCCAACTGGCGTGTCGCCGCCGAGGAGATCAACTACCGCCGGTTTTTCAACATCAACGATTTGGCCGGGCTGCGCATCGAGCTGCCGGAATTGTTCGAGGCAACGCACCGGCTCGTGTTCGATATGGTCGATCGCGGCCAAGTGCAGGGGTTGCGCATCGACCATATCGACGGCCTCTTCGATCCGGCCATGTACTGCGCGGAACTCGACGCGCGACTCGATGGCTCGGCCTATGTCGTCGTCGAGAAGATCCTGGCGCGCTACGAGCGGCTCCCGGAGTGGCCGATCGCCGGCAGCACTGGCTACGATTTCCTCAATCAGGCGCTCGAGCTGTTTGTCGATCCGGCCGCAGAGGCGGCGATGAGCCGCGTCTATCGCCGCCTGAGCGGGCGCGGCGAGAGCTTCGACGCAATGCTCTACGCCGCCAAGAAGCGCATCATGCAAGTCAATCTGGCGAGCGAGATGAACGTGCTGGCGCGCCGCTTCCATCGCCTGTCGATGAGCGAGTGGCAGACCCGCGACTTCACCTTCAACGGCTTGCTGGCGGCGCTCGAAGAGGTGATCGCGGCGTTCCCGGTCTACCGCACCTACGTCTCGCCACGCGGCGCCGGCGCCGACGATCGCCGCTATATCGATTGGGCAATCGGCCTGGCGAAGAAGCGTTGGGCCACCGAGGACACGACCATCCTCGATTTCATTTACGGCGTGCTGGTCGCCGAACTGCCCGGCCATTCGCACCCCGACGACGTGCTGCGCACCGCGATGCAGTTTCAGCAGGTAACCGGCCCCGTCATGGCGAAGGCGTGCGAGGACACCGCCTTCTACCGCTATTTCCGCCTGCTGGCGCTCAACGAGGTCGGCGGCGACCCGCGCCGCTTCGGCATGTCGGCCGGCGCGTTCCATCATGTGATGCAGGAACGCGTGCGCGCCTGGCCGCGCGCCATGGTGACGACCGCGACGCACGACACGAAGCGCGGTGAGGATGCCCGCCTGCGCATCGCACTGCTGTCCGAGATGCCGCGCGAATGGGGGCGTCGCGTCGCGCAGTGGCTGCGGCTCAACCGCCGTCACCGCGGCCTGATCGACGATGATCCGGTGCCCGACCGCAACCTCGAATATGCGCTTTACCAAACGCTGGTCGGCGCCTGGCCGCCGCTGCTTGACCCGACCGACGCAGACGGGGTTGCCGCGCTTGCCGAGCGCGTCGAGGCAGCGATGGTCAAGGCGGTGCGCGAGGGCAAGGAACAGTCGGGCTGGAGCTATCCGAACGAGGCTTACGAGGCCGGGCTGCGGCGCTTTGTGCGCGGCGTGCTCGACGCCGCTCGCCCCAACCCGTTCCTCGCCGATTTTGCCGGGTTCGTCGCAGGGCTGGCGCGGCCCGCCGCGATCGCCTCCGTGGCGCAGCTGGTGTTGAAGCTGACCGTGCCGGGGGTGCCCGACATTTACCAGGGCGGCGAATTATGGGATTTCAGCCTGGTCGATCCCGACAACCGCCGCCCGGTCGACTGGGTCGAACGCCAGCATCTGCTCGACGCGATGGCCGACGCCCGCGCCGCCGATCTGGCCGAGTCCTGGCAGGACGGCCGCGAGAAGCTGTTCGTGACGGCCCGCCTGCTGAGACTGCGCTGCCGCCACGCCGCGCTGTTTGCGGCCGGCGACTATCAGCCGCTCGACATCGGCGAGGGGAGGAATGCCGACCGGCTGTGCGCCTTTGCCCGCCGGCATGACGGCGCGGCGCTGGTCGCCGCGGTGCCGCGGCTCGTCTATGGCCTGTTTCGCGACGGCAGGCCGGCCGATTTCGGCGCGACCGAGATCGCGTTGCCGGCGGCGGCGGGCTGGCGCAACGTGTTCACCGGCGAGGACATCGCCGGTGTCGAGCGGGTCCGCGCCGCCGATCTGTTCCGCGAGTTTCCGGTCGCAGTGCTGGTCGGCGAGGCGATAGCATAGGGCGCAGTCAACAGAGGCACCGCCGATGGCCACCAGCCGAACCGCCCCCTTTCGCTATCGCCTCGGCTTGAACCAGCCGGCGGCGAGTCCGACCGCACGCCGTCTCGCCGAGATGGCCGAGGCGATCGGGCGCGACACCGAGGGCGATTTCCGGCTCGACGTGTTCCCCGAAAGCCGCCTCGGCCCCGACCCGCAGATGTTCGCCGATCTGCGTGCCGGTGCGCTGGAATTCTATCTGTCGGGCGCCTTGCTCGGCGGGGTTGCCCCGACCAGCGCATTGCCGCTGATGCCGTTTGTGTTCCGCGACAGCGCGGCGGTGTTTGCCGCGCTCGACGGAGCGCTCGGCGACAGGATCCGGGGCGAACTGGCCGGCGCCGGCCTCCATGCCTTCCCGCGCTCGTGGCAGAACGGCTTCCACCACCTCAGCAACGACGTGCGGCCGATCCACACCGCGGCCGATTTCGCCGGGCTGAAGATCCGCACCCCGGGCGGCGAGATTGCCGCGGACTTTTTCCGCACGCTTGGCGCCGAGGCGGGGATGGTGCCGTTCAGCGGCATGTACGAGGCGCTGAAGGCGAAAACCTTTGACGGGCAGAGCGATCCGCTCGGCGTCGTGCAGTCGCTGCGTCTCTATGAGGTGCAGCGCTATCTGAGCCTGACGGCGCATTGGTGGACCGGCTTCACGCTGCTCGCCAACGCGACCGCCTGGCAGGCCCTTCCGGCGGAAATTCAGGCGGTTGTCGAGCGCAACGCGGCACAATTCGCGCTGTTGCAGCGCGCCGACATCGAGGCGGTCAACGCCGCCGGAGTGGGCGTGCTGGCCGGACACGGCATGATTGTCAACACAGCGGACGCCGCCGGCATCCGCACCGGGCTCGGGGATTTCTACGCGCGCTGGCGGACCCGCTTCGAGCCGGCCGCCTGGAAGCTGCTCGAGGCGGCGGCGGGCGGCGTCGCGGGCTGAGGTTCTACCCGCGCGGCGGCAGCGAGCGGCGCTCGACCTGGAAATTCGGTGTGGTGCGGCGAATTGGCCGGCGCACAACCTCGAAATCGCGCCGCGGCGGCGGCTCGATTTCCGGCAATTCCTCGCGGGCCCGCTGGCTTTGCGACAGCTTTTCCCGATGTGGGGCAGGCGACGCCTCGTCGGCGGCCGGCGCGTAATCGCGGGGCGGCGCCTCGGCAACATCGTGCGCCACGCTCGGCGACCGCACGGCGCGCAGCGGGCGACGCGGCGGGGCGGCGCCCGGCTTTTTGACCGGACGCTCGCGCGGCTTGACGTTGAGCTTGCAGCCGTCGATCTCCTGGCCGTCAAGGGTGGAGATCGCCTGCGTCATCGCGCGCTCGGTGGCGATATCGACAAAGCCGTAGCGCAGGCGCGCGCCGGTCGCGGGATCGCGGGCGACCGCGGCGCTCAGCACGATGCCGAACGGATCGAAGGTTTCGGCCAGCCGCTCATCCGGAAAATCGGGCGGCAGATTGCCGACGAAGACATTGCCTTTGTTGTTGCGCACCCACATGAAATCCGCCTGTCGCGGTACCCCCAATTCGGTTTTCCGCACGTTGCGATGCCGGCCCGCGCCGCGTCAACTTGCGCAGCCGATATGACACTGCAATGCTGCATTGCAATGACGGTCGGCCAGCGACCGAAGCGCGCAGTGCCGACTTTGGTTTATTGCCAGCGAGCAGCCGGCGAGTCAGCATCATTGGCGAGAACACCGGGAGGCGAGAATGATCCCACGCGAACGGGCACCGTTTTCCGCGATTGTCGATCGTCCGCCGCTCAGATTGCCGGGCGGCGCGCGAATCGTCGTGTGGCCGATCGTCAATCTCGAATTCTGGGATATCGCGCGGCCGATGGCGCGCCAGGTCCTGCCGGCGCCGACCGGGCAGGTGCTGGTGCCCGACGTGCCCAACTGGGCGTGGCACGAATACGGCATGCGGGTCGGCGTCTGGCGCTTTTTCGCGCTGTTCCAGCGGCTCGGCATCCGCCCGACCGTGTCGATCAACGCCCGCGTCTGCGAAGATTACGAGCGGGTGGCGCGCGAGGCGCGTGACAGCGGCTGGGAGTTCATGGGGCACGCCTACGAGCAAATGCCGATCCACCGGGTCGACGACCAGAAGGCGATGATCGAGCGCTCGGTCGGGGTCATCGAGCGCTTCACCGGCGCAAAGCCGGTCGGCTGGCTCGGGCCTGGGCTGACCCAGACCGAGGAGACGCCCGAACTGCTGGCTGCCGCCGGCATCAAATACATCGGCGACTGGGTCTATGACGACGAGCCGACCGAGATCCACACCGCCAACGGCCCGCTCGTCACCCTACCCTACTCGGTCGAACTCAACGACATCCCGATGATGCTGGTGCAGCACCACGAATCGGCCTACTTCACGACGCGCTGCATCGACACGTTCGACCGGCTGTATCGCGAGGGCGCCGAGCGCGCCAAGATCATGGCGATCGCGATCCACCCCTATATCAGCGGCCAGCCGCACCGCATCAAATACCTCGAGGACGTCTACGACTACATCAACCGCCATGCCGGCGTGCTGCACTGGAACGGGCGCGAGATCCTGGAGTGGTATCTGTCCGCGAAGGATTAGCCGCGACGGCCGCTGCTATCGGCCATAGCCGAAAAAGGTGTTACGGCTGCCATTGGAGCGTGAATAGCGATTATCGTCCGGCGGGTCTGCAGCAACGGCAGGGCTGCCGTCTTGCCACCGCTCGTAGGCGCGATTGCCGACTGTTCCGGCCGACGCCGGTGCCGCACTGCACAGCAAATGCGCGCCCACCGTCGCCCGGCACATCTCGGCCCTGGAATGGCCCGCGCTCTGCGCCGCCGCCGGCAGAGCGGAGAGACAGAGCACAGCCACCGCGATTGTCGCGGCGTAGATCTTGACACTTGGGATTAGTTTCACTGTCCATCTCACCGATCTCATCTCGCCGCAGCTAATCAACAACAAATTTAGACGAAGGTTCCTTGCTTCTTGAGATAATCTCTGGTGCAGTTCGTTACTGAGAACGCGGGTGATTGTCTGCGATTCCCCGCAGATTTTGCAGCGCAAAACCAGACATTTTGATATAAAAGCTCATTCCGAACTCCAGACTCCGCGACAGGTGCTGCCGATGCTGCCGACCGAGCGTCTCGATTATTCCGCGATCCCCGAGCGCCAGCCGCTCGCGCTGCCGGGCGGAGCGCGCCTCGCGGTGTGGGTCATTGTCAATGTCGAGGAATGGGACATCAACGAGACGATGCCGCGCACCGTGCTGACCCCGCCGGCCGGCGGCGCGCCGATGCCCGACATCCCGAACTGGGCGTGGCACGAATACGGCAACCGGGTCGGCTTCTGGCGCATGGTCGAGGTGTTCGACGATCTGTGCGTGCCGGCCGTGCTGGCGGTCAACGGCTCGGCGATCGCCCGCTACGGCGCGATCGTGGGCGCCGCGCGGCAGCGCGAATGGGAGTTCATCGGCCACGGATTCTCGCAGAAGAACATGCAGAAGGTCGCCGACGAGCGCGCCGATATCCGCAAGACCGCCACCGCGATCCGCGAGGCGACCGGCAGGAACCCGCGCGGCTGGCTCGGCCCCGGCCTGACCGAGACCTGGGAGACCCCCGACCTGCTGGCCGAGGAAGGCTACGAATATGTCTGCGACTGGGTGCTCGACGACGAGCCGGTGGTGCTGAACACAAGGGGCAAGCCGATCGTCAACCTGCCCTACACGCAGGAATGCAACGATGTCGCGATGATGCTGATCCAGCATCACAAGGCGAGCGAGTATTACGACCGCGCCATCGACCAGTTCGAGCAGCTGTACAGCGACGCGCGGCACGGCAGCCGGGTCATGGCGCTGGTGGTGCACCCCTACATCATGGGGGCGGCGCACCGCCTCAAATACTTCCGCAACGCACTCGCCCATATCAGGGAGCACGACGACGTCGTGTTCTGGACCGGCGCGCAGATCCTCGACTGGTATCGCACGCAGCGGCCGGCATGACCGGGCTCGACAATGCGACCCTCGCCGAGTTGATCGAGGCGCTGGGAGCGGGACGGGCGAGCGCGAGCGCATTGGCGCGCGACTATCTCGCGCGGATCGAGGCGTATGACTGCGCCGGGCCGCGACTCAATGCGGTGCGTGAAATCAACCCGGAAGCACTCGCGATCGCGGAAAGCTTCGACGCGGTGAAGCCGAGCGTACGCCAGCCGCTTGCCGGCGTCCCGATCCTGCTGAAGGACAACATCGCGACCGGCGACGCGCAACACACCACCGCCGGCTCGCTGGCGCTGGCCGAGGCGCGGGGGGCGCGCGACGCGACCCTGGTGGCGCGGCTGCGTGCGGCCGGGGCGGTGATCCTCGGCAAGGCCAACCTGACCGAATTCGCCAACATCCTGGCGATCGACATGCCGGCCGGCTACAGCTCGCCTGGGCGGCCAGGTGCGGAACCCCTACGCCCCGGCGCTCGACGCGCGCGGCGTGCCGGTCGTGCCGCCGGGCGGGTCGAGTTCGGGCTCGGCGGTGGCGGTGGCGGCCGGGCTGTGCGCCGCGGCGATCGGCACCGAGACCTCGGGCTCGCTGTTGTCGCCGGCCAGCCAGAACGGGCTCGTCACGGTGAAGCCGACGGTCGGCCTCGTCAGCCGCGCCGGCATCCTGCCGATCGCGCACAGCCAGGATACCGCCGGCCCGTTGACCCGCAGCGTGCGCGACGCGGCGATCCTCTTGAATGTGCTGGCCGCCCCCGACCCGGACGACCCGGCGACGCGCGACCAGCAGCGTCCCGCCGACTATACCGCCGTGCTCGATGCCGATGGGCTCAAGGGCGCGCGAATCGGCGTACCGGGCGACCCGTCGGACCCCGGCAACGATGTCTATTACGGCAAGCTCGGGCTGCGCGCCGCCACGGTGATGGGCAGCGTCATCGCGACCCTCGAAGCGCAGGGCGCGACGATCGTACGCGCCAGCCTGCCGACCGCCGGCTGGATCGGCGGGCCGGGGACCGACATGGCGATCCTCAACACCAACCCGGAAAGCCTGAGCCGCTACGAGCCGGCGCGGCGGCCGATCGTCTTCGTCTACGAATTGAAGCACGACCTCGACGCCTATCTGCGCGACTGGCTGGTCGGCACCGAGATGCGCAGCCTCGCCGACATCATCGCGTTCAACGCGGCGAACCCGGCTCGGGCCCTGCGCTTCGGCCAGGACATCTTCCTCGCCGCAGCGGCAACGCGGGGCGACCTCTCGGAGCCGGAATATGCCGCCGCCCGCGCCGCCGACCTGCATGCCAGCCGCGCCCAGGGCCTCGACGCCTATATGGACCGCTACCGGCTCGACGCGGTGCTGTTTCCGGGCGCCGCCGGCGCGGCGATCGCCGCCAAGGCGGGCTATCCGAGCGTGCAGGTGCCGGCGGGATTCGTCGCTGGGGTCGGCGGGCGGCCGACGCCGGACTATCCGTTCGGCGCCACCTTTGCCGGCCGCGCGTGGAGCGAGCCGGTGCTGCTGCGCCTCGCCTATGCCTTCGAGCAGGCGAGCCGGGCGCGGCGACCGCCGCCGCTGTGAGGCGGAGTGGCCGGCTCGCGGCGGCCAGAAATGCACGCGGCGCGGGGATGCATCGCCGCAATTCCGCCAATCATCAACTTGGTATTGCCGCAAACCCCCTATAGAAGGGATGCGTCATTCGGGCGACCCGGGGGAAGCCTGTCGTGCATGATCTCATTGCCAAGATTGCCCGCCTCGCGGTCAGCAAGGCCGCAGCGTTCTTCTATGCCGTCGCGGTCGGCGTCGCCGGCAACATCGCCTTCAATTTCGTGCAGGAACACCGTACCCCGCCGGTGACGGCACCGGTGGCGGTGATCGCTCCGGCAGCCGCGACGGCGCCGCAGGAGACGCATTCGGCCACCGTTCCGACGGCCAGCGCGGCGTTTACCCCGCCGCCGCACGTTGCAAGTACGCGGCAGGCCGACCCGAAGCCGATTGCGACCGCTCCGATCCTGCCAAATCCGTCGGCAATCGCCCTGCCGAGGCCGTCTGCCCTGCCCGCCCCACCACTCCAGCCGACCGCCTTGCCGGCGAGCAAGCCGGCCCCGGCGCCGAGCGAGGCCGCTGTCAAGCCGGCACCTACGGCAGGGTTCCCGCCGGCGTCACCCGCGCCGCCAGCCGCTGCAACGGCCGCGCTCGGGACGCCATCACCCGCACCGCTCCCGCCCGGACCGGCCGCCACCGCCTCCTTGCCGCCGATCGGCGCGGCGATCGATGTGGTGCCGCCACCGATTCCGCCCGCCGCGGCGATGCAGTTTCCCACCGCGCCGCCACCCGCAGCGATCGACGAGAATGCGCCGCCGGCGCCGCCCGCACCGGCGACAGCCTCGTCGGGCACGCCCGCCGCCAAGCCGCCCGGGACGCTGGAATTGAGCGATATCTGGCATCCCACCCGCGCCGTCGAGAAGGGATTGCACTGGGCGGGCGGGCAGTTGCCCTTTGGCGGCGATGCTGCCGACCCGCCACCGCGTGCGCAGGTGCCGTCAGGGCCGATCTCGCTGTTGCCTTCGGCGATGATCGATCCAGCGGCAAAGCCAGCCGGCAAGGCGGCGCCGACGCAGCCCGGCCGACCCGGCCCGGGCAGCGGCGGCCTCTATTGACGCAAGGCGTTCCGGCAAGCCGCGGCGATTGTCGGAGCGCGAACGGCGCGCTTAATGCCCGGCCATGAAGCGGCCGATCTCGGTGAGGTCGGCGTCGGCGACCCGGGTCTCGTGGACCAGCCGCCCGTTGAACATGACGACGAGGCGGTCGGCGATCTCGAGGATTTCGTCGAGGTCGCTGCTGACCAGCAACACGCCGGCACCGCGATTGCGCGCCGCGATGATCTCGGCGTGGATCTGCGCCACCGCGGAGAAATCGAGGCCGAAACACGGGTTGGCGGCGATCATCACCTCGGCCCCGCCATCGAGCTCGCGCGCCAGCACGGCGCGCTGCACGTTGCCGCCGGACAGCGCGGCCAGCGGCGTGTCGGGCGAGCGTGTGCGCACCCGGTATTGCGCGATCCGCCGCTCGGCGTCGCTGCGCATCTTCGCCGGCCGCAGCCAGATGCCGCCGATCGCAAAAGGCGGGCGATCAAAGGCGCGAAACGCCATGTTTTCGGCGACGCTCATCTTGCCGACGCAGGCGTTGCGCAGCGGCTCGTCGGGCAGGCACGAGACCTTGTGGCGGCGCATCTCCGCCCGCGTGGCATGGAAGGTGTCGCCGCCCATGCGGATCTCGCCCGCATCCGCCGCACGCTGGCCGGCCAATGCCTCGACCAGCTCGTGCTGGCCGTTGCCCGAAACGCCGGCGACGCCGACAATCTCGCCGCCCTGCACCGAAAGCGAAAAATCCCGCACCGCCGGCTGGCCCGTATCGTCGCTGACCTGCAGGTCGCGAATTTCCAGCCGGCGCGGTCCCGGCTGCCCGACTCGCGATGGCTGTGCCGTCAATTCCTCGGCACCGATCATCGTGCGCGCCATGTCGTCGGGCGTCAGGTCGGCGATCTCGCCGGCGCCGACCATATGGCCGTGCCGCAGGATCGTGACGCGGTCGGCAAACGCCATCACCTCGCGGAATTTGTGGGTGATCATCAGGACGGTGATGGCGCCCCGGCCGACCATCGCGCGCAACAGGCCGAGCACCTCGTCGGCCTCCTGCGGCGTCAATACCGAGGTCGGCTCGTCGAGGATCAGAAAGCGGCGATCGAGATAGAGCTGCTTCAAGATTTCCGATTTCTGCCGCTCGCCCGACGACAGCGCCGACACCTTGGCGTCGAGCGGCACCTGGAACGGCATGCGCGCGAGGAACGCTTCGAGCGCCTTCTTTTCCGCGCGCCAATCGATCACCAGCGGCAGCCGGACGCGCGACATAACGAGGTTTTCGGCGACCGTCATCGCCGGCACCAGCGTGAAATGCTGATAGACCATGCCGAGGCCGAGCGCATGGGCGGCGCGCGGGTTGGGAATCGGCTGCTCGCGCTCGCCGACGATCACCGCGCCCTCGTCGGGGCGGTAATACCCCATGACGCATTTGACGAGCGTGCTCTTGCCAGCACCGTTCTCGCCGAGCAGCGCATGAAAGCTGCCGGGATGCACCTTCAGCGACACGTCTTCGAGCGCGGTGAACGCGCCGAAGCGCTTGGTCATCGAGACGATTTCGACACCGAAAGCGCCCCCGCCCGCCGCTGCTTCCATCAGCCTATCGCCTCGATCAAGCGCGCCGCATCCGCCACCGCGCCGAACACGCCGCCTTGCATCTTGATCATCTTGATGGCGTGCAGGTGGTTGTCGCGATCGGTCGCGCCGCAGCAATCCTCCAGCAGCAGGCACTCAAAGCCGCGGTCGTTGGCTTCGCGCATCGTCGTGTGGACGCACACATCGGTGGTGATGCCGGTCAGCACGATGTTTTCGATGCCGCGCAGCCGCAATATCAGTTCGAGGTCGGTGGCGCAGAACGAGCCCTTGCCCGGCTTGTCGATGATCGGCTCACCCGCTGCCGGCGCGAGCTCGGGGATGATCTCCCAGCCCGGCTCGCCACGCACCAGGATGCGGCCGCACGGCCCCGGGTCGCCGATGCCGGCGCCGATCCGGCGCGACCGCCAGCGCTTGTTGTCCGGCAGGTCGGCGAGGTCGGGGCGATGGCCCTCGCGGGTGTGGAAGATGTGACAGCCCGCTTGCCGCATCGCCGCCAATACCCCGCGAATGGGTTCGATCGGTGCGCGGGTTAGCGACAGGTCGTAGCCCATCTTGTCGACATAGCCGCCGATGCCGCAGAAATCGGTCTGCATGTCGATGACGATCAGCGCTGTGTTGCCGGGCGCGAGCTTGCCGTTATAGGGCCAGGGATAGGGGTCGGCCGCGACGTAGCGCTCAACCATGGCCGCTCTCCTATTTGGTGATCGACAGCTCGGCCGGCGCCCCGATCAAATTCCGCTTCGGCGAGCAGGTGACGATCATGATCAGCAGCGTCAGGATGTAGGGCGCGGCATTGAGCAGGTAATACCCGCCATGGATGCCGACCGACTGCAATGACGGGCCGAGAGCGCCGGCGCCGCCGAACAACAGCGCGGCGTAAAAGCATAATTTCGGGTTCCAGCGCGCGAAGATGACCAGCGCCACGGCGGTGATGCCCTGCCCCGACGAGATCCGCTCGCTCCACGCGCCGGGATAGTAGAGCGACAGGAACGAGCCGCCGATGCCGGCGAGAAAGCCGCCGGTGCAGGTTGCGATGATGCGCACCGGGATCACCGGATAGCCGAGCGCGCGGGCGGCGTCGGCGCTCTCGCCGACGATGCGCAGGATCAGCCCCCAGCGCGTCGCCCGGAACGCCCACACCAGGAGCGGCGCCAGCGCCACGCCGATCAGAAACAGCTCGTTGACCTTGAGCGCGTTCTGCACGTCGGACGAACTGCTCCACCACGCGAAACTGATCGACGGCAGTTGCGGCGCCGCCGGCTGGATGAAGGGCTTGCCGAGATAATCGGCCAACCCGACGCCGAACAGCATCAGCGCAATGCCGACCGCGATGTCGTTGACCCGCGGCAGGCTGCAGATCGTGCCGTGCAGCAATCCCATCGCGACGCCGACGACACCCGCCGCCAGAACGCCGAGCCACGGCGAGCCGCTGAAATAGGAAATCGCGTAGCCGCTCATCGCGCCCATCACCAGCGTGCCTTCGAGGCCGAGATTGATGCGGCCGCTTTTCTCGGTGATGCATTCGCCGAGGCTAACGAACAGAAACGGCGTGCTGACCCGGATCGCCCCGCCCAGCACCGCGAGCGGCACGATCCACCAGCCGGTCATGCCGCTCATGCCCCGGCCCCCGCGCTCTTGAACCACGGCAGGCGGCCGTAGACGGCGTCGCTCGCCAGGATCGCGACGAAGATAATCCCCTGCAGGACGACGGTTGCCGCGTCGGGCAGGCCGAGGTGGCGCTGCAACAATCCGCCGCTCGCGGAGATCCCGCCGAGCAAGACCGCGACCGGGATCAGCGCCAGCGGGTTTTGGCGCGCGAGGAAGGCGACGAGGATGCCGCTATAGCCGTAGCCGGCGACGATGCCGGCGCTGGCGCGCTCCTGCACCGCGGCGACCTCGATCATCCCGGCCAGCCCCGCCGCCGCGCCGCCGATAAAGCAGGTCAGCAGGACGAGGCGGCCGATCGGCAAGCCGACCATGCGCGCGGCGCGCAGATTGCCGCCGGCGACGCGCGCGGCAAAGCCGATCGTCGTGTGGCGGATCAGCACGTAACAGCACAGGCAGACGACAATGCCGATCACCAGGCCCCAGTGAATCTCGGTGCCCGGAATCGTGCCGATCATGTGGTCATAGCCGATCGACGGCGAGGACGGCTTGTTGAGGCTGCGCGGATCGCGGAACACGCCTTCGACCAACTGGTTGAGAATGGCGATCGCGATGTAGTTCAACAGCAGGCTGGAGATCGTCTCGTTGACGCCGCGCCAGTGCCGCAGGGCGCCGACGAACGCGATCCACAGCCCGCCGGCGATGATGCCGGCAGCCGCCATCGCAACGAGCGCGACCGGAGCCGGCGCACCGAGCAGCGCGACCCCCGCCATCGCCGCAAACAGGCCGCCGATCACAAAGGCGCCCTCGCCGCCGATGATCATCAGCCCGACCTGCGCCGGCAGCGCGGTGCACAGCCCGGTCAGGATCAGCGGCGCGGCGCGCGTCAAGCTGTTCTGGACCGAAAACCACGACCCGGCCGAGCCCTCGACCATGTAGCCGTAAACCCGCAGCGGATTGACCCCGGCAGCCGCGACAAAGACGCCGAACAGCAGCAGTGAGACCACCAGTGCCCCCAGCGGCACCAGCACCGCCTCGGCAGCGGCGCCGGTGACGACGGCCTGAAACGCCCCCATCACCGTCTGGCGCGGCGCCGGTATCGCCGTCGCGGTGTCCTCGACCATCGCCGGCTCGCCTTCGCTGCCCGGGCCTCAGGCCGGCAATGACCCGAGCACGCCTTCGACCAGGAAATGCATCGCTTCGAGCTTGGCGTCGCTGGCGTTCGACTGGATCAACTCCTGGCCCGCGGCGACCGCCACTTTGCCGGTATTGTCCTTCAGCGGCCCCTTGAAGATGACGTACTTGCCGGCGGTCAGCTCGGCTTTCACGGTTTCGGCCTGCTTGCGCGCCGCCGCCGCCACTTTGGGGCCATAGGACGATTGCTTGATCAAGCCCTCCTTGAAGCCGCCACGATAGAAATTCGGCATGGCCTCACCCTTCATCCACATCGAGACGAACTTGGGATAAAGGTCGGTCCAGTTCCATTCCGCGCCGGTCAGATACGCCTCGGGCGCCAGCGCCGCCTGGCTGCAATGGTAGCCGCAGACGAAGGCATTGCGCTTGGCCGCGGTCTGCACCACCACTTTGGGGCTGTCGACGTGCATCGTGACGACATCGGCGCCCTGGTCGATCAGGCTGTTGGTCGCCTCCGCCTCCTTGACCGGCATCGACCAGTCGCCGGTAAAGATGACATTGGTCGTGATTTTCGGATTGACGAGCCGGGCCCCGAGGGTAAAGGCGTTGATGTTCTGCAGCACCTGCGGGATCGGTTTCGCCGCGACAAACCCGAGCTTGCCCGATTTGCTGGCATGGCCCGCGGCGATGCCGTTGATGTACTGCCCTTCGAAGATGTAGCCGAAATAGCTGCCGATGTTTTTGGGATCCTTCTCCGTCCACAATCCGCCGCAATGCTCGAAGCGGATCTTGGGGAACTTGGGCGCCGCGCGCAGGATGTAGGGATTGAAGTAGCCGAACGAGGTCGGAAACAGCAGCGTCGCTCCGTCCTGCTGGATCATCAATTCCATGGTCTTGGTGACCGCGATGTCCTCCGGCACGTTCTCTTCCTGGAGAACCTTGACCCCCGGCATTTTCGCGACGACGGCGGCACCCTCGGCGTGCGCCTGGTTGTAGCCGAAATCGTCGTGCGGCCCGACATAGATGAAGCCGACCGTCAGATCGGCGGCGGCGGCCCACCGCATCGGCAAGGCCGCCGTCAGGGCGGCTCCCGTCCCCAGTGCGGCCGCACCGGTGAGCACCCGGCGCCGCGACAGTTTCTTCTCGGCCTCAAAAGCCATCGAATATTCCTTCTCAACCTGGTCGCTGCGTTCGCGCGGGCCTGCCCCGTGCGTCTGTTCCGCGGGTTTTCAGCGGCAAGGTTCGTGCCAAGCGGCCGGGCGGCGCGAGCATGAGAAGATCGGGCGCAATCACGCTGTCGTTGAGCGCGGCATGCGACATTGCCTTACAAGAGTGCAGCTTTGCTGCCGGAAAGCGCTCCGATTGAGCAATTATTAGGCGGTTGCGACACGATCGAAGGGGCCGGAGAAGGCCCTGCGGCAGTCCGTCGCGTTGGCTGTCCGCCGTGCCGGTCCGCCCGCAGAGCCGGTTGCCGCGGCTGGCCAGAAGTTTGACAATACATCAGCCGACCGGCCGTGGGGCACAACGCCGATGAACATCTCCCAGCCCTTTATCCGACGACCGATCGCCACCTCGCTGTTGATGCTCGGCGTCCTCGTGTTCGGCATCGCCGCCTATCGGCTGCTGCCGGTGGCCTCGCTGCCGAATGTCGATTTTCCGACAATCACCGTCAGCGCCAACTTGCCGGGCGCGAGCCCGCAGACAATGGCCTCGTCGGTGGCGACCCCGCTCGAGCAGCAATTCAGCTCGATCCCCGGCCTTGCCGAAATGACCTCGCTCTCCGGGGTGGGAACAACAACCATTACTTTGGAGTTTGATCTTTCGACCAAGATCGAAGCAGCAGCGCAAGACGTGCAGACTGCAATCAATGCGGCAAGCGGCCTCTTGCCCAAGGAACTGCCCAGCCCGCCGACCTACCGAAAGGTCAACCCCGGCAATTTCCCGGTTCTGATCTACGCCGTCCACTCGGACGCGCTGCCGGGGTACCGGGTCGATCAGTACGCATCGACGGTGCTCGCGCAACCGCTGTCGATGGTCAAAGGGATCGGCGGCATCTTCCTGTTCGGGCAGAAGAAGTATGCGGTGCGCGTCGAGGTCAATCCGGAGGCGCTGGCCTCTCGTCACATCGGGCTCGAAGCGGTGCGCACCGCGCTGGCCGACGCCACCGTCAATCTTCCAAAGGGCGAGATCGTCGGGCCGCAACGTGCGGTCAGCGTCGACAGCAACGATCAACTCACCGACGCGGCTCTCTACCGCAACCTGATCGTCGCCTATCGCAACGGCCGGCCCGTCCATCTCAAAGATGTCGCTGCGCTGGTCAACTCGGAGGAGAACACCCAGGTTGGCGCCTGGTATGACAACCGGCCGGCCGAGGGTTTGGCGATCGAGCGGGCGCCGGGAGCCAATACGCTCGAGGTCATCCACCGCATCAAGGCGCTGATGCCGCGGCTGGAACGCTCGCTGCCGCCCTCGGTCAAGGTCGAGCTGATGTCCGACCGCTCCGAGTTGACGCGCGCGGCCATCACCGATGTCCAGTACACGATGCTGCTGACGATCGGTCTCGTGGTCGTCGTGATCTTCGTCTTCCTGCGCAGCCTGTGGGCAACGGTGATCCCGAGCCTGGTGGTGCCGCTGTCGCTGTTTGCCACCTTCGCGGTGATGTATGTGGCAGGCTACACGCTCGACAACATCTCGCTGATGGGGCTGACGATCGCGGTCGGTTTCCTGATCGACGATGCGATCGTCATGATCGAGAACATCGTGCGCCACATCGAGGCCGGCGAACGGCCGATGCAGGCCGCCCTTCGCGGCGCCGGGCAGATCGGCTTCACGATCATCTCGATCACCTTCTCGCTGATCGCGGTGTTCATCCCGATCTTCTTCATGGGCGGCATCGTCGGCCGGCTGTTCCACGAATTCGCCGCGACCGTTGCGCTGGCGGTGCTGGCCTCGGCCTTCTTCTCGCTGACCCTGACGCCGGTGTTGTGCTCGCTGTTCCTCAAACCGGCGCACGAGCAACGCAAGAGCCGGCTCAACGAGGCGGCGGAGCGCGGGTTTTCCGCAGTATTACGCGCTTATGACCGCGGGCTCGGTTTTGTCTTCCGGCATCAGCTCGCGACGCTGATCACAACCCTCCTGCTGGTTGCCGCGACCGGGTATCTCTACGTCGCCATCCCCAAAGGCTTTGTCCCGCAACAGGACACCGGGCTGTTTTTCGGCCTGGTCGAGACCCGCCAGGACTCCTCGTTCCAGCATACCGTCGAGGCGGCGCGCAAGATCATCGGCATCATCAGACAGGATCCGGGAACGGCCGGCGTCTTCCTGCATGCCGGCGCCTATTCCTACAACCCGGGCGAAAACACCGGCCATGTTTTCGGCCAGCTCAAGCCCTATGGCGAACGCGATTCCGCCGAGACCATCCTGCAGCGCCTGCGAAAAGCAGCCGCTTCGGTGGTCGGCGCCAAGTTCTTCATGCAAATTCCCCAGAATATCCGAACCGGCGGCCGTCTCGCGCGCACGCAATACCAATACACCCTGACCGACACCAATATCGACGAGCTCAATCATTGGGCGCCGATAATGGAACGGGCGATGAAGAAGCTGCCGGAGCTGCAGGACGTCGCCTCCGACCAGCAGATCGCGGCGCCGCATGTCGATGTCGTGATCGATCGCCAGAGAGCCGAGGAACTCGGGTTGTCGGCGGCGCTGATCGACCAGACGCTCTATGACGCCTTCGGCCAGCGTCAGGTTGCGACGATTTACGGCGCCACCAACCAGAACAAGGTGGTTCTCGAAATCGCACCGCAGTTTCGCCAGGATCCGAGCGTCCTTGAGCGGATCTTCATCGCCTCGCCGAGCGGTGCGGAGGTGCCGTTCTCGGCCTTCGCTCATTTCCGGTCGCGGCTCGAGCCGCTGACGATCAGCCACCAGGGCGTGTTTCCGGCGGTGACGTTGTCGTTCAACCTCGCGCCCGGGGTGGCGCTCGGCCAGGCAGTGACGGCAATCGACCGGATGGCCGCGCAACTGCGTGCGCCGCCGACGCTGAACGGCGCGTTCGAGGGCACCGCGCAGGCGTTCCAGACATCGCTGGCGTCGATGCCGCTGCTGCTCGCGGCGGCGATCCTGGTTGTCTACATCGTGCTGGGGATGCTCTACGAAAGCTACATTCACCCGATCACGATCCTGTCCGCGTTGCCGGCGGCGGGGGTCGGCGCGCTGATCATGCTGTGGGCGTGTCATTACGATCTGTCGGTGATCGCGATCATCGGCATCGTGCTGCTGATCGGGATCGTCAAGAAAAACGCGATCATGATGATCGACTTTGCGTTGTCGGCGCAGCGCAACGAGGGCAAGAGCGCGCGCGAGGCAATCCGCGAGGCCTGCCTCTTGCGCTTCCGGCCGATCATGATGACGACTTTTTCGGCCCTGTTCGGCAGCCTGCCGATTGCGCTCGGGCAGGGTGCCGGCTCGGAGTTGCGCCAACCGATGGGCGTCGCGTTCATCGGCGGGATTCTGGTGTCGCAATGGCTGACGCTGTTCACGACGCCGGTCATCTACCTCTATCTCGACCGGCTGGCCGGCTGGCTTGGCGGCAGCTACCGGCAACCGCGGCTCGCCGAAGCGCTTGGCGAGGCGTCGCAGCCGGGCACGGTCGAACAGCGCCAGGGCGCCGAGTAGCAGCGCTATCCGCAGCCAGGGGCGACTTCACGCCCGCTGCGACCAACGCCCGGCGGCATTGTTCGCTGCGGCTGATCGCCCTACAGTCACCGGCCGATTTTTGGGCGGGGGATTGTGGTTGGATCAGTCGGTCGCTGACGAGGCAAGACCAGCGATCGTCACGCCGCGGCGTGGCCTGGTGCTGATGGCGGCGCTGATGGCGACCTTCATGCCGGCGGTCGAAAGCACCATCGTCGCCACCGCGATGCCGACCATTGTCGCCGACCTCGGCGGCTTCCGCCTGTTCAGCTGGGTGTTCGCCGCCTACCTACTGACGATGGCGGTCAGCATTCCGCTGTACGGCCGGCTCGCCGACATCTACGGCCGCAAGCCGGTTTTCTTCACCGGCACCGGCATCTTCCTCGTCGGCACGACGCTGTGCGGCTTTGCCCCGACGATGACGGCGCTGGTGCTGTTCCGCGCGTTGCAGGGGCTCGGCGCCGGCGCGATCCAGCCGATCGCCTCGACGATCGTCGGCGACATCTATACGCCGTCCGAGCGGGCGCGGGTGCAGGGCTGGATATCGAGCGTGTTCGGCGTCGCGGCAATCCTCGGGCCGGGGCTCGGCGCCTACCTTGTCGAGCATGTCCACTGGGCGGTGGTGTTCTGGGTCAACCTGCCGATCGGCATCGCCAGCATCGTGATGTTCTGGGCGTTTCTCCACGAGCGGGTCGAGCGCCGCCCGCATCGCATCGACTATGTCGGCGCCGTCCTGCTGTCCGTCGGCGTCGGCGCCCTGATGCTGGCGCTGGTGCAGTCGGTGAGCCTTGCGCCCGGCGCGATTGCGGCGCTGGTGGCGCTGGGACTGGCCGCCTTGGCCATCCTCGTGTGGCATGAGAGGCGCACGCCGGAGCCGATGCTGCCGCTGCCGCTGTGGCGGCGCCGAGTGGTCCTGGTGTGCAATCTGGCGGGGTTCGGCGCTGCCGCCACGATGATCGCGGTGACTGCGGTGTTGCCGACCTATGTCCAGGGGGTCATGGGACGCAGCCCGGGGGTTGCCGGGCTGGTCGTCGGCGCCACTTCGGTCAGCTGGATGTTCGCCTCGATCGCCGCCGGGAGGCTGATGATCCGCACCTCCTACCGGCTGACCGCGGCGATCGGCGGCGCGGCATTGGTCGCCGGCAGCCTCGTCCTGTTGACGCTGGACCCGACCAGCGCGCCGCTGCACGCCGCTTCGGGCGCCTTCCTGATCGGCATCGGCATGGGCTTCTGCAACACGACCTTTCTGGTCGCGATCCAGGCCAGCGTCGGGTGGCACGAGCGCGGTATCGGCACCGGATCGCAAATGTTCATGCGCATGATCGGCCAGGCGGTCGGCGCGGCATTGTTGGGCGCGATGCTCAACTGGGGAATCAACCGCCGCCTGCCCGGCGCCGGCGACGCTGTGAACCAGCTGTTGCTGCCGGCCTTGCGCCACCATCTCGCGCCGAGCGAGATCGCCCGGCTCGGCGCGGCGTTCGCGCTGTCGGTGCATGAGGCCTATTTCGCCGTGGTGGGAATCGCGGCAGCGACGCTGTTGTTAGCCCTTGGCCTGCCGCGACGCCTCAGCCCGACCCGGCCGCGCTAGCTCAGCGCGGCGTCAGCGCCGCCTTATAGGCACGCACCGCGGCGGCGAAGCCGGTGACCAGCGCATCGGCCGTCAGTTCGTGGCCGATAGAGGCTTCGGCGAGGTTCGGCAGAGCCGCGACAAGCCCCGGCAGATTGTCGAGATTGAGGTCGTGCCCGGCATTGACGACCAACCCCAGCGCGGCGGCGCGCGCCGCGGTCGCGCCGCACGCCCGCAACTCGGCCGCAGCGTTGCCGGCGCGGAAGGCGGCGGCATAGGTCCCGGTATAGATCTCGATCCCGTCGGCACCGCTGCCCGGCACGCGCTCAACCGCGCCCGGATCGGGATCGACGAACAGGATCACCCGGCAGCCGAGCGCTTTCAGCCCGGCCACCGCCGGCCTGACGATCGCCATTTCGTCGCCGCCGAGCTTCCAGCCTTCCTCCGAGGTGAAGGCGCCGGGCGGGTCGGGCACCAGCGTGCATTGTTCGGGGCGAACCTCGCGCACGATCTCCATCAGCCGGGCATCGGGGTAGCCCTCGATGTTGAGTTCGCAACCCGGCCGCCACGGCCGCATCAGTTCGGCCAACGCCGGCACGTCGGCCCGCCGGATGTGGCGCTCGTCGGGCCGCGGATGCACCGTTAGCCCGTCCGCCCCGGCATCATGCGCGAGGCGCGCGAAGTGCAGCACGTCGGGCACGCCAGTGTGGCGCGAGTTGCGCAACAGGGCGATCTTGTTGAGGTTCACGCTGAGCCGGGCCATGATCTAGTTATATAGGAGCGTGGCCGGGGGTTTCGCTACGTCCCTTCGACGGCGCCGGGGTCGGTTGCGATCCGATCTGCGGGTGCCTATGTGATTCTCGTCTGACCGGAGAAAAGCGATGACGCTGCGCCGCATCGGGTTGGTCCTCGCGCTGGCGCTGGGCGGCGCCTGGGGCTGCGCTACTGGCGGGCCGGAGCGGGCCAGCGACATCCAGAACCTGCACGCCATCGGCGACGACATCTCCGCCGTGACCATGACGCAGTCCCCGACCGCGCACGCTCACGATCCGAACCTGCCGACCACGCTGCCGAACAATTATACGACCTACAAGCACTAGGGCGCCCGCTTCACCGATGGCTGGGGAATACCGCGAACTGCTGGCGGCCGGCGCGCGGGCGCTCGGCGCCGCCGAGGCGGTGCTGCGGACTGCGCGGGTGCGGGTCGAGCAGCGCGTCATGCCCGGAGGCGGGCTCGACCCCGCCCGCTTCGACAGCGAGCAGATCGCGCTGCACGGCCTTGCCTGGATGGCGACTTATGTCGAGGCATTGCGCCAGCTGCACGCCTGGGCATCGCGCCTCGACGCGGCCGGCGCGATCGGCGACGGCGAGGCGCTGATCCTCAGCGTCGCGTTCGGCGAGTACTTGGCGCAGCTGATGGGCGGCATCGCGATGGCGCAGGGCGAGATCGTCCGGCCCCACGATCTCGGCCTCGGCGACGATGATCTAGCGCCGTTGCGCGGCGCCGATGCCGCGCAGCTGATCGGCGGGCTCGGCGAGGCGCGCGCCCGGCTGGCGGCGCTGATCGCCGCGGGTTCGCCGGCGATCTTCGGCGAGGCCGGGCTCGACGACCCGACGCTCGAAATGATCCGCGATCAGGTGCGCCGCTTTGCCGAACGCGCCGTCACGCCGCACGCGCAGGATTGGCACCGCCAGGACAGGCTGATCCCGATCGAAATTGTCGACGAACTGGCCGCGATCGGCGTTTTCGGCATGACGCTCCCCGAGGAGCATGGCGGGCTCGGGCTCGGCAAGATGGCGATGTGCGTCGTCTCCGAGGAATTGTCGCGCGCCTATATCGGGGTCGGCTCGCTCGGCACCCGCTCGGAGATCGCCGGCGAGTTGATCCGCCTCGGCGGCACCGCAGGCGCAGAAGGCCCGCTGGCTGCCCGCAATCGCCTCTGGCGCGGTGCTGCCGACCGCCGTCTTCACCGAGCCCAACACCGGCTCCGACCTCGCCAGCCTGCAGACCCGCGCGGTGCGCGACGGCGACACACTACCGCATCTTCGGCGCCAAGACCTGGATCACCCACGGCGCCCGCTCCGACCTGATGACGCTGCTCGCCCGCACCGGCGCCCCCGACGACAAGAGCCAGGCGGGCTATCGCGGCCTCTCGATGTTCCTCGCCCCGAAGCCGCGCGGCAGCGACGCCGACCCGTTCCCGGCCGAGGGCATCAGCGGCACCGAGATCCCGGTGCTCGGCTATCGCGGCATGAAGGAATACGAGATCGCCTTCGACGGCTTCGCGGTGCCGGCCGATTGCCTGCTGGGCGGGGTCGAGGGCCAGGGCTTCAAGCAATTGATGGCGACCTTCGAGAGCGCCCGGGTGCAGACCGCCTCGCGCGCCGTCGGGGTGGCGCAGAACGCGCTCGAACTGGGGCTCGCCTATGCCCTGGAGCGGCGCCAGTTCGGCCGCCCGCTCGCCGCCTTCCCGCGCGTCTCGCACAAGCTCGCGATGATGGTAACGGAGACGATGCTGGCCCGTCAGCTGACCTATTTCGCGGCGCGCGAGAAGGATAGCGGGCGGCGCTGCGACATCGAGGCCGGCATGGCGAAGCTGTTGGCCGCGCGGGTCGCCTGGGCCAATGCCGACAACGCCTTGCAGATCCACGGCGGCAACGGCTACGCGATCGAATACCCGATCAGCCGCGTCTTGTGCGACGCCCGCATCCTCAACATCTTCGAGGGCGCCGCCGAGATCCAGGCCCAGATCATCGGCCGCGGGCTGCTGAGCGGGCGGAATTAATTTCAATCTGACGCGGCCCGCTATCATATTCGCGCGATGACAACCTTCCTTACCGTCCTTCTCGTGCTGGCGATGCTCGGCGTCCTCGGCGTCCTCGGTTTTGGCGTCGCCAACATGATCCGCGGCGGCAGTTCGCGGCGCTCCAACCAGCTGATGCAGGCGCGCGTCGTGATGCAGGGCATCGCGCTGTTCATCCTCGCGCTGCTGATGATGCTGGGCAGCCATCGCTGACGCGCGGCTGTAGCGGAAAATGGTGCGCCTGACCCGGATCTACACGCGCGGCGGCGACACCGGCGAGACCTCGCTCGGCGACGGCAGCCGCGTGCCGAAACAGGCGCTGCGGGTCGAGGCTTACGGCACCGTCGATGAAGCCAATGCCGCGATCGGCGTGGCCCGGCTCCACGTCGCCGACGCCGATTGCCGATGCGATGCTGGGGCGCATCCAGAACGATCTGTTCGACCTCGGCGCCGATCTGTGCACGCCCGAGGACGGTCGCCGCGCGGCAAGCGATCGGACAACCGGGGCGCTGCGCATCGTCGCCGCCCAGGTCGCGCGCCTCGAACGCGAGATCGACGCGATGAATGCGGCGTTGCGACCGCTCGACTCGTTCATCCTGCCGGGCGGCACCGAAGCAGCAGCCTATCTGCATGTCGCGCGCACCGTGACGCGCCGCGCCGAGCGCCTCGTCTGCGCCCTGGCGGCCGAGGAAACGATCAACCCCGAGGCGGTCAAATACCTCAACCGCCTGTCCGATCACCTGTTCGTGCTGGGCCGGCGCGTCAACGACAACGGCGCCAAGGACGTGTTGTGGCAGCCCGGCGCGACCCGCTGACATGAGGAAATCGTGATGGCAACCATCGAATTGATGCGGGCGATCTCGGCCGCGTTCAACAGCCGCGACGTGGAGCGCATCGTCGATTGCTTCGCCGACGGCGCGACCTTCTGCCTGGCGCGCGGGCCGGAGCCGGTCGGCCGCACATTGCGCGGCAAGGACGAGATCCGCCGGGCATTGGCCGCCCGCTTCAAGCAGATCCCGGACATGCGCTGGGAAAACGAGGAATACGTCCTTGCCGGCGACCGCGCGCTGTCGGTGTGGACGGTACGCGGCAAGGGCGTCGACGGCGAGGACCTCAACTACCAGGGCTGCGACATCTACACCTTCCGGGGCGACAAGATCATCGCCAAGAACACCTTCTGGAAGATGGTCGAACACCAGGACCGGCTGTAACCCGCGCCGTCCGCGCCCCAATTGGCCAGCTTGGATGAGTCGTGGGTCGTCTTGCGGCGGCGGAGTGCCGCGGAAAGCTTGTTCGCGTCTTGAGCGCTGCATCGTGGAATGGAAGCATGCCGTGGCGCGCATTATCTGGGCCGCATATTCGCCTTGCAGGGCACACTGAGCGCCTGATGTCGCCGGAGAATATGTGCGCCCTCACGTGAAGGGGCAGAAGAACGACGAACGGGATGCAGAGACGCTTGCAGAAGCGCGACGCGGCCGAGGAGATCGTGCCCCTCAGCACGGTGTAGGAGCGCGGGGTCGATCGAGGTCTCCGGCGGGTCTGGCCGGTTATGTCAGGCGGCCACGGCGGGCAGCTTGACGAAGGGATCGTCGCTCACTGCGGCGGGCTACTTGCCCACAGCTCCTACGCCACTCGGCGGGACACGACCCTGAATATCCTGAATCATTCAGGAGGCATTCTCGATGCGGATGGGACGCGCTCTCCGCCTCGGAATGGGTGAGTAGTTTCCAACTCTGCACCGCAGGATCGCCGATGGATATTGTCGTGATGCCAAACGATTGGCCGCAGACACGACGATGCCGGTAATCCAGCACGGCAAAGCGCCTGTCGTCGCGTTGCCAGATGACGGAGGCCACGTCCATCAAGCCTAAAAACCCCAGCGTCCTGACGATCAACGGTGGCTCGTCGAGCATCAAGTTCGGGCTTTTCGAGGTCGGTGACCCGCCACAACGCGTCCTGCACGGCGAGATCGACCGGATTGGACAGACGCAATCCACCTTGCGGGCCGAGGGCTTGATTCCAGCCGACCGCATCACACAGAGCGTCACCGTCGCCAACCACGCAGCGGCGGTCGACACCCTCATGAACTTTATCGAGGAACGCGGTTCCGAGCGTGCGGTGACCGCGGTGGGACATCGTGTCGTGCACGGTGGACCGAAATACTGGGCTCCGCAGCGCATTACCGCCGACATGATCGGCGAGTTGAGGGGATTCAGCTCCTACGATCCGGAACACCTGCCGGAAGAAATCCGGTTGATAGAAGCGTGCGGCCGGCGATTTCCCGGTATCCCGCAGGTCGCCTGCTTCGACACGGCATTTCACCACGACTTGCCACTCGTTGCCCGGTTGTTGCCGATCCCGCGACGCTATGAGGCGCAAGGGGTGCGACGCTACGGATTTCACGGTCTGTCCTATGCCTTTTTAATCGAAGAGCTTGCCCGCGTGGCCGGGGCGGAAGCCGCGGGTGGCCGGGTCATTCTCGCCCATTTGGGCAGCGGCGCGAGCCTTGCCGCCGTGCGCGACGGCAAGTCTGTGGACACCAGCATGGGACTTACCCCGGCGGCCGGAGTACCGATGAGCACCCGTGCCGGCGATCTCGATCCCGGACTTGTCGGGTATCTGGCGCGCACCGAGCAGATGACCCCGGCGCAATTCACCAAGATGGTCAACTTCCAGTCCGGCCTGCTGGGGATATCCGAAACCAGCGCCGACATGCACGAGTTGATCGAGCAGGAAACGCAGCACGTGCGCGCCGCCGAGGCGGTGGCGCTGTTCTGTTACCAGGTGAAGAAGTGGATTGGCGCCTTTGCGGCCGCGCTGGGCGGGGTTGACATCTTGGTGTTCTCCGGCGGCATCGGCGAGAACGCCCCCACAATCCGCACGCGCATTTGCGACGGGCTGGGCTTTCTCGGGATCGCGCTGGATTCGGAACGCAATGCACAGGGCGCGCCGCTGATTTCACAGGGTGCCGGCGATGTCCAGGTGCGTGTCATCGCTACCGACGAGGCGTTGATGATCGCGAAATCGGTCACGACCGTCCTCGAGCTCAGCGGGCCCTGATGGCTCGCGTTTCTCATCCCCCGAGCCCGCAGGCTTAGAGAAAGCGGACGCATTGCCATGGTTCAACTCAATCCCAGCCCCTCCAAGTCCCCCGGTCCCGGGGCGTCGTCAAAGCCCGCGGCGAACGACGATCTGAAAACGCTTCCCCTGCCGGATGTCGAGAAGAAGCTCGGCTCGTCCCCGGAGGGGCTCAGTCAGGCCGAGGCAACGGAGCGACTGGCACAATACGGGCCGAACGAGATCGCGGAGAAGAAGACCAATACGCTGCTGAAACTTCTCTCCTATTTCTGGGGCCCAATCCCCTGGATGATCGAAGTCGCGGTCGTGCTGTCCGGCGTGGTGCGCCACTGGCCTGATTTTTTCATCATCCTGGTGTTGCTGATAGCCAACGCCGTGGTCGGGTTCTGGGAAGAACGCCAGGCGGGCAACGCCATCGAGGCCCTGAAGGCCAGGCTGGCGATCAAGGCGCGGGTCAAACGTGACGGAAAGTGGATCACCCCGCCGGCGCGCGAGTTGGTGCCGGGTGACGCCATTCGCCTGCGCCTCGGCGATATTGTGCCGGCGGATGCGCGTTTGCTGGACGGCGACGAGGTGTCCGTCGATCAGTCCGCGCTCACAGGCGAATCGCTACCCAAAACATGCAAGCCCGGAGACGCCGTGTTCTCCGGTTCGATCATCCGTCGCGGCGAGATCGGCGCGCTGGTCTATGCGACGGGCGGGAAAACCTATTTCGGCCGGACTGCTGAACTGGTGCAGACCGCGGTTACCGACAGCCATTTCCAGAAGGCCGTGCTGAGGATCGGCAACTATCTGATCATGCTGGCGGTGGTCATGGTGGGGGTCATCATCGCGATGGGAGTCTATCGCGGCGAGCCGGTCCTGACCGTGTTGCAGTTCGCCCTGGTATTGACCGTGGCGGCGATCCCGGTGGCGATGCCGACGGTGCTGTCGGTGACCATGGCGGTCGGCGCCCGTCTACTCGCCAAGAAACAGGCGATCGTCAGCAAGCTGGTCGCCATCGAGGAACTGGCCGGCGTCGACGTGCTGTGTGCCGACAAGACCGGCACCCTGACGCAGAACAAGCTGACCTTGGGCGAGCCGTTCTGCCTCGATAAGATCACCGCCGATCAGGTCATCCTGGCCGGCGCATTGGCTTCGCGCGCGGAGAACGACGATACGATCGACCTCGCCGTGCTCGGCGGCCTGAAGGACAAAGCGGCGCTGAAGCCCTACCAGGTGACCCATTTCCAGCCGTTCGATCCGGTGCACAAGCGCACAGAGGCAACCGTCAAGGGCGCGGACGGAAAGGACTTTAAGGTAACCAAGGGGGCGCCGCAGGTCATCCTGGAGCTGTCGGCCAATGCCGCAAAGGTGAAGCCCGCGATCGACAAGGCGGTCGACGATTTCGCCGCCCGCGGTTTTCGCGCGCTTGGCGTGGCCCAGGCGGACGGAGGCGGAAAATGGCAGCTTCTCGGCGTGCTGCCGCTGTTCGATCCGCCGCGCGAGGATGCCAAAGCCACCGTCGCAACCGCGGCCGAGATGGGCGTCAAGATCAAGATGGTGACCGGCGACGCCCTGGCGATCGCCCGGGAGACCGCAAAGACACTCGGGATGGGCGCGAACATCCTCGACGGTGCCACCCTTGGCGATTCTAAAACCGAGGAGACCGCAGCGGTAACCAAGTCCATCGAGGACGCCGATGGTTTCGCCGAGGTCTTCCCGGAGCACAAATTTCACATCGTCGACGTATTGCAGAAGCACGGCCACATCGTCGGCATGACCGGCGACGGGGTGAATGACGCCCCGGCCTTGAAGAAGGCGGATTGCGGCTTTGCCGTTTCCGGTGCGACGGACGCGGCGCGCGCCGCCGCCTCCATCGTGCTGGTGGCACCCGGGCTGTCGGTGATCATCGATGCGCTCAGGGAGAGCCGCAAGATCTTCCAGCGCATGAACAGCTACGCGATGTACCGCATCGCCGAGACCTTGCGTGTCCTGCTGTTCATGACGCTGGCGATCGTCTTCTTCCACTTCTATCCGCTGACCGCGATCATGATCGTGATGCTGGCATTGCTCAACGACGGCGCCATCCTCTCGATTGCCTACGACAACGTTCGCTATAGGAACCAGCCCGAAGTCTGGAACATGCGTTTGGTTCTGGGGATTGCCACGGTGCTGGGTCTGGTCGGCCCGATCGCCGCGTTCGGCCTGCTTTTCCTCGGCAACCGCGTGTTTCACCTGGGTCACCCGCAACTTCAGACGATGATGTACCTGATGCTGTCGGTGGCGGGGCATCTGACGATCTTCCAGACCCGCACGCGCGGCCCGTGGTGGTCCACCCGCCCGGCGTGGATCCTGCTGGCGGCGGTGTGTGGGACTCAGGTAGTGGCAACGCTGGTTGCGGTGTATGGCGCCTGGCTCGTGACGCCGCTTGGCTGGAAGTATGCGGGGATCGTCTGGGGCTATGCCTTCGCCTGGTTCCTGGTGACCGACCCGGTGAAGCTGCTCGCCTACAAGGTTCTCGCTACTGTCAAAGCCAAGGCTAACCCCGCGGCCAAAGCCGCGCCGAAGCCTGATGCCGACGCCAAACCCCAGCCCGAAGCGAAGGCCGAGCCCGAACCGGACGACGCCAAACCCCAGCCCGAAGCGAAGGCCGAGCCCGAACCGGACGACGCCAAACCCCAGCCCGAAGCGAAGGCTGAGCCCAAACCGGACGACGCCAAACCCCAGCCCGAAGCGAAGGCTGAGCCCGAACCGGACGACGCCAAACCCCAGCCCGAAGCGAAGGCTGAGCCCGAACCGGACGACGCCAAACCCCAGCCCGAAGCGAAGGCTGAGCCCAAACCGGACGACGCCAAACCCCAGCCCGAAGCGAAGGCTGAGCCCAAACCGGACGACGCCAAACCCCAGCCCGAAGCGAAGGCTGAGCCCAAACCGGACGACGCCAAACCCCGGGCCGAAGCGAAGGCTGAGCCCGAACCGGACGACGCCAAACCCCAGCCCGAAGCGAAGGCTGAGCCCAAACCGGACGACGCCAAACCCCAGCCCGAAGCGAAGGCTGAGCCCAAACCGGACGATGCCAAGGTCGTCCCGCCTGACGCCAATACGAGTGTCGCGACGCTGCTCAACACGTCGCTCGGCGAGCTTCTCGTCGCCGGCCTTGTCAAAGACCCGGAGGATGCGGGGCGCATCATCGCCGCGGCGATCGCGCAGGCTGGGGCGCCCGCCGCGGCCAAGCCCCAAGCCCAAGCCGCGCCCAATTCTAAAGGCGAGACCAACACACCGTCTAAGGCGACGTCACAGGCCGCCGAGTGAGATTTCGGCTGCCGCGAAGGTGACCCCGGCACGGTGATGGCGTGAGCATTTCCGAAGGGATCGATATGAAGATCAGTTCAAAGGATTTCCGGGTTCGGGATGGGGACGAGGTCGATCTCAAAAAATGGCCGACGACCGTGGCGCCGGTCTACAAGTCGAAGAAGGATTATAAGAAATTGCTCAAAGAGCACGTGGCGCAGCTTAGCGCGCTGCAGCAGCTCCATTACGCATCCAATCGCTATGCCGTCCTGCTGATCTTCCAGGCAATGGATGCGGCCGGGAAGGATGGCGCCATCAGGCATGTGATGTCCGGGGTTAACCCGCAGGGGTGCCAAGTCTTCAGCTTCAAGCATCCGAGCGCCACCGAGTTGCAACACGATTTTCTCTGGCGCACCACCCGCGACCTGCCGGAGCGCGGGCGGATCGGCATCTTCAACCGGTCCTATTACGAGGAGGTGCTGATCGCCCGGGTGCACCCCGAAATCCTCCGCAGTGAAGGGCTACCGGACGCCTTGCTGGTCGAGAAGGCGGTCTGGCACGACCGCTATCGCTCGATCGTCGATTTGGAGCGACACCTCCACAGCAACGGTACCCGTATCGTCAAGTTCTACCTTCACCTTTCCAAGGAGGAACAGCGCAAGCGGTTTCTGGCGCGCATCGACGAGCCGGAAAAGAACTGGAAATTCAGCCTCGCGGACATCGAGGAGCGGAAATTCTGGAAGCACTATAGGACGGCATTCGAGGAATGCCTTGGCGCGACAAGCACAAGCGACGTCCCCTGGTATGTCGTGCCCGCCGACGACAAGGAAAATGCGCGGCTCATTGTCTCCCAGATCGTCGTCGATACGCTTGAGGGGCTCAATATGGCTTACCCGAACACAAGCCCGGAGCGGCATCAGGAACTGCTGTCGATCCGGAAGCAGCTCGAGAAGTGCGATCAGGTGGAAGAAACCAATGAGCATTTTGAGAACGGAAGTGTCGGTGGCGAGCGGACGGAACGCTGACTTGAGCACTTCACCCTTTGGCGTATTCAGGCAGACAATCGCGGCAAATCAGGAAGCACCAATTCGGGCCGAACTGTTCAGCGTCGAGCGTCTTGAGCAGCACGCTGCGAGCCTGGCTGTCGCCCAGCACATCGCGCCCAACCCGAAGCAGGGCCGTCCGCTCGCCGGACGGCTTTATGACAACTCCAGAGTTCTTACCGAGACCTATCGCACCATCGCCCGGGCAACTTCCGCGCGTCAGCCGATCACGCCGGCGGCGGAATGGTTGCTGGACAATTTTCATATCGTCGACGAGCAGATTCGCGAAATCAAGCGCGACCTTCCACCCGGCTACTACCGTAAGCTGCCGAAATTGGCGGATGGTCCATTGCAGGGCTATCCGCGCGTGTTCGGCGTCGCCTGGGCACTCGTCGCCCATACCGACAGCGCCTTCGACATCCAGAAACTGACGCGCTTCGTCGAGGCTTATCAGCGGGTGCAGCCGCTGACCATCGGTGAGTTGTGGGCCCTCGCGATCACATTGCGTATCACGCTGGTCGAGAACCTGCGCCGTTTGGCCGAGGTGGTTGGGGCACAGCAATCGGCAAGCCAGTTGGCCGATGCGCTCGCGGACCGGATCTTGGGCACCTCCGAAGGCTATCCCGAACCGGCACCGACGATCTTGCGCAGTCTTGATCAGGCCCCATGGTCAACCGCATTCGCCGTCGAACTCACTCAGCGTCTGCGTGACCATGATCCCGATATTACGCCAGCGCTGCGTTGGCTGAACGACAGATTGACTGCGCAAGGAACGACCACCGACCAGATCGTCCGCGATGAGTTTCAGCGCCAGAGCGCAACCGATGTGACGGTCCGCAGCGTGATCACGAGCATGCGCTTGGTCTCGATGATCAATTGGGCCGAGTTCTTCGAAAGCGTCAGTCCGGTCGATGCGGTGTTGCGCGGCGCCAGCGATTTCGCGGCGATGGATTTTTCAACACGCGACCGTTACCGGCGCGCGATCGAGGAACTCGCGCGTGAGTCGGGCCACGACGAAGTCGATGTCACGAAGCAAGCGATAGCGGCCGCCAGGAGGCCGACCGCCCAGCCAGCCGAAAAGGGTTCCATCCCACGGTGCGGAAGCGATCCAGGGTATTGCCTCATCGCAAAAGGCCGCCGTGCCTTCGAGAAGGAACTTGGCTGCCGAGTGCCGTTCCGGACCCGGCTTTTCCAGCTCAATTCCGATCTCGGCGTGATGAGTTATGTGGGCATGATCGCGGTTGTCACCGCGGCGATCCTCGCATTCGCACTACTTGCCGTCGGGGAGGCCGGGGCCACCGGCTGGCCGCTTCTTGTCCTGGCGATTGTCGGCCTCGTTGCAGCCTCGGATGTCGCGGTCGCAATCGTGAACCGCGCGATAACCCGACAGGTCGGTGGGAATGTTTTACCGGGATTGGAATTGCGCGACGGGATCACGCCGGAACTGCGCACAATCGTCGTCGTGCCGACATTGCTCACTGGCGTTTTGGCGATCGCGAAGCAGATCGAGCGGCTGGAGGATCATCACCTTGCCAATCCGGACGACAATTTCAGTTTTGCGCTGATCTCCGACTGGTGCGATTGCGCGACCGAGCACGACGCCGACGACGAAACTCTTCTCGACGAAGCGGCCGCCGGCATTGCGCGGCTGAACACGCGCTATGGGTCGGCCGGGAACAGCACGCGCTTCTTCCTGCTCCATCGCCGGCGCATCTGGAACGAGGGTGAGGGAAGGTGGATCGGCTGGGAGCGCAAACGCGGCAAGCTGCACGAACTCAACCGGCTGCTTCGCGGCGCCACGGACACGACGTTCACGCCAATCGGCGACCGTGCTCCCTTGCTGCCCTCCGGCATTCGTTATGTCATCACCCTCGACGCCGACACACGGGTGCCGATCGGGGCTGCGAAGCGGCTCGTCGGAAAGATGGCGCATCCCCTCAACCGACCCTACTTCGATCCTCATGCCGGCGTGGTCGTGCGCGGCCACGGTATGCTTCAGCCCCGCGTGACACCATCGTTGCCCATCGGTAGCGACGGATCCCTGTTCCAGCGCGCCTTTTCGGGCCCCAATGGGCTCGATCCCTACGCGCTCGCGGTTTCCGACGTCTACCAGGACCTGTTTGAAGAGGGTTCCTTTTGCGGCAAGGGTATCTATGAAATCGACAGCTTCGAGGCCGCACTCGAAGGACAGATTCCGGAAAATTCGGTCCTCAGCCACGATCTGCTGGAAGGCATTTTTGCGCGTGCAGGTCTCGTGTCCGACATCGAGGTGGTCGAGGAGTTTCCCTCGCGCTACGCGGTCGCTGCGGCGCGCCAGCATCGCTGGGTCCGCGGCGACTGGCAGTTGTTGCCCTGGATTTTCGGCTTTCGGCGCACAGCCCGCAACGGCTCGCGGAAAACCCCGCTCCCGTTGATGGGGCGGTGGAAGCTGCTCGACAATCTGCGCCGCTCGCTCTCCGCGCCGGCCGCCCTTCTCGCCATGCTGATTGGCTGGCTGCTACCGATGGCGGCCGCCGAGATTTGGACCGCGTATATTCTTCTCAGCCATCGCGCTGCCTCCGCTGCTGCCGGCGATCGCCGGCGTTGTTCCGCACCGTGCGGGCGTTTCGCTGCGCAATCACCTTCGTACGCTGCGCGGCGATTTTGCCCTCGGCCTGTTGCAGAGTGCGTTCCTCGTCACCTTCCTCGCGCATCAGGCCTGGGTTATGGTCGATGCGGTGGTGCGCACACTGTTTCGTCTGTTCATTCGCCGGCGTCACCTGCTCGAATGGGTAACGGCAGCGCAGACGACGGACGACTCCCGGTTCGACCGCCGCGGACTCGGCTTGCAGGTCATGGCAAGTCTGGGGTCCGCCGGCGTCGTCGCGATAATATTTTATTCCCTGGGGCTGCAAAGCTGGCCGATCGCGGCGCCGTTCGTGGCTTTGTGGGTGCTGTCGCCGCTCGTCGCGCGGTGGGCGAGCCAGCCGCCATCCGCGGCCGGTCATTTGTCGGTCACGCCGGCGAACGCCTTGGCGCTCCGGCTGGTCGCGCGGCGCACTTGGCGCTTCTTCGAAAAGTTCGTCACCGCGGAAGACAACATGCTGCCGCCCGATAATTTTCAGGAGGATCCCGCGCCGGTCATCGCCCACCGCACCTCGCCAACCAATCTGGGGCTGTATCTCCTCTCGGTCGTCGCCGCGCGCGATTTCGGCTGGTTGGGAACGCTTGGCGCATTGGAGCGGCTCGAGGCGACATTCGCGACGATGGCAAAATTGGAGCGCTTCCGAGGTCATTTTTACAATTGGTACGATACGAGCGACCTACGCTCGTTGGAGCCGAAATACATCTCCTCGGTGGATAGCGGCAATCTTGCCGGCCATCTTATTGTGCTGGGCAATGCCTGTCGCGAGATCGCCGCCGGTCCGATCGGCAATCAAAATTGGATATCGGGGCTCAATGACACCATCGCGCTCGTGCGCGACGCCGCGCGTCTGCAGACCGAGGAGCGGCGGGCGCCGAGTGCTGTTCATGCAAGGCTGGACGAAGCCATCGATGTCTTCGCCGCCGCCCTTCAGAACGCTCCGTCAAAGCCGGCGGGCATTGCCAAACGCCTGTCGGATCTGACGCAAATGGCCGACAGCGATCGTGACCTGCGCGCGCGCCCGATCGCTCGAATGCGGCGGCATGCGGCGCGAGGCGGAAATCACCGTCTGGGCGGAGGCCTTGCATGCGTCCGTCCTCGCCCATCGGCAGGAGATCGATTTGCTGATGCCGTGGGCGAGCCTGCTCACTCCCGAAATCTTGGCTGCCGACGAAACCGCCGCACTGCTGGACACACTCCCCACCTTGGCCGCACTCCCCGAGCACTGCAAAGCGGTATCGCGCATGCTCGCGACCCGCCTGCAGGGCGGGCCACAAGGGGACGACCTCACGCCATTGATGGAAGCGCTGGAAAAATCCGCCGGCGCCGCCCGATCGCTCTCATCATCGCCTTGCAGCGATCGCCGATCTCACCAAAACCATGTTCGATGGCATGGAATTCGGCTTCCTGTTCGATCCTGATCGCCAGCTTCTCTCGATCGGCTATCGCGACGGCGACGGAAGTCTTGATGCCAATTTTTACGACCTGCTCGCTTCGGAAGCGCGGCTTGCGAGCTTCATCGCCATCGCCAAGGGCGATTTGCCCGCCAAGCATTGGTTCCGGCTGGGACGCACCTTGACGCCGATCGGCGGCAGCTCGGGTTTGATCTCGTGGTCTGGGTCGATGTTCGAATATCTGATGCCTTCTCTGGTGATGCGCGCGCCCGCCGGCAGTTTGCTGGATCAGACCGACCGGCTGGTCGTGTGGCGGCAGGAGAAATATGGCGACGGCCTCGGGGTGCCCTGGGGCATGTCGGAGTCGGAGTACAACGTACGCGACATAGAGCATACCTACCAATATTCGAGTTTCGGGGTTCCCGATCTGGGCTTTAAGCGGGGGCTCGGCGAGAGCACCGTCATCGCGCCCTATGCAAGCGGGCTGGCGGCCATGATCGACCCCGCCGCCGCGGCGCAGAATTTCAAGCGCATGGCGGACATCGGCACCTGCGGCATCTATGGCTGGTATGAGGCGCTCGACTACACCCGCTCCCGCCTGCCGGAAGGCGTCAGGGTCGCAATCATCCGCGCCTACATGGCCCACCACCAGGGAATGACCGTCGTCAGTATCGCTAACGCGCTCCAGGACGGCCGGATGCGCGCGCGGTTTCATGCCGAACCGATCGTGCGAGCGGCGGAACTCCTGCTGCAAGAGCGCATGCCGCGCGATGTCGCTGTCGCGAGGCCACCCGAGGAGCAGGCGAGCGCGGCAGCGGAGCACGCCGGCGTCGTTCCAGATGCTCAGCGGCATTATACGTCGGCGCATTCGCGCGTGCCGCGCACCCACCTTTTGTCGAATGGGCGCTATTCGGCGATGGTCACGGCGGCGGGATCCGGATACAGCCGGTGGCACGATGTCGCGATCACTCGCTGGCGCGAGGACGTCACCGGCGACGGCTGGGGTGCCTACATCTTTCTGCGCGATGTGGGCAGCGGCGACACCTGGTCAGCCGGATACCAGCCAAGCAAGGCGGAGCCCGACAGTTATAGGGTGACGTTCTCGGAAGACCGCGCCGAGATCGTCCGTAGCGACGCAACCGTCACGACGACGCTCGAGATCATCGTCTCGCCCGAAGACGACGCGGAGGTTCGCCGGGTTTCGATCACCAACCACGGAACCCAAACGCGGGACATCGAACTCACCTCCTATGCCGAAATCGCCCTCGCACGGCAGGCCGACGATGTGGCGCACCCGGCCTTCGCGGCGCTTTTCGTGGAGACGGAGTTTGTTTCCGGTCTCGGCGCGATCCTCGCGACACGCCGGCGGCGCTCGTCAAATGACCCGCTCGTCTGGGTGGCGCATCTCGCCGTCGTCGAAGGCGAAAGCTCCGGCGACGTACAATTCGAGACCGATCGCGCGCGCTTTCTTGGACGCGGGCAAACCATCCGTTCGCCTGCCGCTATCGCCGAAGGCTGGCCACTTTCCAATACAGTCGGCGCCGTGCTCGATCCGATCTTCAGCCTACGCCGGCACGTGCGGATTCCCCGCGGAGCAACCGCTCGCGTCGCGTTCTGGACGCTGGCCGCCTCGTCACGCGAAGACGTGCTCGATCTGGCCGACAAGCATCATGATCCGACCGCGTTCGAACGGGTGAAGACGCTTGCCTGGACGCAGGCGCAGATGCAGCTTCACCATCTCGGTATCGATTCAGACAAGGCGCATCTATTCCAGCGCCTTGCCAATCATATCCTCTATTCCGATTCGACACTGCGGCCGTCCTCCGAAATCCTCAAGCGCGGCGCAGGCAAGGCGTCAATGCTCTGGGCGCAGGGAATTTCCGGCGATCTGCCCATCGTGCTGGTTCGGGTCGAGGAGGACCGTCACCTCGAACTCGTTCGGCAGCTTTTGCGCGCTCACGAATATTGGCGCTTGAAACAGCTGGCAGTCGATCTAGTGATCCTCAACGAGCGCGCGGCGTCCTATGTCCAGGACCTGCAGGGTTCGCTCGACGCGCTCGTGCGGATGAACCAGTCAATGCCTCGGATTCCGGGCGACGGTCCGCGCGGCGCCGTGTTCGTCCTGCGCGCCGATCTCGTCTCCCCCGAAATTTGCGGTTTGCTTCACACCTGCGCCCGTGCGGTGCTCCATGGCGATCGTGGTTCCTTGCGCGGGCAGATCAAACGCGCCCGCGATCTAAATCCGGCCAGCGCACCTCCTGCCCGGAGGCCGTCTCCGCCGACCGCGGCGCCCGAAACACCGTTGCTGCGCCCGGAGATGGAGTTCTTCAACGGGCTCGGCGGGTTCACAAATAACGGCCGCGAATATTTGACGATCCTCGAAGGCGATGCCCGCACGCCGGCGCCGTGGTTGAACGTCGTCGCCAACCCGTCATTTGGCTTCCAGGTCTCGACCGATGGCAGCGGCTTCACCTGGTCGGTAAATAGTCAGCAGAATCAGCTGACGCCATGGTCGAACGATCCCGTCTGCGATGGGCCCGGCGAAGCGATCTATGTACGCGACGAGGATACCGGCGAGGTGTGGGGACCGACCGCGCTTCCCATCCGTGAGAAGACGGCGTCCTATGCCGTGCGGCATGGACAGGGGTACAGCAAATTCGACCATGCCTCGCACGGCATTTCGCTCGAGCTACTGCAATACGTGCCGGTCGACGATTCGATCAAGATTTCTCGGCTGAAGATCGTCAATCATTCGGGACGCGCGCGGCATCTGTCGATTACGGCCTATGTGGAATGGGTCCTCGGCCAGAACCGTTCGGCGAGCGCGCCTTTCGTCGTCACTGAGATCGAACCCGAAACCGGCGCGATCTTCGCGCGAAATCCATGGAGCGAGCAGTTCAGCGAGCGGGTGGCGTTTGCAGATCTGAACGGCCGGCAAACGGCATGGACCTGCGACCGGACTGAATTCCTGGGTCGCGACGGCGCGATGGACCGGCCGCTCGCTTTGACGCCCGGGGCGCTCCTGTCCAATCGCGTGGGCGCCGGCCTCGATCCGTGCGGCGCGCTCCAGGCGCAGGTGAGACTGAGCGTCGCCGGCACAACCGAAATCGTCTTCTTTCTCGGCCAGTCGGCCACAAAGCTCGAGGCGCAATCTCTGCTTGTGAAATATCGCGAGGCCGATCTCGACGCGGTGTTCGCCGAAGTGACCCGGCAATGGGACGAGACCCTCGGGGTCGTGCAGGTCAAGACCCCCGACCGCGCATTGGACATTCTGCTCAACCGTTGGCTTCCCTATCAGACGCTGGCGTGCCGGGTATGGGCGCGCACTGCCTTCTATCAGGCGAGCGGCGCCTACGGCTTCCGCGACCAGTTGCAGGACGTGATGGCGCTGTGCGTATCGCGGCCCGAAATCGCGCGCGCACATATTCTGACGGCCGCGGCACGGCAGTTCGTCGAAGGCGACGTTCAACATTGGTGGCTGCCGGAATCCGGACGCGGTGTCCGCACACGCGTCTCCGATGACCGCGGCTGGCTGGCCTATGTCGTTGCCCACTATGTCCAGGTCACCGGCGACATCGCCGTGCTTGACGAGATGGTCCCTTTCCTGGAGGGGCCCGTGTTGAAAGACAGCGAGCGTGACGCCTTCTTTCAGCCGACGAGTTCCGGCACGAAAGCGAGTTTGTTCGAGCATTGCGCGCTGGCCCTCGACAAGAGCCTCGGAACCGGCGCGCACGGCTTGCCGCTGATGGGCACCGGCGACTGGAACGACGGTATGGACGGGGTGGGCGAGGGCGGAAAGGGCGAGAGCGTTTGGCTTGGCTGGTTCCTTTATTCGGCGCTGATCGCCTTCGCCGATCTGGCCGAGCAGCATGCCAATCCGCAGCGAGCGGCGGAGTGGCGGCGGCAAGCGGCGTTGCTGAACGAGGCGCTGGAGCGCGAAGCCTGGGACGGCGACTGGTATCGCCGGGCCTATTTCGACGACGGGTCGCCGCTCGGCTCCGTCGCCAACAATGAATGCCGCATCGATTCGATTGCCCAGTCCTGGGCCGTCATCTCGGGTGCCGCGGATCCGACGCGCACCGCGCGCGCCATGGCGGCCGTCGACAAATACCTCGTGCGCCGGGACGATAAATTGCTGCTGCTGTTCACCCCGCCCTTTGACCATCCCGCGCATGATCCCGGCTATATCAAAGGCTACCCGCCGGGCATTCGCGAGAATGGCGGACAGTATACCCACGCCGCGGTTTGGGCTGCGCTGGCCTTCGTCATGCAGGGCGACGGCGACAGGGCGGGAGAGTTGCTGTCGATGCTCAATCCGATCCGCCACTCCGATAGCCCGACCGGAATTCACCGGTACAAGGTCGAGCCCTATGTGGTCTGCGCCGATCTCTATTCCGAACCGCCGCATGTCGGACGTGGTGGATGGACCTGGTACACGGGTTCGGCCGGGTGGATGTACCGCGTGACGCTGGAAGGGCTTCTGGGATTTCGCGTTGCAGGGTGCCAATCTGCTGCTGGATCCTTGCATCCCGCGCGACTGGCCGGGTTTCGAGATCGTCTTCCGCTATCGCTCGGCTCGCTATGAGATCGCGGTGGAAAACCCGCGTGGCGTCTGTCGCGGCGTCCTCTCGATCAAGCTCGACGACGAAATACTGGCGGAAAACCAAAGAATTTCTCATCCCCTTGGTGGATGACGGCGCCACCCACCGGGTGCAGGTCGTTCTGGGATCATCGTGAGGCTGCCATGTCGGAACGCATAAGCCCGCTCGCCGGCAAACCGGTCCCGCGATCGCTGCTGGTCAATGTTCCTCGCCTGATGACCGCGTATTTCGCGCTGACGCCCGACCCTGCGATCGCCTCGCAGCGTGTCGCGTTCGGCACATCGGGGCACCGCGGTTCGGCGTTCGCGGCCGCGTTCAATGAAGCGCATATCCTGGCGATCACCCAGGCCGTCTGCCTTTACCGCCGCCACGCCGGCATCGGCGGGCCGCTGTTCCTGGGTATGGACACGCACGCGCTGTCGGAGGCCGCTTTCGCCACCGCCATCGAGGTGCTCGCGGCGAATGGCGTGGAGACGATGATCGACGAGCACCGCGGCTATACGCCGACCCCGGTGATCTCGCACGCGATCCTGTCCTACAATCGCGGTAAAAAGACGGGTTTGGCGGACGGGATCGTGATCAGCCCGTCGCACAATCCGCCCGACGAGGGCGGCTTCAAATACAACCCTGCCAATGGCGGCCCGGCAGATGTGGACGTGACGGGCTGGATCGAGAAAGCGGCGAACAAATTCCTCGTCAAGAAACTCGACGGCGTCGCTCGCATTCCCTATGAGCGCGCGCGCAAGGCGGCGTGCATTCATGCCCATGATTACATCACCCCCTATGTCGCCGACCTCGCCAATGTCGTCGATCTGGAGGCGATCCGCGGCGCGGGCGTCCGCATCGGAATCGATCCGCTGGGAGGCGCCGCCGTTCAGTATTGGCAGCCGATCATCGAGCGTTACAAGATCGATGCGACCGTCGTGAACGATGCCATCGATCCAACGTTTCGTTTCATGACCGTGGATTGGGACGGCAAGATCCGGATGGACTGCTCGTCGCCCTACGCGATGACGCGGCTGATCGCGCTGCAGGAAAAATTCGATATCGCCTTCGCCAACGACACCGACGCGGACCGGCATGGAATCGTCTGCCCGTCGGGTGGACTGATGAACCCGAATTACTTTCTTGCGGCGGCGATTTCCTATTTGTGCGCGAACCGGCCGGAGTGGCGCTCGTGACAGCGCCATCGGCAAGACCGTCGTCTCCAGCAGCATGATCGATCGCGTCGCGGCGAAGCTGGGACGCAAGCTCATCGAAGTGCCGGTGGGCTTCAAATGGTTCAGCAACGGCCTGATCGACGGATCGCTGGCGTTCGGCGGCGAGGAAAGCGCCGGCGCATCGTTTCTGCGGCGAGATGGGGCGGTGTGGACGACCGACAAGGACGGACTGATCATGGGCCTGCTCGCTGCGGAAATAACCGCGCGAACCGGCCATGATCCCAACCGGTTTTATGCATCCGTGACGCAGGACCTGGGCAAATCCTTCTACGAGAGGATCGACGCGCCGGCCTCGCACGACCAGAAGGCGCTTCTCGCGAAGCTGGATCCCGCAGGCATCGACGCCAAGGAGTTGGCTGGCGGAGCCGATCGAAGCGAAACTGAACAGAGCCCCCGGCAACAACGAAGCCGATCGGCGGAATCAAGGTGATCGCCAGGAACGGGTGGTTTGCCGCCCGGCCATCGGGAACGGAGGATGTCTACAAGATTTACGCTGAAAGCTTCCTTGGCGAGGAGCACCTGAAGCTCGTTCAGCGCGATGCGCAGGCCCTCATCGCTCGCCTCTTCACCGATACATCAACCTAAAAACCTAAAGGGGTCCTTGGTGGTGATTATTGGCCCTCGCAGCGACGTTGAGACAATGGTCAAGGATCAAAACCTCTAGTTCCTCGAACGGGTCCGGTTGCGTGCTCGACAAATGCTTCGCCATCAGCCGCTCCCACGGGGACCTCTTAGCCCAGGCTGCAAGCTAATATTTGTAATACCAAAGTCACGTCGCTCCGATTGGGACATGCCGAATTGGCGGGCCGTCGCTCCCCGCCTTCCAGCAGACGCGCAATGGCCAGCATCCGCGCCCGCACTTTGGCGCCCCGCTCGCTGCGCGAGGCCGAGCGAAGGGCTTCCGGACTGAGCCGCTCTGACACTCCCAATGCCACCATCGATCCACTCCCGGATCAACATGCGGGGATCAAACCAAGCACCGGTCGCAAATTCAACGATTTTCGATGCCTCGCGACTCAGCGCAGGGTGTCTCGGGTATTATATATTATATACAATAAAGGCATATCCCTCTGCATCCGGGACTACAAAATGTTGTAGCCGCTGGGGTGGGTTCGCGTTAGAACCAATCACGAACTCGATGGTCTCCGGTGGCGAAGATGACCGACTTTCCCCGCTCCTTGATTGACTTCCAGCGGCGCTTTGGCGATGAGGCGGCGTGCGTCAAGTACCTGTTCGCGGCGCGCTGGCCAGAGGGCTTCGCGTGCCCCGGTGCGGCAACGGCAAAGCGTGGGCGCTGCAAACCAAGGCGTGGACCAGGGAATGCGCCAGCTGCGGCAAGCAGACCTCGGTGACCGCCGGCACCATCATGCATCACTCCAAACTGGCGCTGACCACCTGGTTCTGGCGACCCATTCCAACGGCATCTCGGCGCTGCAACTGCAACGCCAACTTGCCCTCGGCTCCTACAAGACGGCGTGGCTGATGTGCGCCAAGCTGCGCCGCAGCATGGACACACCCGAAGATCGAGAAGCCGGGAGACCGAAAGAGGCAGAAATCTTCGACGATCTTGACCGATGCTGCCTCGCGGCGCTCCGCAACCCACCAACCCGCCGCGGTCTTCGGCGGATGCTTACATCGAGACGCTCGCGGACGAGCCGTTTTCGGACACCAGTCGGACACGGAAACACCCGAAGCGATTTCGGCTTCGGGCGGACCCAGCCACTCTCGACTACTCCGAGACGGGTAGCCATTTACAGCATTGTGTGCGCGTGGTCGGACCGGCCGCTGCGACGGGGTCCATAATGACCTCGGGATGGGGTGTCCGATCAAAGAAGAAAAAAATTATATCCTTTATAGATACTTAATTGCCAATCGTCCAAGCTTACCCATCGACCCGAGGCGGATCGAGCGGCAGCAGCAGAGTGCGCCGCCGTCCGGTCCCATCGTTCCCTTCTCATCACCCAAGGCGCCCGCTTCGATTGTCTGCCCCCGACCCTTCAGCGGAGCATGCCCGGCGACGATTAGGATTGCGCGGCGGTCAATCATAATTGTCGCTCTACAGCAGGAGTACCCGGTCGTCCATCACCGCCATGGCGTCGATCTGCACCTCGCCTCGGACCGCACATCCTGCACCAAGGCCACCGCCAACCAGTTTCGGCTGCTGATCCACACCGCCGCGTATTGGCTGATGCACACGCTGCGCGGCTTGGCGCCGAACGCATCGTTCTGGCGTGACGCCCAGTTCGACACCCTGCGCCTCAGCCTGATCAAGGTTGCCGTCCGGATCACCGAACTGGTCACCAAGATCAAGATCTCGCTGCCGACCGGCTTCCCCTATCAGCTCGGCTTCTCAACCCTCGCCGCGCGTCTGGCCAAATTGCCGCCGTGACCGCCGGGGCGATGCGCCCCGCAAAAACCCCGTCCCCTCAACCCACAAGCCTTGAGATGGAGACGTTCACCTTTCTATGGCCCTCGATCAAATCACCGACCAGCTGGAGATGGGCGTCTCTACGCGATCGGCTTGGTGGGAGCGGAGCATTGGACGGCCGGCATCATGGCCAAGGCCAGCCGCCCGGATCAGTGTCTCCACCCGGTTGCAGCGCGTCTGGCTGGCGCGCCCCCGCATCTCCGCATGCTATCGCATCGGTGCTAGGCTAGCTAGCCGCTGGGACAATCACGAGCGGGCGGTTCAAAGCGCCGGACACAGGACCCTGGAAACCATCGCCCCGCTCAGCGATGATCAAACCAACAGGCTGCCTATGGGGGCAGCCTGATGTGGCGACGAAACCCGCCGAGGAGCATCGCTCCTACACCACCTCACGGGGCACGACCCTAACGTGGCAACCTCCCTTTGTTCGCAGATCCAGGACGTTCTGCCCCAAACACAGGACGCTTATTACAAGCTGATTCTGGCGGTAGGGCCTGCCCGCACGGGCAAAACTGCCGCACTTTCTGACCTTGCGGCACGACACGATTGGCCGCGTGTGAATGTCAATCTCCGCGTTTCCGAGAAACTTCTGGATTTGACACGCCGCCAGCGCGCCGTGCGAGTCGCCGGTATTCTCGACGATACCATTCGCGATGAGGGGTCCGAGGTCGTTCTTCTCGATAACATCGAGCTGCTTTTTGCGAAAGAGCTGGCTCAGGATCCGCTCCGGCTCGTCCAATCCCTCTCGCGGAACCGAACGATCATCGCCGCATGGCCGGCAAATTTCGATGGTTCGTCTCTTACCTATGCTGAGCCGGGTCATCCGGAGGCTCGGCGATATCCAATGCCCCAAGCGGTGTTCATTAAAGCCGAGGGTTCCGAGCAGGACGACGTGGGATCGCCCGGGGAGGAGACGAAATGAAATACTCAGAGTCTCATTCAACTCGAGCCGATCGAAACCGTAGTCCAGCTCCGGGAAGCCAACTCCATCATGGATGCGCGCCGACTGGTCGGGTCGTTCGTTATTTCCGATCGGATGGCAGAGCTGCTCTGCGAGCTCGTGTTTCCTCAGTTGCAGTTCGACAAAGCCGCGGACAACAAGGGCATTTTCGTCGTCGGAAATTACGGAACGGGTAAGTCTCATTTAATGGCCGTCATATCGGCCATCGCGGAGCACGCTGACCTCGCTTCGGGCTTGACCAATCCGAAAGTTGCTGAGCATGCCGCCGACATAGCCGGGCGGTTTCGCGTTATCCGTGCCGAGATCGGTTCCACCACGATGTCGCTCCGAGACATTGTGTGCTCCGTGCTGGAGGACGGTCTGACGCGGTTCGGGGTTTCGTACGAATTCCCGTCGACCGACAATCGACATGAGAACAAGAGCGCCTTTGAGGAGATGATGGCGGCATTTCAGGCCGCACATCCCGATCATGGGCTGATCCTCGTCCTTGATGAGCTGCTCGACTATTTGCGTTCGCGGGCCGATCAAGCTTCAAGCCTCGACCTGTCGTTTCTGCGCGAGCTTGGTGAAGTCTGTAGGGGATCACGGTTCCGCTTCATCGCTGGCGTGCAGGAAAGCCTGTTCGACAATCCGCGCTTCCAATTCGTCGCCGATACTCTCCGTCGCGTGAAGGACCGCTTCGAGCAGGTTCGCATTGCTCGCGATGACGTCGCCTTCGTCGTCGCCGAACGGATTCTGAAAAAGGCTTCGAAGCAGCAGGCGCTGATCCGCGAGCACCTCAAGCAGTTCGCCCCGCTCTATGGCTCGATGAATGAGCGGATGGAGGAGTTCGTCCGTCTGTTCCCTGTCCATCCGGCCTACCTCGACACGTTCGAGCGGGTCTAGGTGGCGGAAAAGCGCGAGGTGCTGAAGACCCTCAGCGCTGCCATCCGCAGGATCATCGACCAGGACGTTCCTGCCAACGATACCGGTTTGATCGCCTATGACTCCTACTGGAGCGTGCCGCGAGACAATCCGTCTTTCCGATCCGACCCTGCGGCAAGGAGGTCATCGATCGCAGTGGCGTGCTCGATGCGCGCGCAGCAAGCCTTCACTCGCCCGCAGTATAAGCCGGCCGCTATTCGGATCGTACACGCGCTGTCGGTCCACCGCCTCACGACCTCCGACATCTATTCGCCGATCGGAGCGACAGCAGAAGAGCTGCGAGACGATCTCTGCCTCATGCTGCCGGTGCCCGAGAAGGACGCTGACTTTCTCCGCACTCTCGTCGAAACAGTGCTAAAGGAGTTGCTTCGCACGGTGAGCGGGCAGTTCCTCAGCTTCAACAAGGAAAACGGCCAGTATTTTCTCGACCTCAAGAAGGACGTCGATTTCGACTCCCTCATCGAAAAGCGGGCAGAGACCCTCGGTGACGCGCAGCTACATCGGTACTACTTCGACGCTCTACGGCGCGTGGTTCTGGAAGACGCGGACGCGCCGCCCTACGTGACCGGATACCGCATCTGGGAGCACGAGATCGAGTGGCGGGAGCGGCGCGCAGGCCGGAGCGGTTACCTGTTTTTCGGCGCCCCCAATGAGCGCTCGACCGCGCAGCCGGCGCGCGATTTCTACCTTTATTTCCTGCAGCCATTCGATACCCCCTACTTCAAGGATGAAAAGAAGGCGGATGAGGTCTTTTTCAGGCTGAAAGATCGCGACGACTCGTTCGACCGCGCGCTGCGCCTGTACGCGGGTGCGCGCGAGCAGGCTGCATCGGCATCGGGCAGCAACAAGAAAATCTACGAAGATAAAGCCGGCGATCACCTCCGAACGCTGACGGAATGGCTCCGCGAGCATATGCCGACAGCCGTTGAGGTCGTGCACCAGGGGCGATCGAAGACGTTGCTGGAAGTCGTTCGCGGCAAGCTGCCGCCTAATGCGACCGTGAAGGATTATGTCGACACGGCTGGCTCCGCGCTCCTGGCGCCGCATTTTGCCGACAAGAGCCCTGAGTATCCGATCTTCAGTGTTCTGGTCACGCGGCAAAACCGTGATCAGGCTGCGCAGGAGGCATTGCGGTGGATTGCCGGCGGCGTGAAAAGCAAGCAGGGCGCCGCGATCCTGGACGCGCTGGAGTTGCTGGATAGCGAAACGCTCAAGCCACGTAACTCCCGCTACGGCAAACAGGTCCTGGATGTTTTGAGCCAGAAAGGGCAAGGCCAGGTGCTTAATCGGTCCGAGTTGATCGCGTCGGAGGCCGGCGTCGACTACTGGACCAAATTTCGGATTGAGCCTGAGTTTCTGAGCGTGGTCCTGGCCGCCCTGGTCCACAGCGGGGACATCGTTCTCAGTCTTGGTGCCAAAAGGATCGACGCGGCCAGCATCGACCAGTTCGCCAAGATTGGAATTGCCGAGATCACAGAGTTCAAGCATATCGATCGCCCGCGCGATCTACCGCTCGGCCCGCTCCAGGATCTGTGCGATCTCCTGGACGTGCCCAAGGGGCTCATCGTCAATCCCGCGAACCGGGACGACAGGGTGGCAAAAATTCAGCAGCGCGCTGCCGAGCTTCTCGGCAAGGTCGTTGCCGCCCAGGCACGCATCTCCGAATCAGTCGCGGGATCAAGCCGCTTATCGTGCATCGCCTTGTCGGCGACATCGCGGCTCGAAATCACACCGCGCTCGCGAAGCACATCGTAAATTCGCCGCGTCAATTCGCCGTGGCCGAAGTAGGGCGACGGCGTGCGGTGCCGATGCCGTACCGGCAAGCCTTCGGCTGCGAAGTCGGGACGGAAGATGCGCAGCACGGCGCCAAGATGGAGAAGCTCGGTGCGCAGACGGGGGGACTGTCAGAAATTTCGTGCGCGGCGGGGCGGGTTAACTGGTTAGGCCAAGGCCATTGTGAAGCGCTCGCCGAACAGCACGGCGAACTGGGATTTGGCCATGGCCCACTCGCGCGGTGGCGACCGAATGGTTGACCCGCTTGGCGTGCCAATGGAGCTCCTTGGCAACGGCGGCAGTGCAGCCAAGACCCGACCTTCGCTGTCGGCAGGCGGCGGACCCACCAAGGGCGCCCTTCGGGGCTGGCCGGGATCGGCGGGAGTTGCCCCAAACCTGCCCTTCAGAGCGCGGCCGGTGAATGGGTAGATTGGGTGACTTCCCGCCGATCCCGAGTTGCCCGGCGTTTGATGCCCATGGGTTTGGTCTGATCAACCCTCACGCGAGCACCGCAGCCGCCGAAAGTCAGCCAGAACGTGCCGAGAAATTCGGCTCCGAAGCGCTTGGACATCGACATCGTTTTCTCCCCCGTTTTGGTGCGTTCTCGCACCGCCCCTGAGAACCTCACTTGAGAATAGCCGGGAGCGCTAACGTCAGGGGAGCGACCTGAGATGAAACCCGCGGTCGGCACCATCTCGACGATGAAGCCAGGCCCTGACAGCCCGTTGCCGAAGTGGCGGTTTGATCAGGCTGGTTCATTGGCGACCTCGATCACCAGGACGGCAAAGTCGTCGCCGGACGCGGCGACGAGGATGATCGCGACGGCCTCCTCGGTGCAGACGAAGAGCAGATAGACGAGCAGCTTGGCCGCCGCCTCTCTGGGGGTTCCAGCCCCGATCAGCAGCCGCATCAAGATGCCGAGATTGTGTCCGGCGACGTGGACCAGATAGCGCTTGTGGACGTTTTCAACGTCGGCGCAGCCAGGTCCGGCGCATGCCGCCTCGGTCGAGATTGTGGGCGAAGGATCGCTCGACGATTTCCGCCCGCCGCCGCATCGCCTTCTTGCCGACCCGCGAACCCAGGCGGGTGCGGTTTGCGTAGACCGCCGCACGGGCCTTGTCGTCGCCGTGCCAGCGTGAAAAGCCGGGCTGCCTGGGTTCGGCGATGCGGGACTTCCACGGCCCGCCGTCCGCGCGTCTTCGACAGCCACGAGTGATCGGGAACCTTCTCGCGGCTTTCCAGCCGCAAAAAATCGCGCAGCGACATCGAATCCGAACAGCGCCAGGCAATGCCGCGATCGCTGGCGATCCCCTCGAAATAGCCGATCATGTGCATCCGGAAGTAACGCCCCGGCGGCACCGATGGGGCACCCATCTTCGGCGCGTAATAGGGCTGGCACGCCGTCTCGACAAACCGGTCAAAGCCGCCGGCGAGCAGCACTTCCTGAAGCCGGTCGTAGAACACATGTCCCGGTGAGCGCGGCATCTCATCCCAGGTCACGATCAGATCGCCTTGCCGATCGCTCTCCCGCCCCATCGCCATGCCGCAAATTCCGATCCGCCCTTCCGCTGCCAACGGCATCAATGAAATTCGACTTCGTCAACGGGCCGCTGAGGGAATAGCCGCTTTGCAAGTACTCACCGTAACTATTGGAAGCGAAACCGCCTGCGAGATCCACTCTTGCCGCTAGCGATCAGGTACAGCACGCCGGCAGCGACAACGGCGCCAGCAACGTTTCATTTCTGGCCACTTCCTTGATGGCTTCAACGTCATCGTAGACGATGATCCGGTCGCTTTCCTCGCGAAGGCCATCGCTACTTGCCGAATTGCACACGGATTATAAATGTACCATCGAGGAGGCGATCGTGCGGCGTAAGGGCAGATATCCCGTCATCCTGACAGTGGCGAATTGTCGAGCGGCCATGGCATGCCGGATATGAGGGTGTAACCACGGTTCGACGACACTAATTCCCCTTGCTCGCCTTAAAGCCCGCCTTGTCGGCGAACGCGCGACAGGTAAAGCCGCCAGCCTTAGTCTTGCCGTAAAACTGCGAGCTAGGTGCGAAGTAGATTTTCGATTCCGGATTGAACCACACCACGTTGCCTGCCTTGCAGAACTTCGTCGCGCTGTCCTCGGTTTTTAAAGTCTGCGGATCAGCGGCTTGGGCAGCGCCGACTAACGCAAACGCCAACCCGACGGCCAGAATGAACTCCTGAGTATCATCGTCCCTCCCGTTTGCGACAGCGTAGCGTGACGTTGGCGCCACCGCAAGAACACCACCCTGGTCGAGCGCAAAAGAACCCCTTCCCCGGAGGATCGTTTGCACACGCGCAATGCGTTCGGAATTTATCTCTGACCAACTCGCTTAACCAACGGGATAGAAAGGAGTAATTGCTGCTACCCTAGCTTCGCTTTCAAGGCCGCCAGTCGATTGGCTACACCGATTGGCGCCGGCCCTTGGCCCGACGCGGCGGCCATCGCGGCGGCGATGTTTGGATCGTCTTTCTCGGGGTGCGTCGGCGCTAGCAGCTTCGCTTTAGCCGCCGCGGCATCGGCCGAGGCCAGATCCCTCGCGGCGTTCTCATTCATCGCCTTCAGCGCGATGTTGAGGCTGCTGGTGGTCTGCGACAGCCCAGCCGCCTGGCGCGCTGCCTCGGCCTGCCGCTGCGCCACCTCGCGCCGTTGCGCGGCGCGAGCCATGTCACGCTGGGCGCTGTCGAGTTCGCTGCGTGCGGTCTTCAACTTGCCGCCAGCGTCAGCGTAGGCCGCCTCAAGCTGTTCGAGAAACTGCTTGGCGTCAACCGCGTCGCGAAGTCTCGCGGTCCACGTCCGGGGCCATCTTCTCCATCATGTCGAGGAGCGTTGCCAGACTTTTCTCCAGAGCGGTTTTGCGGGCCGGATCGGTTTCGCCATTGGCCTGGTTCTGCAGCGCCTCAGCCGCGGCCAAGCGCTGATGCGCCAGCGTCTGGACCGTGTCTGCCTCCTTCTGCTCGCGATCATAGCTCTGACGTGCTCGGGCGACCTGCATGCCGAGTTCGTCCAGATGCTGCTCCATTGTGCGCATTTCTGCTTCGGTGGCGCCCTGCGGGTCCCAGCGGACCAGCGCCTCGATGCCTGCGTTGACCGCTTGGTTGGCCTTCACACCTAGCAGGTTGCTAATGAATTGCATGACCATGTGTCGCCTCTCCGCAGCTTGTTCGTGGTCAGTTGGGGATCATGACCGCGGCGTTGAGCAGGGCTACCGCGAGTTGCGTGCCCGCCAGCGTCAGCGCGGCCGCGACATTGTCATGCTGGATTGTGGCACGAAGATGATGGAACACCAATGACACCCCGACAACGACGAGGAGTTGCAGGAGAACCGCCACGATTCCCCAAACGATGAGGTCGAGCACCAGCGCGCTGGTGGCCAGCGTCGCCGCGATCGGGATCGCGATCGCGAGGATCGCTCCGGCCAGCACCACGCCGGCTGCCGTGTTGCCCTCCTCGATCAGTTCGCGTTCGCGGAACGGTGTGGCTGCCATATAGATCGCGACCCCGGCGGCGAGCAGCGCCACAGCAACGGCGAATTGCAGCAGCAGATGCGGCAGGCCCACGCCAAGGGCGTCAATGATGCGGCCGAACAGGCTCGGGTCCGAGGGGTTCATGGATACTCCAAATGGCTCAGGGGAGGGCGACCGAAGGCAGGGTCAGCGCGGCGGGATTGATGTCGATGCCGGCATGAATGTCGACCCAAGCCTGACCGCCCTCGTCGACAGCAGTGACCAGGATGTATTCGTGCTCGGGCGCTGGGCTCGCGACCCCGGTGGAACCTACATAAAGCATGGATGCCAACTTGCGGTTGGAGGTACCCTTGAGGTCCTGGATCGTCTCCACCAGCGCACGCGGCTCGACCCGCTCGCCGCCCGGCGCCCAAGCGCGGTCGTAGAGCTTGCCGTCCTTGGTCTGGAATTGAGGCCAGCCGATCATGCCCTGTGCTGGGTCGAGCCACGCGCCCCATTCTTCTTGGCTGGCCGGGGTGATCTGGTCGATGCGCGAAAAGTACCGGCACTCGTCGGGATTGCCGTCGGCGCCGAGATGGAGCTGAAAAAACGCAGCGCGGCCCGGCAGGTATAGGCGGTTGAGCGGAATGGTGCCGTCCATTAGCACGCTCACCGCCTCGACGCTGATCATGCCGCCGTCGTCGAGCGGTTTGATCTTGGTGACACCATCCGCCAAGATGAACGGGCTGGGGTCGACGGGGATGGTCATACCAACGCGAAAGCGCATCAGCGAGCTGCCTCCCAGGGCCGTCGGCGCGTTCGGGATCGCAGCCGTCGGGTTCATCTGGCGGCGCCAATACCAAAGCGCCATGAACACCGCGACCATCAGCAACAGCACAATGACAGAGGTCATAGTCCATCCACTACCTGAACGTGCAGCCGGGGGTGGCGGAGTGCCGAGCTTGCGTGGCTGGCCCTGCATCTGAGCTAAGCGCTGATCGAGTTCCGCCAGTCTGCTCTGCACCGCGGGGTCGGCGGCGGCGGCGCGCTGCGCTTCGGCGCGCCATTGCTGGTACGCCGGGCTTTTCTCGTTGTTGTGGAAAAAGTCGGCATGGCCGGGCGTCGAGAGCGAATTGAGCAAGCTCCAAAGCATGAGCCCGTCCCAAACGCCAAATCTTCGCCCCTGCTGGGCCCAGGCGTAGTCGGGTGGGGCGTAAACCGGGGTCCAGGGGCGAGGTTGCGCATAGCCGGCATAACCACCGCTGTAGCCTCCCGAACCGTAGCCGGAGGTCGACGGCCGTCGGACGCCGGCGCCGCCGTAGCCAGCTTGTGGCACGGGTGGTGGCCGGGTTTGGCTGGCGCGGTAGTCCTGCAATGCCTGACCGGAGGATCGGCGCGAGATCGCCGCGTCGCCGCCAGAAGTCGGCGCGGAGGTGTATCCTGTCGAGGGGCGCCGCGAGGGGGTCGCATAGCCGCCCGAACTGCCTCTGACGGACGGCGCTGCATACGACGGTTTAAACGATGGCCGGCTATAGCTGCCGGACGAGGAGGAGACGCTCGGCCGGCTGTAGCCGCCGCTCGATCGGGCTAGTGCCGAGACCGGGGCGAGCCCAACGGCGCACACGAGCACGACGGACAGCAGCAGGCTCGGCACGTGCCGGAACATCGTCGCTCCTGTATGCTTCGACTTCAGTGAAACAATACACATCGTTCTGCCACCGCGGGGGCTTTCTGGGACCGTGGATTAAACCTTGCGCGGCGTAGACGACCTCGAAGGGGCGCTCCGGCTTGGTTCGACTCGTTGCCCCACGGGCATCCGAACGGCCGGCAATCGGCGGATTTCGTTGAAAAAGTCGGGGTTGCTTGGGGCGTGAAGTCCTGATTCAGTCCTCTTGGGGAGAGGGGGACTTGGCGATGATGGGCGAACGGACGGTGGTGCAGGAGGCGCTGTTCTACGAGTTCAGTCTCGAACGCCATTTGCCGGCCAACCACTTGCTGCGTTCGATCGATCGGTTCGTCGACCTATCCGGCATCCGAGCCCACCTGCGGCCGTTCTACAGCGAGATCGGGCGTCCTTCGATCGACCCGGAACTGATGATCCGCATGCTGCTCGTCGGCTATTGCTTCGGCATCCGCTCGGAGCGTCGGCTGTGCGAGGAAGTGCATCTGAACCTGGCCTACCGTTGGTTCTGCCGGCTCGGCCTGGAGGGCGACGTGCCCGATCACTCGACCTTCTCGAAGAACCGTCATGGCCGCTTCCGCGATAGCGATCTGCTGCGCGAGCTGTTCGAGACGACCGTGCGGCGCTGCATGGCTGAAGGGCTTGTCGGTGGCGACGGGTTCGCAGCCGACGCCAGCCTGATCCCAGCTTGATCAAGGCGGACGCGAACAAGCAGCGTTCCGCGGCAGCGTCGGACGAGGTCGACTGGGAGGCGATGGCGGCGACCCGCCGCTCGGTCAGGGAGTATCTCGACACGCTGGACGAGGCCGCCTGGGGCGCGGCCAGCGAGGTCAGGCCGAAGTTCATCTCAAAGTCGGACCCTGCCGCGCAATGGACCGGAGCGCTCAAGGGACATGCCTTCTTCGCCTACGCCGCCAACTACCTGATCGACCTCGACCACGCCGTCATTGTCGATGTCGAGGCGAGCCGCGCGATCCGGCAGGCGGAGGTCGGCGCGGCGCGCACCATGATCGATCGGACCCAGGATCGCTTCGGCCTCTATCCCGAACGGTTGGCCGCCGACACCGCCTACGGCTCGGCCGAGATGCTCGGCTGGCTGGTGCATGAGCAAGGGATCGAGCCGCACATCCCGGTGTTCGACAAATCCCAGCATACCGACGGCACCTTTTCGCGCGACGCGTTTGCCTATGACCACAAGCGCGACTGCTATGTCTGCCCTGACGGGAAGGAACTCAGGCAGCGCCAAAAAATCTATCGAGTGCCGCGCCCTTTCGTCGATGAGAACGGCATGATGCGCTATCGCGCCAGCAAGCTGGATTGCGAGAGCTGTTCGCTGAAACCGCAGTGCTGCCCGAACGCGCCGGCCCGCAAGGTTCTGCGCTCAATTCACGAAGGCGCCCGCGATATGGCGCGCGACATCGCGGCCACCGACGCCTATCTCACCTCAAGGCGCGAACGCAAGAAGATCGAGATGCTGTTCGCCCACCTGAAGCGCATCCTGAAGCTCGATCGGCTGCGATTACGCGGGCCGAACGGCGCCCGCGACGAGTTCCACCTTGCCGCCACCGCTCAAAACCTCAGGAAACTCGCCAAGCTCATCCCGATGCCAGAACCAACTCCGGCGCGAGGAGAGCCGGTCCCGCGCGACACCCCCCAATCATCGGAACGGTGCCGGCTTCGCCGCAGACTTTTTCAACGAAATCGGCGCTCTGCTGCCACGCGCCGTCCCGGCGGCGGACGGGTGTCGCCTCGATCGCGCCGGTCGGAAATAGCGGCTCAACCGTCGAAACCCGACCTTCGCCATCGACCCCGCTCGGCTTCCGGCGGCTACATGCCGGTGCGGATGGGGCCCGGCGGCAGTTGCCCCAAAGCGGTAGTTTTGCGACCGTCGAAGCGCGACAACAGTATGGACTGAATGGGGGCGCCAGAACCGCTGCCGACGTGGCTATCGATTCGCCCAGTCGAGGTTAAGCGCAACTCCTGTCATGGTCTGACATGCAATCTTCTTCGTGGATAAAGGCGAATTCGCGGATGACTGCCTGGCTATGCCATGCGTCGAAATAAAAATTTCAATGTCCTGCGCACCGCTCGCCCGCCCCTCTCCATCCGCTGCAAGCGCAAGCGCTCCGGCTGGTCCGATGAATTCGCGCGCTCCGTCATCGGTCAAGTGCGATAGCCCTGCACTACCTCCTCTGGATGATTGACGCTGGAGCAGTTGCGTGTACGGTTCTAAAAGGGTACCTCAGTGGCAGCTGCTCGACGGGAGCTGCCGTCGAGCTCCCATTTAGGGCGTGCGGAACAATTCGCCCAGCATTGAGGAGAGCAGGGGAAACCTTGTGGGCGGCTCGTTGGTTCTTGCTCAAATAAACTCAGGAAATCCGAGACACCGGCTTGTTTCGGGTGTGACGAAACTCTCCAGACTCATCGTCGTCCTGTGTCTAGTATACGTGACAATAGGAGGGTCCAATTGTTACCTGAGCTTGTCAGAGAGTAGGCTCGCCACCGCCTACGGGGCGGAGCCGGTTCCAGCTGAAGCTGCCCCCACACTGAAATCAGTCGATCCAAATACGGCACCTGCCTCGGCAACGCCGCCGAATGTCGCACCTGATGTTACGAATCAGGCGGCGCCATCGGTTGGCGTAGCCGGGTCACCGACGGCGGAACTCTTGACGCGCGGCGACATGCTGCTCGATGCGGGCGATGTCGTCGGGGCTCAACTCCTTTACGAGCGAGGCGCGGGCGCGGGAGATAGCGTAGCGGCGCTGAGGTTGGGCGAGACGTTCGACCCATCCGTTCTTCAGGCCATCCATTTGGGCTTTCCGGGTGATCGGGCTCGGGCCGCCTATTGGTATAGGAAGGCCCGCGATCTGGGGAGTGCAGAGGCAAATGTCATGCTGAAAAGCATCGAGCGGTCAGACACACCGCCGACCGTAGCCCCGACTCAGCCGCTACCGGCGAACGAAGCGACACCATCGGTTGCTGCAACCCTTAACAATCCCGGGGCGGATATCGCGTTAGCCGGCCAGGTAGCAACTCCAACTCCACCAGCCAACTCTGCAACTCCAGCCAACTCTGTCACTACAGTGAAGCCCTCTGGCCACGCGTCCCCGTCCGCGCCTAAGGGCGCGCCCGCAACCGTAAACACGGCGACGCCGGTTCCAGGCGAAGCCGCCGCAAGGCCCTCCGAGTTACAGGGGCCGCCCAAATCAGTCGATCCAAATACGGCATTTGCCTCGACAACGCCGCCGAATGTTGCGCCTGCTGTTACGAATACGGCGGCGCCATCGGCTGCCGTAGGGACGGCGTCGCGGCCAGTCCTTTCTGCCGGGGAGCTTTCGGCGCTTTTGGCGCGCGGCGACGTGCTGTTTGGGACGGGCGATGTCGTTAGCGCCCAACTCTTTTACGAGCGAGGCGCCGGCGCCGGGGATAGCGTAGCGGCGCTGCGGTTGGGCGAGACATTCGATCCAACCTTTCTTGCTCGCATCCGTTTGGGCTTTGTGGCGGGCGATTCGGTTCAGGCAGGTCATTGGTATCGGCGGGCCCGCGATCTCGGCAACGCTGATGCCAAAGTCCTGCTCAAATCTGTCAGCTCTATCGAGAAATGATTGTTGGTCCCGTTTTCGCTCGCGCCAGCCGCTTCACGTCAAAGGAGCGGTCTGCTCATCTGCCTGGTGATAGGCATGATTAACTCGATCATTCGCGCCCTGCTCGTTATTGCCGGCATCACGGCGGTCAGCGCCGTCATGACTGGACGACTGGCATACGCTGTCTCGCCCAGCGTCGCCGTCAACCGCGGCATCGTCGAGCTGGAAACCGGTCGGGCCGATGACATCTCGGTGCGGATGGCGGGGGAAATCGCCAGCATTATCGATGACGGCGCGACGCGCCGCGTTGTTCCAGTGGTCGGTAAGGGGCCGCTGCAGAACCTGATCGATCTGAAATATCTCCGCGGCATCGACCTGGCGATCGTGCAAGCGGATGTGCTCGATTACGCGCGCCAGCGGAACTTTCTGCCGGGCCTCGACTCGCTGACCTATGTCGCCAAGCTCCACAACGAAGAATTCCATCTGCTGGCGCGGCCCGACATCATGGCGATCGGCGATCTCGCCGGACAGACCGTGAATGTCGACGTTAAAGGCAGTGGTACGGCGGTCACCGCCAGCCGCCTGTTCGACCTGCTGAACATCAAGGCCAATTTGGCCACAGATGATCAGCGGGTGGCGCTGGGAAAACTGCGCAAGGGCGAAATTGCGGCAATCGCGTTCGTGGCAGCGAAGCCGGCGCCATTGTTCCAAGAGCTCATACCGGGCACCGGTCTGCACCTGCTCAGCATTCCGCTCACCCAGGCGGTTATCGCCGCTTATGCGCCGACCCGCATCACCTCGACCGACTACCCCAGCCTCGTCGCGGCAGACCGTCCGGCCGACACGATCGCAGTCGGAAGCGTGCTGATGGCGGCGGATCTGCACATGATCCCAGAGCGCCAGCGCAACCTGAGTAATTTCGTCGACACGTTCTACACCGGGTTCCGGGGGTTGCTCGGATCGGGCTACGACCCAAAATGGCAAGAAGTCAACATCGCGGCGGACGTCCCGGGATGGACCCGCAATCCGGCGGTCGCAGTATGGCTGCGCAACAACCCGCAGGTCGCCGCCGCGCCAAATGCCGAAGCTTTGAAAGCACTTTTCTCGCAGTTCATCGACGAACGCCGGCAGGCGAGCGGCGGAGGGCCAATGTTGCCCGCCGACAAGAACGCCTTGTTCCAGCAATTCGAGGCGTGGCAACGTAGCCAGTCGCACTGAGGTGGTACACTGGCGAGAATACGGCGGGGTGAAGAGCGGGTTGATAGCGCTGCGAGCGGATCCGTCTGCCGGTGCTGCCGTGACACGCCGCGCGGTCATCGCCGGTGGCCTCGGCACAGGCGCCATACTGTGCTGGCCCAGCGGCGACAGCGCTGCCGGCACGCCGAAGCGCGGCGGCACGCTCGAATTCGCCGTCCTTGTCGAGCCCAGCAATTACGATTGCGTTTCCAACACCGCCTTCGCCTTCCTCCACCCGATAGCGCCGCATTATTCCACGCTTCTTAAGTTCGATGGGGCTAATTACCCGCAGATCGTCGCCGATCTGGCGCAATCTTGGAGCGTGTCGCCGGACCGGCGCACCTACACCTTCAAGTTGACGCCGAACGTGCTTTTTCATGACGGCTCGCCAATGACCTCGAAGGACATCAAGGCGACCTATGAGCGGATCATCCATCCGCCCCCCGGCATCGTCTCGGCGCGGCGGGTCGATTATGGCGCGATCTCGAGCATCGAGATACCCAACTCGCAGACTGTGGTCTTTCATCTCGCCTGGCCGGACGCAGCGATGCTGCAGAATTTTGCCTCGCCGTGGAACGGAATCTACAGCGCCAACCGAATTGCGGAGGATCCACACTTCCCCGATACGCACGTGCTCGGCACCGGGCCGTTCGTCTTCGTTGAGCATGTCAAGGGTCAACATTGGCGCAGCCGTCGATGGGAGAAGTATTTTCGGCCGGGGCGGCCTTATCTCGACGGCTACCAAGCTGATTTCATGAAAGTCCCGGAGATTGTGCCGGCCTACGAGAGCGGAAAGATCCAGGCCGAGTTTCGGGGCGTCAGTCCGCCCCAACGGGATGCGTTGGTCAAGGCGATGGGCGACCAGATCGAGATCAGCGAAAGCCCATGGCTGTCGGAACTGCTCGCGGTCTTCAATGTGCAGAAGCCGCCTTTCGACGACGCCCGCGTGCGGCGCGCGCTGTCACTGGCGATCGACCGCTGGGGCGCGGCGGAAAAGCTGAAGGAGACGACGTTCCTCAAATATGTCGGCGGGTTGATGCGGCCGGGTTCGAGCATGGCGACCCCGGAGGCCGACCTGATCAACCTGCCGGGCTTCGGGCACGATGTCGCCGCCGCCCGTGCCGAGGCAAAGCGGCTCCTCGCCACCGCCGGGGTCCACGATCTGACGCTGACCCTCCTCGTCCGCGACATCCCGATGCCGCATTATGCCGGCGCTGATTTACTGGCCGAAAGCTGGAAAGAGATCGGCATCGCGACCACCCAGCAACGACTCAACATCTTTGATTGGCAGAAGCAGGTGGATTCCCGAAATTTCGACGTGGCACAGGATTTCGAAGGCGACTATTACGACGATCCGTCATTGCAGCTGACGAAATACGTGTCGCCCGATCTGTCGCCGGTCAATTTTTCCGGGGCAACCGACCGGTTTCTCGATGCCCTCTATATTGGTCAGGCGATGACGACAAACCCGGTCGAGCGCACCAAAATCGTCCGCGATTTCGAGCGGCACGCCTTGACCCAGGCCTATACGGTGCCGCTCTTATGGTGGAACCGCATCGTTGCGACCTCGGCCCAATTACATGGCTGGAGCATTACTCCGAGCCATTTCGTCGGCCAGGATCTTGCGGATGTCTGGCTCGATTCCGTCGAAAGCGCCAGCGGACCTTCCGATCGGAGTAAAGTGAAATGACCCACGCCACGAATCAATACCCGATCCCGCACACCATGAAGGCCTGGGTGCTCGGCGAGCCGGAGCAGCTGAGCCTTGTCGAGAAGCCGGTGCCTGATCCGGGACCTGCGGAAGTGCTGGTGCGGATCGACGCGATCGCAGTGTGCGCCACCGACATCGAGATCATCAGTCACGGGCTGCCGGCGCTGATCGAGGGGGAACTGCCGTTCAACAAGGGCTTCACCCCAGGCCACGAATACATGGGAACGGTCGTGAAGCTCGGGCTGGGTGTCGACGAATTCGCCCCCGGCGACCGCGTCGCCGTCGAGATCCATGCCGGCTGCGGGCGTTGCCCGCGCTGCCGCGAGGGCATGTACACCTCGTGTCTGAATTACGGGTTCCACAGCAAGGGGCATCGCGCCAACGGCTTCAGCACCGACGGCGGCTTCGCCGAATACGCGATCAACAACGTCAATACGATGGTTCACATCCCCGATGATGTCTCGGACGCAGAGGCGACGCTAATCGTTACCGCCGGCACCGCGATGTACGGCCTCGACGTGATGGGCGGTCTCATCGCCGGCGAAGGGGTGGTGGTGACGGGGCCGGGACCGATCGGGCTGATGGGGGTCGGCGTCGCCAAGGCGCTTGGCGCCGCGCCGGTGATCCTGACCGGCACCCGCGAGCGACGCCTGGAGATGGGCCGCCGGCTCGGCGCCGATCACACGGTTAACGTGAGGAATGACGATCCCGTCGCGGCGGTCGCGCGCATCACCGGCGGCAAGGGCGTGCAATATGTCCTCGAATGCTCGGGCGCACCGCAGGCGCTAGACGAGGCGGCGCGGATGGTTAACCGCGGCGGCCGCATCTGCCTGGCCGCCTTTCCCTCGGAAAAGGTTCCGGTTGATCTCGCCCATCTCGTGCGCAACAACATCTACGTCTTCGGCATTCGGGGCGAGGGCAGGAGCGCGACCCACCGCGCCGCCGCGCTCATTGCGCAGAAGCGCTTCGACGCCAAGCTGATCCACACCCACACCTTCCCGCTCGCCGAGGTCCCGACAGCGATCAGGTATGCCCGCGAGCGCGTCGAGGACGCGATCAAGGTCGTCGTGGCGATGCGCTGACCGGGCCCGCCGACCGGCTTGGGGCCTCAGGCGGCGGCCACAGCGGGGGCTATTTGTCCAGCCAGACGTCCTCCATCCGCCAGCCGTTGAACAGGCTGTTGACCATGATTGTCAGCCCCTTTACCTGCGGATGCCAGCAGGTCGCGAAACGATTGTGGAACAGGATCGGCCGCGCGCCGTCCTCCTGGAGTTTCTGGTCGATAGCCCAGACGAGCCGTCGGCGCTTTTCTTGATTTCGTTCCATCGACTGCCGGTCGAACAGCTTATCGATATCGGGATTGCAGTAGCCGGTATAATTACGGTCCGAGCCGCAGGCGTAATTCTCATAGAATTGAGCATCGGGATCGTCCACCCCCACGCCGGTCAGATTGAGCCCGATCTTGTAGTCTTTGCGGTAGACTTTCGGAAACCAGTTGGCGGTGTCGACCGTTTCGAGTTCGCCGTCGACGTAAACCTCCCTGAGCTGATCGATCAGGATGACGGCGGGATCGCGGAACGGCGGGGTGTTACGGACGGACACCTTGACGGCGAGGCGCTTGTCCGGTCCATAGCCCGCCTTCTCCATGAGCTTGCGGGCTGCGTTGCGGTTCTTGCCGATGTCAGGACCGTAGCCCGGCAGCGTCCGTAACATGTCGGCCGGCATGCCCCAGACGCCTTGCGGCGGCGGCTGCATCGCGCCACCGATGTCGCCGTGCCCCTCCGCGAGGATGTCGATGAAGCTCTTGCGGTCAAGCGCGAGCGCCATGGCTCGGCGGATCTCCGGATTGTTGAATGGCTCCGTGTCACGGTTCACGATCAAGTTGGTGCTTTGGTTTGCCGGCTCGAGGTCGCAGGTTGCATCCGGCGCCTCTTTCTTGATGTTCTTCATCAGCGGCACGCTGATCCCGAACGGAAACGTAAGGTCGAACTTGCCGGCGATAAAGGCGAGAATGGCCGTCGCGCGGTTTGGAATAATCGTCCATTCAATGCCGTCAAGGTAGGGGCGGCCGGGTTTCCAATATTGCTCGTTCCGTACGAGTTTGATGGCCTCGTGCGGCTGGTAGGAGACGAATTTGAACGGGCCGGTGCCGATTGGATGCTGCCGCATATCCTGCGGCGACACGTGGCACGGGTAGACGGGCGAATAGCCGGACGCCAGCAGGGAAATAAAGGCCGGCTGCGGCCGCTTCAGATGAAACGTCGCCGCGTCGGCGGCGGTGCTGACGGAATCGAGGTTGCGGTACCACGTCTTGCGCGGGTTGGCGCGCAGTTTGCCCGTGCCGCGACCGAGGATGAGGTCCCAGGTGCATTTGACGTCGGCCGCGGTGAATGGCTTGCCGTCGTGCCAGCGTACGCCGCGCCGGAGCTGAAAGGTGAGCGCGGTCATGTCAGCGTTCCACGACCACTTCGTCGCCAAATCGGGCACGATCGTGTCAACCCGGTTCTGCGCCACGTGCTGGTTGAAAACGACCAGGTTGTTGAAGATCGCCATGGCCGGGTTCTGGGCCGAGTTGAGAGCCTCCTCAAGGATCGACAAGCTGGCTGGGCTGTCGTACTGAAAGATCCGCAGCACGCCGCCCGCTTTCTGCGCCATGACCGGCGATATCAATGCAAGCATCAGAAGTCCTGCGGCACCGGCAATCACCGAACGGCGCAATACGCCCATCACGTTTGGTTCCCTCTCCCGAAAGGATGCATAATCTTGGCGATCTCGTGTCTCATTCTGCCCATTCCGCACTTCTCTGTAAAACCTTTGCCGTCAGATGTCGAACTTGGGGGTCGAACCGAGCCAACGGATGCCGCCACCGGCACCGACCGGTTACGGCGCGAAGGCGTCTATCGAACACCTTACCGAGGATGTTTGGCCGTCCATCCTGCTTGACCTCCGGGGCGGCGGCCGGAGTGAGCTGTGCAGCGGACCTTCCGGGCGTTCCCGTGCTTACACGACCTGCGGTCGCGACGTGCCTTGGCTCAAGGTTCGCTCATCTCGGCACTGCCCATCAGCCCCACCCCGCGCGGCGATCGAATTGGACCGAGATCTTGATCGGCTTCGATCTTTCGACGGCCCGACTCGGCGCGGCACGCAGCGCCTCCAGCGCCGCAAGCGCCTCGCGCATGATCCGGCCGCAACGTTCTGCCAGCGGGATCAAGCCCTCGCGCAGCCGAGCGAGGTGCTGCTCGACGGTGAGCCCTCGGATCGTGCCCCCCTCGCGACCGTAGCGGTCCTGGAAGTGCGCGCTCGGTCCGTCGACCCCGAAGAACTCGTGCTCAATCAGCAGCGCGACATTTCCCACCCACCCGGTGACGCGGATGAAATCCTGGTAGGCGGCGACGGCGCGATCAATCAGCATCAACGCCGCCGGACCGTCGCCATAATCCTCGATGAGCCCGCGCCGGTAATGCAGCAGCACCACGGTGAGATCCTGGTCGATGACGCCTTCCGCGCCCATGCGATCGATCAAGAACGAGCCGTCATCGAACCGTGTCATCACACGCTCGGTGCGGCGCTCGCGCTCGCCGGGACGCGAGTACCATCGCGACATCGCCCGCGTGACCGCCATCGAGTTGTCGCGCAGGGCCTTGTTGATCGCCGCCCAGTCGCGCCGGCGCTGCTCGTCCCGCGCCATCGCCTCGGCGTATTGCTCCGGGGTCAGCCGCAGCGGCTCTGGCAAATCGCCGGTCGGCTCGTCGTCGAGTGATGAAAACAGCGGCTCTCGGACCTTGGTCTCGCTCACGGCAGTTCGTCCATCGCAGCGCGCATTCGTCGGATCAGGTCGCGGAGCCGTCGCCGCTCGGCCTGCGCCTCGGGGGTGTAGAATCCGCCCCGCCAACGACCGTTACGCTCGCCTCGGGGTGCGCCGGGGCTCCGACCGCCGTGCAGGTGGCAACGACCGTTCCGGGCATTTCCGATGCGGCCACAAGTCCCACCGCGTCGGTTTTTCGCACCACATCGGGGCAGCCGGTCAAAGGGATTGCCGCCCGCATCACGGGGTTGACCGGTCGAATTTTCAGCCATCCCCCTCCCTCACATTTGAAATCGCGCCGACGACGGCTTGGCCGCCAGATGCGACGAGGACCCGCTCGATGACGATCTTCTGAGTGGTTAATTTGCCACGGTGCCGGTTCAACGCATCCATCTGGGTGGTGAACCGCGTCATCAGCTTGCGCGCGAGGCCCAGGTAGGTGGCGCGTCCCGCGGCAGTCTGCTCGACGTGAAGCGCACGGGGGGCCGCATCCATTGCAGCGACGTGCGCCGTAATCATTTGAATGCCGAGCATCCCCTCGAGCTCGTCCTTTGGAGCGATTGAGTGCATCAGCGCCAGCGCGAGGTTCGCGGTGCCGGTATCGAGTACCTGTCCGGGACACAGAGAGTTGAGCAGCTACTGATACAGCGCCTCGGCGACGGGGGGTTCGGTCGTACCGAAGGAGGTGAGCAACTGAGCGCGGAAGCCTTCCTCACCCGCTCCGTCATCGGAGACCGGTTCCACAGCATGCCCGTCATCCGTCTGCCTGACCCTGACGCGAGGTGCCGGCATGGAGGGTGACGGCAGTTTGGCATCGGGTTCAGGCGCGCCTTGCAAGTCGCTCGACATCTGGTCTCTCCAGGAACGCCATTTAACAATATAGTGAAAAGGGCCGATCGCGGCGAGGCATCATAGATTGCGACACCGCAATATCGCCGCAGAGACTAGCGCGGTGGGCATGGTGGATTTGGTGGGGTCCTCGTAGTCACTCCTTAGCAACTGTCACCCTTTTGGCATTCCTGGTATTTGCTCACCCCTCTGATTGGGGGTGATGACGACGGCAAACGCGCGAGGATCGCGGTCTATTGAGCGACCGGCAGCGGGCGCTGGTTGAGGGTCAGGCGGAGGGCCTGAAGGATCGCGATGCCGCGTCTTCTTGCGGTCTCGAAGACGGACCTGACATCGGCGTAGAGCTTGGCACCCCACTGCGAGCGGAAGCAGTTGGTGATCTTGCGGAAGATCACGCAGGGACGCAGCGCCTGTTCCGAGCCGTTGTTGGTCGGAGGTACCTCCCGGTTGGTGACGAAAACGAACAGGTTCTGCCGATACCTCTTGATGACCCGGAGCAATTTCTGGCCCTGCCGGTTGGCCGGCTCGATTTGGAGCAGCCGGTCGAGCTTGGCTTCCAGCTTCGCGGCATAAACGGTGAGAGTGGACGCGGCGAGGCGGTCGCGCCGGCGGCCGATGGCAATGGCGTGCTTCAGCAGGTTCTTGATGCCGGGGGCAAAGCTGATGTCACCAGCATCGATGGCGTATTGCACATCGCGCAGCAGGTGAGCGAGGCAGGCTTGGTGGCCGCTCTGCGCCCAACCCATCTGCGCGCCGAGCCGGTCCGACACCCAGAAATCCGGGCGCATCGTGCCGAGGAACTCGCCGACCACCGCCTTGCCACGGCTTGGCCGGATCAGGAAGCAGGCGCTGTCGCCATTGTGGAAGACCCAGGTCCACCATGTCTTCTTGCCGACCCGCGCGCTCGTCTCGTCGGATTGCAAGATGGTGCCGGATAACAGCCGGTCACGGATCAGGCTCGTCTGGTGCGCGAAGGCGCTGCCGCTGGCTTCCAGCATGTTGGCGAGGGCACCCTCGCTGATCTCCAACCCGAGCAAATCGGACATCAGCCGCGCCAATCGCTCGAACGGGATCGCCTGGGCGAAACGCAAGTACAGCACGAATGCCCGTAGGTTCGCGCCGAAAGGCGAACCTGGCTCCAGTCCGGCTGGCGGCGTCGCCCGGAACCGATGCCGACAGCACGGGCAGACGCCGCCGTGCAGTGTGACCCGCGTCACATCCGGCACGATCTCAGGGATTTCGATCCGGTCGTAGGCGTGAACCGCCGCTTGCGGGACCGCGCTCACATTGGCGCGACAATGCTCGCAGCGATCAGCCAGGATGTCGCGCCGCCGCGTCGGGTTCGGATGCAGGGGCCGGTGCGAGCCGGCATGGGCTTTGGCCTTCGGCTTCGTCTCACTCTCGCCATCAGCCTTGTGCCCCTGGCTCGGCGGCGTCGAGGAATTGCCCGGCGTCTTCGGCGGCAGGTTCAGCCGCTCACGCAGCGCCGCGTTCTCCGCGATCAGCGCATCGACCCGAGCCAACAGCGTGCGGATCAGCGCATCCTTCTCGGCTGACGACAGCGAGGAAAAGTCCGGCGGCGGAGTCATCGAAGCGTAGAATCACGACCCCAGCCTCATGTCAACATCTTTGTGGCAAACACGCGCCTAACCCACTATCACCGCCAGGCGGCTATCCCAGGTGAGCAATCACCATTCCTGACAGTTCCCATGTGGGGAGTAGAGGAAATCCCCCAACTCCACCAAACCCACCGCTTACTCCCATCGGCCCTCGACGAAATGCTGGACTCGATAACGCGCGACGCCTTCGAGTATGCCGTCATTGATGATCCGCAACTTGTTGACAACCTTTGCTTTATTGGCGTTGAGCCATTTCCCGAGACGCCGGCTGTTGATATTGCCGGCTTCGTCGGCAACGACTAGCAGTGCCTCACGAAATTCCGGATGAAGGTAGCGCCTTTTGTCATCGGCGCTGGCCGTTTGGAAGTCGGTTGCGATGTCGATATATTGGGAAAGCAGCACCCCGAGGATCGAACAGGATGCCGGTCTGGTGGTCAAAACCTGGGTTGTCGAGGACAGTTCCGTCCGGCTGGAGCACGGGGCAGTCGTTATAGCGGTCACCTTGCGAAGCCGACGCTTGCCAATTCGCTCAAGATAGGTCGCGGCCACGTGTTTCGGGCAATCGATTGAAACGAACTCTTCCGACCGCTTGTCGAACCGCTGGAAATCGGCGGCTTTGGTCATCCGTTCGATCAATTCGTTGATGCCGATCGTGACGAGCCGCAGGTCGGCCGTCACGCGGTCATTGCCAATCCGGATCGCCATGGCCAGACGGACCAGTTCGTCGCCGAACTCGTAGATCTCCGGATCGCGATCGATTAGCGCCGCCTCGGCCAGGTCTACGACGGTCGGCAGCGTTCCGCCCCTTACCTTGATGACTGGTCGGCCGGTGCCTCGCGCCGTCGCGGCGTCGGCTTCCGCCGATTCGCATCGCGAGCTCTTGGTGCGGATGCGGACGATCTCGCGATCGAGATCCGGTCGCTCGGCATATTTTTCCCCGACGCCGAGCGGATGATGTTCGACGATGGCTTTGATCGTACCGTCATCGAGATCGCGCGCGATTAATGACTTGATGACGAAGAACAGGTTCCGCGACCTGTCACCGCTTGCAGGTTGCGTGATGCGGTCGCGGAGGCGCTTCGGTAGCGCTTTGACGACAGCCTCGACCAATGCATCGGCGGCGGCGTCCCCGGCGCCGGCCGGACGATCGGCATGCGCCGTCGTGCTATCGAAATCGGCGGAGCCAGTGCCGTTTGTCCCTGCCTTCGGTTCTGTTGGGCTGACGTTCGCGGTGCCATGCCCGTTCGGTTTGGGCGATGATAGGGCGGCGGCGAGATCGGCGCGCGAAACGGCCAAGTCGTCCCATGGCAAGATCACCTTGACGAGTTGGGGTTCCCGCGATATGCTGCCCGCGATCTTGCGGCTGTTCGGCCAGTTGGGGCAGCCGGGAATCCGCCAGACATGCGATAGATCAGCCGTCCCATGATCGCATTTGGCATATGCCTTGAGGCACTCGGCGATTGGCTTAGCCTCGCCGGGCTGTTGTGGCGTCGCAAAAAAATGGAACGTCTGCAACCGACCGACACTCGTTTCCAGCACGTAATTCGGTGGTATTGGCAAACGCTCGGCCCAGCGGAGCGCCTCGGCATCGTCAAAATCGGCAACGAGCCCCAGCACGGCCAGGATGTCTTCCTGGGAGCCTTTCTTGCCGTTTGGCAGATCCCCTCGGAAGACGGCGAGCGCGAGGTAGGCATTGTAATGAGGCCGGTCCGCGATCGCCGCTATGGCGTGAACCATCCCGTCAATGTCGCCCACAGCGATGTGGCTCACCACTGGCGCCAGGGACAGCCACGCTTCCCGGTCTTGGGGTTAACGCGATTGGGGTCCTCGCCGAAGCCTGCGACGATCAGCTTGCCGTTGCCGGCAAGCGGCGCGGCAAGGCGGTGGATGTGCTCGGCATGCGCACGGACCGCCGTCAGATCGCCGGCCATCGGCCAGCATTTCATAGGTCAAGCTGCGGCCGATCCCGGCCAGCCGGCAGAACTCGCCGATCGGCGCCGGTGATGCGATCTGTGGTGTCCATCGTTGCCATCCTCCAAGCGGACGATGGCGAATGTTACCTCCCGTAACGGCCAGTGATATGCCGACAATTCGACGTTTTTATTGGTCGGAATTGTCGGCCTGACAATCTGTTTCCTTCCGGCACCCCCGCTGCTTGCGCCGTTCTCGATGGCGCTTGACCGTACTCGGGTCGATCTCCGACTCGGGAAAGACTACGCTCGCAAGCGCTGCGACAATCACGTCCCGATCGTCCTGGCTGAACCCGCCGCCATGATCCTCGACGAGCTTTCCTAGCCACCATGCCATTGCGTCGCGGAAAATGAGTTGATGCACGTCGCCGTGTCCCGCGCGGCTTGGCGCGGGCACGAAATCGTAAAATGCCCGATGTTCTGCTGGTTTCTGCTTCCCGCGCGAGCAAACGCACGAAGCCGCTGCATCAGTCCACCAACAGGCTCGCCCCACAGATCGGCTGCGGTCTCTGGAAAGTCGTCGAGCACGAGTACGAAATCTTCAGCCGCGGCGGCGAGCCAGGAAGACGCAAACCCAAATGCTGTCCTTTGTTCCGGCGGTGCCTCCAGGTTCCAAAGCATTAGTGGACTGGTGTAATGGACCGCCAACTGGACCAGATGCAGGGCGCCGGGCCAATCGCCGATCAGTCGCCAGACGCTTTCCATGCGCTCGTTGGTTGCAAGCGCCTTCGCAATTGGATGATCGGGCCGAACCTCGACTTTAGCGGGTCGCGCCGCCGATTGCCTTGACGGAGATCGAACGGGACGCGATACAAATCGCTGCGGCGTTTCTGCAAGCGATTGCAGCCAGTCTCGCACCGCGGCGGGTGTTCCTTGGGCGAATTTGATCATCGGCGCGCTCCGCCAATCGCGATGTGAATCCCACCGCGGGCGTATGCCGTGTTTGATCGCCGGTCCGTGTTAGGACAGGCGCACTCACTTCGCTGCAGCCGGTTGGCGGATCGGCACGACCCGGCCGGCCGGCGCCAGCGCGGCGCAGAACTTCGCCCATGCGTCGGCAAGCTGGCGGCGCTTCCCGAACAGATCGCCGCGCCGGCAGGCCGCCTCCACCTTGTCGCTGACAACATGCGCCAGCGCCATTTCGGCGACTTCGGCCGGGAAGGTCGTGCGCTCGGCCGCCCAATCGCGGAAGCTCGACCGGAAGCCGTGCGCTGTCAGGTCGCCGCGGCCCATCCGGCGCAGCAGCATCAGGAACGCCATGTTGCTGAGCGGCCGGTTCGCTCTGCCGCCGGGGAACACGAAATCGCCGGAGCGGATCGCCGCCATGTTCTCGACGATCGCCAGCGCCGCATCCGACAGCGGCACGCGGCGCTCGCGCCCGCCTTTCATGCGCTCGGCGGGAACCGCCCACAGCCGCTCGGCGATATTGATCTCGTCCCAGCGGGCGCCGATCACTTCGCCGGTGCGCGCCGCGGTCAGGATCGCGAATTCGAGCGCCCGCGCCGCGACGCCCTCTTGCCGTCGCAGTTCGGCCATGAACGCCGCGATCTCGGGATAGGCGAGCGCCGCATGATGCTCGACGCGGCGGACCTTAGACCGCCTCGGCAACAGGTTTTCCAGGTGGCCGCGCCAGCGCGCCGGGTTCTCGCCCATCCGGTAGCCGCGCGCCGTCGCCCAATCGAGGATGCTTTCGATCCGGCCGCGCACTCGGCTCGCGGTTTCCGGTTTCGACGCCCAAATCGGCTCGACCGCTTTCAGCACCAACCCGACATCGACCGCCTGCACCGGCAGCCCGCCAAAGGATGGGTAAACGTAGGTGTCGAGCGTCGCGGTCCATTGCGCAGCGTGCTTGGCGTTGCGCCAGCCAGCGCGGTGGGCTGCGATGTAGCGCTCGGCGCAGGCTCGGAACGTCATCGCTTTGGCCGCGTCGAGCTTCGCCGCGAGCCGCGCCGCCTTGCGCTCGGCGATCGGGTCGCGGCCGTCGAGCCGCGCCTTGCGGCAGTCCTGCGCCCGCTGGCGCGCGTCGGCAAGGCCGATCGTGTGGAACGGCCCGAGCCCCATTTCGTGCAGCTTTCCGGCGTCCTTGAAGCGGAACACCCAGCTTTTCGCGCCGCCGGGGCTGACTTGCAGGAACAGGCCGCCGCCGTCGCCGTAATAGCCGCGCCGCTTCGCCTGCGCAACCGCGAGCGCCGTCAATTTGCCGATCGTCCGCGCCATCAGCCGTCCCCAATACCCATTCTACTACCCATCCTGATAAGGCGGATATTAGGCGGACGATGGCGGACGGTAAAAGACAGAAATAGCTTGTCATCCGCGAGATAGGCGGTGTCGGCCCAGACATCGCCGGCGGTGTTATTCTGGTCAATCAGCTCGGGCAGCAGCGCCCCGTCATGGCGCGCCGCGTCGGTGACCGTCCAGCGGCGGATCAGGCGATGCCGGCGGTCGATGCCGATGTGGTTCTTGTAGCCGAATGCCGGGATCGCGAGATCGACGCGAGGCATTCCCTCGTCGTTCGGCTTGGCCTTGGTGTATTTGACCGTCCAGCGCGCATCGCGGTCCTTCTGCCGCAACTTGGCAGGGTTTTTCGCCCACTCCGGCGGGATGCGGCCTTCCTTGATGTCGCGCTTCTCGCCGTCGGTGTTGCGCTGCTTTGGCGCGGCGACGATCGAGGCGTCGATGATCTGGCCGCTCATCGCCAGAAACCCGGCCGCCGAAAGCGCCCGATCGAAGCGCTCGAACAGAAGCTCGATCGCCGGCCTGCCGGCGAGCCTGGCCCGCGTCAGCGCCTCGCGAAAGGTCCAGATCGTGTTGGCGTCGGGCACCGTGTCACCCAGCCCCAAACCGAGAAATCGCATGAACGATAGCCGGTCGCGGATCAGATATTCGGTGCGCTCGTCCGACAGGTTGTGGCTGGATTGCAGCACCAGCACCTTGAACATCAGCACATGATCGAACGGCGGCCGGCCGCCTTTCGCGCGGTCCGAGCGCGGCACCGCCCGCTCCAGATCGGCGCGGAACAGCTCGAAATCGACCACCGCGTTCAGCCGTTCCAGGCTGTCGCCCTTGGCCGAGAGCTGCTTCAGCCGCTCGTCAACGTCGAAAAACCCTCGCTGTCCTGTCATTGCCGATCTCCCGCGTCTCCCAAGCGACACGGAATCAGCGATCAGTCCGAAATTCCAGCGGTTTTTGGAGCCGCCCAGCTTCTTGTGCGGTGTCATTGACGCATGCCGAATCACGGGAAGCACAAAATTACCCTATCCTTTATCAATCATGTGTAATGTCGTTGTAGTTCGTACGATTTTGCTGGGAGTTATATACTTAAGTCATCAGAGCAGGACGTTTTCTTTCAGATTTCCGCAAATAAAGTCGCGCGCCATGTCTTCGGGGAGCCCGCGGGCCACGAGCTGGTCGAATATCGTCTGCTTGAGTTTCTCGTCGCTCAGATCTTCGAAAGAGCCGGGAAGGCCCACTTCCGTCTTTGCTTCTGGCTTGCCCCAGCCGCGATCGAGCAGCAATTCGGCGGCCCTCACGCGCGCCGCGGCTGGCGACTTGCTGTTAGACATGATCGCAACCAGCGTGTTGATCGCCGTATCGGTCTGCGCTCGCGCCAGGTCGCGGACGTGCCCCAGCACCTTCGGGCGTCCGCCGGGGTTGCCGCTTTTCCCTGGCTGAAACTGACCGCGGGCCGCCTGATCCGGCCTGTTGTCAGGCGGCAACTTACACGCTGCTACTGCCACCATTAAAGCGCTCCATGTTTAGCCGTTCCGCTGGTGCCGAGCGCGCATTGCAAGCCCGCAGCTACACCCTGGGCAACGGGCGACCAATCCTCCATATATAATCAGTGAGGGTAGTGTCCTAATTTAACCTGGCCCCCGTTCATCCGCTCTGGGGCCGTTTTCGTTCGCGTACCACAAGGCGGCAGAACGTTCGCATCTCTAAGTGCGTGGCATCGAGGTCATATTGCGATGCCAACTGGAAAAGTTCATCCCGATAAGGGCCGCCCGGCATATTCCCCGCTTCCTGGCGCATCTGTTCAGCGTCATGGCGTAGCCGATCGGCATCTCGGCAGTGCTGCTCCGCTTCCTTTAGCACGTTGTCTATCGGCATTGTTGTTTCCCTCTCTGTTCAGCAACGATTGCCGCCCGAACCGCCTCGATCGGCGAGCTGATCCGCGCGGTATGCAGCACCGCAAAGAATCGCCGCTTGGTGCTCCCCTCAATTCGGCGACGACCAGGCGTAGGCTCGGGTCGCTGTCTGGTGTCCGGCTAGGTCAAAAACGTGCACCACGCCTTCCCATACGAGCTTGCCCTCGAATGTCTCGCGGACAGGGACGGATTGGGCGAGCGTCGCAGTGCCGCCGTGCATATTCTCGACAGCTTCGCGGAGTTGATCGGCTTCCACTTCGGCCATTTATACCCTATATCACATTGCGTCATGACGGCGGCCACGCCGCCGACGGCTAACCGGCGACGTGGCTCGACCCGTTACGGTTTTAACGCGCGATCTTTGCGCACTTAGCAACACCTCCCCTCGGTGGCCCAATCAGGACCGGGTTGGAGATGGGCAAGGGGGCCCACCCCTCGCCGATTTACGGTCCACGGGGTCTTACCCTCCGTGGACCGTATTCCGTTCAAGATATCGGAGTAGCGGCAGGTCTTTTGATGGCTCGACGTCATCCATTAATAATTGCCGTTGGGCATGGAAGATCGGCAATTTGATGGTCTCTTCCTGTTTCGGAAGCGCGGCATCGAGCAACGATTTTAGCTGTTCCCAAGATTCGGAAGCGCGCATCAATGCGATTACCATATGCAAATGTTGGGAAAGGGCGGGATGCCCAAGGTCTTCAGTTAGCCACTGAGTATGCTTTGCCTTTCGCCGGCCATCAATTGTTGGATTACGCGTTTCTAGTTCCTCAACTAGGCGCGGGCCAAGCCGGTGATAGACAAAATCATTCGTGTAATATGCAACGATCTGCGGCGGGTTAAACTTTCGGCCCTTCCATTCCCATCCACGCAATCGCGCGATGTGAAAATAAAATTCATCGGGAAAACGCTTCGCCCAAGCTGCCAATTCCTTCCGCAGGAACTGATCCAAAATGGCCTGCAATGCGTGCTTGTCTCTGACTTCTTGATAGCCAGTCGCCTCGTCTATCAGACCAGCAATGCCAACATGCGCCAGTCCTTTCATGATCACATGTGCTGTATCCGCAACATGCTTTTGGTTGTGTCGCAACGCTCCGTCGCGATCTGCCTTGATGAATACATCACAAACTTCAGGCAAGAGATTGTCAGCGTAGCCGAAAGAGGGTCGGCCGCCCGTCTTTGGTCGGAAAACGATCTGGCTAGACGTCACCTCCAAGACATTGGAAACATAGGGCTTTAGGTTCTGGGCGGTTAGAAAAGCGGGGAGATTGACGTCACCCTTGTAGTATTGCCGACCCTTTGCTTGCCGGGCGCGGCCTAGTGCGCGCATGAAGCCGCTTTGCGTAAGCACCCGCTGCCCTGTGTTCAAAACTGCACAGGGAATCATAACGTCGCCGATCTTGATGGTGCCTTCGTGTGTAGCGTAAGGGATATCCTTAGCCCATCGGGCGGCGGCGGCCTTCTGCGCAATCTCACGTCGCTGTTCTGGGCTGAGCGCGGCGGCTCGGGCCAAGCCGCTGTTGGTCCGCCCAGAAGGCTTTGTCAGCGCAGCAGTCGCGTGCGCCAGACGATTGCGGGCGGCTTCGTTCGACAAATCCTCTGCGGCCATGTCTGCCTCATGCTTGTAATTCTCGATCACAAGAATATGCTTGTATCCTACGAATGCAAGCACTAAAATGGCTGCGCTGTTGGGAGATCGATCAGACGAACCGCGTTCCGCTCGCTCGCCGCACCCAGATCATCAACTGCTTGGTCGAGGGCAATTCGATCCGCAGCACCGAGCGGATGACCGGGACGCACCGTGATACGATCATGCGGTTGCTGGTCGAGGTTGGCGCGGGGTGCGCACAGCTCATGGACGAGCAAATGCGCGATCTGACTTGCCGCCGCGTCCAAGTTGACGAGATTTGGGCCTACGTCGGTAAGAAGCAAGCGCACCTTACCCGCGAGGATGACCGCAGCCGCCTCGGCGATATGTGGACGTTCGTAGCGCTCGACCCCGAAACCAAGCTGGTCCCGACCTTCCGCGTCGGCAAGCGCACCGGCGAGAACGCGCGCAAGTTCATGGTCGATCTTTCCGACCGGCTGGCGAACCGAGTGCAGCTTTCGTCGGATGCGCTCAGCACCTACGTCGATGCGGTCGAGCGGGCGTTCGGCGCAGACGTGGACTACGGCCAGGAGGTTAAATTTTACGACGCGGAGCCAATCGGTGCGGGCCGCTACGCGCCGCCCCAGGTCGTGAAGGCTGAGCGAGTGACAATCGCTGGCAAGCCAGACCCCGCACATATCTCGACGAGCCTCGTCGAGCGGCAGAACTTGACCATGAGAATGTCGATGCGCCGGTTTACCCGGTCACCAATGCCTTCTCAAAGAAGGTTGAGAATTTGACCGCAGCCGTGTCGCTGCACTTCGCGCATTACAACTTCGTGCGCGTGCACCGGACCCTGCGCGTTACGCCAGCGATGGAGGCCGGGGTAAGCGATCGGCTATGGTCGCTCGACGAGCTGGTCGAGCGCACGTCAAATTAGGACACTACCTCAGTGAGATGGGGCAGGAGCAGCGGTACATTCGATATGTGCGGCTAGAACTTTGCCGTTTGGTAGAGGATGCGTCCCGCCGGGATCGAAAGTGCAGAACTCTAGCGTCCCGGTTCTTGTGTCGAGCCGCCACGCGCTAAATAGCGGGAGTTCTCCGCGAGCAACAATCGTCGGTGAAGACGCCGCTGGCACCACGATCCAACGACTTTGATTGCCCTCTGCTTGTGCTTTCCCTTGCCCGGCAAGTATGTATAAGAGCGTCAAAAAGGCGGCGCGCGTCATTCGTTCTCCCTCGCTGTCGGCGGCAATGGCTCGATGACGGCCCTATCAATCGTTTCCATTTGCCAAATGCCGGGAGCGACCCGACACCCTTTCGAGGGGTGTTCTATTCCGTGGGCCGCCCGACTGAGTGGGAGCCCCGTGTTCGTGTGCGATCACGCGTATTGTCGAAGGCAGCTAATAGCGCGTCGCCGCGGTCCACCGGCGGTTTTGCCCGCTTGCCGTGCACGCGACAGGCGATTTGCCCTTGCTCAAGATGCCCGAAGGGACCACCCTGGCCTCACGACCATCCGGAATGCGGCGGATATCGGGTGGATACGGCATCCCCATGCTGGACACGCGATTGAACCAGCCAGGCGATATAGGCGGTTTCAAATTTCGACCGTGCCAGCTTTGGTCCGGCACGGCGCTCTATCTCGGCTTTGTCGCCTCGTATGTGCTCTTGGACCGGTTAAGCCTGACGAACGACCTTTATGGTTCGGGGCTCACACTCTGGCATCCGTCCGCCGGGATTTCGTTGGTTCTGGTCATTCTGAAAGGTCTGCGCTGCTTCCCGCTGATTGCTGCGGCCGAGATGATTTCCGCCGGGGTTCTCGCGAAGTATACCTTTGATCCCACGATCATACTTTCAAGGGCGTTAGTTCTTGCCACTGGCTATACCGCGGCGGGCATAATGCTCCGCCGCACCGCTTTCCATTGGACTTTCGAACGGACAGCCGACCTGCCTTTACTTTTACTTTCAGCGGCCATTGGCTCTGCCGTGGCGGCGTCCGGTACGGCGGCGATCTATGCCTTTGCCACGCTGCTACCCTGGCGCAGTTTCGCCAACGCAGCCTTCTCCGACTGGATCGGCGACGCCGTCGGGATGATCGTCGTTGCGCCGCCATTGTTGATGCACTTCACACCAGGCGATTTTACGCCGTTTAGAAACGATCAGCGCTGGCTACGGCTCGCCGAGCTACTGGCGCAAGCCGTGGCGACAACTGTGGTGCTGGCGCTTCTGCTTCGGCAGATCAGGACTGAGCATCCCTACGAATTCTTTTATCTGCTATTCTTGCCCGCCATATGGGTCGCAGCGCGCCACAGCCTCGTCACTACGGTCTGGGCGATCCTCAGCGATTCAAATCGCCTTAGTCGCCGGCCTCGCGCTGGAAGGTGCTGCACCCGAGGCATTCCGCGCGTCCCAGGAGATGATGCTGGTATTAGCAACGGCCAATCTCATTCTCGGCACCGCGGTCACCCAGCGCTATCGCCTGTCACGAGCGTTAACCGACAGCGAGGCCCGTCGCGAGACGATTTTAAGCACGGCGAGAGATGGCGTCGCGACAATAGATGCAGCGGGCACGATCGAGTCAGTTAATCCCGCAATCCGGCAACTGTTCGGCCATCCCCTTGATCAGTTTCTGGGGGCAAATGTGTTGAACCTAATCGACATTTCTCAGGAGCAGCTCGCCGAATTAATGAGGGAAACCGTGTCACGCTGCGATACCTCATACTGGGAATTTCAGGCCCATCATCAGGACGGAAAATCGTTCCCTGTCGAATTGAGTGTGGGTCGGTTTGAGGTTAGCGGCGCCGAGCGGTATACGCTGGTTATTCGAGATATCACAGGCCGCCGAAAGGTGGAGGACCAGGTTCGCCAGCACCAGGCAGAACTGGCGCTGTTTTCGCGAATTTCGCTGGCCGGCGAGATGAGCGCAGGTATCGCGCATGAGTTGAGGCAGCCGTTGACTGCGATTACCGCTTACGGCCGCGGCTGTCTCCGGCTGCTGGGAGGTCCCAGCCCCGACGCCGCGATGCTGAATGAGGGCGTGCGAGGGGTCGTGCAACAGGCTGAACGTGCGGGAGATATTTTGACGCGTCTGCGTGAATTCGTCAGCTTCGGGGCGTCGCGGCGGCGCTTTGTGGCCGTTCGACCCATGGTCGACACGGTTATCAAACTGGCCACGCTTGAGGCCGCGCAAACAAAGATTGACGTTAGCGTCTACGCTGATCCGGATCTGCCCCTCGTTTTCGCAGACAACATCCAGATCGAGCAGGTAATCCTGAACCTTGTCCGGAATGCAATCAACTCAATCGTGACCGCCGGGGCCAACCGGAAATCAATTTCGATAGACGTCAGGAACAAAGCCAAAGGCGCCGTCGAGATCTCCGTCGCCGATACCGGCCTCGGGATAGCAGAGGATATGAAAGAGAAAATCTTCGAACCTTTTGTCACCACAAAGCCGCGTGGCATGGGCTTGGGGCTTTCGATCAGCCGCAGAATCATTGAGGCGCATGGCGGCACTTTACAGCTCCTCTGCAGCGACGGCTTCGGCGCCGTGTTCGCATTTGACCTCTCAACGGATGAGCCCGAGGGGGCCCGCCATGCCGAAGAAGACGGTTTTCATCGTTGACGACGATCCGGCGGTTCGCGACGGGCTCAAGTTCCTGCTGCGAACCGTGGGCTACGGTGTCGAGGCTTTCCCGTCCGCGCAATCGTTCCTTCATGCGTACAACCCGGGCTGCGGCGGCTGCCTATTGCTCGATGTGCAGATGCCTTCAATGACGGGGCTCGCGCTTCAGAAGGAGTTGAACCTTCGCGGCTGGGAAATCCCGGTGATCTTTATTACCGCTCTCGGTACGAGCCCGCTGGCGATCGAGGCAATCGAAGCGGGGGCATTCGGCCTGATCGAAAAGCCGCTGAACGCGGATGTGCTGCTGGGTTGCATCGAACGCGCACTTGATGCGGAGGAAGGAGCGCACAGCGGCACAGCGAGCGCCAGCTGAGGGGACAGCCTGCATGACTCCGGCGACACCGCCCAGAGGCCGGTCGCTGATCTTGGCCGTCCGCGACGCCTCGGCTGTTCTGGCGTTTAGGATGTCCGATATCGGTTCTCCTACGGCCGATTGGGGGTAGCGGGCCACGATTATGCCGCTGTGTAAGCGCCGGAGCAAAAATCCCTCGCTGAAGCGGCCGGGCGGTCCGGTTGCGCCGGAGTAAAAATCCGGCAGCAGAAGGCCTTTGTCGGAAGCGGCAGGGGCCGGGGGATGAAGCCGGCCGGGAGCTGCGCCGTAATGTGGCTATGCCGCAGCGCGTAGCTCGTCACCGTTTGTACGTCCTCACCGATGGCCTCTACCGCGCGTTTGAAGGGCCGTGCGTGATCGCTTTTGGTCCAAGCCTCACCGGGATGGACTTCACGAGCAACGGATCGCTCTGCGGCCTTGTGCCAGCAACCGCCGTGTCTGAGAGGCATCCGACGAGACCTTCGCCAGCCCGCGTAATCGCGCCGCCTCGTAATCCTCCCGAAGGCCAATCGCTGTCGCCATGGCAAACCCCCTCTCGTTTGCCACGGTAAATCATATCCGCGTCAGTTTGTAAATCGCCTACGTAAGTCACCCTCAGGGGGACGCGGTATAAGCTGGCGCTGTTCCGGCCGGTCGAGGAGCGGCTACCGCAAGATTTGCGCTCCTGGTTCTACGCCGCCCTTTCCGTCCTGCTGCGCGGCGAGCGCGTCATCTTCGACATGCCGGAGTTCCACCCCTCGCTGTCGCTCCGGGAGATGGTCGAGCTGCGCGACGCATTGCGCCGCAAGGAGCATTTTCACGCCAACGAGGACCGCTTCCTCGACATGCTCGGCGACGGCATCGTGGCGATCCTCAACCATATCGCCGACCTGCTGCCGAAGACCGTCGCGCCGTCGCCGTTCACGGTGCCGCTGATCTGTGCGCTACCCGAGCCCGGCAAGCTGATCGATCGCCTCTACGGCACGCTGTGGGACCAGCGCTATGTCGACGCCGGCCTGTTCATCGAGACGACGCGGCGGATGTATTTCAACCTGTGCGAAGCCTCCGGCATCGCCGACCCGCAGGAGCCGAAGCGCCCGTTCAAGCGCGCCGCCGACAACGACGCGTCGCCGACCGAGCTGGTCGAGACCTATCTCGACGGCACCGCCTTTCGGCACCTGTTCAACGAGACGCAAATCCCGCTCGCCTACGACCCGGAGACCCGCTTCGCCCACACCTGGATCATCGGCGGCACCGGGGCGGGGAAGACCCAGCTGTTGCAGAACCTGATCCTGCACGACATCGAGTCAAACAACCCGCCCTCGCTCGTCATCATCGACAGCCAGGGCGATCTCATTGACAAGGTGTCGCACCTCGCCGCCTTCCGCGACCGGCCGCCGATCCTGATCAGCCCGAAGGACATCGAGTATCCGCCGGCCTTGAACATCTTCGACATCAACCGCGCGCGCATCGCCAAGTACGGCGCCATCGCGCGCGAGCAGGTGGTCGCCGGCGCGATCCAGACCTTCGAGTACATGTTCAACGGGCTCGGGGTCGATCTGACCGGCAAGCAGGGCGTCTGCTTCCGTAACATGTGCCGCCTGATGCTGGCATTGCCGTATCCGGCGACGATCCTCGACCTCCTCAACCTGACCGACGAGCGGATGCCGGCCACGTATCAGTCCGCCGTCGAGTCCCTCCCCGATTTGACGCGCCAGTTCTTCGAGCGCGATTTTGTCGATCGCGAGTTCCGCGACACCAAGCGGCAGATCCGTTCGCGCCTGCAAGGCATCCTGGAGAACCCGACGATCGCCCGGCTGTTCATGCAGCCGGAGACCAAGATCGACATCTTCGGCGAGCTCAACCGCGGCTCGGTCATCCTGGTCGACACGGCCAAGGATTTTCTGCGCACGTTTACGCCGTACTTCGGGCGGCTGTTCATCTCGCTCGTATTGCAAGCGGTCATGGAGCGCGTCGTCATCCCGGAGGCCGAGCGCAAGCCGACCTTCCTGGTGATCGACTGCGTGTTCCGGTCGAACGTGATCACGGATTCCGGTAGAAGGTGATCACTCAATCCGGTGGAAGGTGATCACGGATTCCGGTGGTAGGTGATCACCGAATCCGGTGATCGTGATCAGCCTGGCGAGGTGGTTTAGCGCGCTGCGGCGCCGATGGTTCTCAACCGAAGGTAGCCTCGTCCTCTTTGTCGAAAGGGGGACGAGATGCCGGCCGAGAGACTGTCGATGCGCCAGATCCGTGAAGTTTTGCGACTGTGCTGGGAAAGCGGGCTACCGCAGCGGGCGGCGGGCCGCAGCCTCGGGCTGGGCCAGGGTACGGTGTCGGCCTATTTGAGCCGGGCGCGCGCCGCCGGGCTCACCTGGCCACTGCCCGAGGATCTCGACGACGGGCAGCTTGAAGCTCTGCTGTTCCCGCCGACCTGCGGCATCCCGACCGATCAGCGTCCGCTGCCCGATTGGGCCTGGGTGCACCGCGAGCTGCGCCGCCCCGACGTGACGCTGGCGCTGTTGTGGGAAGAGTATCGCACCGGCGCGCCCGACAACGGGTTCGGCTATTCCTGGTTCTGCGACCTCTACCGGGCCTGGGCCGGGCGGCTGAAGCCGACGATGCGCCAGGTCCACCTCGCCGGCGAGAAACTGTTCGTCGATTTCGCCGGCCGCACCGCCGAGGTGGTCGACGCCAATACCGGCGAGATCATCCCAGTGCAGATCTTCGTCGCCGTGCTCGGCGCCTCCAGCTTCACCTACGCCGAGGCGGTGTGGAGCCAGAAACAGCTGCGCATGTCCGCGCCTTCGCCTATTTCGGCGGCGCCGCGCGGCAAACGGTCAGCGACAATCTGAAGGCCGGCATCACCAAGGCCTCGTTCTACGAGCCGATAGTCAACCGCACCTATGCCGACATGGCGCGGCATTACCGCACCGCCATCGTGCCGGCGCGACCCTACAAGCCGCGCGACAAGGCGATGGCTTCACACTGCACCTCATTCGGAGACTTGCACGGTGATGGGAACGAGCCGGGCCTGGCGAGGCGCTTTCCCGCCGCAGCCCTTGAGGATGGTCTGGTCGGGCGGCAGCTGCCAGAGGCCACGCTTCAACTCGTCTTGATAGAGCTGCTTGATCAATCCCTGGCGGCCCCACTGCTGGACGGCGGTCCTGGAGACGCCGAAGCGTGCGGCGACCTCCCGGGTGGTCAGCATGCCGAGGCGGCGCAGTCGCTCATACCGGCTGGGCAGCTTGTAGGCGGTGCGGATGAAGGCGATCTTCTTCAGGCTGAAGGGCTCGTCCTCCCAAGTCCGGCAGCCGCGCTGGTTCAGGATGTCGGCGATCTCGCGATCGCAGTGCTGGTCGAGCAGCCGGTTGACCTCGGCGACGAGCTCGGGCTTGAACTTGCGAATCTGCGCGATCGGCAGCGGCCGGTCGAGCCGCAGGGTGCGGGTGGCGCCGCCGCACAGGCGGATATGGGCGGTGATCACCTCGGCCTTGATCAAGGTCACGTCCTCGACGAGCAGGCGCAGGATCCGCTTGCGCTCGCGGGGCTCGACGCGGGGGTCGTTCCAGATCGCCGGGAACTGCTCGGCCAGGTCGAGGATGCGGCGACGAGCTTGCGCATCGAGCGCAGCGACCAGGTCGCGGCTGCGCTGCTCATAGTCGGCAAGCGCATCGGCATGACTGCGTAGCTTGTCGTTCCATTCCGCCTCGAGCGCGTCGGCGACAAGGCGGTTGTCGGGATCGACCTTCATATACCGGCGCCGGGCGAGGTCCGCCTCATAGCGCAGTCGCTCGACATGCTGGCGGCGCAAGGCATCGGTCTCGGCGGCACGGGCCTCGAGCTCCTGCTGGACCACCAAGGTGACGTCCAAGGTCATCGGGGTCATCAACTCGACAATGAGGGCGCCGATCGCCGGATCGACAATCTTGCCGGGGACGGTCTGGCATATGCGTCCGCCGCGGCGCACGATGTTCTCCTGGCAGATGTAGACCGGCACGATGCGACCGTGTTCCTGGCTGTAGTGGACACCCATGCGTTCGCCGCACAACCCGCACAGCACCCGCCCTTGCAGCAGCGCCGGCCCCTCTCGCGCGGGTCCGGACCGCCGCTGGATGCCGTAGGCGCGGCCATTGTCGACGAGCCGCTGCTGGTTTGCCTCGAAGCGGTCCCAGTCAATGTAGCCGCGCTGGGTGCCCGGCATCACGAACTGCCATTCGGATCTCGGCATCATCACCACGCCGGTGCTACCGTCCGGGCGGCGTCGGGTGCGCCTCCGCCCGTAGACGAAGGCCCCGGCATAGCGGGGATTGTGCAACACCTGCAGGATGCGCGAGTGCTGCGGCAGCGCCCAGACAAGCTCGCCCTTGTTCGGCCCCGACCGCAGCCGACGCGGGAACCGGATGCCCTGATCGCGGAAGAAACGAACGGTCTTGGTTGCGCTGCCAGTACGGTCAAAGGTCTCGAAGACCAAACGGACGGCGGCCTGCACCTCAGCGTCGGGATCAAGGTCGATGACGCCGTCGGCTCGATACACCAGTCCCACCGGCGGGCCCATCTCGAGTTCGCCGCGCCGGGCCTTGTTGAGCTGTCCGCCCCGCATGCGCGCCTTGAGAATGTGCAGTTCGGCTTCGCTCATCGTGCCCTTGAGGCCAAGCAGCAGGCGATCGTTGAAGCTGGCCGGATCGTAGATGCCATCCTCGTCGAGAATCAGGGTCGCGGTCAGGGCGCAGAGCTCAATCAGCCGGTGCCAATCGGCCGAGTTGCGGGCGAGACGGGAGACCTCGAGCCCCATGACGATGCCGGCCTTGGCCAGCGCCACTTCGCTGACCAGTTCCTGGAAGCCGTCGCGCGTGGCGGCGGTCGAGCCGGACTTGCCGAGATCGCGGTCAATGACGCGCACCCGCTCGGCCGGCCAACCCGCGGCGATCGCGCGGTGGCGCAGGGCGTATTGGCGCTGCGTGCTCTCGCCGTTCTCGGCGACCTGGCGCAGGGTCGACTGGCGGACATAGAGATAGGCGTCGCGCTTGAGATGATCGGCGGTGACCTTGAGCTCAGACATGGGTGGGTTCCGCGATGATGGCGAGAACGATGCCGGCGATGAGCCGGGTGAGCTCGCTCGAAGCTGGTGCCGGGGCGTGCCGGGTCGGTGGTTGTAGCGCTGGACCGGAGATCGGCGTGCCGGTGGCGAGCACCTCGATCAAGCTCCGCGACCAGGCTGTTAGTCCCTCGCGGCGCAATACGCCGAGATGGGGACCGGCATCCGGGTCGGCACGGAGCACGGCGGCGCGCAGCAACTCGTAGGTGTCGACGGCATTGATGGAAGCCACGGTCAGGGCGGGCCGAGTGGTTTTTTTTTGCGTGCCAGCGCGCGTTCCAGGCTGCGGCGATGGACCTTGATGCCGAAGCGCGCTTCGACGGCGGCGAGGCATTGCGGCGTCGTCAGCTCGGGGGTGGCGGCTTTGAGATCGACGACGAAGGCGACGACCTCGGCAGAGATCTTGTGACCGCCTCTGGGGCCGCGCGGCCGGGGCAGCAAGCCGGCAAGCCCGGCCGCCGCGAGCGTGTCCTGGGCCTTGTAGAAAGTCGGCCGCGACACGCCGAAGGCGGCGGCGACGTCGCTGATGGGAATGCCGTCGGCCTTGTGGCGCCGTACCATCTCGTAGCGCACCTGGACGAGGTCTTTCGGGTCGAAGAACGGGTTGTCGGCGAACCGGGCATCGCGCACCGCCTCCGGATGCGGATTGAGCGCACCGTCGCGCGCCAACGCCTGACTCTTCGGGTCTTGACGCAGCGCTCTGGCCATGTCCTGCTGCCGTCACGAATTGTAAATAAAAATACGCCTCAACTAAACGACTGTCAATGAGCATCACATACCACCCTTGGGAGGAAAGGCACCGGAACCGGCACACTCGTGAACCAATTGCTCGATGAAGGGCAATGGTTCGAACGCCCTTTGCGGCGCAATCCAATTTACACAGCGGCAAAATTAGATTTACGCATTACCACGCAGGCGAAGCTCCTCCAGAAGCTCGCAGAGGGCCAACAGGTCGACCGGGCGAAAGGCCGCGCTCCCGGCGGCAACCCGTCGAAACTCGTCTGGGGGATCAATGTCCGTCAGATCGGCTGAGACCGAGCGCAGCCGCCCGTCCTCGTCAAGATAGGTCACCCGGTCCTCGCTCCAGTGACGGCGGCGACAGACCAACTCGAACTCCCTCCCTGACTGCGGATGGAAAGGGTGGGTGATGCGGATCCGGCTGCTGGTTGTCCCCGCACAATCAGCAGTCGACAATGCGCGACAAAGCGAAAGTCGAGGTTGGCGTCCAGGTTGTCGGGCGCTGGATCCTGGCACGGCTGCGGCACCGGCGGTTCTTCTCGCTGTTCGATCTCAACGCCGCGATCCGCGAGCTGCTCGACGATCTCAACAACCGGCCGATGCGCGGCTGGGGAACCAGCCGGCGGGCCCTCTTCGAGCAGCTCGACGGGCCAGCATTGCAGCCGTTACCGGCCGAACCCTACGAATACGCCGAGTGGAAGCGCTGCCGCGTCAACCTCGACTACCATGTCGAGATCGCCAAGCACTACTACAGCGTGCCGCATCAGCTGATCCGCCAGGAGGTCGAGGCGCGGATCACCATCGCCACGGTAGAGATCTTCCATCGCGGCAAGCGGGTCGCCAGCCATCGCCGCAGCGCCCGGCCACATCGACCGACGACCGTTGCCGAGCACATGCCAAGTTCGCACCGGCGCTATCGCGACTGGACGCATGAGCGTATCCGTCGCGAGGCCGCCGCTGTCGGCGACAACACCGCCATCCTGGCCGACGTGATCCTACGCTCGCGGCCGCATCCCGAGCAGGGCTTCCGCTCCTGCATCGGCATCCTGGGCCTCGTCAAACGCTACGGCGCCGCGCGTGTCGACGCCGCCTGCGGCCGTGCGCTGGCGCTCGGCACGCGCTCCTACAACTCGGTCGCCACCATCCTGAAGAACCATCGCGAGAACGCCGCGCCGCCGACGGCCGAGGCGCCGGTGCTGATCCACGAGAACATCCGCGGCCCCGGCTACTACGGATGAGATCGACAACCCTTTTCGACGCGACCTGCTATCCTGGACCGGCACGGGTTGACCGCGTGGCAAAGAGCCGGGATCGAGGATGCAAGCCCGACCGCGCGCCTTCATCAGCGTCGTTCCTCGCTTGCGGCACCCGTGCGCTGCTTCCCATTGCCGCGCCGCTGCCATCGGCTGACGAACCGTTCGTAGGCGTGTTCGGCATGGCGGGCGACTCGATCTCGCGGTCACGCAGCTCCTTGATATTGTACGCGTAGGCCGGCCCTCGTTTATTTCCTTTCCTAACCGGTTGGCCGGCTTGCAGCTCCATGGCCCGCAGCTTGTTCGCGACCAGCGCCGGGCGGGCCCACTGGTAATCGGCATCCTTGGTCAACAGGTGCCAGCACAGCACGGTCAGCTTGCGTGCGACGGCAACGGCGGCGATCTGATGGCCACGGCGGGCGCGGATGCGCAGAAAGAACGCACGCAGTGGACCCGGCGCCTTGGATGCGGCCCAGGCTGCCTCGACGAGCATGGCGCGGGCATGAGCTACGATCCCCGCTTGCTGATGCGACCGTGCTGGGCAAGTCCCAGACCCGATTGCCGCACTCGCGGGTTCAGGCCGACGTAGCTGACCAGCTTCTGCGGCGATGGGGGAAGCGGCGCACGTCGCCGATCGCCGCCACCAGGCCGGCGGCGACGATCAGGTTGACGCCGGTGATGGTGAGGAGTCGCTTGACTGCCGGATCCTCGATGGCCGTTTGCGCGATCTCTCGGTCGAGGGTGCCGAGATCCTCGCCCAGCCGATCGAGTTCGCGCAGGTGACGCTCGATTGCGGCTCGCTCGTCATCGGGAACAACCTGTCGCGCCAGCCAGATCCGACCCAGCCTCCCGAACAGGTCGGCATGCGGGCACGGCGGGATCAGATGGGCATGCAGGATCGAGTGCACCTCGTTCTTGATCCGGGTGCGATGCCGAACAACCTGGTTGCGCCGAGCCACCAGTCGCCGCAGGCATTCGGTGTCCGCGTCGGGTACCCAGATCTCCGGCAGGAAATCCGCTGCCCGCAGCGACGCCAGCACGCCTGCATCGATCTTGTCGGTCTTGACGTGCGCATGTGCGATCGCCTTGACTTGTAGCGGATTGGCCACGATCACTCGCGCAACATACGGCTGAAGCACCCGCACCACCGCCATCGCATTGCCGGTCGCTTCGATGACGACCTCGTCTTCCTTGCTCAAGGCTGCGACCAAAACCCTCAAGCCCGGCGCGGGTCATGCTGATGCGCCCGGCCGGCCGCAGTTTTCCATCCTCCCAGAAAACCACCTCCGCGAAAGTTCGGTGGATGTCCATGCCGATCACGCGTCGCATCGCCTGCTCCTCTCCTTCGCTATGGCGGGAGCAGTGGGCAACACGACAACTACGGATCCGCGCTCTCGGCGCAACCGGGTAGGTCGCAGGGGCGGCCAGCTACTAACACGAGCTCTCGGCTCATCGTACACATCGGCCTGCCCACTCAGCGTGCTCCCGGTGCCCCTCGTCCCGGATGGTCACACCATACGCCGGGAATGAACCAATCCCAGCCGAACGAGCGGGCACCGCGATCTTCATACCGGTTACCACTGACCCCGAAAGGAGAGAAGATGCTCATCCATCCCACGGTCGAGCGGCTGCGCGCGCGCTCGGCCTGTCGGCCATGGCCGAAGCCTTCATCGAGTTGCACAACGCGCCCGACGCCGCCGAGCTGACTCGGGAAGACTGGCTCGGCCTCTTGGTCGACCGCGAGGCGACCAGCCGCGAGAACAAGCGCCTGGCGCGCCGGCTGCGCGAGGCCAAGCTGCGCCAGGCCGCCGTCGTCGAGGACGTCAACCTGCACGCGCCGCGTGGCCTGGATCGCGCCCTGTTCCAAAAACTCGTCACCTGCGAATGGCTGCGCGATCATCATCATCTGGTCGTTATCGGCCCGACCGGCATCGGCAAGTCGTGGTTGGCTTGCGCCCTCGGCCACAAAGCCTGCCGCGAAGGCTTCTCGGTGCTCTACAAGCGCGCCAGCCGCCTGTTCGGTGACCTGGCCCAGGCTCGCGGCGAGGGCCGACTGCCGCGAGCCTTGGCGACACTCGAACGCGTCCGGCTCTTGATCATCGACGACTGGGGGCCGGAGCCGCTCAACGCCGAGCAGCGCCGCGATCTGCTCGAGATCGTCGATGACCGCTACGACCGCGGATCGCTGCTGATCACCAGCCAAGTGCCGGTGAGTTGATGGCACGAGGTCATCGCCGATCCCACGCTCGGTGACGCGATCCTCGACCGCATCGTTCACCGCGCGCACCGGATCGAGCTGAAAGGCCCGTCGATGCGGCGTCAGCTCGTCGCCGCCGAAAGTCCCGCTGCATGAGCGCCCGTGGCCTGATCGCCCACGGGGGCCCACAGCGCCTCCCCACGCGCGCCGCTCCGTCGCTCGTGAGGGCACTGCACGTCGCGCGTGGGTCCCCTCCGCGGACTCCATGGACGATCCGCAGCCGGCTTGACCCGCCCCGCCATGCCAATGCAACCTATGCTTACGTCGGCGGCGCGGCGCGCCACGACCATCACGCCGGGCTTCTACAAGCCCGTGATCGCGTGATCACGATCACCGGAATTGGTGATCACCTTCAGCCGGAATGGCTGATCACCTTCACCGGAATGCGCAGATCGACGAGGCGCACGAGTATTTCGACGAGAACGTCGACGACCTCTTGATCGAGGCGCGCAAATACAAGGTGGGCTGTGTGCTGGCGCACCAGTTCCTCGACCAGACGACGACCTATCTACGCTCCTCGCTCGCTTCCAGCACGGCGACCAAGCTCGCCTCCCGCCTGTCGGTCGCCGACGCGCGCTTTCTCGCGCCCAACATGCGCACCGTGCCGGAGACGTTGCTCACAGTGCCGCGGCTGACCTTCGCCTGCTACATCCGCGACGCGACGCCTGAGGCCGTGCAGGTCCCGGTCGAAGCGGGGAAGCTCGAAGGCCAGCCGCGCTTGAGCGACGACGAATACGCGTCATTCCTCGACCGCAACCGCGAACGCGTGAGTTTGGTGAAGGAAACAGACAGCACGGTAAAGCGCCAGCCTGATCAGCCGACGCCGCCGGAAAGCCCGGCGCGACATCAAGGGGAACAACGCCCCGGTGCCAAGCCGCCACCGCCGAGCGATGAAGAAGACGACTACCGGCTATGATAAAATTGCAAACATGCGCATACGGGGTCATGCGGTTCCGTGCAGTACATGGCGCAGCATGGCGTCCGTAGCCAGGAACGCTTATCGGGCTTATTCACCGATGCATGACGACGACTGACACACTCGGAAGAAGACTGCGGTTCGCGTCGCCCCAACCGAAGGGCGGCTTCATCAAGGTGACCGAGCGCGACGTGCTGTTGTTCGAGGCGATCAACCGGCACGGCCCGCTCCCCGTTCATTACCTCTACGAGCTGACCAAATCGAAGGGGAAGGGCCTCGGCTGGCTCAAGAGGAAGATCACGAAGCTCACTCACGGCACGACCTACGACGCTCCCTATCTCGACCGGCCGGAGCAGCAATGGGCCTCGGTCGACGGCCGCTTCCAGCCCAACATCTACGATTTGACGCCGCGCGCCCTCGCAATCCTCGCCGAGAGGGGGATACGCCTCAACCAGCGCAGCGACCCGTTCCTCCACCGCTTCATGGGCGCGGCAACCGCGGCATCGATCCAGCTCGCCGCCGAATGCCGGCAGCTCAAGTTCGCCGATTTCGCCGCGATCCTCGCACACCCCAAATGCCCGGAGCCGACAAAGACGGCGCTCAATCCGCTGGCGATCCCGGCGAAAGGGAAGCACGTCATCCCCGACAATCTGTTCGCCGTCCAGGGCGAGCGCCCCTCCTTCTACGCCGTCGAGATCGACCGGCGAACCGAAAGCATCGCCAGCGACACGGCCAAGACCGCCTACGGTCGGAAGCTGCACGGCTACATCGACATTCTCGCCAACCGCACCTACCGCGCCCACCTCGGCATCCCCAAACTGCACATCCTGACTGTCACGACGAACTCGCTACACCTCCAGCACATGCTCGATTTCTACCACTCGCTCAACGCGCCGGAGTTTGCCAAGCATTTCCTGTTCAAGTCGATATCCAACTTCGGCGCCAACTGGCATGTGCCGCCAATCATGTACGAATTGTTCAACGAGCCGTGGATAGTGGCCGACGGAAGCCGGGTACAAATCGGGTAGGGTACAATGAGGGGCAGACCAACCCTCGGAGGATGGAATGCCCTACATTGACTTCAACGAGATCAAGCAGCGCTACACGATCGAGCGCGTCGCGCAGCTCCTCGATCTTACCTTGAAGCGCGCCGGTGACGCGCTGCGCGGCCCCTGCCCGGCTTGCCAGTCGGGCGGCGAACGCGCCCTTGTGGTGACGCCGGCCAAAGGCGTCTTCTACTGCTGGACGGCGCATGAAGGCGGCGACCTGATCCAACTCGCGGCGCACATGCGCAAGACCGACGTAAAGGCCGCCGCAGCCCGGCTGTCGGGAAGCAATGACGGCGGCTCCCGGGAAAAGTCGCCGAAGGGAGCAGCACCGCGACCGGATGCCGAACAGGGCTTGAAGCCGCTCGATCTCGAATACGACCACCCGGCCGTCGCTGCCCTCGGCTTTGGTGCCGAGGAGGCCGAAACGCTGGGGGTGGGTTATTGCGCACGCGGCATCATGCGCGGGCTCGTGGTGGCGCCGATCCGCCTCGAAGATGGAACCCTCGCCGGCTATCTCGGCCTCACCGAGATCGCCAAGCTGCCGCCGCGCTGGCACGGGATATCCACCAACGTCGTGCCGAGCCCCAAGCGGGCTTGATACAATACAATTCCCGAGAGCAAGCACCGTTAGTCTACGGCCCACCTCGTGTGGGCCTTTCCATATCCGGCACCGAGAGCCGCGGAATGTGCGCTTGGTGGAGCGGAAAGCGGGCAAGAGCCCGATATTAACCGGAGCGATGCGGCAACGCTTGCGGGAGCTGCATCAATCGGGCGGCTCCAAAAACCGCTGGAATTTCGGACTGATCGCTGATTCCGTGTCGCTTGGGAGACGCGGGAGATCGGCAATGACAGGACAGCGAGGGTTTTTCGACGTTGACGAGCGGCTGAAGCAGCTCTCGGCCAAGGGCGACAGCCTGGAACGGCTGAACGCGGTGGTCGATTTCGAGCTGTTCCGCGCCGATCTGGAGCGGGCGGTGCCGCGCTCGGACCGCGCGAAAGGCGGCCGGCCGCCGTTCGATCATGTGCTGATGTTCAAGGTGCTGGTGCTGCAATCCAGCCACAACCTGTCGGACGAGCGCACCGAATATCTGATCCGCGACCGGCTATCGTTCATGCGATTTCTCGGTTTGGGGCTGGGTGACACGGTGCCCGACGCCAACACGATCTGGACCTTTCGCGAGGCGCTGACGCGGGCCAGGCTCGCCGGCAGGCCGGCGATCGAGCTTCTGTTCGAGCGCTTCGATCGGGCGCTTTCGGCGGCCGGGTTTCTGGCGATGAGCGGCCAGATCATCGACGCCTCGATCGTCGCCGCGCCAAAGCAGCGCAACACCGACGGCGAGAAGCGCGACATCAAGGAAGGCCGCATCCCGCCGGAGTGGGCGAAAAACCCTGCCAAGTTGCGGCAGAAGGACCGCGATGCGCGCTGGACGGTCAAATACACCAAGGCCAAGCCGAACGACGAGGGAATGCCTCGCGTCGATCTCGCGATCCCGGCATTCGGCTACAAGAACCACATCGGCATCGACCGCCGGCATCGCCTGATCCGCCGCTGGACGGTCACCGACGCGGCGCGCCATGACGGGGCGCTGCTGCCCGAGCTGATTGACCAGAATAACACCGCCGGCGATGTCTGGGCCGACACCGCCTATCGTTCCAAGGCCAACGAGAAGTTCCTTGCCGACCGCCTCATGCGCTCGCAGATCCATCGCAAGAAGCCGAAAGGCAAGCCGATGCCCCGTCGCACTGCCCGCGCCAATGCCCGCAAATCGGCGGTGCGCTCGGCGGTCGAGCATGTCTTCGCCCGGCAGAAGGGGCCAATGGGCCTGTTCATCCGAACTATCGGCATCGCCCGCGCGAGAACCAAGATCGGCCTCGCAAACCTCGTCTTCAATATGCAGCGAATGGCTTGGCTCACGGGCCAGATCGCACCAGCCTGAGCCGCAACCCCCGTCAGCCGGAAGCCGCTCGGCACCCGCCCCCGATCACCGGATCACCCCAACCTTCACGCGCCCAATCCGCAACTCGTTCCCTCCCAGAAAACGCGGTAATTGGAGGTTTCCAATCGGCAAAACGATGTGTCCGGCAATCCCGCGATCAAACGCCAGAAGGCCAAAGGTAAGCGCGAGGAGAAGCGCACCGCCGGCGAGCACCTGCGGGTGCGGGATGCGCAGATGGCGCAGGCCCGCTGCCGCGACCAGCGCCGCGACCAGCGCGACGAGGCCGGCAAGGATTGTCGACAACGCTGTCCATGGCGAGGCAAGGGTGCGATCGAGTAGAGAAGTGCGCCCGGGTTGCGCCGGCGCCGGCGCTCCCGTGGTCGGCGCAACAGGGACGATGGCCGAAGGACTCGCCGTCGCGGCGCCGAGGATAGCGCCGGCCTCGCGTAGCGGGGATCTCGCCGCAGCCGTGGTCGCGATCGGCGGCGGCGCCTTCGGTGCCTTTGCCGCTGCGGGCGTCGCAGGCGCCGCGAAGAATTCGACCACGAAGCTCGTCTCCCGGCCGTCATACATACCTTGTGCGACACCGAAGCCGACCTCGGAGTATTGCGGCTTCAAGATGTTTTCCTTGTGTGTAGGCGAGGCCATCCACGCTGCCTCGACCGCGGCCGAGTCGGTCAAGTTGACGGCCAAATTCTCGCCGGCATACGAGTACGCGTACCCGGCCTGAACGAGCCAATACCAGGGCGTCTTGCCGTCGGGCGAGACATGGGCAAAGTAGGGGGATGTCCCGAGCCGTGTTGAAATTCGCTCGGCAGGCGACGCTGGTTGAGCAGGCTATGCGGCCTTGGCCTGCTGTTCAAGGTCGGGGTTGACGGCGTGCTTGGCTGAATGAGCAGCCAGGGCGGCTCGCAGGATCGGCAGTTGCTTGTGGGCCTTGAGCCGCCGGAAGCCCTTGGCGGCCTCCATCATGCCAGCCGCGGTCCAGCGCAGCGCCATTTTGGCATCCCGCCAGCGTTTGACGTTGCGGCAGACTTGGCGAATGGTGCCGTTCATGTTTTCGATGATGTTGGTACACGCCAGCGACCGGCGTAATTCGACCGACAGGCCGAGCCGGGTGACGGTGAGGATCTCGTCGATGCCTTCCAGGATGCTGGCCGAGACGCCAGGGGCCTCGCGTTCCAGGCGGCGGGCGAGATTGCCGATCAGCTTTTCCGCCTTCTCGGCATCATCGAGTTCCCACGCCTGACGCAGCGCCTTGCGCACGCTGGCATGCAAGGGCTTGGCGATGCGCTCGGTGATGTTGCGGGCCTTGTGAACCTGGCAGCGCTGGATCGGGGTGTGGCGGCCGAAGGTCTTGCGGATCGCCTTGGACAGCGCCTTGGCCCCATCGACGACGAAGAGGCGGCAGACCGTCGGATCGAGGCCGCGACCGACCAGGTTGTCCAAAAGAGCCTGCACCACGGCGGCATTCTCGGTTGCCCCTTCGATCACGCCGAGAGGATGCTTGCCGCCCTCGCCGTCGATGCCGACGGCGGCCAGCAATATGAGGTCCTCCTCGATGTGGAGGCCGTCGATCTGGATGATCAGCAGGTCCAGCTTGGACAGGTCGGCGGCCATCCATTCCGCCATGTGCTCCGCCGACAGCGCCACGAACCGGCGCGATACCGCCGACTTGGACACGCCGGCGCCCTTGGCCGCCGAAATGTCGCCTTCCGGCAGCCGGACGGCCCGGCCGAAACGGCGTGTCGACACGTTGATCAGCATCAGGTTGAGCGCCCACTTGCCGAGCAGGTCCTCGGAATCGGCCGTCTCCCAGCTCGGCAAGGCGATCTCGCAGCCGTCGCGAACGCGGACACGGGGGCGTTCGACCTCAACCTTGCCCCCGTGGAAGCCGACCTTGCCCTTGGTCTTCCCCCAGCGGTGACCCGCCTTGTCTTCGGCTCGGCCGTAGCGGGGGCCGCACAGCCGCGCTGCATCCTCCTCCATCATGGTGGCCAGGGTGGCGATGCCTGCCGTCAGGCAGAAGCGCTCGAAACTCGCTCCGACATCCTGCCAAGCCTCTTCGACGATTGCCGCCGGGATGACGGCGGCCGATGTGGTAAATTCCTTCATGGCGTTGCTCTCCTTCGTGGATTCAGCACCCCGAGCCTACATGGCTCAAGGTGAGCAACGCCTGCCTCTCCTAATTCAACATCGACCGGGACATCCCCTCGTGGTCAGGGGACCTCGCGTTCCCGCCGTATACAAGTCGATGCGCTGAGACGCATGGTCACGGCCGTAAGAACAAGCTGCAACGCCGCCGCGCCGCATTGGCAAGAGAAAATGGCTGTGGGGTTGTGGACAACGCCAGCGCGTTGCCCACAACCCCACAGCCATCCACCACAACCATCACGCTTTGCTCGTAAGAAGAGGCCCCACGTCGCCGTGGGACCGATGAAAGGAGGTTACCATTCCTCCGCCAGCACGATCGTGAGCACGCGTGTAGTCGCGGGCTGCTCATCAACGCCCTTGACCTCCGGGTCCTCATACAAGTCGTAATTCAACAGATGGAACGCCCCCAGGCGCAGCCCGACGGCGACAAACGTCAAATAGACGAACAGGTGACGGCAACGGCGATGGTGACATGCCGGAAGGTGCGGGATACGCCTGCGTGCTTCGCATTTGTCGGTATCCAGGTCCCGGTCTGATTGAGGAGCGCGGTGATCACGCGTGGCTCGATGCGTAGCTGAGCAGCATGTACCCGTACAGCGACCGAAACCGGAAGCGCTGAATGATGATGGACGGCAACAAGATTAGGCAGAAAAGCATGTATGGCAGAAACACCGCCGATCCCGCCAGCGTGATGTACCGGTTGTAAACGAAGAACGACCAGAACAGCTGGAACGAGAACAGAATGATGATCGGGTGGTGCAGGTAGAACGTATAGCCAGTCAGATAACACCACTTTTGCTGCCACGTAAGAGACCGCGATTGCCAGAATTCCGCGCTCAAAACCTGGTGCATGCTGCTCATGCACCAGCGATGTTGCTGGTGGAAGAACGCGTGAGCGTTATCGGGGGACAGGCCAATCGCCAGAATGACCGGGACGTATTTTACCCGCCACCCCTTCATCATCAGAGCCATCGCTGTGCGGGTGTCCTCGCCGTACTCGACCTGCACCACCGAGCCGCCGATCGTGTTCATCGCGGCACGGCGGTAGATCGCGTTCGAGCCGCAGCACACCGCCCCCGAGAACCGGTCGCGAGAGGGTTGCGCAAAGCGGTAGAAGACCTCCTGCCCGCGTGCCCCGAAATACTCCCAAGGCGTCAGCCGCATGCCCGGATGTCGCGTCTCGAAATATTGCGGCGACTGTACGATGCCCGCTCTGTCGTCGGACATATAGGGCAGCAGCTCCTCGACGAAGTCCGTGCGCGGCGCAAAGTCGGCATCGAAGACCAGCACGAACTCGCCGTCCGTGCGCTCATACCCGTATTTGAGATTGCCTGCCTTCTTCAATTCTCCCTTGTTGGGGCGCTCAAAGTAGGTGAACCCGAGTTGTTGAGCCAATCGTTGGTGCGCTGTTTGGTTTTCCTTGAAATCGTCGAGGACGTAGACGTGAAAGTTGTCATAGTCCAGACGCGCGACGTGCTGCGAGGTATTACGCAGGATCGCAAACTCCTCGCCGCAGATCGGGAGGAACACGTCGATGCGTGGATGGGCCTTTGCCGCGCTCCAGTAGCGCTGCACCAGTTTGGCATGCGCATCCACATCGAATTGCCGATAGAGCAGCATCAGGACATAGCTGAGGACCACGTAGACGGTCAGCAGCAGGACGATTGGTGCGGCAAAATATCGGTAAAAGGGGTCGTATAGCGCAGCGTTGGCATAGGCGTATAACACCAGAGCCCAGGAGAACAGGCCGAACGCATAGACACCACGAACCAGCCAGCTCGGCGTACGGCGGACGTACAGAAATTTATCCAGGGCGTCCGGATTTGGCAGACTTGGATCAGTAGCGGCAACCATCTTGAGCAAGAACATAGCACGTAGACGTTGATACGACAAACCGGCGCAGCTCCCGGGCGCAGCCGCAAAGAAGACCCCGCCTCTGAGGCGGGGAAGGGGAGTTGGAATTTGAGCTCGATTGCGACGTGCCGGCGTCAATACTCCGCGGCGAGCATGATCGTCAGCACCCGTGTCGTTTTCGTCGGGTCGGCTGGGTCTTCCGAACCAAACTCCATATTCGCGTCAAAATAATCGAGCTTGAAAAAGAACTTCCGGCCGGCGAGCTCGAATGAGCCGAAATCGTGCTCCGCGTGGGGATCATTGTGCGCCAGGCAAGCTGCGCGCACTCCAGCAGGGTGGAAGACCCTGCAACTCCACGCTGCGCAGAGCGGGGAGGGAAGCAGACGGGTGAGGTGCGCCGGGCGTCTCCGGCAAACCATACATGAGCAGAACCCGTCGAAGCCGGATGCGGAGGGGACCTCCAACCCCGCCGCGATGTGCGGTGAGCGAGTCCGTGAAGGAAAGCGTTGCGAACCGATGACGGAAGCCTCGTCAGAGCACTGCACCCGCCAATGTGGAGGTGGGCGGGCCAGCGTCAAGCTGGTGGAGCGCTGGACCGCGTTAATGATCGCGGAACGGGGAGGATGCGGGCGCTCAGGCGTGCGCACCTCAGCCTTCGGAAAAGGCCTGCGAGCGCCGAAGGCCCGAAATCCACACGGGGTATAGTCGGTTCCTAATACGGACGATGGAGTGCATGCGGAACCTGGGAACCTCATCGTGGCTTCCTCGGCGTTCAGCGCCGCGGATGATCGAGACGGCCGATGATCGCCGCGAATGAGGGGCGGAGCCTTCGTAGTAGTCCGAGAGCGGGAAAGCCGTTCACATGGCGAAGGGAGGCAGTGGATACAGTCTCACGGCAGGAGGCGGGCAAATGCCCAACGCGGTGAATACCGGGTTCGCCCTCGACATGCAGCGGAAATTGTATCGGTGGAGCTTGTCGGATAGGAGCAAAATCTTCTCCGACCTGTTCAATCTGGTATGCGATCGCAGAACGCTCATGCACGCCTGGCGACGGCTCTCCGGTAACACGGGGGAGCAACACGCCGGGAACGGATGGGCTGACGCGACGCAAGGTCGCAAGAGCGCGAGGGCGGCGAAGTAGGTTTTCTCGAAGAGATCCGCACGGAACTCAAAGAGGGGACCTACCGACCTGAACCGGTGCGGCAACGGCTCATTCCGAAGCCGAACCGGCCGGGCCAATTCCGCCCGCTGGGGATACCCACGCTCAAGGACCGCCTTGTGCAGATGGCCTTGAAGTACATCCTCGAACCCATATTCGAGGCGGACTTTTATCCGACCTCGTATGGCTTCCGGCGTGGTCGAAATACCCACGATGCGTTGGCCGCGGTGATAAAACAACTCCACCCGACCAATCACGGCACTTCGCCGGTGACCTTCATTCTTGAAGGCGACATCAAGGGCTGTTTCGACGCCATCGATATACACCTGTTGATAAATCGCGTGCGACGGCGCATCGGAGACCGCAAGGTCCTGCGTCTCGTCCGTGCTTTCCTGAAAGCGGGCGTCATGATCGACGGCAGGGTCCGGCATCCAGCGACAGGCACGCCGCAAGGTGGCGTGATATCGCCGCTGCTGGCCAACATCTATCTCACGTCGCTCGACGAGAGATATGAGCGTTGGACACCACGACCGGGAGAGCCGCCGACGAATGCCGTCAGCCGACGCTATCGAGATCGAAAGCTCGGCAACGCGACATTCTATATGGTGCGCTACGCGGATGACTTTGTGCTGCTCGCGACAGGTACGCGAGCGGATGTTGAGGCCGAGCGCGACGCGTTGGCGCAATTCCTCGGTGAGGAGCTGCGCCTGGAACTGTCCAAAGAAAAAACTCTGATCACAAGTCCGCAGGATGGATTCGTCTTTCTGGGATACCGAGTGGTGCAAGCCAAGTCGTACCGCAAGGCACGCCTGGTCGGCAATCTCCGTATTCCGAGGGAGAAGCTCAGCGACCTGCGGCGGGAGATCAAACAAAGAACCGCCCGACGAAGCAATCGGGCGGTCGTTGAAAGAGCTGATTTGGACACTCAATCCTCTCATCCTCGGTTGGCGGACTTACTTCCAGTACGCTACCGGGGCATACCGGGAGTTCCATAGCTTGGACGACTGGTTGTGGAGACGCATCCTGCGATGGCTTAAGAAAAAACATCGCAGGGGCGGCTCCTGGGAACTGCGCAAACGCTTCTCGGCGGGCACGACGGCCCCTCTCCGGGGTCGCTGGCGCGACGGGAAAGCAATGCTCCGTCAGTTCTCCGATGGAGGAACAAAACGCTACCGTAATCGAGGCATCAGAATACCGAACGGATGGAATGCCGAGCCCGGCGAGTGGTTCCTCTCTGGAGCCACCGCCGAGTTCTGGGCGGGCTACCGCGCCATGGCAACCATGGGCCCTACCCGCAGCCCGTAAGCTGCGCATAGAGAGCCGGATGCGGGGAAACTCGCACGTCCGGTTCGGAGGGCGGGATGGCGAAACCGACCCCAGCGATGGGATACGGCGCGCCATCTCGACCCTACGTCGGCGTTGAAGTCCGAGAACGTCGCCACCCGGCGGAGCACCATCGCCTTCACATCCGAGGGCAGGGCGTCGACGCCGGCCGTGAGCATCATCCGCCCGCAGGTCATCGTCGTCCGGAACGCGTCATTGAGCGCCCGGATTGCTTCCGCCGACATCAGATGATGCCCCCGAGGACCAGCGCCGAGACGAGTGTTCCGCGCTCGCATTCCTCGCACCAGCCGCGATCCTGGTCCGGCTCCATCTCGGCGGTGTAGTCGCAACCGGGATTGTCGGGGTTACAGCAGATCGCCGGCGACACGCTGTCCGAGATCGCCGCGGCAAAAAGGGCGTTCTCGTCGTCAAAGCCCTCAATCTCGCAAAGCCGCCGCAGTTTGGCCCCACGCTCTTCTCCTGAAAGAACTGCCATATCTCCTCCGTCCCGCTACCGAGCGCCCGAACTATTCCGGCGCCGGTTCGTAGGGCGGAGGCCATAGCCACAAAAGAAAGCCGCCTATGATCAATAATACAACATTAACTGATACGGGCACTCATAACGGCGCGAGCCATGGCAGGGCGACCGAACGTCTGTTGTCGGGGAGAGGAGACATTTCTCGTTTCGCTTCCATCTGCGTCATTGCGCGCGAAGCAGCCTAACCTAACAGCCCGTTGCTGAAGTCAGAATTCTGATCAGGCTGGGTCAACGGTGACGGCGATGACCACGATGGCAAACCCGTCAGGCGACGCGACGACGAGGGTGATTGCCACGGCGTCGACGGCGTCGACGAAGAACAGATAGGCCAGCCCCCGGGCGGGCACCTCTCTCGGGGTTCCGGCCCCGATCAGATCAGCAGCCGCATCAGGATGCCGAGATTGTGGCCGGTGACGTGAACCAGATAGCGCTTGTGAACATTTTCGCTTCCACGCAGCCAAGTCCGGCGCATGCCGCCACGGTCGAGATTGTGCGCGAAGGCGATCAGACCGAGTATCGCGGCAGGCTTTGTCGGCTGGGGCATCTGGCGCAGCGAACGAGCCGGCTTTGGCCGCTTTCTGCCCGGCGCTGCGTCAACGCCTCCAGCTGCCGCCGCTGCTCGGCAGCCCGCCGGTCCGCCGACGTTCGATGCGGAGAAACAAGCTGCCGGGCGCGAACGCCAGTCAAGCCGCTGGAATATAGTCCAACCTGCGCCCCCACCGATACTGACCGCAAGCGCACGATTACTACACGAGAGTTGTGCCATGGACAACGAAGCGAACGCTATTCGAGCACGACCGGGCGGTGTGACGCGACCGCAAAAGTCTGACCGCGTGGCGGCACAGAAAATTCCTATGCCTCCGCAGCTCTCTAAGCCGCCGCGCCCTTACCACTGCGGGGCTTTCAGCGACCCGACGCCTCGCTTCTCGTGCGGCCGGATCGCTGTCGCCTTTTCACGCGACCTTGGACTCTGTCTCGACCGCGACATCCATCGGCTGCGCCTCGATGTAGATCATCTGACCGTGACCGTGCAGATGCACCTCCAGCATTGCGGGGCCGTTAACGGCAGGCAACGGCAGCATCGCATCACCATTGGTCCACCGTGCGATTGCGACGCCACTGCGTTCCGGCCGCCACCAACCATCTGACAGCTCGGGATAATCGACCGCGATGCTCTGCACCTCGCTTGTGCCCCGGACCACGAGGCGGGCCACACACACGCCGAGGCGTCGGGGATCGGTCAACCACGGCCGGGCATCGCCGGGCGGATTCGCCCGCGAAACCAGCCGCACGTCCTGTAGGCCGCGGGTGAGCGGGAAAATGTACAAACCGTTTTCACCGTATATCGGTCGCACGGTTCGGCCTCGGGCGACGAGCCGTAGCTCGGGATCGGTCGTTGTCTCAAGCGACGGGGCCACCCGATCCAAGGCGGCGGCGCGGTCCGCGAGGCGCTGCCAAATCGGCCGCACGGTGGCCTCATCGGTTACGAATGGCACGCATGAGGCAGCGGCGCGCGCCCCCAAATCGGCCTCCTGAGTCAAGTCCGGGTGCAGCACCAGCGGCGTGTCCGAATTGGCAAAGAACCCCTGGTTGCCGGTGTCGATATAACTTTCGGCCGGCAGGCCTTCGGCCAGCAGAATAGCGTGCGAATCGAGTTCGAGATGGAAATACTCGACCGTCTTCCACCCCGCTTCTTGCCGGATCGTCGTGCGGTTTACCAACTGCTGCGCGCAAACGAGCACCCCGTCGACGACGATCGCGTGATTGGGCGATACGTAGAGATCGCGATGCGGCGTCGCAGGCCCGAAAGCATCCCGTTCGATGCGGATCGGCAATACTCTCTGCGGGTGCGGCTGCGCGGCGACGTTGATCCGGCGCCAGCCGATCCACTTGACCGGGCGCTCGATCCGCTCGCCGTCGACAACCGCGGTAACCGTGTCGCCCACCGCCAAGCGCTCGATCTCGACCTCGCCCCGCGCGGTCAAAATGTGGGTCCCCGCAGCGTAGCACACCGAGTCGCTAAGCCAAATTTCGGTGTCACTGCCGGCCGTCGTCCAGTTCGCGAACCAGGTGCCGTGCAGGTTGGCGATGTTGCTCAGGGTCAGCGTGGCACCGTCGGACAGCGTCAGCGTGCCGCTACTGCCGGTGCCGCTCCCTCCGGCGGTAATGCTGACGCTGCTGTTGCCGATAATATCGATAAACGTCGTCGGCGACGCGTTGGAGGTGCCTTCGAACAGTTGTGAGATTGTGCCGCCGAACGCCGTATCGCTGGCAAGCGACAGCTCGCCGGCGGGCGTGGCGCTCGTCCCGAGGAAAGTGAAGGTGTCGCCGCTGCCGACGCTCCCGTCAAGCTGCAGGTTGGACGCAGCGCTGTTGGCGATTTCGAACGCCAGCCCGGTCGAGGCGCCGATGTTGGTCGCCAACTCCAACGTGCCGCCGCTCGCTTCGACAATGCCAGTGTTGTTGGAAAACGTACCCGTGATCTTGCCTTGGCCGATCAGTGTGCCGGCATCTGAAATGCTCGCGGCCGTCAGCGCGGCGCCGCTGCCGAGCGTTAGCGTCGTGCCGGCTATCGTCACCGTCCCGGACGCGTTGAAGGTGCTGCTGATCGCGTCGGTGCCGCCGGTGAAGCTGGCATTGCCGACCGCCATCGTGCCGCCGGATTGATTGAAGGTGCCGCCGCTGACGGTCAGGTTGTTGCTGACCGTGACCGCACCCGCGAACTCATTGAGCGAGCCGCTCGAAACATTGAGGTTGCGGGCGGTAATGTTAAGGCCCGACGCTGAGACTGTACCGCCGCTAACATTGAGCAGGCCGGCGGTGTTGAAATTACCCCCAAGGTTTATGGTGCCGCCGTTAAAGTTTGCGGTAGCGGTATTGTTGGTGATATTGAATTGTCCGCCCGACTGATTGAAGGTGCCGTTTCCGGTGACGGTCAGGTTGTTGGCGCTGGTGAGATTGACGGTTCCGTTGCCGGACAGGCGGAAGACGCCGTTGCCGCTGATATTAAGTTGCCTGCCAATATTTGAGCTCCCGCTGAACTCAATGAAGGCGCCGGTGCTGCTGATGAACACGTTCCTGTTCTCAGTGAGGGTCCCACCCGACTGATTGAAGGTGCCGCCGCTGATGTTGAAGTTCCTGTTGATACCTACGGCCCCGCCCGACAGCGTGAAATTTCCGCCGGTAAAAAGCACGTCGTTATTGCTGCCGGTAACATCGAAGTTACCGGCGTTCATGTTGAAACTGCCGCCGGCCTGAGTGAAGTTGGTGGTGGTCAACGTCGCTGCGGCATTGATGTTTATGACGCCACCCGTGTTCCCATTCAGGGTTAGGGTGGTGACGGTGAGGGTTTTGCCAGCGTTGTTGAGAAAAAGGCTGCCGTTGTTGACGGTCAAGATGTCGACTGTCTGGTTCGACGTCAGGGTAACGCCACCCTGATTGATAAAGGCGTTGTTGCCCGTACCGTTTGGGACGGTACCGGAATTCCAATCGGCGCCGGTGTTCCAATTGGCCGTGCCGGTCGTGTTCCAGACAAAATTTGCCATCGTCCTACCTTCGCCTCTGGTTCCGCGGCCGACCGCGGCATGTCGTTATTGTCGCAAGCTGGCGCGATCAAGGTCAATTGACATTTTATAGATTGATAAATGGTAATTGCTCACCTGGGATAGCCGCCTGGCGGTGATAGTGGGTTAGGCGCGTGTTTGCCACAAAGATGTTGACATGAGGCTGGGGTCGTGATTCTACGCTTCGATGACTCCGCCGCCGGACTTTTCCTCGCTGTCGTCAGCCGAGAAGGATGCGCTGATCCGCACGCTGTTGGCTCGGGTCGATGCGCTGATCGCGGAGAACGCGGCGCTGCGTGAGCGGCTGAACCTGCCGCCGAAGACGCCGGGCAATTCCTCGACGCCGCCGAGCCAGGGGCACAAGGCTGATGGCGAGAGTGAGACGAAGCCGAAGGCCAAAGCCCATGCCGGCTCGCACCGGCCCCTGCATCCGAACCCGACGCGGCGGCGCGACATCCTGGCTGATCGCTGCGAGCATTGTCGCGCCAATGTGAGCGCGGTCCCGCAAGCGGCGGTTCACGCCTACGACCGGATCGAAATCCCTGAGATCGTGCCGGATGTGACGCGGGTCACACTGCACGGCGGCGTCTGCCCGTGCTGTCGGCATCGGTTCCGGGCGACGCCGCCAGCCGGACTGGAGCCAGGTTCGCCTTTCGGCGCGAACCTACGGGCATTCGTGCTGTACTTGCGTTTCGCCCAGGCGATCCCGTTCGAGCGATTGGCGCGGCTGATGTCCGATTTGCTCGGGTTGGAGATCAGCGAGGGGGCGCTCGCCAACATGCTGGAAGCCAGCGGCAGCGCCTTCGCGCACCAGACGAGCCTGATCCGTGACCGGCTGTTATCCGGCACCATCCTGCAATCCGACGAGACGAGCGCGCGGGTCGGCAAGAAGACATGGTGGACCTGGGTCTTCCACAATGGCGACAGCGCCTGCTTCCTGATCCGGCCAAGCCGTGGCAAGGCGGTGGTCGGCGAGTTCCTCGGCACGATGCGCCCGGATTTCTGGGTGTCGGACCGGCTCGGCGCGCAGATGGGTTGGGCGCAGAGCGGCCACCAAGCCTGCCTCGCTCATCTGCTGCGCGATGTGCAATACGCCATCGACGCGGGCGACGTCAGCTTTGCCCCCGGCATCAAGAACCTGCTGAAGCACGCCATTGCCATCGGCCACCGGCGCGACCGCCTCGCCGATGCCACCCTCGCCGTCTATGTGGCAAAGCTGGAAGCCAAGCTCGACCGGCTGCTCCAGATCGAGCCGGCCAACCGGGAGGGCCAGAAATTGCTCCGGGTCATCAAGAGGTATCGGCAGAACCTGTTCGTCTTCGTCACCAACCGGGCAGTTCCGCCGACCAACAACGGCTCCGAACAGGCGCTGCGCCCCTGCGTCATCTTCCGCAAGATCACCAACTGCTTCCGCTCGCAGTGGGGTGCCAAGCTCTACGCCGATGTCAGGTCCGTCTTCGAGACCGCCCGAAGACGCGGCATCCCGATCCTTCAGGCCATCCGCCTGACCCTCAACCAGCGCCCGCTGCCGGTCGCTCAATAGACCGCGATCCTCGCGCGTTTGCCGTCGTCATCACCCCCAATCAGAGGGGTGAGCAAATACGATAAATGTCAAGCTTCGGGAGGGCGCAATTGCGGCGCGACTTGAAAGCTGCCGGCCGATTGCTATGCTGCGCTCGGCAGATGATGGTATAGGTGAGCATCGATGCGGCCTGGCGTTGAGGCCCTGCGCGGGCTGCCGCTGTTGCGGTCATTCGACTTGGCGCTGCTCGGCACGCTGAACGAACTCGCCGACCTCGCTCGAATTGGCCCCGGCGAGGTCCTGTTTCACCAAGGCGACCGGACGGAGGAGCTCAACATCCTGGTTTCGGGCTACGTGGCGGCCGTGCGCTCAACGTCCGGTGGCGACGCTCTGACCGATGTGATCGCGCCGGTACGGGCGCTCGCGTTTGCCACGACCCTGCTCGGGCTGCCTGCGGCGGTCGGCGCCAAGACCGTTACCTCCAGCCGCCTGATCCTTATACCGGCGCCGGAGTTGCGAGAGTTGATCGCGATGCAGCCGCAGCTAGGGTTGCCGTTTCTCGACTATGCGCTGAACGAGCTGAACGAGCTGACCCTCGATGTGTGCCAGCTCAAATTGCGCTCCGCAGCGCAACGTCTGGCGGAATACCTGCTCAGCCTGATTGAAAAACCCGAACTCACCCCAGTGCGGTTTGTGCTACCTTATGAGAAGCGGTTCCTGGCCGGAAAGATCGGCTGCTCGAGGGAAAACTTGTCGCGCGCCTTCACGGCCCTGCGCCGGGTCGGGGTCGTGACTCATCAAGGCATCGTCGTCGTGCGCGACGTGGCGACGCTCCGCGACTTTGCTGGGCACGCCCCGCCTGAGGCTGCGGGGACCGGCACGGAGCGGGACCGGCTAGCGCAAGCAGCATCCGCCCGTGCCGTATATAAGAGATGCTTCCTGAAACCCGAGTGATCGAGTGTCCATGACCAATTCCGCATCAAAGCCCTTTACGGCCGAGTCAACGGCTGCCGCCGCATCGGCGCTGCCGCTGTTTCACAGCAACATCGTGCCGCTCACCGCGGAGCGGCATGCCGGGCTCAAGCTGAACCGTAACGCGGGGTACGGTTACAGCGCCGGGGCTGCCACGGTCCCGATCGGCGTCGGCGAATTTGAGGCGGCCGCCAGCTGCTATCCGATTTTGTTTACCGAGGAGCCGCAACCCAGAGCGGTTGTGCTGTTGGGCGTGCGCCCGGGCTGGAACCTGTTCGTTAACGAAGCCGGGCTTTGGATGCCGCATGTCTATGTGCCGGCGGTGGTTCGCGCCTTTCCATTCGCCTTCCTCCGCCATTCCGACACCGGCGAGCGCTCGGTCGGCATCGAGGCCGACGCCGCCTGCCTCAGCCCCACCACCGGTGTGCCGCTGTTCGAGAATGGGGAGCCGACCAGCGTTGTCAAAAACGCGGTCGCGTTATGTGAAGTCTGCGAAGCCGAGCTGGCTGAGAGCGCCGCACTCGCCGCGGCCCTGGAGGGCGCCGGACTATTGGCCCCGCAGGAGGCGACGATCGAAACCAAGGCCGGCGCCTCGGCTCGGATTACCGGGTTCAGGACCGTCGATCGTGGTCGGCTCGCTGCCCTGCCCGACGCCGTCATTCTCGAATGGCACCGGCGCAATTGGCTTGGGCCGCTGTATGCGCATCTGGTGTCACAGGCGAACTGGGTGGAATTTACTGAGTTTGCGGCCGGGCAACTGGCAGCACGCCAGTGATGTCGATCGAAGCGACCCTTCCCGAGGCTTTCGCGATCGGTTTACAGCATCTACAGGCTGGGCGGTTCGACGAGGCCGAAGACATTTGCCGCAAAATCCTCGAACTCCAGCCTGAAGAGGCCAATTGCCTCCATTTGATGGGCCTCGTTGCGTTCAGACGTGGGCAGCCGGAACGCGCGGTCGAACTGCTTCGGCAAGCCTTGATCTACAAGCCCGGTGACGCCGAGGCGCATGCCCAGCTCGGTGCCGCCTTGCACAACAGCGGCGATGTGGAGCAGGCGCGCGCTCATCTCGAAAAATCGCTGGAGCTTGACCCCCGCCAGCCCGAGACGCACCGCAATCTCGGGACGATCCTGCGCCTGCAAGGTCAGCTCGACGAGGCGGCCAAGCATCACCGGCAGGCGATTGCGCTCGACCCGGGCTACCTGGACGCCCATTCCGCGCTCGGGGTTGTCCTGATCGAGCAGGATCGGGGAGAAGAAGCGATCGAGGTGTTCCGGCGGGCGGCTGCCTTGCGGCCGGAAAACCCGGAAACACACAATAATCTCGGCGTGGCTCTAGTCGGTCAGGGGCGGATCGAGGAGGCGATCGCGCGCTACGAACACGCGCTCGCCTTGCGCCCCGATTATGCCGATGCCCATGCGAACTATGGCGGGGCGCTGCTGCAGCAGGGTCGGATCGACGAAGCGATCGCCCGTTTTCAGCGCGCCTTGGCGCTCGATCCGAACCATGTCGATGCGATGGTGAGGGAAGCCAGCGCGCTTGGCCTTCGCCTGGAGGGGGAGCTCGCTTGGCGGCTTTACCAGCGTGTGCTGGACATAAAGCCCGATCTCCCGGCGATGCGGATCGCGTCCTGCTTGGCACACATTCCGATCCTTTACCGGGACGAGGCGGAGATCGCCGCGGCGCGCACCGCCTACCAGGACGAACTAACGCGCCTTTGCGAGGATTTCGACAGCGGCCGCCTCGCCGGCAACCTTGCCGACGCGGTCGGCTCCAACCAGCCCTTCTATCTCGCCTATCAGGGGCTCAACGACCGTGAGCTGCAGAGCCTCTACGGCGGGCTGATGTGCCGGGCCGTTGCCGCTTCCTATCCGCCGGCGCCGGCGCCGGCGCCGGGCGAAAAAGTGCGGGTCGGCATCGTTGCCGGCCTGTTCCGGCATCACACCGTGTGGAAGCTAATGATCCGCGGTTGGCTGACGCAACTCGACCGCCGCAAGTTCCAGGTGCTCGGCTATCACACCGCGGCGCCACAGGACGAATGGACCGTAATGGCGCGGCAGCTGTGCGACCGCTTTGTCCAAGGGCCACTGCCGCCGGCGCGCTGGCGCGACGAGATCCTCGCCGACGCGCCGCACGTTCTGATCTATCCCGATATCGGCATGGATCCCGGCGCGGGTCATCTTGCGGCGCAGCGCCTAGCCCCGGTGCAGTGCATGTCGTGGGGGCATCCCAACACCAGCGGCTATCCGACGATCGATTACTTCCTCAGCAGTGAACTGATGGAGCCGCCCGACGGAGACCAGCATTACACCGAAAAATTGGTCCGGCTGCCTAATCTGTCGATCTATTATGAACCATTGGTAACCAAGGTGGTCGATGTGAAGCGCGACGCCCTCGGCTTGCGCCCAGGGCGCGTGGCGTATTGGTCAGGACAATCGTTGTTTAAATATTTGCCACAATATGACGATATCTATCCCCGTATCGCATGCCAAGTGCCCGAGGCGCAATTTTTGTTCATTGAATTCATGTCCGGACATCATGTCACCGATGTGTTCCGCGCACGGCTGGAGCGGGCCTTCACCGCGCACGGCCTGAAGGCGGCCGATCACTGTATCTTTTTGCCCCGGCTGGCGACCGAGGTGTTTGTAGCCGCGATCGGGCAGTGCGACGCGGTGCTCGACAGCCCCGGGTGGTCGGGTGGCAATACGACGCTGGAAGCCCTTAACCATGGCGTCCCGATCGTCACTTGGCCGGGGCCATTGATGCGTGGCCGGCACACTGCCGGCATCCTGCGCCGGATCGGCGTCACCGATACGATCGGCGAGTCGATCGACGACTACGTCGTGATAGCCGCCCGGCTCGGCCGCGATGCGGATTGGCGACTGCGGCTGCGGCGAGACATCGTGGAACGAAGGCACCGCATTTATTGCGACCGAGAGTGCATTGATGCGTTAGAGGAGTTTCTATTGCGCGCGGCAGAAGGTTGAGATCACGCGTAGCCCGAGCATGCGTCTGACGCTCAGGCACAGAGATATCAGTCGGAAAATTAGAACAGCAAATCATGCTTCTCAACTTGTTCTCGGAAAAGCTGGATGCGCTCGTCACGAGAGCACCTTGGGCCCGGTTCGACCACCAATGGTACGCGTCACGCTATCGCGTTCCGCATCCCGAGATTGTTCAAATTACAAACCCTGTCGAACTGCAAGAGTTTTACATCACAATTGGCCGTCAACTAACACATTCGCCAAATCCGTTCTTTGATGAAAACTACTACCTCCTGCGTTATCCAGAAGTCAGCGATGCGATCCAAAACGGTAAATTTCTTTCGGGTTGGGATCATTATTGCTGCGCGGGATATCCTCAGCGAGCACCGCATTGGCTTTTTGACCGCGCCTTTTACTGGAGGGTTTGCGCGAAACTGGGCGATGATGCTCTTCATAACGACCGTTTCGCTAATGGCTATCATCATTTTCTCGACTGCGGTGACCGTGAACAGAGAGCGCCAAGCCTATTTTTTGATCCGAGGTATTACCAGGCCAACTTGCCGGACGGAACGGCGGGCGTGCAAGACGACAGCGGCGCATACCGTGACTTCCTTGCGCGGTCTACAACCAGAATGGGCGGGATCATCCAGACAACCCCCTATTTCGATCCGGATTGGTATCACCAACGTTATCCCGCCGTTCGCGACGAAATCGAACAGGGTCTTTGGTCATCAGCGTTACATCATTATCTGGCCAACGATAAACCAACCGATTTTGATCCGCTGGAGCAGTTTTCAGAGGCAGCGTACCGCGATCACTATCCCGATGTCGCGGCTGATATAGAAGCAGGTCACCTGCGGAATTGTTATGAACACTTTTTGAGTCAGGGCGTATTCGAGCTGCGGTCACCGTCACCGGCAATCGACCTCGATTACTATTTATCGGCACATCCAGAGGCACGACGCGCGGTTATCAGCGGATCGGCTCGTGACGGGTTCGTGCATTTCCTCTCGGTTGGGCGCCCGCGGCGGCTTCGCACTTTGCCGCCGCCGCAAGAGTTGCCATCGGCGATCGGATTGGATCAACTTTTTCGTTCGCGAGCCGAGGCGTTATTGTGGGCGTACGGAAAAAAGCCTCCGCAGTTTACCGTGACCGGAACGCCGGACGTTACCGTTGTCATCGTTGCCGGCAAAGACCCGATGCTGACTCGGATGTCGCTGTCGTCGCTTCGGTCCAGCTTTTCCGGTCAAATTGAGCTGATACTCGTCTTTCCGGGCGTCGGACGATGGGACGGGGCTAAGCACCTCATTCGCTACGCCGAGGGCGCGACGGCGTTTCATCTTGAAACCGAACTTGGCTCGTTGCGCGGCACTAACGCCGGCGCGGCAGTCGCGGCGGCTGATAATATTTTACTGCTCGACGAGGGCGTAGAACTCGGGCCCGGCGCCCTTGCGAATGCCCTTATCCGCCTTTGCTCGGATCCGACCATTGGGGCGGTCACCGGTAAGGTGATCCAGTCAAACGGTCGCCTTGAAGAAGCAGGAAGCATCATCTGGCAGGATGGAACAATCACCAGCTATATGCACGAATCCGCCTCCCTTGCACCCGAGGTAAATTTTCTGCGCGATGTCGATTGCTGTCGCGGCGCGTTCCTTCTGGTCCGCGGCCCGCTTCTTGAGTCCCTGGTGGGGCTGGATGATGCCTACGTCTCCCGGGATTATGGGGTCGGCGATCTGTGCGTCCGGGTTCAAAGTGTCGGGTACCGGGTGGTCTATGATCCCGCGGTAACGGTTCAGCGGCTTACCTCCTCGACGGCTGCCAGCTCGGCAGCCGCTTCTTCCGATTTAAACTCTGATCGCGCCAAATTTCAGAAACGCCACGCCGAGTTTCTGCAATGTCGGTTTCAAAAGGACGACACTAAGTCCCACTTAGCCCGATGCCCGTCATTCGTAAAGCAACAGCGTATTCTTTTTGTCGAAGACATGTTGCCGCTCCGAGCAATCGGCTCCGGTTTCGTGCGCTCCAACGATTTAGTTCAAACTATGGCAGAACTAGGATACCACGTAACTGTCTATCCGATAAACAAAAATACGTTCGACCTCGGAACAGTCTATGGCGACATGCCCGACACAGCAGAAGTTATGCATGACAAGTCGATCGATGACCTACCAGATTTCCTTGAACGGCGCGATGGATATTACGACATCGTGTGGATTGCGCGTACTCACAATCTCGATGGGCTAATCGCTCGGCTATCCAAAGATAGGGGGCTGCTGCCTCCGGGACCGCGATACATACTCGATACGGAGGCATTATTTTGCCTTCGTGACCGGGCGAAGGTCAATCTCTCCGCTTCAGCGGAGGATTTTGATCTTACTCAGGCCTTGGCGAGCGAATTCCGTAACGCCGCAACGTGCGAGCAAATTGTCGCGGTAAGTGACGCGGAAGCGGTAATATTGCACGAACTGGGCCACAAGCGGGTTGCTGTGATCGGTCATGCTCGCGCGTATACCCCCACCCCTTACAACTATCAGGAGCGGAAAGGGCTGCTTTTCGTCGGCGCCATTCATCGCCAGGACTCGCCGAATTATGACGGTCTTTGCTGGTTTATAAACGAGGTACTTCCGATTATTGGGAGAGAGCTGGGGTACGAAGCTCAATTGTCAGTCGCTGGCTATATGAGCAATGCCGTTGCCCCGCCGCCGCAATGGCTCAATCACCCCCGGGTAACATTGCTTGGCCCCGTTACCAATCTTAAAGACATTTACGGTACCAGCCGTATCTTCGTGGCCCCGACCCGTTATGCTGCTGGGTTACCGTACAAAATCCATGAAGCAGTCTCGTTCGGCGTTCCCGTTGTCGCCAGTGCCATCCTGGGTAAGCAGCTTGGTTGGGAACCGGGCCGCGATATTTTGACCGCCGATACAATTGAGCCTTCCGAATTCGCGCAAGCCGTCGTACGGATTTATCGCTCAGAAGAACTCTGGCAGAGCCTACGAAAAGCGGCAGCATGCCGATTACAGACCGAAAATTCCTGGGAACGATATAAAAAAAATCTCGCCGCAATCCTTGCGGACCGCACCCTAGAAGCCCTGCCGTTGGAAATTAGCCTAGAAGCTTGTTTGGGAGGACGACTCAGCCAGTATATCGGTAAAGGTTGGTCGCATGAGGAGAGGTGGGGTCGTTGGACCGAGGGTGAGCGAGCATTCCTCTCGTTTCCAATCAATTCGCGCGCGGACTGCCCATCGAGCGTAGACTTCCGTGTATTCGGTTACGTCCCGAACCGAACCGAACCGCAGACGGTTGATGTAATTTTTAATGGATGTCAAGTTGACGCGTGGGTGTTTTTAGATAATTCCCCCGTGAATCGGCGAATTTTGATCTCATCGCAGATCCGTGACAGCGCATTGGTGGCGAAAGCATTGAAAGTGGAATTCTTCGTTCGACACCCGATCAGCCCGTTGTCTGCTGGCACCGGGCGCGATGTCCGGGAACTCGGCCTGGCGCTGATCAACGTCAAAATGAATTCGATGTAACACAACGCTGGAAGCCTCCAATCTCGTATCGCTGGCTGAAGACAAGGGCCCTGCGTCGGTCCCCGTGGCGGCATGTGACGCGAAGCGGCGTATCGTTAGGTCCATCTTCGACAGTGGGCGCCGGGGGCGCCTCCCAAGCCGTTGATTTCGCATAAGCGTGCCCGGAAGTTGGCATAAACCCGTATTGCCCGCCAGCACAAAGCAGCTATTCCACGGGCGGTCGACCGTGACACCGGCGAGTTCACGGTGGAAGGGTCAATTACGGACGACCGCCCGTTGGACAGCGCGGCCGTCAATGCTCAGCAAATCGGCCGCAACATCCGATGCTTCGGCATGGGCGATATCAGTCGCGATACGGCTGCCGCCAAATGGCAAACCAAGCACGGCGGCACCCGGGTTGCGACGGACTCGATCGTCTCACCCAATGCGCTGACCTTTAGAGCGGTTCCCGATCAGATTGCATAGCCGGCCTTTTTGAAGAAGTTACGGCATTCCTGCGGGGGGTAGCGGTCGAGGGTTTGGCCGATGGCGTGCCATAGTCCGTCGACGGTGCGCTCGCCAAGTTGACGCAGGATCGCCTTGAACTTGGCGAAGCCCTGCTCGATCGGGTTGAGGTCGGGGCTGTAGGGCGGCAGGTAGATGATTTGGGCGCCTTGCGCCTCGATCGCCTCGCGGATGCCGGCCACCTTGTGACTGCTGAGATTATCCATCAGAACGATTTCGTCCGGCCGCAGCCGCGGCGCCAGCATCTGCTCGACATAGGCGCGGAAGCGCTCGCCGTTGATGGCGCCGTCGAACACGCAGGGCGCCGCGATCCCGCCGGTACACAGTAAGCGAAGCCTGACCCCCATCTTGCGCGGGCGGGCGGCGATCGGGTGATCCTGCCTCGGTTGAGCGAGGCATGGAGGGCTGGATTGCCAAGTAATTTGCCAATTAATGGGCACAGTTTCCGGCGGGTTGAGGTGCTGACCGGCACCCAGCGCCGGCGACACTGGAGCGCGGCGGAGAAGGCGGCGATCGTCGCGGAGAGCTTTGCGCCGGGGGCGGTGACGAGCACGATCGCGCTGCGGTACGGGCTGCATCGCAACCAGCTTTATGCCTGGCGGCGGGAATTGCGCGCCGCCGCGGTCGCCGATGGCGGCATCCCGCTGCCGGATTTTGTGCCGATCGTTGCCGAACGCCGGGCGGATACCACCGCGGCGATCGAGATCGCGGTCGGCGAGGCGGTGGTGCGGGCTGGTCCCGGCGTCGACCTGGCGTTTCTCGGCGAGATCATCCGCCTGTTGAAAGCGACGGCGTGATCCCGGCCCTGTCGGGCGGCCCGCCGGCGGGGGTGCGGGTGCTGGTCGCCACGCGCCCCGTAGATTTCCGCCGTGGCGCCGATGGCTTGGCGGCGACGGTGCAGTCGGTTCTGCGGCAGGACCCGTTCAGCGGCACGGTTTTCGTGTTTCGTTCGAAGCGGGCCGACCGCGTGAAGCTGCTCGTATACGACGGCACTGGCTTGGTGCTGATCTGGAAGCGGCTGGAGGGCAACAAGTTCAAGTGGCCGCCGGTCGCCGACGGGGTGATGCGTCTGTCCGGGGCGCAGCTCGCCGCCTTGTTCGACGGGCTGGATTGGCGCCGGATGTACGCGCCGCGGATCGCCCGGCCGACAGTGGCGGGGTAGCCCCTGCCTGCGCGGGGGCAGGCTCTGCGACCGATTGACTCGCCCCTTCAGCGGGACGCCACAAACCGCTGATTCCATGGTCAAATCGGGGCATGAACTCGGCCCCCGAGCCCCTCCCCAACGACGTTGCCGGGTTGCGCGCGATGCTGGTGGAGGCGTGGGCCGAGCGCGATGCCGAGCGCGCCGAGAAGGTGCGGCTCGCCGCCGAGCGCGACCAGCTTGCCGGCCAGAATGATCGCCTACGCCACCTCATCCGCCAGCTTCAGCGCAGGCAATTCGGCCGGCGCTCGGAGAGGCTCAATCCCGACCAGCTCAATCTTGCGCTGGAGGACCTCGAACAGGCCATCGCCGAAACCGAGGCGCAGCAGGAGAAGGCTGATCCAGCGCTGAAGCGCACCCGCGCCGAGAAACGCCGGGCTGTCCGCGGCTCGCTGCCCGAGCATCTGCCGCGGGTCGAGATCGTCGTCGAGCCCGCGGACACCGCTTGTCCCTGTTGCGGCGCGGCGATGCAGGCGATCGGTGAAGACCGCTCGCAGCGGCTCGACGTGATCCCGGCGCAGTACCAGGTGATTGTCACCCGCCGGCCGAAATATGCCTGCCGCAAATGCCAGGAGGGGGTGGTCCAGGCACCGGCGCCGGCGCGGCTGATCGAGGGCGGCCTGCCGACCGAGCAGCTGGTCGCCCACGTGCTGGTGGCGAAATACGCCGACCGCACCCCGCTCTATCGCCAATCCCAGATTCTGGCGCGCCAGGGCATCGCGATCGACCGCTCGGTGCTGGCTTGCTGGGTCGGCTACGCCGCAGCCGAGGTCAAGCCGCTGTGGCAGCTGATGCGCGCCGAGCTGTTGCGCTCCCCCAAGCTGTTCGTCGACGAGACGACGGCGCCGGTGCTCGACCCGGGACGCGGCCGGACCAAGAAGGGCTACTTCTGGGTGCTCGCCCGCGACGACCGTCCTTGGTGCGGCGGCGCGCCGACGGTGGTGGTCTACACCTACGCGCCGGGGCGCGGCGGCAAATACGCCGCGGCGCTGCTCGAGGGCTATGCCGGCGTGCTGCAAACCGACGGTTATGCCGCCTACCGCCAACTCGCCGATCCCAAGCGCCCCGGCGGACCGGTGACGCTCGCATTCTGTTGGGCGCATTGGCGACGGCTGTGGTTCGACATCGCCCGCTCGCCGCCGGCGCCGATCGCCGCCGAGGCGCTGACGCGGATTGCCGAGCTCTACCGGATCGAGGCCGAGATCCGCGGCAAGAGTGCCGACCAGCGCCGGGCCACCCGGCAGCAGAATACCAAGCCGCTCGTCGCGGCGCTGAAGACCTGGATCGAGAAAACGCTGGTGCAGGTCCCCGGCGGCTCGTCGATCGCCGAGGCCATCCGCTACGGCCTGAACCAGTGGGATGGACTGGTGCGTTTCCTTGACGACGGCCGCATCGAGATCGAACTCCAATTCCGTCGAGCGCAGCATGCGCCCGATCGCTTTGAGCAGAAAGAATGCCCTCTTCGCCGGCAGCGACGAAGGCGCGGAGAACTGGGCCTGCCTCGCCTCGTTGATCGAGACTTGCAAACTCCACGGCATCAACCCCGAGGCCTACTTCACCGACGTTCTGACCAAGCTCGTCAACAACTGGCCCAACAGCCGCCTCGCCGAACTCCTCCCCTGGGCCTGGACTGCCGACGCGCGCTGATCCGTCAGGCGACGACCGTGACGGTATTCAAGCTCCGCTTACGGTACACAAGCCGGCCACCAGGGTTGTGATCTTCCAATGGCCGAACGGCACCGGCGCCAGCAGCCGCAGTCCCCGTGCGGCCCCGCCGCAACGCCGCGTCATGTTGGTACTGGCCCAGGTCTCGTCGATGAAGATCAGCCGGCTGGGGTCGAGGGCGGGCTGGCGGCGGATGAACAGGCGGCGCGCCTCGACCACATCAGGGCGCTCCTGCTCGGCGGCGTGGAGGCTCTTTTTTTGAGGGACTGTCAGGAATTTCGTGCGGCGGTTGGGCATGATGGGAGCAAAGGATCCCGACGATGCCGCGACGCAAAGAACCTCGCATTCCTGACGCCGTTCTCGACCAGTTGCTGGCCGGCGCCGATCCGAAAACAGTTTTCGACCCTAACGGGTTGCTCGACGATCTGAAGAAGGCACTGGCCGAACGGGTTCTCAACGCCGAGATGGACCATCATCTGGCCGGCGAGGAGCCGGGCAACCGGCGAAATGGTTATGGAAAGAAGACGGTCATCACCGACACCGGCCAGATCGAGCTGGCGGTGCCGCGCGACCGCCAGGCCAGTTTCGATCCGCAGTTGATCGCAAAGTACCAGCGGCGGTTTCCGGGGTTCGACGACAAGATCATCTCGATGTACGCCCGCGGCATGAGCACCCGAGAGATCGTCGGCCATCTGCGCGAACTCTACGGCATCGAGGTTTCGCCCGACCTGATCAGCGCGGTCACCGACGCGGTGCTGGAGGAGGTCGCCGCCTGGCAGGCGCGTCCGCTGGAAGCAGTGTATCCGCTGGTTTTCTTCGATGCTCTGCGGGTCAAGATCCGCGACGAGGGCCTGGTGCGCAACCGGGCCGTCCACATCGCACTTGGCGTACGCGCCGACGGCACCAAGGAAATCTTGGGCCTTTGGCTCGAGCAGAACGAGGGCGCCAAGTTCTGGCTGCGCGTCATGAACGAGCTGAAAAACCGTGGCGTCGAAGATATCCTGATCGCGGTTGTCGATGGCCTCAAGGGTTTCCCCGACGCGATCACCGCGGTGTTCCCGCAGGCCACAGTTCAGACCTGCATCGTTCATCTGCTGCGCCACAGCCTGGATCTCGTTTCCTGGAAGGACCGCAAGGCCGTGGCGGCGGCGCTCAAGGGCATTTACCGGGCGGTCGATGCCGCCGCCGGCGAGGCCGCGCTCAGCGCCTTCGAGGACAGCTTCTGGGGCCAGAAATACCCGGCAATCAGCCAGAGCTGGCGGCGTGCCTGGGGCGAGGTCGTCCCGTACTATGCCTTCCCCGGCGATGTGCGGCGGATGCTCTACACCACGGATGAGATCGACAACCCTTTTCGACGCGACCTGCTATCCTGGACCGGCACGGGTTGACCGCGTGGCAAAGAGCCGGGATCGAGGATGCAAGCCCGACCGCGCGCCTTCATCAGCGTCGTTCCTCGCTTGCGGCACCCGTGCGCTGCTTCCCATTGCCGCGCCGCTGCCATTGGCTGACGAACCGTTCGTAGGCGTGTTCGGCATGGCGGGCGAGCTCGATCTCGCGGTCACGCAGCTCCTTGATATTGTACGCGTAGGCCGGCCCTCGTTTATTTCCTTTCCTAACCGGTTGGCCGGCTTGCAGCTCCATGGCCCGCAGCTTGTTCGCGACCAGCGCCGGGCGGGCCCACTGGTAATCGGCATCCTTGGTCAACAGGTGCCAGCACAGCACGGTCAGCTTGCGTGCGACGGCAACGGCGGCGATCTGATGGCCACGGCGGGCGCGGATGCGCAGAAAGAACGCACGCAGTGGACCCGGCGCCTTGGATGCGGCCCAGGCTGCCTCGACGAGCATGGCGCGGGCATGAGAACATCCCCGCTTGCTGATGCGACCGTGCTGGGCAAGTCCCAGACCGGATTGCCGCACTCGCGGGTTCAGGCCGACGTAGCTGACCAGCTTCTGGGGATGGGGGAAGCGGCGCACGTCGCCGATCGCCGCCACCAGGCCGGCGGCGACGATCAGGTTGACGCCGGTGATGGTGAGGAGTCGCTTGACTGCCGGATCCTCGATGGCCGTTTGCGCGATCTCTCTGTCGAGGGTGCCGAGATCCTCGCCCAGTCGATCGAGTTCGCGCAGGTGACGCTCGATTGCGGCGTGCTCGTCATCGGGAACAACCTGTCGCGCCAGCCAGATCCGACCCAGCCTCCCGAACAGGTCGGCATGCGGGCACGGCGGGATCAGGTGGGCATGCAGGATCGAGTGCACCTCGTTCTTGATCCGCGTGCGATGCCGGACAACCTGGTTGCGCCGCGCCACCAGCCGCCGCAGGCGTTCGGTGTCGGCGTCGGGCAGCCAGATCTCCGGCAAGAAATCCGCGGCCCGCAGCGACGCCAGCACACCGGCATCGATCTTGTCGGTCTTGACGTGCGCATGGGCGATCGCCTTGACCTGCAGCGGATTGGCCACGATCACGCGGGCGACATACGGCGACAGCACCCGCACCACCGCCATCGCATTGCCGGTCGCTTCGATGACGACCTCGTCCTCCTTGCCAAGGCTGCGGCCAAAACCCTCCAGCCCGGCGCGGGTCATGCTGATGCGCCCGGCCGGCCGCAGTTTTCCATCTTCCCAGAACACCACCTCCGCAAATGTTCGGTGGATGTCCATGCCAATCACACGTCGCATCGCCTGCTCCTCTGCTTCGCTATGGCGGGAGCAGTGGGCAACACGACAACTACGGATCCGCGCTCTCGGCGCAACCGGGTAGGTCGCGGGGGCGGCCAGCTACTAACGCGAGCTCTCGGCTCATCGTATACATCGCCCTGCCCACTCAGCGTGCTCCCGGTGCCCCTCGTCGCGGATGGTCGCACCATACGCCGGGAATGAACCAATCCCAGCCAAACGAGCGGGCACCGCGATCCTCATACCGGTTACGAATGCCATAGAGGCGCTGAATTCCAAGCTGCGCCGGGCGGTCAGGGCCAGGGGCCATTTTCCCAGCGACGAGGCGGCGACCAAACTCCTCTTCCTGGTCTTGAACCGCTCCGAGAAGGAGTGGATCATGCCGCCGCGCGAGTGGGCCATGGCCAAGTCCCAGTTCGCCGTTTTGTTCCGCGAGCGCTTTACGACAGCCATGGCCTGATCGGTATGAACCGCCTGGTCGCGCACGAAATTCCTGACAGTCCCTTTTTTGAGCGTCAGCTTGTGCGCCGCGAGAAACCGCCACACCGTCATCAGGCCGACCGTAACGCCGCGGGCGGCAAGCGCGCTGCGCATCTCCCGCAGCGTCAGATCGGGCTCCCGGGCAATCAGCTCCAGCAGAAAAGCGCGATGCTCCTTCAGCCGCGAGCGATGGTCGCCGCCCATCGCCCGCGCCTGGGCATGCCCTTCACCGCGCCAGCGCTGTGCCCAGCGGATCGCTGTGCTGATGCTGATGTCAAACCGCCTGGCCGCCGCCCGAGCCGAAACTCCTTGCGCGATCGCCCCGGCGACACGCTCCCTCAAATCCTGCGAATAGGGTGCCGGCATATCGCCCCCCAACGACATGTTGCGCCCATAGACTCCCCGATCCGCTACAGCTTGGGAATCCCCTCTTTACGATTCGACCCGGTCGGGAACCGCTCTAGCTGAGACGCGGAGCGAGTGTAATTCATGCTACCCCAACACTACCCCAACACTCCGACCGCAATCGGCGTGACATGGAGGTGCCCGAGTCTCCGAGTCTCCTTGACTTCGTACATCGCCCGATCAGCGACCGTGAGTAGCTCCGCCGCATCCGCACCATCGCGGGGATACATTGCAACGCCGATGCTTGCGGTAACAGCGCCATCGGCAAGTTCCGGGATCGGCGCTTTGGCAAGAGTTTCCCTCAACCGCGCGACCAGCGCTGAGAGGGTGGGCGGCGGGCCCGTATCCGGCAGGACGGCTACAAATTCGTCGCCGCCAAACCGGGCAATAAAGTCCGACGCCCGCACGGCGTTGCGCAGCCGCGCTGCGATGGCCTGCAATACGCGGTCGCCGGCCGCGTGCCCGAGTTGATCGTTGACCGCTTTGAACCCGTCGAGATCGAAATAAAGCACCGCAAGCTGTTGCCCGTTGCGCGCCGCGGCAGCCAACGCAATGTCGAGCCATTCGCGCAGATAGCGGCGGTTCGGCAACCCGGTCAGAACATCGTGCATCGCTTCCTGCTCGCGCTGCCGCTGCAATTCGTCGAGGCGACGGACAGACAGCGTCAGAAAACCGATCGCAACGCCGACCAGCAGCAGGATGAGGGCGATGGTGCAACGGCCGATGATCAAGAGATCGTGGTATTTCGTCATCTCCTCGTTTGTCCAGACTGAGCGCCGCTGGTTGAGCCGGACAACGAGCGATGTCATCCTGCGGCGAAACTCGCCCATCGTCCGCTTGCCTGCTTCGGCTTGAACGGCCGCCACCGCCACCGAGAACCCGCTGTCGCGGCGCAGGTGTATCGTTTCAGCCATTTCTCGTTCTTTGGCACGCCCCACCATCGCAAGTTCATTGACCTGCACAAGGACATCCGGATTGGGGCGAAACAACGTTTCGAGTTCGCGTCAACGCAACCTCAAAATCGCGCAGGTTGGCGGGGTACGAATCGAGGTAGGTCTCGTCCCCAGTAAGCAGAAACCCGCGCTCTCCGGATTCGAGGTCGAGCAAGACCTCCCGCAGTTGTTGTAGTTCGATCAGTTGGACGCCGATCAACTCTTGCTGCCCGGTCAGAAAGGTAACGCGCGTTACTAAGTCCATGACTTGCATGCGGGCGATTAGAACTATGATCCCGCAGAGTAGGATCGCCGCTACGCCAAACCGGACACTCTTCAACGCCGATCTCCTTCGGAACGGCGAGCCGGGTCGCGATGGTCTCGCATGTTGGAAAAGTTGCGCCCGCGCGAAATGGAGCACGCGCCGGAAGGCGGAGTGAGATACCGACTCCCTAGCTCCCTCGAAGATGCTGACATGATCTACCGTCTCGCACTGCTGAGGCGAGAATATCAACGCATGGTTAACGAGCTTTTAAATTAATGCAGTGCCGCGGTTTTGCCTGTTTGTTGCGATTCTGGCGTCGAGCTGAAGGCGACGGAGCAGCCGGTCGACACCGGCACCGCGGCCGACAAGGCATTCCTCAACCTGCACGGCGTGTTCGCCGAGTTTGAGACCAATCTGCGCCGCGAGCGGCAGCTGAGCGCGCCGGCGGCGTCTGCCAGGGGTGTTCCACCCAACACGCTTCCCGTACTGTAAGCTCGCCCCCGACGACTCCCCTGGCTTTATGACGCGGCTGAGTCACCTGCGTGTCAGGGCGGCAGCGAACCGTGAAGCGGACAATTGAAGTGAATCATATAACCCCCTCTCCACCTTCCGGTCTGATCCGCAGGGCACAAGCAACCAACATCTATAGCTTCCTGGCTGCCGGGTACTGGTTCGCTGTGTTTTCGGGCGAACACACTCGCTGGATAGTGTTCACACGCCTGATCCCGTAACCAATTCAGCGCGTCGCGAATACTCTTGGTATCAAAATTTTCCTCAGCTACGATGCCTTTCGAGCCATCACCTAGTTTTACGACGATAATCCCATCGCCAGTCCAACTGATCGAAACCTTAAACTCGCCTATCTGAAGATCATCCAGGATGGTTCCGGCTAACTCAAGGGTAGATTGATCCATGATTTTGTCTTCATATCCGACTAGTCTCGCGGACTATATATCAGCGCGCGGCTGCGGGCTAGCCTGATCGTGCGAGCGAACATGCTGAACCCAGGCGGCTACGTCGAAATCCCTTGGTTATTCAGCCGCAATAATTCACCGGACTGCGAGATGAGGGCGGCGGCAGCGACATAAAGTATAGGATTCGTGTATGAATATGGGACGGCCCGTCGCTCTTGAGCGGTCTCAATATAATCACCGAGCTTTGCGAGAGGTAGGGGAGCGGACCGATGGGTCGAGGCCGGCAAGCTCCTGGCCGAGCGGGGGATACGCCTCAACCAGCGCAGCGACCCGTTCCTCCACCGCTTCATGGGCGCCACGACCGCGGCGTCGATCCAGGTCGCCGCCGAGCGCCGGCAGCTCAAATTCGCCGACTTCGCGACGATCCTCGCGCACCCCAAATGCCCCGAGGCAGCAAAGCAGGCTCTCAATCCACTGGCGATCCCCGCGAAGGGCAAGCACGTCGTCCCCGACAACCTGTTTGCCATCCAGGGCGAGCGGCCCTGCTTCTACGCCGTCGAGATCGAGCGGCGGACGGAGAGCATCGCGAGCGACACGGCGAAAACCGCCTACGGCCGCAAGCTCGCAGGCTACATCGACATCCTTTCCAACCGCCCCTACCGCGTGCGCGTTCCGGTCGAAGCTGATCACGGATTCCGGTGGAAGCTGATCACCGAATCCGGTGGAAAGTGATCAGGGATTCCGGTCGATGGTGATCACCCGATCCGGTGATTGTGATCAGCCGGGCGCGATGGTGTAGCGCTCTGCGACGCTGACGGTTCTCAACCGAAGGTAGCCTCGTCCTCTTTATCGAAAGGGGAGACGAGATGCCGGCCGAGAGACTGTCGATGCGCCAGATCCGTGAAGTTTTGCGACTGTGCTGGGAGAGCCGGCTGCCGCAGCGGGCGGCAGCCCGCAGCCTCGGGCTCGGCTTTCCTGTGCCCTCGGCCATAAGGCCTGCCGCGACGGCTTCTCGGTGCTCTACAAGCGGGCCAGCCGCCTGTTCGGCGATCTGACCCAAGCGCGCGGCGAGGGCCGCCTGCCGCGGCTGCTCGCCACGCTCGAACGCGTCCGGCTCTTGATCATCGATGATTGGGGGCCGGACCGCTTATACCAGATCCCGCTAATCAGAACCGATGCGCCCAGTCGCGCAGTCCGATCGACATGATGGTCCACGGCTGATCGACGAGTTTGTTCCAGGCATGGCAGCAGTGGTCGAGGATATCGTCGTAGGAGCGGAAGACGCGGTTGGAGAGCCAGTTGTCGCGGATGAACTGCCAGATGTTTTCGACCGGATTGAGTTCGGGCGACTTTGGCGGCAGCGGCATCAGGGTGATGTTGCCGGGAATGGCGAGCTTGGCCGAGAGATGCCAGCCGGCCTGGTCGAGCAGTAGCACGGCATGGGCGCCCGGCGTCACCGTTCGGGAGATTTCGGCCAGATGCAGCGCCATCGCGGCGGTGTTGCAGCGCGGCAGGACGAGGCCGGCGGCGCTGCCTTGGGCCGGGCAGATGGCGCCAAAGATCCAGGCCGAGCGGGTGCGCTGATCATGCGGCGCCGAGGGCCGCGTGCCGCGGCGTGCCCAGCGCCGGGTGATCTTGTTCTTCTGGCCGATCCGGGCCTCATCTTGAAACCAGATTTCTATCGGCTTGCCCGCCGCATCACGCTTGACGATCGCGTCGAGGCTGGCCGAGAAGTTTTTTTGAACGCCGCCAGGGCCTCGGCGTCCTGGGCGTGGTGCCGGGGCCGCGCTGACAGCTTGCGCAAGCCGAGAGCGCGCAATTCGCGGCTCAGCGTCTGCTTGCTGATCGAAATGCGAAATTCCTCGAACAGCCATTGCGCCAGGTCGACCAGCCGCCAGCGCACCACGCCGTGAACCGCCGGGATCGGGCCGCTCTCGACGATCTGGAGCAACGCCTGCCGGTGCGCTGGGGTGAGCAGCGGCGCGTTGCCGGGTGCTTTGCCGTTCACCAGGCCAGCCGGCCCCTTGGCGTTGAAGGCCAGCACCCAGTCCCGCACCGTCTGCAAGCCGACCCCGCCGATCTTCGCCGCCGCGCTGCGCGAGCCGCCGTCGTAGATCGCCGCCAGTGCCAGCAACCGCCGTGTCTGAGAGGCATCCGACGAGACCTTCGCCAGCCCGCGTAATCGCGCCGCCTCGTAATCCTCCCGAAGGCCAATCGCTGTCGCCATGGCAAACCCCCTCTCGTTTGCCACGGTAAATCATATCCGCGTCAGTTTGTGAATCGCCTACGTGAGTCACCCTCAGGGGGACTCGGTATAAGCCCTCGGCAACGCACGACTATTGCATGCGATCAGTGCGGCGGAAAGCCGGCGCGGCGCATCCCTGGAACCGCGCATCCTTTTTGAGAAGGGTCGCGCGCGCACGCGCGTACTGGCGCCGCAAAATACCAGCCGCCACCGGTTGCAACGCATCGAAGCTCATCGCTCCTTTGTCCCGGCATCGCCGTACCAGGCCAGCGATATTTGCAGCGGCTCACCCTGATCGCCGGCAATCTGCATCGGCAACACCTTGCCGATTAGGGTCAGGAATGCAACCGGGTTTTCGTCAGCTTGTCGTATCAGGTACTCGACGCCCCCGGCATCATTGAGCGCACCGAGGATCATGTCTTTCAGCGCGCCGCTCAGCTTGTTCTTAGCGCCCTTCGGTCGACCCTTTCCGGCGGATGGCGGGCGCGTTCCCTTCGGTGCCGGCATATTGGCAGGTACCCCTCACTACATGCGTCGTCTCTGGTCGCGCAATCCCCTGCTTTTTCGCCTGCTAGCAGCGGGGACACGCTCGGGCGCCGGCGTCGCGATCGGCTCTACCGAACACTATTTTTCGCGAGCGCCGGTTCCTGCCGCGCCTTCAATCGGCGCAAGAGCCGCTGCACTTGGCTCGCCTGCCAGCGGCCACCGCGTGGCGATGCAACACCCCGCCTATTCAGCACCGCCGCGATGCCGCGACAGCTGGTTATCCCCTCGGCCCGTATCGCGTCGAGCACTGGCGCGATCTCGATTGCAAAAGCATCGGCGCGAGCGGCTTGGACGGCATTTGCTCGCGTCCGGCCGATATCTCTCGCCTGTTGCATCCGGTGGACGCGGGCACGCGCCAGAATTTCGGCTTCTTCCTCGGCGCTTTTGGCGATCTCGCGGCGACTCGGGCCGGGGACGTATTTGGGAAACTCAATGTAGACCCGTGGCGACGCGGGGAAGTGCCGGCCTTGCATCCGCCGGCCATGATATCCGTTGGTCACGGCGCCAACTCCCAAGGTAGTGACCGGGGGCGCAGATGGGGCCGCTTTTGCGCGCTCTGCCGTACGCCGCCTTTCGTCTCGACGATAATTCGGTCGGCATGAACCTCAACCACGCGGGCGCCATCCCCGGACCACAGCGGCCCGGCATTTAGCCACGTCACGGCGGGGCGGTCAGCATCAGCGCCGAAGATATCCCCCGCTTGCCAGCCTAGCGCCGCGGCTTCGGCCGCCCACCGGTCCAGGAACATCCCGATTGCATCGATAATGGCGCGCCACCTCCGCAACGGCACCCCGGCGGGCGGCCTGTCCGGATCGAGGCGGGCGAAGCCCTCGGCCCACTCGTGCGGGATGTCGCCATCGTGCTCGACGATCGCGGCCCGTTCTTCCTTGGCCTCGCCCCACATAGCCAGCGCGCGATCGAGCGGCGAGGAATTTCGGGTTTGCGGCTCCGCCCCACCTAAAGCACCTAAACCACCTAACGTTTCTGCCTCGACCGGGTCCGCTTTAGGTGCTTTAGCCGGTTTAGGTGGGATGGGGGCGCGAACCTCGTTTTGCAGAGTGTCGCTGAATTTGCGATAGGCGCTCATCGTCAACCCCGAATGATCCGCCATGCGTCCCGGCGGCGCTGCCCGGCTACGATCGCGCCCTGTTGGATTTTGGCGAGCGAGCCGTGATCCTCAAGAAGGCCAACCAGCTTTGCGGCGGTCGCCTTGTCCCCGATCGCGTTAAGGCTGCGTTGATAGATGTCGGGCAGCGAGATATAGGGCTCCGTCCATTGGTTCAGCAGCCAATCGAGCAGTCGCTGCGCAAGGCGGAGATCCGCGTTAATGCGGCTCGCCCCGAACAACCGCAATGCCTCAGCCGCATAGTGCTCGGCGAGCGCGATACCTGCCTCCATTTCGGCGCTGGCGATCTCGCCGGCATCGATGTTGCGGACCAGCGTCAGGACGGCGGCCAGCCGGGCAGCATGCTCGGGCAGCTTGTTGGCGAGGCCCCGCACCGTTTCGAGCGCGCCGTTGGGCGCAATCGCGCCTTCCACGTGATCCGCAAATGCGCTCCACAATGCGCGAGCTTGCGGTGACAGCGGCAGCGGACGGGGCGTCAGCTCATTTGTCTTGCCCAGCGCTAGCGGCAGCGGGGTTTCAAGAATGTCGAGCAGCCGTGCACCGTACCGCTTCAGAACGCCGTCGGTTTCGGGGCGCTCGTCATGCTGGAAGCGCGTTCCCGCGGTACTATCGGGGTCCGTCACCAGCACCCGCGACAGGATCCCCTGTTCGGCCAGGAGGTGGTCGCGGAACAGGATATCGGCGACTGCGGGTTGCGCCATCAGATGCGCCGCCAGCCGCCGGCCGGATAGATTGCTCGCACCGTCGCCGCTGCGGACTCGGCGGATCGAGTTCCCGATCCCAGACCGAGGAGAACCCCGCCGCCGTCTTCAGCTTGTTGTCTTCGCTCATGCCGTGGCCGCCGATGAACTGGCCGCCTTCGGCGGCGAAGACGCCCAGGCTCGGCTGGCCGTAGGCGTAAAGCTTGCACAGCCCTTCAAAGGTCGGCTCAGGACAGGTCAGCATCGGCATCAACGGCGGCGTTGGCGCCGGCCCCAGCGTATTGAGCGCTTCCCTGATCGCGGCACGGTTGCCTTTGCCGGCCTTCCGCGCCGCCTCGCGCGCCGTGTCCCACGCGGCCTTGTCGTTCTCGTAAGCGGGCAGCTCACGGTCATAGGTTGCGCGAAGCGCCGTCTCGTGCCTGCGGATAGGCCATGTCGCCTCTGTGTCGCATGCGCTCTTGCGCTCGCCAGTGGCGGCGACGGTAACGAAGAAACAGGACACCGGTTTTGCAGTCCCGCCGCCGATGGGCAGCAAGACATCCGCATGCCCCTGAACGGCCAGGGTGGCGGCGGCGAGCACCGATTGACCACCGATGGCGATCGGCGCTTGCATGCGGTCGTGAATGGCGTGCGCCGCGGCGCCGAGCACATCGCCAAGCGCGTCTATGGGGAACGGATCGGCGGGCGGTAATTCGCGCATCAGCGGGCGCGGCGGCTCCGGCCTCACATCCTCCATCGTCGCGGCGCCCCAATCAGCCTGCGACATTGCGGGCCTCGCGCAGCAGGTCATTGGGGTCGGCACCCATTCGTTCAGGAATGACCAGCCGCACCCGGCGGTCCCCCTCGGCGAGCCATCGTTGTCCAGCGTCGCGGGCCGCCGCCTCGCCGGTCCCAGAGCGGTCGCAATCGACGGCGATCACAATGTCGAGCGCCGTAGCCGGCAGCGCCAATCGGCGAATGCCCCCAGCCGACAACGCCGCCCATGCCGGCCAGCCTGACAGCTCGGTTGCCGACATCGCCGATTTCGACGCCCTCGGCGATGACGAGCGGCACACCCGGCCGCAGTCCACCGAGCCGCACGGCGCCGCCACCTATCGGGCCGGTCGATATCCGCACCGGGTCGAGGCTCGCCTTGCCCGAGCCGTCCGGCGCGAGCCAGGTGCGATGCACCCCGACAATACCGTGCTCGACGTGTTCGACCGCGGCCACCATGACCGGGCGCCGCCCACCGGAGGCATGTCGAGCATAGGGATCGCCCATGGGGACGTATCGGATCGCCGGCGGCACGATCGTGATGCCGCGAGTCCGCAGGTATCGCTCCACGGGAGTGCCGTTCGCCGGCAGAGACGCAGCAATGATATCGCGGGCGAGCGCGATGCGCCGCTGCCGATCGCGTTCTTCGGCTGCGCGCCGTCGTTCGATTTCGGCGCGATCGGGTGCCCTTGCTGGCGCTTCGGCGCCGTCATCGAGTAAGCCGAGGCGGCGCAGTTCGGCGAGTACGTCGCGCGGATCGCAACCCGCGAAGCAGTTGACGATCAGCGCCCGGTCGCCGTCGCGCAACGCCAGCGTTGCACCGTGGCTACCGTGAACCGGGCAGCGGCAGCGCCACCCCGCGCCCGAGCGATGCGCGTGGCCCAGCGCGGCCGAGATTGCCTCGGCCGTCACGGCCGTAACTCCGACCCGATGCGCGGTAAAGACGCGAGAAAGGCCTCGATCGATGCCGCCGTGATGAAGCTGCGGGAACCGATTTTGCGGCCTTCAAGCCGGCCGGCCGCAAGAAGGCGATAGATTTGGGCGTGGCTCGTCGAGAGGATAACCTCCACCTCTTTAATCGGAAACAGCGCCCGATCAATCGATGGTGTTGCAGACATAACCTGGTCCGATCAAGATGGTTTCGTCGGACCCGCCTTATATGCGCGCTGTCTTAGGCTGTCGAAATTCGCAAATCGGCAGCCGAATTATTTTCCTGACGAATTTCTTGCCGAATTTGTACGCCTACCCCGCTTTCGAATAGGCAACAGCTCGGCTCTCCAAGCCGTAATTTGCGTTCGAGAAACGCGATTTTTGGCCGCCCATTCCCGATCCCCTATGGTGCCGTCCTTTGTTGTTTGGAGCGGCGGCACAGAACCTTTTGTTTCGAATTCAGCGACACGATCCCTGTACATCTGCCGCAGATTATCGATTTCGGGCTTCGATACCGGCCATTTGTCAGCCCTGAGATCGGCAGCCTTTGCAAGCAACGATGCGAGCGTCGCGGCGTCCACCGCGACGTCGCTTATCCGATGCGGTCTATCCCCTCGGGAAAACCATAGGCAATCGTCAGTCGGCGGCTTTTGCTGCCCATCCTCACCCTGAAAAACCGCTTCATTAGCCAGCCATTCCGGGATTAGGGGGTTATCTCTATCGGCACCGATCGTCCCCCACGCTTTCAAGTCACCGGACCTGATCTGCGCCCGCAGCCATCGCCACGGGTCGGGCTTTCCGGCAGTTCTCGCTTCCTTTATTGCCTGCGTCAGCGAGATGCGGTTAAGGGCGTGCAACCCCCAATCATAGCGGCGCCGCGTTTCTTCCTGAGCCTGAGGACTCCCGCTTTCAAGCCACCAGTCGAGTTCATCACGGCAGATGCTTGGGAGCAGGTAATGTTGGCCACCGCACCGCACCAGGCCATGACCCAGTTCGATAACCGCATCCTTCCACTCCGCCGGGCCAACAGGGCCGGGTGGGAAGTGGGTGCTCCTGACGGGGCGATTTCGCCAGCGCACCATTCCGGAGGCACACGCGTTACATATCAATCTCTCCGCCGCGCCCTGCGGTAACGCTGTCCGGACTAGGACGAGAGAGATCGCCTCCGACATGTCAAGCCAGCGATCAACCATATCGCTTCGCGCCTCCGCTGGCGCCCGCATGATTGTCGGCGGAGAAGCGCGATGCGGTGTCCGCGCGTGTCGGCTGGCCGGCCTATCTCCGCCGATCTCGATTATCCACCCGCGCGAATCGGCACCACCTCACCGCCCCTTGCTGAATCCTGACGGAACAGCGCCCAGGCATCCATGAGTTGGCGCCGCTTATCAAACAAGTCGCCGCGCCGGTATGCCCGCTCGACCTTGTTCTCGACGGTGTGGGCGAGCGCCATTTCGACAACCTCGCGCGGGTATGCGGTTCGCTCGGCCGCCCAATCCGAGAATGTGCTGCGAAACCCGTGCACCGTCAGATCGCCGCCGCCCATTCGGCGCAACAGCATCAAGAGCACCATGTTGGACATAGGCAGCGCGCGCCGCGGGCCGGGGAATACCGGCGCGGCCGGGTCCGGCTCGCCATCGGTCATCAATGCCAATGGCCGCACCTTGTCGAGCACTGCGACCGCGGCATCGGACAGCGGCACGCGATGCTCGCGGCGCGCCTTCATGCGCTCGGCTGGCACGGTCCAAACCTTGGCGGCAAGGTCTATCTCGGCCCAAGGCGCGCCTAACGCTTCGCTGGTGCGCGCCGCCGTGAGGATGGCGAATTCCAGCGCCCGCGCCGACATGCCCTCCCGGCCGCGCAGAGCGGCCAGGAACGCGGGCATATCATCGAAGGGTATTGCGGCATGGTGCTCGACCTTCCGCACCTTGGCCCGCGCCGGCAGGATATGGGCGAGGTTGCCTTTCCACTGCGCCGGGTTCGGTCCCTGCCGGAAGCCTCGCACCGTCGCCGCGTCGAGCACCGCCTCGATCCGGCCCCGCACCCGGCTCGCGGTTTCCGGCTTCGTCGACCAGATCGGATCGAGCACCTGCACGACAAGCCCGGCATCGATCGCCGAGACGGGCAATTCCCCCAAAGTGGGGTAAACGTAGGTTTCGAGCGTCGAGCCCCATTGCGCCGCGTGCTTCGCATTGCGCCAGCCCGCCCGGTTCTTTTCGATGAACTCGACGGCGCACTCGCGGAAGGTCCGCCCCTTCGCGACGGAAACCCGCTGCGCTTCCCGGTGGGCCGCCTTGGCGTCGAGCGGGTCAATCCCCTCATGCCGCAGCTTGCGGCGCTCTGTGGCCTTCGCGCGCGCCTCCGCGAGCGAGATATCGGGGAAGGGTCCAAGTCCCATGTCGCGGCGCTTGCCCTCGATCTGGAAACGGAACACCCAGCTTTTCGAGCCGGTGGGGGAAACGCGGAGGTAAAGCCCGCCACCGTCATGCAGCACAGCCGGCCCCTTCGCCTTGGTTACCTCGACCGCTGACAGCTTGCCGGTGTGCGCCATCGTTCCCGCCTCCGCCGCCGGGGGGCGAAATGGGGGAAGGCCGATCCCGTTCCCCACTTCGTTCCCCCATTCGTGCTGAGATAGTACGATACGGCGGGATACGGGGAAAGACAGAAAGTCTAGGGTTTCCCTGGATTTTTGGGCGGTATCGGGACGGCCTGAGACGGCCAGAAATGGGGGAATGGCGGATGGGGTGGGATTCGAACCCACGGGAAGCTTGCGCCCCCGCCGGTTTTCAAGACCGGTGCCTTAAACCGCTCGGCCACCCATCCATGGGAATTTGCATCAATAGCTTAGGCCCGCCGCGCTCGTGAACGATACCGGAACCCCGGCCGATTTGCCACTGATACCGAAACGGCTTGATCGATTTGCGGAGCGGATTCCCTGGTCTCCTACCTGTGGGGGCTGGGGGATGAGTGCCGGGAAGATGTTGGTGCCGCACTGCGAAGCGGCGGCGACGCCGGAGGCGTATCGGGTCGAGCGGGACGCGGTTCGGCTCAGACATCTTCAGGTGATCTGGCTGCTGCTGTCGGGGGAGGCAGCAACGGTGGCAGCGTGGATGTCGGACTATCTGGGGCGTGCGGGCCGTGCAACGGGCCCGCTACATGACCCTGGAAACCATAGCTCCGTTAGGGCGACGATCCCTTCGTCACGCTGCCCGCCGCGGCCGCCTGACATAACCGGCCAGCCCCGCCGGAGACCTCGACCGACCCCGCGCTCCTACACCACGCTGAGGGGCACGATCCGCTCTCCTGCTTTCGGCAGCTCAATCCCGAAAGCACCATGTGGGGCTTCAGGATCATGCCCTCCAGGATGCCGGGAATGATGCCGGCCTCCGTCAGCACCTTGAAAAAGGGCGTGCCGTCTTTCGTCCGCTGCCGGATCGTCTCGTCGTAAAGGATCGCGCCGCTGATGCTGTCTTCGAGACCCGGCGTGGTGACGATCAGTTCGCGATAGGCGCGCCTTGCTTCCTCGGTCTGCTGAATTCCGGCGTCAACAAACCGCCTGTCACAGGCGCCGTTGCTCTCGTCCATCGCGAGCATGCCGGACCCCATCAGCAGGCGCGCGGTGTCAATGAGCTCCCGCGCGGTCATGGGGACGCGCCCCACTTCCAGTTCCGGACCTCCGGCAAATCTTTGCCGTGCTGGTCGATGTAGAGCTTGTGTTCGACCAGCTTGTCCCGAACCATCTGCTTTAAATAGGCCCCTTTGCTGCCCAGATGGGGCAACCGGTCGACGACATCCTGCACCAGATGAAAGCGGTCCAGATCGTTCTGCACCCGCATGTCGAAGGCGGTGGTGATCGTGCCCTCTTCCTTATAGCCGCGCACATGCAGGTTACGATTGGTTCGACGATAGGTCAGCCGGTGAACGAGAGAGGAATAGCCATGGAAGCCGAAGATGATGTGCTTGTCCTTGGTGAAGAGTGAATCGTAGTCCGCTTCGGTGAGACCGTGCGGGTGCTCGCTTGCGGATTGCAGCTTCATCAGATCGACGACGTTGATCACCCGGATCTTCAGTTCGGGTAGATGCTCGCGAAGGATCGACACGGCGGCCAGGATCTCCAGCGTCGGCGTATCTCCACAACAGGCCATCACCACGTCGGGTCCGGAGTCCTGGTCGTTGCTGGCCCATTGCCAGATGCCCAGCCCCTGTGTGCAATGCACAACCGCCTCGTCCATGGTCAGCCATTGCGGTAGCGCGTGTTTGCCGGCGACGACGACGTTCACGTAATGCCGGCTGCGCAGGCAGTGATCGAAGGTCGACAACAGGCAGTTGGCATCGGGCGGCATGTAGACGCGAACGATGTCGGCCTTCTTGTTGATCACGTGGTCGAGGAACCCGGGATCCTGATGGGTGAAGCCGTTGTGGTCCTGCTGCCAGACATGCGACGCGAGCAAATAGTTCAGCGAGGCGATCTTCCGGCGCCACGGCAGTTCCGCGGTGACCTTCAGCCATTTGGCGTGCTGACTGAACATCGAATCGACGATGCGGATAAACGCCTCGTAACTGTTGAACAGCCCATGCCGCCCGGTCAAGAGGTAGCCTTCCAGCCAGCCTTCGCATTGATGCTCGCTAAGCATCGAATCGAGCACGCGGCCGGCGGGCGCGAGGAACTCGTCATTCTCGACGGTTGCCGCCTCCCATTGCCGATTGGTGACCGCGAAGACCGCGCCAAGCAGGTTCGACAGCGTCTCATCCGGACCAAAGATGCGGAAGTTGCCCTTGTTCAGCTTGACGATGTCCTTGAAGAATTCGCCCAGCACGAGGGTGTCCTGTCCGTCGACGGCGCCCGGGGAGGGCACGTGCACCGCATGCCCCCGGAAATCGGGCATATGCAGATCGTGCAGCAGGATGCCGCCATTGGCGTGCGGGTTGGCGCCCATGCGCCGGTCGCCCTTAGGCGCCAGCTCGGCCAGTTCGGCGATCAGCCGCCCGCTCTCGTCAAACAACTCCTCGGCCTTGTAGCTTTTCATCCAGCTTTCGAGTTGCGCGACATGCTCGGGATGCCCAGCATCGACAAGGAGGGGCACCTGGTGGGCGCGGAACGTCCCCTCGACGCGCAGCCCGTCGACGATTTTCGGTCCGGTCCAGCCCTTGGGCGATCTGAGGACGATCATCGGCCAGCGCGGCCGAGTGGCAGTCTTGGTGGTCCGGGCGGAAGTCTGGAACCCCCTGATGTCCGCGATGGCCTTCTCCATGACGGTGGCCATCAACTCGTGCATCGTCGCCGGATCGTCGCCCTCGACAAAATACGGGGTCCAGCCGCAGCCGCGAAAAAACTGCTCCAGCTCGTCATGCTCGATGCGCGCCAGCACCGTCGGATTGCTGATCTTGTAGCCATTCAGATGCAGGATCGGCAGCACGGCGCCATCGGTCACCGGATCGAGAAACTTGGTGGACTGCCACGCCGTTGCCAGCGGGCCGGTTTCCGCCTCGCCGTCGCCGATGACGCAGGCGACAATCAGCTCCGGGTTGTCAAACGCGGCGCCGAAAGCATGGCTGAGCGAGTAGCCGAGTTCGCCGCCTTCGTGGATCGACCCCGGCGTCGTCGGCGCGACATGGCTCGAAATGCCGCCCGGAAACGAGAATTGCTTGAACAGCTTTTTGAGCCCGGCTGCATCCTGGGTGACGTTCGGGTAAACCTCGCTCCACGTACCTTCGAGATAGACGTTGCCCACAATGGCCGGCCCGCCATGGCCGGGACCGGCGATGTAGATCATGTCCAGATCGTGCTTTTTGATGACTCGGTTCAGGTGGACGTAGATGAAGTTCTGGCCCGGGGTCGTCCCCCAGTGTCCGACCACCAGCGGCTTGACGTGCGCCAGCGTCAACGGCTCGCGCAGCAGCGGGTTGTCGTAGAGATAGATCTGACCGACAGAGAGATAGTTGGCGGCTCGCCAGTAGGCGTTCATTCGCCGCAATTCGTCGGCGCCCAACGTCCGGTCCCCGCCGACAGCCCGCGTGGCGCCGATCCGGTCCTGAAGGCCTCGCGTCGACGTGAGTGCGTCGTCCATGGTCTCGGCCCCTTTTTGGGTTTCGTGGGTCCGCAGTGTGCGGTGCAAGCAGGACGTGTCGCGGAACCGTCACGTGGGCAACGCGAAGTCCTGCGGATCCGGACCGTAGCTCCCGGGAGATCGTCAAGAGCAGTCTCGGAAACTACTCATGCCGCCGTGCGCCCAAGCCGCGGGCAACGGGAAGGCTAGGGTGAGCGGCGGCGCATTGGCAACACCTCGCCCGTATTGCTCAAATCTGGGTAGTTTCCGGGCCTCCCACGCTCGCCGACCATCTGCTATGGTAATGGCCTTAGGCAAGGGTGAGCGCCTACAGGTGTAAATAGCAACGGTGCTACCAGCCGTTGGCTCGCACGCTCGCCATGGCCATCGGGCCGTTGGTACTTCGGCCTGACGCGAGAGGTTTCATTTGGAGTTAACCGTCATCAGCCCCGCCAGGGCGGAACCGCGATCCCCAGCCCCCCTGAAGGCACCGGTCAGTCCGGTGGCGGAACCGCCGCCAACTGGCCAGAGCGTGACGCCTTGGCTCGTTGTGGTGCTGGTGGTCGTCCTCTTCTCCGGCGGGCTGTTTGGTTACGATCAAGGCGTGATTTCCGGCGCGCTGCACGGCATCAAAAGGACGTTCTCGCTCAGCCCATTGCTGATCGAAGTGGTGACGAGCTGGGTCACCCTGGGCGCGCTGTTGGGCGCGCTCGCCGCGGGTGAGCTGGCCGACCGGATCGGCCGCAAGCGCACCGTGCTCATCGCCGGCGCGATGTTCACCCTGGGGTCGCTCGTACAGGCGCTGGCTCCCGATACGGTCATCCTGGTCGCGGGGCGACTGATCGTCGGCGCCGGGGTCGGTGTGGCTGCCGTCGCCGCGCCGCTCTACGCCGCCGAGCTGGCACCGACCAGCTTGCGCGGCCGCTTCGTCTCCGCCTACCAGCTCGCGATCACGATTGGCATATTCCTCGCTTATCTGGTCGATGGCTGGCTGTCGCAGAGCGATGCCTGGCGGATCATGCTGGGCGCGTCCGCCGTGCCGGGACTGCTCTTGTTCGCGGTGGCGTTGATGGCACCGAAATCGCCGCGCTGGCTGATGAAGATGAACCGCCGCACCGATGCCGCTGCCGAACTGCGCAAGATGCGGCCGGGCGTCGACTTCAAGGCGCGGCTCGACGCCATCGACACCACCTTACGCCGGGAAGGCGGCCGTGCCTCCTGGGGCGAGGTCTTCCACCACCAATGGCGTCGGCCACTGCTGATCGGAATCGGGCTTGCGATCTTTCAGCAGATCACCGGGATCAACGCGATCATTTACTACGCCGACCAGATCTTCGCGTCCGCCGGTTTTGCGACGCAATCGTCGCAGACGACAGTGACGACATGGGCGATCGGCGGCGTCAACGTGGTGGCGACCCTGATAGCCATCGCCTATATCGACCATCTCGGACGGCGGAAGCTGCTGCTCGCCGGGCTGATCGGGATGGCGACTTGCCTGGCCGTGGTCGGCATCGCCTTCCGGTTCATCGGGATGGCCCATATCGCCGCCGGCGCGACGCCGAGCGGCGCCGGCATCGTCACTCTGCTTGCTTTGGTCGGCTTCATTGTCAGCTTCGCCTTCTCAATGGGACCCGTCACGTGGACGGTAATCAACGAGATCTTCCCAGGACATATTCGCGGCCGGGGAGTCGCCGTTGCCACGGCCGTCAACTGGGCCTCGGCTTTTCTGGTCAGTCAGTTCTTCCTGACACTGGTCGGCGCGGTCGGCAATTCATTGAGCTTCGGGCTGTTCGCACTGTTCTGCGTCGTCGCCTGGGTCTGGATATACTTCCGCGTACCGGAGACGAAGGGCCAGTCGCTGGAACAGGTCCAGCAGCTTTGGAAGGAGGCCCCTCGATGCTGATCGCCGGCGACATCGGCGGCACGACGACACGCCTCGCGCTCGGCACGCCGCGGGCCGGGCCGCGTCAATTCGTGGCCGAGCAGGACGCAGCGGCGATTACCAGGGGCTGCAGCCGATCGTCGAGGCGTTTCCGGCCAAGACCGGCGGCCGCGCCTGCGCCCGCCATGAACCCCAATGCCTCAAGATCGGCGATAAAGGAATGACTGATGGCTTCCCACGCACCGAAGGCGCTCAACCAACTCGGCCAGAGCCTGTGGCTCGATAACATCACCCGCGATCTGCTCGATAGCGGCACGCTGGAGCGCTACGTAAACGAGCTGTCGGTCACCGGTCTGACCTCCAATCCGACGATCTTTGACCATGCGATTTCGCGCAATTCCTCGTACGACGCGGAAATCCGCCGCCAGCTGGATAACGGTGCGACCGGCGAGGGGTTGTTCTTCAACCTCGCCATCCAGGATCTGACCCGTGCGGCGGACCTATTCGCGCCGGTTTATGGGCGCACCGGCACCGTCGATGGGTTCGTGTCGCTGGAAGTCTCGCCGCTGCTCGCCTACGACACTCAGGCGACAATAGCTCAGGCCAAAAAGCTGCACGCCCTGGCAAACAGGCCGAACCTGTTCATCAAGATTCCCGGCACGCGGGAAGGCCTGCCGGCGATCGAGGAAGCGATTTTCGCCGGCGTCCCGGTCAATGTGACCCTGCTGTTCTCCACCGAGCAATATAGCGCCGCGGCCGATGCCTATCTGAAGGGGCTCGAACGCCGCGTCGCCGCCGGCCTGTCCCCCGACATACGCTCGGTCGCCTCGCTGTTCATCAGCCGCTGGGATGTGGCGGTGGCGAGCAAGGTACCGGCGGAACTGCGCAATACGCTCGGCATCGCGGTCAGCAAACGATCCTACAAGGCCTATCGCGACGTGCTGGAGAGCGATCGGTTTCAGCGTCTGGCCAATCTTGGCGCGCGGCCGCAACGGCTGCTGTTCGCCAGCACCGGCACCAAGGACAAGAGTGCATCCGACACGCTGTACGTCTCCGCTCTTGCCGCTCCGAACACGGTCAACACGATGCCGGAGGAAACGTTGCTGGCCTTCGCCGATCACGGCACGACAAGCGGTACGCTGCCGCGCGACGGCGCCGACGCGGAAGCGGTGCTCCTCGTGTTCGCCAAGGCCGGCATCGATATCGCGGCGCTGGCGGCGCTACTGCAATCTGACGGCGCCAAGGGCTTTGTCGCTTCCTGGCACGAACTGCTCGGGGCGATCGAGACCAAGAGCAAGTCCCTGGCCTGAACTTAGGAGAAAAGCCAATGACCGCTCTTACCGGCACGCCGGCTTGGCAAGCGCTCGCGGCGGCGCATCATCCAAATCCGACTTCGTCAACGGGCTGCTACGCGGCAGGTCGCTGCTCGGTTGTCGGCGCCTCCTTGCTCGGCGAGACCCAGGTGATGCCGTAATATTTACGGTAGCCTTCATCATAGGCCTGATCGACGGTTGTCGAGGCATCGTACGCCGGGCTGTCCTTGACCCTCTGGCGATCGACATCGAGGTTCACCACCCTGCCCGACCAATCGATCTCCGTCGCCGAAAGCGGTGAGATCAGCACCACCTTGCCGGGCCACCAGTTCTTGGTGTCGATGACGAGGTAACGGATGCTCCAATCGGCATCCTCGATCAGAAAGTCCTCGACGTGACCGATCGCGCCGTCGCGGGCTTCGATGTAGTATCCGGTTACCGCCTTGACGCTGCGCAGATGCACGTCGTCGCGGTTTCGCTGAGCATCGGCAATCTCTTCCCTGTGGCGACGCGGTTCGAGCGAGATCGGCATCGCGCCGCCCATCCCGCCCATATAGCCGTAGCCACCGATGTAGCCGATGCCGCCCATATAGCCGTAGCCGCTATTCCAATACGGGCTGTAGCCGTAGTAATCGTAAACCCTGCTTTCCATCTGACGCGACACCGGCCGATCGGTGGCGATGTCCGGGCTGTCCTTGATCTGCTGCATGGTCAAATTGATCGAACATTCCTCTTCTTTTGCATCGAGGTGTCCGAGCGCAGAGGAAGGCAAAAGGACTTTGCGGCCCGACAGCCAGTTGCCGGTGTCGACAACCAGCCAGCGCACCAGCCAGCTCGTGTCGTCAAACAGCAGGTCGCTGACGGTGCCGATCTGACCGTCGCTTGCCGCAATGGCATAGCCGGTGATTTTCAATGCATTCCACAACATGTCACGTTCCTTTGCGTTTACCGCGCTTGCCGATCCCTGCAACGATAAGGGATGGGATCAACCGTTGGTCTTGTTCGAGCCATTGCTCGAAAAATGCGTCTTCCAGTACGCGTCCACCTTCTGGCTCTCCTGATCGAACCGGCCAGGGCTCGCGAATTGGTCATCGCTGACCTCCGGCGCGGCTGCCATGGCACCCTTGCTGGTGTCGAGCACCAGCAGATTCCCGTAGGGAGACACCTTGAAGTCCTCCCAAGGGACCGGCACATATTTTTTGTCGATGCCGAAAATGCCGCCGCGGGCGATCACCAGATAGGCGATCTTGCCGGTCTGCGGGGTCATCACGATGTCATCGACGCTGCCGAGAGGCTCGTTCTTCGGGCTGCGCACATCGGTGCCGAGCAACTGATCGGAGCGGAACGAGGCATTTTTGGCCGTGACCGGCTGGGCGGCGGCGATCTGCTGCTGCTGCCAGCTTGGCATGTTTACCGGCGGCAGGCCGCCGTTGTGCATATCCGCGACGTAGACCTTGTAAATGCCGCGGGTTGTGGCGAGGGCATCCTCGCACGCTTGCTGCTGGCCGTGTCGAGCAAGAATGTTGGCGGAGGCAATCAGCATCCGGACCTCGTAACCCGGCCGCGAGTCCCGGTAGCCGGTCGTGGTCGACGCAAGGCCGCCGCCTTTGGGATAGCCGTACCCGTAGCCGAACCCGTCGATCGGATAGCCGTACCCGTAGCCGGATCCGCCCAGCCAGTAGCCGTCCTTCTGCATCTGGCTGTCGAAGGCGCGCAGATCGGCCAGACACTTCTGCGCGGGCTTGATGGCGGCGGTGGCTGCCTTGCCGGCAAGTCGCGGTTTCGCCGTACCGGTTGCCGCAGGCTCGGCGGCGAGCAGCGGGGCTGCAAGACCGAGACACAGGCATGCCGCCGCGCTGCTGGCGAGAAGGGTGCGTTTCATTGTGCTATCTCCGTGCTGTGGTTGTTGACCCGGCCGCAACCGGCGTTGCCGCTGCCATGGCCGACGCATTTGATAAGATCTGCCTGCGGCTCCGTTGCTCACGCGACCGATGGGACGCCCGCCGTGAGCGCGACGCGCGCGTCGCCATTGGGGCTGGCGGCAGCCGGCTTGCCGGTTTTGTCAAAAAGCTCAAGGAACGGCTTGATGATGTCGATCGGCATCGGGAAGACGACGGTGGAATTCTGCTCGGCACCGATCTCCGTCAGTGTCTGCAGGTAGCGCAGCTGCATGGCGGCCGGGATCGTCGACAGGATTTTGGCGGCGTTGACCAGGGTCTGCGAGGCCTGGAACTCGGCGTCGGCATGGATCACCTTGGCGCGGCGGTCGCGTTCCGCCTCGGCCTGTTTGGCGATGGCGCGCACCATGTTGTCGGTCAGTTCGACGGTCCTGATCTCGACGTTGCTTACCTTGATCCCCCAGGTTTCGGTCTGGGCATCGAGGATGCTCTGGACGTCGGCGCTGAGCTTTTTGCGTTCCGACGGCATCTCGTCGAGCTCGTGCTGGCCCAGCACCGCGCGCAGCGTCGTCTGCGCCAGCATCACGGTGGCGGGCAGGTAGCGCTGAACCTGGATGATGGCCCGTTCGGGATTGACGACATTGAAGTAGAGCACCGCGTCGACCTTCATCGAGACGTTGTCGCGCGAGATCACGTCCTGGCTCGTATCTCGATGACCTGAATGCGCAGATCCACCCGCACCATTTCCTGGATGAACGGGATCATCAGCATGAGGCCCGGCCCTTTGACCGCCTGAAACCGCCCCAGCGTGAAGACGACGGCCCGCTCATATTGGCGCAAGATCTTTACAGTCGCCATGATCACGGTGAAGCCTACGATCAAGGAAATTGGAATGATAAGATTGCCGTCAAAGACATGGCGTGCTCCTTTCAGGACAATCAGCGGTAAAACGCTGGGTCCCGTGAACTCGTAGACAGCCGGTGACCGGACCATCCAGCCGTATTCATGGCCACGGTTGCAGAACACGGCTGCGGTCGGGCTAAGGATAGTGTCGGAAACTACTCATGGGCCATCGCGTCATGCTGGGCCTCGTGGTCCAATTGAGAACACTGAGAGGCGTCATGGCCATTTCAGGTGTGTCACGATGGTCCGTCGATCCACAGGCCATCGTGACTGCACCGCTTATACTGGCCTGATTTGAGGCTGACCTCACGTTGCTGTTCGGGAGGCCGGCCCCGCTTGGTGTCAACGTGTCAGCGCCTATTCAGGTCGGTATTAGCCGCCCGCTGGAACGAGATCGTCCGCCGGCATTGTCGCCTTGGAACCGGCATGCACATCGAGGCGCGAGGGATTCGCCGTACCGAGGATCGTCTTGGCACGAGCGATTTCCGCCGCTGCGCCGTGCGCCATCACCAGAAAATTATCCGATTTCACGGCGGTCTCGTATTGCAGCACGCTGTCCTTCGGCACGCCAATACTGTAAAGCGCGGCGCCAAGGGCACTCAGCCCGCCAACGACGGCGGCGGTTTCGATCCCGGAAATGACCATTGCGGCGAGGTAGCCAAGCACGATGACATGCCCAACGACGGGAATGGTCATGAACAGCCCGCCAAAGAACAACCCCCAGAAGCCGCCCCAGAACGCTCCCCGCACGCCCCAGAATTTGACCCGGTCGCCCATGTTGTAAAACCCGACAACCTTTTCGTCGGTGTGATAGCCCTTGCCGACAAGGCTGAGATTTTTCATCTCGAAGCCGGAAGCGGCCAGTTCCTTCAATGCTCCTTCCGCTGCCTGGTGGTTGGAGAAGACAGCGATGACTGTGTCAGGTGTTTCCATGTGGTCCTCTTTCCGGATGAGGCGACACCGGGCGATGGTCTTTATGCGTCGCATCCGCACTCGGAGAGCCATGTCGCCCAGCCGGTATGATGTTAGCTGGGGTGCCCTCGCGCAGACAAACTCGGAAACTGCTCAGCCTCGTGTGAGTATTGGCTGATGGGCGGTCGTGATTCCGGTGACATAATACTTCAGCTGCGGAAAAGCGGGCGGCGTCCGGGCGCGGCACGCTGACCCAGCTGGGGCGGCGCACTTGGCACACTGGCTTGCGCCTGCGGCAATTCCCGGCTCGACTGCTCTGCCTGCGCCGGTCGTTCGTTCGCATCGGGCTGGGTATTGCTGTCGGTCATCGTATCTCCTGTTATTAGATCGGTTTGGTTTGACCGTCACCGGCCCGAATTCGGCGGTGGCGCCTGCGCGATGATTTGGCCGGACGTTGGCGGATTGGCATTGCCAACCCCCGCCGGGAGGTGCCGGCACGCTATCAGCGTCAGCGTGCCCAGCACGAAGGCCATGAAGATGAAGGTCGCGTGGATGAAATACTGAGACTTGGTCACCGCGCCGACACTGCGCACCGCCTCCAGCGAGGCGATGTTGGAACCGGCCCGGCGCGGCAGGAGCGCAACCAAGCGAGAAGCAATCGTCCCAGGGTCAAGATCCTCCGACAGCCCGTCAGGAGGTGTGGCAATCAACGAGGCCAATCTCTTGATGGCGCTTGCCGCCGGCAACCGGGCTAAGTTCGCAGCCTCTTGCCACGGGTCGACATCCGCGCGCGCCAGTGCCGAAACGACGCTGAGGTGCATTCCATTTTGGTCCTCACCGAGGGATGCGAATAGAAACTTGTCGAACTCGGGCGCCAGAACAGAAACTGAAGTAGCATGGGCGATTTTAGCCATCGGATTCCTGTACCCCCTCTCGATCACATAGCCCCGGCCGTGACGGTGGGGAGCGACCCTCACATCCGCTCACGTCGGAGCCTAATGCTCGGCGGCAATGGAAGTTAGTTTCGGAAACTACCTAAGCCAGCGGAGCTGGAACCAAAGAGACGGTAACATCGACCGGCGACGCCAAAAGGGCGGCATCGCTGGCAGGGATCTCGATCGAGGCCCTCGCCAAGAGCCACAGCCGCAAGGAAGCGGTCGAAGCGAAGGTGCCGATACGACGCGGCGATCACCCCAGCCTGGTGCGTGTCATCTCGGCAATATAGGCTTGCGCTATCTGTCGAAGCTTGCGACGCATTCCGCGTACATTTGCGGGTCGCCGATCGGGCCGCATTCCTTGCGCTCGCGAACGGCACGGAAATTGGGGTTCGCGTGGACCAGTGACTCGTAGCGCCAACTGTCGCGGACGTTCTCGGACGCTGATCGGCCCGTGCGCCCGTCACCCGGATCCGATTGCGGCCCGTTGGTTATGACCTCGACGCCGCCCGTGTTCATCTGCGCGTGTGCACCCGGCATGGCCGCGATCGCTGTCGGCCGGCCCCGAACGGGACCGGCCTTCCTCGTCACGCCGCTGCCAACGTGGCGCGTGGTGTCACCGTTCGTAGTGCGGTGGATAATAGACGACGGGCGGCGTGCTCACTGCGCCGGCGGTGGCGCCGACGCCCCCGCCCACGGCCGCGCCGACCGCCGCGCCGGGCGCGCAGCCGATCGGAATCGTTACGATGCACCCGATCAAGGCGCCCACGCCCGCGCCGTGTAGGCCGCCCGATACGGCATTCGCTGCCGGATTGGGGGACTGAGCGAAGACTGGAATCGCCGCGGCCATACCGGCGAGAAGTGCAATAGCACTGATTGTCTTTTTCATCACTTTATGTCCTTTTCAACTTCCGGAGTACTGATCTCGCGACCGGGTCGATTCATTTCATCGTCGTGCGCTAACGCCTGCGCGGTTGATACACGCGTTCCTGTCACGGTCACGGTCGCGGAACGCGATCGCTAGCCCCGCTAGCTAGCTGTGCGACGGGGCGGGCTCATGCCCGGACGTCGTAAACACCTGGTCGGCGATCTTTTTCTGGGCATCCGGCATCGCCTCGTAGAGCTCGGAAAACAACTCGATCAGGTTCTTCAGCCCGTCGACATGCGCCTGGGCGAATGTCTGGTAGGTCTTCAGATCCTCGACCGCGGTCATGTTCTGCGGCGCGGTGGTCCGATTGGATGCGACCAGCGTGTCCATGGCGGTGGCATTTTCACGCATCGCCTGGGCGACGGCGTTCCACTGCTTGGCTTGCGCAGGGGTGATCTTCAGCGCCGCGTGCAGGTCGGTGATCCGCTGCTCGACGGTCTCGCCCTTGGTCTGGGTGGCTTCTGCGCCCTTGGCCTGGGGGGCTTCTGTGGCGGCCTGCTTCTGCGAAACCGCGGTCTGCGCCAGCTGGAATGTCCCGCTGGTCAGGACATCGGCGCGCGCCGCGGAGAGCGGACTGGCGAGCATCGTAGCGCCCAGCAGCGCCGTGATCGCGACCGAGCGCGCGAAGGTCGCGGGCATCGCAATCCGGTGGGTGAATGATGGCATGGAGGGAGCCTTTCTGGGTTTGGGTAATAAGCGGTGATTATCGTCGCTTGACTGCCCGCAGGCGACTAAGAGGCGATGTCAGACCCTACGATTGTATCTAATAAATGTCAGCCATCGGAAACTACTCAGAAGCGATAATTGACCAAAATATTCACCGATATCAACACCGAATTCTGTTTCCCTGTCCCTCTATTTCCCCGGGTTCTTAGGAAGCGCCTGCCTGAAAACTAATGACGAGACCTTTTAAGCAGCAGGCTGAGGAGAGCGCCTGTGGCAAAGGCGGCGAGGGCGGCCGCGACGGGCCGTTCCTGGATGGCCTGGCCGACGCTCAGGCCCTGGCGCTTCACCTCGCTCCACACTTTATCGGTGGAGGCCGCGGTATCCCCCACTGCCTTTGCGAGGCCGTTACGTGAAACGTCGCGGATCGTCCCGGCGACTTTGGCGAAGTCGGTCCGGAGCTGTTTGATCTCGGTCTGCAGCGCGGCGAGATCGCGATCGGTTTGGTGAGCCATGGCAACCCTCGGTTGATGCGGAGTTTCCGCACGGTTTCAGCGAAAGAGCAGCACCAGCAATACGATCAGGACGATCAGCCCCAGACCGCCGCCGGCGTACCCGAAATGGGACGGCACGTAGCCCGAGTAGCCGCCAAAGAACGACAGCAGGACGAAAACAAGAACCACGACGAGGATGAGTTGCAACATGTGACGATCTCACTTTGGATTGGGCATCTTCTAACGGTTGAAATCGGGATTGCGCGCGGCCGCCGGCGCGGCTGCGCCGGTCGGCGGCTGTACCATCGGCGAAATCGCCGGCCAGGCTTGCTGCGATGCCGCCGCTGCCGGTGCCGCGGCAATGTCGGGAGCGGGTGGGCTTTCGCCGAGCGCACTGCTCGACGCCTGCTGGCTCCGATATTGCTGTACCTGGACCACCGTAACGGCCGCCCCGAGCGCGGCGATTCCAGCAACCAACAGCACCGGGAAGACATTGGCGCGCAGTCGACGCCCGACAATCAACGTGCCGAACGCTACAACGAAAACGACGCCGATGATCTCCCAGGTCAACATTCAGGTCTCTTTCGCTGATTGGCCGCGGCGGTGCCGTTGTCCGCCGCGCCGTCATTTGCCTTTGACAATGCCGCGGATGGTATCCTTGGCGCTGCCGACGGCATTCTGGATCTTTCCTTCGATGACCTCGGCCCGACCAGCGTCTTCCGTCTTTTTGTCGCCGACAGCTTTGCCAATCGCTTCCTTGGCGTTGCCGACAACCTGCTTGACTGATCCCTTGATGCGATCATGGTCCATGATGAGGTTTCCCGTGTGTCACGCGGCGCCGGCGATGCGGCACCGGTCGGTCCGACCGTAGCGGACAACCGCGCCCTGATGGCAGCCTCGGAAACTACTTAATGGGCGTGTGCCGTCGGCGCGGAGGGGAGCGCAATGGGAGCGGGAAGGGGTGTCACCCTTCGGCGAGCTCGCCCACCCCGACGCCCATCAAGCTGCGCAAGGCATTGCGCCCGCGCGCGATGCGCGAGCGCACGGTCCCGACCGGGATCCCGAGCAGCACGCCCGCGGCCGCGTAGTCCAGGCCTTCCAACCCGATAAGCAGGATCGGCGCCCGCTGAGCCTCGGGCAGGCGGGCGAGGGCGCGTTCGAGATCGCGCAATTCGAGGCGCCATTCCTGGTCGGCAGCCCGGCTCAGCCGCGGTTCGGCTTCGCTGATCTGGGCCGGTGTGCCCTCGCGTATCGCGCGGCGGATGCCGTTGATATGCTGGTTGTGCATGATCGTAAACAGCCACGCTCGCAGATCGGTGCCTTCCTGCCAGAGATGCAGCTTGGTGAGGGCGCGGGCGAGGCAATCCTGGACGAGGTCGTCGGCGGCAGCGGCGTCACGCACGAGCACCCGAGCATAGCGCCGCAGGCGGGGAATCTCGGCTTCGATATCCTGGTGCATTGCCGTCATCAAAGCCTCCTGCGGCTGGCTGCGGCCGGCGCCGCAGTCGTAAAGCTGCCGCCGACGGCGCGAGTTCGGTAGCCTCGGAAACTACTTAACGGGTTGATGCCAGCCGCACCGTCGGACGGCCTTGCCCGACCGGCCGGGAGTGCCGCAGGGATTGCCGGCGGGGGCGCGCGTCAGGGTGCGGCGGCGAGGGCCAGGCGGATCAGGGCCGGAATGGAACGCGATCCGGTCTTCTTCATCACCGCGGCGCGGTGGTTCTCGACCGTGCGTTGGCTGACGCCGAGGTCGGCGGCGATGTTTTTGCTCGGATGGCCGGCGAGCACCAGGTCCATGATCTGACGCTGGCGGGCGGTCAGACCGGCGAGCGCGGTCGCCGCGCTCTCTCGCCAGGCCGACAGCTTGGCCGAGTCGCCGGCCTGCTCCAGCGCGCGCTCCACGCTGGCGACCGCGGGCCTTCAGCCCGCGGGCTTGTCCCGTGGGGCAATTCGACCGGCAGGCCGAGGCGGGTGACGGTGAGGATCTCGTCGATGCCTTCCAGGATGCTGGCGAAGACGCCGGGGGCCTCGCGTTCCAGGCGGCGGGCGAGATTGCGGATCAGCTTCTCCGATTGTCAACGGGATAATTGCCCAAGGTTGCCGGGTTTCGCCGAAACTGTTGGCAGGGATTCAACTAGTCAAGTGTCACGCCTCCGGCCGATAGGTGCAACTAATCTGAACGACGTGGAGTTACTACAGCTCCCGCAAAGTACCTGGGCTAATGCGACAATCAACCGACGCATCTACCATTTGACCGAACAATAGCCGAAGTTGCCAATTCCGACAATCCCCGCTGAACCGCCTCCACAGAATCTGATGCCCAGCCACGGTGAGGCGCCGCTCGATCGCGGTTTGTGAACCTGCCGTGATCCGTTAGGCTGTTGGTGGCAGTGGCAAAACACCGTTGACCCGTTCAATATTGCCGGTCATCTTCTGCGCCTGAGATTTCGTGGCACTCAATTCCGATGACGGGCCTCAAATGATATAGAGCGTCGTAGCTATGCTAAATTGATGGATGTTCCCGTTCTTGGAGTTGCAGTGCGACTGCCCGCGGCATGAATGTTCTTGTAGAAAATTACGATACTACATATACTTTACCGTATCGCGAGGCATCGTCATCAACATGATATAGCTGCTCCCAGACGGCTTCTACCCCGGCAAGTTTGGTCGATTTTTGCCTCCGATTCACTGGTACTGTACCAATGCCGATGGCAGGGTATTTTCGGCTGAAATCTGTTTAATTGGAAGCCGCAAGTCGTGCCTCGGGTCCTGTAGTCGGCAGGATGCCCGCACGGCGAAAAAACCTAATTACTACGCCCGAACCGTTTTCCGGAGCCGGCGCGCCTCTACAGCTCGGGCGTGCAGCTCACCCTCGGCGGCTCAATTTCGCTGCTCCTCCTCGGCGTATCCTTCTTCTCCTTCCTACAAACCCCTACCGCTCGCCGCATTGCTTCGGCTGTTGCGCGGCAATCTGGATGAGGCCGAAGTCGCCGCAATCATCGAGGCCGGTCTCGATACCGGCAGGCTGCCCGATCTTGATGCGCTGTGCCGACGCTTTGCCCCTGATCCCGCCACCATTCCCGACATCACTGTCGAGCTGGTGCCGCTTCATCTCTACGACGTGCTGGGTACTGTCCGGTCTCTACGCAAATCTTCGCTTGCGCGTGAGCTGGGCGGTGCGGCATGAAGACGACCAATCCCATCGACGCCGCCCGCGTCGAGCTGCTCGTCGCCGAGCTGCGGCTTCCTGCTGTTAAACAGGTCTGGGCCGACCTCGCTGCCCAGGCCGACAAGGAAGGATGGCCGGCGGCGGGTTTTCTCGCGGCCCTTGCCGAGCATAAGGTGGCCGAGCGCGCTCGGCGGCGCATCGAACGCCATCTCGCCGAAGCCAGGCTGCCGCCCGGCAAGACCATCGACACCTTCGACTTCGAAGCGGTCCCCGTGGTCAGCAAGGCCCAGATCATGGCGCTCGCCGCCGGCGATGCCTGGTTGGACAGGGGCGCCAATTTGATCCTGTTTGGGCCGCCCGGCGGGGGAAAGAGCCACCGGTGGCAACCCCGGCAGAATTCCCGTACCTTCGTCCATGCGGGCGCAACTTCCGTTGCCTTCGGTCGATCCGGCTTAGAAGCCAAATCATGCGCGAAACCAACGGCTTATGCTTCTCCCGCCGGCCCGTTTACATCATCCGATGAATTTGCAGGTTAGGCCGTGACGTGCGACGCACTCATGCCGGGACTGCTCCACAGGATGAATGCCTATTGGTGGGCCGCCCGCGACGCTGCGCTCTGCAAGCGGAAGGCAAAGTTTGGCGGGTTGGATGTACAGACGCCTGTCGTCCGGAGGCGTTGGTAGGCGGGAACGCCAAGCAGGAGGCCCGATGAAAGTTGTCATCACACTCTCTCCGCGGGATTACGACGCGGTGCTGTTCGATCTCGATGGGGTCCTGACCAGGACGGCGAGTGTCCATGCCGCGGCCTGGAAAAAGCTGTTCGACGGGTTTCTCAAGCAGCGCGCCACCCGGACAGGCGAGAAGTTCGTCCCCTTTGATATCGACTCCGACTACCTGCGCTACGTCGACGGCAAGCCACGTTACCCCGGCGCGGCAGCCTTCCTCGAGTTCGCGCGGGATCGAATTGCCGTCGGGTACCGCCGAAGACGGCCCTGATGTGCAGAGCGTGCACGCGCTGGGCAATCTGAAGGACCGATATTTCCATCAACACCTGAAGCAGCACGGCGCCAGTCCCTATCAAGGATCGATCGCGCTGGTGCGCAAATGCCGGGCGCTGGGGATCAAGACTGCTGTCGTGTCCTCGAGCAATAACGCTGCCGAAGTGCTCGAGGCAGCCGGTATTGCGCAGCTGTTCGACGCGCGAGTGGACGGGACCGACATCACTCGTCTTGAACTCACCGGCAAGCCGGCGCCGGACGCTTTTCTGGAGGCGGCACGGCGCGTCGGAGCAGAACCTTCGCGTGCCGTCGTCGTCGAGGACGCGATCGCTGGCGTGGAGGCCGGGCGTGCCGGCGGCTTCGGCTGCGTTATCGGCGTCGATCGCAGTGGACACGCGATAGCGCTGCGTGGTGCCGGCGCCGATGTTGTCGTGACCGATTTGGCGCAAGTCCGGGTAACAATGGAACCGCCGTCCGCGTGGTCATTGTCGTTTTGGAGCTTCGACCCGGCGCAAGAGGGTGTCCGCGAAGCCTTGTGCACTCTGGGAAACGGCTATTTCGCGACGCGTGGCGCCGCCGTGGGCGCAGTGGCCGATGGCATTCACTATCCGGGGACCTACCTCGCCGGCGGCTACAACCGGTTGCGCACCGACATCGCCGGCCGCACGGTCGAGAACGAGGATCTGGTGAATTGCCCCAACTGGCTCACGCTCGAGTTTCGCATCGCCGAGCAGGATTGGTTCGACGCGCGAACCGTCAAGCTGCTGTCGTACCACCAGGAGCTTGATTTGCGGCGCGGCATGCTGCTGCGGAGCATCAACTTCGAGGACGGTCAGGGGCGGCGCAGTACGCTCAAGGAGCGACGCCTGATCTCGATGGACGGCATGCATCTGGGCGCGCTGGAACTGGTGCTGACCGCCGACAACTGGTCGGCAGACGTCACGGTGCGTTCGGCAATCGACGGGCGCGTCGTCAACGCGGGCGCGAAGCTGTATCGTAAGTTCAACAACAAGCATCTGGAGCCTCTGGCAGGCGAGGTGGTCGACGAGGACAGCCTGTGCCTGCAGGTACGCACCTGCCAGTCGAATGTTCAGGTTGCACAGGCAGAACGAACGCGGGTGTTCCTCGACGGACAGCAGGTCGCGGTCAAGCGCCGGATCATCAAAGAACCAGGATACATCGGGCAGGAACTCAAGATCGACGTCGAGCGAGGCGGGATACTGGTGCTGGATAAGGTGACCTCTTTCTATACGTCGCGCGATCAAGCCGTCTCAGAATGCGCGCTGGAGGCCCGCAAGGCTATAGCGCGCGCGGGTCGCTTTGATGCTGTGATGGCGGACCATGTGCTCGCCTGGAAGCACCTGTGGCGACGCTTCGACGTGCATCTCCTGCCAACCGATCCACACGTCAAGTTGAACGTCCCGATGCTGCTCCGGTTGAACATGTTTCACCTGCTGCAGGCGGTGTCGCCCAACTCCATCGGACTCGATGTCGGCGTGCCCGCGCGAGGCTGGACCGGGGAGGCGTATCAGGGCCATGTATTCTGGGATGAACTGTTCATCTTCCCGTTTTTCAATTATCGAATGCCGGAAATCACCCGATCACTTCTGATGTACCGCTACCGCCGCCTGGGCGAGGCACGCGCCGCCGCCAAGGCCGCCGGATACAAGGGAGCGATGTTCCCCTGGCAAAGCGGCAGCGATGGTCAGGAGGAAACCCAGGCGCTCAACCTGAACCCGCGCTCGCAGCGCTGGGTGCCCGACAACTCCTATTTGCAGCGCCACGTGGGCAGCGCCATCGCCCATAACGTCTGGCAGTACTTCCAGGTCACTCACGACCTCGAGTTTCTGCATTTCTATGGCGCGGAGTTGATCCTCGATATCGCCTGCTTCTGGTCGAGCATCGCGAGCTTCAATGCCGAGCGCGGGCGCTACGAGATCCGCGGCGTGATGGGTCCCGACGAGTTTCACGACGGCTACCCGGATTGCGCAACGCCCGGCCTCAACAACAACGCCTACACAAACATCATGGCGGTATGGGTGCTGTGCCGGGCGCTTGAGGTGCTCGGTCTGTTGTCCGATGTGCGCCGCGCCGAGCTCACGACGCGGCTTGGCCTGTCGGCGGAGGAGATTGCTCGCTGGGATGATATTAGTCGCAGGATGTATGTGCCGTTCCATGACGAGGCGATTATCAGCCAGTTCGAGGGCTACGGGAAATTGGCTGAGCTCGATTGGGAGCACTACCGGACCCAATATGACAATATCCAGCGTCTCGATCTTATCCTCGAGGGGGAAAACGACAGCGCCAACCGCTACAAGCTCTCGAAACAGGGCGACGTGGTGATGTTATTCTACTTGTTTTCTGCCGAGGAAATCTGCGAATTATTCGAGCGTCTTGGCTATCCGTTTGAATACGAGACCATTCCACGAAACATCGCCTACTATGCCGACCGCTCGTGTCACGGCTCCACACTGAGCCGTGTGGTGTATGCCTGGGTGCTGGCGCGCTCCGACCGGCCGCGTGCGATGAACTTCTTCGCGGAAGCGCTGCAGAGCGACGTGAGCGATGTTCAGCAGGGCACCACCGCGGAGGGCGTCCATCTCGGCGCCATGGCGGGAACTGTCGATCTGCTGCAGCGCGTATCGACCGGCATCGAAGTAAGGGGCGATGTTCTGCGAACTCAATCCGGAATTGCCACGGGAGATGGCGCGCCTCGACATGCGCATCCGCTACCGCGGGCATTCACTCGATCTGCGGCTGATGCGCAACTCGCTCACAGTCCGCGGGCGTGACGGTGCGGCGTCGCCGATTTCCTTGTGCGTCGACGGCAAGCTCTGCGAATTCGCCGGCGGAACTACCCGTGTATTTCACTTGAACGGCGGGGCGACGGATGGCGCAATTGTTGAAAAGCAGCCGGGCGACGAACGCGAGGGACCTCATGACCGCCCAGGTGGCCGCGATGAAGCCCGCTGATCCAGGATGGTGATCGTCGAAAGCGCGAAGTAGTCATCGATGCCGGAAGCCTGAAGCGCGGCGTACAAATAGCATTGCCAATACACGGCACCCGATGGCTGCATATAGCCGAGACTTCCCCATGCTTGGCAATCGGGATCGCCGCGCCAAGCGCGGGGTGCTCCCTGCGGCAACCCATACCGGGTTATGGTTTTGAGCAGTCGCGCACGATAACCCGGCATGTCATAGCCTGGATAAATCCGTTGCATCACCGACCCCGAGATAGGCACTTATGCAGTTACTTTACCGTATTGAGAGTCAGCGACCGGATTCGGAGATAAACATGCTCTGAGGGGGCTGCAGATGGGTTTATGACCATGGAATATCAAATATGTTGTTCTTACAACAGATGCCGTTCCTACGTTTTGTGTGAGCACGGCAGAGTTTATGCCCAACTAGATACGGAAAAGCAGTTGACGACAATGCGAGGGTAAAGCCCTTTATGCTCACTGATCGGGCTGGACGTCCACTCTGGGGACCCAGAAGGATAGGTGTCTGGTAGCCCTGCGATGCATACAGACGAACGAAATTGGCTATCGATAGCCAAAAGCCGCTGTCTGGAGCGGGTGATCACGGTAAACGAATGATGGCCGGAAACGGTCTGAATTCGAGATTTGTGCTTTCTCCTGGCGTTACTGCATGTCGACTCTGGCCCCTGAGTGCTGAATAAAGGCCGCGGCAAGAGTTCGGCGTCTGATACCGACCTGAATAGGCGCTGACACGTTGACGCTAGACCGGGCGCGCCTCTCGAAAACGAGCGCGAGTCGTCCTCAAATCAGGCCGGTATAATACCCGAGACACCCTGCGCTGAGTCGCGAGGCATCGAAAATCGTTGAATTTGCGACCGGTGCTTGGTTCGATCCCCGCATGTTGATCCGGGAGTGGATCGATGGTGGCATTGGCAGTGTCAGAGCGGCTCAGTCCGGAAGCCCTTCGCTCGGCCTCGCGCAGCGAGCGGGGCGCCAAAGTGCGGGCGCGGATGCTGGCCATTGCGCGTCTGCTGGAAGGCGGGGAGCGACGGCCCGCCAATTCGGCATGTCGCGCAACGTGCTGCGGATCTGGGTGGGGCGCTACAACGAGGATGGGGTCGAAGGTCTAGCCTGAACAATTCACCGGCAGCATCTGTGCGTCGTAGCTCGGCGATGCCGGCTCGCGCGCAGGGTGTACGGCAGTGTGGCACCGGCGGCGCATTTATTCGGGGCTTGTTGGTTGCGGGGATGGAATTTGTGCGGGCGCGTCGCTCCGGCGGTCACGGCGGCAATTTGGCCAGACGCGCGGCGAGGGTTGAGAAGCCGTGCTGATAGGCAAAGCCGGTCGGCAGCGCGATCTTGATCTTGGTGACCAGTTCGGTGATCCGGACGGCAACCTTGATCAGGCTGAGGCGCAGGGGGTCGAACTGCGCCTCGCGCCAGAACGATGATCTCGGTGCCAGGCCGGGCAGGGTGTGCATCAGCCAACAGGCAGCGGTATGGATCAGCAGCCGGAACTGGTTGGCGGTCGCCTTGGTGCAGGATGTGCGATCCGAGGCGAGATGCAGCTTGTGGGCTTTGATCAGGTGGAAACCTCCAATTACCGCGTTTTCTGGGAGGGAACGAGTTCGCGGATTGGGCGCGTGAAGGTTGGGGTGATCCGGTGATCGGGGGCGGGTGCCGAGCGGCTTCCGGCTGACGGGGGTTGCGGCTCAGGCTGGTGCGATCTGGCCCGTGAGCCAAGCCATTCGCTGCATATTGAAGACGAGGTTTGCGAGGCCGATCTTGGTTCTCGCGCGGGCGATGCCGATAGTTCGGATGAACAGGCCCATTGGCCCCTTCTGCCGGGCGAAGACATGCTCGACCGCCGAGCGCACCGCCGATTTGCGGGCATTGGCGCGGGCAGTGCGACGGGGCATCGGCTTGCCTTTCGGCTTCTTGCGATGGATCTGCGAGCGCATGAGGCGGTCGGCAAGGAACTTCTCGTTGGCCTTGGAACGATAGGCGGTGTCGGCCCAGACATCGCCGGCGGTGTTATTCTGGTCAATCAGCTCGGGCAGCAGCGCCCCGTCATGGCGCGCCGCGTCGGTGACCGTCCAGCGGCGGATCAGGCGATGCCGGCGGTCGATGCCGATGTGGTTCTTGTAGCCGAATGCCGGGATCGCGAGATCGACGCGAGGCATTCCCTCGTCGTTCGGCTTGGCCTTGGTGTATTTGACCGTCCAGCGCGCATCGCGGTCCTTCTGCCGCAACTTGGCAGGGTTTTTCGCCCACTCCGGCGGGATGCGGCCTTCCTTGATGTCGCGCTTCTCGCCGTCGGTGTTGCGCTGCTTTGGCGCGGCGACGATCGAGGCGTCGATGATCTGGCCGCTCATCGCCAGAAACCCGGCCGCCGAAAGCGCCCGATCGAAGCGCTCGAACAGAAGCTCGATCGCCGGCCTGCCGGCGAGCCTGGCCCGCGTCAGCGCCTCGCGAAAGGTCCAGATCGTGTTGGCGTCGGGCACCGTGTCACCCAGCCCCAAACCGAGAAATCGCATGAACGATAGCCGGTCGCGGATCAGATATTCGGTGCGCTCGTCCGACAGGTTGTGGCTGGATTGCAGCACCAGCACCTTGAACATCAGCACATGATCGAACGGCGGCCGGCCGCCTTTCGCGCGGTCCGAGCGCGGCACCGCCCGCTCCAGATCGGCGCGGAACAGCTCGAAATCGACCACCGCGTTCAGCCGTTCCAGGCTGTCGCCCTTGGCCGAGAGCTGCTTCAGCCGCTCGTCAACGTCGAAAAACCCTCGCTGTCCTGTCATTGCCGATCTCCCGCGTCTCCCAAGCGACACGGAATCAGCGATCAGTCCGAAATTCCAGCGGTTTTTGGAGCCGCCCAGGTTCTCCGCCTGCCCCCGCGCGCAGTAGATTTTCTCGTAGAGCGATTTGGCCAGGCCAGCCAGGTTGGTCACGATGAAGCGGCTGTCGACGCCTTGACCGGACGCCTCGACGCGGGCGATCACGCGGCGCTCGGTGTTCCAGGTCTTGGCGCCGTAGAGGAACTCGGCATCGCGGCGCACCTTGCTCTCGGCGGGCGCGTCGAGGCGATCCAAGGCAACCGGCTCGGCCTCTGCCGTCACGCGGCGCAGCAGGACCTTGTTGCCGGCCAGGCCGAAGATGTAGCCGACCCGATTGCGCTCGCACCCGCGGCGCAGCCGCGCGCCCGTGTCCGAAGGACCCGATCGCAGAGCGATCGGAGGGCCATGGCCTCGGGCCGGCCAAAAGACCGCGACCGGCTTGGCCGAAATCGCCTCGTAAATGTGGATCGGCATGAAACAGCGGCTGTCGTGATGCGCGTTGAACAACGAGAGCTGCTGTTGGCCGTAGGCCCGATCCTCGGTGTCGTCGATGTCGAGTACGATGCGCCGGGGCACGGTATCGAAGCTGTCGCAGAACAACTCGACCATCGCCGCCATCATCCGCTTGAGCGCCACCGGACCGGGCAGGTTTTCGAGCCGGCTGATGGTCGGTTGCGAGCAGAGGTCCGCCCCGGTCTCCGGCAGGCGGCCGACCGCCATCTTGAAGGCGGCATCCTTGCGCAGTGCGTCGCAGTCGTTGGCAGCGGGATACCCCGCCGCGATTGCCAGGGCGCGGAAGCGGATCATCTCGGCGATCTCGTGCCGGATCTGCTCAGGGGCGCGCGGGTCTTCGAGGCATCGCGCCAGCCGCTCGGCGATCTTGAGCCGGCGATCGACCTCGGCCAGCAGCAGAATGCCGCCATCCGAGGACAGCCGACCGCCGTCAAAACAGGCGACGACCGGCCTGCCGCAGACCGGTGACAGGCCCGGCAACGGAAGGGTAGGATCAACGCCTTCCGGACAAGAACGGTGGCGCTCTGCACACCGATGCCGCGTAGCCCGGCGAGTTGTTGGATCATTTCCTCCGCTTTGCCGGGAGCCTCCTCATCGAGCAGCGCGTCGCGCTCTCGCTCCAGTTCGGCGATCTGCGCGCAAACCAACACAGGCGGTCGAGCATCGTAGTCACGCACCCCAGTGTCGCCAGCACGGCGCCAATACGATTGACGAGGCGGACCCGCTCAGTCACCAGGTCCTCCCGCTCCCGGACGCGCCGGCGCTCATCTTCGTCGGCTTCGTCGGGGATTGGCACCATTGAGCACACGCGTGGCTCACCCCGAAGCCATGCGTCTCGACACCCCGCCGGGCCAACCAGCGCGCCAACCAGAACCCCGACCAACTGGCCTCGTAGGTGGCGACCACCCGTTCGACCGTTCGCCTGGCCCCCTGGCTCGACGACGGTAGCCATCAATGGCTGCCAGCAGCGCCTCGGCCGTCGGCTCAATTGTTTGTTTCGCTTTGACCCGCGCCAGACCAGGGACCTGGGCCACGAGAACCCAACTGGTATTGCTCAGCTCGATTGCCAGCACGCGCGTGCTTTCGTAATCGAGGGCGATTGGATGGGAAAGTGTTTCTGACGTCTGTGCCATGACCGCGGATCCTCCAGAGAGTGCTCACCGGCGGACACAATAATTGCCCACCGCTCGCCCTCATGGGATCTATCGGATTTGCCGTGGCCAAGATGGAGATCCGCGCGTCCCGGCCCTCATAAAAAACTCACGGCATCGGATGCCATTTTTTGAACCAGGGGTCCAGGCCGCCGGTCGACTGTCAGGCCATCTTGCTTTCACCACCCGCAGATTTCTTTGGCTGCCGATTTCGCCGTGAGCGTCGGTCAGCCGATTGCTTGTCAGACCGACGCCAGAGCGCCGGCCCTATAGACCTCTCCGCGCTTGAGCACCGCCCAGACGATTTGCGCCAGTTTGTTGGCCAATGCTACCACGGCGGTGTTCGGATGCGCGCGCTGAAGGGAGGTCACGCAACCAGCCTCCAAGCGGCGTGGCACTCTTGAACAAGGTGGGCATTGCCGCCCGCGCTCCATGGATCAGGAGCGTGCGCAAATACGTGTTCCCGCGCTTGTTGATGCCGAGCAGTCGCGGCTTTCCGCCCGTGGTTGCCTGACGCGGTACCAGCCCCATCCAAGCCGCGAGATCGCGCCTATAGCCGCAGCCAGCGCTGTCGCATTCAACACGCCGATCCCGGGAATCGTCGTCAACCTGCGAGATGGATCATCCGTCCGAGCCGTGGCCGCAAATTCGTTGTCGAAAGCTCCATACCAACGGCTCCGAAAACGACATCCGCTGCCAGGTCACCAAACGCAAGATCAGCGGCGGCACTCGCAGTGATACCGGCCGCGACTGCCGCGACGCCTTTCTCAGCCTCGCCAAAACCTGCGCCAAACTGGGTACCGGCCTGATTTGAGGACGACTCGCGCTCGTTTTCGAGAGGCGCGCCCGGTCTAGCGTCAACGTGTCAGCGCCTATTCAGGTCGGCATCACATTCTCGGATTACCGGATTACCTCGGCGCCAGCCTCGATGTCGCCGATAACCCTGCGGTCGCCTGCCTTTCCAATCTTGTCATCCGACCAGCCGCTCAGGTCTGACTGCCCGGCCTTTTGCCCCGCTTACCGGCGAAGGCATCCGTCAGCCGTGACCTGTTACCATCAACAGCGCCATGTGCCCGAACACGCGAAAGAGCGAAGTACTTAAGTTAGCGACCCCGCCAGCTGCAACTACTTTTTCGAGCGTATCCGAGCGGGTTTTCACGAGCATGAGCCATCACACAGGGGCTTGTTTCGCGAGCTGCTTGCGGATCGACAGCAATTCCTGCCCGCGCGCTCCACTCGTTTTGGGATGCCATCTCGCGATGACGGGTTCAAGAGGGCACCGGCTCGCGCCGGCAGATGTCGCGGAACGAGACCATGCGCTGCCGCTCCTCGTCCCACAAGGAGAGCCGCAAGCAACTCAGGCTGTTGCGGAAGGTCAGGTGCCTTACGCACCGGAGGCTCCGGGGTTTGGTCGAAGCAATCGCGCAAGTTGTAGTTCGGTATTTTGCTGCAGATGTGATGAATGTGGTGGAAGCCGATGAACCCGGTCAGCCAGTGCAGCACCAGCGGCAGATCATAGAAGGAGCTGCCCTGCAACGCCGCGGCGTGAAAGTCCCAACCCGGGCCGGTCGTCCAATAGGCGTGCTCGAATTGGTGCTGCACATAGAACAGCCAAATACCGACCGCCGCGGCAAGCAGGATCACCGGGGGATAGGCGAGCATGAACGCGCGCGCGCCCACCGTCAGCAGCATCAGGACGACGATTGCGGCCAGGGCCAGGTTTGTCCCGAGAATGCTGCCCCAGACTTTCCTGTGCCCCCAGAGACTGACGGTTGGAATGCGATTTTTGAGAACAAATAAGTAGAGGGGCCCCACGCCAAATAGCACGATCGGATGCCGGTAAGCCCGATAGGGAAGACGTCGGCTCGGCGAGAGCGCACGGTATTCGCCTACGGTCAGCATCGTGATATCGCCGGCGCCGCGCCGGTCGAGTTTGCCTGAGTGCGCGTGATGAATGGCGTGGCTCGCGCGCCAGAAAGCATAGGGTGTTAGCGTCAGCACGCCGAGCGCGCGGCCCAGAAGATCGTTGGCTCGCCGCGAGGCAAAGAAGGAACCGTGGCCGCAATCGTGCTGGATGATGAACAGTCGGACCAGCAGAAACACCGCCGGTGGCACGAGCGGGAGCGTCAGCCAGGGATGGTTTCTCCCGCCGTAAATCAAAGCCGCGACGAGGAGCAGAAACGGCAGCCCGGTATTGAGAAGCTGCGTCACCGCACGGCGATGGTTCGCTCGGGCGTAAGGCTTCACGATCTGATGCCACGAGCGCGAGGGGCGAAGGGAGGTTGACGCGCGCTTGCGCCGCCGCGCCCGGATGGCGCCGCGGCTATGACGCCGATCGGCTCGGGCAACACGCCGCGGTACCGGTGCCCGTTCGCCGCAGGTGCCACCTTTCCCTCCGGTCTCAGTTCAGCTTCTCTCGCAGCAGCGGGTTGTCGTAGAGATAAATCTGCCCGACCGACAGATAATTGGCGGCGCGCCAGTAGGCGTTGATCCGGCGCAACTCGTCGGAACCGAGTGTCGCCCGCTTGTCGGACGACCGATTGTGACCATTCCGCTCCTGAGATTCTGAGGTTGAAACGCGCCGCGGGATCGGCAGCAGGGTGGCGACAAGCGGCATCGTGCGGTGAAACGCGGTGTCGAAACACGCCACCTGAGGCAAGCCAGGATGGCGTTGGCGGAACGCCTCGATCAGCTCGATTTCGAGCGGCAGGTGCTCGGGGTCAAAGGGGCTGAGCCGGTGCAGCTCGGCAACCATGTCCTTGGTGACTTGCTGCGGCCGGCTGTATTGCGGCCCACCGTGCACGACGCGGTGCCCAACCGCGGCCAATCCATCACGCCCGCTGTGTTCCTCGATCCAATCCATCAGAGCGCCGACCGCCGCGGCGTGATCCGGCGCCGTCACCGGCCGCGAAAAATTGTCCGCCGGGTTCGGGCCTTTGACCCGCAACGTGGCCTCCGGCAGTCCAATCCGCTCGATCTCGCCTTCCACAATCCGTCGGAGCGCGTCGCCGACCGCGAACAGCGCGAACTTGATGCTCGACGAGCCGCCGTTGATCGTCAGGATGCGTGGGTCAGCCGGTTTCATGGCTTGCATCCTCGTCGCTCTGTAACCCGAACGAAGCGAGCCTGGCGCAGGTCGACCGGTAATCTGTATGCAGAACGCTGCGGATCCCCAACCCTTCGGCGATCTGGACGAACATCGGGGTGTTTTCGATATAGACGACCTGTTGGGCCGGCACCTGGGCGATGTCCAGCGCCAGCCGAAAGATGTCCGCGTCGGGCTTACGGATGTGGACAAAGCAGGAGGAAATAAAAAAATCGACGAACGCGGCCAGCTTGAATTTGCTAATCCGATGCGCATTCAGTTCGCGCGCTTCGTTGCTGACGACGGCGATCTTCAGCCCGTACCGGACCTTGAGTTGAGCGATCAGCTCGATCATCTCGGGGTAAGGTGTCGATTGCGCAAACATGAAGCGGCGAAACTCAGCAGGGGTAAACGGCCGCTGTTGGTAAAAGACCGCCCGGCCCAAATATTCTTCCAGCGTCAGCTTGCCCTCCTCGTAGGTGTCGAAGGTCAGATGATGCCGCTCCTCCATCTCGGCCCAGTCCAGCTTGAAGTGGGTCGCCGCCCGCTCGCGGGCATGATGATCCCAACCGTTGGTGAGCAGGACACCGCCAATATCCAGAAACAGGCAGGTTACTGCGGGCACTTGCATCATCGGCTTTCCCCCGTCGGGCATATCATTGCTGCCTCCGCGGACATCATGATCCCGATGCCTCCTTGGGGTCAGGATTATGCCAACCGCCGTCTCCGACGATGATCGCATTCGCTTCCTTCGGCCCCCAACTGCCGCGATGGTAAGGGCGAACCGGGTGATGTGTCTCGAGGACGGGGTCGACCGCCGCCCAGGCCGCCTCAACCGCGTCCTCGCGGGTGAACAGCGCGCCGTCGCCGGCCATCGCGTCGCCCAGGAGGCGTTCGTAGGGGGTTTCCTCGCCCGCCTGTTCCTCGACCAGATAGAGTTCGCGCTGGTCGCCGACGAACTCCTTGCCGGCGCGCTTGACGCGAGCGGCCAGCGCGATGGCGGAGACGGGTGAGATCCGGAAGCGCAGATAGTTGGACCGGCCGGACGTCGGCGCCGAGTTCGGCGAACAGTCGCTGCGGCGGCGGCTTCAGTTCCACCAGGACCTCGGTCGCCGTTGCCGCCAGGTATTTGCCGGAACGCAGGCACCAGGGCACCCCCTCCCAGCGCCACGAGTCGATGAACAGCCGCAGGGCGCAGAAGGTTTCGACGTCGGAATCCTTCGCCACATGCGGCTCCTTCCGGTACCCGGTGTACTGGCCGCGCACCAAATCGTCTGGTGTCAGCGGGCGCATGGCCTGGAACACCTTGGCCTTCTCGTTGTGCACGGCGCCAAAGTCGCGGCCGGCGGGCGGCTCCATGGCAAGCAGCGCGACGATTTGGAAGAGATGGTTCTGGATCACGTCGCGCAGACAGCCGGCGGTTTCGTAAAACGCGCCGCGGTCTGCGACGCCGAAATCTTCGGACAGGGTCACCTGCACGCCGGCCACGTAGTTGCGGTTCCAGATCGGTTCCAGGAAGGAATTGGCGAAACGGAAATAGAGGATATTCATGATAGCCTCCTTCCCGAGGAAGTGGTCGATTCGGAATATCGAGTCTTCCGGGAACACCGCTTGCGCCGCGCGATTGAGCTTGCGGGCGGAGGCCAGGTCGCGGCCGAACGGTTTTTCGACAATGACGCGCGCATGCTCGGCCAGCTTCGAGGCGCCGAGCCCCTTGATCACCGTCTCGAACAGCGAGGGCGGGATGGCGAGGTAGTGCGCCGGGCGCTTGGCGCCGCCCAGCGCCTTCCTTATCGCCGCGAAGGTGTCCTCGTCGTTGTAGTCGCCGCTCACATAGCTGAGCCGCGACAGGAGATGGTCGAGGGCTCGCCGATCATCGATACCGCCCGCCCCTTTTATGCTGTCCGCCACCCGTTTGTGCAGGTCTTCGGCACTCCACTTCGGGAGGGCGACGCCGATCACCGGAACGGTCAGATCGCCGCGTTTCGCCATCGCGTAGAGTGCCGGGAAGATCATCTTGCGGGCGAGATCGCCGGTCACACCGAACAGCACCAGCGCGTCGGAACGGGATGCAGTCATCGGGCCTCTCTTTTCCGCGGCCTTTTCGCCATGGCCGCCAAACTGACAACAATCCGCATCGGTTTTCCTCGCCGTCGTCAGCAGCGACACACCGGCGCACGCGGTTGCGGAATTCCTCGCTTTCAGGCTCGCGCCCGGACAGCCCGGAAAATCGGTTCGAAATCGGCGGCCTTCAGGCTGGCGCCGCCGACCAGCGCGCCGCCGACTTCCGGCAGCGCCAGGATCTCGCGCGCGTTGGCCGGTTTGACCGACCCGCCATAGAGGATGCGCACCTCTTTGCCTTCCGCACCCAAAATCGCCACAAGGCGCTGGCGGATATGGGCATGCATTTCCGTGATGTCCTCGGAAGTCGGCATCTGCCCGGTCCCGATCGCCCACAGCGGCTCATAGGCGATCGCCACGGCGGACGCGGTCATCCCTGCGGGCAGGCTGCCCGCGACCTGATCGCCGCACACCGACAATGCCTTGCCTTCCCGCCGCTGCGCTTTCGTTTCGCCGACGCAGATGATTGCCAGCAGCCCCGCGCGCCGCGCGGCCTTTGCTTTCGCCGCTACGATTGCGTCGCTCTCGCCATGATGTTGGCGGCGTTCCGAATGTCCGACGATGACCGCGCCGGCGCCGGCATCCTTCAGCATTTCGGCGCTGATATCGCCGGTGAACGCACCAGAAACGTCCGCGCTGCAATCTTCCCCACCGATGGCGATCCGGCCCGCGGCGGCCTGTGACGCGCGCGTGATCAGCGTCGCGGGCAGGCAGATCAGGATGTCGCCAGATGGCGGCGCAGCCTGCACCGAGGCTGCGATTGCCTCGATTTCGCCAAGCTGCGGCGCCATCCCGTTCATCTTCCAGTTTCCGGCGATCAAAGGCCGCATCACACACCGAGGCAAGTCAACAAAGGAAGGCGCCGCCGGAGCGGATCACGCGTCCGCAAACTTGATCCCGTAATAGGTCAGGAGTTTTTCGTCGTAGGCCCGGTCGATCGTCATCGTGGGATCGTATGCCGGGCTATCCTTGATCCGCTGGCGGTCGACATCGAGGTCCACCAGCCGATCGCTCCAGTCGATCTCTCCCGCCAGGCGCGGCGAGACCAGGACCTTCTTGCCGGGCCACCAATTCGTCGTATCGACGATCAGGTAGTGGATGCTCCAATCGGCATCATCGACCAGGAAATCCGCGACGTGGCCGATGTCGCCGTCGCGGGCGTGGATATGGTAGCCGGTGACCGCTTCGACGCTGCGCAGATGCACATCGTCTTGGGCCGCCTGGGCGTTGGCGAACTCCTGCTCGCGGCGCCGCACTCCCAGGTAAGGCGACGCCATCCCGGAGCCGGGCATATAGCCATAGCCGCCCATGTAAAAGCCGGTGCCCCAGTACGGGCTCCAGCCGTAGTAATCATAAACGCTGGTCTCCATCTGCCGCGATACCGGCCGATCGCTGTCGATCTCCGGGCTGTCCTTGATCTGCTGCTTGGTCAATTTGACCGAGAATTCCTCTTCCTTGGCATCGAGCCGCCCCAGCACGGATGGCGGGAGCAGAACCTTGCGACCGGAGAGCCAGTTGCCGGTATCAACGACCAGCCAGCGAATAAGCCAGCTGGTGTCATCGAACAGGAAGTCGCTGATCGTGCCGATCTGACCATCGCTCGCCGCGACGGCATAGCCATTTATCGCTGATGCATGCCACAACATTGCCGGCTCCTCTTAGATTCAAGTGTTCCGCGGATGCGGCGTAGGATGACGATCAATCGTTGGTTTTGCTGGTGCCGTTGGTCGACAGATGCGTTTTCCAGTACGCGTCCACTTTCTGGCTTTCCTGATCGAACTGGCCCGGGGTGGCGAATTGGTCTTCGCTCACTTCCGGCGCGGCCTCCATAACGGCCTTCGTCGTGTCGAGCACCAAGAGGCTCGCGTTCGGAGTTACCTTGAAGTCCTCCCAGGGAACCGGCACGTAATTTTCGCCGATCCCAAAAATCCCGCCGCGGGCAATGACCAGATAGGCGATCTTCCCGGTCTGGGGGCTCATCACGAGGTCATCGACGCTGCCGAGAGCCTCGTTTTGGGCATTGCGTACCTCGGCACCGATCAATTGGTCGGACCGGAACGAAGTATCCTTAGCCGTGACCGGCGTTGCGGCTGCGACTTGCCGTCGCTGCCAGTCCGGCTCGTTGGTTGGTGACGTTTTGCCGCTTTTCAGATCGGCCAGGTAAAGTTTGTAGGTGCTCCGGGTCGCCGCAAGCACGCCCTCGCACGCCTGTTGCTGGCCGCTTCGGGCGAGAATGTTGGCGGCGGCGATGAGGGTCCTGACATCGTAGCCCGGCCGCGCATCGCGGTAGCCGGTCCGGGTCGCCGCCACGCCGCCGCTCATCGGATAGCCGTAACCGAAGCCATAACCACCCATCATCGGATAGCCGTAGCCGTAGCCGGATCCGCTCAGCCAATAGCCGTCCTTCTGCATCTGGCTGTCGAAGGCGCGCAGATCGGTCAGACACTTCTCCGCGGGCTTGATGGCAGCGGCTCGCTCTTTGGCAGCCGGCGGTTTCGCGGTCGCCGCGGGCTCAGCCGCAAGCACGGGAGTAGCAAGACCGAGACAAATGCAGGCCGCCACGGAACTGGTGAAAATTGAGCGGGGCATGGGATTTGTCTCCTTGTTGCGTTGTTGAAGGCCGGCCGGCTTGCGGCTGCATCACCCACTGTTTTCATACGTAGTTGTCCCCGGAGCGCGTCGGCAGCCTCGGAAACTACTTATATTGTACTGACCTGAATAGGCGCCGACACGTTGACGCTAGACCGGGCGCGCCTCTCGAAAACGAGCGCGAATCGTCCTCAAATCAGGCCGGTATGAGTTGGTCGCTCTACTGCGGCTCGGCGGTCGAGGACCGCGCCAAGGACCGACCAACTATGTGACCGGCGCGGTGATCCCTATCGACGGCAGATTGGTCAGGGGGATTGAGGCTTGCTACCACAGTGCGCCAACCCCGCACCTATACATGAAATATACATCAACTCTATACGCGCCCGTCTATACGCGCCCGGATTCGATGCCATGTCTAATATCGGCCTGATTTGAGGGCAACTCGCGCTCGTTTTCGAGAGGCGCGCCCGGTCTAGCGTCAACGTGTCAGCGCCTATTCAGGTCGGTATCAGACCGATCCCGATTGCTGTAGCTGCTGCCCGGCGCGACCGTCGCCTGATGCGGCCCATCTCACGCTCAAGGATATTCGGGGGTTCATTGCCGAACAGGTGGGGCATGACCTGCATGCCAAGCGGGTGGCATCCCTGGCCGGTGCGACGCTCGGGGTGGTGACGAGCGCCTCGCTGGCGGTGGCCATGGTTGGGCAGGCCCTGGCGCAGGCGCGCGGTCTGGCGACCAAGCACACCATCAAGCAGGTCGATCGCCTGGACTGGGCCGACTTTGACCGCGACGGCCAGTCGACGCTGGCCTTGGCCCTGGTGACGGGGCATGGCCGGGCGACGCCGCTGGTGAACCGCCCCGGGTTTGTCGGAGGCTCCAACTTCTGAGAAGGTGGAGCTTCCGACGAACAACGACCCGGCCCCACCGTCGCCGCTTCCCCCGCGCCGGCGCCGCACAGGAGCAAGCGGTCGTCGGCGAGACGCCGAACCTCGCCGCCCGATTGCAGGCGCTTGTGGCCGCCAACGCGGTGCTGATCGGCGAGCGCACCCGCCGCCTGATCGGCGGCCTGTTCGAGATCGAGGCGTTGGGACCGCAACAACTCGCCGGCTTTCTCGAGCCGCAGCGCGTCTGGCGTGTGCTCGGCGAAAGCGGCGTCATCAGCCGCTCCGAACCGCGGGCTGGCGGTGCTGGCGTATCTGCCTGCAGGACCAGAGCGAGACGGTCGGGAAACCGAATTGCAGCTGGCGCGCGGTTTATCGCTGCTGACGACGAGGGGCTTCATGTCTCCGCAGGCCGCCCGGGCCTATGGCTACGCCCGAGATCTCTCCGAGCAGCGCGGCGGTATCCGCCAGCTGTTCGTCGCACTGAACGGTCAATGGCAATCCAATGTCGGAGCCGGCCGCATCCGAGAATGCCGCCGGCTCTCGCACCGTTTGGACGAATGCTCGACCGGTCTTTTCCAGACTGGAGCCGGGAGGGTGTGGTCGGTTCGGAGGAGACGATCATGCTCGACAGTAGAAACTAATCGTCGGCGTCGCAGCGCGATCCCTGGAATAAGGGACGCCTCATCGGGCAGAAGCGACCGCTGAAGCCGAAGGTCCATCCGGGTCCGGCTTCAGATGGTGCACCGAGCCCGCGACTTCGCGATGTTCAACCTCGCCATCGATAGCAAGCTTGCGGATGCGGGTGTCGGCATCGCGGTCCGGGTGGTGCCGTCCATGCAGAGCGCTGATGGCACAAGGCCGCCCGGGCGCGAGCCGACGCGTCATTCGGGTTGCGGCCGATCGCCGCTTCGAGCAGCGCCAGCGCCTGCGGCATCCGGCGGGCCGAGCCCACCAGCATCGCGACGACAACGGTTACTAGGGTCTGCGCCGCCGCGGCCCCGAGGACGAATGACCGTGCCCGGCCGCGTCGATGTCCTGGCGCCGCCGGGACATCGGCGAATTGGCGCGTCGTGATGCCGCGGTGTCGATGAGCGTCCCCGCAACCGCCTGATCCCGCCCGCCGCAGGAAAAAGCAAACGCGGGCGCAAGCTTGCCAGGCGCGGCCGCGGTGCGTATAGGCTTTATTGGATTGCAAGAGCACGGCGAGGCTCGCGCAGGTTGCGCCGGAAGTGGTCCGAAGCCGCGCCTGCCGCACGAGGGACGAGGAGAAGTATCGATGCGAACTCGACAGTGGCTGGTGATGCTCGCAAGCGTCGCGGGCGCGGCAGGCCTGCTTATGGCCGGACCCGCAAACGCGAAAGAGCTGAAATACATCACCTTCAAGCCACAGGCGGCAACCGACGCTCATTCGATCACGCTGCAGTGGTTCGCCGACGAATTCAATAAGCGAGCGGCCGGCAAGGACACGATAAAGATCTACTGGGGCGGCAGCGTCGCCAAGGTCGGGGAGATTCCCGACGCGCTAGAGACCGGCATCGGCGATATCGGCGATATCGTGGCGCCCTATTTCCAAGACAAGTTTCCGCTCAACGGCGTCGTCACCTTCTTCCAGCCGCAGCCGCATTCCGAAATCGAGCTCGGGCAGAAACTGATCCAGTGGTACGAGCAGTACCCGCAGTTCGACGCGGAAATGAAGAAATACAACATGAAGATCATCGGCTGGCGGCCGCTGGAAGATTACGGGATCATGTGCGTCAAGCCGATCAACAGCCCCGCCGATTTGAAGGGGCTGCGCATCCGCAGCTACGGCCATGTCCTGCCGGTGCTGATCAAGCAGCTTGGCGGCACGCCCGTGTCGATGACGACCACTGACGCCTATGAGGCGCTGCAGCGGCACATCCTGGACTGCACGCCGACCGGCGTGACGCTGGCGCACGGCTGGAAGTTCGACGAAGTGACGAAGTACTACATCAAGGTGCCGCTCGGAGCCAACTGGGGCCATTTCATCGCGATGAACCGCAAGAGCTTCGACGCGCTGGACCCTCAGACCAAGTCGATCCTCGTCGGCCTGGGCAAGGAATACCTGATCCACTACGTCAACGAGCTGTACCGGGAGACCGATAAGATCAAGGCGGACTGGAAGAAATCGGGGGTCACGATCATGCCGTTCCCGACCGCCCCGATCGCGAAGGTCGCGCAGAGCGAAGCGATGGAGAAGATCCACAAGGACTGGATCGCGCGCGCCGACAAGGTCGGTCTGCCGGGCGCGGAGCTTGCCGACTACTTCGCTTTCAAATAGGCAGTCGCGCTGGCGCGCCCCGTCATCCGGCGGGGCCGCGTCCTTTGAAACGGCGACGGACGGCGGTGCCCCGACATGGCAGAGAGTTTCGAACGGCTTTACCGCGCCTATGGCCGGATCGTGAGCGGATTCGCCGTGCTGGCGGGACTGATCATCTTCGCGATCATGTGGCTGGTCGACGCTGATGTGTTCATGCGAAAGTTCTTCAACGCGCCGGTGCAGGGCTCTTTCGAGCTGACTGAGGGCGGGCTGGTGCTGGTCGTGTTCCTGTCGCTCGCCTTCACCCAGTACCGTCGCGGCCATATCCGCGTCACCCTGCTGAGCCGGCACCTGCCGATGAGTGTGCAGCACGGGCTGTACATCGCGGTGCTGTTCATCGGCGCGCTGTTCTTCGCCTGGTGCACTTATGCCACCGTCGGTAACGCGATCCGTTCCTACAACATCGGCGAACGCGAATGGGGCGTGATCCAGGTGGCCATCTGGCCGGAGAAATCGGCCATAGGGCTCGGCACTTTGTTGATCTGCCTGCAGTTCCTGCTGGACGCAATCCGCCACTGCTTGGTCGTAGGCGGGTCGCTGCCGCCGGTGGGAGAGGAACCATGACCGGGCTCGAGACCGGCCTCGTCGGGATCGTCGCACTCGTAGTCTGCATTCTGGCGGGCATGAACGTGATGGTCGCGCTCGGCGTGGTCGGCACGGTCGGGCTCGGCATCATCGCCGGTCCCGACGGAACGCTGGGCGTGCTGCGCTCGGTGTTCTTCGACACGACGCACAGCTTCCATTTCAGTGTCATCCCGATGTTCCTGATGATGGGGTTCTTCGCCATGCGCGCGGGGCTCGGCGAGGATCTGTTCGAGGCGGCGACGCGCTGGCTGGGCGGCATACGCGGCGGGCTCGCCATCGCCACGACGGCCGGCGCCGCGGCGTTCGGCGCCGCCTCCGGATCGAGCATCGGCACCACGACGCTGTTCACCAAGCTGGCGCTGCCGGAGATGCTGAACCGCGGCTACGACAAGCGTCTCGCCTCCGCCTCCATCGCCATATCCGGCACGCTGGCGGTGATGATCCCGCCCTCGGCGCTGATCGTCATCTACGGCATCCTGACAGAATCCAGCATCGGCGCGCTGCTGATCGCGGGCGTCATCCCGGGCCTCGTCTTCGCGGTGCTGCTGGGCACCGCCACCTGGCTGTGGGTACGGTCCAACCCGGCTCTGGCCCCGGTGCAGCCCAACACCTCCACCTTCAAGGAGAAGATGTGGTCGCTGCGGCTTGCGGGGCCGCTGCTGGTGCTGATCATCGCCATCATCGGCGGGCTGTATGGGGGCGTGTTCACGCCGACCGAGGCAGGCGCCGTCGGTGCATTGGCGACCTTTGTGATGGCCGTTATACGCCAGCGCGGCATCCGCAGGGTCGCGGTCCCCGCAACGCTGCGCGACACGGTGCAAACCACGGCGATGATCTTCGGCATCATCGTCTCGGCACTGGTGTTCTCGAAGTTTCTCGCCCTCAGCGGCCTGGCGGGTACTATCGGCGACTTCCTGACCACGGCGGATGTCAACCGCTGGGTCATCGTGCTGTTGGTGACGCTGCTCTACCTGTTCCTCGGCATGATGATGGACGCGCCGCCGCTGCTGGCGATCAGCCTGCCGATCACCCATCCGGTCATGATGAAGCTCGGCTTCGACCCGGTGTGGTTCGGCGTCTATGTGGTGCTGCTGTGCGAGCTTGGCGCGGTCACGCCGCCGGTGGGCATCAACTGCTTCGTCGTCCAGGGGGCGTCGAACGGGCTGGTCCGGCTCGAAGACGTCTTCATGGGCCTGCTGCCCTATATCGCCGCCGGGTTGGTCATGCTGCTTCTCCTCTGCCTGTTCCCGGACCTCGCGCTGTTCTTGCCGCGGACGATGCATCAGTGACCAGCGTGCCGGTGCAAACCCATCGGTATCCTTCGCCTGCAGCTGCGCATGCCGAACAGGTTGTCGCCGTCCACTGCCGCGACGCGCCCCAGCCGCTCTCCACCGCCGCCTAAGCAGCGTTCGCAGGTTCGTACACACCGGCAGTCGGCGCTCAGTGACGCTTGAGGTCGGGCCAGGATCGTTCGGTGTCGTTCAATCCGGTGCGTAATGGGCAGCCATTCCTCTCTATCGCGGTGGTGTAGTGTCAAGTCCCTTCATCACTGATCCTTCACTTTCAACATTCACCGCACGCCGTCTCGCGAGGTTCTCGCTTCTCTCCGAGGTCGGTGCGTCGGCCGCCACATGATGGGTTGAGAAGGAGAGGCGGAACAATCTGAACATCGTCCTGCCGAAGCGGAACCGTGTTCTCGTCGCGCAGCAGCGGAACCATCAGAGAGGTTCGCGCGCCGCCAAGGTCGACTATGCCCGACGATCAGGCTCGCCGCTCCGGTAGAGCGCCTCGGCCTTGAGATCGTCTATATGGACGAACCGTTTCCCCGGCTCGCGCTCTGTGCGGCTGCAGGGTGCGTGATGTCGGTGCTCGTCATTGCCGGGCGCGTGCGGCCATCGGCCAGGTGAGCGCTGCGCCCGCCCTTTCGCCGGCGCCGCGGCCGTTATTTCTACAGCAGATCCGCGACCGCCTTGCGGTAGCGGGTGATCGCCGCGAGGTGATCGGCTGCGGTGTGGCCGGCGATGCGCTTGTGATGGCCACTGACGTAGGTGGTGTGGGCCGTAACATGGGTGACGCCGGCCTGCTTCCAGAACGAGAGCTCTCGCCGCCAGTCCTCTTCGTTGCCAATGCCGGGGGAAACCCAGACCTCGAGCCCGATCGCCGACGGGTCGCGGCCGGCCTCGCGTGTCAATCGCCGCAGTTTCTCGAACGCCGCCAGCGCTGCGTCCCCCGGCGGATAGGCCAACGGCATGAAGCCGTCGCCATAGCGCGCGGCACGGCGGAAGGTCGCCTCGGCGTGGCCGCCGTACCAGATCGGCACCCGGCCCGACGCCGGGCGCGGGTTGATGCCGGCGTCCTCGATGTGATGGAACTCGCCATCGAACTTTACGTGCGGCTCGGCCCACAGCGCCTGCATGACCCGCACCTGCTCCACCGAGCGACGGCCGCGATTGTGGAAATCCTCGTTGAGCCCGGTGAACTCGACCTCGTTCCAGCCGACCCCGATGCCGAGGCGGAAGCGGCCGCCGCACAAGACGTCGAGCGAGGCCGCCTGCTTGGCGACCAGCACCGCCTGGCGCTGCGCCAGGATCAGGACGCCGACGGCAAAGCCGATTGTTTGGGTGCAGCCGGCGAGGAAGCCGAACAGCACGAACGGGTCGTGATAGGCGGTCGCGGTCGTGCCGACGCGGCGGCCGCCATGATCGGCCGCCGGATTGGCGCCGAGCACATGGTCGGGCGCCACCAGATGCGCGTAGCCAAGCCCTTCAGCGGCTTGCGCATAATCGCGCAAAACCGCCGGACCGGTGCCGATGTCGCCCACCGGTATCGACGCGCCGAGTTGCATGATGAATTCCCCCTCTGAAAGCGCCGAGGCAACGGCGCGGCACCGCAACCGATCCGCCGTTGCCTGTTCAACAAATCATACTCTTACACCGGGATGCGCGCCGGCAACGACCGGATGTCGTGAATTAAGTTGGAATAGGGATCAGCCAACTGGACCTCGCGCAAAATTGCAGGCTTGATTGGGGCAGAAACGCACCCGGTTCTGAGCGAGGAACAAGACCATGACCGATCTGCCCAGGCATGTGGACATCCACGAGGAAGGCCCGCGCGAAGGCTTCCAGATCGAGCCCGGCCCGATCAGCTCTGCCGACAAGATCAGGCTGATCGAGGCGCTTGCCGAAACGGGGCTGCAGCACATCCAGGCCGCCTCGTTCGTCAGCCCGCGCATCGTGCCGGGCTGGGCCGACGCCGAGGATATCGTCGCCGGCTTCAACCCGAAGGACGGCGTCCACTACACCGCGCTGTGGTTCAACGCGAGCGGGCTCAACCGGGCCCTCGCGTTCCGCAACAAGCTGACGATCACCGGCGCGATCTCGCTGACCGCGTCGGAAGGGTTCACCCAGAAGAACCTGCACCGCAGCCACGCCGAAAACGTCGAGGCGATGAAGAAGCAGACCGCGCTGCACCTCGAAAACGGCGTCGCGGTGCCGCGGATTGGCGTGATGGCGGCGTTCGGCTGCAATTATCAGGGCGACATCGCGCCGGCGCAGGTCATCTCGACCCTGGAAGACGGGCTCGCGATCGCCAAAGAGGCCGGCGCCGACATTAAATATTTCTCGCTGGCCGACACGATGGGCTGGGCGACGCCGCTGCGCATCGAGCGCACATTGGGCGAGGTGCGCAGCCGCTGGCCCGACATGCCGATCGCGCTGCATCTGCACGATACCCGCGGGCTCGCCGTCGCCAACGCACATGCCGCGCTCAAGATGGGCGTCACCCAGTTCGAACTCGACGGTCGGCGGGCTGGGCGGGTGCCCGTTCGCCGGGCAGCCGAAGGCCGCCGGCAACATCTGCACCGAGGAATTGGTGCTGCTGTGCGAGGAGATGGGCATCGATACCGGCGTCGATCTCGACGCCCTGATCGAGGTCGGCCGCATGGCCGAGGAGATCGTCGGACACCAATTGCCGGGCGAATTGATCCACGCCGGCAGCCTCGACGCCTTCCGTCGCCGGGCCGCGGCCTGATGTCGTCACCGCCGCTGGCGACGCCGCTGGCCGGCATCAAGGTCCTGGAGTTCAGCCATACCGTGATGGGGCCGACCGCCGGGCTGGTATTGGCCGAGCTCGGCGCCGACGTGATCAAGGTCGAGCCGGCGCCAAGGGGCGACCATACGCGCGGCCTCGGCGGTTTCGGTGCCGGGTTTTTCTCGGCCTTCAATCGCAACAAGCGCAGCCTGGCGGTCGATCTGAAGCGGCCGGAGGGGCAGGCAGTGATCCGCCGGCTGGTTCCCGCAGCGGATGTCGTGCTGGAGAATTTCGGTCCCGGCACGATGGAGCGGCTCGGCTGCGGCTACGAGCAGCTGGCGCCGCTCAATCCGCGCCTGGTTTATCTGGCGCTCAAGGGGTATCTCGCCGGGCCCTATGAGCATCGCCCGGCGCTCGACGAGGTTGTCCAGTTCCAGACCGGGCTCGCCTTTATGACCGGACCGCCGGGTCGACCGTTGCGCGCCGGCGCTTCGGTCATCGACATCATGGGCGCGATGTTCGGCGTGATCGCGGTGCAGGCGGCGCTGCGCGAGCGTGAGAGCACCGGCAAAGGCCAGCGCATCTCAAGCGCGTTATTTGAAAGCGCGGCCTTCCTGATGAGCACGCACATGGCCGGCATGACCGCCACCGGGCTCGAGGCGCGCCCGATGCCGGCGCGACACGGCGCCTGGGCGATCTACGAAGTGTTCAAGACGGCCGGCGATGGCCAGCTCTTTATCGGCGTCACCAGCGACCAGCAATGGGCGCGCTTTGTCGAGGAATTCGGCCTGCAGCAGCTGGCGGCCGACCCGCGCCTCGCGACCAACGTCATGCGGCTGGCCGAGCGGGCCTGGCTGATCCCGGCCTTGCAGGAGGTGTTGGCTGTCATCCCGCAGGATGAGGTGGCGCGGCGCTGCGAGCGCGCCAACGTGTCGTGGGCACCGGTCGGGCAGCCCGGCGATCTGTTCGACGACCCGCACCTCTTGGCGACCGGCGGGCTTGTCGACGTGTTCATCTCGCGCTGGGGCGGCGGCGACGGCAAGACCGCCGGCCTGCCCGCCTTGCCGGTCGAGTTCGGCGCCGACCGCCTGCGGCCGGGTATTCGCCGTCAGCCCCCGCGCATGGGCGAACACAATGCCGAAATCCTGAGCGAGGTCGGGTTTACCGCGGCGGAGATCGCCGACCTCGGGGAATCCGGGGTGATCGCGGCGCGGCCTCCCCAAGACGGTTAAGCGAACACTGCGGCGGCGGCGACCGCTTTCAACAGCAAGCGATCGCGTAGACGTCCTCGACGCCAGGGGGCAGGGGATATTCTCGCCACGATCCGCCGGAGTCTTCCGTCCCGAAGACTTGCCCCCCGCGCGTGACACAATAAACCCGCGCGGGATCGCTCGGATGCACGCTGACCGCCATCAGGGTCGATTTGGCCTTTATGTCGTGATCGATGCGCCGCCAGGTCTTTCCCAGGTCATTGCTGCGGTAGAGCGACCCATCGTTGCTGAAGGCCGCGGGCGACAGGCAGACATACATAACGTGCGCATCATGCGGCGAGACGATTACATCGTGGCAATAGGTGACCGGCGAAAAGCGGCCGATCTCCGTATCGTGCCAGGTCGATCCGCGGTCGTCGCTGCGGAAAAGCCCCATCCGAAGTCCCAGAAACACAGTATCCGGCGCCGCCGCACTCATCGCCGTGGCATGGGAATCGAGCATGCCCTCGCAATGCCCGCAATGGCGCCCTCCGATGCTGCTTTGCAGATGCGGCTGCTCGGCAAGTTTGATCAGCGGCGCCGACATGTCCGACCACGACTCGCCGCCATCGGTGCTTCGGATCACGCCTCTGACCTCGAGCGCCGCGTAGATGTCATCCGGCCGGTTGGGATCGACCGTGATGCGGAGCACCCGCGTATCGAAGCCGGCACGTTCGCAGTGCGCCGGCGACACCGCCCCCGGCAATCTGCTCCAGGTGTCGCCGCCATCGACGCTACGATACAGCGCGACGGGCGCGGCGCCCGCGTAGAGGATATTCGGCCGCGTCGGGTGCATGGTGAGTGCCCAGATCACCGCACTGCGCTCCGGGAAATCAAGGCGCTGCCAGTGATCTCCACCATCGGTGCTGCGGTAGGGGCCATCCTGCGTTCCGACAAAAATCACATCGGGGTTGTGCGGGTGCACAAGGATCACCCGCGCCTCGGCGTTCTCCGGGAGGCCCGCACCCAGCGCCTCCCAGTTATTTTCCCCGGAATTGCAGCGGAATAATCCACCACGCAACGAAGCGCCGCCCCGGGATATTGCGGCTCCTGCACCGGCATAGATGCGTGTTTTGCCGTTGGTCAAGGCGGCGCTCCCTTCGATGGCAACAGAGACGGTGCCCTAGGCCCGGCGCAGGGCCTTTGCTCAGCCTGCGGAGGCGAGCTTGTCCTGCGTCTTCGTCTCGAAGTCGCTGGCGTCGTGGCGCTCGTGCAATTGGCTCGAAGGCTCGCCGGAGAGGCGGTTGACCATGCGCCCGCGCCGGACGGCCGGCCGCTCGAGCAGCTGGTCGGCCCAGCGATTGACGTTCTTGTACTCGTGGACCGCGAGGAACTCGGTCGCCCCGTATTGGCCAAACTTCACCAGCCCGCCATACCAGGGGAAAATCGCGATGTCGGCGATCGTGTAGTCCGGGCCGGCGACGTATTCGCTCTCCGCGAGGCGGCGATCGAGCACATCGAGCAGCCGCTTCGTCTCCATCGTGAAGCGATCAATGGCATATTCGATCTTGACGTTCGCGTAGGCGTAGAAGTGGCCGAAGCCGCCGCCGACATAGGGCGTGCTGCCCATCTGCCAGAACAGCCACGACAGGCATTCGGCGCGCGCGGCGGTCTCGGTCGGCAGGAACTCGCCAAACTTTTCGGCCAGGTGCATCAGGATCGCGCCGGTCTCGAAGACCCGGATCGGCTTGGGGCCGCTGCGGTCCAGCAGCGCCGGGATCTTGGAATTCGGGTTGATCGCGACAAAGCCGCTGCCGAACTGGTCGCCCTCGCCGATCCGGATCAGCCAGGCGTCATACTCCGCGCCTTTATGGCCGCAGGCCAACAGCTCCTCGAGCATGATCGTGACCTTGACGCCGTTCGGCGTGCCGAGCGAATACAGCTGCAGCGGGTGGCGGCCGACCGGCAGCTCCTTCTCGTGGGTGGCGCCGGCGATCGGGCGGTTGATGTTGTCGAACCGGCCGCCGGTCTTCTTCTGCCAGACCCAGACCTTGGGCGGCGTGTAATCTTGTGTATCGGTCATTCCTGAAACTCCTGGCTTCTTGCGCGCGCACGCGGGAACAGTGCGCAATCCGCCGCATCCTACACGATGGCGCGGCCGTCGGGATGTCCCCGTGCTAACGGGTCAGCGGATGCCGCTAAAGCGCCTTGCACGATCCGTCGCACTCGTCGGGGAACAGGCTCATGCCGCAGGCGCAAGGGCCACGATGACCCGCGACGCCGGCGTCGGTCGCTGCGGTGGGCTGGACGGGCAGCTTCTCCCGCCGCAACTCCTTCAGGCGGATGCGGATCGTCTCGAAATCGTCAGCTGCTCGGGGCCGTGACATCAAACCCTCCACAGGCCGAACTAGCATGCGTCGGGGCCGTTCGCCAATTGCCTAAATTGGGGTCTGCGTTGTCCCCGCGGGCTAGCGGAACGCGAACTCGCGGTAACCGTCGGTGGCGATCTCCTCGCATTTGCGCCGATAGTGCACGCCGTTGCCGTTATAGCCCAGCACGCGGCGGACGCTGCGGCCCTCGACGTTGCGGTTCACTCCCGTCTGCCAGGAATCGACCTTGCTGGACAGCAGCGGCTCGGACGCCTTGATGACCGTCTCCGTCCACTCCGCCACCCGCTCGGGCCGCGTTTCGACGCGCGTGTGGTCGTGTTCCTGCATAAAGCTTAATAAGCCGGTGAGCCATTCGACGCCGTGTTCGACGGCGCGAGGGATATTGCCGCGAGCCGTGTGCGGTCCGAGCACCATCAACAGGTTGGGAAAGCCCTCCGGCAACAGGCCGAGATAAGTGCGCGGCCCATCTCCCCATGCGTCCCTCAGTTTCACGCCGCCCGGGCCGCGAATATCGATGCGGTCGAACGCGCCGGTCACGCCGTCAAAGCCGGTGGCGTAGACCAGGATGTCGAATTCGTATTCCCTGTCGCTAGTCCTGATGCCAGTTGGCGTGATGCGTTCGATCGGCGTCTCGTTCAGATCCACTAGCAGCACATTGTCGCGGTTATAGGCCTCGAAATAGCCGCTCTCCAATGGCACGCGCCGCGTGCCGAAGCCATGGTCTTTGGGGATCAGCCTTTCCGCGACCTTCGGGTCCTTCACCCGCTGGCGGATCTTCTTGGCGATGAATTCGGTAATCGCGGCGTTGGCTTTCTCGTCCGTCAGGATGTCGCGGAAATTGCCCATCCAGATCCCGAAGCCCGGCTCGGCATACAGCTTTTCCCAGAACGCCTCGCGTTCCTCGGGCGGCACGTCCAGCGTCTTGCGGCGATCGGCTTCATGGATGAACCAGCTCGGGGTTTCGCGGCAGCGGGCGTAGATCTCGTCGTAGCGGGTCTTGATCGCCGCCATCTCCTCCTTGCCGATCCGGGAATTGTGCAGCGGCGCCGCCCAGTTCGGCCGGCGCTGGAAAACGGTGAGGTGCCCGGCCTCTTTGGCAATCTCCGGGATCGCCTGGATCGCGGTGGCTCCGGTGCCGATGATGCCGACGCGCTTGCCGGTGAAGTCCACCTTGGTATGTGGCCAGCGCGCCGGGTGATAGGCGGGTCCGCGGAAGCTGTCGACGCCGGGAATATTCGGCAGGGTGTGGGCCGACAGGATGCCGATGGCGGTGAACAGGAACCGCGCCCGTGCCCGTTGCCCGCTCTCCAACGTCACAATCCATTTGTTGGCTGCGTCGTCCCAATGCGCCGCCGTCACCGTGCTGCGGAATTGAATGTCGCGGCGCAGGTCGAATTTGTCGGCGACGAGGTTGAGGTATTCCAGCGTATCGGGCTGCGGGGAGAAATGCTCCTTCCAGTCCCATTCCTGCAGCAGTTCGTTCGAAAACGAATAGCCGTAGGTCCAGCTTTCGGAGTCGAAGCGGGCGCCGGGATAGCGGTTCCAATACCAGGTGCCGCCGACATTGGTGCCGGCCTCGAATACCCGCGTTGTCATGCCCAACCCGCGCAGGCGGTAGAGCATGAACATGCCGGAAATCCCGGCGCCGATCACGATCGCGTCGTATTCCGCAACCTCCTCCTGAACCAGCGGCTCCGCCACGATCAGCGTGTCTGGCATGATGGCTTTCCCCGTCCGAAGCGCGCGACCGGATTACGCAGCACTTCCTAATAACCGGATTCTGCCGTCCGCAAAATCAGAACCCGTCCCCCTGTGTGCCTTGGGCAAGGTGCGACACAGCTCCCACTACCGACCCCTGCCCTTCTTGAACCAGCCCCCGATGGCCGTCGCGAAAATCTGCCAGATGATCCGAAACAGCGGGATGTCTCGGGCCGGTGCCGTTGCGGCGGGCGCGGGCGCGTCCGCCCGCATATCGGCCGCGAGCGCTTCGGCGAATTGATCGACGAGTTGCTGCGCCACCGCGGCGACCATCGCCGTGGCCCGGCCGTATTGTGCGACGGTGCCGGACAAAATGAGGCTGGTTTCGAGATCGACCCGCGTCCCGGTGCCGACGGGCACCAGCGTGCAGACCACCGAAGCTTGCGCGGCGCCGCGACCCTTGGTTTCGGCTCCGCTCGCCGCGATCACTGCGCGGTGCGCCACCGCATCCAGCGTCTCCAGCCGCATCGTGCCCGCGAAGCCGAGCGCGACCGGCCCGAGCGTTACTCCGATGCGGCCCTTGTAGGTGTGGTCGTCGATCACCTCGGTCAGCTCGGCACCGGGAACGCATGGAGCGATGCGTCTGATGTCGGTCAGCGTCCCCCAGGCACGCTCGATCGGCGCCTCGATCGTGAACATATTGTGCAGCGGGGTGCCGGCCATGTTGTTGCGGTCGCTGGCGCGATCAGCTTGTGCGGCCGCGCGCCGCCTCGCCCAGCAGCTCGACGATGCGTTCGGGCGTGATCGGCGCCTCAGCGATCCACACGCCGAACGGCTTCAGGGCGTCGTCGACGGCGTTGACGATGGCCGCGATCGCCGGGTTGGTGCCGGCTTCGCCGGCGCCCTTGACGCCGAGCGGGTTGAGCGGCGACGGCGTCTCCATGTGATGCAGGTCGATGTTCGGCACGTCGGTGGCGAGCGGCAGCAGGTATTCGCCGAAATTGGTGCTGAGCGGCTGGCCGTTATCGTCGTAGACCATTCGCTCCAACAGCGCGTTGCCGATGCCGTGCGCGACGCCGCCCTCGACCTGACCCTTGACGACGAGCGGGTTGATGACCCGGCCGCAATCGTGAAACACGATGTAGCGCAGGATTGTCACCTGGCCGGTCTCGATGTCGACCTCTACCTCGGCGACATGCGTGCCGTTCGAATAGGTCGATTGCTCGGGCGTGAAATACGCGGTGTGTTCGAGCCCGGGCGCAAGCCCGCCCTGCGTCGCGATGCCCGGCACGCCGATCGCCCGCACCGCGATCTCGCGAAAGCTGCGGCGCATCTGCGGAACGCCGCGGATTTCGGCATGGCCGTCGCGCAATTCGAGATCGTCCGGCGCGACCTCCATCATCGAGGCGGCGAAGCGCTTGATCTTGTCGGCGACCTCGATCGACGCGAGATGCACCGACGAGCCGGCATTGACCGCGGAACGCGCCGCAAAGGTGCCCATGCCGAGCGCGATGTCGGCCGTATCGGCAGTGACGATCGTCACATCGTCGATACCGACGCCCAATTGGTCGGCAGCGATCTGCGCGAAGGTCGTCTTGTGCGACTGCCCCTGCGGTGTGGCGCCGGTATAGACGGTAACCTTGCCGGTGCGCGCGACGCGCACCGTGGCGCCTTCGTAAGGGCCGAGGCCGGTGCCCTCGACGACGTTGCTGATGCCGATCCCGAGATAGCGCCCGGCCTCGCGCGCTGCATCCTGCCGGCGGCGGAACCCGTCGTAATCGGCCGCCTTCAGCGCGCCTTCCTGACAGGCCGGGTAGTCGCCACTATCGTAGATCAGCGGCTTTCCGTCGCGAAAGATGATGCCGACATTGTAGGGCATCTGCTCGGGCTTGATGAAATTGCGCCGGCGCACCTCGGCAGGGTCGAGTTGCAGCGCCCGCGCCACCCGGTCCATCAGCCGTTCCATGACAAAAATGCCCTGCGGCCTTCCGGCGCCGCGCACCGGCGAGCAGGCCGGCTTGTTGGTCATCACGTCGATGACGTCCATGCGAAACGCCGGCACGACATAGGGGCCGGGGACGGTGCTCGCGGCGATCCACGGCAGGACGATACCGGAGGGCATGTAGGCGCCCTGCTCGTGGATCAGCCGGCCGCGGATGCCGAGAATCCCGGCGGCATCATCGACCGCGATTTCCATGTCCCAGTACTGGTCGCGCTCCATGTTCGTCGCGAGGAAGTTCTCGCGCCGGTCCTCGATCCATTTGACCGGCCGGCCGAGCAGCCGGGCGCAGGCGAGCACCGCCGGGTATTCCGGGTACATCGCGCCCTTGGGGCCGAAACCGCCGCCGACATCGGGCGTGATCACGCGGATCTGATGCTCGCCGACATCGAACAGGTCGAGGAGGCCTTCCTTGATCCGGTGCGGCCCTTGCGAGCTGACATGCAGCGTGTAGGAATCGGTCTCGGCCGCGTATTGCGCGACGGCACCGCGGCACTCCATGAAGAAAGCGCCGCCGCGATGCAGGTAGAAGCTTTCGCGGAAGACATGCGCCGCCGCCGCGAAGGCGGCATCGACATCGCCGTGCGCCAGCGGCAGCCGCGCGGCGATGTTGGACGGGCTGCCGAGATGGACGAGCGCGCTGTCCGGCGCGATCGCGGCGCGGCAGTCGGTCACCACGGGCAATGGCTCGTAATCGACCATGACCAGCGCCGCACCGTCCTCGGCGCTGTAGCGGCTGTCGGCGACCACGATTGCGATGGGCTCGCCGACAAAGCACACCTCCTCGCGCGCCAGCGTCAGCGGCATCAATTGCTGCTGGATGATCGGGTTGGGCATGAAATTGGCCAACGGCCGCGCGCGCAGCGAGTCCGGCAGATCGGCGTTGGTAAAGACCGCCGCGACGCCCGGCACGGCCCGTGCCGCCGCGCTGTCGATCGCACCGACCCTTGCATGCGCAAAGGGGCTGCGGACAAACGCAGCATGCAACAGGCCCGGCAGATGGATGTCGTCGAGGAAGCGGCCGCTGCCGGTCAGGAACGCCGGGTCCTCCTTGCGCTTGACGGCGGCGCCGAACCATTTCGCCTCGGCCATCAGCCCCGCTCCCTTTCTTCGCGCAGGCGCCGTGCGGCGAGCAGCACGGCCTCGACGATCGCCTGATAGCCGGTGCAGCGGCAGATGTAGCCCGAGATCGCCTCGCGCACCTCCGGCTCGCTCGGCTCGGGATTTGCGGCAAGCAATTCCGTCAGGGTCATCAGCATGCCCGGCGTGCAGAAGCCGCATTGCAGCCCGCCCTTTTCCCAGAAGGCGTGCTGCAGCGGGTTGAGCTCTTTGCCGGGACCCGCCAGCCCCTCGACCGTCGTCACGTCGTGCCCGTTCGCCTGCACCGCCAGCATCAGGCACGAGCGGGCCGAAAGCCCGTCGACCAGCACGGTGCAGGCGCCGCACACGCCATGCTCGCAGCCAATATGAGTGCCCGTAAGGCCAAGCTCGTGGCGCAAGAAATCGACGAGGGTCAGCCGCGTCTCGACGGTGCGCTCGTGGCGCGCGCCGTTGACGGTGAGAGCGATCCGCCTGGTGTCGGTCAAGAAACACCCCCATGCCGGGCGCGGCCAGCGGCCCCTTCGAGCGCGCGGTAAGTCAGAATGCGCGCGAGATGCTGCCGGTAGGCCGCCGAGGCATAGGCGTCGCCGATCGCTTCGATCGCCTCCGCCGCTGCCGCTGCGGCGCGGCGGGTTTCGTGCGACGGCGCATGCCCCACCAGTGCCCGCTCGATCGCGTGCGGCCGCTGCGGCAACGGCCCGAGGCCGGAGATCGCCAGCGCCGCGCGGGTGATCGTCCCGTCGGCGGCAAGCGCGACCAGCGCGCCGACCGCGGCGATCGCGAAGTCGCCATGGCGCCGCGACACCTCGACAAAGGCAGAGCCGTGGTCGGGCGGCCAGGTCTTGAAGGTAATTCCGGCGAGCAGCTCGTGCGGCGCCAGCGCCGTCGTCATATAGCCGAGCGCGAAATCGGCAAAGGCGAGGTCGCGCGCGCCGTTGCTCGAACGAACATGGAACACGGCGTCGTGCAGCGCGGCGAGGTTGACGAGTTCCGCCACCGGATCGAGGTGGCACAGCGAGCCGCCGACCGTCCCGCGGTTGCGCGTCTGGCGGTGCCCGACCTCGCCCAACGCCTCGTGCAAGATCGGCATAGCCGCCCGGACTTCGGCGGAAAATTCGACCTCGCGCTGGCGGGTCATCGCGCCGATCCACAGACCGTCGCCGCTCACCCGGATGCCCGCCAATTCGCCGACATTGTTCAGATCGACGAGATGATCGGGCGTCGCCAGCCGGAAATTCATCATCGGCATCAGCGACTGGCCGCCGGCCAGCGGCCGCGCATTGTCGAACCGCGCCAGCAGATCCGCCGCTTCCGCAAGGGTGGCGGGATCGTGATAGGTAAAGGGCGCCGGCTTCACCGCCCCGGTCCCCTTCGCCTGTGTCGCCGCATCGCGCGTCCCCGCCGTATCAGTCCAAGCGTCTCGGCCGCCCGCTGCTCCGCAGGCTCTCATGCCATAAAGACTCTGAGACCGAGGCCGTGAGCGGTCAACGTGATCTTGCGGCCGGCTCCAGCCGGCCGCGCTAGCCAGATCAATCGGCCGGCGCGGTCCACTCCTCGGCGCTGGCGCCCGCCAAGGCGCGCACTCGCTCCTCGTCGCTGGCGAACTCTTCCGCCGAGCCGGAAAACACGACCCGGCCGTCGTCGAGAACGTAGGCGCGGTCGGCGATTGCGACCGCAGCGCGTACATTCTGCTCGACCAGCAGCACCGAGATGCCCTCGCGGCGCGCGTCGGCAACCACGTTGAACACCTCCTGCACGATCAGCGGCGCCAGGCCTTGTGACGGCTCGTCGAGCAAGAGGAGCTTCGGGTTGAGCAGCAACGCGCGCGAGATCGCGAGCATTTCCTGCTCGCCGCCCGACAGTTGGCGACCCTTGTTCGATTTGCGCTGCTCCAGACGTGGGAACAACGCATAGATGCGCGCGATGGTCCACGGCCCGGGCCGTTCGAGCGGCACCTTCAAATTCTCGTCGACCGTCAGGCTCGGAAAGATGCGCCGCCCTTCAGGCACATAGCCGACGCCCAGCGCCGCGATGCGATAGGGGGCCCAGTCGGTCGTGGCATGGCCGAAAATGCGCACGGCCCCGTCGCGCGCCGGGGTCAGCCCCATCAGGCTGCGCAGCGTCGTCGTCTTGCCGGCGCCGTTACGCCCGAGCAGCGTGACGATCTCGCCCTCGCTGATCTCGAGTTCGACCCCGTGCAGGATGTGGCTCTTGCCGTAGAAGGTGTGGAGGCCCTCGGCGTGCAGTGCGATCTCGCTCACGCCGCCTGTCCCAGATAGGCGGTCTGAACCGTCTCGTTGGCCGCAATTTCGGACGGCGTGCCTTCGGCCAGCAGCGCGCCCTCGGCGAGCACCATGATGCGGTCTGCCAGATGGAACACCACGCGCATGTCGTGTTCGATCAGCACGATGGTCAGCCCGTACTCCTTGTGCAGCCGCCGGATCAGCTGGGCGATGTCATAGGTTTCCCGCTCACCCATTCCGGCGGTCGGCTCATCGAGCAGCAAGAGGCGCGGCTTCAGCGCCAATGCCATCATGATCTCGGTAGCGCGCTGGTCACCATGCGACAGCTCGCCGACCAGCCGGTCGCCGCGGTCGCCGAGCCCGCCCATGTCCAAGAGCTCGGTGACGCGGGCCCGCACCTCGCCGTCGGCGTCCCGCGACAGCCATGGCCGCAGCCGGTAGCCGGCGGCCACCTCGACGGCGATACGCAAATTCTCGCGCGTCGTCAGTTCAGGGAAAACCTCGGTGATCTGGAAGGTGCGGGCGATGCCGCGCCACACCCGCCGCGCCGGCAACAGCCGTGTGATATCGTCGCCGTCGAACAGGATGCGACCGGACGAGGGGGTCAGGAACCCGCTTATCAGATTGAAAAAAGTCGTCTTGCCGGCGCCGTTGGGGCCGATCACGGCGCGAAACTCGCCGGGCTCGACGGCCATCGAAACGCCGTCGACGGCGACCAGATCGCCGAATTTCTTCGACACGTTTTCGACTTGCAGCAGGGTCACGACGGGCTTCTTCGTCGGACGATGCCGAGCACGCCGCGCGGAAAGAACAGCACGACCAGCACAAAGAAAACCCCGATCACCGACATCCAGTTCTGCGTCTGGCTCGACACGTAATCCTGCAACACCACGAAGATGGCGGCGCCGATCAACGGGCCCCAGAAGCTGCGCATGCCACCCAATACCGCCATGATGACAAAGTCGCCCGACTGGTCCCAGCGCAGATCGTGCGGATCGGCGAAGTTGTTGAGGAGCGCGTAGAGCGTGCCGGCGAGGCCGACGAAGGTGCAGGAGATCACCCACGACAGCCAGATGTGGCGATCTACCGGGATGCCAAGGAAGCGGGCGCGGCGTTCGTTCTCGCGGATCGCCAGCAGGGTGCGGCCGAACGGCGAGCGCAATAGCGCCGCCATGATGCCGACCGCGATCGCAAAGGACGCCAGCACCAGATAATAGAACGCCCTCTCGTTGTGGACGATGTCCAACGTGCCGACGCCAAAATCGATCGGCAGACGCTGCCAGCCGGATAGCCCGTCATCGCCGCCGGTGACATTGTTCCAGCGATAGGCGATGAAATAGAACACCTGCCCGAAGGCGATCGTCACCATCGCGAAATAGATGCCGCGCAGGCGCACGATCAGCGCCCCGATCACGGCTGCCGCGGCGATTGCCGCCAGCACGCCCACCGCCATGCCGGCAAGCGTGCTCGCCACCAGATATTTGATCGTCAGGCCGGTGCCGTAGACGCCGAGGCCGAAATAGGCGGCATGGCCAAACGACAGGACGCCGGTATAGCCCAACAGGAAGTTCAAGGACATCGCCGCCAGCGCCAGGATCACGACGCGGCTGCCGAGTTGCGTATAGCCGCCCACCGCGCTGAGCCAGAACGGCATCGTCAGCAGCAGCAGCCAGACGATCGCATCGGCGGCGCGCTTGTCGAGGCGCCCCATCAGAAGCGGCCCTCTTCGCCCAACAGCCCGCGCGGTCGCACCAGCAGGACGAGGCCCATCAACACGTAGATGACCGCCTCGCTCGCCGACGGGAAGAATACGCTGGTGACCCCGGAGGCGACGCCAATCAACAACCCGCCCAAGAGTGTGCCGGGCAGGCTGCCGAGGCCGCCGATGATGATCGCGACAAAGCTCGGCATAATCAGGTCGCTGCCGATCGTCGGCTGCAATCCCAGCATACCGGCGGCCAACACGCCGGCGAGGCCGGCCAGGTAGATGCCGAGCCCGAAATTCAGGCTGCGCAGCACGCGCACGTTGACGCCGAGCACCGCGACCGTCTCGAGATCGAGCGTTCCGGCGCGGATCCGCATGCCGAGGCGGGTGCGGTTGAGGATCAGGAACAACGCCCCCACCGTGACGGTGACCAAGAGGACCATGAACAGTCGATAGCCGGTCAGAAAGAAGAATTGACCGCTGAGCGGGCTCGCCAGCCATCCGGGGATCGAGAATGGCAGCGTCGCCGGTCCCCAGATAAAGCGCGTGCCGTCTTCGAGGATGAAGGCCAGCCCGAAGGTCAAGAGCAGGCTGTAGAGCGGATCGCGGCCGTAAAGCCGGCGGATCAGCACCCGCTCGATGACAAGGCCGAGCGCCGCGGTCAGCAAGGGCGACACCACGAGCGCACCCCAGAAGCCGATATAGGGGATCAGCGTATAGGCGAGATAAGCGCCGACTGCGAGAAACCCGCCATGGGCAAAGTTGATGACGCCGGACAGGTTGAGAATGAGCGACAGGCCGAGCGCCATCAGCGCGTAGAACGCGCCGATGATCAAGCCGTTGAAGACGTTGTACAGAAGGAGCTGGGTCATCGGCGGGGCGGGTCAATCGGTGATGCGGGGAGCGGGCGCCGCCGCGTGCGGCGCCCGGGTCGCGTCGGGGATCAGGCCGGCCACTTCATCTTGCAGCCGGTCTCGGCGACCGGCAGCGCGGCGTCGACGCCCTTCACCTCCTGATCGACAACGAACAGGTCTTCCGGGTCGTCCTTGCCCTTCGATACCGCATGCCCGACGTAGAGCGTCGGCATCAGCTGGTTGTCGCCCTGGCGGTAGAACGGCTCGTTGGGCATCAGCGCGACTTCGGGCGGCAATTTCCAGTTCTGCAGGAACTTCGCCATCTTCTGCGCGTCGAGCGACTTGGTGCCCTCGGCGGCATGCGCGCAGGTCATCACCGCGACGTAGCCGAACCAATGCCGGGCGGTCGGCACCTTGCCGCCGTTGCGCTTGCGGATCTCGGCGACGAACTCCTTAACATGCGGCACGTTCGGCTGCTTCCAGTACCATTCGAACACCCAGGTGCCGATGCGCGCCTCTGGCGGCAGGCCGTTCAGCACCTCCAGCTCCTGCTGCGCCCCGGCAATGTGGAACTTCTTGTCGAGGCCGAACTGCACCGCCTGCTTCAACGCGTTGACCGCGTCCTGTCCGGCCTGCAGGAAGATGATGACGTCCGGCTTGGCCGCCTGTGCCTTGATCAGGAAGGACGAGTAGTCAGTGGTGCCGAGCGGCGTCAGCGAAGCGCCGAGTTCGGTGCCGTTGTTCGCTTTGAGCGCCGCCTCGAACCCCTGTTGCAGGGTATGACCGAAGGCGTAGTCGGGAGTCAGGAAATAGAATTTCTTGCCGTACTTTTTGAACAGCGTCGCGGCGACGGAATTGGTCTCCATGCGCGTGGTGTTGCACACGCGGAACACGTTCCAGTGGCAATCGCTGCCGGTCACCGAATCGGTGTGGCCGCCGGTGACGATGTGCAGGATGCCGGCCTGGTTGGTCACCTCGCCGAGCGCGATCGCCATCGCCGAATTGACGTTGCCGAGGAAGAAATTGACCTTGTCGCGGTCGATCAGCTTGTGTGCCTTCTGTACTGCCGTTCCGGTATCCGCGCTGGTCGAATCCTCGACCAGGAGCTCTACTTTGCGGCCAAGGATGCCGCCTTTGGCGTTGATCTGATCGACCGCAAAGCTGCACCCGATCTGCTCGTTCTTGCCGAGTTGGGCGTAGGTGCCGGTCAGCGGATCGTTGAGGCCGATTTTGATGATATCGGCAGCGCGGGCGGAAATGACGAAGGGGGACGCGACTTGGGCGACGCCGGCGAGCGCGGCGGCTCGCAACACCGTGCGGCGACCAATGACGAATGGCTTTGATTGCGGCATTTCTGGATGCTCCTTCCCCGACCGTTTTGTTTCGCGACGCCAAAGCGCAGCGCGCCCGGCTTAGAGGCTGTTTCAGCTTGATATTCTGTACGTTGTTTCCTCTCCTTTGGCTAGTTGCAATCGCCGCGGGCTTATATCTACTCAAGCGTCGCTCAGATTAGAGATCGCACAGAATATTATCGCCGCGATTGACGGGCAATGCGGGGTTTGGGTAACGCGGTCGATCAGGCGGCGCGGTGCGCAAATGTTTCCAGCGCTCGGTGGGAAAGTCGAAAAGGTAGGTGGAGTCCCGAAATCCTTGGTCAGGCAGGGAACCACCAAGTCGTCCTTGGCGCCGTATTTGGCAGGGTTGCCGATGCGACGTTCGACCCGGCAACTCAATTCTTGGCGCTGGCAACACCCGGCAGCCGAATATCGGCGACGGGGAAGCGCCGGTCTGACGCTCGGCGACGCCTGAGACCATTTGGCGCGGCGTTCAAGCATACGACAATCTGATCTTGGTCGATTTTGTCACGGCGAGCGGCCGGATGCGTCGCCGCCGGGCGCTTGTCCCAGACTCAGTCGCCATGCCGCCGATGCGGGCACATCGACCAATGCGGTGGTTCGACCGCGGGTCCCGATCCGGGTATCATGGCCCGACAAGCGGGCCGCGGCGGAGCAGCAGATGACCACGACGCTCGACAAGGAGATAGCTCGGCTTCAGCGCGGCCTGCCCGCTGCCTATGCGGAATTTCGATTGGCCCACGCGCCGGCTACCGGGTCGGGATCGCTTGGCCTGCCGATGGTCAGCGCCTATGGCGACGACGAGCGGAAACGCCATGCCGACGAATTAGGCGCTGCAGAGTTGCTCACCAGACCAGTCGATTTTGACGCGCTCAAAGCGCAGTTGCGCCAGCTCCCAACCGCCGCCGAATGATCGGACGAGACCGCAGCCATGGCTTCCCAGAACCGCATGATGACGCTGATCGCCTTCCTGCAGGCGCAGAACTGCTCCAACCTGCCGGGGTCGTGGCGGCATCCGTCGACGATGCTGGATTTCCTGACGCCCGAATACTACCAGCGCATCGCGCGCACGCTGGAGGACGGCAAGATCCAGATGGCGTTCTTTGATGATCGCCTGGCGCTGCCCGATCTCTACACCGGCCATCATGCCGAGGCGATCGGCGCGGGCGTGCGCGCGGTGAAGATGGATCCCGCCACCGTCATGATGGCGATGGGGATGGCGACGCAGCGGCTGGGGCTGGGGGCGACCTACTCCACGACCTATTTTGAGCCGTACCACGTCGCGCGCGTCTTCGCGACGATGGATCTGATGCTGAAGGGCCGCGCCGCATGGAACATCGTGACCTCGCTCAACAGCGCCGAAGCCAGGAATTTCGGCCATAGCGAGCACATGGAACATGACGTTCGCTACGACCGCGCCGATGAGTTCGTGGATGTGGTCATGGGCCACTGGAACACGTGGGAAGACGACGCGCTGATTCTGGACAAGGGGAACAACCGCTTCGCCGATCCGGCGAAGGTGCACCGGCTGGATCATGTCGGGCGGTATTTCCAATCGCGCGGCCCCTTCAGCGTGCCGCGCTCGCCGCAGGGGCATCCGGTGCTGATCCAGGCCGGGCAGTCGGGCCGCGGCCAGGCCTTTGCCGCGAAATGGGCGGAGCTCGTCTTCGTCATCTACCACACGTTGGCGGACGGCAAGAAAGAGTATGCCGCCTTCAAGGCCGCCGTCGCGGCCACCGGGCGCGATCCCGCGAACGTGCGCGTCGCGCCGGCCTGCTATGTGTGCGTCGGTGAAACCGAAGCGGCAGCGCACGAAAAACGCGCGATCGTCGAGGCGACGGCGCGCGACGTCGACGCGCTGGTGCTGATCTCCGAGGTGCTGAACTACGATTTCGCCAAGAAGCCGATCGACGAGCCGTTCAGCGATGAGGAACTGGCCGAATTCTCGTTTCAGGGGTTCCGCGACCGCGTGGTCCATCACTCCGGCAAGAAGAACCCGACGGTGCGCGATTTCATCAATGTCTCGGGCCGTGGCACGGTCAAAGAGCATACGATGTTTTGCGGCAGCCCGAAGCAGGTGGCGGATCAGATGGAAGAGTGGTTCACCGCCCCGGCCTGCGACGGCTTCGTGCTGGCCGCGTCCAGCATGCCCGGCACGTATGATGACGTGGTGCGGCTGCTGGTGCCGGAACTGCAACGCCGCGGCCTGTTCCAGAAGGAATATGCCGGCGCGACGCTGCGAGAGAATCTAGGCTTGCCGATACCGCGCGCCGCCGACTGGCACGCGGCGCACCGCAGGGCCGCGAAATAAGGGCGCGCCGTGTCTCCCAGCCGGCCGAAGAACCGCCAGCCACGGCTTTGGTCGCGGCTGCCGGCACAACTCTTGCTCCCTCTCGAGGCTGATCGCCGACGAGAGAGAGGAGCAAGCAGATGACAGGACGTTCAGGTCCGCTTTGGAGACGCAGCGCCGTCGGAATGACGGTGCCGCGCCGGCTCGCCCGGCGCTGCATAGGGCTTGCTGTCGGCATCATCGGCGTGCTCGGGCTGATCGCGCCGAGCCAGGCATGGGCCGCAGATATGGCGATGCCGGCGGCCTGTCAGGGGTTGCAGGCGAAGTACCCGGGTCTGAAGGGCAAGTCGCTGGTCGATGCGGTCAACCCCCATACGCCCGGCTACGAGGCGCTCGATCCCAAGGACCCGAGCAAGTATATCGGCTTCGACATCGATCTCGCCGAGGCGCTCGGCAAATGTCTCGGCTTCAGCCTGACCTACAAGCCGGTTGTTTTCGCCGCCTTGCTGACGACCCTGCAGGCGGGACAGGCGGATATCGTGATCTCCGACATCTATGCCACCCACGAGCGCGCCAAGGCGGCCGATTTCATCACCTATTCGAAGGTGTTTGACGGCGTGCTGGTGGTCAAGGGCAACCCCAAGCACATCACCGGCATCGACACCAGCATGTGCGGCGCCACGGCAGCGGAAAATACCGGGTTCGTCGAAGTGCCGCTGGTGCAAAACCTGGCGGCCCCGTGCAAAGCGGCCGGAAAGCCGGCGCCGACGCTACAGCTTTATGACAACAATGCGCAGTGCATCCAGGCGGTCCTGGCCGGCCGCGCCGACACCTATGTCAACGACGTCAACACGGTTGACCAGGCGGTCAAGGCGTATCCCGACAAGCTCAGCAAGGCGGTCGCGGTGACGCTGCCTTATTCGGTGGGCATTGCGGTCGCGAAGACCAATCACGAGCTGCGTGACGGGGTCATGGCGGCGCTGATCGAACTGCAAAAGGCGGGCGTCGAGAAGGAGCTGCTCAAAAAATGGTCGCTCGGCGTGGACAATGAGGAGGCACCCAAGCTGCTGACCGATTGATGGGTCTGTTCGCCCACTATCTCAGCCTGCCGTACCTGCTCCAAGGCATCGTTCTCACCCTCGAGGTGACCGGGCTGGGGCTGGGCGGCGGGCTGATCCTGGGGCTGGCGCTGGCCAGCATGCAGCTGAGCCGGTTCCGCGCGCTGTCGATTTTCGCCCGCGCTTATGCGGTCGTTTTCCGCGGCACACCGCTCATTCTGCAGCTGGTGTTCGTGTATGACGCCCTGCCCTATATCGGCATCAAGCTGACCGCGATCATCTCGGCCGGTCTCGCCCTGTCCGCCAACGAGGCGCCGTTTATCGCGGAAATCCTGCGCTCCGGGGTGCGCGGCGTCGATCCCGGCCAGGTCACGGCTGGCCAGGCCCTGGGGATGACGCCGCTCATTCTGATGCGCCGCATTGTGGCGCCGCAGGCGATCCGCGCCATGGTGCCGGCCCTCGGCAACGAGGCGGTGACCGCGCTGAAGAACTCCTCGCTCGCCTCGGTCATCGCAGTGCAGGAGCTGACCCTGCGCAGCGAGCAGCTCGCATCATCCACCTTCGATTTCTTCTCGATCTTCTTCGCCTCCGGCGTGATGTACCTGGCCCTTACCGGTGCCTTCAGCATGATCCAGCTCGTCATCGAGGTTTTGCTCGATCTCGACCGGCCCTCGCCGCGGGACCGCCTGCTGCGCCTGCTGCCGTGGCGGATCGCGCCGCCGTCACGCCGCCGGCCGTAGCGCGATCGGAAACTGCCCGGCTGGGCGTGCCTCCAACCAATATTGCGCGCAAGCCAGCCCCGTCGCTGCCTCCCGCGGTAACGGTCGCGAACCGGGCGGCGCGGAACGACGCGCTCGCGCGTCGCACGATAGCGGTCGAAGTCAACGACCTGCACAAGCGGTATGGCGACCGCGTCGTGCTGAGCGGGCTCAATCTCACCGTGCGCGCCGGCGAGGTGGTCGCCCTGTTGGGCCCCAGCGGCTCCGGAAAGAGCACGCTGCTGCGCTGCATCAATCGCCTGGAGGGTTGGGATTCCGGCGTGGTGCGGGTCGGCGGCCGGCGCCTTGGCTACCGCGACGACGGCAAGCCGCTGGCACCGCGCGATGTGGCAAGAGAGCGGGCCGGCGTCGGCGTCGGGATGGTGTTTCAGCAGTTCAACCTGTTCAGCCACCTGACCGCACGCGAGAATGTGGCAGGTCCGCTGCGGTGGGTGCATGGCATGTCAACGGCGCAGGCCGACCGGCGGGCCGGTGAGCTGCTCGATCGAGTGGGTTTGACCGACCGCGCCGACGCGCTGCCGCGCCACCTCTCCGGTGGGCAACAGCAGCGCGTCGCAATCGCGCGGGCATTGGCCCCGAGCCCGACCGTCCTGCTGCTCGACGAGCCGACCTCCGCGCTCGACCCGGAACTGGTCAGCGAAGTGCTCGAGGTGATTCGGCGGCTGGCGTTCGAGGAACGGCTGACGATGATCATTTCGACCCACCAGCTGCGCTTTGCTGACGAGGTGGCGGACCGCGTCGTGTTTCTCAGCGACGGGATCGTCACCGAGGAAGGTCTTGCCCACGACGTCCTGAGACGGCCCCGCCATCCGCAAACGGCGCGCTTCCTGCAGATCATGGCCGCGGAGCGCCCGATGGAAACCTCCGCATGAAGCCCGTCAGGCGCAGCTTCAATTTTTCGCCCGAGGATGGCGTGCCGCCGGCCGTGGCGCCGTTCTCGCACGCGACGCGATGGGGCGACCTGCTGTTCGTGACCGGGCAAATGCCGACCGATCCGGCCACCGGCGAGGTTGTGCCGGGCGACATCGTTGCGCAGGCGACGCAGGTCCGCCTTAACCTCGAGGCCGTGCTTGCCCAGTTCGGCCTCACCCTCGACGATGCGCTGATGGTGCGCGTCTACCTGACGTCCTTCGACGATTATGCGGCATTCAATGCCGCCTATGAAGGCTGGTTCCGCGGCGCATTGCCCAGCCGGACCTGCGTCGGCGTCACCGGCCTCGCGGTCGGCGCCGCCGTCGAGATCGACCTTATCGCCGGCATACGAGAGAGAGGCTCCGAACCATGAGCATGCGCGTTCTGCAGCCGCACGACGGCACGATCGCGACCGATCATTACCTTGCCTCAACGCCCGCAACCATCACCTGGGGTTGGCTGCCCACGGCGCAGACGGCCCCGGTGCTGACGATGCGCTCGGGCGAGACGGTGACCGTCGACACCGTGTCGCATGAGGGCATCCTGGAGGACCAGGGGCGCGACCCGCTCGGCTTCTTCAAGCAGTTTGGCGTCGCGCCGGGCGATGTGCTGCGCGACGCCGTCGAGATCGCCGCCGGCTATGCCGCACGCGACGCCAACGCGGAGGGGCCGCATATCGTGACCGGGCCGATCGCGATGGCCGGCGCACGCCCCGGCGACGTGCTGAAGGTTGAGTTCCTGGAACTGATGCCCCGCGCGCCCTATGGCATCATTTCGAGCCGGCACGGTTATGGGGCATTGCCGGGCGAGCTGCCGTCGCTTCCATACCCGGATTTCGTCGCCGACTTCAGCAAGCCGGAAACGGCGGGCACCGTCTCGCTGTTCTGCTCGGTGGGCAGCGACCTGACCGGCAGCCTGCCATTCGGCAAGGATCGCGCATTGCGCTTTCCGCTGGCGCCGTTTCTCGGCCTCGTCGGCGTCACGCCCGCCAGCCCGACGCCGTTGAACTCGGTCCCGCCGGGCCCGTTCGGCGGCAACATCGACATCAAGGATCTGGTCGCCGGAACGACGCTTTACCTTCCGGTGCAGGTCGCCGATGCCGGGCTCTATATCGGCGATCCGCATTACGCCCAGGGGCACGGCGAGGTGGCGCTGACGGCACTCGAAGCGCCATTGCGGGCGACGCTGCGGGTCACCCTGCTGCCCGCCGCAAGCAGCCGAACCCGGTTCGGCATGCTCGACCGGCCCTTCGCCGAGACATCGCAGCACTGGATCGCGGTCGGGCTGCACCGCGACCTCAACGAGGCGTTCCGCGCCGCCGTGCGCGAGGCGCTGCGCGTGATGAAGGAGATGCACGACGTTCCCGCCGAAATCGCCTACGCCTATCTGAGCGCCGCCGGGGATTTCGTGGTGTCTCAGGTCGTGGACGACGTCAAGGGCGTCCATTGCCTGATTCGCAAGGCTGACTTTGCCCGCTGGCTGTGACTGCGCTGGGCCGGCCGAGAAAGCACCAACCGCCTGCTGCGCGCCCGGCAGCGAGTGGGGCTGGTTGACCTCGCCAAGACTTCCATCGGGATGCGCGACTTTGCCGCGATGAAAATTTGAACGCCCGGAAGAACAGAATAGAACATCGAACCAACCCAAACTTAAATTACCAAGTCACGAAAATCTTCCCCTGCATGACCACAACGGCGCAGCAAAAAATTGTCGTATTACTGATGTACACTACAGATGTGGCGTAAAATGCGCCGGTCTTCGGGGGGGTGGGATTGTTTTTGGCGTTTTGTCTCGGTCGTGGATGCGGCATCGTTGATGTGGCGCCGCGCTTGGTGCATCATGGATATAGGACAGCAATCTTGACTGGCTTCGGCCGCAGTGAAGCGAAGGCGACGGGCATGGGTAAGCCGACCGGGTTTTTGGAGATTGAGCGCGCTGACCGCGGCTACGACAGGCCGGCGGTGCGCAAGCAGAACTGGAAGGAGTTCGTCAAACCCCTTCCGGAGCCGTTGCTGCGCGCCCAGGCATCGCGCTGCATGGATTGCGGCATCCCGTTCTGCCACGACGGCTGCCCGGTCAACAATCTGATCCCCAATTGGAACGACCTCGTCTACCGCGACCAGTGGCGCCAGGCGCTCGTCGTGCTGCACTCGACCAACAATTTTCCGGAGTTCACCGGCCGCGTCTGCCCGGCGCCGTGCGAGGCGTCGTGCACGCTGAACATCGACGACAACCCGGTGACGATAAAGACGATCGAGTGCGCGATCGTCGACCGCGGCTGGGACGAGGGCTGGATCGTGCCGCAGGTCGCGGCGCGCCAAACCGGCAAGCGGGTTGCGGTGGTCGGCTCGGGGCCGGCGGGCATGGCCTGCGCCCAGCAGCTGGCGCGTGCCGGCCATGCCGTGACGTTGTTCGAGAAGAACGACCGGATCGGCGGGCTGCTGCGCTACGGCATCCCGGATTTCAAGATGGAGAAACGGCTGATCGACCGCCGCATCGAGCAGATGGCGGCCGAAGGCGTCGAGTTCCGCACCGCCGTCGAGATCGGGCCGGCGATCCCGATCGACGCGCTCCTGGCGCAATACGACGCGCTGGCGCTGACCGGCGGCGCCGAACTGCCGCGCGACCTCGAAGTCCCCGGGCGCGACCTCGCCGGCATCCATTTCGCGATGGATTTCCTGCCGCAGCAGAACAAGCGCAACGCCTGCGACGCCGAGGCCACAGCCGCGCCCGGCGGCACGATTTCGGCCACCGGCAAGCATGTCGTGGTGATCGGCGGCGGCGACACCGGGAGCGACTGCATCGGCACCTCGACCCGCCAGGGCGCGGCCTCGATTACCCAGCTCGAAATCCTGCCACAGCCGCCCGAGCACGAAAACAAGCCACTGGTCTGGCCGGACTGGCCCTTGAAGCTGCGCACCTCATCGTCGCAGGAGGAGGGCTGCGAGCGCGACTGGGCGGTGTTGACCAAGCGGGCGCTCGGGGCGAACGGCCGTGTCACTGCATTGGAATGCGTGCGGGTCGAGTGGACCCAAGCGTCGGACGGCCGTTGGACGATGCAGGAGGTGCCGGGCAGCGCCTTCGAACTCAAGGCAGACCTCGTGCTGCTGGCAATGGGGTTCCTGGGGCCGCGCCGGGCCGGCATGGTCGAACAGGCCGGTGTGAAGCTCGACCCGCGCGGCAATGTCGCCGCCAACACGCTCGACTACCAGAGTTCGGTGCCGAAAGTCTTCGCCGCCGGCGACATGCGGCGCGGCCAATCGCTGGTCGTCTGGGCGATCCGCGAGGGACGGCAATGCGCCCGCGCGGTGGACGAATTCCTGATGGGGTCGAGCCTGCTGCCGCGCTAGCCGGGCCAGTGATCCCTTATGGCGGGCTGATGATCGCCTGCGCAGTTTCTGCTAGGATGGGCCGATCGGCGGCGCGGGCCGCCAGCAAGGGAGGACGCGATGGGTGACATTCTCGGGATCGGCGTCACGCATTATCCTGGCCTCATTCAGCCGGACCTGCAGATGGCAGGGCTGCTCAATCGCACCCTGAACAGCGAGCAGGTGCCGGACGCGCTGAAGGACCCGGCGCGCTGGCCCGAGCCGATGCGCCGCGAATGGGCCGACCCGCTGGCCGCCGCCACCGAGCACCGCCGTCGCCTGGTCGGCGGGTTCCGCAAGGTGCGCGAGGCGCTGGACGCGTTCAAACCCGATTTCGTGCTGATCTGGGGCGACGATCAGTACGAGAATTTCCGCGAGGACGGCGTGCCGTCGTTCTGCATCTTTGCCCTCGATGCGGTCGATTCCCACCCCTATGCGCGCTACACCGCCGCCAACGCCAATGTCTGGGGTGAGGGCAAGGACACGGTCATCCACACCAAGGGCCATTACGCCGCCGCCTCGACCCTTGCGGCGGGCCTGATCAAGGCCGATTACGACGTCAGCTATGCCTACCGCATGCGCTACGAAAGCGGCCTGCCGCATGCCTTCATCAACACGCTGCTCTATCTCGACTACGACCGCACCGGCTTCCCCTATCCGGTCGTGCCGTTTCATGTGAATTGCTACGGCTCGTCGGTCATCGCGAAGCGCGGCTCGACCGCGCATCTGACCGGCGAGGCCGACCCCAATCTGGTCGACCCGCCGGGCCCTAATCCGCGGCGCTGCTTCGATATCGGCGGCGCGGTGGCACGCACCCTCGCTGATAGCCCGTGGCGGGTCGCACTGGTTGCCTCGTCGAGCTGGTCGCACGCCTTCCTGACGCCGAAAAACCACTACCTCTACCCCGACAATGCCAGCGATCGGGCGCGTTTCGACGAATTGTGCTCGGGCAAGCTGGCACGTTGGCGCGATCTGTCGACCGCGGAGATCGAGGATGCCGGGCAGCAGGAATTCCTCAACTGGATCTGCCTCGGCGGCGCGATGCACGCGCTCGGCCGCGAGCCCGAGATCGTCGATTATGTCGAGAGCTACATCTTCAACTCCGACAAGTGCTTTGCCCTGTTCCCGCCGCATTGATGGCGGGCACGGGCAAGGCAGAGAGCGACGTGGCGCCGGCTTGCACGGGGCCGCGCGTCTTCCTACGCCTACGATCAGGCGGCCGATCAGGCCCAATATCCAGCAATTGCGCGACGCCGAGCGGCGGGCCCCGGTGCAAAGCCGGGGCGAATGAACGAGGCGCTTTGACGCTGGCCGAACGCGCAACGTTAGGTTTACGATCCGACCGAAAGCGCGCCTACGCGCCCAGAGCATTATCAAGGGGTCGCGGCCCCGGGGGGAGGAAACATGAAGTTCCTGAGCGACGAACAGTTGAATGAATTGCTGCCGGCGGAGACCTCATCGTATCCCTCGCCGGTCCCGACGCAGATCGTGTCGAGCGACGAATACGCGCCACTGCCGCAGACCGAGAAGCAGCGCCAAGTCGAGGCGCGGCTCAAGGAGATGAGCGGCGTGCTCGCCAAGCGGCAGGGGCTGTCACGCCGCCGCTTCTTCCAGACCGCCGCGGGCATGGCCGCCTCGTTCGTCGCGATGAACGAGGTGTTCGGCCACGTGTTCGACGCCAGCATCGCCGAGGCCGCAACGCCCGAGATGGCGATCGAGCGCGCCGCCGCGCTGGCGGGACAGATGGTCATCGACGGACATACCCATTTCCTGCGCGACGACACCAAGCTGATGAATTTCGTCAAGTTGCGCCAGGCAGTCGGCAAATGGGGCTGGAACAAGGAGCTCAGCGAGAAGGAACAGACCATCGCCGACCTGAAGTACGGCAATTACATCAAAGAGATTTACATGGACAGCGACACCAAGGTGGCGCTGCTGTCGAATTCGCCGTCGGAAGTGCCGGCCGATTGGTTCATCCCGCAGGCCGAGGTGTTCGCGACGCGGGCCAAGGTCAACAAGGAAGCCGGCACAAGGCGGATGATGGCGCATTTCACGATCACCCCGGGCTGGCCGGGCTGGCTCGACCAGGTCGACGAGGCGGTCGAGCGCTTCAAGCCGAATTCGTGGAAGGGCTACACAATCGGCGACAACACCCACAAAGAGCTCGCGCATAAGGCGTCGTGGCACGCCGACGACGAGAAGCTGATGTATCCGTTCTACGAGAAGATCGCGAAGACCGGCATCCGCAACGTCTGCATCCACAAGGGGCTGTTTGCACCGGGCCTCGAGGCGAAATTTCCGGAGCTGCGGCCCTATACCGACGTGCGCGACATCGGCAAGGCGGCCAAGGACTGGCCGCAGCTCAACTTCCTGGTCTACCACTCGGCCTATCGCTGGGTCGGCGCGCCGCCCGCCGACGCGATGGCCGAGTTCGACAAGACCGGCTACAGCTCGTGGACCAGCGACCTCGCTGCGATCCCGGAAAAATACGGAGTCAAGAACGTCTATGGCGATCTCGGGCAGATTTTCGCCTGGACCGCGGTGGCCGAGCCGCGCCTCGCCGCGGCGCTGATGGGGATTCTCGTCAAGGGGCTGGGTTCCGACCATATCGTTTGGGGTACCGACGCGGTATGGACCGGTGCGCCACAATGGCAGATCGAGGGCCTGCGCCGCCTCGAAATCCCCGAGGACATGCAGAAGAAATACGGCTTCAAGCCGCTTGGGGCCGGCCAACGGCCCGGTGAAGAATGCGGTGTTCAGCGGCAATTCGGCGCGGCTCTACGGGATCGAGGAGCGCCACGCCGAGCTGATCGGCAACGACCGCTTCGCCGCGCTCAAGGCCGATTACGTCGCGAACGGGCCGGGCCGCAGCAATCTGCGCTACGGCTACGTGGCGCAACCGGCCTGAAGTCTTGCCCGCCGCGGCTGCGGGCGTCGATCAGGGAAGCCGCGGTCGGGTTGCCTCGTCGTTGGGGGACGGCAACTCGGCCGCGTTCCGCTCCGAATAGGGAGGTAGCGTTGTAAGGCGCGCTTCCCGTCGCGCGCTCGCGCCGGCGGACGCATCACCGGGCCTATCGCGACGTCATCGCCAAGGCCGAAGCGGCGCTCGACGCCGTTGGCCTGCTCGACAAAGCGGATGAGCTTGCCGCCAATTTGTCGCATGGCGAGCAGCGCACCCTCGAAATCGCCATCGCGCTCGCGACAGAGCCGCGGCTCTTGTGCCTCGACGAGCCGACCGCCGGTATGAGCGCCGCCGAAACCTACGACACGATGCAACTGGTACGCCGCATCGCCCAGGACCTGACGATCCTGATCGTCGCCCCGGGCTGTTTTCGCTGTCGTTTACGACCTCGACCCTGCACTGGTTCGTGCTCGCGGTGGTGACCGGGTCCTATATCCTGCTGCGGCGGATCACCCAGTCGCCGTTCGGCATGGTGCTGCAATCGATCCGCGAGAACGAGGCGCGCACCCGCTCGATCGGCTATCCGATCGAGCGCTACAAGATCGTCGCGGTCATGCTGTCGGGGCTATTTGCCGGTCTCGCCGGGGTGCTTTATGCGTTGCAGAATCAGTTTGCCGCGCCCGATTTCGTGTTCTTTCTCGTGTCGGGCGAGACCGTCATCTACAACGTCATCGGAGGCATCGGCACCCTCGTCGGCCCGATCGTGGGTGCGGCGTTTTTTCTCCTGTTGCGCGAGGCCCTGTCACGCTTTTTGACGCAGTACTACCTGATTCCGGTCGGTATCGTGTTCATCGCGATGGTTATTTTCCTGCCCCAGGGTTTGCTCGGCTTCGCCCGGCGCTGGCTCAACCGCTAGGCGAAATTGCCCCCGCCCGGCCGGGCTTTGCTTGACGCCGCGGCGTGGCGCGGCCCATCTTCCCGCCCTAACGAACCGTTATTGTCAGAGTGGGAGGAAGCACTAATGTCTTGGGGAACCAATCAGCCGTCGCGTCGCACCGTCATCGGCTCACTGCTCGCCGCGCCCGTCGCGCTGCGCGCGCCGAGCTCGCTTGCCGCCGATCGCGCCCCGGCGGGCAAGCTCGTCATAGCCTTTCATGTGACGATTTCGCCGGCATGGTTCGATCCCTCGCTTGCGCCGCCGCAGATCACGCCGTTCGGCATTCTCTACGCGCTGCATGACGCGCTGGTGCGCGCCTATCCCGGCACGAAGATGGGCCCGGCCCTCGCCGAATCCTGGAATGAGAGCGAGGACGGCCTGACCTACGAGTTCAAGCTGCGCCCCGGACTGACGTTCCACAACGGCGACCCGCTGACCACCGAGGACGTCAAGTTCAGCTTCGACCGCTACAAGGGCGCCGGCGCCACGGTGCTGAAGGAGAAGGTCAAGCAGGTCGAGATCGTCGATCCGCGGGTGATCCGCTTTCACCTGAACGAGGTCTGGCCCGACTTCATGACGTTCTACGGCAGCACGGCGAGCGCGGTGGGTCTCGTCGTGCCGAAGAAGTACATCGAGAAAGTCGGCGAAAAGGGCTTCACCGCGCACCCGATCGGCGCCGGCCCCTACAAATTCGTCAGCAGCCAGCCCGGGATCGAGGTCGTGTTCGAGGCGTTCGACCATTTCTGGCGGCATGTCCCCTACGTGAAGACGATCGTGATGCGCAGCGTCCCCGACGGCGACACCCGCGCGCTGATGGTCAAGACCGGCGAAGCGGATATCGCGATCGCGCTGCAGGGCGTCGCCGCGCAGGGCCTGATGGACAACAAGGGAACCAAGATCGTCGCGAGCAAGCACGCCTCGTCGCCAATGGATCGAGTTCCCCGACCAGTACGACCCGAAATCGCCGTGGCACGACAAGCGGATGCGGCTTGCGGTCGCCTATGCGATCGATCGCGAGGGGATCAACAAGGCCGCCTGCCTCGACTTCTGCCCGCCGGCCGGGGTCATTGTCCCGCGGGTCATGCCGTTCGCGTTGCAGGTCAAACCCGTTCCCCTACGATCCCGAGAAGGCGAAGCACCTGCTCGCCGAGGCCGGCTATCCGAACGGCATCGACGCCGGGCAGTTCCCCGCCATCCCGGGCTTCCCGACGACCGCCGAGGCGGTGGTCAACGACCTCAATGCAGTCGGCATCCGGGTCAGTTTCCGGCAGATGGAACGCGCAGCGTTCTACGCCGACTGGCGGGCACATAAATTCCACGGGTTGTACATGACCGGGTCGGGCGCCGCCGGCAATGCCGCCACCCGTGTCGAGATCTTCATGTGGTCGAAGGGTGCCTACGCCTCGGGCGGCTATCCCGACATCGACAAGCTCTATCTCGAGCAGGCGGGCGAACGTGACCCGAAGAAACGCGCCGCGATCCTCGACAAGATCCAGCAGATGTCGATCGACCGGGTCATGTTCGCGCCGGTCTACGATTTCCGCGCGTTGATGGGCATCGGCCCGCGCGTTGCCAAGGATACGATCGGCGAGGTCTACCTCGATCCGTTCCCGGAATACGAGGACATCGAACTCAAGGCGTCATAGGCGGGCAACCACGCCAGACGCCGCAAGCCTTCAATAAAAAATAATTTCTTAGAACGGGAGGATGGACTGATGGAATTGACAGGTAATTGGCCGTCGCGGCGTGCGGTTATCGGCTCACTGCTCGCTGCGCCGGTCGCCTTGCGGGCGCCGGTTTCGCTCGCCGCGGAACCGGCGCCCTCGGGGCGGATCGTCATCGCCTGGCATGTGACGATCTCGCCGTCGTGGTTCGACCCCTCGCTGGCGCCGCCGCAGATCACTCCGTTCGGCATGCTCTATGCGCTGCACGACGGGCTAGTGCGTGCCTATCCCGGAAAGAACATGGGCCCGGCGCTGGCCGAATTGTGGGAGGAGAGCGAGGATGGCTTGAGCTACACGTTCAAGCTGCGGCCGGGTCTGACCTTTCACAACGGCGACCCGCTGACGACCGACGACGTCAAATTCAGCTTTGACCGATACAAGGGGGCGAGCGCCACCCTGATCAAAGAAAAGATCGAACGGGTCGAAATCGTCGATCCGCGGGTCATCCGCTATCACTTGAAGGAAGTCTGGCCCGATTTCATGACGTTCTTCGCGACGACCGCGACCGCGGTCGGCCTCGTCGTGCCGAAAAAATACATCGAGAAGGTCGGCCAGGAAGGGTTTCTGAAGCACCCGATCGGCGCCGGCCCCTACAAATTCGTCGGCAGCAAGCCGGGCATCGAGGTCGATCTCGAAGCCTTCACCCACTACTGGCGGCATGTGCCCTACATCAAGACGATCGTGATGCGCAGCGTTCCTGAATTCGACGACGCGTGCGCTGATGGTCAAGACCGGCGAAGCCGACATCGCCTTTGCGCTCGACGGCACCGACGCCGAGGGCCTGCAGCACAATCCCGGCACCCGCATCGTCGCGACCAAGCACGCCTCGATGTTCTGGATCGAGTTTCCCGAACAGTGGAACCCGAAATCGCCCTGGCACGACAAGCGGCTGCGGCTGGCGGTCAATTACGCGCTCGACCGCAACGGCATCAACCAGGCCGGGTGTCTCGGCTTCTGTCCGCCGGCCGGGGTCATCGTGCCCAAGGTCATGCAGTTTGCCCTGCAGGCCAAGCCCTATCCCTACGACCCGAAAAAGGCGAAGCAACTGCTCGCCGAGGCCGGCTATCCGAACGGCATCGACGCCGGCATCTTTCACGCGATCCCCGGCTTTCCCACCGTGGACGAAGCCACCGCCAACGATCTCACCGCGGTCGGCATCCGGGTCAAGTACCAGCCGATGGAGCGCGCCGCGTTCACCGCCGACTGGCACGCACACAAATTCCATGACCTGTTCCTGACCGCCGCCGGCAACGCCGGCAACGCCGCCTCGCGCGTCGAAGCCTTCATCTACTCGAAGGGCTCCTACGCCTATGGCGGCTATCCCGATATCGACGCGCTGTTCCTCGAGCAGGCGCAAGAGCGCGACGCCAAGAAGCGCGCGGCAATCCTCGACAAGATCCAGCAGCTGACGATCGACCGGGTGATGTTTGCGCCGCTGATGAACCTGGAAGCCCTGATGGGAGTCGGCCCGCGCATCGCCAAGAGCACGATCGGCGAAGTATGGATGCAGCCGTTCCCCTCCTACGAGGACATCGTGCTCAAGAAGACCTGACCGCACCGGCCGCGACGCCGGACAATTGGCAAAGCGCCCGGCGCCGCCATATACTCGCAATCACACTCTTGCATCTGGAGATACGACGATGGCGGACGGGACAACACCAATCGCACCTGCGGCCCCGGCGGAAGCGGTGACCCCGGGTGGCATCAACCACCTCGTCATCAATGTCCGCGACATGGAAGAATCGCACCGCTTTTGGACCGAAATTCTCGGCTTCAAGGAGGTCGGCCGGTCGAGCCGCCGCCCGATGCGCTTCTACAGCGGCGACCACAGCGGCCAGATGAACCACCACGACATCGCGCTGTGCGAGAACCCCAACCTGCCGAAGCCGCCGGCCGACTGGGACATGTTCAGCACGCCGCTCGCGGTCAACCACATCGCGATCACGATGCCCAACCGCGAGGCTTGGCTGCAGCAACTGGCATGGCTGCGCAAGAACGGCGTCAAGTTCCACCGTCGGGTCAATCACGGCATGACCCACAGCCTCTATATCAGCGACCCCAACGGCTATGGCGTCGAGGTTTTGTACGAATTGCCGCGCGAGGTGTGGGGCGACAACATCCAGGGCGCCATCGACTACGCTGAGCCCGTGGCGACCGAGGGCGACGAGGCGTTCATCGACGACACCAACTACCCGCATTTCGAGAAAGCAAACGCACCCGCAGCCGAGTAGCGGCGAACAGCCCTCCCCCGCTCGCGCGGAGCGGGTTCACTGACCGGATGCGTTATACCAAAGCTGCGCTGGCGATGTTCGGGGCCGGGCTGATGCTCGGGTTTGTCGTCGTGGTGGTGGGCGGGTTTCCGCGGCTGGAGCGGGTCGCCAGCGCAATCATGGCGCTGGCGCTCGTTTCACTGCCGATCGCACTGTTCGCGGACGGGCGCGGCGTCGCGCTCGTCGCCTGGATCGCCGACCGCCTGTCGCGCGGCAAGCGCAAAAAGGCCCGTGGCAAGAAACGGCCGCCGGCAACCCGCCGCAAACCAGCCGCGCGCCCCGGCGCGCGTGCCGCGCCGCGGCCCTCGCGCAGCAAGCGCAGCTGATGGGGTTCAGGGCAGCCATGCCGGAAGCCTGTGACGGCGGTGCCGGGCACAGCTTCCCCCGCGGGGTCGGCTCGTACTAGGATTAGCCCCGAAGCTTCACGGCGCCCGCATGGCGGAACCCTGCGCCGGAGCAATGCGGAGGAAGGGCTGATGGCGACAGGCAAGAGGATTGCGGTGGTGTGCACCGGAGCGGTCGGCGGCTATGCCGGGGCGCATATGGTGCAGGCCGGCGAAGACGTAACCTTTATCGATTTCTGGCCCGAGCATGTCGAGCACATGAAGGCCCACGGGTTGACGATTACCCACATCCGCGAGGTCGAGCCGTTCACCGTGCCGGTGCGGGCGCTGCACATCACCGAATTGCAGCACATCAGCAAGGAGAAGCCGTTCGACATCGCCTTTGTTTGCACCAAATCCTACGATACGGCGTGGGCGACGATGATGATCAAGCAGTACCTGGCGCCGGACGGCTATTGCGTCTCGCTGCAGAACTGCATGAACGAGGAAACGATCGCCGGCGTCGTCGGCTGGGGCAAGACGCTGGGCTCGATCGCCAGCTCGATCACCGTCGAACTGCACGCGCCGGGGCAGATCCGCCGCGCCGCCGGCAAGTCGGGGACGCGTCACACCGTTTTCCGGGTCGGCGAGGTGCACGGCCGGGTCACCGAGCGCGCCAAGGAAGTCTGCGGGCTGCTTGCCAATTCCGACAGCGCCTTCGTCACCGAGAATCTGTGGGGCGAGCGCTGGTCGAAGCTGGTTACCAACGTGATGGGCAACGGGCTGTCAGCCTGCACCGGCCTCATTGGCCGCGAAGTCGTCAAGAACGATGTGCTGCGGCATTTCTCGAACCGGCTCGGCAGCGAGGCGATCCGCGTCGGCCAGGCGCTCGGCTACACGTTCGACGAGGTCAGCCATATGGACCCCGAGACGCTGGCCAAGGCCGGCGAGGGCGATCCGGCGGCGCAGAAGGAGATCGACGACCACCGCGTCGCCGAAGCCAACCGAGGCGGCGGCGAGCACCGCCCGTCGACCGGCCAGGATATGTTCAAGGGCCGCCGCACCGAGATCAATTTCATCAACGGCTTTGTCGTCCAGAAGGGCGACGAGGTCGGCATACCGGCCCCGACCAACGCGATCCTGACCGACATCGTCCGGCGCGTCGAGATCGGCGAATTGAAGCCCGATCCGAAGCACATCACCGACCTGCGGCTGAACTGACTTTGATCGGCCCTGCGGCCGATCAACGTCATCCGCGGGCTTGACCCGCGGATCTCGTGGGGTTTCTCGTGGATGGCCGGGTCAAGCTCGGCCATGACGGGAAAAAGGGGGGCAGGGCACCCATGCTCGCTGTCGTCAACACGCCGGGGGGACCCGAGCCGGTCGCGATCCGCGAGGTCGGCGAGCCGGAATTGCGGCCCAACGAGGCGCTCGTCGCGGTGCAGGCGCTCTCGCTGAACCGCGGCGAGTTGCGGTTGTTTCAAGTGCGCCCGGCAGGCTGGCGCCCCGGCCAGGACATCTCCGGGGTGGTATTGCGCGCCGCCGCCGACGGCAGCAGTCCCCCAGCGGGCACCAGGGTCGTCGCGCTGTGCGACTGGGAGGGCTGGGCCGAGCGTGCCGCGGTGCCGGGCCACCGCATGGCGCCGATCGCCGATAATGTGGCGTTCGGCGCTGCGGCGTCATTGCCGGTCGCTGGGCTAACGGCGTTGCGCAGCCTGCGCCACGGCGCGCCGCTGCTCGGCAAGCGGGTGCTGATCACCGGCGCCGCCGGCGGAGTCGGCAACCTCGCGGTGCAACTGGCGGCACGCTCGGGCGCACGGGTTACGGCCGTGGTCGGCAGCCCCGAGCGCGCCCGCATCCTCGACGGGCTTGGCGCCGCCGCAATCGTCACCCGCATCGATGACGCCGTCGGGCGCTTTGCCCTCATTCTCGAAGCCGCCGGCGGCGCCTCGCTGAAAGTGGCCCTCGAACGCGTCGATCATCGCGGCACGGTGGTCATTTTCGGCAATTCCTCGGGCGAGCCGACCGAGATCAATTTCCGCGACTTTGCCGAGCACCAGAATGCGCGGATCCAGGGGTTCCATTACTTCACCTCGGAGCCCGAGGAGCGCTTCGTCGCCGATCTGGCGCTGTTGGCCGGGCTGGTCGCGGATGGCTCATTGCGGCCGCGCATCGACGAGCACAGCTGGCATGACCTTGCGCGGATCGGTCCGATGCTGCGCGATCGGCAGATCCCCGGCAAAGCGGTTTTCCACATCGAGCAGAAGTGACAGAGGAGGCAGACATGACGCTAAAAGTGGGCGACAAGGTTCCATCGGTGACGTTGCGCTATCTGACGCCGGAGGGAATGAAGGAGGTCTCGTCCGACGAGTTTTTCCGCGGCCGCAAGGTTGCGCTGTTCGCGGTGCCCGGCGCCTATACGCGCACCTGCTCGCAGCGCCATCTGCCGAGCTACGTCAACAACGCGGCGGCGCTGAAGGCCAAGGGTATCGAAGAGATCGCTTGCCTCTCGGTCAATGACGCCTTTGTCATGAACGCTTGGGGCAAGGAGCACGGCGCCGATGGCAAGGTCGTCATGCTGGGCGACGGCAGTGCCGATTTCACGAAAGCGGTCGGCCTCGATCTCGACCGTATCAGCGCCGGCATGGGCATCCGCTCGCAGCGCTATTCGATATTGGTCGAGGACGGCGTCGTCAAGGCGCTCAACGTCGAGCCGTCGGGCGAATATGGCGTCTCTAGCGCCGAAGCGATGCTGGAGAAGCTGTAAGCAAGCCAGTCTCCAGACAATAACGTCGTTGCGAGCGCAGCGACGGCATCTCGAGCCGGCCGCACCCGGCCGCCGAGATTGCTTCGTCGCTTCGCTCAGCGCGGCTCTGGTACACGTGGTGACCGGTCGGATTGCCGTCAACGCATCGGCCCTGCGCGCCAACCTCAAGCAGGCGATCGGCCGATGTGACAGCCAGTGTGCCGTAAAGAACAATTTTACATAAATAAAACTTAAAGAAATTATTGTTGTCCGTTGCCGCTGATTGTCCTTGCCGTAAGATCGCCTTAACCGTTGTGCCGTTCAATTGTGGGGCGCGTCGGCGGCGCCAAGGCTCGGAAGGCGGCAGATCGCGGATGACCGCAGAGCGTGACAAGTCGTTTGACGGGGCGGCGCGGCTGATCTGCGAGATCCCGGCAGCGGTGGCATTGTTCGACCGCGACCTCCGCTACGTCGCGGCAAGTCCGCGCTGGGGTGCTGCGTTCGGGCTGCCCCTGATGGCGCTGGCCGGGCAGCGCCACGATGATTTGTGCAAAATCGGTAGCGTGGCGCTGTCAGAGGTCCAGCGCCACGCCCTGGCCGGCGAAACCGTCGACGATTATCCGACAGCCAACGACGAGTTGCCGCAAACTTCCAGGCGCATCATGCTCGGCGCGCGACCACATCGCGGCCTCGACGACAAGGTTGCGGGCGTCGTCGTCGCAGCCCAGGTGCTGGAGCTTGCCGATCCGGTGCGGCGTCTGCCGGACCCGCTGACCGGACTGCCGGAACGCCACGAGTTCGCGCAGCACCTGCGCGAGGCGCTGGCCGATCCCGACACCGCGCGCCGCGGTGTCGCAGCGTTCGCGATCAATCTCGACGGGTTCCGCAGCATCAACAACCTGTATGGCGTCACCGTCGGCGACGAGGTCCTCAAGGTCACGGCGGAGCGGCTGGTTGCCGGCACGCGTTCGCGCCTGGCAAACGAAGCGCGCGCCGCCTGGCGCGGCACCGACATGGTGGCACGGCTTGGCGGCGACGAATTCGGCGTCATCTGCGGCCCCCCGGCGCTCTCCCCGGCGGAGGCGGAGGGGCTCGCGGCGCGGTTGTTGCGGCTGATCCAGCATCCGATCGCGACCGACAGCGGCATGCTGCGCCTGACCGCCAGCATCGGGTTCATCATGACCGGCGAGGCGCACAGCCGGGCCGACGACGCGTTGCGCGATCTCGATTTCGCGCTGCTCCAGGCAAAGGCGCTGGGGCCGAGCAAGGTGGTCGCCTGGGAGGCATCGCTGACCCACACAGCGACACGACGCTGCTCGCTCGCCGAACAGTTGCGGCGTGGCTTCGACAATGGCGAGTTCTTGCTGCACTACCAGCCGATCCTGCGCCTCTCGGACGAGCGGATGGTGGGCACCGAGGCGCTGTTGCGCTGGAACCACCCAAGCGAGGGGCTGGTCGCGTCCGGCGCCTTCGTTCCGCTGCTCGAGGAAACCGGCCTAATCGTCGAGGTCGGCTGCTGGGTGATCCGCGAGGCGGTGCAGCAGATCGAATCGTGGCGGATGCTTTATGGGCGGGATTTCGTCGATTGGGTCAGCGTCAACCTGTCGGCGCGGCAGTTCAACGACCCATCGGCGCTGCTCGCGACCGTGCGCGGCATCCATGACAGCGGCTTTTCGGTGCACCGTCTCAAATTCGAGATCACCGAGACGACATTGATGCGTAGCCCGGAAATCGCGCGCGCGGTGCTCTCCGAGTTGCGTGCGATGGGTATCCGTATCGCGATCGACGATTTCGGCACCGGCTATTCCGCACTCAACAGCCTGCAGCAATATCCGGCCGATACGATCAAGATCGATCGCGAGTTCGTCGCCCAGATCGGCAGCGCCGAAGGTGACAAGCTGGCGCTGGCGCTGCTCGACATTGCCCATATGTACGGCGCTACGGTCGTCGCCGAAGGCATCGAGACGACGGCGCAGCGCGACTTTCTGCGCGCCGGCGGCTGCGGCCTCGGGCAGGGATACCTGTTTGCCAAGCCGATGGACGGTGCGCTGCTCGGCGCCTATGCGCTGACCCACGCGGTCAGCTCCGAGCGCGGCGCCGGCCAACCGCCGCCGCGCCGCCCGCCGGTCGCTCGTCCCCTCAGTCTTTCGACATCAGCAGGTCCGTGACCGGCAATGTCAGGCGGTGCGGCGCGTAGCGGCCGGCCAGCGCCACGATCCGGTTCATCATCCCGGTAATCACGACGCGGCGCCCCGCGGCGAGGCCGCGATAGCCGAGACGCGCCACGGCTGCGGCCGGCATCATGCGGCGCAGGCGCCGCGACATTAGCGAATTCTCCGCGCCGGCGACCTCAAAGAATTGCGTGGCGGTCGCCCCCGGGCACAGCGTCGTCACGCTGACCCCGGTGCCGCGCAGCTCGTAGGCGAGCGCCTCGCCGAGGCTCAGCACATAGGCCTTGCTGGCGAAATACGCCGCCATGCGCGGGCCGGGCTGAAACCCGGCAATCGAGGCGACCAGCATGATGCGGCCGTGGCGGCGGGCGATCATCGCGGGCAGCAAGAGGCGGGTCAGCTCGGTCAGCGCGACGATATTGACCTGCACGATCTCGCCGATCCGCGCCGGGTCGATGCGGTCGAAGCGGCCGGCGGCGCCGAGCCCGGCATTGTTGACCAGCACCTCGACCGCGAGGCCGCGGCGCGCGATGTCGTCGGCCAGCGCGGCGGCCGCACCCGGCCGGCTCAGATCGGCCGCGATCACCGTCGCGGCGGCGCCAACCGCACGCAACTCATCGGCCAGCGCTTCCATCGGCGCGACGCTGCGCGCAGCGAGCACGAGATCGTGGCCGTGCTGCGCCAGCTCGCGCGCCAGCTCGGCGCCGATGCCGCCGGATGCGCCGGTGACGAGCGCGAGGGGACGTGGGTTGGTGCTGTCCATGAGGCGTGTCCTTCCTTGCCGCAAGTAGAGCGACTTCGCGCAACCCGGGCAATTTGAATTGTCGGCCGCGAACCCCGAAGCTTGCTCTTCGATGGGCCGGCGTTGACAGCCCCCGCCACCACCCCCAAGCTGCCGCGAGAATTTGACTTCGCGGGAGGCAGCGGTGGACGCGGACGAACAGAATCTCGTCGAATATTCCTGTGCCGAGGGGATCGCGACGATCACGATCAACCGGCCGGACAAGCTCAACGCGGTCAGCGACGAGGTGGTGCGCCAGCTCGACGCGGCGCTTAACCGCTTCGACCTCGACCCCGCTGCCGAGGTCGCGATCCTCAACGGCAGGGGACGGGCGTTTTCGAGCGGCGCCGACGTGCGCCAGCGCCAATTGCGCAGCCGCGAGGAATTCGAGAAGCTGGGCGGGCCGCAAGGCCGCGGCGCCAATTCCGCCGATCTGTTGACCCGCTCGGTCAACTGGAAGCCGGTCATCGCCGCGGTGCACGGCTATGTGCTCGGCCTGGCGCTCGGGCTGACGCTCGAATGCGACCTGATCGTCGCCGCCGAGGGCACCCGCTTTCAGCTGACCGAAACCTCGCGCGGCCTCGGCGCCTCGCGCTATTGGGCGTTGTTCCACTACCGCAATGCCGCCGCGTTCGGCGACGAGATTGCCCTGACCGGCCGCTTCTTCACCGCCGAGGAGGCATTCAAGGCCGGGCTGATCAACCGTCTCGCGCCGGAGGGCAAGCATCTGGACGTGGCGCGCGAGCTGGCATTGCAGGTGGCGAAAAACCCGCCCTTGTCGGTGCGCTCGACGGTGCGCACGCGGCGCTGGTACATGGAGCGGCTGACCCGCGAGGCGCAGTTCTTCGCCGCGCCCTACAAGCTGTTCCTGACCGAGGATTTCCACGAAGCGGCGCTGGCCTTCACCGAAAAGCGCCCGCCGCGCCCGTTCAAGGGGCGGTAGAACGGCTGTGACACGCGCCAACCGGCCGCTGGCCGGCATCACCGTGCTCGATTTCGGCCAGGTCTATCAGGGTCCCTACGCCACCATGCTGATGGCCAAGGCCGGGGCCGATGTGATCAAGATCGAGCCGCCGCAGGGCGAGCCGCTGCGCCGCCGCGCCCCGCCCGGCAAGAGCACGACCTTCCCGATCGCGATGCTCAACGGCAACAAGCGCGCGGTCACCCTCAACCTCAAGCACGAGCGCGGCCGCGACCTGCTGTTCCGCATGGCGCGAAAGGGCGACGTGCTGCTGGAAAATTTCGCGCCCGGCGTCATGGACCGGCTCGGCGTCGGCTGGACGGTGTTGCACGAGATCAACCCGCGCCTCGTCTACGCCTCGGGCTCGGGCTACGGGCTCAGCGGTCCCGATCGCGACAATCTGGCGATGGATCTGACGGTGCAGGCGATGGGCGGCCTGATCAGCGTGACCGGCTTCCCCGACGGGCCGCCGGTCAAGGCCGGGCCGGCGGTCGTCGATTTCATCTCGGGCATCCACCTTTATGCCGCGACGATCACCGCGTTGTTCGAGCGCGAGCGCACCGGCATCGGCCGCCTCGTCGAGGTGGCGATGCAGGAAGCCGCCTACGCGACGCTGACCTCCCAGCTCGAGGCCTATTGGCAGAGCGGCACGGTGCACCCGCGCACCGGCAATGCCAGCCATGGCAGGGTGCCGATCAACGTCTACCCGGCCAAAGACGGCTATGTCGCGATGAACCTCGCGGTCGAGGCGCATTGGCACAGCCTGCTGCGGGCGATGGGCCGCGAGGATCTGCTGCGACGACCCGCGCTTCAACAGCCCGGCGGCGCGTGCTCCGGCACCGCGAGGAGACCGATGGGCTGATCGCCGCCTGGACGCAGACCCTCGGCAAGATGGAGATTTTCGCGGTCGCCAAGCGCATGCGCATCCCGCTGGCGCCGGTGCGCGAGGTCGACGAGGTCATGCACGACCGCCACATGCACGAGCGCGGTTTTCTCGAAGATATCGTCCACGACGAGATCGGCCCCGTCACCGTGCCGACGACGCCATTGCGCGTGCACGGCGCCGACCCGCTCGAAACCCTGCCGAGCCCCAAGCTCGGCCAGCACAACGCCGAAATCTACGGCGGCTGGCTCGGCCTGTCGGGCAAGGAGATTGCCGAACTCAGGGAAGGCGGCGTGATTTAGCCTGGAGGAGCAGCCGATGCCTTTGCTCTACGAAAAACGCGGCGCCATCGCGGTGCTGACCCTGTCGCGGCCGCAGGCGCGCAACGCCTGGGGCGAGGATTACAATACCGCGCTGAAGGAATTGCTGCCGCAGATCGAGGACGACCGCGACATCCGCGTCGTCGTGCTGACCGGCGACGAGGCGGGCGGGGCGTTCAGCGCCGGCGCCAACATCAAGGACCCCAAGACCCACACCAGCGATTCGATCGCCGACGCGATCGAGGCTCTGCCGAAGCGGCGGCGCCATCAGGCGTTCAACCTGCTGTCCGATTTCGCCAAGCCGACGATCGCCGCGGTCAACGGCTATGCGGTCGGGATCGGCTGCATCGTGACCTATTGCTGCGACCTGATCGTCGCCTCCGAGCGCGCCGAGTGGCGGCTGCCGCAGGTCGCGCTCGGCATCTTGCCGGCGCAGGGCGGCACGGTGCGGCTGGCACGCTGGATCGGCCGTGGCCAGGCAATGAAGCTCGCGATGGGCTTCCCGCTGAAGGCCGAGGAAGCCTACCGGACCGGCCTCGCGCAATGGCTGGTGCCGCACGGCGAATTGATGGGACGCGCGATGGCGGTTGCCGAGCACATCGCGGCATTGCCGCCGCTCGCCGCCCGGCTCGCCAAGGAAGCGGTGGCGTTCGGCATGGACGGCACATTGCGCGAGGCGGCCAACGCCGATCTCTACCGCTTCATGGCGCTGGAGATGACCGAGGACAAGAAGGAGGCGCACCAGGCCTGGCGCGAGCGCCGCAAGCCGGCAACGAAGGGCCGATAGCCCTTCGTTCGTAGCGGTCCGCCGAGACAGCCCGCACCCGCTCGACAGACCGCCTGGTTCGCATTACGGTCGGCTGGATCCTGCCTTCGCCAGCCTCGCCAGACCCGGCCAACGCCGCGGTGCGGGGCGCGGAAAAGGTGGGGGATCGTCGATCGGAGGGCAAGCGCGATGGGTGCGGGCAAGCGTCAGATGCATCTCGGCGTGTTTGTGCTGGGCACCGGCAACCACTCCGCCGGCTGGCGCTACGAGGGCGCCGCGACCAGCAACAACCAATTGCCGGTGATCCAGGAGATTGCGCGCACCGCCGAACGCGGCAAGTTCGACCTGGTGTTCGTGTCGGACGGGCTGGTCATGGATGCGGGCGACCATCCCTCGTTCCTGTGCCGCTTCGAGCCGACCACGCTGATCTCGGTGCTGAGCGCTGCGACGACACAAGTCGGCCTCGGCGCGACGGTCTCGACCAGCTTCAGCGAGCCCTACAACGTCGCCCGCATCTTCGCCTCGATCGACCATATCAGCGGCGGCCGCGCCGCCTGGAACGTGGTCACCAGTTCGCAGCCTAAGGCGGCGCTCAACTTCAGCCGCGACGCGCACATGGAGCACGAGCTGCGCTACGAGCGGGCCAACGAATTCGTCGATGTCGTCAAGGGGCTGTGGGATTGCTGGGACGACGACGCGATCATCGCCGACAAGGCGACCGGCCGCTTTATCGACCCGGCGAAGGTGCATCCGCTCAACCACAAGGGCCGGTTCTTCCAGGTGGCCGGGCCGATCAACATGGCGCGCTCGCCGCAGGGCCATCCGGTGATCATCCAGGCCGGCGGCTCGCCCTACCGGGCTCGATCTGGCGGCGCGCACCGCCGATGTCGTGTTTGCGGTCGTGCAGGAATTGGAAAGCGCGAAGAAGGCCTATGCCGACCTCAAGGGCCGCATGGCCAAATACGGGCGCCGGCCCGACCAGCTCGCGGTGCTGCCCGGGGTCATGCCGATCATCGGCCGAACCGAAGTCGAAGCGAAGGAAAAGCTGTCGCTGCTGCAAAGCTGGCTGACCCCGAGCAACGCGCTGGTGCTGGTCAGCGGCCGGATCGGCTACGACGTGACCGGATACCCGCTCGACGCGCCGGTGCCGCCGCCACCGCCGGGCGAGAACGGCAGCCAGACCTTCCACAAGGTGCTGTTCGAGGCGGCGCGGCGCGAGAACATGACATTGCGCGACCTCTACAACCTGACCGCGGCGGCGCGCGGCCATTGGGTCGTTTGCGGCACGCCCGGGCGGATCGCCGACACGCTGGAGGAATGGTTCGCCGGCGGGGCGGCCGATGGGTTCAACATCCTGCCGCCCTATTTCCCGGGCGGGTTCACCGATTTCGTCGACCTGGTGGTCCCGGAATTGCAGCGCCGCGGCTTGTTCCGCCGCGAGTACCACGGGACGACCCTGCGCGACCATTTGGGCCTCGACCGGGTGCCCGCTCCGCTGGCGCGGGGCGCGGCGGTCGGCGCCGAGTGAGAAAGGAGAGCGATGCCGATGGCTGATGCGGTGCGTCTGCTGATGGTGGTCGGCGCCGCGACGCCGCCCGGCCGGCTCGCCGCCGCGGTCGCGACGGCCGCGGAGGCGGCGCGCGCGGGCGGCGGCGACGTTGCAATCGAGATCCTCAACCTTGCCGATACGCTGGTCGAGATTTGCGACGGCCGCCCGCTCGAAGCGTATGGCGAGGCGACGCGCCGGGCGGTGGCGCAGGTCGCGGCGGCGCAAGCGGTGCTGATCGCCGCGCCGGTCTATCGCGCGAGCTATCCCGGGGTGCTGAAAAACCTGCTCGACATCGCGCCGGTCGAGGCGTTGCAGAACAAGCCGGTCGGCATCGTCGCGATGGGCGGCTCGCCGCATCACTACCTGGCGGTCGACACCCAGTTGCGCCCGGTGCTGGCGTGGTTCGGGGCATTGGTCGCGCCGACCGCCGTCTACCTCACCGGCGGCGACTTCAAGGACGGGCGGCTGGCCTCGGACGCGGCCCGCAACGACCTCGCCGCGCTGACCCAAACGCTGATAACGCTGGCGCGCCGGCTCGATCCGGCGGCGCTCGGCCCGAAGCCGCTCGCCGCCAAATTCACCTGACCGATAACTTCACCTGATTTATTCGGCGGCGATCCGCTCCCAGGTCAGCTCGCGGTATTCCTCGCCGGCGGCGCTCTGCCGCGGCGGCGGGCGCAGGATCATGCGATCGCCGTCGAAGCTGACCTCGCGCACCTGGTCCGAGCCGACGCGGGCGGGGTCCGAGGAGCCGTCGACCCTGGTGACCAGCCGCGTTCCGTCGAACGTGTAGTTGCCGATGTAGGAGCTGTAGGCGCGCTCCGTTCCGGCCGGCAGCTCGGGCCGCCCGTCGCAGGTCACCGCCATCATCCGCCCGTCGGCATTGAACATGACGCGGCCCAGCCCCTTGCCGCCGTAAGGCGCCGGCAGCGGGTTGCCATTGCGGTCGCGCGCCGCGGCGCCGACCAGTTTCCAGGTTCCGACGATCGATCGCATGTGGTTCGCTCCCCGCTTCGTGTCCCCGACAGCTTATCCGACATTGCCCGGGAGCGCAGCGCACCATAGCATCGTGTTCACGCGAACCTGCCCTCGGGAGAAGCCAAATGGAAATCGGCGCCTCAATCTTTTTCACGGATTATTCGATCACCCCGGCCGAGCTGGCGGTCGCGCTCGAGGAACGCGGCTTCGATTCGGTGTGGGCCGCCGAGCATTCGCACATCCCGGTGCCGCGCAAGACGCCGGCGCCGGGCGGCGGCGAGTTGCACAAGCGCTATTACGACGTGATGGATCCGTTCGTCACCCTGACCGCCGCGGGCTGTGCGACGAAGCGGCTCAAGCTCGCGACCGGCATCGCGCTCGTCATCCAGCGCGACACGATCCAGACAGCAAAGCTCGTCGCGTCGATCGACCAGGTCTCCGGCGGGCGCTTCATCTTCGGCATCGGCGGCGGCTGGAACGCCGAGGAGATCGAGAACCACGGCACCGTCTTCGCCACCCGCATGCAAAAGATGCGCGAGCAGATCGAGGCGATGAAGGAAATCTGGACCAAGTCAAAGCCGGAATACCACGGTGACATCGTCAATTTCGACACGATGATGACCTGGCCGAAGCCGGTGCAGAAGCCGCACCCGCCGGTCATTCTCGGCGGCGCCTTTCCGTGGGCGGCGCGCCGCGCGGTGCGCTATGGTGACGGCTGGTATCCGAACGCAACTTCGGGCAACCCCGAGGAATACATCCCGGCCTTCCGCAAGATGGCGCAGGAAGCCGGACGCGATCCTGCCTCGCTGTCATTGCGGCTTGGCGGCGCGCCGGATGATCTGGACAAGCTGAAGCACTTCCGCGACCTGGGTATCGACGCCGTCAATGTCACGCTGATGTCGGACAAGAAGGACCAGATCCTGCCGATCCTCGACCATTGGGCCGGCCATATCCGCCAGTTGCGCGGCTGAGGGGGCGGCGAGCCATGCTGACGCTGTATTTCTCGCCGGGGTCGAGCTCGATGGCGACGCACATCGCGCTCAACGAGGTCGGCGCGCCGTTCGAGCTGAAGCTGACGGCACTGCACCAGCAAGCCAATCGCGCGCCCGACTATCTCGCCGTCAACCCCGAGGGCAAGGTGCCGGCGCTGGTCATCGGCGGGCGGGTGCTGACCGAGGTGGCGGCAACCTTGTGGTATCTGGCGCGGACCTATCCCGCTGCGGGGCTGCTGCCGCAATTCGGCGACATCGAGGCCGAGGCGCAGGTGATCTCATGGATGTCGTTCATCGCCGCGACGATCCACCCGGCCCGCCGTGCCGGCAACGAGCGCTGGCGCGAGGTGTTCCACCTCGCCGAGCAGCGGCTCGGCGCGAATATGTGGGCGGTTGACCGCTATTCGATCGCCGACATCCACCTGTTCCGGCTGTATTGGCGGTTCGTGACGACATTGCAGCCGGCGGCCGGCAGCTACCCGCGCCTGTCGGCGCATTTCGACCGGATGATGGCGCGTCCGGCGGTGCAGCGCACGTTGGAGGCGGAGGCGGCGGTGGGGTACCATCTGCCGGCCTGACGCGAGGGAGGAGCGCTATTCCTCCTCCTCGTGCAGCACGCTCTCGTGCCAGTTGCGCAATAGGCGGCGCGACAGCAGATCGAGCAGCAGGTAGATCATGATCCCGGTCAGCGACAGCAGGAACAGCGCGGCGAACAGGCGCGGGATTGCGAGGCGATAGCCGGCTTCGAGGATGCGGAAGGCGAGGCCGGTTTCCGCCCCGCCGGTGCCGGCGACAAACTCGGCCACCACCGCGCCGATCAGCGCCAGCCCGCCGCTGATCCGCAGGCCGGCGAGGAAATAGGGCAGCGCGGTCGGGATGCGCAGATAGAGCAGCACCTGTCCCGGCGAGGCGCCATACAGCCGGAACAGGGCGAGCAGGTTGCGGTCGGCGCTGTTGAGCCCGACCGTAGTGTTCGACACGATCGGAAAGAACGCGACGATCCAGGCGCACAACAGCAGCGCCAGAAACGGCTGGCGCACCCAGATGATGATCAGCGGCGCAATCGCCACGATCGGCGTCACCTGCAGGATCACCGCGTAGGGAAAGAGGCTCAGCTCGAGGATGCGCGAGCGCGCGAACAGCAACGCCAGCGCCCCGCCGAACAACGCCGCCGCGGCGAGCGCGGCCAGCGTGATGCGCAGGGTCACCAGCAGCGACAGCAGCAGGCTCGGCCCGTCGACCCACAGGCTCCGCGCAATCGCGCTCGGCGGCGGCAGGATGTAGAGCGGGATACCGCGGATCCGGACCACCGCCTCCCACGCCGCGAGAAACAACGCGCCGATTGCGATCGGCGCGAGGATGCGCAGGCTGCGCTGCATCATTCGTTGCCCTGCGCCATCGCGCTCGCCAGAGCTGCCGACACGCTCTCGCACATCGCGGCATATTCCGAAGCGGTGCGTATCTCGCGGCGGCGCGGGTGCGGCAGGTGGACCGGCAGGTCGGCAACGATGCGGCCGGGGCGCGACCGCATCACCGCGATGCGGGTCGACAGATACACCGACTCGAAAACGCTGTGCGTCACGAACAGGATGGTCGGGCGGTGGGCCTCCCACAGCTGCAATAGATCGTCGTTGAGGGCGAGGCGAGTGATCTCGTCGAGCGCGGCAAAGGGCTCGTCGAGCAGCAAAAGGTCGGGCTCGGTAACGAGGGCGCGGGCGATCGACACCCGCATCCGCATGCCGCCCGAGAGCTGGTGCGGGTAGGCGCGCTCGAACCCGGCGAGGCCGACCGCGCGCAACGCGGCGGCGGCGCGGTCGCGCTCGGCCGAACGCACGCGCCCGGCGATACGGAACGGCAATTCGACATTGCCGGCGACCGTGCTCCACGGCATCAGGGTCGGGTCCTGAAACACAAAGCCGATACGGCCTGAGGGAGGCTGGCGCGCGCCATGCCCGAGGCTCAACACGCAGCTTCCGCCAGTCGGCTCGGCGAGGCCGGCGACGATCCGCAACAGCGTGCTCTTGCCGCAGCCGGACGGACCCAACAAGCTGACGAACTCGCCGCTCTCGACCGCCAGATCGACGCCACCGAGCGCTTCCAGCCCCGACGCGAAGCGCTTGGTCACGCCGCGCAGAACGACGACCGGCCGCGCCTCAGATGTCATGCACGTCGAGGATGCCGGGCAGCGATTTGACCGCGGCGCGGATCTTGGGGTCGACGCGGAAGCCGCCGGGCAACGCCACCTCGACCTCGCTGCGCGGCAGGTCGAGCACCACCGTGACCCGGCCGCGCCCGCCGGCCTCGCGCGAAATCAGGCTCTTAAGGCGCGGCAATGCGTCGCTCTCGGCGACAAACACGCGCAGCCCGGCCGCCGCATGCGCGACGACGTTGTCGAGCGGCTCGATCTTCTGCGCGGTGAGGCGCAGGCTCTCCTCCTCGCGCCGCACATCGACCGTGACAATCAATGGCTGGCCGCCCTCGATCACCGCGCGGGCCTGGCCGAGCACCTCGGAAAACACCGTGATCTCGAACATCCCGGTCATGTCGGACAGCTGGACGAAGGCGAAGCGGCTGCCGCGCGCCGAGGTGCGCTCCTTCTTGCCGATCACGATGCCGCCGAGGCGGAAGCGGGTCGAGCCGCCCGCCGCGAGCGCCGCAGGGAGATCGACCCAGCGCAGGATGCCGGCGCGCTCGAGGCTCCTGCCGTAGGGATCGAGCGGGTGGCTCGACAGGTAGAAACCGATCGCGTCGAACTCGTTTTGCAGCTTCTCGACGGCCGGCCAGTCTGGCACGACGGGCAATGCGGGGCGCGCCGCGAAGCCTCCGTCCGCCACGCCGCCGAGCCCGGCAAACAGGCTCTCCTGCTTGGTCTCGCGCTCCTCGGCGGCGCGGCTCGCCTGGCGCAGCAGCAAATCGGCGGCGGCAAAGCTCTGCGCCCGGTTGGGGTCGAGGCAGTCGAACGCGCCAGCCTTGACGAGGCCCTCGAACTGGCGGCGGTTGAAGCTCCTGGCGTCAAGGCGCAGCGCAAAGTCGAACAAATCCTTGAACTTGCCGTTGCGGGCGCGCGCGGCGACGAGATCGCTCATTGCCTGGGCGCCGACCCCCTTCACCGCCGCCAGCGCATAGCGGATCGCCGGCTTTTCGGTTTTCGGATGCGGCTCGACCGAAAACGCGACATCGGAGCGGTTGATGTCGGGCGGCAAGAGGGCGATGCCGAGCCGGTCCAGTTCCTGGCGGAAATGGTTGAGCTTGTCGGTGTTGCCAAGATCGAGGGTCATCGACGCGGCGAGAAACTCGACCGGGTGATTGGCCTTCAGATACGCCGTCTGGTAGGCGACGAGGGCGTAGGCGGCGGCGTGCGACTTGTTGAAACCGTATCCGGCGAATTTCGCCATCTGGTCGAAGATCAATTCGGCGCGGGCAGGCTCGACGCCGCGCTCGGTCGCGCCCGACACGAACTGGGCGCGCTGCGCGTCCATCTCCGCCTGGATTTTCTTGCCCATCGCACGGCGGAGCAGATCGGCGCCGCCCAGCGTATAGCCGGCCAGCACCTGTGCGATCTGCATGACCTGCTCCTGGTAGATCATGATGCCGTGGGTTTCCTTGAGGATCCCCTCGAGCTTGCGGGTGCAGGTAGTCGGGCTCCTCCTCGTCCGTGCTTGACCGCGATATAGCGCGGGATGTTCTCCATCGGCCCCGGGCGGTACAGCGCGACGACGGCGATGATGTCCTCGAAGCGGTCGGGGCGCAGTTTTCTGCAGCATGTCGCGCACCCCGGCGCTTTCCACCTGGAACACCCCGACCGTGTCGCCGCGGCTGAGCAGGTCGAAGGTCGGGCGGTCGTCGAGCGGCAGGTTGGCGAGGTCGAGCTTCACCCCGCGGGCGGCGAGCAGTTCCAGACACCGCACCAAGACGGTCAACGTCTTGAGGCCGAGAAAGTCGAATTTGACGAGGCCCGGCAAGCTCGACCCATTTCATGTTGAACTGGGTCACCGGCATGTCGGAGCGCGGGTCGCGGTAGAGCGGCACCAACTCGGCCAGCGGCCGGTCGCCGATCACCACCCCGGCGGCATGGGTCGAGGCGTGGCGGTAGAGCCCTTCGAGCTTGAGCGCGATCCGCATCAGCCGCGCCACGGTCTCGTCGCCGTCGCGCTGCGCCTGCAATTGCGGCTCGCCGGCGATCGCCTGTTCGAGGCTCACCGGATGCGCCGGGTTGTTGGGCACCAGCTTGCACAGCCGGTCGACCTGGCCGTAGGGCATGCCGAGCACCCGGCCGACATCGCGCAATACCGCGCGCGCCTGCAATTTGCCGAAGGTGATGATCTGGGCGACCCGGTCGCGGCCGTATTTCTGCTGGACATAGCGGATCACCTCGTCGCGCCGGTCCTGGCAGAAATCGATGTCGAAATCGGGCATCGACACGCGCTCGGGGTTGAGGAACCGCTCGAACAGGAGGCCGAAGCGCAGCGGATCGAGGTCGGTGATCGTCAGGGCCCAGGCGACGACCGAGCCGGCCCCCGAGCCGCGCCCGGGACCGACCGGGATGCCCTGGCGCTTCGCCCACTGGATGAAATCGGCGACGATCAGGAAATAGCCGGCAAACCCGGTCCGCGCGATCATGTCGAGCTCGAATTCAAGGCGCTCGCGATAGGGCTGCGCGGCGGCTTCGTCGCGGCCGGCGGCGGCGAGGCCGCGCGGCGAGGCGGGCGGCGAGGCCGGCACGGGCCGCGTCGCACAGCGCGCCGGCTGCGTCGGCGCCCCCCTGCTCGGCAAATTCCGGCAGGATCGGCCGGCGCGGCTGCGGGATAAAGGCGCAGCGCCGGGCGATGACCAGCGTGTTGTCGCAGGCTTCCGGCAGATCGGCGAACAAGGCCGCGCATCTCGCCGGCCGGGCGGAAATAGTGCTGCGGCGTCAGCCGCTTGCGATCGTCGTCGGCCACCGCCTTGCCTTGCGCGATGCACAACAGCGCGTCATGCGCCTCGTAGTAGTCGCGGTCGGGAAAATGCGCGTTGTTGGTCGCGACCAGCGGCACATCGTGGGCATAGGCGAGATCGACGAGGCCGGCCTCGCTCTTCGCCTCCTCGGGCAGGCCGTGGCGCTGCAATTCGATGTAAAGCCGACCGGGAAACAGCTCCTTGAGCGCGGCGAGCATCGCCTCGGCCGCCTCGTCCTGGCCCTCGGCGACGAGGCGCCCGAGCGGGCCGCCGGCGCCGCCCGCGAGGCAGATCAACCCCTCGTTCGCGGCGGCGAGGTCGGCGAGCGACACTGCCGGCTCGGCGCCCGCCTCGCCATCGAGATAGGCGCGGCTGGTGAGGCCCATCAAATTGCGGTAGCCGGCTTCGCTCTGGACCAGCAGCACGATGCGGTCGGGCTCGCCGGCGTGGCCATTGCCTGCCTGCCGCTGGCCGCGCTCGCCATTCCCGGCCAGCGCGATCTCGACGCCGATGATCGGCTGGATGCCGGACTTCGGCGCAGGAGGTGGCAAATTCGAGCGCGCCGAACAGATTGCCGCTGTCGGTGATCGCGACCGCCGGCATCGCCTCGGCGCGGCACAGCGCCACCAGCTCCTTGACCTTGATCGCCCCGGCCGACAGCGAATAGGCCGAGTGGGTGCGCAGATGGATGAAATCGGCAAGCGGCATCGGCGGCCTGTTATGCAGTGTTATCCCAGCATGGCACGACCGGCGCCGGAAAACAGCGTCGCGCGGTGCGGCGCGGAAATGCACCGCTGCGACAGCGGTGACCATGCCGGCGGCACCGGGTTTGCTTGGTTCGATTCGCCCGGCGTCACGCCGCAGTGAGCTTGCCGTCCTCCAGCGCGACGGTGCGGTCGAGGCGGTGGGCGAGGTCGAGGTTGTGGGTCGCGATCAGCGCGGCGAGGCCGCTGGCGCGCACGATCTCGAGCAGCGTCGCGATGACGCCGTCGGCGGTCGTGTGGTCGAGATTGCCGGTCGGCTCGTCGGCCAGCAGGATCTTCGGGTCGTTGGCGAGCGCCCGCACGATCGCGACGCGCTGCTGCTCGCCGCCCGACAGCCGCGCCGGGCGGTGCGTCAGGCGCGCGCCGAGCCCGACCCGCTGCAGCAGCGCCGCCGCCTTGTCGCGCGCGGTGCGCCGCGCGACGCCGGCGATCATCTGCGGCAGCATGACGTTTTCGAGCGCCGAGAACTCCGGCAGCAGGTGGTGGAACTGGTAGACGAAGCCGAGCGCGCGGCGGCGCAACAGGGTGCGCTGCTCGTCCGACAGCGCGCCGCATTCGCGGCCCTCGATCAGCACCGAGCCGCCATCCGGCCGCTCCAGCAGGCCGGCGACATGCAACAGCGTCGATTTGCCGGCGCCCGACGGGCCGACCAGCGCGACGATCTCGCCGGGCCGCAGCGCGAGGTCGGCGCCGTTCAGGACATGCAGCTCGACCCCGCCCTGGCGAAAGATCTTGCGGACCGCCGCAGCGCCAGCGCCGAGCGCGGCTCCCGTCGTCGCTCATTCGTAGCGCAGCCCCTCGACCGGATCGAGCCGCGCCGCCCGCCACGACGGGTAGAGCGTCGCGAGAAACGACAACGCCAGCGCCATGAGCACGACCGAGGCGACCTCGCCGTTGTCGATCTGGGCCGGGATGCGGGTGAAGAAGCGGATCTCCGGCGAGAACAGGTTGACGTGCAGGATGCCTTCGAGGAAATGCCGGATCGCCTCGATGTTGCGGGTGAAGACGATGCCGAGGGCGAAGCCCGGCCAGCGTGCCGACAATGCCGATGCTGGCGCCCGACAGCATGAAGATGCGCAGGATCATGCCGCGCGAGGCGCCCATCGTTCGCAGGATCGCGATGTCGCGCCCCTTGTCCTTCACCATCATGATCATGCCGGAGATGATGTTGAAGGCGGCGACGAGGATGATCAGCGACAGGATCAGGAACATCACGTTGCGCTCGATCTCGACCGCGGTGACGATGCCGGAATTGGCCTGCTGCCAATCGAGGATGCGGACATGGCCGCCGAGCGCGGCGGCGATCCGCAGGCCCTCGCTGCTCGCCTGGTCGGCGTCGGTCAGAAACACTTCGAGGTCGCTGACCGCGCCCGGCATGCGGAAAAACAGCTGCGCCGCGGCCAGCGGCACATAGATGACGCTATTGTCCCATTCGTAGAAGCCGACATCGAACAACGCGACGACGTGGTAGGTCTTGAGCCGCGGCAGCGTGCCGAAGGCGGTGTCGGTGCCCTCGGGCGCGATCAGCGTGACCTTGCCGCCGACCCCGACCCCGAGACGCCGCGCCAGCCGGTCGCCGAGCGCGACGCCGTCATCGCCGAACTCGCCGAGCGAGCCGGCGACGATATGGCTGGCGATCAGCTTGTGGGTGCGCAAGCGCGTCGGGGCGGATGCCGCGCACCAGCGCGCCCGAGGCGGCGGCGCTGCTCGTCGCCATGACCTGGCCCTCGATCATCGGCGTCACGCTGACGACGCCCGGGCACCTTGCGCACCCGCGCCGCGGCGGCGTCGAAATCGGGCAGCTGCCGCGTCTCGCCATACACCGAGAGATGGCCGTTGAGGCCGAGGATGCGGCTGACCAGCTCGTTGCGGAAGCCGTTCATCACCGACATGACGATGATCAGCGTCGCCACCCCGAGCGCGATGCCCAGCAGCGAGAAAATCGCGATGACCGAGACGAAGCCTTCCTGCCGCCGCGCCCGCAGATAGCGGAACGCGACCATCCGCTCGAAGGCGCCGAAGATCACGCGGCTAAGCGCTGTTGAGCCGCTTCAGCCGACAGTTCGTGTCGCTCGCCGCTGCGGCGGTTCTTGACTTCGACCGTGCCGGCGGCGACCCCGCGCGGGCCGACGATCAGCTGCCAGGGCAGGCCAATCAGGTCCATCGTCGGCGAATTTGGCGCCTGGCGAACTCGTCGCGGTCGTCGTAAAGCACATCGATCCCAACGGCGCTGCAGCTTGCCGTAAAACGCATCCGCCGCCGCGACGCACTTCGCATCGCCGGCCCGCAGGTTGATGAGGCCAAGGCGGAACGGGGCGACGCTCTCCGGCCAGATGATGCCGGCGTCGTCATGGTTCGCCTCGATCAAGGCGCCGACGAGACGCGACACGCCGATGCCGTAGGAGCCCATTTCGAGCGCCACCTCCTCGCCGTTCGGCCCGGCGACGACGGCGCCCATCGGCTTGGAATACTTGCTGCCGAAATAGAAGATCTGGCCGACCTCGATGCCGCGGGCGGTGACGAGCTGCTCCGGCTGGACCGGGCATTTCTCCGGGTCGTGCACCTCGTCGGTCGCGGCATAGAGGCTGGTCCAGTGCCGGAAGAACGGTTCGAGGTCGCCGTCGTAATCGACGTCCTCGGCGAGGATTTCGGTCTCCAGCCAGCGGCGGTCGCAGAACACTCCCAACTCGCCGGTCTCGGCAAGGACGTGGAACTCGTGGCTGAGATCGCCGCCGATGGGGCCGGTATCGGCGCGCATCGGGATCGCCTTCAGCCCCATCCGCGCGAAGGTGCGCAGATAGGCGACGAACATCTTGTTGTAGGAGTGCTTGGCGCCGGCAGCGTCGAGATCGAAGCTGTAATTGTCCTTCATCAGGAATTCGCGGCCGCGCATGACGCCGAAGCGCGGCCGCATCTCGTCGCGGAATTTCCACTGGATGTGGTAGAGGTTTTTCGGCAGGTCGCGATAGCTCTTGACCGCATCGCGGACGATCGCGGTGACCTGCTCCTCGTTGGTCGGTCCGTACAGCATCTCGCGCTCGTGGCGGTCCTGGAGGCGCAGCATCTCCTTGCCGTAATCCTCGTAGCGCCCGCTCTCGCGCCACAGTTCGGCCGGCTGGATGGTCGGCATCAGGATTTCCTGCGCGCCCGAGCGGTCCTGCTCCTCGCGCACGATCTGCTCGACCCGCCGCAGCACGCGCAGCCCCAACGGCAGCCAGCTATAGATCCCGGCAGACGACTGGCGGATCATGCCGGCGCGCAGCATCAGCCGGTGCGACACGATCTGCGCCTCGCTCGGGTTCTCGCGCAGCAACGGCAGAAAATACTGGGACAGGCGCATGGCAGCTCGCTCGGGTTCGCGCGTCTCGGCAATCTAGTACCGGGGCGCCGCAGAAAATACCAGCAGGCATGAAAAAACCGCGTGACCCGGTGCGGCAATTTGCGTACTATCTCGCCATAAGCTACGCAATAAGGCAGCAGCGTGGCCCGAGTTTAGGGAGGAGTCGCAATTGGCGGCCGGAAACTGAGGTTTCCGGCTAACGCACAATCGCAAGAAAAACGCTGGCAGGGCGGTGGCCCTGCCTTCTTTTTGGGCATGACCTGACCCTGTCCTGCCGCACCTGCAACGCCTCTGCAGTCATCGCTCCAACCTGATGAGCCGTTTCGGGAGAGCGATTGTTGTCACAGCAAGGGGATGTGACTGATGAGGCGCTGCGATGAATGTTCCGATCGAGGATTACGGCATCATCGGCAATGCCCGCACCGCCGCGCTGGTGTCGCGCGGCGGCTCGATCGATTGGCTGTGCCTGCCGCGTTTTGATTCGGAGTCGGTGTTTGCCGCCCTGCTCGGCGACCCCAGCCATGGGCGCTGGCTGATTGCGCCGGCGGGCCCCGTCAGGCATTCCTCGCGCCGCTATCGCGGCGACAGCGGCATCCTCGAAACCAGCTTCGAAACCGCCGAAGGCCGCGTAACGATCATCGATTTCATGCCGCTGATCGACGGCGAGGACCAGATCGAGCTGGTCCGCATCGTGCGCGGCGACCAGGGCCGCGTGCGGATGCGCAGCGAAATCGTCATGCGTTTCGATTACGGGCGCAGCATCCCCTGGGTGCGGTCGCAGATCGCCGGGCCGAGCGCGGTCGCCGGCCCGAACGCAATCCAGCTGATTACGGCGGTGCCAATGCACGGCACGCCCGAGATGACCACGCTCGGCGAGTTCACGGTGCATGCCGGTGAGACGGTGCCGTTCACGCTGTGCTGGTACCCCTCGCATCACAAGGCATTCCGCTACCGCGAGCCGCACGAGTCGCTGCTGGAGACCGAGAACCACTGGCGCGACTGGTCGGGCCATTGTTCGCTCGACGGCCCGTGGCGCGAGCCTGTCATCCGCTCGCTGATCACACTGAAGATGCTGACCTACGAGCCGACCGGCGGGATCGTCGCGGCCGCGACGACGTCGTTGCCGGAGTGGCCAGGCGGGGTGCGCAACTGGGACTACCGCTTCTGCTGGATACGCGACGCGACACTGACCCTCTACGCGCTGCTGAGCGCGGGCTATCGCGGCGAGGCGCGGGCCTGGCGCGAGTGGCTGTTGCGGGCGGTGGCAGGCCACCCCTCCGAGATGCAGATCATGTACGGGATCGCCGGCGAGCGCCGCCTGACCGAGTTCGAGATCCCCTGGCTGCCGGGCTACGCCGACAGCCGCCCGGTGCGCATCGGCAACGCGGCGCACGAGCAGCTGCAGCTCGACGTCTACGGCGAATTGATGGACGCGCTTTATGCGTGCCATCGCTACGGCCTCGAAGCGAGCCCGGTCGCGTGGGACATGCAGCAGAAGCTGCTCGAATATCTCGAGACGATCTGGCAGCAGCCGGACCAGGGCATGTGGGAGGTGCGCGGCGAGCCGCGCCATTTCACGTTCTCGAAGATCATGTGCTGGGTCGCCTTCGACCGCGGCATCAAGACGATCGAGGAGTTCGGGCTCAAGGGACCGCGCCAGCGCTGGGAACAGGTGCGCCGCACGATCTCCGAGCAGATCCTGGCACAGGCCTACGACCCCGAGCGCAACACCTTCGTCCAATATTATGGGGCGCGCGATCTCGATGCCTCGCTGCTTGTTAATCCCGCAGCTCGGCTTCCTGCCGCCGCACGATCCGCGCATCCGCGGCACGATCGAGGCGGTCGAGCGCGAGTTGATGCGCGACGGCTTCGTCTGCCGCTATCCGACCGGCCCGGGGACGGACGGGCTGCCGGGCGAGGAGGGCGGCTTTATCGCCTGCAGCTTCTGGCTGGCCAACAGCCTTGCCCTGATCGGGCGGCACGATGACGCGGTCGCGCTGTTCCAGCGCTTGCTGTCGATCCGCAACGATCTCGGCCTGTTGTCGGAGGAATACGACCCGCGGGCGGGGCGGCTGCTCGGCAATTTCCCGCAGGCCTTCTCGCATGTCGCGATCATCAACACCGCGGCGCACCTGTCCGATATCGAACCCGCCTCGGCCGCGCGCGGCAATTCCCATGGGCGCCGCCACCGGATCGCTGATAGGGTCGCGCCGCCGGAATCGGGAAAGGGGTGAACGGCGTGTCCGACATTTCCGTGAGCCGGAAGGCGCCCGCCGTCGGCGGTTGTCAGGATCGACCGCCCGGCACGGCGCAACGCGCTGAACCTGGCGGCGTGGCGCGATCTGGCCGGCGCGTTCCGCGGGCTCGCCACGATGCGCGAGGTGCGGCTCGTAATCCTGACCGGGGCTCACGGCCATTTCTGCGCCGGCGCCGACATCAGCGAGTTCGCCCGGGTGCGCGCCGACAGCGCCGGCGGTGCCACCTACGAGCGCGAGGTCGCCGCCTGCTACGACGCGATCCGCGCCTTGCCGCAGCCGAGCATTGCCGCGATTGCCGGCTCCTGCGTCGGCGGCGGCTGCGCCATCGCTCTGTGCTGCGATTTCCGGATCATGCACCAGGATGCCCGCTTCGGCATCCCTGCCACCAAGCTCGGCACGATCTATACGGTCGAGGAATGCCGCTTCCTGTATTCGATCGTCGGCCTCGCCAACGCCAAGCGCATCCTCTACAGCAGCGAGTTGTTCGCTGCCGCCACAGCGCGCGAGATGGGCTTCGCCGATGCGGTCGTCGCGGGCGAAGTGGTCGAGGCCGCGACCGCATTCGGGGCGCCGATGATGGCGAACGCGCCGCTCGCAATCGCCGGCACCAAGCGGATCCTGCAAGCGCTCGCCGGCGGCGATGTCGAGCAGCGCCGGGCGGAGATCGAGGGGTTGATCCGGGAGGCGCTCGACAGCGAGGATTACCGCGAAGGCGCCCGGGCCTTTCTCGAAAAGCGCCCGGCCAACTTCACCGGGCGCTGAGCGTCAAAGATCGGCGAGCCGAACCCAGACGCCGAGCGCGCCGCCGAGCGCCAGCCCGATCGCCACGTTCAGCGGGCTCGGCCCGCCCGCCAGCAGCAGTGTCAGGATGAAGACGCCGACGCCGCAGGCGATGCCGCCGAACAGCGAGGCCTGCGAGCGCTTCAGGCGGGTCGGCGTGCCGCCGGCCTTGTCGACTGTCGACGCCATCACGCCCGCGCTTTGGCCAACGGTGCGTCGGCGGCGGTGTTGCGCACCTGCCGCAGATCCCGACGCACGTACCGCGTGTCGTAGCCGTTGAACAGATGGCCGAAGAGGCCGCGCTGCAAGTCGCTGGTGCCGAACAGCCAATCGGCGATCGGGTAGGTCAGGTTGAAGTTCTTCTCCATCATGATCGCCTGGTTGTGGTGGGCGATGTGATGGCGACGCAGCGAATTGACGAACGGCACCCAGCGCACGATGCGGTCGTCCTTGACGTGGCAGCACCAGTGAAACAACTCGTAGTTCAGGTACATCCCGACCGTCGTGCACATCAGCAGATAGGCGGCGTTGGTCGACCACAGCATGCCCAGGATCAGCGCCGGCGGGACTGACATCGCAATAAAGGTGACCAGCGCATAAGGCGGGAAGAAAGTGATGCGGAAGTCGCGCGTCGTGTCGATCGTCGGCTCCTGGTCGGTGAAGAACTGGTGATGCGCCAGCGTGTGGCGGCGGTAGATGCCCATGAAGCCAGCGACGGGCCGGTGCATCACGAAGCGGTGAATCCACCACTCGAAGGCGTTGCAGGCAAGAAACACGACCGGCACGACCAGCCACTCAGCCCAGCTCGGCCGATGGATGCGCGGGATGCAATAGGAAAGCGCCGCGGCGCCGATCGCGTAGATCACCAACACATGCAGCGTGCCGCTGTACCAAGGCGAGATCCGCGGCCGATACTCGGCGCGGAATGCCGCCTGTCGCTTCGACATCATGGTGACGCCGCCTCCCCAATGCATCTGCGTAATATAACACCGCTCCAGTCGGGTCCAAGCGGTCAGCCCGCGTCAGGCGTCGAGCGCCGCGTCGATGTCGGCCGACGTGAGACGCCAGGCATTGTCGAGATTGGCGACGACCTCGCGCATGAAGCGCTCGTATTGCGCGAGCGCCTTTGCGTCGTCGCCGAGATGGTCGGCGAGCAACGCCAGAGCGAGCTGCGCCGGCCCGGCGCCCTCATAGGTCCATTCGAACCCGGCCTTCGACAGCAGGCGCAGATCGTGGCGCGGCGGCAACGGCTTGCCGTCGACCGTGACGAGCGCCCCGGCGAGGCTGCGCGCGCCCTCGTAGATCTTCATATCGGCTCAGCCATCGAAGGTGACGACGGCGCGCACGACGTCGCCGCATTTCAAGGCGGTGAAGCCGTCGTTGATGTCGTCGAGGGCGATACGCCGGCTAATCAGCTCGTCCAAATGCAGCGTGCCGTCGAGATAGGCGCGGGCGAGCAGCGGAAAGTCGCGCTGCGGCCGGGCGCCGCCGTAGCTGGAGCGAGTGATGCGCTTCTCGCCCATCAACGCGCCCCAGCGAAATGCGACATCGTCGTTGATGTTGACCTTGCCGAGCCAGACGATCTGGCCGCCCGGCCGCACCGCCTCGGCCGACAGGCGGAAGCTCCGCGCGTTACCAGCCGCCTCGAACACGTAATCGGCGCCGCGCCCGCCCGTCAGCTCACGGATCGCGACCACCGGGTCATCGGCGGCCGCGTCGATCGTGTCGGTCGCACCGAGCCGGCTCGCGAGTTCCAATTTTCGCGCGTCGATATCGACTGCAACGATCCGGCCGGCGCCGACCAGGCGGGCGCCCTGCACCGCGCTCAACCCCACCGCGCCACAGCCGATCACAACCGCGCTTGCGCCGTAGCCGACCTTGGCGATGCGGGTGGCCGCGCCGACCCCGGTCATCACGCCGCAGCCGATCAGGCAGGCGCGGTCGAACGGAATTTCCGCCGGCACCTTGACCGCGCATTCGGCCGGGACGACGCAATACTCGGCAAAGGCGCCCATGAACATCAGATGGTGCACCGGGCCCCCGGCGAGGCTGAGCCGCGTCGTGCCGTCGAACTGCACCGCCTGCGGCCCGAGGCGCAGGTAGCTCTCGCACAGGATCGGCTGGTCCTGTTCGCAATAGAAGCAGTGGCCGCAATGCGGGTTCCACGACAATACCACCCGATCGCCCGGCTTGAGCCCGTCGACCGCCCCGCCAACCGCCGCAACCGTGCCGGCCGCCTCGTGGCCGAGCACGATCGGCATCGGGTAGGCGAGCTGCCCCTCGATGACTTCGAGGTCGGTGTGGCACAGCCCGGCGGCGCGGATTCGCACCAGGGCGTCGCCCGGCTGCAGCGCACCGAGCTCGACCGTCTCGATCGCGAGGGCCGAATTCGGCCGATGCAGCACCGCCGCCCTGAATTTCATCGCCGCTGCAATCCCCTCTGCGCCGCCCGACATATCCCGCATATGTCGGGCGGCGCCCAGGTCAGGTCAGGTAACGGTCGGCGTTATTGCTCGATGCCGAGCAACTTCGCCGCCGTGGCGCCGAGGATCGCGATCTTATCGGCGTCGCTGAGCCCGGGGATCGACAAGATATGGTCAACCGGCGCGGTGTTCCACGGGAACGGATAATCGGTGCCGAGCACGACGTGCTCGATGCCGGCTTCGGCGATCAGGTGGCGCATGCCCTCGCCGGTGAACATGATCGAATCGAAATAGAGCTGGCCGCCGCGGATGTATTCGGTCGGCTTCTTCTTCGGGTAGGGACCGACCCGGTCGGGGAAGGTCGTGATCACGGCGTCCGAGCGGTTGGCGTAGGAGGGCAGGAAGCCGCCGCCATGCGCGGCGCAGATCTTGAGGCCGGGGAAGCGGTCGAGCGTGCCTTCGAAGATCAGGTGCGACAGCGCGATCGTGGTTTCGAGCGGGTTGCCAATCGTGTTGGTCAGGAGGCCGTTGCCGCCAAGCCGGCCCGACGGCTCCAACTCGCGGGTGCCGAGCGGGTGCATGAACACGAGCACGCCCAATTCCTCGCACTTTGCCCAGAACGGGTGGAACTTCGGATTGGCCACATCCTCGCCGGCGACGCTGCCGGCGACGCCGACGCCGCGGAAACCGAGATTCTTGACCGCGTGCTCGACCTGCTGCGCGGCGAGGTCGGGGTATTGCAAGGCGGCGGTGGCGAAGGCGACGAAGCGGTCGGGGTGGCCGGCGCAGAATTGCGCCAGCGCCTCGTTGTTGAGGCGTATCAACTCGGCGGCGGCGTCGCGCTCGGCGCGATACCAGAACGGGTTGATGCTGAGCGCCTCGTAATCGACGCCCGACTTGTCCATATGGGCCAGGCGGTCGCCGATATTCGACCACAACAGGCCCGGCGCCTCGAGCGGGTGATTGATCACCTTGGCCGCATCGGGGACGACGCAATGGGCGTGCACGTCGACGGTCTTGATCCGCTTGCCGGCGATGACGACCTCCCAGCGCGGGTGGGCGTGGGCATGCGCGTGGCCGGCCGAGCCGCCGCTGCCTCCGGCCGCCGCGCTGGCACCGGCGCTGACCGCGGCGCTACGGCCGGCAATGAGTTCGCAGTCGGTAAAGACGATGTCCCCGCTCATGTCGCAATCCTCCCGAAATCCCTTGGCGTCGCCCGGACGCCCCGGGCGGCCGGAGCCTACACCGAGGGATAGGCGGCCGTCAGCGGTGGAGATCGACGGCGCAACCTTTGAGGCAGCTCAGTTCAGCGAGATCAGGCCGACAGGCGATCGCGCCGGCGGTCGGCGACTTGCCACCCGAGGCTCAGATAGCGCTCGATCGCCATCTCGTTGGCTTTGAGCCCGAAGAACACGCAGGAGCCGAGCCAGACGACCGTCAGCACGACGTTAACCGTCGCGGCGCGTTGACTGGGGACGAGGCCGACGACCAAAGCGACGACGTTGAACACCACCATCGCCGAACCCCAGACCTGCAAGCCGCGGCGGAACAGGGGCAGCCCGAGAATGCCGACCCCCAGACAGCAGCCCCAGCTCCAGCCCTCCTGCATTTCCTTGACCTCGCCGGTCCTGGGATGACGCAGCGCAACGCTCATCGGCCACACTCCTGAGGTGGAGGCTTGATGGTAAACCCGCCGAGGTTGCAAATCCGCTAAAGAATCCACGCCCGCGTCGCGATCGCCGGCCCGCCTGTTCGTCCCTTCTGCCAACCGGTATTGTGCCCGACATCGTACAAGCTGGGGACGGCTTGCCGGCATTCATCTTGCCTATTTTGCCCGGAGAACGGCGCATGGATCTCGTCGTCAAAAACGCCCGCCTCGCCGATCGCCTCGCCGCGGGGCCGCTCGACATCGCCGTCGCGGACGGCAAGATCGCCGCGATCGGCCACGGCTTCGCGGCCGACGCGGAGAGCTACGATGCCGGCGGGCGGCTGGTTTGCGCCGGGCTGATCGAGACCCACATCCATCTCGACAAGTCCCGCATCGCCGGCCGTTGCCCGCCACCGACCGGCCGCCGGGTCAACCCGGTGACGATGACCGCGCCGCTGAAGAAGGATTTCACGGTCGAGGACGTGCGCGCCCGGGCCGAAGCGACCTTGCGCGAGTGTCTGGTCAACGGCACGACGCGCATGCGCACCCAGCTCGAGATCGATCCCGCCATCGGCCTGCGCAGCTTCGAGGCGGTGCAATCGCTGGCGGCCGACTACCGATGGGCGATCGACCTCGAGATCTGCGTCTTTCCGCAGGACGGCCTCACCAACTACCCCGGCACCGAGGAGTTGCTCGTCGCGGCATTGCAGCGCGGCGCCCCGGTGCTGGGCGGCGCGCCGCGCTACGACAGCGATCCTGCGGCCCAGATCGAGCGGGTCTTTGCGCTGGCCCGCGAATACGACGTCGATCTCGACCTGCATCTCGATGTCGGCGACAGCCCCACGGAAATGCTGATTTACCAAGTCCTCGACCTGACCGAGCGCTACAAGCGCGGCGGCCGGGTCGTCGCCGGGCATATGGCGAAGCTGTCGCTATTGCCGCCGGCCGAGGTCGCTGCCTTGGCGCGGCGCCTTGCCGATGCCGGGGTCGCGGTGACGGTATTGCCGGCGACCGACCTTTATCTGATGGGGCGCGAGCGCGACCATGCCGTCGTGCGCGGCGTCGCCGACGCCAATCTGCTCAGCGCCAACGGCGTCACCTGCTCGCTCTCCAGCAACAACGTGCTGAACGCGGCGACGCCTTACGGCGACTGCTCGCTGATCCGCATGGCCAATTTGCACGCCAACGTGCTGCAGATCGCAGCACCCGAGGAATTGCGCCAATTGTTCGGGATGCTGACCGGGCATTCGGCCCGCCTGCTCAACCTCAAGGATTACGGGCTCACGCCCGGCAACCCGGCGGACCTCGTCGTGATCGACGCCGCGACGCCGGAGCAGGCGATCGCCGAAATCCGTCCGCCACTCGCGGTGTGGAAGCGCGGCCGGCGCACCGTGACCCGCCATCCGCCGGAACTGATCGCGCCGCGGTGACGCCCGCCTCAGACCTCGTCAAGCCAAGCATCGTTGCGCAGATCCCAGGCAACATAAGCCGAGACCGTCACGAAGCGGAAACCGCGCGATTTGAAATCGCCGATGATGGCCGGCACCGCTTCTACGGTGGTCGGGTGGATGTCATGCATCAGCACGATGCCGCCCGCGCTCCGCCCGGCCACGCGCTCGACCGCCGGCGCGTTGCGCATGCGCCAATCGTTAGTGTCGACATCCCACAGCATCATCGGCCGCGGCAGCGCCATCGCCTTGACGCTGGCGTTCATCGCGCCGTAGGGCGGTCGCACCGTGTTGGGCAGTTCGCCATTGAGGCTCACCAACAGCTCGTCCGTGCGGGAAATTTCCTCCTCTGCGCGAGGCGCCGAAAGATGCGTAAGCCAGGGATGGGTCCAGCTGTGGTTGCCGATTTCATGGCCGGAACCGAACGCCCGGCGCACAACATCCGGCGATCGCGCCGCGCACGACCCGATAACATAAAACGTTGCGCAGACGCCCTCGCGATCGAGCGTATCAAGCAGTATTGGCGTCAGCTCCGGGTGCGGCCCGTCGTCGAAGGTCAGCGCGACCGTGCGATCGCCGGCATCGCGTTCGGATGCATCAGCGGGCAGTCCGGTGCCGCACAACGCGAGGGCGCCGAGCGACAGAAGCAGATTTCGCCGACGCATGAAGTCCCCCGCGCCTTGCTCCAGCGCCGCCCGACGCGCGCGTTTTCGAGCTTCGCTGACAGTAGCGGTGTTTGATCAGGATCTCCATCCAATAACAATCTTAAGTTTGGTGAGGCCGCGGTCAGCTAAAGCGATGGGCGGATCGGCCGTTACAGCATCCGTTCGTCGGGGCCGATCAGATTCCACGGCGTTTCGCCGAGAATGGCGCGCCGGCAATTGGCGACGGCGCGGCGCAACGACACATCGCGCCACACCCCGCCGCCCGCCGAATTGTGCGGCGAGCCGATCACGTTGGGCAGGTCGAGAAACGGGTAGGCCATCGTGAAATGGCCGTGCCGCACCGGCTCGACCCACCATGCGTCGATGCCGGCGAAAAACCGCGGATGCGATGTGAGATGCGCGTAGAGCGCCGCCTCGTCGACGATCTCGCCGCGCGCGACATTGACGAGGATCGCATCCTCCTTCATCAGCCCGAGTTCGCGCGCGCCGATCAGCCCCTCGGTGCCAGTCGTCAGCGCGGCGCAAATCACCAGCACATCCGATGCGCGCAGCATCTCGTCGAGCCGCGCCGTCGTGGCGATCCAGTCGGTCGGCTCCTCGCTTGCGCCGCGCCGGTTGATCGCGTGGACCCGCATGCCGAAGGCGCGCATCAGCCGCGCCGTTTCGACGCCGACCGCGCCGAAGCCGAGGATGCCGCAGACGCCGCCGCGCAGCATGTGGTTGGGGCTGCGCTGGTTGAACTCGCCGCGCTTCAGATTGTCGTGCTCGATGAACAGGCGCTTCGCCGCGGCCAGCGCCATTGCGACGATATGCTCGGCCATCGGCTCGGCCGAGGCGCCCTTGTTGCCGGCCACCGGCAGTTCCGGCGACAGGTCGCGGGTCGGCACCCAATCGATCCCGGCGGCGCTGAACTGCAAGAGGCGGGCATTGCGAATGAGCGCCGACTCGCCGGGGCGCAACTCCTGCGCGGTGTCGTTGGCGAGCACCGCGCCGGCCCGGCCGAGCGCCGCGGCGCGCTCCGTCGCCGGCAGGTCGGCGAGATAGATCACCTCGACCGCGCCGCCAAGCTCCTCGGTTACGATCGCGCGGCTGCGCCCGGTCAACGAATAGGTCACCACCAGCGGCCCTGCACTCATTCTCTGCTCTCCGATCTCACCCGTCGCGGCAACATCCCCGAGTATAGCGATTTGCGCTAGCCTGCGCCGATGCAACCGGCACGCCCCGCCTCCCCTCGCCCGTTGCGCCAAGGCGGCGCGGCGCTGTGGACGACGCGGCTCGACCGCGCCTCGCCGGTGTCGCTGTCGCGCCAGCTCGCCGCCGCCCTGCGCCGGGCCATCGCCGACGGCCACCTGCCGGCCGGGGCGCGGCTGCCGTCGAGCCGGGTGCTGGCCACGGAGCTGGGGCTGGCGCGCAGCACAGTAGTTGCGGTGTTCGAGCAGTTGACCACTGAGGGCTTCATCGCTGCCCAGCCCGGCTCGGGCCACTACGTGCCACAGCGCCTCGACGAAAAGCCGGCCACAGTCGACGGCCGCACGGCGATTGCGGTGCCGCGGGTCGTCTCGCGTCAGGCGGCGCGGCTGCATCATATCGCACCGGATTTGCGCGCCATGCCGCGTCCGTTCGAGACCGGCCACGCCGCGATCGACGGACGCTTCGTGACAACGTGGAAGCGGCTCGCCGGGCGGGCGCTGTCCGGCCGCTCGCGGGTTTCCTGGGGCTATGGCAGTCCGCAAGGCGAGCCGCGCCTGCGCGCCGCTATCGCCGAGTATCTGGCGGCGGCGCGCGGCGTGCGCTGCTCGCCGGAGCAGATCGTGCTGACCGCCGGCACCCAGCAGGGGCTCTCGCTCGCCGCCCGCATCCTGATCGATCCCGGCGACCTCGCCTGGGTCGAGGACCCTTGCTATCGCGCCGCCTTCGACATCCTGCGGGTGGCCGAGGCGCGCATCGTGCCGGTTGCGGTCGACGACCAGGGGCTCGATATCGCCGCCGGGCAAGCAGCGAGCCGCCGCCGCGCCTCGTCTACACGACGCCGTCGCGGCAATACCCGCTCGGCATGGCGATCAAGCAGCGAGCCGCCGCCGCGCCTCGTCTACACGACGCCGTCGCGGCAATACCCGCTCGGCATGGCGATGCCGCTCATCCGCCGCCGGGCATTGCTCGACTGGGCCGTGCGGGAAGGCGTGTGGATCATCGAGGACGATTACGAGAGCGAGTTCCAGCGCCCCGGCCATGCCTTCCCGGCGCTGCAGGGGCTCGATCATGGCGGGCGGGTGATCTATCTCGGCACCTTCAGCAAACTGTTGTTCCCGTCGCTGCGGCTGGGCTACGCGGTATTGCCCGAGGACCTCGTCAAACCGTTTGTCGCGGCGCGCCACCTGACCGACCGGCAAAGCTCGGGGCTGACCCAGGCGATCATGACCGAGTTCATCCTCGATGGGCATTTCGCGCGCCACCTGAAACGCATGCGGGCGCATTACGCCGAACGGCAGGCTTTCCTGATCGAGCAGTTGACCCGCAGGGCTGGCGGGCTGCTCGAGATCCGCCCGGTCGAATCGGGCATGTACCTGACCGCGTGGCTGCCATCCGGCTGGGACGATCGCGCCGTCGCCGCGGCGCTCGCCGATGTCGGGGTCGCGGCGTCGCCACTCTCCGCGCTGACCCTGGCGAGAGCCCGCCCACCCGGCCTCGTGCTCGGCTATGCCGGCCACAGCGAGCCGGCGATGGCGCGCGCCGCCGAACGCATGGCGACGGCGCTGGAATTGCAAACCGGTCTGATGTTATTGACAGAAGCGGAGCTTCAAGCAGACCGCCCGGGCATCTAGCTTGGCTGGGCCTCACCTGTTCCGGAGCCCGCCGCCAATGCCCGACACCGCCGCCCCGCCCGCCTTCGCACCGAGCCCGCGGAGCCGCGTGCGCCGCCATCCCGAACGCGCGCATTACGACCGCTCGAGCGTCTTCGCCATCCTCGACGCAGCATTGCTGTGCCATATCGGCTACGTCATCGACGGCCGGCCTTACGTCACGCCGACGCTGTTCTGGCGCGATGGCGAGCGGCTTTATTGGCATGGCTCATCGGCCAGCCGCATGCTGCGCGCACAGAGCGCCGGCATCCCGGTCTGCCTGACGGTCAGCCATACCGACGGGCTGGTGCTGGCGCGCTCGGCGTTCCGCCATTCGCTGAACTACCGCGCCGTCATGGTATTCGGCAACGCCGCACCGGTGACCGACGCGCACGAGAAGGAGGCCGGCCTCAACGCGTTTATCGAGCGGCTCTACCCCGGCCGCACCGCGCTGATGCGCCCGATCCTGCCGCAGGAACTGAAGGCCACGAGCCTGATGAGCATGGTCATCGACGAGGCCTCGGCCAAGATCCGCAACGACGGACCGCTCGACCTCGAGGCGGATTATGCCGCCCCGTGCTGGGCCGGCGTGGTCCCTGTCGCGCAGCGCCTCGGTGCCGCGCTGCCCGATGCGCGCGTCGCGCCGCGCGGCACAGCGGAACCGGAGATCGGCCATTTCGCCGAAGACGCGGCGCTCGACGAAATCCTGCTCGCCCTCGCCCGGCGTTGCGCGACGGGCTGACGGCTCAATCGGCCGAGGCGGTGGAGAGGGCGGCGCGGCGCTCGCGGTTGGAGGCGGCACGGCGGTCGCCGATCCACGCGACGGCAGCGGTCACCGCCATGACGATGACGCTGGCGCGGAACACCCATTGCGGCGCGCCGTGATCCATGATGAAGCCATACATCAATGGGCCGATCGTGCCGGCGATGCTGAACCCGGTCGTGACGACCCCGAACGTCCGGCCGACCGCACCGGGCGGGGCGGCGGCGCGCACCAGCATGTCACGCGACGGCATGATCAGCCCGCCGAGGAAACCGGCCGCCGCCATCGTCGTGAGCAGGGGCGCGGTGCCGAGCGCGATCATGCCGATGACCAGGACGATGCAGGCGTTGACCGCATAGCCGATCGCCGCGACCTCGGCATGACGCCGGGTCATGTCGGCGACAAAGCCGCCCGCCAATACCCCAAAGGCCTGCGCCGCCAGGTAGCAGGTCAGCGCCAGATTGGCGATCGACAGCGGTGTCCCGTAGGCGCTGGTCAGCGCCACCACCGAGAAATTGCTGATGCCGCTGCCCGACAGGCTGAGCAGCGCGAAAAACCCGGTCAGCGCGAGGATCGGCCCGGTCAGGATCGCGGTCAGGCCCCTGAGGCCGCCGCCGGCTGCGGAACCGGCGGTGGGACTGCCGGAAGCGTGTGCCGCCGCCGGCAAATTGTCGACGCCGCGGGCCAGCGCCAGCGGCGCCGCGACGACCAATGCCATCGCCCCGGCGACGATCAGCCCGACGCTGAGGCCGGCAAAGGCGACGATCGCAACCATCGTGACCGGCGCCAGCGCGTTGCCGATGAACCCGGCGAAAGTGTGGATCGAAAAGGCGCGGCCGAGCCGCACCGGCGCGATCCTGGCCGACAGCAGCGCATAGTCGGCCGGGTGAAACACGCTGTTGGCGATGCCGAGGAACGCCATCGCGACGAGCAGGTGCCAGTACGACGGCGCCAGGCCGAAGCCGATAAAGGCGAGCCCGGCCACCGTCAGCGCCAGCACCAGCATGCGCCGCGAGCCGAGCCGGTCGACCAGGAACCCGATCGGCAATTGTGCCGCGACCGCGAACACGCTGGCGACCGTGATCGCAAAGCCGAGCTCGACAAACCCGATCCCGAGCCGCGCCTTCAGGAACGGGAACAGCGGCGGCAGCACCAGGCTCTGGAAATGATTGACGAAATGCGCCGACGACACCAGGCCGAGCGCCTGGTATTCCGCCACCTTCTCGCTCCTCCCGCCGCCAGGCCCCGCCAGCGCCTCTGCCGTCATCCGGTGCTGCCTCTTTTAGCGCCGTTTGCAAGATGGCGTGCCGACGCCCAACCGGCAAGCGCGAGATGGGCAGCGCTGCGCCAATCGCAAAGCAATCCCCGCCGGATCCTCTGCGCCGAATTGTGCTGTGCGCCGGGTGCGCCGGCGATAGCATCGGCCGATCCGCAGCTATTTGATGGGTTCGGGCGATGAGCGTGCAGGCGATCGGGCAGAAGGTGCGTCGGGAGGAGGATCGCCGCCTGTTGACCGGGCGCGGCCGCTACGTCGACGACGTATCGGTGCCGGATGCCGCGCGCGGCCATGTGGTGCGCTCGCCGCACGCCCATGCGCGCCTCGTGTCGATCGATGCGACGGCGGCCCGCGCTGCGCCGGGCGTGCTCGCGGTGCTGACCGGCGCCGAACTGCGGGCGCGCGGGCTCGGCACGCTGCGCCCCAACGTGCCGCGGCGCAAGCAGAGCGGCGCTGCGGCGTTCGTCTGCCCGCAGCCGCTGCTGGCGCAGGACCGCGTGCGCTATGTCGGCGACCCGGTCGCGTTTGTTGTCGCCGAGACGCTGAACCAGGCGAAGGACGCCGCCGAGCTGCTGCAGATCGAGTACGCGCCGCTACCCGCGGTCATCACCGCCGAGGCGGCGCTCGCCCCGGGCGCACCCGCGGTTTGGGACGACAACCCGGGCAACGAGGCCTTCACCTACGAGGCCGGCAACAGGGCCGCCGCCGCCGCCGCCTTCGCGCGCGCCGCCCACATCGTGCGCCACCGGATCGTCGTCAACCGCGTCACCGCCAACAGCATGGAGCCGCGCGGCTGCCTTGCGCAGTACGATTCAGACGACGAGCGCTACACGATTCGCTGCACGGTGCAGTCGGTGCACCAGATTCGCGCCGCGCTTGCCGGGCAGATTTTCCGGGTGCCGCACCACCAAATTCGCGTCGTCTGCGACACGATGGGCGGCGGCTTTGGCATGAAGGGCGGCTGCTACCCGGAATATGCGCTGTCATTGTGGGCCTCCGAGGTCGTCGGGCGGCCGGTGCGCTGGACGGCCGAGCGCAGCGAGGGGCTGCAAAGCGACGAGCAGGCCCGCGGCAGCATCGTCGAGGCCGAATTGGCGCTCGACGCCGGGGACAAATTCCTTGCTCTGCGGACCCGCTGGCGATCGGCGATCGGCGCCTATTTCTCGACCGACCGGCCGGCCATCCCGTTGACCATCGGGATGGGCTGCCTCGTCAACACCTACACATTCGAGGCGGTGCACACCGAGGTCACAGCGGTCCTGACCAACACGATGACGACCGCCCCCTATCGCGGCGGCAGCCGGCCCGAGCCGATTTATGTCGTCGAAAGCGTCATCGACAAGGCGGCGCGCGAGCTCGGGCTCGACCCGGCCGAATTGCGCCGGCGCAACACGATTGCCGCGAGCGCGATGCCCTACACGACGCCGATGCGGCAGACCTACGACAGCGGCGATTTTGCCAAGAACCTCGGCGACGTCCTGGCGCTCTCGGCCTATGACGGCATCGAGACACGCCGCGACGCGGCGCACCGGCGCGGCAAATTGCTCGGCATCGGCGTCGCGACGACAGTGGCGGCTACCGGTGGGCGCGACTACGAGCACGCCGAAATCCGCTTCGACCCGTCGGGCGGGGTCGTCTTGCTGACCGGCAGCATGGATCACGGCCAGGGCCACGCCACGACCTTCAAGCAGGTGCTGTCGGACAAGCTCGGCATCGACGCGGAGCGCATCCGCTACCGCTGGGGCGACAGCGACCTCGTGACGATGGGGATCGGCACGTTCGGCTCGCGCTCGGCCCAGCTCGCCGGCTCGGCCATCGTCACCGCCGCCGACCGGCTCGTCGACAAGGAGCGCCGCATCGCCGCGCACATGATGGAGGCGGCGGCGAGCGACATCGTGTTCGAGCAGGGCCGCTTTACGATTGCCGGCACCGACCGTTCGCTGTCGCTCGACGAGGTGGCGCGGCAATCCTTCAACGGTGCGCAACTGCCCGAGGACATCGAGACCGGCTTTACCGAGCGCTCGAATTTCGGTCCGGCCGACGCGGCGACCTTCCCGTCGGGCGCGCATGTCTGCGAGGTCGAGATCGACATCGACACCGGCGAGGTGACGCTCGCGCGCTACTGCGCGGTCGACGATGTCGGGACCATGCTGAACCCGCTCCTGTGCGAAGGGCAGATCCACGGCGGCATCGTCCAGGGCGTCGGCCAGGCGCTGCTGGAAAATCTGGTCTACGATCCTGCGAGCGGCCAGCTCGTGACCGGCTCGTTCCAGGATTACGCGATGCCGCGCGCCGACAATTTCTGCCGCTTCGAACTCAATGAGAATTCGACGCCGACCGACCGGAACCCTTTAGGCGTCAAGGGGGTCGGCGAAGCCGGCACGATCGGCGCGATCCCGGCGGTGATGAACGCGGTCAACGACGCCCTCGCCATGATCGGTGCGCCGCCGGTCGAACTGCCGGCGACGCCCGAGAAGGTATGGCGCGCGATCCGGCAGGCTCCCGGCGCCGGAGCCTAGCGGGTCAAAAATGTTCGAGATAAAGCCCGTCAGGACTTCTGCCGATCTGGAAGCGACGGTAAGCCTCGCTCGAGGTCGATTTGACTCGAACGGTGAGCCGGCCTCCGGGTTCAGCCCTGATGACCGGCGGTGCCGGCGCGGCTATGCTTTGGGCGCGGCTCGACCGCTGCGCCGCGGGGGAGGGACGACATGACGAAGCGCTCGGATGACCTCGTCGCGGCGGTCGGCGCGCGGCTGCCACGGCGCGCGATGCTGCGTGGCGTCACCGCCGGGTCAGCGGCGGCGTTGCTGGCCGCGGCGGGCACCGCCCGCGCCGCCGATGCCGGGCCGTTTCCGCCGCATCCGCGCTGGAAATTCGTGTTCGTAAACCATGTCACGACCAACGCCTTCTTCGTGCCGTGCCAGTACGGCATCGCCGACGCCTGCGCGCTGCTCGGCTGCGATTACCAATGGACCGGCTCGGATACTTCCGATGTGGCGCAGATGGTGAATTCGATGAATGCCGCGATCGCCGGCAAGGCCGACGGAATCGCGGTGTGCATCGTCGACCCGCACGGCTTCGACCGGCCGGTCGCGCGGGCGCTCGATGCGGGGATCCCGGTGTTCAGCTACAACGCCGATGCGCCGCACGGCAGCAGTAACCGCCGGCTCGCCTATATCGGCCAGGATCTCTTTCTGTCCGGCCAGCTGATGGGCGAGCGCATCGTCAAGCTGGTCGGCGAGGGCGAGGTGGCGATCTTCATCGCCACTCCGGGCCAGCTAAATTTACAGCCGCGGGTCGACGGCGCGCTGGACGCGATCAAGAAATCCGGCGCCAAGATCGCGGCGACGATGATCGCCACCGACCCGACCGTGAACAACGCGCTGACCAAGATCCGCGCCTATTACCTCGGCCACCAGAACGTCAAGGGCATGTTTGGCGTCAGCGGCGGCGATTCGATGAATTGCGGCCTGATCATGCGGCAGTACGAACTCGGCAAGAAGGGCGTGCATGCCGGCGGCTACGACTTGCTGCCGCGCTCGCTGGAATTGGTGCGCGACGGGTTTCTCGATTTCGTGATCGACCAGCAGCCCTACCTGCAAGGCTTCTACACGGTCATGGAGATGTTTGCGTTCAAGGTGTCGGGTGGGCTGGTCGGTCCGGCCGACATCAATACCGGGCTCAAATTCGTCACCAAGGACAGCGTCGCGCCCTACCTCTCGACCAAGACCCGCTACGAGGGCAGCGCGGCCGAGCCGCAGATCGTGCCGCACAGCGGCGCGATCAGCGGCTGATCCCCAAACCACGAACCGGAGGCACGCCGGGTGGTCGAAACAGTCGGGCGGCCCTCGGCGGCGCGTCGCGGCGTGACGCGGTGGCTGCACGGGTTTCTGCTGCGGCCGGAGGCCAGCGTCGTCGTCGTGTCGGCGGCGCTCGTCCTTTATTTCGAGTTGGTCAACCCGAATTTCCTCAGCGACGACAATCTGCAGACGCTGTCGCAGTTCGTCGCGGCGCCGGTGATCATCGCATGCGGCGAGATCATGCTGTTGATCTGCCGCGAGATCGACCTGTCGGTCGGCCAGGTGTTTGCCCTCGCGCCGTTCGTGATGGGGTTTGCCCAGGCCGCCGGGCTGCCGACCGTCGCCGCGATCCTCGTAGCGCTGGCGGTCAGCGCGCTGATCGGCCTCGCGATCGGGCTCGTCACGATCGGGCTCAGCGTCCCCTCGTTCATCACGACGCTCGGTATGCTGTTCCTGATCAACGGGCTGACCTTGACGATCTCGCGCGGCTTCCCGGCCAACATCCCCGGCGGCGCGGTGCTGACGGGGATCATGGGCGCCTGGGGCTATGCCGAGATCGTCTGGGCGGTCGCCGTCGTGGCGGTCATGCACATCGTGCTGCGCCACACGCGCTGGGGCCTGCACACGATCGCCACAGGCGGCAACCTCGTCGCCGCCGCCGAGGCCGGCATCCGCATCAACCGCATCAAGATCGGCAATTTCGTGCTGACCAGCACGTTGGGCGGCTTCGCCGGGCTGCTGGAAGCCTTCCGCGTCGGCTCGGCCGACCCGCTGGCGGGCGGCAGCAACATCATGTTCCTCGGCGTCGCGTCCGGGGTGATCGGCGGCACTGCCATCGCCGGCGGCGCCGGCACGATCATCGGCGGCCTCGTCGGCGGCATCATGCTCGGCGTGTTGCAGGACGGGTTTACCTTGCAGGGCATCAACGCCTTCATGTTCAACATCATCATCGGCGCCGCGATCCTGATTGCGATGGTCGCCAACATCCACCTTGCGCGCTGGCGCGCCCCCGGCTCGTTGGGCGGCGCGCGATGACCGCCGGCGCCGAAGCGCTGCGGGCGGAAAAGCTGGTCAAGGTGTTCGGCAACATCACCGCGCTCAATGGCGTGTCGATGCACGTCGCGCGCGGCGAGACGCTCGGCATTCTCGGCGACAACGGCGCCGGCAAGTCGACGCTGATCAAGATCCTGACCGGCTATCACCGCCCGGATCGGGGTGAGGTGTTCGTCGACGGGAGGAAGGTCGAGCTCGGCTCGGTCGGCGAGGCGCGCGCCCTCGGCATCGAATGCGTCTATCAGGACTCGGCGCTGGTCAACGGCCTGAGCATCTACCACAACCTCTTTCTTAACCGGGAATTGCTGCGCCCTTGGCCTTGGCGGCTGCTCGACCACGCCGAAATGCGGCGCCGCGCGGCCAAGGCGCTTGCCGATATCGGCGTTGCGGTGCCTTCGGTCGAGGTCGAGGTCGGCGCGCTGTCCGGAGGGCAGCGCCAGGCGATTGCGGTGGCCAGGGCGGTCTCCTCGAACGCCCGTATCCTGCTGCTCGACGAGCCGCTCGCGGCGATGGGGGCGCGCGAGGCGCGGCTGATCATCGACCTGATCGAGCGCTTGAAGGCGCGCGGCGATATCGCGATTGTGATGATCGCGCACAACTACGCGCAGACGCTCGAAATCTGCGACCGGATCATGCTGCTGCAACACGGCGAGGTCACCTTCGAGAGCCCCGCCGGCGCCACCTCGGCAGAACAGCTGCTGGATATCCTGCGCCGCGAGTATCGTGCCGTTCGCAGCGGCTGAATGTAAGCAACAGGAGGAACGCAATGGCATTCGAAGTACGCCGGATCGTCACCGGCCACGACAATAACGGCAAGGCCATCGTCGCCAGCGACGAGCGCATGGCCGCAATCGGCTCGCCCGCGCGGCCGGGCATCTCGCGCTGCGAGGTCTGGTCGGCCGACAAGATGCCGGTCGACAACTCCGAAGGCGCCGCCGCCGCCGCGCAGCGCAAAGGCTATGTCGTTCGCCACAATTACGTCGGCTCGGGCCAGGGCAATGTGTGCCGGATCGTCGAGTTCTCACCCGGCGGCGGCAAGTTCATGCACCGCACCGAGACGCTCGATTACGCGATCCTGCTGTCGGGCGAGTGCGATCTCGAGCTCGACGACGGCAAGACCGTGCACATGAAGGCGGGCGATATCTGCGTGCAGCGCGGCACGATGCACGCCTGGGTCCCGACCGGGCCGGGGCCGGCCGTATTCGCCTTCGTCCTGATCGACGCCGACCCCGTCGAGGCGGGCGGCCAGAAGCTCGTTACGCATTACCCGGCACGCTAAGGCGGTCGGCGGCTTCGCCAATGCGGCGGGCGATCGCCGCCGACATCGTGTTCGACGGCGCGGTTCGGCATCGCGACTGCGCCGTCGTCATCGAAGGCAGCGACATCGTGGCCGTGCTGCCGCGGCGCGAATTGCCGCGATCGATCCGCGTGACGGAAATGCCGCCCGGAACGTGGCTCGTCCCGGGCTTTATCGACGTCCAGGTCAATGGCGGCGGCGACGTGCTGTTCAACGACGCCCCGACCCCGGAGGGGGTCGCCGCAATCGCCGCCGCGCACCGCCGCTTCGGCACGACCGGGCTGCTGCCGACGCTGATCAGCGACCGCGCCGAAACGATGCGCGCAGCCGGCGCGGCGGTCGATGCCGTGAGCGGCGTGGCGCCCGGGGTTCTCGGCATCCATTTCGAGGGCCCGTTCCTGTCGCGCGAGCGCGCCGGGGTGCATGACAAGGCGATGCTGCGGGCACCGGGAGCGGCCGATTTCGATCTGCTGACGACGCGACACAGTGGGGTCACGCTGGTGACGCTGGCGCCGGAATGCGTCCCGTCCGGGTTCATCGCCGGCCTGGTTCGCGCCGGCATCCGCGTCGCGCTCGGCCATTCGATGGCGAGCTATGCCGAGACGCGCACCGCGCTCGCCGAGGGGCTTTGCGGCTTCACGCATCTGTTCAACGCGATGCGGCCGATGATGGCGCGCGACCCCGGGCCGATCGCAGCGGCGCTCGAAGCGCCGGGTACATTCTACGGACTGATCGTCGACGGCGTGCATGTGGCGCCGCCGATGCTCCGCCTCGCGCTGCGCGGGGCCGGGCAGGCGATGCTGGTGACGGATGCGATGCCTCCGGTCGGCGGCAAGCAGCAGGGTTTCATGCTCGCCGGTAAACGGGTCACCGTCAGCGACGGACGTTGCACGACGCAAGACGGCACGCTGGCCGGCTCGGTCCTCGACATGGCAAGCGCGGTGCGCAACTGCGTCCGGCTGCTCGGCATGAGCCTGCCTGACGCGCTGCGCCTTGCCGGCGCCGCGCCGGCCGCCTTCCTCGGCCTCGCCGATCGGCTCGGGCACCTCATGCCCGGCTGCCGCGCCGATGTCGCGGCGCTCGATCCGGGCGAGATCCGGGTGCTCGCCACCTGGGTTGCCGGCGAAGGCGATGCGGCTGCCGACGCCGTCGCCGCGCGCTGAGGGCGGGCGCGCGACACCTGCGGATATGATACAATCCTCGCCTCTAAGCCATTTGTGGGGGATCCGATGGGACTCGCGGTTCGCCGTCTGGCGCCGACCTTCTGCGCCGAGATCGACGATGTCGACCTGAACCGGCTCGACGCCCCGGCGGCAGCCGCGATCAAGGATGCTTGGCTGGCACACAAGGTGCTTGTCTTTCACGGCCAGGAACTGGACGAAGACGGTCTCGTGCGCTTTGCCGAGCGGATCGGCGAGACCGAGATCCATCTGCGCCAGGCCCGCACCACCGGGCGCCGCGAGGTATTGCTGGTCTCGAACAAGACCGAGGACGGCAAGCCGATCGGCCGGCTCGGCAATATGGAACTCAACTGGCACATGGATCAGATCTTCATGGCCCAGCCGACCGCCGGCACGATCCTCTACGCGGTCGAGGTGACGCCGGAGGGCGGCGACACCTGGTTCTGCGATCTCGGCGGCGCCTACGACGCCCTGCCGCCGGCGCTCGGGCGGCAGATCGACGGTAGGCGCGCCATCCATTCGGCCGCGACCGCCGATCGCCGGGTCGGCATCGAGCTGAGCGAGGAACAGCGCCGCCGCGCTCCGGAAGTCGCCCATCCGCTCGTCCGCACCCACCCGCTGAGCGGCCGCAAGGCGTTGTACTTCAGCATGAACCACACCGACCGGCTCGACGGGACGTCGGAGGCGGACAGCCTCCCGCTGATCGAGGAATTGCGCCGCCATGCCACCCAACCCGACTTTGTCTACCGGCACCACTGGCAGGTCGGCGACCTCGTGTTGTGGGACAACGCCGCGACGATGCACCGGCGCGACCCGTTTCCCGACCGCTACCCGCGGCTGATGCGCCGCGTCGGCGTCAATTTCCCCGCGGAATTGCGGACGCCGTTCTAGGCGCCGCCGCCCCGGCCGTCACAGGAACCGTCATGCAAGGGTTGTTCGGCGATTACGAGGAGATAAGAAAGTCGGGGCTGTTTAACGCCGAATATTACCTGGCCGAATACCCCGACGTGGTCGAGCGCAACCTCGATCCGCTGGTCCACTATCTCGAGGAAGGAGCGCAGCAGGGCCGCAACCCCAGTCCGGAATTCGACAGCGCGTTCTACCGGGAGCAATGCCGGCAGAAAGGCGAAGAGCCGAGCAACCCGCTGCTGCACTACATCCGGATCGGCCTCGCGCGCGGCTTCGGGCCGCGCCCCGGCGATCCGCCGGCAGACAAACCGCCGCCGGTCACCGCCAGCCAGCGCTCGCGCGCCCGGAACCAAGCCGGCCGGCAGCCGATCCTTGTCGCGATCGAGTCGCTGGGGGTGATCGGCATGCCGGACGGGTCCTCGCGATTTTCGGTCGGCGGCTGGGCCTTGGCGGCGGCGCCGGTCAGCGAAATCACCGCGTCGATGAACGGCCGGATCGTCGGCACCGCCACCTACGGGCTGGGGCGGCCGGATGTCGCCCGATTGTACCCGGACCGCGAGGCCGCCGCGCATTGCGGCTTCCTGCTTGCCTTCGAGCTGCCAAGCATCGAGAGCGGCGTGGTCGAGCCGCTGCTGACGGTGCATACCGCCGACGGGGAAGTCGGTCAGCGCTCGCTGCGCGTCGAGATCCCCCCGCAGGAGATGGATGTCGGCATCGTCGACCCGCGGAACCAGACTGGCACCGCGGTGGCCGGCACCGGCCCGCTCGCAATGCAGCTCTATATCGACAACGCTTCGGTCGACCGGGACGGGATTCTCCACCTGGAGGGCTGGGTCGTCTGCCTCGTGCAGATCGAGTCAGTCGACGCCTTTATCGGCGACGTGCGCATCGGCATGACCGAATTCGGCCGTGCCCGCGCCGATGTCGAAAAGGCCCATCCGGACTATCCGAATTCCCGCTTCTCCGGCTTCATCCTTGCAACCGATGTCAGCCATCTCGCCTCCGGCAAAAAGACCCTGACGATCAGGGCCGTGGCGCGGACCGGCATTACCGGCGAAGCGACGACGGAGGTGACAATCCCCCGCCGGTCCGCGGCGCGGGGAGCGACACCGAAAATCGGCTTCAGCTACCACTGCGACGAGGTCACGCTGACCACCGCCGGGCGGTTCTACCTTAAAGGCTGGGCGGTTTGCGCGGCAGCGACGGCGGAAATCGTCGTGTTTCTCGACGAGGAAGAAATCGGCCGCGCTGAACTCGGATTGGAGCGACCCGATGTCGGCAACCTGTTCCCGGCTTTTCCCCATGCTCGACACCCGGGCTTCACACTCGACGCGCAGGTGGGCCAGTCCCGTGCCGGAGAGCACCTGATCACGCTTCGGGTATCCCTGGGTGACGGCGAGGTCCATGAGGCGCTGCTTCCGGTCTTCGTCCGCGAAGCAAACGAGCCGGGCGCGGCAGCGGCCGAGGACTCCGATCATAGGCTGGAAATCGACAACCCGCCTGTGATCGACGGCAAGGTCGCGGCTCCGATCGGCGGCAATCTGGAGATCAGCGGCTGGGCGCTCGCACGTGCCGGGGTCGCCGCGATCGACATCGCGATCGACGGAACGCCGATCGCGCTCGCCGATTACGGCTTGCGCCGGCTCGACGTCCGCTCCGCTTTTCCCGATCGCGACGATGCGCTCGCCAGCGGTTACAGCGCTCTCCTCCCGCATCGCGTCTTGCCCAAGGGCAGGCATCTGGTGTCGGTCACCTTGCGCGACCGGGCCGGACAGACGGCGAACACCGAGTTTCAGATCGAAGTCAAGGAACGCTCCGACACGAGCGGGCCCTGGTCGCTGCGGCGCAAGATGGCGCAGGCCGAGATCGATCTGTCGCTGCGCATTCTCGAACGCCGCGGTCGGCAGCCGATCTTTCTGGTGGTGCTGCCGGTGACTGACGAGGCGAAATCGCTTGGTCAGGCGGGCGCCACGATTGCCTCGCTATGCGCCCAGGCCTACCCGAACTGGCGGCTCCTGATCGCGCCGCAGGGCACGCACGCCAAGTCGGCCGCCGCGCTGCTCGCTGCGATGGGCGGGTTGCGCGAGCGCGGCGACGTCCTGTCTGATGCAACCCTCGGGGCTCTCGCCGAGTTGGCCTCGCTCGCCGGGCGGCCGGCGAGCGAGACGTTCCTCGCGGTGCTGGCGCCGGGCGACGAACTGGGCGTCGACGCTTTTCTCGAAATGGCCATCGCCGCGGCGCTCTATGCCGAGGCTGATTTTCTCTACAGCGACGAGCGCTGCCGCAATCCGGCGTCCGGCACGGTTGATGCCTTTTTCAAGCCGCAATGGTCCCCTGACCTGATGCTGGCGACGAATTATGTCGGGCAGCTTTGGTGCGCACGCGCGGATCTGCTCGGTGCCGTCGCCGACCGGACCGAGAAGCTGCTGGACGGCGGCGAATACGATCTGGTGTTACGCTGCACCGAGGCGGCGAAACGGGTCCGGCATATCCCGGCGGTGCTATGCGAGCGCGGCGAGCGGGCGCCAGACGACATCGACAGCACCGAGCAGGCGGTCGCCGCGCTCGGTCGCGCGCTTGCCCGCCGCGCCATCTCCGGCGAGGTCGGCCCCGGCCTCGTCGCCGGCACGCATCGGCTGAAACGGGCGTTGGAGCGGCCCGGGCTGGTCTCGATCATCATCCCGACCTGCGCCGCGCAGGGCCTGATCGAGACCTGCATCACGACGCTGCGCCGCCTGACCACCTATCCCGATTATGAAATCATCTGCATCGAGAACATCCCGCCGAAAGATCGAAAGTGGCGAGCGTGGCTGCGCCGCAACGCCGACCGGGTGATCTCGACCAACGAACCGTTCAACTGGTCGCGGTTCAACAACCTCGCGGCGGCGCAGGCCAAGGGGCGCTTTCTGCTGTTCCTCAACGACGACATCGAAATCACCGACCCCGACTGGCTCGGCACGCTGCTCGCCGAGGCGCAGCGCCCGGAGATCGGGGTGGTCGGCCCGCGCCTCCTGTACCCCGATCGGCGGATCCAGCATGCCGGCATGTTTCTCGCCGCGATGGGCCAGGCCCGCCATGCCTTCCGCTACGCCGCGGAGGACGATCCCGGATATTTCGGGCTCGCCCTGACCCCGCGCAACGTCATCGCGGTGACCGGCGCCTGCCTGCTGACGCGGCGGGAAACCTTCGATGCACTGGGCGGCTTTGATGAAGCGCAGGCCATCATCAACAACGACCTCGATTTCTGCCTGCGCGCCTGGCGTAGCGGCCTCTTCAACCTTTACACGCCACACGCGACGCTGATCCACCATGAGGCGGTCAGCCGGAGCGCGCTTGCCGACGAGTACGACGTCGCGGCGTTCGACAGCCAATGGCGCGACCTCTTCCTCGCCGGCGATCCCTTTTCCAATCCGCATTTGTCGAAGAGCCACGACAATTTGGTCGCGGAGCCGGAGCCGACCCAGCTGCTGGTGACCGGCCGGCCGATCCTGTCGCGCGACGAGATCCGCAATATCCTCGTCGTCAAGCTCGACCATATCGGCGATTGCGTCATTGCCTTTCCGGCGGTGCGGCGGCTCAAGCGGCATTTTCCGCAAGCTCGCATCGCGGTCCTGACCTCGCGCGCATCGCGCCCGATCTGGTCGCTGGAGCCGAGCGTCGACGAGACGATCGAGTTCGATTTCTTTCACGCCCGCTCGGCGCTCGGCGAACTCGGGCGATCCGAGGAGGACTGGCTCGCCTTGCGGGAGCGGCTCGCGCCGCAGCGGTTCGATCTCGCCGTCGATCTGCGCAAGCACACCGAGACACGCATGGCGCTGCAATACAGTGGCGCGCGCCATCTCGCCGGGTTTGATTTCCGCAATCAGTTCCCGTGGCTCGACATCACGCTCGAATGGGCGGGCGACCAGGTCTATGCCCGCAAGCACCAGCACAATGGAGACGACCTCATCAACCTGGTCGACGCCATCGCCGCTGCCTGCGAAAGCGACCGCATCGTGATCATGCCCCACCCGTCGAGTGCCCCGCCGCCGGTGCCATCGACGCGGCGCCGCTCGCCGGAGGGACCGCTGGTCTGCGTCCATCCGACCGTCGGCAATGACGCCAGACAATGGCCGCCCGAATATTTCGTTGCGGTGATCAACCGGCTGATCGAGGAGGACGGGGCGCGCGTGGTGCTGATCGGCGGACCCGGCGACGAACCGGTCGCCGCCGACATCATCAAGCAGGTGCGCCGCCCGAAAGCGATCAGCTCCGTGGTCGGCAAGGTGCCGCTCGCCGAGTTGCCGGCGTTATTGATGCAGGCGGCACTGTTTCTCGGCAACAACAGCGGGCCGAAGCACATTGCAGCCGGTCTGGGGGTACCGACCGTCGGCATCCATTCAGGCACTGAGGATGTCCGCGAATGGGGTCCGGTGGGCCCGAGCGCGATCGCCGTCGCACGCGACATGGTCTGCGCACCGTGCTATCTGCCGAATGCTGCGGATTGTCGTCGCGGTCTCGCATGTCTGCGCGGGCTGGCGCCGGCCGAGGTCTACAGCGCCTGCAAGCGGCTGCTGCTGCTCGCCGCGCCGGCCAGCGCCCGAGCTGCGCTCAGCAAGTAGGGCGCCGCGCCCGGAAGCGCTCGACCGTGCGCAGCGCAGCGAGGGCGCGGGCCGCGTCGGCCAGCTCGTTGAACACCGGGATCCCGGCGGCGACGGCACGCTCGCGATACTCCTGCTTGCGCGCCTCGACCACCGGCTCGCCGTCGGCCCGCAGCACCAAGAGGAAATGCGCGCCGCGCTTGTGCTTGTCGCGCAATGCCAGCGCCGCCCCGATCAGATTGCCGAGCAGATCGGCGTCGCGATAGATCAGCACCACCGGCATGTTGATGTGCATGACGATCGCGTCGACCTCGTCATGCGCACACACCGCGTCGAGGATCTCGGCTGCGACCCCGCCGCCCTCGCGGCGCAGCACGTTGGCCGGCACGTCGATCGGGTTGGCGACGCTCGATCCCGCCGGCAGCGAAAGGGCGCGCAGCGCGGCATCCGTGGCCGGGCCGAACGGCGCCACCGCAAAGCCCTCGCGGCCGAACGCGTCGGCCGCGAGGACGCTGGTCCCGCCACCGTTGCCGAACAGCGCGACGCGCTCGGTCGGCCGTTCGCGCGGCGTCAGCAGCTGCAAGGCAAGCAGCGCGTCGACGAATTCGTCGAGCGTATCGGCGAGCACGGCGCCGACCTGACGGGCGAGGCCGGTCCACACCCGGTCGTCGCTGGCCAAGGCCCCGGTGTGGGACAGCGCCGCCCGCTGGCCCTCGCCGGTGCGGCCGCCGCGCAGCAGCACGACGGGCTTGCGCGCCGCGTCGTCGCGCAGCCGCTCGAACAGGGGCCGCGCGTCGCGCGAATTCTCGAGATAGATGCCGATCAGCCGGGTCGCGTCGTCGGCGAGGAAGAATTCGATCAGGTCGGCGGGGCCGAGATCGACGCAATTGCCGAGCGTCACCGCGCCGCTGAACGCGAGGCCGCGGCGCTCGCCGCGGCGCAGCGCGTCCATCACGAGACCGCCGCTCTGGCCGAACAGCCCGACCGGGCCGAGCCGCCCCGACAGCCCGTCGAGAAAGCTGATCCGGCCGCGCGGCGAATAGGTGCCGAGGCAATTGGGGCCGATCAGCCGGATGCCGGCCGCCAGCGCCGCCGCGGCCAATTCGGCCTCGCGCGTGCGCCCGTCGGCCGCCGTGTTCTCCCCATAGCCGGCCGACATGATTTGCGCGAAGCGGACCCGGCCGGCGCCGGCCGCCAGCGCCGCCGGGATCTGCGGCGCGGCGATCGCGACGAAGGCGTAATCGACCGGTTCGGGCAGCGCGGCGAGCGACGAGTACGCGGGCAGGCCGTCGATTACCGCCGCACTCGGGTGCAGCGGATAGATCGGGCCGGCAAACCCCATCTCGCGCATCTGACGGATCACGTTGCGGGCCGGCCCGCCGCCGCTGGTCGAGGCGCCGAGCACCGCAACATTGCGCGGCATGAACAATGGCGCGAAATAGGCGCGGACATCCTCCGCGTTCCGATTGTCCCGCCGTGCCTCGGCTGCCGGCTCCTCGAGCACCACGCGCGCATCGACCGCGACGGCGCCCTCGCCCGAGACGATCAGCGGATTGATGTCGAGTTCGGCGATGTCGGGCCGCGACATCACCAGCCCGTCCGGGCCGGCGATGCGCAGTAGCGTGTCGATCAGCGCGTCCTCATTCGCGACGATACCGCCGCGCGCGCCCCGCAAAACCGGCGCGGCGCGCAGTTCGCCGAGCATGTCGCGGATGTCCGCCCGCTGCAGCGGCGCCAGGCGGAAGCTGACGTCGCCGAGGATCTCGACAAAGATGCCGCCGAGACCGAGCATCACCACCGGGCCGAAGCCGGGCTCGCGGCGTGCGCCGATCACCAGTTCGTGGCCCGGCGGGGCCATCTCCTCGACCAGAAACCCGCTCGCCGCCGCCAACTCCGGGCGCCGCAGCATCGCCGCCCGAGCCACCTCGATCGCGGCGGCATCGGCGAGGCCGAGCGCGACGCCGCCGGCATCGCTCTTGTGCAAGATCCCGGGCGCGATGACCTTCAGCGCGAAGGACGGCGTGAGCCCGGCGAGGCGCGGCGCGACCGCCTCGCCCGGGCCGAGCCGCACCGCTTTCGGCACCGCGATGCCAGAATCGGCCAGCAGGCGCTTCGCTGCCGGCTCGTCGAGCGCGCGGCGTTGTTCCTGGCTCACCCGAGGATCACCGCGACATCGCCCTCGGCGATCGGCTCACCCTCGACGACGAGGATCTCTCTGACGACGCCACCCCGCGGCGCCAGCAGCGGGATCTCCATCTTCATCGATTCGAGAATGATCAGCGGGTCATCCTCGGCGACCGTGTCGCCGACCGTCACCTCGATCTTCCACACCGACCCGGCAATCTCGCTGCGCACCCTGATTTCAGCCATGTTCTCCTCAATAACTCGTCGGCCAGTTGGCCATGCGGTGCTGCCCTACCCCGCCGGTCCGGCGCAGCCGGTGCACCTTGAGCGTGGCGATCAGCCAGGCGCGCGTTTCGCGCGGGTCGATGACGGCCTGTGCCTCATACAATTCCGCCAGCGCATAAGGCGAGGTGTCGCGGGTCAGTTCGGCATAGAGCGTGCGGTAGCGCTCCGGGTCATCCTCTTCCTTGAGCCCATAGAGCACATTCATCGCCACCGCCGGGGCCATGAAGCCGAGGTCCGCGCTCGGCCAGCAGGCAACCTCGTCCGAATTGCGCCCGCCGCCCATGTTGAGATAGGCCTGCCCGTAGCTCTTGCGCAGGATCACCGAGATCTTCGGCATCGTGACCAATTGCAGCGCGTTCATCCAGTTGATGATCTTGCCCGGCGCGCCGCGCTGCTCGCCTTCGAGGCCGATCAGGAACCCGGGCTGATCGACCAAGCTGACGATCGGCAGGTTGTAAGAATCGCACAGGACCAGAAAACTTGTCACCTTGAGACAGGCATCGACGTCGATCGCGCCGCCCTTGAACAGCGGGTTGTTGGCGATGATGCCGACCGAATGCCCGTCGAGCCGGGCGAACGCGGTGGTCAGCGAGCGGCCGAAGCGCGGCTTTATCTCGAACATGCTGCCCTGGTCGGCGATGGCGCGGATCACCCGGCGCATGTCATAGACCCGGCTGCGCTCCTCCGGCACCAGGTCGAGGATCTTGGCGCACGCCTCGTCCGAGCCAGGCGGCACCGGGGCGACCGGCGGCGGCTCGCTCGAATGGCTCGGCAGAAAGGAGAGAAATTGTTTGACCGCCTCGATCGCCTCGGCATCGGTATCGACGGCGAGATCGACGAGTCCCGTTGTCTCGGTCTGTAATTGCCAGCCGCCGAGGGTCTGCGCATCGACCGGCTGGTTGATCGCCATCGCCGTCACCCGGTCACTGGCGACCGCCATCGTCGCGCCTTTGCGCATCACGACGAAATCCGACATGCAGGCATACCAGGTCGAGGAGCCGTAGCACGGGCCAAGCTGGGCCGACACGAACGGGCTCTGGCGCAGCCGCTGGTATTCCGCCGGGTCCTGGCCGAAGCTGCCGCGCCCGGCGGCGCCCATGCGGTCGGGCATCCGCGCGCCGCTCGATTCGCCGAGCAGCACCAACGGCAGGCCGCGCGCGTTGGCGACTTCCTTGACGTGGCGGATCTTCTTCATGTTGACGACGCTGGAGGAGGCGCCGAGCACGGTGAAGTCGTTGGCGACGACCGCGACCATGCGCCCGTCGACCAGCCCGAAGCCGGCGACCTTGCCGTCGGCCGGGGTCCGGTCGCGCACCTCGGGCCGGATGGCGGCGCCGAACAGCCCGGACTCGGTGAAGCTACCCGCGTCGAGCAGGAGGTCGAGCCGCTCGCGTGCATTGAGGTTGCCTTCGGCCCGGCGCCGCGCCAGCTTGTCGGGGCCACCCATGGCAAGCGCCTTGTCGCGGCGGCGCGCATGCTCGGCCAGGATCTCTTCAAAGGCCATCCGATTGTCCTCTGTCCCATATCACCGGTGCGGCGCAGGCCGCATCAAAGCCGGGTCGAGCCGCTGCGGCAACCCCGGCGTTGGCTTTAGCATGGTCGCAGCAGCATGACCGCAAGCGAGCCCATCACCGTGACGATCTCGCACAGCCTCGGCCGCGACGAGGCGAAGCGCCGGATCGAGCGTGCGATTGACGCGATCCGCGGCGAAATCGCGCGCTTCGTGCGTTCGTTCGATTACGGCTGGGACGGCTATCGGCTCGAGTTCCGCGCCGTGGTGCTGGCCCAGACCATCGTCGGCCGGCTCGACGTGTTCGAGGAATTCGTCCGCGTCGAGCTCGTCCTGCCGCGTCTGCTGCACCGCATCGCCAAGACGCTTACCGGGCGTATCGAGCGCCGCGGCACCGCTCTCCTCGAAGGCCCGAAGCAGGGCTAGCCGCTTCCCTTCAACGCATCGGCCAGCCGCGCGGTGGCGCTGCCGCGGGGCAATGGGCGGGGCTGGGCGGGGTCCGGTGCCCAGCCGCACAGGAACAGGACCTCGAAGGTCGCCGGGACGCGCCCGGCATCGTCACCGAAACGCTCCTGATAGATCAGCGCGGCGCGCGCCAGAGTCGCGCGGCGCAGCCCGCGGCGGCGTGCGGAGAGAGCGTTCGTTTCGCCCATGCCGCGCAGGTCGCGCAGCAGCTTCAGCATGTCGGGGTAGCTGACCGTGATCGTCTCGCTGTCGGCGACCGGCAGGGCGAAGCCCGCCCGCTGCAACAGCGCGGCGGCATCGGCCAGCTCGATGGCGGGCGACACGCGCGGGCTGACCCCGCCCTCCTCGGCAAGCTCGGCCTCGAACAGCGCGGTGCGCAGCTCGACCAGGGTCTGGCCGCCGAACATCGCGGCGAGCAGCAGCCCGTCGGGCCTCAGCGCGCGGCGCAGCTGCACCAGCGCACCCGGCAGATCGGCGACCCAATGCAATGCCAGATTGCTGGCGACGAGGTCGAAGCTCGCCTCGCCGAACGGCAGCAGCTCGGGATCGGCAGCGATGCGCGGGCCCGACGCACCGGCCAGGAACCCCGCGGCCGGCTCGGCGGCGACGACCCGCAATGTGCCGCGCCGCGCCGCCAGCGCCCGTGCCAGTTCGCCGCCGCGCGCCCCGAGATCGAGCGCGACGACAAATTCGCGGTTGACCACATCGAGCCGGTCGATAAGCCGCTCGGCCACCTCGGCGTGCAGGAAATCGACCGCGCCGGAAACACGCCCCTGACGTGCCGCGCGCTCGCGGTGGGCGCGCCAGGCGCGGCGGTCGAACAGCGCGGGCGCCGGCTGGTCCATCAGAGCGATTGCTGCCTATTGACGTGCGCGAGGACAGTTCGATGATGGCGGGCGATGCAGCTCTCGGCAACCCTCCCCGCCCGGTTTCGCCAGGTTGTGCGCCAGGTCGGGCGCGCCGTCGTGGACACGGTGTTGCCGCCGCGCTGCTTGGCCTGCGGCGTCACGGTCGACGAGCCGGATGCGCTGTGCGGACCATGCTGGGCGGCGATGAATTTCTTCGCGCCGCCGTCGTGCGCCGCCTGCGGCCTGCCGTTTCCGCACCCGATGGGCGAGGGTGCGGTGTGCGCCGACTGCGCGCGCGGGCGGGCGAGCTGGGACCGGGCGCGCGCCGTCTTGCGCTACGACAAGCACAGCCGACAACTGGTGCTGGCGCTGAAGCGCGGCGACCGGACCCATCTTGCGCGCGCGCTCGGCGGCTGGATGCACCGGGCCGGGCGTGACCTCCTCGACGGCGCCGACCTGCTCGTGCCGGTGCCGCTGCATTGGACTCGGCTGTTCGCCCGTCGCTACAACCAGGCCGCGCTCCTGGCACATGCGATCCATGCCGCAGGTGGACCGCCGGTCGCGGCGGACTGGCTTGTCCGCCGCCGCCGCACCCCCTCGCAGGGCCGGCTCGGCGCGCTGGCGCGGGCGCGCAACGTCCGCGGCGCCTTCGCGCTGCGGGCGGGGCGCGACATTAAAGGCAAGCGCCTCGTCATCATCGATGACGTGCTGACAACCGGGGCGACGGTCGAGGAATGCGCCCGCGTCTTGCGGCGCGAAGGTGCCGCCTTTATCGGCGTCCTGACCCTGGGACGCGCGCTGCGGGCGGGCGGGTAGCGGGCGCCCTCGGTCGGGAGCTGATGCTACTGCAAATGAGCTTTGCGCGATAACGTAGGCACGCCATATGTGGCGCGTTGCAACCGGAGCGGGACGGAAATGGCTCAGGTCGAAATGTACACGACGATGTGGTGCCCCTACTGCTCGCGCGCCCGTGCGCTGCTGCAGAAGAAGGGGGTCGCCTTCCAGGAGATCAGCCTCGACGAGGAGCCGGGACGGCGCACCGAGATGGTGCAGCGCGCGCACGGCGGCCGCACCGTGCCGCAGATCTTTATCGACGGCGAGCACATCGGCGGGTGCGACGACATGGTGGCGCTCGACCGCGCCGGCCGGCTCGACCCAAAGCTGGGGATCGGGGCGTGACGACATCGCCCGCGGCGCCGTTCACCGCCGCCTGCATCCAGCACACCGCCGGACCCGACCCCGAGCCCAACCTGGCGGTGGTCGGCGACCTCGTGCGGCGGGCGCGCGACGCCGGCGCCGAGTTCGTCATGACGGCGGAAGCGAGCAACTTCATCGAGAGCGGCCGGCGCCGCCGCGACAAGGCGCGGCATGAGGCGGACGACCCGTTCCTCGCCGGCATGCGTGAGTTGGCGCGCGAATTGGGCATCTGGCTGCTGCTCGGCTCGCTGGTCATCGACCCCGCCGGCGAGCCCGGCCCCCCCGGAGCCGACAGCGCCGGCGAACAGCGCCTCGCCAACCGCTCGTTCCTGCTCGACAGCGGCGGCGCCATCGTCGCCCGCTACGACAAGATCCACATGTTCGACATCGACTTGGCCAATGGCGAGAGCTACCGCGAGAGCAACGCCTACCGCCCCGGCGGGCACACCGTCGTCGCCGAGACCCCGTGGGGCCGGCTCGGCATGAGCGTGTGCTATGACGTCCGCTTCCCGCACCTCTATCGCGCGCTGGCCCAGGCCGGCGCCGATTTCCTCAGCGTGCCCAGCGTCTTCACGGTGCCGACCGGGCGGGCGCATTGGCACGTATTGCTGCGCGCGCGGGCGATCGAGAACGGCGCCTTCGTGTTCGCGCCGGCGCAATGGGGCGAGCACGCCGCCGGGCGCCGGAGCTACGGCCATTCGCTGATCGTCGACCCGTGGGGTGAGGTGTTGGCCGATGGCGGCGAGGAGGTGGGGTTCGTCACCGCGCGCATCGACCCGGCGCGTATCGCCGAGGCGCGCCGCTCGGTGCCGTCACTGACGCACGACCGCCCCTTCACGCCGCCGGCGCTGATCCCTCGGCCGCTCGCCGCCGAGTAGCGTCGCCTACGCTTCGAGAACAACCGCCTCCGGCAGAGGGCCGAGCGGGCCGTTCACCGCGGCAATGCGCTGAATGGCTGCAGGGCGCGGCCGGGTCACGTCGCCCTGCTCGAAGGCGACGATTGTCAGCGCCGCGAAGGCGTCGAGCAACTCGCCTGGGTTCAGCAGAAACTCCGGGTTGCGCGGTCGCCCGAAGCGCTCGTTGCCCGTCGCGAAGGTCTCGTAGATCAGCACGCCATCGGGCGCCAGCGCCGCGGCGAGCGGCGCGAAAAGCGGCCGATGCAGGTAGTTGGTCGCGACGATGCCGTGATACCCGCCGCCCAGCGGCCAGGCAGCCCCCGATTCCAGATCGATCGCGCGCACCTCGCAGGCGGGGCCGGCAAATGGCTGCAACGCGGTCACATCGCGGTCGACGGCGGTCACCCGAAACCCCATATCAATCAGCAGTCGGGTATGACGTCCGGCGCCGGCGGCCAGATCGAGAACGTGGCCGCCGGGCTGGATCAGCGGCGCAAAACGCCGCACCCAGGCGGACGAGGTGTCTTGGTACATTTTTAGCTCTCGTGCTGGATGATTGTTCAGGGTGCGCCGTCTCAGTATGATACGCGGGCCTGTCAGGAGGTCGTCTCGATGATCCTGTTCACGTTGCGCTGCACCGCAGGGCACGAATTCGACGGCTGGTTTCGCGATGGCGACACGTTCGCCGCGCAGCAGCAGGCCGGCGAGATCGCCTGCCCCGAATGCGGCGACTGCCGGATCGAGAAGGCGCTGATGGCGCCCAACATCGCGCGCTCGCACAAGAAGTCTCCGCCGATCTCGCCGGCCCAGATGCGCGCCGCGCTGGTCGAGTTGCGCCAGCAGATCGAGACGAATTGCGACTATGTCGGCGAGCGCTTTGCCGAGGAGGCGCGCAAGATCCACTACGGCGAAGTCGATCCGCACGGCATCTACGGCGAGGCGACCAGCGAGGAATCGCGAGGAGCTCAAGGAGGAAGGCATTTCCGTCGGCCGCATCCCGTGGGTGTCGCCGACCGACGCCTGATCCCGGCAGCCATTCACCGCCGCACCGCGGCGAGCATGTAGTTCACCGACGGGTCAGGCGTTTCGCGCCAGGCGCCGCTGCGCCAATCATAGCCGAGCCCGGCGAGCCGGGTGGTGGCGAGCCCGGCGCGGCGCAGGCCGAGCACGAACTCCGACGGGCGCACAAAGCGTCGCCAGTCATGCGTGCCGGGCGGCAGCCAGCGCAGCAGGTATTCGGCGCCGACGATCGCCAGCGCGAAGGATTGGGCCGTGCGGTTCAGGGTCGCGCCGATAAACGCGCCGCCCGGCTTGACCAGCGCGCCGGCGGCGGCAAGGAAGGCGTCTCGGTCGGCGACGTGCTCGACGATCTCCAGCGCCAGGACGACGTCGAAGCGCGCCCCGGCGCCGGCCAGCGTTTCGACATCCGCGACCCGGTAATCGATCGCCAGCCCGCTCGCCGCCGCATGGCCGCGCGCCACCGCGATCGCCTCGCTGCCGGCATCGATGCCGGTGACCGCGAAGCCGAGCCGCGCCATCGGCTCGGCGACGAGGCCGCCGCCGCAGCCGATATCGGCAAGGCTGAGACCGGCAAACGGGGCGAGCGAGCGCGCATCGCGGCTAAAATGCGCGATCAATTCGCGGCGGATGAAATCGAGGCGCGTCGGGTTTATCTGATGGAGCGGGCGAAAGCTGCCGGCGGGGTCCCACCAGCTCGCGCTCTGCGCTGCGAACCGCTCGATATCGTGCCGGTCTACCGTCTCGCCGGATGGTTCCATGATGGCGACTCTGCGCGATCGGGTATGAAGGCACTATGCGGGGCTGAAAGGGCAGCGGCAACAGGCTCAAGCCGATGTTTCGCAGCGGCGACGTGGACGGATTGCGCTCAACGGGCGCATAACGAGAGAGACATGGTGCGAATTGTCCAGAAATTCGGCGGAACATCGGTTGCCGACCTCGAGCGCATCCGCAATGCTGCGTGCCGGGTCAAGCGCGAGGTCGATGCCGGCAACCAGGTCGCCGTCGTCGTCTCGGCGATGGCCGGCGCGACCAATCAGCTCGTCGAATGGACGCGGCAGGTCAACCCGTTGCACGACGCGCGCGAATACGATGTCGTCGTCGCCTCGGGCGAGCAGGTCACGGCGGGGCTGATGGCGCTGTCATTGCAGGCGCTCGGCGTCAACGCCCGCTCCTGGCTCGGCTGGCAGATCCCGATCCGCACCGACGAGGTGCACGGCAAGGCGCGCATCGAGGGGATCGACACGGCCGAATTGGAGCGGCGCTTCGCCGAGGGCCAGGTCGCCGTCGTCGCCGGGTTTCAGGGCATCGGGCCGCGCCACCGCATCACGACGCTCGGCCGCGGCGGGTCGGACACCTCGGCCGTCGCGCTCGCCGCCGCGCTGAAGGCCGACCGCTGCGATATCTTCACCGATGTCGACGGGGTTTATACGACCGATCCGCGCATCGTTGCCAAGGCGCAGAAGCTGAGTAGAATCACCTATGAAGAGATGCTCGAGATGGCATCGCAGGGCGCCCGCGTATTGCAGACGCGCTCGGTCGCGATGGCGATGAACCATCGCGTGCGCCTCCAGGTGTTGTCGAGCTTTTCCGACAGCCCCGGAACGCTCGTTGTCGATGAGGATGAAATCGTGGAACAGCGGGTCGTCAGCGGCATTGCCTACAGCCGCGACGAAGCCAAGATCACCGTACAGCGGGTGGCGGACCGGCCCGGTGTGGCGGCCTCGGTGTTCGGCCCGCTCGCCGACCGCGCGATCAATGTCGACATGATCGTGCAGAATGTGTCGGAGGACGGCAAAACCACCGACCTGACCTTTACCGTGGCGCGCAGCCGACCTCGACCGCGCCGTCGCGGTGCTCAAGGAAGTCCGGCAGCAACTGGGCTTCCAGGGGATCAAGCCCGACCCGAACGTCGTCAAGATCTCGGTCATCGGCGTCGGGATGCGCAGCCATGCCGGCGTCGCCAAGCAGATGTTTCAGACGCTGGCCGACAAGGGCATCAACATCCAGGTGATCTCCACTTCCGAGATCAAGGTCAGCGTCCTGATCGCCGCCGAGTATACCGAGCTCGCGCTGCGCGCCCTGCATACCGCCTACGGGCTCGACAGCCCGGGATGAGCGAGCGCCCGGCCGCTTCCGATCGCCCGAAGGCTGCGCCCGCCGCCGGCGAGCCGAACGGCGAGGCCGGAACGGCGCGCGCCAGGCTCGATCGGCTGTGGGCGCGCGGCCGCGAGTTTCTTGGCACCAATCTTGCCATCATGGGCGGGGCGATGACCTGGGTGTCGGAGCGCAACCTCGTGGCGGCGATCTCCAATGCCGGCGGGTTTGGGGTGATTGCCTCGGGGTCGATGCCGCCCGATCTGCTGGCTGCGGAGATTGCCGCCACCGCCGCGCTGACCGGAAAACCGTTCGGGGTCAATCTGATCACGATGCACCCGCAGCTTGGCGAGCTGATCGATGTCTGCATCGCGCAGCGCGTCGGTCACGTCGTGCTGGCCGGCGGCATCCCGAGCACCGCCGCGATCCGGCAGGTCCGCGATGGCGGCGCGCGCGTCATCTGCTTTGCCCCGGCCTTGGCGATCGCGCAAGAAGCTGGTGCGCATGGGCGCGGGCGCGATCGTCATCGAAGGCAGCGAGGCGGGCGGCCATATCGGGCCGGTGTCGACCGCGGTGCTGGCGCAGGAGATCTTGCCGCACCTGCCCGAAGTGCCGGTCTTTGTCGCCGGCGGGATCGGGCGCGGCGAGGCGATGCTGTCCTATCTCGAAATGGGCGCCGCCGGCGTTCAGCTCGGCACCCGGTTTGTCTGCGCCCACGAATTGATTGCCCACCCGCATTTCAAGCGCGCCTTCATCCGCGCCGCGGCGCGCGATGCCGTGGCATCGGTGCAGCTCGACGCACGGTTTCCGGTGATCCCGGTGCGCGCCCTTGCCAACCCGGCGACCGAGCGGTTTCGCGCGGTGCAGCGCGAGGTCATCGACCGCTTCAACCGGGGCGAGCTGACGCAAAAGGATGCCCAGCTCGCGATCGAGCATTTCTGGGCGGGCGCCTTGCGCCGCGCGGTCATCGACGGCGATGTCGAGGAAGGCTCGCTGATGGCGGGCCAGAGCGTCGGCATGGTGCGGCGCGAGCAGAGCACCGCCGAAATCCTCGCCGAGCTGGTCGAGCAGGCGCTTGCCGTCATCGCCGCCCGCGCGGCAAGCTGCCGCCCGTCGCCGTCGGTCGCGCCCGGGACGAATGGCGCGGCGGATGACCGGGCTTCCGCCGGATGAGCGAGGTCATCGAGAACCGGCCGGCAGGCGCGCCGACGACCGCCGGCAGACATCGCTCCCGGCAATCGTCGGCGGCAATCCCGCCGCGCAGGTCACCGCGACCCGCCGGTTGCTGCGCCGCCTGCGCGGCATCATGGCCGGATCGAGCAGCGCGCAGGAGCGGCTCGACCGCATCGTTCGGGTGGTAGCCGCCGAAATGGTCGCCGAGGTCTGCTCGGCCTACGTCATGCGCGCCGGCGAGGTGCTCGAGCTGTTCGCGACCGAGGGATTGCGCCCGGAGGCGGTCCATCGCACCCGGCTGCGCGTCGGCGAGGGCCTCATCGGCGTCATTGCGGCGAGCGCCCGCCCGCTGGCGCTGGCCGACGCGCAGTCGCATCCCGATTTCGCCTATCGCCCGGAAACCGGCGAAGAGGTCTATCACTCGCTGATGGGGGTGCCGATCCTGCGCGGCGGGCGGGTGCTGGGCGTGCTGGCGGTGCAGAACCGCACGCCGCGCCATTACACCGAGGACGAGATCGAGGTCCTGCAGACCATCGCGATGATCGTCGCCGAGCTGGTGGCCAGCGGCGAGCTGGTCAATCCGCTCGAGATGGCGCAAAGCCGCAGCGGCGCCTCGCTGCCGCTGCGCCTCGACGGCATCCGGCTCAACCCGGGCTTGGCGATCGGCCCGGCGGTGTTGCACGAGCCGCGGGTGCTGATCCGCCAGGTCGTCGCCGAGGACGTCGACGCCGAGCAGGAACGGCTGCGCCAGGCGGTCAGCGCGATGCAGGATGCGATCGATCGACTGGTCGATGCGAGCCGCGGTCTCGGCCCCGGCGAGCACCGCGACATCATCGAGAGCCTATCGCATGTTCGCCAGCCGACCGCGGCTGGCTCGGGCGGATCGCCGAGGCGGTGCGCAGCGGCCTGACCGCGGAGGCCGCGGTGCAGAAGGTGCGCGACGAGACCAAGAGCCGCATGATGCAGGTCACCGATCCGTATCTGCGCGAGCGGCTCTACGATCTCGAGGATCTCGGCAACCGGCTGCAGCGCTTTCTGTCCGGCCAGGAGGCCGACGCGACCGCGGCCGAATTGCCGAGCGAATTCATCCTCGTCGCGCATGCGATGGGGCCGGCCGAACTGCTCGACTACGCGCACCGGCGCATCCGCGGGCTGGTGCTCGAGGAGGGCTCGCCGACGCGCATGTCGCGATCGTCGCGCGCGCCTTCGACATTCCCGTCGTCGGCCGGGTCGCCGAGGCGACGCGCCATATCGACGCCGGCGACATCGTCATCGTCGACGGCGAGCACGGCACGGTGCTGATCCGCCCGCGCGCCGATATCCAGCAGAGCGTCGCCGCGACGGTGGCGGCGCGCACCCGGCGGCGCGCCTATTACGAGACGCTGCGCGACGTGCCGGCGGTGACCCGCGACGGGGTCGAGATCAAGTTGCTGCTCAATGCCGGGCTGCTGCTCGACATGGCGCAACTGCGCGGCGACCGGCGCCGAGGGGATCGGGCTGTTCCGCACCGAGATCCCGCTGTTGGCGCGCAATGCCTTTCCCGACGTTGCCGACCAGACCGCTTTCTATCGGCGAGTCTACGAGCAGGCCGAGGGCCGGCCCGTGGTGTTCCGCACCCTCGACATCGGCGGCGACAAGGTGTTGCCCTATCTCGCCCACACTGCCGAGGACAACCCGGCGATGGGGTGGCGCGCCATCCGCATCGGGCTCGACCGCCCGGCGATGCTGCGCCAGCAATTGCGCGCTCTGCTGCGCGCCGCCGGCGGCCGTGACCTCTTCATCAAATTCCCGATGATCGCGGAGATTGCCGAGTTCGAGGCGGCGCGCCGCCTGCTCGACAAGGAGCGGGCCCGGCGCCGCGACGGAAGGCCGCGTCCCGCCGCGCTCGGTCAAGCTCGGCGTCATGCTCGAAGTGCCCTCACTGTTGTGGCAGCTGCCGGCCTTGCTGCAACGTATCGATTTCCTGTCGATCGGCACCAACGATCTGGCCCAGTTCCTGTTTGCCTGCGACCGCGGCAATCCACGCCTCGCCGAGCGCTACGACCTGCTGTCGGCACCGATGATCGCGTTGTGCCGGGAGGTCGTCGCGCAATGCCGTGCGGCCCGGACGCCGCTCAGCATGTGCGGCGAAATGGCAGGCAACCCGATCGAGGCGATGGTTCTGATCGCACTCGGGTTTCGCACCTTGTCGCTGACCGCGACCGCGATCGGCCCGGTCAAGACGATGATTCGCAGCCTCGACGCGCGGGCGCTCGCGCGCTACGTCGACGAGATCGGCGATCGCCCGGCCCATTCGCTGCGGCGCTGGTTCGAAGCCTATGCGCGCGATCATGCTGTCGCACTGTAAATGAGTAAAGGCGGGCGCCACCGTCAGGTAAGAACAGGCAACCTGAGATAGGGCCATCGCTTCCTACCCCTGAGATCGCAGTCCATCCTTGTGCGATGGCGGGAGATGCTAAACAATCAAAGCCCCCCGTCGCGGCGCGCTTGCGACGGCGTGGGCGGTTTTGCTTCAGGATGATGGCACAGCGAGATCGCGTGGTGAGCCTGTTCCAACGGATTAAGACGCCTTCCAGCGAGACGGCTGACGACGCCTCGACGCGGCCGGCGCGGCGTCAGCCCGCGGTGGGCGATTTGCTGCGGGCGCGCCGCGAGGAACTCGGGCTCGATCTAGACGACGTCGGCGAGATGCTGCGCATCAAGCCGATCTATCTCGCTGCGCTCGAGCAAGGCCGCGTACAAGACCTGCCGGGGCCAACTTACGCGATCGGCTTCATCCGCGCTTATGCTCATCACCTAGGCTTCGATGTCGAGCGGGTACTGGAACTCTACAAGGCCGAAGCGGATGTGCGTCTGCGCCCGGACTTGGCGCTGCCGGTACCGCTCGAGGCACGGAGTCTGCCCGGCGGGCCGATCCTGCTGGTGGCGCTGATCCTGGCGCTGTGCGGCTACGGCACCTGGTATTATCTGTCGACCGGCGGGCGCAGCCGGCCTGAGCGGGTCGCTGCGGTGCCGGCGGCATTGCGAGCGGCGGCACGGCTCGACGCCGCGCCGCCACCCTCCGCTGGAGGGCCGGTACCGCGGCTGACCTCCGGGCTGGTCTCGCCGCGGCCGGAGGTCCCGATCGGCGACTCGCCGGCCTCGGCTCCAGCCGCTAGCCCGACGGAAGCGGCGTCGCCCCCCTCCGTCCCCGCGACTCCTTCGGTGCCGGCCGCGGCGCCGGCGCCGAGGGGCGGCGACGTCGCTCCGGCGACGACGAGCACCGCGGTCGCGGCAAGCGCACGCATCGATCTCCGCGCCCTCGCCGATTGCTGGATCCAAGTGCGCGCGGCCGATCATTCGATCGTCTTCTCGCGGGTATTGAAGACCGGAGAGACCTATCACGTGCCGCGGAGCGGCCTGTTCCTGCGCACCGGCAACGCCGGTGCCCTCGCCATCTCGGTCGACGGCAAGCCGGCTCCGGCGATCGGCCCGATCGGCACGCTGCGGCGTGATGTTGCGCTCGATCCCGAGGCGCTTCTCTCCGGAACCGCGGTGCACGGCTGACGACATCGGCGACGACCAGTCTTTTTTTGGTCATCGAAGCGGTCTATATCCGATTCAACAAGATCTGCGAGGTTGATGATGAGCGTCCGGCCCTACCGCGACATCCAGCGCCGCACCAGCCGCAAGGTTTATGTCGGCAAGGTGCCGGTCGGCGGCGATGCGCCGATCACCGTGCAGTCGATGACCAACACCGTGACCAGCGACGTCAAGGCCACCGTCGAGCAGGTGCAGGCGCTGGAGCGGGCCGGCGCCGACATCGTGCGGGTGTCCTGCCCCGACCAGGAATCGGCGCTGGCGCTCAAGGACATCGTGCGCCAGGTCACGGTGCCGATCGTCGCGGACATCCATTTCCACTACAAGCGGGCGATCGAGGCGGCCGAGAGTGGCGCCGCCTGCCTGCGCATCAATCCCGGCAATATCGGCTCGGCCGAGCGGGTGCGCGAAGTGATCAAGGCGGCCAAGGACCACGGCTGCTCGATGCGTATCGGGGTCAATGCCGGCTCGCTCGAGCGCGATCTTTTGGAGAAATACGGCGAGCCCTGCCCCGAAGCCATGATCGAGAGTGCGCTCGACCATGCCAAGATCCTAGAAGATAACGATTTCTTCGAGTTCAAGATTTCCTGCAAGGCGTCCGACGTGTTCCTCGCGGTGGCCGCCTATCAGGGGCTCGCGGACGCCTGCGACTACCCCCTCCATCTCGGCATCACCGAGGCAGGGGGGTTGCGCAGCGGCACGGTCAAGTCTTCGATCGGACTCGGCATGCTGCTGTGGGCCGGGATCGGCGACACGATCCGCGTGTCGCTGTCGGCGGACCCGGTCGAGGAGGTCAAGGTCGGCTACGATATGCTGAAGGCACTGGGCCTGCGCCGACGCGGCGTAACGGTCATCTCATGCCCGTCCTGCGCGCGCCAGCAATTCCCGGTGATCAAGACCGTCGAGGTCCTGGAAGAACGCCTCGCACACATCACGACGCCGCTGACGCTGTCGATAATCGGCTGTGTCGTCAACGGTCCGGGCGAAGCGCGCGAAACCGATATCGGCTTCACCGGCGGCGGCAACAACACCCACCAGGTCTATGTCAGCGGGATTGCCGACCATCGGCTGAAGGACGGCGAGATCGTCGATCACCTGGTCGAGCTGGTCGAGCGGAAGGCGGCCGCGATCGAGGCGGCGCAGCGCGACGCGAACGGCGCAGCGCTCGCAGCGGCGGCGAATTAGCCGGCGCGTCTTCGTCGGTTTTGCTGTCGTCGTTGCTGGGCGAGGCGATCCAGGCGCGTCCCTCGTCGGCTTCGAGGCTGGTGAACACCCGCACCTCGCCGGCGATCAGAAAGCGCAGCGCGTTGACGGTCTGACGCACCCAGCCGGTGTCGGTCACCACCGCGACCCGCTCGAATTGCGGCTGGCGGTCGAGGCCGATCGAGAGCTCGCCCCAGCCGGCGCCGGGAAACCGCGAGCCGATCTCGTAATACAGCCGGATCTTGTCGTGCCGCTTGAGCGACACCTCCATCGCCGGCCGCAGCACATTGCTGCATTCTTCGCTGGTCACCCGACCGCGCGCCACGATACCGACGACGTTGTCGGGCAGTTCGCTGATGAGTTCGATCATCGGGTCGTCCCCGCTGCTGTTGACACCAACCGGCAAACCCCGCCGGCCGGATGCCCGCCGGCACCCGCCGGCGGGCATCGCGACCTGACGGGAACGGCCCTAGAAGCGCACCCGGAAGCGGCTGATCAGCACGTTCTCGTCGCCTCTCTGGTTGTCCACCACCTGCCGCTGGCCCCACATGTATTCGAGGCCGACATCGACAAAGGAGACCGGCGACCAGATCAGGTTGACGTGGGCGGTGATGACCTGCTTGTTGATGCCGGACAACGCGCCGCGCCCCGACGATTTGACGACAAGCAGCGAATTGACGTCCTGGTCCATGACGCCGCCGCTGATCGTCGAGCGCAGGTTCGGCCGCCAGTCATGCTTGTAGCCGACCTGGACACCCCAGGAGCTCACCGGCTTGGCGAGGATGTTCCCCGCTGCTGCCGCGGTCGTCGGCACCGCCGAGGTGTTGTAGTTGGTGACCAGGGCGAAGTTGCTGCTACCGTTCAGATAGCGCCCCATGCCGACGCCGTAGGTGACTTGCCAGACGAAATAGTCCTTGTTCCACCCGAACCAGTGCGGCTTCACGTCACCGCTCCAGTGGATGCCCCACCCGGCGTAGGTCCTGTCGACGAACCGGCCGTCCTTGATCTGCAACGCCGGCCGCAGCAAAGCGCTGAAATCCATATGGCCCCAGGGCTGCGGGATGTACCACGCCGCCGTCAGGTCAGGCGCGGCTGCCTTGGTGAAATTGCCGGCTTGGGTGCCGTCGGAGGCGAAGATCGTACCCGCGGTCGCCGAGGTGCCGCCCCAAACGTCGGTTTCCGGCGTCTCGGCCGAAACCGACAGCGCTCCGGGAACGCCCCAAGGCGCCAGCGGCTCGGTGTAGCGGATCTGCGGGATGCGGACGACGCCCGACGACCCGACATTGCCGCCGAAATCGATGGTCTCGGTGCCGGCGTCGGAATCCGAGAAGTTCGAGTTGGCTTGGCCACCGAGGACGCCGCCGAGGGTGCCGTAGGCGTAGCGCAGGCGCGGGACCAGGCTGTCCGACACCACGGTCGGCCGGCTGCTCAGGGCGCCGCCCGCCCAATCGAACTCCATAAAGCTGCGCGCCTCGCCCAAGGCGGTCGGCGTGCGGGTCTCGATGTTGAGTTTCGATTCGCGTGGGCTCTGCATGAAGATCGAATGCCCGCGTGCCCGCGCCGGGTTGGTCAATGGGATCGACAATGCCTGACCGTTCTGACCAACCGTCGTGTTCTGTGGCGAGGCATTGGGGTTGCCGCCATCGAACCAGTAGTCGAACACCTCGCGGATCTCGCCGCCGACCCGGATCGACGTATTGGTCCCTGGGATCAGGAATGAGCGCGGAAAGCTGCCGCCCATCATCTGGACCTTGGTCGGCCCCGGTGCGCCGCCCAGCCCGTACGGATTGCCGGGGCCCCGGGCCTGCGCCAATTGGTCGAGGCGCTGCTCGAGCAGTTGTTGGTTGGCCCGCAGATCGGACAATTCGTCGGCCCGCGCCGCAGACGAGCCGATTATCAATGGTGCAGCCAACACGGCTGCGGCGGCCGCTGCAGCCGCGACGTTCCGCCCGTTCTTCATAATTTCCCCCGTTGGACGCCTGCTCAAGCTTGCGCCGGGTGGTCAGCACCCGACACGAGACCAACTTTTGGTTGGCTCGGAGCGGACAATCCTCGAGGGGCGAGATCCTGTCCTTGCGCTAGGAGATTCATTTAGATTAATGCGAAACCGCGCATTTATCGGTAGGACCTTCAACCGAAAGAATGATTTCTCTTGGCAACAGGCTCCGCTAGGGTCAGCTCATGCACGGGGCTCGTACTAATCGGTAACGGTGTTGCAGAAAAGCCATAGCGGTTGACACGAGAGCGATATAGTCGTCGGAAACATAACGAGCGTAGTGAACGGGAGGGGACAGTTGACAGTCGAGGCAATAGCGCCGCCGCGCCCGAAGGCGTTTCCCGGCCATCCGTTACCGTCGGCCTTGCCGCAGGTCGCGGAGGAGGTTGCTGCGCTGCTCGATCTGAGAGCGGCCAGCCGTGCAGTGCGTCCCGGACAGGAGATCATCAGCGAAGGAAGGCGCTGCAACGGGGTATTCCTGATCAATGAAGGGGTCGCGATCCGCTACCGCATCCTGCGTGACGGGCAGCGCCATATCCTGAATTTCCTGCTTCCCGGAGACTTTGCCGGGGCTATCAGCTGCCGCTTCGACAGCGCGCTCTATTCGATCAAGACGTTGACCCACACGACGGTCGCGCCGATCCCGATGGCAAAGCTTCTCGGGCTTTTCGATACCCATCCGCGACTCGCAGCCAGGCTGTTCTGGCGATTTTCCTGCGACGCGGCAATCTTGGGCGAGCACCTGATCGCGGTCGGACGGCGGTCGGCGATCGAGCGGATCGCGCATTTCCTGCTTGAATTATTCGTCAGATTCCAGTCGGTTGGCCTGGCTGACCAGCGGTCCTATCGCCTGCCGCTCACCCAGGAAACGATCGCCGACGCGCTCGGTCTCAGCATCCCCTATGTCAACCGGGTGCTGCGTCAGTTGCGCGACGATGGTCTGGTGCGGATCAGCGATCAGCTGGTGGTGATCGAGAATATGGACGAACTCTCCGCGCTCGCCGACTTCGAGAACACCTATCTGCAACCGCTGTCGATCAGCGACCTGATGGCCGAGCGCGGCTAATCGGACCAGTCCGTCGCCGGCCGGCTGACCGTGGAGGCGGCGCAGCGCGACGCGAACGGCGCAGCGCTCGCAGCGGCGGCGAATTAGCCGGCGCGTCTTCGTCGGTTTTGCTGTCGTCGTTGCTGGGCGAGGCGATCCAGGCGCGTCCCTCGTCGGCTTCGAGGCTGGTGAACACCCGCACCTCGCCGGCGATCAGAAAGCGCAGCGCGTTGACGGTCTGACGCACCCAGCCGGTGTCGGTCACCACCGCGACCCGCTCGAATTGCGGCTGGCGGTCGAGGCCGATCGAGAGCTCGCCCCAGCCGGCGCCGGGAAACCGCGAGCCGATCTCGTAATACAGCCGGATCTTGTCGTGCCGCTTGAGCGACACCTCCATCGCCGGCCGCAGCACATTGCTGCATTCTTCGCTGGTCACCCGACCGCGCGCCACGATACCGACGACGTTGTCGGGCAGTTCGCTGATTAGTTCGATCATCGGGTCGTCCCCGCTGCTGCTCACACCAACCGGCAAACCCCGCCGGCCGGATGCCCGCCGGCACCCGCCGGCGGGCATCCGGCCTGACGGGAACGGCCCTAGAAGCGCACCCGGAAGCGGCTGATCAGCGCGTTCTCGTCGCCTCTCTGGTTGTCCACCACCTGCCGCTGGGCCCACATGTATTCGAGGCCGACATCGACAAAGGAGACCGGCGACCAGATCAGGTTGACGTGGGCGGTGATGACCTGCTTGTTGATGCCGGACAACGCGCCGCGCCCCGACGAGTTGACGACGAGCAGCGAATTGACGTCCTGGTTCATGATGCCGCCGCTGATCGTCGAGCGCAGGTTTGGCTGCCACAGATGGCGATAGCCGGCCTGGACACCCCAGGAGCTCACCGGCTTGACGAGAATATTCGCCGCCGCCGCCGCACTCTTCGGCACCGCTGAGGTGTTGTAATTGGTGACCAGAGCGAAGTTGCTGCTACCGTTCAGATAGCGCCCCATGCCGACGCCATAGGTGAATTGCCAGACGAAATAGTCCTTGTTCCACCCGAACCAGTGCGGCTTCACGTCACCGCTCCAGTGGATGCCCCAGCCGGTGTAGGTCCTGTCGACGAACAGCCCGTCCTTGACCTGCAATGCCGGCCGCAGCACCGTGCTGAAATCCATATGGCCCCAGGGCTGCGGGATGTACCACGCCGCCGTCAGGTCAGGCGCGGCTGCCTTGGTGAAATTGCCGGCTTGGGTGCCGTCGGAGGCGAAGATCGTACCTGCGGTCGCCGAGGTGCCGCCCCAAACGTCGGTTTCCGGCGTCTCGGCCGAGACCGACAGCGCTCCGGGAACGCCCCAAGGCGCGAGCGGCTCGGTGTAGCGGATCTGCGGGACGCGGACGAGGCCGGACGACCCGACATTGCCGCCGAAATCGAGGGTCTCGGTGCCTGAATCGGAATCCGAGAAGTTCGAGTTGGCTTGGCCGCCGAGGACGCCGCCGAGGGTGCCGTAGGCGTAGCGCAGGCGCGGGACCAGGCTGTCCGACACCACGGTCGGCCGGCTGCTCAGGGCGCCGCCCGCCCAATCGAACTCCATAAAGGTGCGCGCCTCGCCCAAGGCGGTCGGCGTGCGGGTCTCGATGTTGAGTTTCGATTCGCGTGGGCTCTGCTGGAAGATCGAATGCCCGCGTGCCCGCGCCGGGTTGGTCAACGGGATCGACAATGCCTGACCGTTCTGGCCAACCGTCGTGTTCTGCGGCGACCTATTGGGGTTGCCGCCGTCAAACCAGTAGTCGAACACCTCGCGGATCTCGCCGCCGACCCGGATCGACGTATTGGTTCCCGGGATCAGGAACGAGCGCGGAAAGCTGCCACCCATCATATGCACGTTGGTCGGGCCTGGCTTGCCGCCGACGCCGTACACATTCCCAGGCACTCGCGCCTGCGCCAGCTGGTCGAGGCGCTGCTCGAGCAGCTGCTGGTTGGCCCGCAGGTTAGACAATTCGTCGGCATAGGCCGCAGGCGCTGCGATCACCAACGGCGCCGCCAGTCCAACGGCAATCGCCGCCGATAGGGCGGCTTCTCGCCTTATCCTCATGATAGCTTCCCCCTTTACGCTTACGCTTGTCCCGATGTGTCAGACCGGTTGGGTACGCGGCCCCGCGAGACCAACCTCCTGGTTGGACGCGGGCGCTATCATGGTCGGTTGTCGCGAGCGGTTCCTTTTGAAATGCTTGCATTTCATTGTGATAATGTATAACGTTCATTTATGTGAACGGATTGGTGCCGATTTGCGCTGTCGGTGTCGGACGAGCGATACCCAAATCCGATGCAATGCATTTTGCGCATTATGACAATGTTATAATTTCATATACCGTAAGGGCGGTAGCGGCGCGATCGGGTTACGCGTTATCTTTGCCACACGACGACCTCGGAGACGGGGCGCCGGCAAGCAGTGGCCGGGAAGCAAATTCGACCAAGAAGCGAACAGGCGAGGAATTGATGGCACAAGGACTAAGCCGCCCGCTGCCGCAACGGGGACGGTCTCCCGTCGCGGACAACGCATTCGGCGGGCTGCCGCTGGCAGCTACCGAGGCCGCAATCCTGCTCAATCTGCCGTCCAACAGCCGCAACGTCCGGCGTGGCCAGGAAATCATCAGCGAAGGCCGGCGCAGCTCGACGGTGTTCATCGTCACCGAAGGGATCGCGATCCGCTACCGCATCCTGCACGGCGGTCAGCGGCAGATCATAAACTTTGTACTGCCCGGGGACTTCGCCGGCGTCCCCGGCTGCTTTTTCGAGAGCGCTCTCTACTCGATCAAAACATTGACGAATGTGGCGCTCTCGCCGATACCGCTAAGCAGGTTGGTCAAGCTGTTCGAAACACATCCGCGCTTGGCTGCCAAGCTGTTCTGGACCTTCACCTGCGAGTTGGCGATCTACGCCGAGCATTTGATCGCGGTTGGGCGCCGCTCGGCGGTCGAGCGGGTCGCGCATTTCCTGCTGGAGCTGTTGACGCGGATGCAGCTGATCGGGTTGGCCGACGAGCGGTCCTACCGCCTGCCGCTGACCCAAGAGACGATCGGCGACGCGCTCGGCCTCAGCATCCCCTATGTCAACCGGGTGCTGCGACAGCTGCGCGACGATGGCCTCGTGCGGATCAGCGATCAGGAGGTCACGATCGGAAACATGGACGCGCTCGCGACGCTTGCCGATTTCGAGCACACCTATCTGCGGCCGCTCTCGATCAGCGACCTGATGGCCGACCGCGGCTGATTGCACCGCGGCGGCGAGACGGAAAGGAGTTGGCAACCTTTTGCGCCTAGCCTCCTACCGGTCGATGTGGGATCAGTCCGGCATCCCTCCGGTATGGATGGGTTGATATGAATATTGCGGAACGGTTGAGCGAGGAAGCAAGCGGTCTCGATGCATCGGTGCCGGCCGGCGCGCCGGAGCTTGCCGTCGTTATCCCGACGCTTAACGAGCGCGACAACATACCGCTCGTCATCGAACGCCTCAACCGGGTGCTGACCGGGATTGCCTGGGAGGCGATTTTTGTCGACGACGATTTACCCGACGGCACGGCCGATGTTGTCCGCGCGCTGGCGCGCCGCCAGGGCAACATCCGTGTTCTGCAGCGGCTCGGCCGGCGCGGTCTAGCCTCGGCCTGCATCGACGGCATTCTTGCCACCGCCGCCCCCTACGCCGCCGTGATGGACGGCGACCTGCAGCACGACGAGAGCCTGCTGCCACTGATGCTGGCGAAGCTCAAGGCGGAGCGGCTCGACATCGTCGTCGCCAGCCGCCACATCGGAACCGGCGGCGTCGGCGATTGGCAAAGCTCGCGGGTCATGATCAGCGATTTCGCGAGCCGGCTCGGGCGGCTCGTCGTCAAGGCCGACCTGACCGACCCGATGAGCGGCTTCTTTATGATCAAGCGCGACACCTTCGCCGAGGCGATGCGCGGTCTGTCGGGCCAGGGCTTCAAGATTCTGCTCGATCTGTTCGCCTCGGCGCCGCGGCCGCTCGCCTTCGCCGAGGTGCCGCTCAATTTTCGCAAGCGCGTCCACGGCGAGAGCAAGCTCGACGCGATGGTGGCGTGGGAATACGTGATGCTTCTATTGCAGAAGCTGGTCGGGCCGGCGGTGCCCGTCCGCTTCCTGCTGTTCGCGATGATCGGCGGGCTCGGTGTCGGAACCCACCTGTTGACGCTGTGGTTCGGCACGCACGTCCTACTGGCGGCGTTTGCGACCGCGCAGGCGATCGCGACGGTGGTCGCGATGACCGGCAATTTCCTGCTCAACAATCTGTTCACGTATCGCGACCGGCGCCTGCGTGGCCGCCGCCTGTGGCTGGGGCTCATATCGTTTTATGCCGTGTGCGGCGCCGGTGCCGCCGCCAATGTCGGGGTGGCCGCCTACCTTAATGGCGACCATCATTCGTGGTGGCTTGCCGGGCTGGCCGGCGCGGCCGTGTCTGCGGTGTGGAATTACGCGATGTCGTCGATCTTCACCTGGTCGCCGCGTCCGGCCGCAGCGCCGTCGGCGCAGGCCGAGCCTCTGCCGCAGACCGAGGCCCTGTTGCCGCGCTGATCACGACCCGGTCCCGGCAAGGAGGGCGGGACAGGCCGGCGACGCCACCCCGCCGCGGCTATCGACAAGCCGCCAGGGCTTTGTTATAGACCCCGCCTCCCTCGGTGGGGGTGCATAGCTCAGTTGGTAGAGCAGCTGACTCTTAATCAGCGGGCCGTAGGTTCGAGTCCTACTGCACCCACCAAGTTTTTCAATAGCTTATGATCGGAAATCAGCGGCGGCCGGAGACTGCAAGTCACCAATAAGTCACCACGCGAGGCCGGACAGGAACGAAGCGGCCGCAAGGCGGCAGCGTGGATGTGGGTCTATCTGGGGCGACATCATCCGTACCATGTGCCCCCCTGACCTCAGCAGCCGACCGAGGTGATGCGCACCACAGCAAGCCTCCATCGCGACGGTGCATGCCGGCATTGTCCGGGTGAAGGCGAGAATGCTGGCCAGCCGAATGAATTAAGCCGAATCGGTATAACCGCGTAGCAAGAAATAGCGCCGCTGCGCCAGAACTCTTGCGGTCGCTCCGCGGCGCTCGGCCGCGCTCCAACGTCGTTCGCTTGATCGGCCATGACACACCTCTCGTGCGGAAATCGTCCGCTTGCGAGGTGTCCCAATCAACCGTGATGCGGGGGAAGGGCTCCTGAAAACGGGATCCAAAATCTGCACCGATAACACAACAGAATCAAGCACTTATATGGTTAAACAAGTCGCTCAATAACCGGCCATAACTCGCTGATTTCGCACGCGTTTTTTGGTTAATATGGTACCCGGTGGCTAGTACCGTCTTAGCGACGGACCTTTGCGTGCGCCAGTGGGCGAACGCGAATAAATAAGGGCTCCCCAATGCGGAGGAGCACGACGTGGCCAGCAGAACCTACCCCGACCAGCCCAAACTCGGTCAGCCTCTTACAAACTGCGCCTCGCGCCAGAACGATGATCTCGGTGCCAGGCCGGGCAGGGTGTGCATCAGCCAACAGGCAGCGGTATGGATCAGCAGCCGGAACTGGTTGGCGGTCGCCTTGGTGCAGGATGTGCGATCCGAGGCGAGATGCAGCTTGTGGGCTTTGATCAGGTTCTCCGCCTGCCCCCGCGCGCAGTAGATTTTCTCGTAGAGCGATTTGGCCAGGCCAGCCAGGTTGGTCACGATGAAGCGGCTGTCGACGCCTTGACCGGACGCCTCGACGCGGGCGATCACGCGGCGCTCGGTGTTCCAGGTCTTGGCGCCGTAGAGGAACTCGGCATCGCGGCGCACCTTGCTCTCGGCGGGCGCGTCGAGGCGATCCAAGGCAACCGGCTCGGCCTCTGCCGTCACGCGGCGCAGCAGGACCTTGTTGCCGGCCAGGCCGAAGATGTAGCCGACCCGATTGCGCTCGCACCCGCGGCGCAGCCGCGCGCCCGTGTCCGAAGGACCCGATCGCAGAGCGATCGGAGGGCCATGGCCTCGGGCCGGCCAAAAGACCGCGACCGGCTTGGCCGAAATCGCCTCGTAAATGTGGATCGGCATGAAACAGCGGCTGTCGTGATGCGCGTTGAACAACGAGAGCTGCTGTTGGCCGTAGGCCCGATCCTCGGTGTCGTCGATGTCGAGTACGATGCGCCGGGGCACGGTATCGAAGCTGTCGCAGAACAACTCGACCATCGCCGCCATCATCCGCTTGAGCGCCACCGGACCGGGCAGGTTTTCGAGCCGGCTGATGGTCGGTTGCGAGCAGAGGTCCGCCCCGGTCTCCGGCAGGCGGCCGACCGCCATCTTGAAGGCGGCATCCTTGCGCAGTGCGTCGCAGTCGTTGGCAGCGGGATACCCCGCCGCGATTGCCAGGGCGCGGAAGCGGATCATCTCGGCGATCTCGTGCCGGATCTGCTCAGGGGCGCGCGGGTCTTCGAGGCATCGCGCCAGCCGCTCGGCGATCTTGAGCCGGCGATCGACCTCGGCCAGCAGCAGAATGCCGCCATCCGAGGACAGCCGACCGCCGTCAAAACAGGCGACGACCGGCCTGCCGCAGACCGGTGACAGGCCCGGCAACGGAAGGGTAGGATCAACTTCGGCGTGCATGGCGCTCCGGAACCGCAGGTTCGGCCCCAGCAATCGAATCCTACGCGATTCCAATGCTTTGCGCTATGCCCGCCGACCCCGGCGAATTATCCCGGCTAGTGCGTGTCTATGCCCGCGCGCTCGACTTGCCCGCCACCTATTTCGACGGGCCCTTCACGGACTTGCAGTACAAGCTGCGCGCGACCCATTACCCGTCGCAGCCGAAGGCAATCGACGACGAATTCGGCATCGCGCCGCACACCGACACGAGCTTCCTCACGCTGCTCGCACCCAACGACGTGCCCGGGCTCGCCTTCCGCATCCGGGCCGGCGACTGGATCGGCGTCCCGACCGTTCCGGGCGCGTTCATTGTCAACGGCGGGCAGCTGCCGCTGCGCTGGACGAACGATTGTTTCCTCGCCACGCCGCACCGCGCGGTCCATCTCGCCGGCGCCGAGCGCTACGCGCTGGCGTTTTTCTGCGACGCGCAGATCGATTGGCCGATCGCCGCTGTACCCACCTGCGTCGGCCCTGGCCCGCCGCCTCGGTACGAGACGACTTACTACACCGATTACATGATCCGTTATCAGGCGCGTACCTATAACGTGTTCGGCTACTCGGTAACTTCCAGTAGGGTGCACGCCGACAGGCAGCCATTCCGAAAGGTAACCTGATCCATGCAAACCAACCTTTACGTCGGCGTTTCGAGTCGCACCGGCGGCGATGTCAGCGGCCTGTATCGTCGCGCCGCGGAAAGCGATCGATGGACGCTCTGCGACCTGCTCTCTGGCACGCATGTGCATGCCATCACAGTCGATCCCGCAGATCCGGTCATCGTCTATGCGGCCGCCAGCTCGGGCCTCTACCGCAGCCGGGATCGCGGCGACACCTGGCGTTACGGTGATCTACTACTGGTGGGCCAGCGTGCCGCTCATCGCCGCGGCGATCGCCGGCGCTGTCTATTGGAAGCGCCAGAAAGCGGCGGCGAACCGGGTCTAGGGAGGCCGCCATGCAACTCAAGGTCAAGCGCTCGCAGCGCACCACCGGCCTCATTGGCAAGACCGTCCTGTTCTGCGCCGACATCCGGGGCGAGTACACCCCGGAGGAGCGCACCAACATCAACAAGTACAGCCTCGGCGGCGAGGTCATCTACAACAGCCGCGCCGCAGCCGAGCACCTGGACCGCATGCAGGGTCACGTCGACGGCAGCGCCAAGGGCCTCCTGAAGGGGCTCGGCTCGCTCGTCCTCGCCAAGATGAACCTCAACATCACGATCGCCAGCTTGCAGCAGGGCCATCACATCGAGTGCAAGGATTTGACCGAGCTGCTCGAATGCGAGGAGGCGATCCTCGGTGCCTGCAAGAACCTCAAGGAGTTTCTGGCGGCAGCGGCGACCTTCGACGGCCGCGAGATCGTCGTAGACCTCGATGAAGCAACAGTGGCGGCCTAGCGTCTTCGAGCCGTTCTTCAACCGGGTCAGCAACCAGAAGGCGGCCGAGCTGGCGGAAACAGAGGCGCTCCATGAGCGCGTCCGCTTCCTGCATGCAAACTTCCGCTACGCCGACGAGGATGCATTCCGGGCGTACAAGCTGGCGCTGTTCGCGCCGGTTAAGGAGCGCCTGCCGGAAGATTTGCGCTCCTGGTTCTATGCCGCTCTCTCCGTCCTGCTCCGCGGCGAGCGCGTCATCTTCGACATGCCGGAGTTCCACCCCTCGCTGTCGCTCCGGGAGATGGTCGAGCTGCGCGACGCACTGCGCCGCAAGGAGCATTTTCACGCCAACGAGAACCGCTTCCTCGACATGCTCGGCGATTGCATTGTGGCGATCCTCGACCATATCGCGGACCTGTTGCCCAAGACCGTCGCGCCGTCGCCGTTCACCGTGCCGCTGATCTGTGCGCTACCCGAGCCCGGCAAGCTGATCGGCCGCCTCTACGCGACGCTATGGAACCAGCGCTATATCGACGCCGGCCTGTTCGTCGAGACCGCCCGGCAAATGTATTCCAACCTCTGCGCCGCCTCCGATATCGCCGACCCGCAGGAACCCAAGCGGCCGTTCAAGACGGCCTCGAAGAACGACCTGCCGCCCACCGAGCTGGTCGAGACGTACCTGCACGACACCGCCTTCGAGTTTCTGTTCAACCAGACGCAAATCCCCCTCGCCTACGACCCGGAGACCCGCTTCGCCCACACCTGGATCATCGGCGGCACCGGGGCAGGGAAGACCCAGCTGTTGCAGAACCTGATCCTGCACGACCTCGAGTCCGACGACCCGCCCTCGCTCGTCATCATCGACAGCCAGGGCGATCTCATTGACAAGGTGTCGCACCTCGCCGCCTTCCGCGACCGGCCGCCGCTGCTGATCAGCCCGAAGGACATCGAGCATCCGCCGGCCCTCAACATCTTCGACATCAACCGCGCGCGCATCGCCAAGTACGGCGCCATCGCGCGCGAGCAGGTGGTCGCCGGCGCGATCCAGACCTTCGAGTACATGTTCAACGGGCTCGGGGTCGACCTGACCGGCAAGCAGGGCGTCTGCTTCCGCAACATGTGCCGCCTGATGCTGGCATTGCCGTATCCGGCGACGATCCTCGACCTCCTCAACCTGACCGAGGAGCGGATGCCGGCCGCGTATCATCAGGCCGTCGAGTCCCTCCCCGATTTGACCCGCCAGTTCTTCGAGCGCGATTTTGTCGACCGCGAGTTCCGCGACACCAAGCGGCAGATACGCTCGCGCCTGCAAGGCATCATCGAGAACCCGACCATCGCCCGGCTGTTCACCCAGCCGGAGACCAAGATCGACATCTTCGGCGAGCTCAACCGCGGCTCGGTGATCCTGGTCGACACGGCCAAGGATTTTCTGCGCACCTTCACGCCCTATTTCGGGCGGCTGTTCATCTCGCTCGTGTTGCAAGCCGTCATGGAGCGCGTCGTCATCCCTGAGGCCGAGCGCAAGCCGACCTTCCTGGTGATCGACGAGGCGCACGAGTATTTCGACGAGAACATCGACGACCTCCTGATCGAAGCGCGCAAGTACAAGGTCGGCTGCATCCTGGCGCACCAGTTCTTCGACCAGACGACGACCTATCTGCGCTCCTCGCTCGCATCGAGCACGGCCACTAAGCTGGCGTCCCGCCTGTCGGTTGCCGACGCGCGGTTCCTGGCGCCGAACATGCGCACCGCGCCCGACACGCTGCTCTCGATGCCGCGGCTGACCTTCGCCTGCTACATCCGCGACGCGACGCCTGAGGCCGTGCAGGTCCCCGTTGAAGCCGGCAAGCTCGAAGCCCAGGAGCGGCTCGACGACGACGAATACGCGGCCTTTCTCGACCGCAACCGCGAGCGCGTCAGTTTGGGGACACGGCGAGAGGGCAGTGGGAAACAGTAGCGGCGCGAGCAGCCCCGGCAGCCCGAGGAGCGGCCTTCGAGCGCGAGCGCAGGACAACCCGAGAGCCAAACACCACCGCTGCCCCCGCAGGATGACGAAGACGACTATCGGCTATGATAAAATTGCAAACGTACGCAGGACACCTCACGCGGCGCTATCAGATACATGCCGCGCCATGGCGTCCGTAGTCGCGGGATATTATCGGGTTTATTTTCCCATGCATGACGACGACTGACACACTCGGAAGAAGGCTCAGGTTCGCGCCGCCGCAACCGAAGGGCGGCTATATCAAGATCACCGAGCGCGACGTTCTCTTGTTCGAGACCATCAACCGGCACGGCCCGCTCCCGGTCCATTACCTCTACGAGGTGACCCGACACCACGGGAAGGGGCTCGGCTGGTTCAAGAAGAAGATCACCAAGCTCACCCACGGCACCCTCAACGACGGCCCCTACCTCTACCGGCCGGAGCAGCAATGGGCCTCGGTCGACGGCAGGTTCCAGCCCAACATCTACGATTTGACACCCCGCGCGCTCGCCATCCTCGCGGAGCGGGGGATACGCCTCAACCAGCGCAGCGATCCGTTCCTCCATCGCTTCATGGGCGCCACGACCGCGGCATCGATCCAACTTGCCGCCGAGCGCCGGCAGCTCAAGTTCGGCGACTTCGCCGCGATCCTCGCGCACCCGAAATGTCCCGAGAGGGCAAAGCAGGCCATCAATCCGCTGGCGATTCCGGCGAAAGGGAAGCACGTCGTCCCCGACAATTTGTTCGCCGTCCAGGGCGAGCGGCCCTATTTCTACGCCGTCGAGATCGACCGGCGGACGGAGAGCATCGCGAGCGACACCGCGAAAACCGCCTACGGCCGCAAGCTCGCAGGCTACATCGACATCCTCACCAACCGCACCTACCGCGCTCATCTCGGAATTCCGAACCTGCACACCCTGACCGTCACGACAAATCCGCTGCATTTGCAGCACATGCTCGACTTCTACCATTCCCTCAACGCGCCGGAGTACGCCCGGAATTTCCTGTTCAAGTCGATACCCTACTTCGGCGCCAACTGGCATGTGCCGCCGGTCATGTACGAGTTGTTCAACGAGCCGTGGATAGCCGCGGACGGCAGCCGAGTACAAATCGGGTAAGGTACAATGAAGGGCGGACCAATCCCCGGAGGATGGAATGCCCTATATCGACTTCAACGAACCGAAGCAACGCTACACGATCGAACAAGTGGCGCCGTTCCTCGACCTTACACTGAAGCGCACCGGCGACGCGCTGCGCGGCCCCTGCCCGGCCTGCCAGTCCGGCGGCGATCGCGCCATCGTCGTCACACCAGCCAAAGGCGTCTTCTATTGCTGGGCGGCGCACGAAGGCGGCGACCTGATCCAGCTCGCGGCGCACATCCGCAAGAGCGACGTGAAGGCCGCCGCGGAATGGCTGTCGCGCGACAGCGACACCGGTTCCCGGGACGCGTCTCCACGGGGAGCGGCCCCGCGAACCGAGGGCAACCTCAAGCCACTTGAGCTTGAGCATGAGCACGTCGCGGTCGAAGCCCTCGGCTTCAATGCCGAGGACGCCAAGGCGCTCGGAATCGGTTATGCGAGCCGCGGCATCATGCGGGGACTCGTCGCCATCCCCATTCGCCTCGAAGACGGGACCCTCGCCGGCTATATCGGCCTGACCGACATCGCCAAGCTGCCGCCGCGCTGGCACGGGATATCCACCAACGTCGTGCCGATCCCCAAGCGCGCTTGATACAATACAACTCCCGAGAGCGAGTACCTTAGAATAGAGCCGTCCCTTGCGGGCGGCTTTTCATTTCTGGATTCGTAGAAACACCAAATCGGCTGAGGGGTGACGAACCCAGCCCGGCATCAGCCAGGCGGGGAAGTGTCTCACATTTTGCCGCGTCTGCCGGCACCCCGTCCGACGGCGCGCGCAAGTAATTGTGAATTTCCCAGGAATATACAACGCCACGGATGCGTACCATTGTTGTAGGCAACCCCTCGGAGGAACTCATGCGTACCATCGCGACAGTTATCGCTGCCCTTGGCCTCGCAGCCGGTCTCGCGGCTGCGGCCCCGGCCAACGCCGAAGTCTACGACGGGGGACACCAGTACCGGCGCGCACAGGTGGAGCAGGTCAGCGAATGGCACGGGCATCACAAGTGGTACCCGGTCCACTACTCCTACCGGCACCACGACCACGGCCATCACCACGCCTGGCGCTACGGGTTCTATCGCTAAGCGCCGAGTGACGAAATTCCCCTGCCGCATCGCAGCGGCGGGGGAGCGGCTCATAGCCTGAGCCTCAATTCCAGGGTGTACCCGCGACCGAACCGCACGCATCGCCACGACTGGATGAAATACGGGCTACGGTTAGTGCTTCGTTAATCGGGAGCGCCTCACGGTAGCAGATGAGCGCAAAAGCGTCCCTCTCCCATCACCTCGATCTGTACCGCTATTGGGAGGCACAGCGCGGCAACCGCACCGCGCCTAACCGGCGCGATATCGACCCAATCGATATTCCCCGCTTGCTGCCGCATATCGCTTTGATTGAGGCGGATAACGCCTCATACCGCTGGCGGCTTATAGGGGGCCATATTGTCGACGACCTTGGCTGCGACCTCACCGGCCAGCCATTCGGGAAGAATATCAGACCATGGTCGTTCGTCAGCGCGATGACAGCCACCTTCAATCGGGTTCTCGCTGATTCCCAGCCAGTGTTTGAGGAGAGCGTCTACACGACCGCCTCGGACAGGACCCATGCGGTGTCCCGCCTCCTGCTCCCGCTCGCCACTGCCGGCCGCTCGCCCGCGATGGTCCTGCTCACCCGGATCACGCGCCGTCGGCCGCTCGACCGAGTGGCGAATTACATCAAAGGCGCGTCCGGTCATGTCAGCGCGAGCTTCAGCGTCAGTTCCCGCGACGACCTGGAGAGGCTGATTGTCGCCTGGGACGCCGGCACTCAGCCGCCCCCAATAGCGCAGATTTCGCCGCAACCGACGCTCCACATCACCAATTTGTGGGGTCCCGGGTTTCCCCGGATCATTCGGGGTCCCAGTTCGGGAAAGGCAGCGGTGATTGCGCCGCTCCCGCGGCGGTCCTAGCGGCTGCTCCCGTCAACACGATCCTGAGGGGCGCCGAATTCAGAAAATTCTTGAGCGGGAGGAATACGCATCGATGGCGTAGCGTTTTCTGTGCGTTGTACGATTCTGAACTCGGAGCAAGTCATGCGTCACACGGGACTTCTGCTCACTGCCGCCACCGCGGTTCTCGTCACCGGATTGAACATATCGCCAGCGCGCGCCGATGCGGACGACTGGGGCAACCGCCAGTGGCGCCAGCACGAATGGCGTGAACATGTCGAACAAGAAAATGCCTGGCGCCGCCACGAATGGCGCGAGCACTACCGCCAGTACCCCAGCTACTACAGCTACGGCTACTACTACGCGCCCCCCGCGTATTACGTCCCGCCGACCTACTACGCGGTGCCCCAGGTGACGTACGGATACGTGTATCCCTGACGGGACCCAATTTCGCGAAAGACCCCCGCCTCGGCTCAAGAACACGGTAAGCGGAAGCGCCTCACCGCGACGGCCTGGCAACCCCATTCGAGGATTAAACCATGCAACTGACCTTGCTACGTCCGGTGCTCACCGCAATGGCGCTCGGCGCGCTCGTGTGTGCTGCGGCGCCGAGTTTCGCCGCACCGATTGGATCATCCAGGCCAGCAACCGCCGTTAATCCGTCGATTACGTTGGTGCAAGGATGGTGGGAAGATGAGCACGAAGAGGATCGAGCTCGCCAGAGCTATTGGGACCTGCCGCCTGATCGACTGCGCCGATATAACCGCCTCCAGTACCAAATAAATCTGCTTCGACATCAGCGGCACGAGATCGATGAACAGATCAACCGGGCGGTACGAGAACAACGTCGGATGCTCGGGTTCGATACCGAGTAATGATCCTGCCGGCAAGGCCGCCGCGCCAGTCAATGCGCATACGCGCATCTCTGCCGCCCCCAGCAGGTCCAGCAGAACCTTCGGTGCAGACAAAACCCGCCCCGGCATTTCGCCAGGGCGGGGCAGGGAAGCGGTTCAATACTCCGCCGCGGGCATGATGGTCAGCACGCGGGTTGTTTTTGCCGGGTCGGCCGGGTTATCTGACCCATAAGTCATTGTTAAATCGTAATAATCGACCTTAAAAAAGAACTTGTGGCCAGCGAGCTCGAACGAGCCGAAATCGTGCTCCGCGTGGGGGTCATTGTCGGCGTTGAAGTCCGAGAACGTCGCCACGCGGCGGATCACCATCGCCTTTACATCCGAGGGCAGGGCGTCGACGCCGCCGGTTAGCATCACGCGCCCGCCGGTCATCGTGGTGCGGAAGCGGTCGTTCAGCTCCCGGATGCGCTCGGCGCTCATCAGATGATGCCCGCCAGGACGAGAGCCGAGACGACCGTGTTGGTACCGCAGGCTTCGCACCAGCCGCGATCCTGGTCCGGCTCCATTTCGGTCGTGTAGTCGCAGTCCGGGTTGTCCGGATTGCAGCAAATGGCCGGGCACACACTGTCGCTGATCGAGGCGGCGAACAGCGCCGCATCATCCTCGAACCCCTCAACCTCGACCAATTTGGCGAGCTTCGCCCGCCGCATCTCTTCGGAAAGAACTGACATTTCTCCTCCGTCCCGCTACCGAGCGCCCGAACAATTCCGGCGCCGGCTCGCAGGCCGGAGAACCCCATCGCCTAAGGAGTAGTGTACCGCGACCCTGACCGCCTTCGCTCCGCCGCTTCTTCTGCTATAATCGATCGTTACCAGACGTCGCTGGCCGAAGGGGAGAGACCCGTGAAGCTACAATCCACGCGCTTTGATTTTGCACAAATTTCGGATGCACCTTCAGTCCTCAGACCTGAGACGCAGAAGATCATCGCCGATGCACTGACGAAGGGTAGTGCTGTAACCGTGCAAGCGCCGACCGCAAGCGAGGCGCCACAACTGCGTTCCTCTCTTGCCTCCTCTGACATCGATACGCTGCTGGCCGTCTTCAAATCACCGTTGGGCGAAACGCCAGTGCTCACCGTACACCCCTCAGCACAGCAGGCGCTCGGCGCCTATTCCTCGCTGACGCCGGAGCAGCGAATGGCGGCGGGGGTTGGGACCGGAACGATGGTCGGTGCCGGTGCCGGTCTCCTTATTGAGATTGCGCGCAACATAGAACCGACCGGTGCCGTGAGCGCAATCACAACCATCGCCTGCGCGCTTATCGGCGCCGGACTCGGCGGCGCACTCGGTGCTGGCTTAATCGGCGAGGTGCAATGGGACGCCAGCTCCAATACAGTCACCATAAAAGGGGCGACTAATCCCGCCTAAGTCATACGGCGCCGATCCGCCGGTCTTTTAAGACACGGCTTGACGCTTCTGGAACCGGAGCAAGACAATGAGATGCCTTCTCGGCGCGACCTCAGTGCTTGCGGTCGTTTTGATCGCCGCGGTGACGGTCCCAGCACCTGCGGCTGCCGATACCTGTACCGAGCGTCAGCAGGTCTGTTTTTCTTTTTGCCAAAAGAGTATGAATAGCTCTGCCCAGTGCCTGGCAGCATGCAGGAAATATCTCACTCAGTGCATGGCGACGGGGTGCTGGGAGAGCAGGGTTTCGGCCAAACGATGTGGCTTTGATCGGCGATAGCGGCGTTCGCCCAATTCTACCCCCCTCGCCAGGAGCAATCACACAGGAAGTCAGATATCCGTTCAGTCTGGCAATCCAACACAGAAACATCCGTCCGAGCTACAAACCCCCGCAATATCCTTTCTTTTCTACCTCGTCCGCTCGAGATACCGGCCGTCAGTCGTCAAGCCATCCGGCACTCACAATATCTATATCTATCGTCGCCCGGCCCCAATAGCGCCGACAGCCAGCGACAGCATACGCGCTCCGCTCGGCGAGCCACCCCGCAATATCGCTCGCCATCGCCTCGCATGGGGCCCAAGGCGCCCCAGTCAAAAAATGCGCGTCTCCGGCACATACCAACAGGCCGGCAGTCTCCCCAATATCCTTTTCCTTACCCGTTAAAGAGGAGAAACTCGAACCGCATCGTCGGCGTACTTATCAACACCCAACCGCCGCAAACGACGGGCCTTTGCGTATCGAGCCTGCTATCGTGTAGGCACGTTCGACCCTGATGGCATGCGTGATACCTCTAGTAAAAGACTACGAATGTTGACCCCCAATCAGAGGTGCGTCGTATCGTTGCTGTATGGCTAATGACTCACGCGCTGACGGCGACCGTTGGATAACAGCGCGCGAGGCGGAAGCGACGGCCGGCCTTTCGAGCAGCCACATCATGCGTCTGTGCCGATCCGGGCAGATCGCTGGGAAGCTGGTCGACAAACGATGGCTCATCGATGAAGGCTCGTTGCATGCCTTCATGCTTGAACAGGATGCGCGTAAAGCCGCGCATGCGGCCGAGCTCGTGAGCCTGCGCCGCGAAGAATATCGGCGGCATCAGTCGAGCGCGACGGGGAAGGCCGGCGCGCCGGTACGACGCCGCGCCTGGCCCACGGCGCGCCGCGCGGCTGCCGCGACCGCGATCGCGGGGCTCGTGATTACGGCGCTGGTTGTCCTTCCGCGGCTGCCGCTTACGGGACGAATGGATACCGCCCTTGCAAACACGGCATCGGCATCGGCGCCGCACGCGCAAGTAGCCGGCGTTGTTGACGACCTCGCGGCCACCATCGGCAGCTACATCGATAGCGCGCTCAACTTCGTCGCCGGAGTATTCGATGCGCTCGCGCCTCGCGCGCAACCGACCGCCGCGGCAGCAGGGCAGAGCACAATCACCCCGACCCACCCTCTCGCTTTGTCAAGCGCGGGACAGTCGAGCCAACAGAATGCATCCGGATCAAGTAGCCGCATTCAGCCAACCGTGAGCAAAATCCGTCGGCCGCGACGCTCGCCTACGCGCCCCCGGTCACCTCACCCGCCCTCGCCGTCTCTACCTCTGGCATCACCCTCGCCGATCTCGACCACCTCGCCGCGATACTGACCGCCGCCATGGCGGCTGGGCGCGAGGCGCAACCGTCCGGCGCGTCCTGCAATCCCTCGTATTATACGGAGATACGAGCTGATGCCTCTCTTGGAAATATATTAAGGACGGGAGGGAGCAATACATTCAAGATTATTATGCCGAACGGTACGACAGCGCTTACCCTCAATGGTGGGGTCGCTGCCACAAGCAGCCTCACTGGTAACTTGCAACTCGGTAACAGCCGTATCAGCGGAGTATCCGACATTACATATATAGATTTGTATAATCCGACTACTGGAAATCTCTCTCTTATCAACACATCCAATAATGCGACGGTCGGAAATATTATATTCAAAACCAATAACTCTGAAGCTGCGCGAATCACCACCGCGGGCAACATCGGCATCGGGACGACGAGTTCAGCAACAACTCTTTCAGTCGCGGGCAGTGGGTATCTGACCGTTGGGCTCGGTGTTGGTGTGGTCAACACTGGTGCAGGAACTATCAAGACTAGCGGGGCGGCCACATTTAACGGAGATGCAACCACCACAAATGCAGACCTCGTCGCGGCTGGCGACAATCTGTATTTTGGGGGGAAGACGGCCTCTAACGCCTTTTCTAAAATCACGAAACAATCTACAGGAAATAAGGAATTGCAGTTCTACAGCGCTAACAGCACGCTTGATACCGCGCTCACATTCTGGACTAGCACCGCGAATGAGAGGCTGATTATTGATAGCACAGGCAACGTCGGCATCGGGACGACGAGTCCGAACGCAACCCTCGACGTTGCGGGCAAGGTCCTCGCGGCCGAGTTCGACAGGAACCACCGGCGGCGGGTACACGTTTGAAAACGACGGCAACTATGATACCGGTATGTTCTCGCCCTCGGACGGCATCCTCGACCTCTACAGCAACAACAACACCGAACTGCGCGTCAACGGTGGCAATGTTGCCGTGGCCAGCCTCGCCGCCGGCACGAGCAACTCCCTCTGCTACAACACCTCGGCCATTGCTGGCATGAACACGCTCTCGACCTGCTCCTCTGATGAGCGCCTGAAGCAGCGGATCACCCCTCTCGACGCCTCCACGACGCTCTCGCAGGTGATGCAGCTCGACCCGGTATCGTTCTATTGGAACAATCAATTCGCCGCCAACCAGCCCGAGCAGTTTGGCCTTATCGCCCAGGAGGTGCAAAGGATCTGGCCCAACCTCGTCTCGACCACGACCCCGACCGCGCTCACGCCCGGCGGCACCTACTCCATCAACTTCAACGGCCTCTGGGGCCCGGCGCTCGCCGCTATCCAAGAGATCATGAAGATCGGCGGCGCGTTCCGCGACAATCTTATTGCTTGGCTTGGGGATGCGGGCAACGGCATCAACGACTTTTTCGCCAAGAACATCTACAGCAACAACGTCTACGTGCAGAACGAACTCTGTCTCACCGAGGGCGCCAACGACCCGACGCCCGTCTGCATCACGAAATCCCAACTCGCCACACTCCTCCGGCAGGCCGGGCAGGGAAGCGGCACCACCCCGCCCGCGGGGCAGGGGAGCGCTCCGGCCGCCCCGGCAATGCCCGCGTCGGATGCCTCATTAACCCCTGCCGCAGCATCCTCGACGCCAGACGCAACATCATCCTCCACTCCCGCCGCGACTACCGCGACAACCTCCCCGGCAGCTACGCCGACCTCGGGCACCTCAGCAACCTCGACATCCGACCAAGCCACGCCCACTGACGCGCCTACCGATCAGAGCGCATCGCCGACGACCGCCCCCACTCCGGCAGACGCCGCTACAGCCGACACGAGTGCCCCAGCCCCTGCCAGCGCGCCAGTGTCGTCGACCAGCCCCACTGACACGACCACACCATAACGATCTGACCTACTCCGGGGATACTCGCCGGCATCGTGTCCTAAAGAACGGGGCTCCCACCCTTCCGGGCGGCACACACCCGAGAACACCACGATGCGCGGCATTTTCTGGACGATACTCATCATCATCGCGGTGCTCTTCGCCGTTGGCTGGTTCGCCAACCACGCGCCCACGTTGCTCAACTAACCTGCGCCAATCGGCGCGCTATTGAGCATTAGTAAAATTATACTCAGTTCCCGAGAGCAGAAGAATATGGCTCAACTGCGCTGTATTTTCCATTTCGGGCAAGATTCATAAACAGAAGTTTGACCGATTTCGATAAGCATCCAAATTTTATCTACCGTTTCTTTGCCCATACACCGCCCTATGCTACACTATCGCTGTATGAACACTCAAGAACGAGTTGAGGAGTTGATCCGACGGACCGCCGAGTTACCGGAAGAGGCGCAGGCGGAGGTTGTGGAGTTGCTCGTCGCGATGCGGTCGCAGCATCTCGGCATCTATCGGCTCGATGACGACGAGCGCGAGGCACTGGCTCGGAGCGGCGAGGACGACCGCCTCGGCCGCTACGCCGATGCCAGCCAAATTGTGCAGGTATTCGCAAAGCACGGCGCATGAATGTCCAACCGCTGCTGCGGCCGTAGGTGCCGCCATCAGAGCGGCGATCGCGCAGCTGCTCTTGTTCTCTCGGATGGGTGCCGAAACCGACGAGCCCCGCATTTGGGTCAAAATCGCCCGGCCGTTCGAAGTCCTGAAGAAAGCTGAGGAAATCACGCCGGCCCAAGCGCTAGAGGAACCTGTTCCCTATCGATGGCAAGCATTTCACCGTCGAGGCCACTGGGGAGCCGGAGGTAACCTCCCAGTCTCCCGAGCGCGCTGACGATCACTGATACAAGATCACCCAGAGCCCGGCGCTGGAGCGCTCTAGACACAATAACTGTTCGGAACTTCGAGGCGACCGAAGAGGCTGTGATCCCTGTCAACCGTGTAACGATCCTCGTCGGTCCGAATGGCTGCGGCAAGTCATCCGTTCTCCAAGCGATCCATTGGGCCGCTCGCGCGGCTAGCTACGTGGCCCCTAAGAATACGAAGGAGATGATTTCCTTTGAACGCCTCGACTACGTTCCATCTAGCGAGCCGCTAAAGACGCTTCACAAGGGCGAACTGAAGACAGACGCAAACTCGACTCCGGTAGAGGTTGTATTCTCCCATCGCCTAGTTGGCGAGGAGGTGGCCCAGACGACGGTGCGTATCCGCGCCGCGCGGAACCAGGGCGGCATCACTGCCTACATGGACGGCGGCGGTGCCGTCACGCCCTATAAACAGCGCTTCCAGTTCATAACCGCTTACATACCGGGATTGGCAGGTCTTGCCGAGAGGGAGACAATTCTCGCTCAGCCGACTTTAAGACGGCAGGCGGCAAGCGGGGACGCTGGCGGGGTGTTGCGGAACATCCTCCTAAATCTTCGAACTAGGGGGGCAAATGACGTCGATGACCAAGCCGGGCCGCAGCGCATGCGCCAACTCAATGAGTTGATCAACCAAGTGCACCCGGGCGTCACTATCGACGTGTCATTCAACGATCGGGAAGATTACCAATATCGGCCTCGATCCAGACTGAAGAGCTTTCGAACCAACAACGTCCGCTTGAAACGGCCGCTACTGGCGTTCTGCAGGTCGTTCAAATCTTTGCGTATCTGATACTTTTCGAGCCGAAGGTCATGCTGATCGACGAGCCAGATTCGCACCTCCACCCTGATAAGCAGGAGCGCCTGATCGAAGCGCTCGAACGGGCCGCTAGAGAGTATGACACCCAGATCATCCTTGCGACCCATAGCCCTCACATCGTTCGGGCGGCTACTCCGTCGGCGAGGCTGGTGTGGATGAAGGACGGTCGCATACAGACGGAAGACGCTGATGCGATCCGCCGGCTCCTAGGGTGGGGTGGGCTTGATAAGTCGGTCCTGTTCTTCGTCGAAGATGAAGAGGACAAGCCGCTCCGGGCCATTTTGCGACAATGGCCCGACCTCAGTCGTCAAATTGCAGTTTGCCGATGCTTCGGGATCGATAACCTTCCGCGTGACAAGCTGCTTGAAGGCCTACTCGTCGATGGCGATCTGAAGTTGAATGCCATCATACACCGGGACGGAGACTTTATGACTGAAGAGGAGGCGGAGCGTTGGAAGGAGACCTTTCATACTAAGGGCGTGTTTCCCTGGGTTACCTCTGGATCTGATGTGGAGGGTTACTTCTGCACCGCTTATTATCTCGCCGCCTTATATGAAATTTCATTGGATGAGGCAGAAAACTGGCGAATTGAAGCGGCTCAGTTTGTCGGGGGGGCCCGCGATACCTTCCTCTCTAAACGGCAAGCAATTGTTCGGGCCGTATGGCCGAATGGAGGGTCACCGGATGCCGAGGCGATGTGGGACGCAGCTGGCGGCAAGGCTCCCTCGACAGTAAAAGGTAAAAAACTCCACGCGGCGCTGAAGGTCGTTGCCAAGAAGTACGGTAAGGACGACAAGCTTCTCGATGCATTCACTATACCGGTAACTTATGTCGTGGCCGAAGACCTCAAGACCACGATTGGTGTGGCCTTAGATCCAAGTTAGCTGACAAGGCTGCAGTCGCGCAGTATCAACAGCGCGACCACGAGTTACGGTCGGGCAGCAGAGGCGAAATACCCATAGGGCTGCGGCCAAACTGATGACGGTTGGCCGCTTACGCGCTCAGCCGACCGTGCAGCCTTCCGAACCACGGCTCACTCAGCTCGGCCCGGTTGGAGATCCAATCGGGGCTCGATCGAGAAGCCTCCACTCCCCTACTCCACCCACGCAGGTGGGGATAGCCGGCGATCAACGGGTCCCCTCGGATGCTACCCTACGAGCATGGACGAACAACCGCGGCCGGACGCGAACGGTGACGAACAGGCGTACACGCTCACCGTCGAGGACGCCGCTGCCCTCTATGAAGCGGCGGGCCATGCGCGCACGATGCGCGCCATCCAGAAATATTGCTTCCGCGGCGATCTCACGGCGATCCGAGAGCAGACGACCTATGGCGAACGGTATCGCATCACGCCGGAGTCGGTTGCTCGCCACATCGAACAAATCGAGCAACTGAGCCAAGCGCACGGACGCGAACAGTCGCGACCGGACGCGGCCGTTCGCTCACCGGAGATTGTCGAGTAGCCGGCAGAAAGTGACGAGGCGTCCGTTCGCGAACAGCCGCGGCTGGACGCGCCCGATGTTCGCTACGTTGGCCAGCTCGAAAGCGAGAACGCATTCCTGCGCGACCAGATCAACCGCAAGGATCACCAGCTGGGGCAGCGCGACAATCAGATCGAGGCGATGATCGAGCGCGACCGCGAGGTGCTGAAGGAAAGACTGGCGGACATAGCGCGCGACATGGGGCGCGACCCTGCGGAGGTCGCGTGCATGGCGATCGAAGCGTACATCGAGGCAAATGCCTGGCAGGTGCGGCAGATCAGGGAGGGCCTCGACGAGGCCGTTTCCGGCACGCCCGGCGTCCCACACGAGGAGGTCATGGAGTGGCTGGCGTCGTGGGGAACCGACCACGAGCTGCCGCGGCCAACCCCGCGCCGCGAGGGCGATATGCTATAGTGCGTGTATGAAATTTATCGACTGGACAAAGGTATACGAGACATACAAGGGCCTCTGGGTAGCCTTGGACGACGACAACGAGACGGTTGTCGGCAAAGGCACCACGGCCGAGCAGGCCCTTGCGGAGGCGAAAACCAAAGGCTTCGCCGAGGCGGCCCTAACCTTTATCCCCGACGAGGTGGTCGCGTTCGCTGGTCAACATGAAGCTCCCGTACACGAGGCTGCCGCACGGGTTTAAGCGGCCCATCGTCCGGATTGCCGTCGCCCATCAGGGCCGGCAGGCGCGCTGATCGACAGCGGCGCCGACATGAACCTCATGCACGCCGAACTGGCTCCGCTGCTCGGCATCGACCTTGAGGCTGGCGAGCGCCGCGACATCGGCGGTGTCGTCGACGGCGAGCGCCGACCGTTCTATCTCCATCGCGTCACCCTGCACATCGGCGACCGGTCGCACGACAACGTGCAAGTCGGCTTTATGCCGTCGCTCTCGAAGACGGGGCACGGCCTTCTTGGACAGTACGGCTTCTTCGACCTGTACCGCGTCGCGTTCGACCTCCCGAAGGGGGAGATCGAGGTGCAGGAGCTTCTCGCCCGTGCGGCGTGAGCGGCAGCCACCATTTCGTCCCAGCAACGCTGAGAAGGCCCCTCTTGCCCAGGTTATGGCGAGTTTGCGTGAGACCCCAGGGAGACCCAAACTGTTGCGAGATTCTCTAAGTGTTGGCTGGGGCGGGAGGGTTCGAACCTCCGTATGGCGGAATCAAAATCCGCTGCCTTACCACTTGGCTACGCCCCACCATTTGGCGCCGCGCCGGCGCCTTGGCGCTCGCAAGGCTCGCGGCGATCGCTTGGTACACAGGTAACCCATGCGGAGCGCCCCCTCAAGCGCTTCGCGGCGCATTCCGCCGCACGGCGCGCCGCGAGGCGGCATGGCGCACGATCGGCTTGCATCGCACGGCGCGTTTGCCTTCAATAGCTCGGCGCCCCGGCGAGATTTGATTGTCATGCCTTTGACGCCGTTTCCCCCGGCGAGCCAATGAGTCTGCGCAATGACGAGCTCCGGTGGGTCGAGCCGGTCAGCGCGGCACGGCCGGCCGTGCCGCCGTCCGCCGTCCCGTGGCGCGAGGTGCGCTGGATCGGGTTCGCCGGTGCGTTCGACCCCTCTGCGTCGGCCGACGAGGATCCCGGCCAGCCGACCGCGGCGGGCATCCCGTCCGCCCCGGTCGCGGAGGGAGCGGTTGCGGCGGCCGGTCAGGGCCGCAGTCTGGCCGGCGCGGCGCAGGTACGTCGCCGGGCGGCCGCCGGCATGCGCCGTCTGCTGTGGTTGGGCGCGACGGCCGCCTCGGTTGGAGTGGTGGCGGTTGTGCTCTATCACGGCGGCGAGCGCCTGGCCCGGCTGGCCGGGGCGACGCCGCGTCCGGCCGCCGCCCCGGAACGGCCAGTTGCGGCGCTTGCCGGCGCGAGCGAGACGGGTAACGCAGCCGCGCGCTATCTTGACCGCGCCAAGGCCGGCGATCCGGTGGCACAATACAACCTTGCGGTGCTCTATGTGCGCGGCGACGGTCTCGCTCGGGACTTGGCCGCTGCGGCATCCTGGTTCTACGCTGCGGCGCAAGGTGGCAACCTTGCCGCCCAGTTTAATCTCGGCGTGATTTACCAACGCGGGCTCGGGGTCGCGCCAAATCCGGATGCCGCGATATCGTGGTATCAACGCGCCGCGTCACGCGATTATCCAGCGGCGGAATATAATCTGGCTCTGGCTTACGCCGAGGGGCGCGGCACGCCGCAGGATTGGGTAGCGGCGGCGCGCTGGTATCACCAGGCCGCGTTGCAGGGGCTGGTGCCGGCAATGGTCAATTTCGCGATCCTTTACGAAAAGGGCGAGGGCGTCGGACGCTCGCTTTCCGACGCCTATGCCTGGTATCGCGCCGCAGCCCGCCGCGGCGACCGCAGCGCCGAGCGGCGGGCGGCCGAATTGCTCGCACAATCATCCGGCTCTCAGAAGGCGGAGGCGGTGATGCAGGCGGCGGCTGTGGTCGATGCACTGCATGATGCGGAGTCCCGGCCCCGGGACTCGACGGTCGGCCCGTTCGCAGCGCCAGCCGGCCCGCCTCCCGTGCTGAAGACCGGCGGAGGGCTCGGCCTCGGCCGCGCGACTGATCGGTAATACCGATCAGACCGTCGAGCCGACACCGCTGCCCCGCGGCGCTGCGCTCATCTCGACCGGCGGCGGCGCGTTCAGCAGGGCACCGCTGGCCGACCACCAGCGCGGCTCGACCTGCGCCAGAAGCTGCGCCGCGGCCAGTGCCGCGGGACGATCGGCAAACAGGGCAAAGCAGGTCGCCCCGCTGCCGCTCATGCGCGCGAGCAGCGCTCCGGGCAACCGGGCGAGGCGTTCGAGCACGAACGCGATCTCCGGGACGAGAGTCAGCGCGGCTTCGGTCAGGTCGTTGCGACGATCCGCCAGCGCCGCGGCCAGCGCCCCGGCATCGCGCGGCATTGCCGCAAAACGGCCGGGCGTGGTGAACGGACCCCGGCGCGCGCCGAACACCGCGGCGGTCGGCAACGCCACGCGCGGATTGGCAAGGACGATTCCGGCGCGCGGCAGTCCCGCGGCCGGGTCGAGCTGTTCACCAATGCCGCCGACCCATACCGGGCGGGCGGCGAGGCAGGCCGGGACATCGGCGCCGAGCCGCACGGCGAGCGATGCGAGCGCTGCCGGGGCGAGCGGCCGCCGCCACAACAGCGGGAGGAGGCGCAGCGTCGCGGCCGCGTCGCTCGACCCGCCGCCGATACCGGACGAGGCCGGCAGGTGCTTGTCGAGTACCAGCGCGGCCCCGGGCGCGGCACGTTCTCCCTCAACGGGCTCGACTGCCGCAGCAAGGAGGCGGGCGGCGCGCAGCACGAGATTGTCGGCGCCGAGCGCGGCAAGCGCGTCTGCCTCGGGGCCGGCGACCCTCAGCGACAGCGTGTCGGCCGGGGTCGCGGTCAGTCGGTCGCCGATATCGGCGAAGGCGACGAGGCTGTCGAGCAGGTGATAGCCGTCATCCCGCCGCCCGACGACATGCAGGTAGAGATTGACCTTGGCCGGCGCGAACGCGTTCGCCTGCACGTCGCGATGCCCGCGCGAGGAGCGGTCCGCCGCCCGGCTCAGCCGCCGCGCTGCGACGCGGCCGCGTTGAGGCCATGCTCGAGCTTCGCCTCGATCGGCTTGATATCGCTTTCCTGGGGATGGAACTGCAGAGCGCGGCGCCACTGATAGCGGGCCTCGACCAGCCGCCCGGTCTGCCAATACGCGTCACCGAGATGGTCGTTGAGCGTCGGATCCTCGGGCACCAGCTCGGTCGCCTTTTCCAGGTATTGCACCGCGCCCTTGTAATCTCCCATGCGGTAATGCGCCCAGCCCAGACTGTCGACGATGTAGCCGTCGTCGGGACGCAGCGCGACCGCCTTTTCGATCATCTTCAACCCGCGGTCCAGGTTCTCGCCGCGATCGATCCAGGAATAGCCGAGATAGTTCAGCACCATCGGCTGGTCGGGCTTCAGCTTCAGCGCGTGCAGCAGATCGCCCTCGGAGCGCTTCCATTGCCCCGAGCGTTCGAGCGCAACGCCGCGGTCGTAAAACAGCGACCAGCGCTCCGGCAGGCCGGCCGTCGCGCTGCGCCGGATCGCCTCGTCGTAGGCGGCCACCGCTTCGGCAAAGCGCTTCTTGCTGCGCAGGGTGTTGCCGAGCTCCACCTCGGCCCCGACCAGCGCCGGGTGGTCGGCTGCCATCGCCTTGAGCTGGGCGATCGCCTCGTCGGTGCGGTCGAGCGTGTCGAGGTTGATCGCCGCGCGCAGCTGCGCCGAGATGTAGTAGGGCGAGTTCGCCGGGATCTCGCTGAGTACGGTCAGACTTTGCGCCGGCTTGTTCTGGGCGCTGAAGATGTCCGCGAGGAGCAGTTGGGCGAGCGGAAATTGCGGCTTCAGAGCCAGGGCGAAACGGTCGTAAAGCAGCGACAGATCGATCGTCTCGGCCTGGTTCAGCACGCTGGCCAGATCGAACATGGCTTCGGCGAGCCCGTCGCTCGCCGAACGGATCAGCGGCTCGGGCGGGCCGGCAGGGCGCTGCGCCACGATCGACTGCGCCATGTCGCTGCCGCTGTTCTGCTGAATGAACCGCTTGAACAGCGCCTGCGCCTCTTTGCCGCGGCCGTGGCGCTCATCGAAATTGGCGATCACTTCGGTCAGCCGCCAGTTCAGCTCCTTGCTGCCGGCCAGCGCCTTGTCGAAGAACTGCCGCGCTTTGTCGGGCTTGCCGGCGTAATCGTAAAGCATGCCGAGCTGAAACACTTTTAACGGCTCGAACCCGCTGAACTTGTCGAGGCCCTGCAACGCGGTATCGGCGCCGGCAAGATCGCCCGCAGCCATCCGCGTCCAGGCCAGCGCAAACGGCGCAGACGAAGCGGTGCACGCCTTCCGAGGGCAGCGCCGCGGCGCGCTTCACCGCTCCGGCGGCATCGCCGGCCTGCAGCCGATCGACCAGCAGGACCATATCGGCGATAGCGTCGCCGGGATCGAGCTTCAGCGCCTTCGGCGCCAACGCGCGGGCATGCGCGAAGTCGCCGACGCAGACCTGCATCAGGAAGGTGCGGCTGATCAGCTCGGGCGCGTCGGGGTCGAGCGCGATAGCCTTTTCATACCAGCTTGCGGCGGCGCTGAAATCGCGCGTCTGCTGCGCTTGCCGAGCGGCCAGGTAGTCGCCGAACAGCCGGCTGCGCGGTTCGGCTGTCGCCGCCCGATGATCGGCCGGGGCTGCGGCCGGTGTTGCCGCCGCGGGCGCGATGCCCAGCCCAACCGCCAGCACCGCCATCGCGAACCACACCCCGATGGGTTTGGCCGATCGGCTCGCGGCCGCAGGCGTCATCGTTTCGATCCGCCTTTCGCCGCCGGGCGGCGACAGGGCATTACATGTTCGGATAATTAGGTCCGCCGCCGCCCTCGGGTACAACCCAATCAATGTTTTGCTCCGGATCCTTGATGTCGCAGGTTTTGCAGTGCACGCAGTTCTGCGCGTTGATCTGCAGCCGCTTCTCGCCGCTGGCCTCCTCGACGATCTCGTAGACGCCGGCCGGACAATAGCGCTGTTCGGGCGAGTCGTAGAGGCGATAATTGACCGCAATCGCCTTCGCCGGGTCGCGCAGGTGCAAATGCGGCGGCTGGTCCTCCTCGTGGTTGGTGTTCGAGATGAACACCGACGACAGCCGGTCGAAGGTCACCTTGCCGTCGGGCCGCGGATAGTCGATGCGCGGCACGCTGCCGGCCCGGAGCAGCTGCGTGTGGTCGGGATGGTGGTGGAAGGTCCACGGCGCCCGGCCGCGCAGCAGGTAGGTGTCGAGCGCCGAATAGGCCAGCCCGCCCCACAGCCCGAGGCGAAAGCTCGGCCGGATGTTGCGCACCTGGTAAAGCTCGTCCCACACCCAGCTCTGTCGCAGCGCGTCCTCGACGCGGGCGCCGGCATCGCCGCCGAGCCGCGCGAAGACCGCCTCGGCCGCCACCATCCCCGACTTCATCGCGGTGTGGCTGCCCTTGATCTTCGGCACGTTGACAAAGCCGGCGGCGCAGCCGATCAACGCCCCGCCGGGGAAATCGAGCCGCGGGATCGACTGCAACCCGCCTTCGTTGAGCGCCCGCGCGCCATAGGCGATGCGCCGCCCGCCCTCGAAGGTGGGGCGGATCGCGGGATGGGTCTTGAAGCGCTGAAACTCCTCGAACGGGCTGAGATAGGGGTTGCGGTAATCGAGCCCGATGACGAAGCCGACCGCAACCTGCCGGTCCTCGAGGTGATAGAGGAACGAGCCGCCATAGGTGCCGCCGTCCAGCGGCCAGCCGACCGTGTGGACGACGAGCCCGGGCTGATGGTGCTCGGGCGCGATCTCCCACAACTCCTTGATGCCGATGCGCGTAGGTCTGCGGGTCGCGCCCGTCGCGCAGGTCGAAGCGCTCGATCAGCCCCTTGGTCAGCGAGCCGCGGCAGCCCTCGGCGAACAGCGTCTCGCCTGGCGACCAGCTCGACGCCCGGCGTGTAGCGGTCGGTCGGCTCGCCGTCCTTGCCGATGCCCATGTCGCCGGTGGCGACGCCGCGCACCCGGCCATCCTCGTCATAAAGCACCTCGGCGGCGGCAAACCCGGGATAGATCTCGACGCCGAGCTCTTCGGCCTGGGTCGCCAGCCAGCGGCACAGATTGCCGAGGCTGATGATGTAGTTGCCGCGATTGTGCATCTGCGGCGGCGTCGGCAGGCGCAGCGCGCGGTTCTCGCGTCAGGTAGCAGGAAGCGGTCTTCGGCCGCCGGCGTGTTGAGCGGCGCGCCGCGCTCGTGCCAGTCCGGGATCAGCTCGTTGAGGGCGCGCGGCTCGAACACCGCGCCCGACAGGATGTGGGCGCCGACCTCGGAGCCCTTCTCGATGACGCAGACGCCGAGTTCGCTGCCGGCCGATGCGGCAAGCTGCTTCAGGCGGATCGCCGCGGCAAGGCCGGCCGGCCCGGCGCCGACGATGACGACATCGTATTCCATCTTTTCGCGCTCGACGTCCGCCACCCGATCCCCGCCGTCCTTGTTCCGCCGCTTGATTCCCCACTGGGCCACCTCTAATGCGCTGCATTTTCGCGGTGCGGACTATATTCGAGGCTTCCCGGCGGCTCGATGGTAAACTCGGCCGATGGCGACCCCGATCTTGCAGCCCGTTGCGGCGCTGGCGCTGCTCGAATGGCAGATCGCGATGGGCGCCGACGAGGCGATCGGCGCGGTCGCGCTCGACCGTCTGGCGCCGCCGCCGCCAGCCGCACCGGCGCTCGCCGCCGCCGCGCCCGCCGGCGCGAGATGCGGCGCCCCCGGCTGGCGTCGCGCCGGCCGTCGTCAGCCCGCCGGGAGCGCTCGCCGAATCGCTGGCCGAGGCGGCGCAGTCGGCGCGGCCTCGTCGCCGCCGGCGCCGAGACGGTCGAGGCGCTCGGCGCCCTGGTCGCCGGCTTCGACGGCTGCCCGCTGAAGCGCACCGCGACCAACACCGTGTTCATCGACGGCAACCCGGCGGCGCCGGTCATGATCGTCGGCGAGGCGCCCGGCGCCGACGAAGACCGCATCGGCCGGCCCGTTTGTCGGCCGCGCCGGCCAGCTGCTCGACCGCATGCTGGCGGCGATCGGCCTCGACCGCAACGGCGTCCAGATCACCAACGTCATCTACTGGCGCCCGCCCGGCAACCGCAAGCCGACCAGCGCCGAGATCGCCGCCTGCCTGCCGTTCGTGCTGCGCCATATCGCGCTGGCCCGCCCGCGCGTGCTGGTGCTGGCGGGCGGCACGGCGGCAAGCGCCCTGTTGCCGGTCAGCGAGGGGATCACCCGGCTGCGCGGGCGCTGGTTCGAGTTGGCGGTGCCCGGGCTCGACGCGCCGGTCCCGACCCTGGCGATGTTCCACCCGGCCTTTCTGCTGCGCACCCCGGAGCGCAAGCGCGACGCCTGGCGCGACCTGCTGGCGTTGCGGGCCAGGCTCGACGGCCCGGCGGCGCCCGCCTAGCGCGTGGCACCGGGCCGCCCTATCTTCCCTAGCAGCGCAACAGGGAGAGAGCGATGCCCGGCCGCCTTGACGAAACCCGCCCGTTCCTGCCGGTCAACATCGCGCTACTGACCGTGTCGGACACCCGCACGATGCGGCGACGACCGCTCCGGCAACACGCTCGCGGAACTGGCCGCGGCTGCCGGCCACCGCATCGCGGCGCGGCAGATCGTGCGCGACGAATTTGCGGCGATCGCGGCGCAGCTGCAAGACGTGGATCGCCGACCCCGAGATCGATGTCGTGATCGCGACCGGCGGCACCGGCGTCACCGGCCGCGACGTGACGCCGGAAGCCTTCCACAGCGTTTACGAGAAGGAGATTGCCGGCTTTGGCGAATTGTTCCGCTGGCTCAGCTACGCCAAGATCGGCACCTCGACGATCCAGAGCCGCGCCACCGCCGGGGTCGCCGGCGGCACCTACCTGTTCGCCTTGCCCGGCTCGCCCGGCGCCTGCCGCGACGCCTGGGCCGACATCCTCGTCCACCAGCTCGACAACCGCTTCCGCCCGTGCAACTTCGTCGAGCTGATGCCGCGCCTGCAGGAGCACCTGAAAGCCTAGCGAGCGTCAAAACCCGCGGCGCGGCGCGAGACGCCGCCAGGCGGTAGCGTCGTCGACATCCTCAAGGCGTGCGGCGAAGCCGACCGACACGCCGGGCGGCAGATTGGCGAGCGCGTCAGCGAGCGCGTGCGGCCCCGACCAGCGCACTCGCCCGAACAGCGGCGGCAGACGCGGGCAGCGCCGCGCCCCGACCAGCCAGAAGCCGCCGTCGCCGGCCGGCCCGAAGACCAGGTCATGGTTCCCGAGCAGGCGAAACGCGTCGGCGATGTGACAAGCGGCGAGACCCGGCAGGTCGCTGCCGACCAGCACCGCGGGGCCGCGCGGGCAAGCCGCCAATGCCCGGCGCATGCGCGTGCCCAGATCCCCCGCACCCTGTGCGACGACCGGGACGCCGCGCGGCCACAGCCGGGCGCGGCGGCGGGCACGGTCCGGGGGTCACCGCGAGGCGCAGGCGCCAGCGAGGGTCTCGGCCGAGGCGGCGCCCCAGGCGACCGAGCATCGCCCGCTCGAAGCGCAACGCTGCACCATCGCCGATGTCGCGGGCCAGGCGCCGCTTGCCGACGCCCAATTGCGGCGCGCGCACGAACAATACGAGGTGTTGCCGGATCATCCGTAAAGCCACGCAATGTAGCGCGGCGGCACCCGCATGAAATAAAGCGCCAGGCAGACGAGGTTGCGCAACGGCCGGCGGAGATAGCCGCCCCTTCGATAGCGCCGGGCCGAGGAGTAGAGCGGCACCGCGAGCGGCATCAGCCGGCGCCGTCCGAGGCGCCGCACCAGATCGACGTCCTCCATCAGCGGCAGTGCCGCGAAGCCGCCGATTTCATCGTACAGCGCTCGGGCGATCAGCAGCCCCTGGTCCCCATAGGGCAGCGCAAAGGCGCGGCAGCGCCACGCGACGAGGCGCTCGATCCGCCGCGCCGCCGGCGCCGTATCGTCGAGCGCGAAGGCGAAATAGCCGGCCCGCGCCGCGGCGTCAGGGGCAGCGAGAAAGGCGCGCAACCGCTTCTTCCCACCCCGGCGCCGGGCGGCAATCGGCGTGCAGGAACAACAGCCAGTCGCCCCGAGCCACATCCGCCCCGGCGGCAAGTTGCGGTCCGCGCCCGCGCGGCGCCGCAACGACCCGCGCCCCGGCATCGCGCGCCAGCCGGACGGTGTCGTCGCGGGAGCCGCCATCGGCGACGACGATCTCGCCGACCCCCCCGGCCTGGCCAAGCGCGGCCAGAAGCGCCGGCAATTCGGCGGCGGCGTCGAGCGTCGGGATCACGATCGACACGAAATGTATGTTCTTGTCTTGTTCTCATGGGCGGGGCATAATCGGCTGCATGGATATGCCGGCCGCCCTGAAGCCGCGCAAGGGACGCGGCGCCGCGAGCAACGACACCGGCCGCTTCGAAAGCGAGCAGCGGGTCGCGTTCGACGATGGCTGGGGCTCGGCGGAAGCGGAGCCCGAGCGGGTCGCGACCACGGCTGACGGTCGATGCAAGCCGCACGATCATCGCGCGCAACAACTCGCCGGATATCGGCTTCGACCGCTCGATCAACCCCTATCGCGGCTGCGAGCATGGCTGCATCTATTGCTATGCGCGGCCGAGCCATGCCTATCTCGGCCTGTCGCCCGGCCTCGATTTCGAGACCCGCATCTTCTACAAGCCGCAGGCGGCGGCGCTGCTCGCGGCCGAATTGCGCAAGAAGGGCTATAATTGCCGGCCGATCGCGCTCGGCAGCAATACCGACCCCTATCAGCCGGCCGAGCGGCGGCTCGGCATCACCCGCGCGATCCTCGAAGTGCTGCGCGATTTCCGCCACCCGGTGACGATCGTCACCAAGGGGGCGCTGATCCAGCGCGACCTCGACATCCTCGGCGACATGGCACGGGACAACCTCGCGGTCGTCACGGTCTCGGTGACGACGCTCGACCGCGATCTGGCGCGCCATATGGAGCCGCGCGCCGCCACCCCGGAGCGCCGCCTCGAAACGATCGCCGCGCTCGCTGGCGCCGGGGTGCCGACCGGCGTCTTGGCGGCGCCGATGATCCCGGCGCTCAACGACAGCGAGATGGAGGAGATCCTGGCGCGCGCCCATCAAGCCGGGGCGCGCGTCGCCGGCTACACGCTGCTGCGCCTGCCGCTCGAATTGAAGGCGCTGTTCAAGGAGTGGCTGCAGGAGCATGCGCCGCAGCGGGCCGCGCACGTGCTGTCGCTGGTGGCGCAATGCCATGGCGGCCGGCTGTACGATTCGGCCTGGTCGAAGCGGATGACCGGCGGCGGCCCCTATGCCGAGATGCTGGCCGCGCGGTTCGACCGGGCCTGCCGCCGCATCGGCTTTGCGGCGCGCACAACGCAGGCGCTCGACACCAGCCGTTTCCGCCCGCCGCCGCAAAAGGGCGATCAGCTCGCGCTGTTCTGATAGGCTGGCATGGCGGGGCAGCCCGGCTCCGCGTCGAGGCGGAGGCGGACGGCGTGGCCAGGGAAAAGCGGCTTGAAGCGCGCGATGTCGAGGCGATCTTCCGCGAGTTTGCCAAGGTGATGCGGCGAATTGCCGCCCGAGACCGAGGCCGGCTGGCTCGATGCCGAGGGCGATCTGCGCCTCGCGCCGGATATCGGGCGCAAATTGCGCACTGCCCGCAACGTGCGCGACGTCCTGCGCCAGATCCGCGAGGCGCAGAGCGAGCGCGAGCCGTAGACAGTTACCGACCGTCCGGGCCGGCGGCGATGCCGGCGTCGTGGAGGCGGGCAATCTCGGCGGCGGGCAGGCCGAGCACTTGCGCCAACACCTCGTCAGTGTGCTCGCCGAGGCGCGGCGCCGGCAGGGTCGGCCGGCGCGGGGCGGCGGCGAAATCGAGCGGCAGGCCGGGCATCGGATAGCGGCCGATGCCGGGCTGCTCGACATCGGCAAACATCGGGTTGGCGGGCGAGCAGCGCGGATCATCGCGCACCAGCTCGACAAAGTCCTGGAACGGCCCCCATAACACGCCGCTGCCGGCGAAGGCTGCGGCAATCGCGGCGAGCGGCCTCTCGGCGCACCAGCGCGCCAGCAGCGCGGCGATCATATCGCGCGCCTCGTAGCGGCCGGCTTCGGTCTCAAGATCGACGTCCATCATTGCGCCGACCATCGCCAGCTTGTCGGCGAGCCCGGTGGCACGGCCGAGCGCCCGCCACTGCCGCGGGGTCAGCGCGATGATCATGATGCGGCGCCCGTCGGCGGTGGCGAAATCGCGCCCGAAACTGCCGTAGAGGTCGTTGCCGATCGCCGGCCGCGCCCGCCCGTTGACATGCACGTCGCCGACATTGCCGAGATGGCCGACCGCCGCGAGCATCACGTCGCTTAGGGCCGCCGTTACCTCCTGCCCCTGGCCGGTGCGGCCGCGGTGGCGCTCGGCGGCGAGCAGGGCGGTCGCGAGGTAGAGCCCGGCGGCAATGTCCCAGGCCGGCAACACGTGGTTGACCGGGCTGGCGCCGGCCGCCCCGCTGTGGCCCGTCACCAGCGGGAAGCCGCTCGCCGCGTTGACCGTGTAATCGACCGCGGCGCTGCCGTCGCGATTGCCGATCAGACGCAGCAGGATGACATCGTCACGCGCGGCCCTGAGGCCCGCGTAGTCGAGGCCGGCGAGCGGCGGCAGGTTGGTCAGCACGATCCCGCCGCCCGGGCCCGGCGCAGTGGCGATGGCGCGCGCCAGCTCGCGTCCTTCCGGCTTGCCGAGGGCGAGCGCGACCGAGCGCTTTGCCTTGTTGAGCCCGGCCCAATAGAGGCTGGCGCCGCTGTCTGTCACCGGCCAGCGGTTGTAATCGATGGCGCCGCCGATCGGATCGATGCGGATCACCTCGGCGCCAAACTGCGCCATCGTCATGCCGCCGAGCGGCGCGGCCACAAATGCCGAAAACTCGACGATGCGCAGATCAGCGAGCAGCCGGTTCATGCCGTGCCTCGATCATCACGAAACCGGCAGCATTGAGCCTAAGCTGCGCCGGCGCCGCAATCCTCCTTTCGGCGTCAGGCGCCGGCAATGAAGGAGCGCAGCGAAACGGCCTCGAACTCGACTTCCTCAAGACGGTTTTTGACCAGATCGCCGATGCTGACGATGCCGCACAGCCTGCCGCCGGCGACAACCGGGAAATGGCGGATGCGGCGGCTGGTCATCTCGGCCATCAGCTCGCCGACGCTGTCGCTCGGATCGCAGGTGATGACGGTGCGGCTCATGACTTCATCGACCGAGCACGACAGCAGATCCTTGCCGTATTCGGCGAGGGCAATCACGATGTCGCGCTCCGACAACAGGCCCTCGACATCCTGGCCGTCATCGGCGACGACAAGCGCGCCGATATGCTCTCTGTTCAGGATGTCGACCGCCTCCGCGACCGTCGCATCCGGCCGGATCGTCGCGACCCAATTGCCTTTGTTGCGCAGGATCGTCTCGACGTTCATGGCAACCTCCTGTGCGTAGGCACGGCTGCGATGCGCCGATCACAACTCCGGGCAACCGCAGTCTATCCTTAGCATAGGGCGGATGCCGCCCCCCGAGAGGCGCGCTAACGCGATGGCAGGGTTGCGCCCGGGCGGCTCTCCGCCTCGACCGTCTCGGCTTCGATCCGGTAATACGCGTCGAGCCCGATCAGGTCCTCGATCTCCTGGCGCCGCGCTGTGAATTCCGCGTCGCTGAGCCCGGTGTAGCTGCCGGTTGCAACGATCTCGCCGAGCGCCCGCTTCATCGCGTCGAGCGCCGTCAGCAGCAGGATCTGCGCGTCGACGCAGCCGCGATACCCCATCGCCTGCAACTCGCCGAGCGGCAGGATTGGGCGCCCGTCGCGGTTGCCGCGGCTCTGCACCCAAACGAGCGGCACGGTCGCCAGGCGCGGCGCCGCCTCGGCCTCCTCGCGGGTGCGCGGGAACACCAACCCCAGATCCGCGCCGACCTCGGCCGCGGCGTTGACCCGCAAGATCGCCTCGTCGAGGCCGAACTCGCGGCAAGTGTCGGAGCGCGCGATGATCACGAAATCAGGATCGGTTTCGTCGCGCTGACGGCAGGCGTACTTGATCTTGGCGACAAACTCGCTGAGCGGGATCGCGTGCACCTGATAGGCGTGGTAGTGCGCCCGCTTCGGGTAGAGCTGGTCCTCGATATGGATGCCGGCGACCCCGGCGGCGGCGAATTCGCGCACCGTGCGCATCGTATGCAGCGGCTCGCCGAACCCGGCGCCGGCATCGGCGATCAGCGGCACCGCGACGGCGCGCGCCACCTCGCCGGCGATCCGCACCTGCTCGTCCATCGTCAGCAGGGGCTCGGTGATGGCGCGCGAGGCGCCGCTGACATAGCCGCCGGTGTAGACGAGCGGCGTGCCCATCGCCTCCGCGAGCCGGCCTTCGAGCGGGGTCGCCGCAGACGGCATGTAAAGGAACTCGCCGCCGGCGATCAGTTCGCGCAACCGGCGGGTTTTCGCGGTCATGGCCGCCTCCTTCAGCCGAGAGAGTTGATGATCTCGCGGTAGGCGGCTTCGGGGAAGGCCTTCAGGGTCCGCGTCCGCACGGCGCCCATCTGCCCGAGCAGAAGCGAGAAGCGTGCCGCCACCGCATCGTCGGGTGCCTCGTAGACGGCGACCAGATCGAACTCGCCGAGCGTCATGTAGAGCGCCTTGAATTCGCCGCCCATCTCGACAAGCACTTTCTTGGCGGCATCGACCCGCTTCGGCAACTCCTTGACCTGGCGGGCGCCCTGGTCGGTCCAATTCGCGAGCATGACGTATGTCGGCATGGCGAACCTCCCTTCGCGCTTGGCTGTCGGCCCGAAACCGTGAGCGCATCTGTCGCGACATTATGCCCGACCATGAGGCTGGCGCAATCCGCCTCCGCCCCGGTGGGATGGCACCGCGCTGGTGCGATGCGCCCGCCCGCGGTAGGGTTTCGCAACCGTCGTTTATGTGTGGGGAGCACGCCGATGCAGGTCATGGATGCGATCACCGAGATCCTGAAGCGCGAAGGCATTTCGACCCTGTTCTGTTTTCCGACGACGCCGATCATCGAGGCGGCGGTGGCGGGCGGGTTACGACCGGTGATCTGCCGTCAGGAGCGGGTCGGCGTCCACATGGCCGACGGCTACGCGCGCGTCACCAACGGCAAGCCGGCTGGCGTCTTCGCCATGCAATACGGGCCGGGCGCCGAGAACGCCTTTGCCGGCATCGCGTCGGCCTATTCGGACTCGACGCCGGTGCTGCTGCTGCCATTGGGGCACCCGCGCGACACGGCCCAGATGTTCCCGCTGTTCAACTCGACCCGCACCTATGCGAGCGTGACCAAGCACGTCGAGCCGGTGAACCTGCCGGAGCACACCGTGCCGGCGATGCGGCGGGCCTTCAACGCGCTGAAAAACGGTCGTCCCGGCCCGGTCATGGTCGAGGTGCCGGCCGACGTGATGACCGCCGAGTTTGCCGGCAACGAAATCGACTACACGGCGATCCGGGCGACCCGCTCAGCCGGCGATCCGCGCGACATCGACGATGCGGCCCGCATGCTGATCGAGGCCAAGTCGCCGATCGTGATCGCCGGCCAAGGCGTGCTCTATGCCGAGGCGAGCGACGAGTTGGTGGCCTTCGCCGACCTGCTCGACATCCCGGTGATGACCACGACCGACGGCAAGAGCGCCTTCCCCGAGGACCATCCGCTGGCCCTCGGCTCGGGCGGCGTCGTCTATACCGGGCATGGCCGGCAGTTCCTGCTCGACGCCGATGTGATCCTGGCGATTGGCACGAGTCTCACCCGCCACAACATCTCGACCCCGATCATCCCGCCGGGCAAGCGCATCATCCATGCCACCAATGACGCGCGCGACCTCTACAAGGCCAACGACACCGCGCTGCCGATCCTCGGCGACGCCAAGCTCGTGCTGGCGCAGCTGATCGCGGCGGTCACCGACCGCACCAGCGGCAACCCGCGCGCAGCCGGCGTGCGCCCTCGCATCGCGGCATTGAAGGCCGAGTGGCTGGGGCGCTGGGAAGCGAAGCGCCGCTCGACCGAGCGGCCGATCAACCCGTATTTCGTGATGTCGGAATTCATGCGCGTCATCCCCTCCGAGGACGCGATCGTGACGCACGATTCGGGCAGCCCGCGCGACCAGCTGCTGCCGTTCTATGTCGCGAAAAAGCCGCGCGGCTATCTCGGCTGGGGCAAGTCGCACCAGCTCGGCACCGGCCTCGGCCTTGCGATCGGCGCCAAGGTCGGCGCGCCCGACAAGATGTGCGTCAATTTCATGGGCGATGCGGCGTTCGGCATGACCGGGCTCGATTTCGAGACCGCGGCGCGCTGCGGCATCCCGATCACGACGATCGTGCTCAACAACTCGACGATGGCGATCGAGACGCAGGCGATGGCGTTCTCGCACGAGAAGCACCGCACCCGCGACCTCGGCGGCAATTACGCCAATCTGGCGGTCGATCTCGGTGGCTGGAGCGAGCGGGTGACCAACCCCGGCGATGTCGGTGCGGCCATTCTGCGCGCGCGCCGGGTCAACGAAAGCGGCCGCGCCGCGCTGCTCGAATTCATCACCAGCGCCGAGACCGAATTCTCGCACCGCCGCGGCGCCGCGTAGGCAGGCGAAACGGAAAATCCCGGGACGGCGCGCGCGAGGGTCAGCGGGCGCCGCCGAATTCGGCGAGGAGGGCGTCGCGCACGGTGTCGAGATCGAGCCGGTGCGCGTCGATCAGCGGCGTCGCGTCGGCGATGACCGCGTCGATATCGCCGATCAGCTTGAGACGCTTGTAGAGGTCCGCGCTGTCGAGGCCGAGCCCCTCGCCCAGCAGCTCCATGAAATTGACCACCTCGAAGCTGCGTCCATCGCCGGCGTCGCAGATATCGCGATGGCAGGCGTGGTAGACCGTCGCCAATGTCGTGACCCCGGCATCGGCGACCGCCGCCAACTCGCGCTTCACCAGGTCGCGCTTGTACGCCGGCAACTGCGCCAGCGTGTTGGCCTGCGTCCCGACGCGCGGCACGTCGATCTCGACCAGTTCGGCGCCGGGAATGATCGACAGCAGCTTCTTGACCGCGGCGATCACCTCGGGAAACACCGGGCGCTCGTGCAAGGCAATCCGCTTCTCGACCCGGCGCCGCATCAGCCCGGCCAACCGATCGGCATGGCCGGCCAGGAAAGTCAGGAACGGGTTGAGGTCGAACGGCTTGGCGCCGAACTGCAATTCGTAATTGGGCAGCGATACCTCGCCGAGCGAGATCTGGCAGGATGGGCACCACGCCAGAACGGTCGAAGCGCCCGCCGATGCGAGGCCGTCGATCGTCGCGTAGGCGACCTTGTTGTTGGCGGCAAAATCACCGGCGCGATACTGGTAGACGCCGCAGCATTGGCCGACCCCGCCCATGACCTCGTAATCGACCCCGAGAAGGTCGAGGATGTCGAGGCACAGGAGCGCGATATGCGGCGTCTTCAGGACGTTGCAGCCGGTGTAGAACACCACGTCGGGCGGCGTCTCGCGCCGCTCGCGCGGCGGCGCAAAGCGCGCCAGCACCTCGGGCGGCATCTGCAACCGCGACAGCACTCGTACGCCGCGGCTCATCGTCTGGAACCCCTGGCGCCAGCGCGTCGCCAGCGGGCTTGTGCCGGCGTTGCGGCGGGCGTAGCCGCGCGCCAACTGCACCATGAAGCGCGGATTGATGCCGTGATGGCAGGCCGGGATGCAGTAGCCGCTGCCGCTGCACGCCTCGGTCCAGCGCACCGCGTCCTCGTTGCCGTCGCCGCCGGTGATCAGGTCGACGACGGCGCCGGTGGTCACCGTCGGGTCGGCCGCGCCGATACCGGCCGGCGCGGTCATCGGGCAGGCGCGAAAGCAGTCGCCGCAGCGGGTGCAGGCATCGGCAATTGCCGCGCCGCGCGCCTGAAACGTCTCAAGTAAGCCGGCAGCATCGATCAACTCGCTCATCCGATCGCCTCGCACGCCAACGCATCGCAACGGAAGTCGCAGCGATCATAGCGCAAGCGGCCGACAAGTCAGCGGCGCATCAAACCGCCGCGGAATACGCGCTGCGTTCGTGGTTCCATGCAGCCCTGCATGGCTGCCCCGCGATTCGGCGTGGAATGGCCCCTGTTACAAACTGTTAGCCATCCACCACCAGTTAGACACGGTTTGACGCAACCGAGCGAGCCGCGGGAGAGAATGGATAAAGTTGTGTATTCCTGCGCCAAGCGTCTTGCGGCAAATTCCAAAATCGCAGGCGCGGCCGATCACGCGATCCGCGATTTTCTGGCGGGCAAGAGCGACGGCGAAAATCTGCTCCATGCGCTCTACGACCACGTGGTCGACGAGCCGGTGCCCGAGCGGCTGCGCGCCGCCCTGAGAGCCTGATCCGCGCCGGCGTTTGACGCCGCCCGACGCGTAGTCGCTCTGATTAGCCCGTCGCCTCTATTGCGATGGAGCTGCGAAGAACGGCGGAAAATCCGGTCGGGCGCGGATCGCGTCGATGAAGAAGCCAGGCCGGTCGCCGGCGGGGGCGGCAGGCGGCACGATGCGGCTCCATTCGCGGCAATCGATCAGCACCATGTGCGCAGCGCCCGCCGGCGGCGGTGCGGGGCTGCAGCGCCCGGTGCCGGCGAACCCGGCGGCCCGCTCGGCGATCGTCGCGGCACTGAACTGCGCGTCGCCTGCCGCATTCTGCCAGCGCTCCCAGCGGGTACCGCCGAGTTCGCGGGTGAAATAGAAGCGCTCGACATGGTCGGCGGTAGCCGGATTGCTCCCGCCGTAATGCTCGGAGATCAGCGTCGTCAGCGTGATCGGCCGGCCTTGGCCAGGCAATGCGCGATAGCGGAACGGGACGACGCGCCAAGTCGTGAAGGCCGCGTTGAAGCGGCTCGGGCAGGTCGTCTGCCGGCCCGTCGTCAAGTCGTTGAGATGGGCGACTGTTTCGCCGGTGAGGGGCGACGGGTGCTGTGGATTGAACTCGGCGACGATCCACGAGTGGGTCAGCGCGGCCGCCGTGACCGCGCCCTGGCACTCGCCGACAAACAGCTGAAACCCGGCGCCGCCATCCTCGGTCGCCCCGATCGATACGGCGCCGGGCGACAGGATCGCGACATCGCCGCCGTCGCTGCCGGTGTCGAATACGCCGAAGCGCCGCCCCTCGCCGGCGCCGAAGTCGAACAAATCCTCGACAACGGTGCCGAGGCCGGCGGTGTCGACCGGGAATGAATCGTGCCGCTGATAGCCGGTCGGCGCGCCGGCGCGCTGCTCGGGTGACGGCTGGTCGTGCTTGTGGTAGGGCAGCAGCTCACCCGGCTGCAGGTCGCGCTGGGCGACGCAGGCGGGGTCGCCGTCCGCCGGGCTCTTCCCGGCCAGCACGGCGCCGGCCGCATCGACGCAGACGTTCTGGATCATGAAGTCGCGGATCACTTGCCGCGTTGCCAGGATTTCCGCGGCGGCGCACGGCATGGCCGGCGCAAGCAGCGCCGCCAGCAGGGAAACTGCCGGGGCTAGGCCGCGCCAATACAGGGCTACCCTCAAAAATGAACCTCGTATTCAAGCTGCCAGCGTAGCGTCCGCCGCGGTGAGGCCGGGGTCAAGCCGAACAGCAGGCCGGCGTTGAACTTCAGCGAGCCGGGCCCGAGATTGTGCCAGTTGCCGAACAGCTGCGGACCGATGCGCTGGTCCTGTTCGCTCAGCTTGGCGAAGTGGAACAGCGGGCCGGGCGCGCCGTAGAGCTGGATGCCCGGCTCGATCGGCGTACCGAGCGCCAGCCGGGTCTCCCACGCATATTCCAAATAGGGCCGCCCGTCCGAATATCCGCCGACGTCTTTCTGAAGAAACAGGTTGAGCGTATTGATGGTGCCGGCAAACTCCTTGCGCAGGATCGGGCCGAACGTGGTCTCGTCCGGGGTGTGGCCGGTCAGCGCCTTGCCGAACTCCCAATACATTCCGGCATCCAGCCAGTATTCGCCGCGCTCGGTGAATTGGAAGACGTTCTCGGTCGTCAGTTGATTGAAGATCGTCTTATGGCCCGGCCCCGGCTCTCGGTTGAACTCGAATTCCAGCTCGGTCCGCCACCATTCGTTGACGCCATGTTCGAATTCGAGCGTGTAGCTCTGCTCGTTGTTCAGCGCGTTGCGGGAATCCTGGCCATAGCTGCCGATGTTTTCGATCGCGGTTTCGCCCGGCTCGGCGTCGGGTTGCCAGACTTTGAAATCCGCGCGTGCCGGCGTCGTAGCCGCTGCCGCCCCGGCGGTCAGAAGTACTATGATAACGCGACGCACTCGCAACTCAAGAGCAATGTGCTTGTTCATATTCGTCTCGGTTGTCTCAGGCGCGACGCGCTCGTTCGGGAGGTTCGGAGCGAACCGGCGGTACGCTGCGCATCGTACGCATCAAGCTGCCGATCACCAGCAACGTCGTGAGGTAGAACAGCAGCTGGATGCCGGCCGGTTGCGCCGTGTAGCCGACAAGCGTGTGCAGGACGCGGCCGGGGAGACTCTGGTCCGACAGGACAAACGAGGTGTCCCACAAGGTCGAGCCGAGCGCCGGCAGCAGATCGGCCTGCATCAGGAAAGCAGCGCCCTGCGACGCCATCCCGGCGGCGAGCAGCAGCACGAGCCAACTCGTCACCGAGAACAGATGCCGCAGCGGGATGCGCACCAGTCCGACGTAGAGTGCCGCACCAGCCGCCGCACCGGCGATCAGGCCGAACACGCCGCCGAGCGCCATCGCCGCGCGCCCGCTGCCGCCCGCTGCGGCGATGCCATACAGGAACAGCACGACTTCGGATCCCTCGCGCAGCACCGCGAGACCGACGGCAAAAGCGAGCGCCCAGAGCGGCTGGGCGCCGCTGCGCACCGCTGCGCCGAGTCGATTGGCCGCCAGCGACAGCTCGCGCCCGTGCCGCGTCATCCAGATATTGTGCCAGCCCAGCATCCCGACCGCCGCGAACAGGATCGTGGCGTTGAACACCTCCTGGCCGATGCCGGCCACCGCTGCCGCGATCGTCTCGGCGCCGGCCGCCACCACGACCGCGCCGCCGACGCCGGCGCCGACACCGCCCAGCACCCATAGCCCGCGCCGCGGCACTCCCTGGCTCGCCGCGAGGACGATGCCGATGATCAGCGCCGCCTCGAGCACCTCGCGAAACACGATGATCGCCGTTGCCAGCATCTGCCGAACCTACTTCACTACCAGGACGCCGCGGGTCGCCGGGTGGAAATCGTCAAAGAACTCATAGCGGCCGGGGTCGAGCGGGCCGACATAGACGCTTGCCGCCGTGCCCGGCAAGACCACCTTCTCGCGATGCAGTGCGGTGCTTTCGAACTCGGCCGGGACGGTCTGCTCGTTGCGGACAAGCAACTCGACCTTGACGCCGGTCGAAACCGGCACCTCGGCCGGCACGAATTGATGATCGCGGATGGCGATCGTCACCGGCGGCTCGCCGGCCAGCGCGGGGGCGGCAAGCGTCAGCAGGAAAGCCGTGAGCAGTGTCTGGCGCATATCGCTTTCTATGCAACTGATAATCGCTCGCAAAATAAGCGCGGCTATTCGATAGGCCAACAGATTTCTCGCGAGGGCCGGTCTGCAAATTTGCCGCACCTTCCGGCCGCACCTCCCGATGGCATGCGAGAAGAGACGCCAGCGGAATCGGTGTCGCGAACCGTCATCTCGGCTATAACCTACTGACAGAATGCGGCAGCAATCGGACATCAGGAGGGAACATGCTGGATCTGGGCATCGCGGGCCGGCGGGCGATCGTCTGCGCGGCGAGCAAGGGACTGGGCCGCGCTTGCGCGACGGAACTCGCACGCGCCGGCGCGGAGGTGACGATCACCGCGCGCACCGCCGCGACGCTGGAAGAGACCGCGGCCGCCATCCGCCGCGAGACCGGCGGCAAGGTGACGGCGGTGGCGGGCGACATCACCACCGAAGCGGGACGCGCCGCGACGCTCGCCGCCTGCCCCGAGCCCGACATCCTGGTCAACAACGCCGGCGGCCCGCCGCACGGCGATTTCCGCGACTGGGACATTGAGGATTGGCAGAAGGCGGTCAACGCCAACATGCTGACCCCGATCATGCTGATCAAGGCGACGGTCGACGGCATGTGCGCGCGCAAATTCGGCCGCATCGTCAACATCACCTCGGGCTCGGTCAAGTCGCCGATCCCCAATCTCGGCATGAGCAACGGCGCGCGCGCCGGGCTGACCGGGTTTGTCGCCGGGCTGGCGCGCCAGGTGGCCCGCCACAACGTCACGATCAACAACCTGTTGCCCGGTCCGTTCCTGACCGACCGCCTGCGCTCGGGCATCGAGTTCGAGGCGCGCCGCCAGAACATCTCGTTCGACGAGATGCTGGCCAAGCGCTCGGCCACGAACCCGGCCGGACGGGTCGGCGACCCGGCGGAATTCGGCGTCGCCTGCGCCTTTCTGTGCGCCGCCAGTTCGGGCTTCATCGTCGGCCAGAACCTGCTGCTCGACGGCGGCGCCTTCAACTCGACGATGGGCTGACGCCGGGGGCGAACGGCTGCGGCTGACTCAGCGAGGCATCTGCGCGGCGGCGGCCGGTCGCGCGGCGCGCGCCGCGTCGACCGCGGCGAGCTGCTTCGCGATCAGCTCGCCCGGCACGGCGACCGTCATCTCGGCACCCGACTTCGCGGTAAAGATGACGGTCAGCCCCTTGGGGCTCGCCCGCAACAGCCCTTCGGGCAGGTCCGCGCCGAACTCCTCGGCGTAGGAGCAGCCGTTGTCGCAGGTGATCTCGTTCTTGCTGATCGGGATGAATTTCAACTTTTGGCCCTGCGCGTCGCGCGCCGCGGCCCAGTTGCGCTCGGCCCCGAAATAGCTGTCCTCGACGTAAAGCTGATGCACCCGCTCGCCGCTGCGCATGTCGAGCCAGCTGCGCAATGCCCAGAAATTGGTGCCGGGGACGCCGAGGAACGGCGCGGCGTGCTGGCGTCGCGGCCCGATAAAGGCGAGAAACTTGCCGCCCTGCTCCGCCGCTCGGCTGACCGTATCGGCCGACGTTGCAGCGGACGGCGGCTCGCCCGACAGCGACGCGCAGCCGGCCAACGCCGCCAGCAGCACGGGCGCCAGCCAACGCATCGCTCGCATCGCGGTCAACCCAGCTTCGCCGCGTTGTCTTCGCCGAGCCCCGGCGCCACCTTGGCGAAGGGCGGGCGCTTGCCGTCGAACGAGAGCGGCAGGCCGACGAGGCCGAGTTCGCTGCCCGGCTTGCGCTGGATGATCCCGAGCGCTTGCGTCTGCGCATCGCCGACGACCTGGTCGAGCGTGTTGAGCGGCCCGTTCGGGATACCGGCGGCTTCAAGCCGCTCGGCCCAATCCTCGCGGGTCCTCGTCGCCAGCAGGTCGGCGAGGATCGGGATCAGCTCGGCGCGGTGCACGACGCGGTCCTTGTTGCTGTGGAAGCGCGGGTCCTCGGCGAGACCGGGCCGGTCGAGCACGGCGCACAGGCGGCGGAACAAATTGTCGTTGCCGGCCGCCACCATCATGTAGCCGTCTTTCGTGGCGAAGGCTTGATAGGGCACGATCATATCGACCCCCGAGCCATGCCGCGCCGGGATCTCGCCATTCGCCAGGAAGCCGGCGAGGTAGATGCTCATCCAGGCGAGCCCGGTCTCGTAGAGCGAGGTGTCGACGATACCGCCCTGGCCGGTGCGGCCGCGCTCCTGCAACGCGGCGAGGATGCCGATCACCGCCCACATTCCCGAGCCCATGTCGACGATCGAGGCGGGGACGCGCACCGGCGGCCGTCCATCCTCGCCCAAGAGGCTCATCAGGCCGCTATACGCCTGCATCATCGGGTCGTAGCCCGGGCGGTCGCGCAACGGCCCGACCGCGCCGAACGCGCCGAGATTGCAGAAGACGAGGCTCGGCTTGGCCGCCGTCAGATCGGCGGCGCCGAGCCCGTAGCGGTCAAGCGCGCCGAATTTGAGGTTGTGCAAGACGACGTCGGCGCGCTCCAGTATCAGCGCGCGCAGCCGGCCCGCATCGGCGGGATCGGCGAGGTCGACCGTGATGCCCGCTTTGGCCCGGTTGACCGCATGGAAGCAGGTCGCCGCGCCTTCGAGAAACGGCGGCCCCCAGCCGCGGCACGCGTCGCCGGTTTTGGGGTTCTCGACCTTGACGACTTCGGCCCCCAATTCGCCGAGGATCATCCCGGCATAGGGCGCCGCAATGCTGTGCCCGATCTCGACAACGACGAGGCCGGATAGCGGTTTGTTGCTCGACATGATGTCACCTATTGCGCGCGGCTGTCGCCGAGCGGGTGCTTGCGCAGGAAGTCGAAGTCGCAGCCGCGGTCGGCCTGCAGTATTTCGCGGCGGTAGAGGCGGGCGTAGCCGCGCTCGGGCATCGCCGCCGGGCCGGTCTTGCGGCGCGCCAGTTCCTCGGGCGGGACCATCAGGTCGATGCGGCGCTCCTTGACCGAGAGGCGGATATGGTCGCCGTTCCTGACCTTGGCGAGCGGCCCGCCGCTCGCCGCGTCCGGGGTGACATGCAGCACGATCGAGCCGTAGGCGGTGCCGCTCATCCGCGCGTCGCTTATGCGCACCATGTCCTTGACCCCGGCGCGCGCGAGCTTCGGATGGGATCGGCAGGTAGCCGGCCTCGGGCATGCCCGAGGGCGACAGCGGCCCGGCGTGCTGCAGCACCAGGAAATCGTCGGGCGTCACGTCGAGATCGGGATCGTCGATCCGCGCCGACAGGTCTTCGAGCGAGGTGAAGACGACGGCGCGGCCCTCCTTCTCGAACAGCTTGGGGTCGGCCGCAGAGCGCTTGAAGATCGCGCCCTTCGGGGCGAGCGAGCCGAACAGCGCGACGAGCCCGCCGACCGTCTGCAACGGCTCGGCGAGCGGCCGCACGACCTCGCGGTCAACCGGGCCGGAAGGCGCGTCGAGGCGCTCGCCCAAGGTCTCGCCGGCGACGGTCAGGCAATCGAGATGCAGCAGCGGCTTCAGTTCGCGCATGACCGCGCCGATCCCGCCGGCGGCGAACAGATCCTCCATGTAATGCGGCCCGGTCGGCTTCAGGTCGACGATGACCGGGGTCGAATCGCTGATCTCGTTCAGCCGCTTAAGATCGATATCGATGCCGGCGCGTCCGGCGATCGCGGTCAAATGGAGCACCGCGTTGGTCGAGCCGCCGATCGCCATCAGGACGCGCAGCGCATTCTCGACCGCGTGCGGCGTGACGATGCGGTCCGGGGTGACGCGGCTGGCGGCAAGGCGCATCGCGGCGCGGCCGGTCGCTTCGGCGGCGCGCAGCCGGTCCGCATGCACGGCAGGGATCGCCGCGCTGCCCGGCAGGATCATGCCGAGCGCCTCGACGATCGAGGCCATCGTGCTCGCCGTCCCCATGACGGCGCAGGTGCCGGCGGTCGTTGCGAGGTTGCCCTCGATGTCGTCGATCTCGTCCGCGGTCACCTCGCCGGCGCGAAACTTGGCCCAGAAGCGGCGGCAATCGGTGCAGGCGCCGAGCCGCTCGCCATGCCAGCGCGAGGTCATCATCGGTCCGGCAACGAGCCCGATTGCCGGCCGGTTGGCCGACAAGGCACCCATCAGCTGGGCCGGTACGGTCTTGTCGCAGCCGCCGACCAGCACAACCGCATCCATCGGCTGGGCGCGGATCATCTCCTCGGTGTCCATCGCCATCAGGTTGCGGAACATCAGGCTGGTGGGATTGAGAAACACCTCGCCGAGCGAGATCGTCGGGAAGACGAGCGGCAGCCCGCCGGCAGCCAACACGCCGCGTTTCACTGCATCGATCAGCTCGGGGAAATGGCGGTGGCAGTTGTTGAAGCCGGAGCGCGTATCGGCGATGCCGATCACCGGCTTTTGCAATATCTCGGTCGAATAACCCATCGAGCGGGCAAACGAGCGCCGCAGATAGAGCGCGAAATCGGGGTCGCCGTAATTGGTCAGGCCCAGGCCTAGGCCATGGGGGGCGGTGCCGGCCGGGTCGGTCATCGGAATACCTTTCGGAACGCGGATCGATGCCTAGCTTGCCGCCCCAGCGGCTCCGGCTTCAAGCGCCGCGTTGCCGCGACGTTGCAGCAACCGCGCCCGAAGCAGCACCAACGGATGGCGGCCCGGCGCAATCCGGGATTGACCGCCGCCGCCGATCGGTATCCCATCCGCATCGGAATATGGCAGATGCAAAGGGGAGGGGTCCGCCCGCGATGACCATCAAAGACAAGGCCTATATCGTCGGGATCTACGAGCATCCGACGCGGCTCGCCAAGGACAAGACGGTGATGCAGCTGCACGCCGAGGTCGCCGCCGGCGCGCTGGCCGATGCCGGGCTGACCAAGAACGACATCGACGGCTATTTCTGCGCCGCCGGCGACACGCCGGGCCTCGGCCAGCTTTCGGCAGCCGATTATCTGGGACTGAAGACGCGGCACATCGAACTCGACCGATGTCGGCGGCTCGTCCTACCTCCTGCAGGTCGGCCATGCCGCCGAGGCGATCGCGCTCGGCAAGTGCGACATCGCCCTGATCACGCTGGCCGGGAGGCCGCGCGCCGAAGGCATGGCGACCGGCACGCAGCCGCGCGCCCCGGCGGTGCCGCTGCCCGAGAGCGGCTTCGAATTGCCCTTCGCGCCGGCCACCGCCAACATGTACGCGATGTGCGCGATGCGGCACATGTACCAGTACGGCACGACCAGCGAGCAGCTTGCCTGGGTCAAGGTCGCCGCCTCGCACCATGCGCAATATAACCCGCACGCGATGCTGCGCGACGTCGTCACGGTCGAGGAGGTGGTCAATTCGCCGATGATCGCCGACCCGCTGCACCGGCTCGATTGTTGCGTCATCAGCGATGGCGGCGGCGCCATCATCCTGGCGAAACCGGAGATCGCGAAAAGCCTGAAGCGCCCGCTCGTCAAGGTGATCGGCGCCGGCGAGGCGCCCAAGCACCAGATGGGCGGCAAGGTCGACCTGACCTATTCGGGCGCGGTGTGGTCGGGGCCGCCCGCCTTCGCCGAGGCGGGGGTCAAGCCGACGGACGTCAAATACGCCTCGATCTACGACAGCTTCACGATCACCGTGATCATGCAGCTGGAGGATCTCGGCTTTTGCGAGAAGGGCCAGGGCGGCCGTTTCGTCAGCGACGGCAATTTGATCGCCGGGGTCGGCAAACTGCCGTTCAACACCGATGGCGGCGGCCTGTGCAACAACCACCCGTCCAACCGCGGCGGGTTGACCAAGGTGCTCGAGGCGGTACGGCAGTTGCGCGGCGAGGCGCACCCGGCGGTGCAGGTCAAGAATTGCGACATCGCCTTGGCGCACGGCACCGGCGGCTCGCTCGGCACCCGCCATGCCGCCGCAACCGTCATCATGGAAAGGGAGTGAGGGCGATGCCGCAAGCACAGCCGCGCAAGATTGCCGCGCCGCCGGTCAACATCGAGACCCAGGCTTTCTGGGACGCCGCTTCCGAGGGCAAGCTGCTCTACAAGAAATGCACCGCCTGCGGCGAGCCGCATTTCTACCCACGCACCCATTGCCCGTTCTGCTTCAGCGACAAGACCGAATGGGCCGAAGCCTCGGGTGCCGGCACGATCTACACCTACAGCGTGATGCGCCGCGCGCCGGTGCCCTATGCGATCGCCTATGTGACCCTCGCCGAGGGCCCGACGATGATGACCAACATCGTCGATTGCGACCTCGACGCCATCAAGGTCGGCCAAGCGGTTAAGCTGGTGTTCAAGCCGAGCGACGGCGGCCCGCCGGTGCCGATGTTCGCGCCGGTTTGACGCATAAACGTCGGGGACTATCGCGTAGAGACGCCGCGATGAAAAACCCCGGCCAGACATGGCCGGGGTTTTTCGAATACGGCTCGGGCCGGATAGGAAGCGCCGACCGTAGGGTCGGCGATCCCAAGGGGATCGCTACACTCCCATAGGGAAGGGTATCCACGCCTTGCGTTGCCGCGATCTCACGGGGCCGAAGCCCTTTCGCCTTTCACCGCCTATCACGGCGTTTTGCCCGGGGGCCGTGTCACCCCGCGCTCTGGGGTGTTTCCGGGTCAGTCAAAAGCTTGGTCAACGGGACCTCCTCATGGCTGACCCGCAAGATGTCGGTCGGCGAGCACGATTATCAAGCGCGTAGGATGGGTTGAGCGCAGCGAAACCCATCGATAATTGCATGCCGGCCGGACGATGGGTTTCGCGTATGCTCAACCCATCCTACGAGAGGAGTTTGGGATGGACGCACTCGAAACCCGGCTGGCCGAGCGGCCCGCCCATATCAGCCCGGAGGAGTGGGCGGTGCGGGTCGATCTGGCGGCCTGCTACCGGCTGATCGCGCATTTCGGCTGGGACGACCTCGTGCTGACGCACAATTCGGCTCGGGTGCCGGGTACGACCGACCAGATGCTGATCAACCCCTCGGGGCTGATGTTTGACGAGGTGACCGCCTCGAACCTGCTCAAGGTCGACATCAATGACGGCCGCCTGATCGAGCCCTCGGAATACGAGCCGATCAATGCCGGCGTCGTGATCCACGGTGCGATCTATCTCGGCCGCCCGGACGTGCAATGCGTCGTCCACACCCATACCGAGGCGGACATCGCGGTCGGCGTGCTCGAGGAAGGGCTGTTGCCGCTGAGCCAGTGGGCGATGCGCTTCTACGGCCGGCTCGGCTATCACGATTACGAGGGCGTTTCGCTCGACATGGACGAGCGCGAGCGGCTGCAGCACGACATCGCCAATCACCCGGTGCTGGTGTTGCGCAATCACGGCCTCTTGGCGACCGGGCGCAACGTCGCCGAGGCGTTCTCGCTGACCTATCATTTCGAGCGCTCGGCCGAGGCGCAGCTCAAGATCCAGGCCGCCGCGGCTTCCGGCTCAAAGATGGTTGTGCCGTCGTCCGACACCTGCGAGCGCCAAGCCGCGCAGTTCGCCGGCAACATGCCGCGGCTCCAGGGCCAGCGCGAATGGCCGGCATTGCTGCGCCTGTGCGATCGCCTTGACCCGGGCTACCGCACCTAGCCTTCGCCGTTAGCCGTCCCTGGCCGGCGCCACCCTGTGGCGGCGCCGGTTTCGGATCGCGTCAGCGGCCTGCGAGAGCGCGGGCCAGCTGGCTTACTGCTTCCTGGTGCTTCTCGTTCTGGATCTCGCTGAAGTTGCGGGCGATCTCCAGCAGCATGCGTTGGTGCGGCGCGACCGGGCGCGGCGCTTCCTCGCCCAGACCGTCATAGAAATAGGTAACCGGCGCATTCAGCACGCGCGCGATCTCGTACAGCCGCCCGGCCGACACACGGTTGATGCCGCGCTCGTATTTGTGCGCCTGCTGGTAGGTCACGCCGATCATCTCGGCAAGTTGCTGCTGGGTCAGCCCGAGCATGATGCGGCGCTCGCGGATGCGTGCTCCGACATGATCGTCGATTGTCGCAGTTGACCGGCCTCTCTTCGGCTTTGTCATCGTCATCACCTGTGTTGTCCAGGCCGGACGCGTGCCGCCGCCTAGGGGCGCATCCCGCCGTTCCCGTCAACGCGAATAAGGGGTCGAAATTCCCAACCGCAATGGGGGCCGGTAAAGATTTGTTAACCTCCCGGGCCATAAACGCAACCCCGATGGGACATTTACGTTAAATTCGTGGGGCTTGCAGCTTCGTTAGCTGCACGGTCGCGCCGACGCCCAAAGCACGGGGAGACTTTATGCCGCGCCATCTGATTGATCTGTCGATCTCGATCGAGAACGACATCGTTTCCGATCCGCCCGGCTACGGGCCGAAGGTCGAGTACCTGACGCACCGCGACACTGCCCGCGATGTGGCGCAGTTCTTCCCCGGGCTGCGCGAGGAGGATCTGCCGGACGGCGAGGGTTGGGCCATCGAATGGATCCGCCTGATGACCCATAACGGCACCCACCTCGACGCGCCCTACCATTTCCACTCGACGATGAACCGCGGCGAGCGGGCCATCACGATCGACGAGGTGCCGCTCGACTGGTGCCTGCAGCCGGGGGTCAAGCTCGATTTCCGGCATTTCCCGGACGGCTATGTCGTTACCGCCGCGGACATTGCGGCCGAGTTCGACCGCATCGGCCATACGCTGCGGCCATTGGACATCGTCGTGGTCAACACCCGCGCCGGCATGGCCTACGGCAAGCCCGACTACGTGTCGTCCGGCTGTGGCATCGGGCGCGATGCGACGCTGTATCTGCTCGAACGCGGCGTCCGGCTGACCGGCACCGATGGCTGGAGCTGGGACGCACCGTTTGTCCACACCAAGGACCGCTACGCCGCGACCGGCGATTCCGGCCTCATCTGGGAAGGCCACAAGGCCGGCCGCGAGATCGGCTATTGCCACCTCGAAAAACTGCACAACCTCGAAGCTCTGCCGGCGGACGGCTTCACCATCAGCTGCTTCCCGGTCAAGATCCGCGGCGCCTCGGCCGGCTGGACCCGCGCCGTGGCGATCGTCGAGGATTGAGCCGCCCTACTCCGGCGGCGTCTCGGCATCGTATTCGGCGGCGCTGAACGTGCCGCCCTGGTAGCGCTCGGCGATCGGGTCCTTCGCCTGCCCGGCTTCGGCGGCGAGGATCTCGGCGGCATAGGGCTCCGAATCATCCTGCGGCCGATAGCCGAGGCGATAGGCGTTGGAATTGTCGTACCACGAGCGCTGGTTGTTCGAGACGCCATAGACGATCTCGAAGCGGATGTCCGGGTGTTCGAGCCCGATGCGGGCAAGCTGTGTGTAGTCGCGCGGGCTGATCCAGATCGACAGGCGCCGGCTGTCGATCGGCTTCGTCCCGAAATTGCCGATGCGGGTGCACAGAAAGCCGATGCCGTGCTTGTCGGCGTAGAGGCTGGCGAGCGCCTCCGAGAACGCTTTCGACACGCCGTAGCGGCTGTCGGGGCGCGGCACGACGCGATGGTCGATCGTCTGGGCGCGCGGATAGAACCCGACGGCATGGTTCGAGGTCGCCATGACGATGCGCTGCGTCCCGGCCCGCCGCGCCGCCTCGAACACGTTGTAGAGGCCGACGATGTTGCCTTCGAGGATTTTCTCCCAGCTGTTCTCGCCCGAGATGCCGCCCAGGTGGATGATGCCGTCGACGCCCTCCACCATGCGCTCGACCTGGCCCATGTCGGCGATGTCGGTCTGGTCGACCTCCTCAATGCCGCCATTCCCCGAGCGCGCCGGCGCCAGCGCCACCCGATCGGACACGCGCAAGACGGGGTAGACGCCCCGCAACGTTTCGCGCAGCGCGCTGCCGATGCCGCCGCCCGCTCCGGTAATCAACACCCGATGCATGTTCCGCCTCCCTGGTCATCGGCCGACATAGCCTGAGCGCCATCATACTCTACGCGTAGGGCTGCAAGGCCGTTCCGGCAAGAAAGCGGAGCGACCTTTTGGTGTCCTCGATTATGATGCGGTTTGACAGAATGTCGCAGGACGGCCGCAGCCGATGTATTTCGATCGACGCCTATGGGAGCTGACGCGCGGATTGCGCGGCCGGATTGCGCTCGCCATCGCGATCGGGCTTGCCGCCGCCGCGTTCGGCATTGCCCGCTTCGCGCTGCTCGGCGCGCTGCTGGCGCGGGTGTTCAAAGGCTCCGGCGTTGGCATCATCGCCGTGCTGGCGATCGGCGTTGGCGTGGCGGTGCTGGCGCGCGCGCTGCTCGACCACGCCCGCACGCTGATCGCCCATCGCAACGCCAGCCGGGTGCAGGAAGAGCTGCGCGGCCGGCTCTATGACAAGGTGGCCGAACTCGGGCCGGCCTGGTTCGCCGGCGAGCGCACCGGCGGGGTCATGCTGTCGCTGGTCGACGGCGTCGAGCAATTGCAGAGCTTTTTCGGACAATACCTGCCGCAGGTCGCGGTCGCCGCCCTGACCCCGCTGGCGATCTTCGCCTTCATCGTGTGGTGGGACGCGCCGGTTGCGACGGTGATGCTGATAGCGGCGCTGGTGACCCTGATTGCGCCGACCGCCTGGAACAGGATCGAAGGCCAAAAGGGCCGCGTCCGGCAGGCGGCGATGAAGAGCTTCGGCTCGGAGTTTCTCGATGCGGTGCAGGGGCTGCCGACTTTGAAGGCGTTCGGCCAGAGCACCGCCTACGGCAAGCGGCTCGCCGAGCGGGCGCGCCTGTTGTCCGACACGACGATGCGGGTGCTCTCGACCAGCGTCATGACGCGCGGCATCACCGATTGCGCGATCGCGGTCGGCGCCGCCGCGGCGCTGGCGCTCGGGGTGTGGCGGGTCTCCCACGGGCTGATGACGATCGAGGCGCTGCTGATCGTGCTGATGTGCGGCACCGAGGTCTTCCGCCCGCTGCGCGACCTGCGCGCGGTGTTGCACCAGGGCATGGTCGGGCAGTCGGCCGCCGCCGGCATCCAGGCGCTGTTCGCGGCCGAGCCGCTGATCGCGCCCGCCGCTGTCCCCCCGGTGCGCGCGCCGCTGCCGCTGCGGCCGACCATCGAATTCGACGCTGTGCATTTCGCCTATCCGGGCGGTCGCCAGAAGGCGCATGACGGTCTCTCGTTCACGGTCGCCGCCGGCGAGCGGATCGGCATTGTCGGGCCGAGCGGCTCGGGCAAGTCCTCGGTCGCACGCCTGCTGCTGCGCCTGTTCGATCCGCAATCCGGTGCGGTCAGGGTTGGCGGCCAGGATGTCCGCGCCCTTGACCCGGAGGTGCTGCGCCGCGAGATCGCGGTCGTACATCAGGACACCTACCTGTTTCACGGCACGGTCGATGAGAATCTGCGGCTCGGTAAGCCGGAGGCCAGCACGGCCGAGCTCGAACAGGCGGCGCGCGACGCCAACGCGCACGATTTCATCCGCCAATTGCCCCAGGGCTACCAGACAATCATCGGCGAGCGCGGCGTCAATCTGTCGGGTGGCCAGCGCCAGCGTCTCGCGATCGCCCGCGCCTTGTTGCGCGACGCGCCGATCCTGATCCTCGACGAGGCATTGTCCTCGGTCGATGCCGAAAACGAGGCGGTGATCCAGAAGGGCCTCGACCGGCTGGCCGAGGGCCGCACGACGCTGGTGCTGGCGCATCGCCTGTCGAGCGTAATCGGCGCCGACCGCATCCTCGTGCTCGATCATGGGCAGATCGTCGAGAGCGGTCGCCATGCCGAGCTGATCCGCCGTGCCGGCCCCTATCGCCGGCTGATGGGCGCCCAGGCCGAGGAGCGCGGCGACGACGACAGCGTGCTGCTGCTCGATGAACCGGGAGCGGCGCAGGACGAGGCGTCGGCGACCGATTACGGCGAGCCGGTGACCGCGGCGACCGCCGCCGCTGCCGCGCAGGTCGGCGCTGCGGCGACGGTGGTGACGCTCGTCGGCATCATCCGGCCGTGGCGCCGGCGTTTCGCAATCGTGGCGGCCTCGGGGATCGGCCGGGTCGCGGCCTTTATCGGGGTCGGCATCGTCGGCGCGCTTGCCGTCGCCGCGGTCAAGACCGGCGCGCCGTTCGCCTATCTGCTGATCCTGCTTGGCCTGGTGGCGCCGCTCGCCGGCATCCTGCACTGGATCGAGTCCTGGCTGGCGCACGACATCGCCTACCGCCTGCTCGCCGAGATGCGCGTCGACCTTTTCAAGAAGCTCGATTCGCTGGCCCCCGCCTATCTGGTGCGGCGGCGCTCGGGCGATCTGATCGCGCTGGCCAGCCAGGACATCGAGACCGTCGAATATTTCTTCGCGCATACCGTGGCGCCGGCGCTGGTCGCTTTGCTGGTGCCGTCGGTGGTGCTGGCGACGCTGGCGGTCGTCGCCTGGCCGATCGCGCTGGCGCTGGCGCCGTTCATCATCTATGCGGGGCTCGCCCCGATATTTCGGCGGACCCGCATCGACCGGCTGGGTGGCGCGGCGCGCGAGGCGCTGGGGCTGCTCGGCGCGCACGTCACCGAGACCATCCAGGGGCTTTCCGATCTCGTCGCGTTCCAGGCGGTCGGCCGCCGCCGCGACGGGTTCATGCACGCGGTCCGCGCCTATCAGCAAACCCGGCTGACCCTGCTCGGCGACCTGTCGTCGCAGACCGCGCAGCTCGAAATTGCGACCGGGCTCGGCGGCCTCGCCGTCGCGGTCGACCGGCGCGTGGCTGGTCGCCGATCACCAGCTTGTTGCGACGACCTTGCCGTTGCTGATCCTGCTGGCGCTGTCGTCGTTCCTGCCGGTGTCGGAGATCGCCCAGGTCAGCCGCCAGCTCGCCGACACGATCGCCTCGACCCGCCGCGTCTACGCCGTGCATCACGAGACGCCGGCGGTGCGCGACGGGCCGTCGCGCCCGCCCGCCCCGGTCGGCGGCTCGGCGATCCGCTTTGACGATGTCGGCTTCGCCTATCCCGGCGCTCGCCGGCCCGCGCTCACCGGCATCTCGCTCGACATCCCGGCCGGCGCGACGGTCGCAATCGTCGGGCCATCCGGCGCCGGCAAGACGACGCTCGCCAATCTGCTGCTGCGCTTCTGGGACCCGGCCTCCGGCCATATCCTGATCGACGGGGTCGATCTCCGGGAGTTCGAGCTCGACCATCTGCGCCGGCGCATCTCGCTGGTGTCGCAGGACACCTATCTGTTCAACGACACCTTGCGCGCCAACGTCGCGCTGGCGCGGCCGGATGCCGACGAGGCGGCGGTGCGACGGGCGCTCGACGAGGCGGCGCTCGGCGAGTTCGTCGCCAGCCTGCCCGAGGGGCTCGACACAAGGGTCGGCGAGCGCGGCGTGCAATTGTCGGGCGGGCAGCGCCAGCGGGTCGCGATCGCCCGCGCCTTTCTGAAAAACGCCCCGACCCTGATCCTCGACGAAGCGACCTCGCATCTTGACGCAGTCAGCGAGGCGCAGGTCCGCGGCGCGCTCGATTCGCTGATGCGCGACCGCACGACGATCGTCATCGCACACCGCCTGTCGACGGTGCGCCATGCCGACCTGATCGTGGTGCTCGACCATGGCCGGCTGGCCGAAGTCGGCGCCCATGCCGAACTGGTCGTCCGCGGCGGCCTTTACGCCCGGCTGATCCACCGCCAACTCGCCGGCGCCACCGGGCTGCGCGCGGCCGGCGACTAAAAATGCGTCATATTTTGGGCGATTTTAACCCACTCTCGGTGCGGTTGTGCTAGACATGGGCGTGGCTTCGTAATGATGGGTTAGAGAGCGGCTCATGACCACCGCAATTCCTCCATTCACGCCCGAAGAGAGCGCCCGGTTGACCAAGATCTGGGACCGCCTTTATGAGCTCTACGTCGAGCGGGCCAATGGCAGCCGCGAGTCTTCCGAGATCGACGGCGAGGTCAACGAATTGATCCGCGAGCGCGACGCGATCCGCGCCTGGGGCTGGAATACCGGCCGCAACTGGAAAGACGACCTTCCCAAGGAAATCGCCGATCAATTGACGCGCGAATAGCCGCATCCGCCATCGCCCGACCGGCCGCTGCGGGGTCGCGCCTCACGGCACGGAAGGTTTCGCCACCGCTCGGCCGCTGACCTCGGCTCCGGCATCGGGGGACATCCTGAGGAAGAACGGCACCGACAGCATCGAGAGGATGCCGACCGCGGCGAGCGCAAACGAGAAATCGGCCGCGCTCGACACCGCTTTGCCGTGCATCGCGAGCATCGCGTAGAGCAACAGCGCCCCGGTGCCGACCCCGACGCTTTGCGACAGTTGTTGCGCCATGCTGGTCAGGCTCGTCGCGCGGCTCAACATGCCGGCCGGCACGTCGGCGTAGGACAGCGTGTTGATGCTGGTCATCTGCAACGAGCGGAAGAAGCCGCCGGCCAGCAGCGCCAGAAAGATCAACGCGTGCGGCGTCGTCGGCCGGAAAAATGAGTACCCGAACAGGAAAGTGCTGCTGACGATCGTGTTGCCGATCAGCACCCGGCGGAAGCCCAGGGCGCGGATGATCGGACGCACGAACAGCTTGTTGCTGAGCGCCCCGATGGCGCTGGCGAAGGTGATGAGCCCCGATGACAGCGCGTCGAGGCCGAATCCGACCTGCAGCATCAGCGGCATCAGGAACGGCAGCGCGCCCATGCCCATGCGGAACAGGAAGCCGCCGATCGTCGCCGACGCATAGGTCGGGATGCGCATCAGCGCGAGGTCGATGATCGGGTGATCGACGCGCCGGGCGTGGCGGCTGTAGGCGAACAGGCACAGCGCGCCGGCGGCGAGCAGCCCGGCGGCGAGCGGCAATGGCATGGCGCCGCGGCCGCCGACCTCAAAGCCGAAGGCGAGGCTCGCCAGGCCGACGCCGGTCAGCACGAAACCGCGCAGGTCAAACGGCCGCACCGTCGCCTCGGGCAGGTTTTCGACAAACAGATTGACCAGCAGCACGCCGATGAGGCCGATCGGGATGTTGATAAAAAAGATCCAGCGCCACGAGAAGTAGGTGACGATGAACCCACCGAGCGGTGGCCCCATCACTGGCCCGATCAGCGCCGGAATGCTGACATAGGACATCGCCCGCACGAGCTCGGATTTGGGCACGGTGCGCAACAGCACGAGGCGGCCGACCGGCACCATCATCGCCCCGCCCATGCCCTGCACGATGCGCGCAATGACAAGCATCCACAGCGACTGGGAGCAACCGCAGGCGATTGAGCCCAGCGTAAACACGATGATCGCCGCGGTAAACACGCGGCGCGCGCCGAAGCGGTCGGCGGTCCAGCCGCTGATCGGCACGAACACCGCCAAGCTCAGCAGGTAGCACGTGATCGCCACGTTGAGCCGCAACGGGCTTTCGCCGATCGAGCGGGCGATGGTCGGCAAGGCCGTCGCGATGATCGTCGAATTGAGGTTCTGCATGAACATTGCGCACGCGACGATCAGGCTGACGGTGAGTTGGCGCGTGCGTGGGGTCATCGAAACCGCTGACTAAATCGGGAACCAATCTATATGGCCTTTATGGAACCGAGTCAGCACATGCGCAGGTGACACCCCGGCGAAAGCCGGAGATGAGGCCCAGCTCGGCCGGAAGCAACACGGTCACCTACCGATGGGCGCGACGCGGCCCGTGCCCTTGTGTTGTCCGACCAGGCCGGCTGGCACCTCTCCAGAGGTGCTGGCTGGAGATGGAAGTGGCAGTCCTTCACACTGACGTTGGCAACGAGGTCCGGGTGAGCCGGCCCCAAAACGTCGATAGAGGAAGAATTACCATGAAGTATTCTGCTGGTCTGGACGTATCGGTCAAGGAAACGATCATGCCCCTCGGCGTGGTGTAGGAGCGCGGGGTCGCTCCGGGTCTTCGGCGGGTCTGGCCGGTTATGTCAGGCGGCCACGGCGGGCAGCTTGACGAAGGATCGTCGCTCAACGGAGGCCTGGTTTCCAGGGTCATGTAGCGGGCTCGTTGCACGGCCCATTCATCGTTTCGTTCCAACAGGATGGCCCCGACGAGGCGGATCACGGCCGCGTCGTTGGGGAAGATGCCGACGACCTCGGTGCGGCGCTTGATCTCGCCGTTCAGGCGCTCGATCGGATTCGTCGAGTGCAACTTCGGGCGGTGCGCCGGCGGCAAGCTCATATAGGTGAGCACGTTGCGCATGAAGTGGACGCGGCTCTCGTCGTTGCCATGTGGTGTTCAGGACCTTGGCGATGGCGGCCTTCAGCCCCTCATGGGCGTCCGAGACGACGAGCTTGACGCCGCGCAGGCCATGCCGCGCCAGCTTGCGCAGGAAGTCGGTCCGGAAGGTTTCGGCCTCCGACGCGCCGATCGCCAGACCCGGCACCTCACGCCTGCCGTCGCCGTTGACGCCGACCGCGACGATCACCGCGATCGAGACGCCTTGCACGTAGGCTTCCTGGATCACCGCCGTCAGCGCTCCCGAGCTTGTCGAAGGGCTCGGCCATCCGGCGCGGCTCCGGGAAGCCGGGAAAATAGCTGCCCTTGCGCAATTTCGGGATGCGCCGCTCGACCGTCCCACGGGCCTTCAGCCCACGGACTTGATCCGGGGGGCGGGTCTCCCGGTCGCGCTCGCGATACCCGTTGCGCTGCGTGATCCGATCGGCGCTGCGTGCGCCGCCCCGGTCAGGTTCTCGACCTCCAGCTCCATCAGGCGATGCGCGGCGGACCCGATCATCTCGCGCAGCAGATCGGCGTCCGAACTCTTCTCCAAAAGCGCCTGAAGCTCATCATCTCGTCGGTCATCCTCGGATCCTCCGTGTTCGCGCTGGTCGAGCGCGGCGGCCGGGTGCAGTCCCACCACGTCGCGTCCGTTACGGCAAAAACGCTCCGCCCAATCATCAAAGCGCAAGTGGACGCCGCAACTTTCGTGATGACTGACGAAGGCGCGACCGCTAAGAGCCTAAGGCGTAGCCTTGAGAAGCATGGGATGGTCAACCACCACTGGCGGGCGCCATCGGCGGCTCCACAGGAAACGAAGAGCCATGGCGAAGGATGAAGTGCGCTTACGTCTAGACGGCGCCCCCGAGCATCGCGGGCATGTAATGGCGCACGCCCTAAACCAAAAACTGGACCGCTTCTTAAAGACCTTTGGCCGTTTCGAGCGCGCGTATCTCGGTAAGAATGTGCGTCAAACTGATTTTGAAACGACTGTCCTTTCGCATAATAGCCAATGCAATCGGCCAGTGATCTTCACAAAAGCAAAAAGACGATCTTTAATCTGATCCCGAAGATCCTCCGGGAAAACGCAGGTTACCACCGTCACCCAAGGGAGGGCAGATCACGATCTGTCGCTCATGCTGAGCATCTATCACACTCCGCAACTCGCCGGTAGAGAGCCAAACGATACTCCTTTGCCCCATGGCGAATGCCCCTTGCTGCAACAAGGGATGCCCTCACGGCCAACGCATTGGCTTCCGCCGCATCATCGAAGTTGATCCGAGAATGGGCATACGAAATAGCGAATTCGCTGAATTCGTAGTTTTCTGGCCTGCTTCCCAGTTGGACAACGTCATCTACTAGTTCGTCATCAACACGAGTGTCTGGCGTTATCCCCCGAGTGATCTTGTCCCATTGGCCAATCGTCCACGCGACAACGTCATCAGGAATATAATTCTTGACACACGGGGTTCAACCCCACCTCGACGATAAGTCTCCCATTCCGTATCTTGTCGAAATTGATCATATCGAGCCTCACGTTACAACAGATCATCGGCAACATATGCTGGATGGGCGCGGACTGTTTCGAAACAGTTACTACCAAGGAACCGCCGATGAAGTTGTGTAATGCCCAAAGCTGTCTGCCAGTATTATTGGGACGCATGCCTATTCTTGGAGCGTTTGCGGGAAGAGTTCGTAACGCCAGACAAGCAGCACGCTCTAATAAATCTGCCGCAACAAAACAAGGAGCATAAAACAAAATATTTACATCGGCCATTGCGCATGTTTTGGTTTTGCCAAAAAAAATTGACTGCCGCCGATGTCGCAAACGAGGAAAAAATATTGGACTTTCTATGACGGCATCTGGTGTATAGATCAAGAATTAACGAGGCCCATATTGATTTTGGCACGTCATATCAAAGACTATTCTTATCAAGAAGGCGACCCCAAAACTGCGCGGTATATAGAGTGATGAGCACTGGTGATGCAATCCATCTTGCTACAGCAATCCCCTGGGGTGCTGATAAATTTCATACTGGCGATAAAATTAGCCGGGAATGTGCCGCTTATTGGATTGCCCGAATCTTCGCCTAATAGGAAAATAGCAGGGCGATGGGCATTGACGATTGTCAGCCCGTCCGAACGGCAAGGTGACTTACTAGATAGACTAAATAAAAAAGCATGACCCTGAACAATCGAAACGCTTCATCGATGCTGCCTGCTTGGCCAGGGGCAGTGAGGATGAGGCTGTGTTCAACGAAATCCTACGGAGTCATTGGGCTACCAAGGGAAGCGCCCGCGCACTACTCAGACTGTGCGGTTAATCGTGGACCGGCTTATGACCCGGGGCCGTGTGACTGTGGTGGGCTAGAGTTGGCAGAAGATGCGAGTCATGTCACGGTCGCCCCGCCTATACCCAGGGCGCGGCGCGAGAGACGGCTCATTAAGGATGCCGTGCCCGATCGTCTCATCAGGGCGAAGTAGTTTCCAACCCACGGGTTCGTTATGACCGCTGCCGCCACGGACCTGCCATACACGCATTACCTCATGCCCTGCCGTGCTTATGCCGCAGGCATGCACCTCGACGACTCGGACGTAACCATCGTATCGAATTTCGATGCACTTGCGCTGGGCGAGAGCGTTGCACGATCGTGTACCACATGCGGTCGAGTGTATTTTAGGCCACTGTGTTTGGCAACTATTATAGTTCCCCAATTTTGGATAGCCGCACTGGTGAAACGTTCGATGCCCCAGACACCGGCACAGATGAAATGCATCTAGCCTGGACAATTCACCGGCAGCATCTGTGCGTCGTAGCTCGGCGATGCCGGCTCGCGCGCAGGGTGTACGGCAGTGTGGCACCGGCGGCGCATTTATTCGGGGCTTGTTGGTTGCGGGGATGGAATTTGTGCGGGCGCGTCGCTCCGGCGGTCACGGCGGCAATTTGGCCAGACGCGCGGCGAGGGTTGAGAAGCCGTGCTGATAGGCAAAGCCGGTCGGCAGCGCGATCTTGATCTTGGTGACCAGTTCGGTGATCCGGACGGCAACCTTGATCAGGCTGAGGCGCAGGGGGTCGAACTGCGCCTCGCGCCAGAACGATGATCTCGGTGCCAGGCCGGGCAGGGTGTGCATCAGCCAACAGGCAGCGGTATGGATCAGCAGCCGGAACTGGTTGGCGGTCGCCTTGGTGCAGGATGTGCGATCCGAGGCGAGATGCAGCTTGTGGGCTTTGATCAGGTTCTCCGCCTGCCCCCGCGCGCAGTAGATTTTCTCGTAGAGCGATTTGGCCAGGCCAGCCAGGTTGGTCACGATGAAGCGGCTGTCGACGCCTTGACCGGACGCCTCGACGCGGGCGATCACGCGGCGCTCGGTGTTCCAGGTCTTGGCGCCGTAGAGGAACTCGGCATCGCGGCGCACCTTGCTCTCGGCGGGCGCGTCGAGGCGATCCAAGGCAACCGGCTCGGCCTCTGCCGTCACGCGGCGCAGCAGGACCTTGTTGCCGGCCAGGCCGAAGATGTAGCCGACCCGATTGCGCTCGCACCCGCGGCGCAGCCGCGCGCCCGTGTCCGAAGGACCCGATCGCAGAGCGATCGGAGGGCCATGGCCTCGGGCCGGCCAAAAGACCGCGACCGGCTTGGCCGAAATCGCCTCGTAAATGTGGATCGGCATGAAACAGCGGCTGTCGTGATGCGCGTTGAACAACGAGAGCTGCTGTTGGCCGTAGGCCCGATCCTCGGTGTCGTCGATGTCGAGTACGATGCGCCGGGGCACGGTATCGAAGCTGTCGCAGAACAACTCGACCATCGCCGCCATCATCCGCTTGAGCGCCACCGGACCGGGCAGGTTTTCGAGCCGGCTGATGGTCGGTTGCGAGCAGAGGTCCGCCCCGGTCTCCGGCAGGCGGCCGACCGCCATCTTGAAGGCGGCATCCTTGCGCAGTGCGTCGCAGTCGTTGGCAGCGGGATACCCCGCCGCGATTGCCAGGGCGCGGAAGCGGATCATCTCGGCGATCTCGTGCCGGATCTGCTCAGGGGCGCGCGGGTCTTCGAGGCATCGCGCCAGCCGCTCGGCGATCTTGAGCCGGCGATCGACCTCGGCCAGCAGCAGAATGCCGCCATCCGAGGACAGCCGACCGCCGTCAAAACAGGCGACGACCGGCCTGCCGCAGACCGGTGACAGGCCCGGCAACGGAAGGGTAGGATCAACTTCGGCGTGCATGGCGCTCCGGAACCGCAGGTTCGGCCCCAGCAATCGAATCCTACGCGATTCCAATGCTTTGCGCTATGCCCGCCGACCCCGGCGAATTATCCCGGGTAGCATCCGGAAACCTGTTCCAGGATCGACTGCGGTTCGTCGCCACCGTCATCGGGATCGTCTTTTCCATTGTCCTCGTTACCATCCAGTTGGGGCTGTTTTTGAGCTTCGAGCGCATGGTGATTGTTTCGAGCGGCACGATCCACAGATCGGCCGGAGCATGATCATCAATCGGCTGTAGCTGGCAATGTCAGCGGTGAAGATCGCGGCCATTTTGCGCTCCATTGGCCGGATGGGTACACTTAGCGAGCGGCACGATCGCCAAGCGAGCTTTCGTGCGGACATCGTTACCCCCAGATTGCATGGAGCCTGAGCCTGATCGTCTTGCTTTCCGGCGGAGCGGCTCGCCCGACGACATGGTGATGAAGGTCTGCAGTGGGTCGACTCCGGCGGCTACATGCCGGTGCGGATGGGGGCCGGCGGCAGCTGCCCCAAAGCCGGCATTGGTGCGGTACTCCCCTGGCCTGGTGCTCCGGGGGCGGCAAGATGGTACCTTATCAGAACGATCTCTGCCCACGCGCGCTGATGCTGCCGCGTCGCTTCGAGGATTTGGCGGAATGGCGAAAGTAGCCTTCGGTCGATTGACCGCACCTAGAGGGAAACAACGAGAATTCGCTAGCCCGGAGGGATGGTCGTCATGCTGTTCGATAATATGCAATAGCGGTTGGCCAAGACCAGAACGCACAATCGCTTCGTTCACGTCCAAGTGTGCCCATGGGACAAACTAGGAATTCCATTATGCGGGGCTATACGCCAGGCAGTCAACGCATCGGATTGCGGAGCACTTCAGAATGCCGATCGAACTGAGATCGATTAAAAGACTTCTGGTCGATGAAAGCGGTGCCCCCGCTCGATATTGGATCCCCGCCTACCAGCGCGGCTATCGGTGGACCCATCTCCAGGTCACTCAACTGCTCGATGACATCTGGGACTTTATCCAAGACGGGACGGGCGACTTTTACTGCCTGCAGCCCATAGTGGTCAGGAGGGTGGACGACGGCCGCTTCGAAGTTGTTGACGGGCAGCAGCGGCTGACCACGCTCCACATCTTACTTTCCCACCAGCGGGAAATTTTGCGCATTTTGAGAATCAGCCGTTTCTCCATCGCGTACGAGACCCGCGATCCTGCGTTTCTTGAGGAGATTGATCCGGCGAGAGCCGGAGAGAACGCTGATTTCCACCACAGCTGCGAAGCGTTGCACGCGATTGACGCCTGGATGGCGCAACACGACGGAACGCAGCCTCTAACACTGATCCAGCATTTGCTCGCCGAAGATTCCGCCCGGGAGGCAAATGTCAGGGTCATCTGGTATGAACTTGGCCCTAGCGACGACGCGGTCGCTGCTTTCACGCGCCTTAACGTCGGCAAGATCCCCCTTACCGAGGCCGAGCTAGTGCGCGCGCTTTTCCTGCGTCGAGCCAGGCAGGATGACGGCACCGACCGCACCGCCTATCGGATCGCCTATGAATGGGACCAAATTGAAAAGCGTCTGCGGAACAACGCCGTCTGGTACTTCCTGCAGGACAAACCTGAGGGGACCGCCAATCGGATCGGCCTCATATTCCGACTGGCCGCGTCGAGGGCGGGACGCCTCGACGACCAGGACTACGCCGTATTCACTTGCTTCTCCGACAAGCTCAGCGAGGCCAACGCGGAGGGCGCATGGCGCGAGGTCCGGGAAATTTTCATGGCGCTCGAAGAGTGGTACGACGACCGCGAACTATTCCACATCGTTGGCTTCATTCTGCAACAGGCACAGGGCGATCTTGACGTCATCGCCGAACTTCTGGATCAAAGCAGCGAACTGAGTAAGCAGGCTTTTTTCAAATTCCTGCGCAGACGTGTGCTTAATAACGTCTTCGGCAATGTGGACGAAAATCTACCGCCGGGCGAACTCGGCCAGGAGATCGACGCGCAGTGCAGAGCCGTCGATTACAGTTCGCCAAGTAAGGTGCGCAGCCTCCTACTCCTATTCAATCTGGCCACGCTGATCGAAAACGAGAAGTCGAACATGCAATTCCAGTTCGACAGCTTCAAGACCGAGCAATGGGATATCGAACACATCCGCGCGGCCAGCGATGATCGGCCGGAACGCGACAATGAGCAGAGAGCGTGGCTGCGCCAATGCCGCGACTATCTCCGGACGTTCCCCAATGGGCCTGAGCAGGCGCTCGCCGTCAGGATCGAGGCCTATCTCGATCCTGAAAACCACCCCGGGGCTGCAGCGATCGATTTCGAAACGATCGACACCGAAATCCTGACGCATTTTAACGAGGGCAGCCAGGCCACGGACCACACTCTCGCGAATCTCACCCTACTCGATCGAGGAACCAATCGTGGGTACGGGAATGCGGTTTTCGCGATGAAACGCGAAATCCTTCTAGACCAGGACCGATCGGGCGTGTTCGTTCCGCTCTGCACGCGCAACGTATTTCTCAAGAGCTATAGCCGGATCGTAGGTAATGTTCTGTTCTGGACGGAGGCTGACGCGAAGGACTATCTCGACGCGATTGTGGCGACGCTCAGCCAATTCTTTGGTCAGTTGGAGACACCGATCTAATGAGCACAAGCTTCAGCCAACTGATTGCGCAGGATGGTCGCGTCGAGATTCCCATGATCCAGCGCGATTACGCTCAGGGTCGGGAGGACCAAAGCATCGTCCGCGACGAGTTTTTGAATGCGCTTCACGGCGCCTTGACCGGCCTACACGGCCCGCTCGACCTCGACTTCGTCTACGGCGCTGTCATCAACAATGCATTCCAGCCGCTCGACGGCCAACAGCGGCTCACGACGCTCTTCCTGTTGCACTGGTATCTAGCCTGGGCCGATGGCCGCAGCGAGGAGTTCCGCGATCGGTTCGTCGCCGGGGAGCGCTCGCGCTTCCGCTATGAGGTGCGTCCGACCAGCGGGGACTTCATCAACAAACTCGCTGAGTATGAACCCTGCGTCGCGGTAGCCGACGCCCCAAAACCCAGTCAGTTGATCACCGACGAACCGTGGTTCTTCCGCAGCTGGCGGTTCGATCCTACCATCAGCGCAGCTCTGAACATGCTGGATCGCATGCACGAGATTTTCCGCAACACGGTTGGCCTCTACGGCCGCCTTGTCGATGAGAACGCGCCGGCGATCACCTTCCAGCTGCTTAAACTTGAGGAGTTCGGCCTCTCCGACGACCTTTACATAAAAATGAACGCACGCGGAAAACCGCTGACGAATTTTGAAACCTTCAAGGCGCGTTTCGAGCGGGATCTCGAAAGACTATTCGGGGAAGCACCCCTCCCGCATCTGAGCGGCGACATGCCGGCGACCCAATTTTTCTCAAACCGCATCGACCGCCGCTGGTTGGACTTTCTTTGGAACTACCGCGATCCCCAGACCGCTGGCTTCGACGGCGCTCTAATGAACCTCATCCGTGCGGTGATCATGATCACCCGTGCGCCCGATATCGACGGCGTAGCGGCGGACTTAGGGGAGCTGCGGAGCCAAACGATCAGCACCTATAGCTGGTTTAATGGCAAGGGCTGGCTCGACCGAGACATGGCAGTGGCGCTCATGACCCTGCTTGAGCGATGGAGCGGGGGCGCAAACAATGGCTTCCGCTCCTATCTTCCCCTGACCTGGCATCTCGACGAACAGCGCCTCTTCGACGGGATCACCACGAGGCCCGAGCGCCTCCCTTACGATCAGACCGTGCAGCTGGCGGGCTATGTGTTGTTCCTGGTCTCCGCCGAGGGCGAGATCGACGCCGCGGCCTTCGCAAGCTGGATGCGGGTCGTCTCCAACCTCGCCATTAACACCATCTACAACCGACCGGATGACTTGAGACGCAGTTTTGCGGGCCTCCGGAGCCTCGCCCTGGCCGTAGGCGACATTCTCGGCCATCTCGCTGCGGCAGAGGATGATGTGCCCGGGTTCGCTGCAGGGCAGGTAGCTGAAGAACGGGTCAAGGCTCGCCTGATCGGCTTGGGTGAAGGCTGGTCGGAACGCATCGAACAGGCGGAGCGCCATCCCTATTTTCGGGGTCAGATTGGCTTTTTGCTACGCTTTTGCGGCTTCGACTTGGATCATCCGACCGCGCCAATCGACCCCCAAGTCGCGCGCGAACTCCAGAGCCGCTTCGATCATTATTTCGCCTGCGCGTTCCAGATGATCGGAGACCTCTTAGACGAGCCAACTGGGAAAGGCCGAGTCTGGGAACGCGCCCTCCTTACAACTGGCGACTTCCTACTTCGTGGCAACCAATACGATCAGGATGACCAGAACTATCCGAGCCGCTCCCTACTCGTAACCAACTACGACGAAAACCTAAGCTGGAAACGCCTTCTGAGAAACGCCGCAGCAAATTCTCGAAGCGGTCGGGTCTTAAAGAGACTATGGGATCGCCTCGGTGACTCAACTGATTGGGACAGCGAACTCGCAGCGATCATCGAGGACCAAGCGGGTATTGATCCGTGGCGGTCGGCGATTCTCAACACGCCAACGGTCTACAATTACGCTGATAGAGGCGCCCCGAGGATATTGCGCTTTCAGCCAGAAGGCGGGATCTATCTTCTGAAAAAATCCCAGATGAACGGCCGACATGTAGAACTATTCACATTCTGCCTGTATCAGTCGTTAAGGAGCGTGGCGTTATCTTTGTCGCTTGAGTATGACGAGACCACCTCGACTGAAGATGAAGCGGGCTTGTTTTTATCGGGGCAGTTCAATGGCGAGGATATTTTATTATTTCTCTGTTTCCGCGCTAATCCTGACGTATATGCGTTCGATCTGCTCAGGCCTAAAGAGCCTAGTCTTGACCTTCGCGTGATGTTGGAAGCCAACGGCTTCGAGGAGAAGGAAGGGTCATGGCTGAAGCTCGTGAGCCGCGACAGAATGAGGGGCGCGGTCGAAGACCTCGACAATGCAGTAGCGCAGCGACGGTGAATGGCTTGAGCAGCGTCCTTGTTAGCGTCCGCGCTGGTTGGTGGAAGTTCGGCGGGGAGCGCGCGCTGGGCGTCTGCTAACCCTTGGGCCGTGCTCTGCAACAGATCTTGCTGACCGATTGCGGAATCGGCCAGCGCTTCAGTGGCGACAAGGCGCGCATTATTCGATCGCTTTCCGCCAAGGGCCGGCGATGGACAGACTGACCGCTTACGGCGCAAGGCTGTCGCGGCTGGACGCTCCGGCGAAGGTCACCTGACCGATCCGACACCCGACGCTCAGCCTTGGCGGCGAGGCCGTCGCAAGTTGGTAGAGTCGAGATGTGGCGCGGTGGCGGTAGGCCGGGCATGTCTGTTTCCGCCCCTTTCGTCTGGCGGTGCCTCAGTGGCGCGACCATGGCTCCGTTTCCACATCCCGCTCATCGAACCGGACATGCGGATCTCCCGCATCCGGCTCTCGGACAAGACCTCACGCTTTCGTCCACGACGGGCCGCGCCCGAGCCGGGTCAGACGTACGAGCCCGAAGTACCCGTAGAGGTGCAGGAGTGGATACGTCCCGCCTCGGCGTCGCCTGACCTTGTGTTTGGACCGCAGCCACCGGCGCAACCGCACCGCCGTGTAGCTGTCGAGCGCGCGATAGGCCGGGGATGAGGAGCCGACACTGAAGTAGTTGGCCCACCCGACCAGCGCGCGGTTCAATTCGCCTACCAGCTTTGTGGTCTCTTGCCATGTTCGCGATCGGACGGTCAGCGCGTGAACCTTGTCGACCATGCGCTTGATGCTCTTCGTTGACGGTCGTAAAGCCAAGCGGGCCTGGCCCGTCGTTCGAGAGAACATTTGTCCGAACGTGAAGCCCAAAAAGTCGAATTCCCCTTCCGGGACCGCGCAGATCCGTGTTTTGTCCTCGTTCACCGTCAGCTGCAGCTTGCCCATGATCTCGCGCAGGTGGTGCAGCGCCGCGTCGGCGTTGCCCCGCCGGCACAGGATCACGAGGTCATCGGCATAGGTGACCAGGCGAGTGCCGAGACTTTGCTCAAGGCCGAGCTTCTTCCACCCCAACACAAACCGGCGCATGTAGATGTTCGCCAGCAGCGGTGAGAGCGGTGACCCCTGCGGAATGCCGCGCCGCTTGTCGCGCGCCTCGGTCGTGCGTGTCTTCCGGCCTCGCTCGTCGGTTTCTTCGACGGGGCAGTCCAGCCACATCTTGATCAGATGCGAGCCACGCGCCGGTCAACGATCCGGCGCGCCACCGACCTGAGAAGGTCGGCGTGCGGAATGCTCCCGAAGTAGTCCGCGAGGTCGGCGTCCACGACTTGTCGATGGCCACGAAACAGCAACTCCTCCACCTCTACGGCGGCCTGCTGGGCGTTTCGCCCGGCGCGGTAGGCGTAGATTTCCGGTGGAAGGTCGGCTTCGAAGCCTGTGCTCGGGCCGGCCGTGGGCCGGACCCGGGGGATCGGCTCCAGCACCAGCATCGCTGCTGTCATGCAGACCCGATCCCGCACGGTCGAGATGCCCAGCGGCCTGAGTTTGCCGTTGGCCTTCGGTATGAACACGCGTCTGATCGGCTCCGGTCGGTACGTCTCCTCCCTGAGCGCAAGCGTCAGTTCGGCCAGCCACCGCTCGACCCCATACGCTTCGATATCCGCAAAGTCCTGGCCGTCCACCCCCGCTGCGCCTTTGTTCGAGCGGCACTGGGCATAGGCATGCGCCAGAATGTCCTCGCGGCTGATCTTGTCGTACAGCACATAGAAGCGATAACCAGCTTCTGCCTTCGCTTTTGCGTGCAACGCCATCTGCAGCTTCTGAACACGTTTCGGAGTTGTTAGGTTGCCCAATCTCCCGGTCCCTCGCCACTTGTTGCGTTTGTCTTGAACTGAGGCCCCTTCCCTCCACCGGCATTACCCGGCTTCAGCGGTACTACGAGCCTCTCCGCCACCCCGGCGCGCCCGGCCTGTCCCTCGCGGGCGTCCGGTTGATCATCCCTGATCACGCGTCGGGGCTTCCCGTGTTGCGTGCGCTTTCCTATGCTGCCGCCACTACCCCGGTGCAGCGGCTGGGCGTAGTCCTCGCTCGCTCACCCAGCCGTATCAGCCTTCCCCGAAAGGGGCATCGGGTCGGCCTCCACATCGTCCTTTTCGAGGATTGCTTAGCGTTCACTCACGTTGCGGCCTGCACACTCGCGCGGTCACCTAATCGTGACCCGCTATCCGAAGGCTTCAGACACTTCGTCTCCTCCATGCCTGCTCCGGTTGCTTCCGGCGGGAGCGATTTCGCCGGGTGGGCCTTCCACCCAATGGAAAGCGCCGCCTT
>CAVVDM010000004.1:0-710118 GCA_963746885.1 uncultured Alphaproteobacteria bacterium
TGCCGCGCATGACGTGGACGGCGTCGAGTTCGCCGCGCTTGACACGCTGCAAGACGGTTGGCGCGAGACGCCAAGCTCACGCGTCGCCTCGCGCATCGTCAGAAGCCCTCGCCGGCGTCTCGTTGAATCTGGCGATCAGCTCATCGGTCAAGCGGATGCGCCAGGGCGCGCCGGGCGTCAACTGCTCGCCTGGGATGATACCGTCGTTGAGCCAGCGATGGAGGGTCGAAGGGGCGACGCCGAGCACAAGCGCGGCCTTCTTGATCGTCGCCAGTTCGCCCTCGGTGGCGCCACGGTACAAGCCGGGGAAAGCCCACGGCGGTCGGCTCGAAGCAGGGGATATTCCAATGGCGGCGCAGGTTGCCGACGCGGCCCGCGAAGCGATGGCCGTAAGCCGTCGTTCGTCCCTGGCGATTGAGGATGCCGGCGATCACGGTGTCGGGGTAATGGACGGCCAGTCGGCGAACGAGCGCGATCGTGTCCTCGTCGGTGCGTATGGTGGCCGGCCGCGAGCGCGGCAGCGCCAGGTCGATCCCGTCGAGCGCGCCGCCTTTCCAGCGCAGCGTGAGGTGGCGCGGCCGCCTTGTCGCGCTCGACCTTGACGATGACTTCTTCGAGCAAGCGTGCGCAGCAACTCCTTCCTGTCACGGGGCGTGGTCGTGGCCGCGTGCCAGACGGCGGCAAGATCGGGCCCGAGCGCGAGCAGACGGTTGCGCTCGCTCTGGGGAGAGCACCCGTGGCCGCTGCCGTTCGCGGCATTCAAGCTCGGCCTTTGCGGCTTCGAGTGCGCGCAGGCGCTCCTCCCATTCGCGTTCGAGGCCGCGAGCGACCAGCCGGTTGTCTGGATCGACGGCACGGTATCGACGCTCGGCGCGTTGCGCTTCGTAGCTGGCCCGCTCCAACGCCGAGCCGCCACTGCTTCAGCGCGGCCTCGCGGTCGCTCTCGAGCCGCTCGGCGGCGGCGAGTGTGGCGGCGAGCTCGGCCGGCTCCAGGGCGGCGATGAAGGCGCGGGTGACGGCCTCGTCGATCTGGATGCCGCCGATATTGAGGCAATAGACGCCGCGGCCCTCGACCAGAACCTTGCCCGGACAATGGTACCCCGGCGACGAATTGCGACCGCGATAATGCGTGTGCAAGCGGCGGCCGCAATGGCCGCAGCAGGCGAGGCCTTGCAGCAGGGCGCTGCCCTCCCTCACGGCGCCGACTGCGGCTTGTGGGTCTGGGCCGCGTGTTGCTGGCGATGCGATCCTGGTTGGCCTCATAGGTCTGCCAGTCGATGAAGCCCTGATGATGGTCCGGGATCAGCACCTGCCACTCGGAGCGCGGCAGATGCCGGATGCGCTTTTTCCGCGCGCCCGCCGCATCCAGGGTCGTTTCCTGGCGGGTTTTGCCATAGGCGTAGGCGCCGGCATAGACAGGGTTGGTGAGGACATGGTGGATGGCAGTGTAGCTTGCCTCGACCCAGCGGATCTCGCCGCCCTGGTGCATCTGCAGCGGGAATGTGAGCCCTTCCGAGCGGAACCACAGCCAGACGCGCCGGGCCGAGCCGGTCTCCGCAAAGCGCGCGAAGACAGTGCGGATGGCGGTGACGACGGCCTCGTCCGGATGGAAGCAAACCTCGCCGTCGGCCTCGCCCCAGACAAAGCCGACCGGCAGACCGCGCCGGAGCTCGCCGCGCGCAGCCTTGTTGCGAATGCCGCCATTGAGGCGGGCGCGCAGCACATGCAGTTCGGCCTCGCTCATCGTGCCCTTGAGCCCAAGCAGGAGCCGGTCATTGAACAGCGCCGGGTGATAGAGGCCGTCGGCATCCCCGATCAGCGTGTCGGTGAGCGCCGGCAAGGTCGATCAGGCGATACCATTCGGCATTGTTGCGCGCCAGACGCGAGACTTCGAGACCGAGCACGAGGCCGACATGGGCGAGCGCCACTTCGGCGGTCAGCCGGGCGAAGCCAGAGCGCGCGACCGCGCCGAGCCGGAGAGACCGAGATCCTCATCGATGACGATATGCGTTCGTCGGGCCAGCCGAGACTCGCGCGCCTTGCCAGCGAGCGCGTATTGCCGGTCGGTCGATTCGCGATTGTGCTCGACCTGAGCGGCGCTGGACTGGCGCAGATAGACGATGGTCTGACGCGAGAGATGGCTCGCCGTGATCTTGGTGCGCTCATTCATGGCTCGCCCCGTTCGCCGCCGCTGCGAGCATGCGGGCGATAAGGCGCGCGAGGATGTCGAGCGCTGCGCTGCGCGCTGCCGCGTCGAGCCGTTCCCAGGGTATCGGCGCAAGGCTCGGCGCAAGCGGGTCCATCGGCGGTTCGGGCGGGTCGAGAAAGGCCAGGTTCAGTTGCACGGCGGCTCTCCTTCTGCGGCGTCGACTCGATGGGTTGGCCGTGGAGAGCGTCGACGAGATGCCGCAGCCGGAGCAAATTGCCGAGACTGCCGAGAGAGCGAGGGCCGGTGTCGTCGCCCCGCAAAGACCGCGCGCCGCCGGCATGACCCTCGCCCCAGTCGGTCCACTCGGCCGGAATGAGCGAGCGGCTGCCGTCGGGCAGACTGACAAGCAGGAAGAGTACGCCGCCGCGCCGAATGCTGCTGATCACGGCAAGCGAGCGGCCCTCGAAGGGATGGCGCTCGCGGGTGATCGTCACCGAATCTGGGATATCACGGCGATGGGTAGTCTGCCGCCGCTTCCTACGACACCATCGATCACGCGCACCTGCGCCAATTCCTCGACCAGCGAGTGACGGACGGCGTCGTCCGGAAGATGATCGACAAATGGCTGAAGGCAGGGGTGCTCGAGAAGGGCGTCCTGCGCCGCACGACTGGGGGAACGCCTCAAGGGGGCGTGATCTCGCCGCTGCTCTCGAACATCTACCTGCACCACGTGTTGGACGAATGGTTCGAGAAGGTGGCGCGCCCGCGACTCCGGGGGCGGTGCCGACTGGTCCGCTATGCTGATGACTGTGTAGTCGCCTTCGAGGTCCATCTATCCGGCAAGCGAATGCTGGATGTGCTGGGAAAGCACCTTGGCCGGTTTGGGCTTCAGCTCCACCCGACCAAGACCCGCTTCGTAGACTTCCGGTTCAAACGCCCTGAGGGGCGTCACCCCGCGACGATGGGAACCACCTTCGACTTCCTCGGCTTCACCCATGTGTGGGGAAAGTCGAGGAGTGGCAAGAACGTGGTTCGCCAAATAACGGCGAAAGACCGTTATGCTCGCGCACTGGCTTCCGTGACGGAGTGGTGCCGGCAAAATCGGCACCTCCCGTTCCGGGAACAGCACGCCCGTCTGTCGCGAATGATCCGGGGGCACTGCGCCTATTACGGCATCACGGGAAACAGCCGGCGGATCAGCTGGTACCACCCTAGCCGGAACTTTTGACTGTCGAGGCCTATAAGCGGTTGATTTTGCCTGAAATCAGGTCATTTTCGCCAGCATAACGTACCCATGTAAATAAGTGGTTTTCTGTCGATTTCGGGGGGCAGCCATGGCATTATCAACGCCATGTACGTCGAGAGCGTCCCCAACCGCAATTCGCCGCCGGCCATCCTGTTGCGTGAGACCTACCGCGAGGCTGGCAAGGTCAAGAAGCGGACCCTGCTGAACCTGTCCGATTGGCCGCGCGAGCGTGTCGAAGGGTTGCGCGCCTTGCTCAAGGGCGGCGTGGTGATGCCGCCGGGCACCGAACCCTTGCAGGTCATCCGCACATTGCCGCATGGCCATGTCTCAGCGGTTCTCGGCGTGATCGGCAAGATCGGCCTCGACCGGCTGCTGGGACCGCACGGCAATCGGCCGCGCGATCTGGTCCTGGCGATGATCGTCAGCCGGATCGTCGCACCGGCCTCGAAATTGGCGACGACGAAAGGGCTGAACCCGATGACGGCGGCCACCAGCCTCGGCCAAGTCCTGGGCGTGGGCGAGGTCGCCTATGACGAGCTGTACCAGGCGCTCGACTGGCTGCTGGCCCGCCAAGGGGCAATCGAGACCGCCCTGGCGCGGCGGCACCTCAAAGGCGGCACGCTGGTCCTCTACGACGTCAGCTCCAGCTATGTCGAGGGGCGCTGCTGCCCGTTGGCCAAGCGCGGCTATAACCGCGATGGCAAGAAGGGCAAGCTGCAGATCGTCTACGGCCTCTTGTGTGCAGCGGACGGCTGTCCGGTAGCGGTCGAGGTCTTCGACGGCAACACCGGCGACCCCAAGACCCTCGCGGTCCAGATCGACAAGCTGAAGGTTCGTTTCGGCCTAGCGCACGTCGTGCTGGTCGGCGACCGGGGCATGATCACCCAAGCCCGCATCCGCGAGGATATAGTCCCGGCCAATCTCGACTGGATCACCGCGCTGCGTGCGCCGGACATCAAGGCCCTGGCCGATGACGGCAAGCTGCAGCTCACCCTGTTCGACGAGCGCAACATGGCCGTCATCACCTCGCCGGACTTCCCCGGCGAACGCCTGATCGTCTGCCGTAATCCCGACCTGGCTGCCGCTCGCACGCGCAAGCGCAACGATCTGCTCGATGCCACCCAGCGCGATCTCGCCGCCATCAAGCAACGGGTCGAGCGCAAGCGGGCGCCACTGCACGGGGCCGACAAAATCGGCATCGCCGTCGGCGCCGTACTGGGCCGTCACAAGATGGCCAAGCACTTCGAGATCGAGATCGCCGACGAACGCTTCGCCTTTTGCCGCAACGAGGCCGCAATCGCCGCCGAGACGGCCCGCGACGGCATCTATGTGATCCGCACCAATCTGCCGGCCGACGCCATGGGTGACCCGCAGGTCGTCGCCTCATACAAAAGCTTGTCCCAGGTCGAGCGAGCCTTCCGCTCGATCAAGACGGTCGACCTCGAGATCCGCCCGATCTACCACTGGCTCGAGGATCGGGTCCGCGCCCATGTGCTGCTGTGCATGCTCGCCTATCACGTCGAATGGCACATGCGCCGCGCCCTCGGCCCGATGCTCTACGAAGACGACGAGAAGGAGGCCGTCCTGGCCGAACGGGCGAGCCCGGTGGCCAAAGCGCCGCGCTCGGACAAGGCGCGGGCAAAGGACGCCACCCACCGCACTGCCGACGGCATGCCGGTACACAGCTTCCAAAGTCTGATCGCCGACCTCGGTACGCTCTGCCTCAATACCCTCATCACCGCCACCAGTCCCGATTACCCGATCACCATCGCCACCCGACCAACACTGATCCAGGCCAAAGCCTTCGAACTGCTCGGCGTCCCCACGCCGCCGCCCGCCGCCTCCGACAGAGAGGGGTCACGCCGTACCCAGTAAAGCAGCTCGGCTCAGACCTAAAACTGAGCCGTATCAACCCTTTGCGCGTGTCTCCAGTCAAAAGTTCCGACTAGCTCAGGCGGATATGGAAGAAATGGCTCGCTCGGCGCGGGCGTCACAGCAATCTGCCGTGGCCACGCTTCCGGGCCATGCTCGCACGATACCCGCTGCCGCCAGCCTTGATCGTCCACCAGTACAGCGCCGCCTGAGCGAAGCTGGCGCGCGAAGAACCGGATGCGGGTAATCCCCACGTCCGGGTCTGTGAGGGGCGGGGATGGCAACATCTCCGCCTACTCGGCAGAATGCGAGCGTCACCGGTCCGCCGGGGCGCTTGGGATCGGCGAGTTGGCGGTAGGCGGCATAGCCGTCGGTTTGCAGCACGCCGGCATAGCCCTCGAGCAGCGCGGCTGCGTGTTTGCCGCCGCGCCCCGGCGCGTAGGTGTAGACTACCGCCGGCGGCGTGCCGTCCTGCCACGGCCGGTCGTCGCGGGCGAGCACCCAGAAGTAGCCCTTCTTGGTGCGGCCGCGTCCCGGGTCGCGCACCGGCGCCGTTGTCTCGTCGACGAACAGCTTGGTCGAGCGCAGCAACGCCGCGCGCATCAGCCGCCACAGCGGCTTGACCTCGGCGGCGGCGTAACCGACCCAGCAGGCCAGCACCGAGCGGTCGATCGCGATGCCCTGGCGCGCCAGAATCTGCGATTGGCGATAGAGCGGCGTGTGGTCGGCGTATTTCGCCACCAGCACGTGGGCGACCAGCTGCTCGGTCGGCAGGCCGCCCTCGATCAGCCGCGCCGGCGCCGGCGCCTGCACCACCCCCTCCTGGCATCTGCGGCAGGCGTATTTCGGCCGGCGGGTGACGACGACCTGGTACTGCGCCGGGATCATGTCGAGCCGCTGCGAGCGATCTTCGCCGATCGCCTGCATCGCCTCGCCGCAACAAGGGCAAGCGGTGTCCGCGGGCTCGACGACGATCTCGACCCGCGTCAGATGCTCGGGCAGCGAGCCGCGGACAGTCCGGCGTTTCTCCCTGCGGGTGCGCTTTAGTGCCGGATCGACTTTCTCCTGCTGCGCTTCGGTTTCGGCGATCGTCGGTTCGAGGTCCTCCAGCGCAAGATTGAGCTGGTCGGGATCGAGCCTTTCCGAGCGCCGGCCGAATTGCATGCGCTGAAGCTGGCGGATGAGATGGCGCAGACGATCATTCTGGCCGGCGAGCTGGTCGCGCTCGGCGGCGAGCCGCACCCTTTGGGCACGCTCGACGTCGCGCTCGGCGCACGCCTGCGCTAGCAACGCGTGCAGCGCGGTAACGTCATTGGGAAGAGGCTCAGGCGCCGAGTTCATGCCCCGATTGAATCACGCGGCTGGCGGCGTGTGGCCTCTCGCAGGAGGGGCGAGTCAATCAGCCGCAGCGGCCCGCCTCGCGCAGGCGGGGTCACCCCGCCACCGTCGGCCGGCCGATCCGCGGCGCATACATCCGGCGCCAATCGAGCCCGTCGAACAAGGCGGCGAGCTGCGCCCTGGACAGACGCATCACCCCATCGGCGACCGGCGGCCACTTGAACTTGTTACCCTCCAGCCGCTTCCAGATCAGCACCAAGCCGGTGCCGTCGTACACGAGCAGCTTCACGCGGTCGGCCCGCTTCGAACGGAACACGAAGATCGTGCCGCTGAACGGGTCTTGCTGGAGAATCGACTGCACCGTCGCCGCCAGGCCGTCGGCGCCGCGGCGGAAATCAACCGGACGCGTGGCGACCAGCACCCGCACCCCCGCCGGCGGGCTGCCCGACAGAGCCGGGATCATGCTGTCGCTTTCAACAGGCGGATGATCTCGCCGAGAAAGGTTAGGTCGACGCCGGGACCGGCCCGCACCACCGCCTCGCCGACCGCGATCTCGATCGCCGCGGCGCCGCAAGCGGCGCGGTGTTCCGCGACAACCGGCACAAAATCCGGCAGCGGGATGCCGCCATCGGCGACCGCGGCGGCGCGCAATTCCCGCCGCCACGCATAAAGCTGGTTGCGATGCAGCCCGTAGCGCAGCGCGATCGTGCTCGTCACCGCTCTCGGCGCAAAGCTCTCCGCGACGATCACCGCCTTCTCCGCCGCGCTCCACCGTCGTCGCCGCGGTGTCCCGGTCAGCACCTCGACCCGCCGGAAACTGTGCCCATCAATTGGCAAATTACTCGGCAAATCAGCCTCCATGCCTCGCTCAACCGAGGCAGGATCAACCGATCCGCGGCGGCTCGCGCAAGATGGAGGGCAGCCTTCGCTTACATTCAAAAACTCCCGCATTCGAGCGCAATGCGGGCAGCCCCTGCCCTAGAAGAGGACGAGACCGACACAGTGGCGATGATCATTCGCTGGGCTCTCGGCCGCCGGCCTGCGACGTCGCGAAGAGCGTCAGCGCTGCAGCGAATATACGAACCACGAGGGCCGGTGCGTCGAAGATGGGAGGCCGCGCGCCGGGCGATGGCGCCGCGACATCACGCCGACGATGCTTCTGGGCCTACGCAGCAACGCCGTCCTTTACTGCCCCGTGGGTTGACAGCCATCTATCGGGGTCTTGTGGTAATGCGGCGGCGGGCAGAGGTCGACGGAGCTGGGGTCTTGATACTCCTGGGCTGTATGAAGGTAATCTTTCTGCGCCGTTGCCTGGGAGACAAACGCAGGTCGCGCCTTAGCGTCACCGATGCTTAGCGGTGCGTTGGGCGCTTGTAACTTATCATCGAGAACCAAAACATGTCGGTCATTATCGATTGTCCAGGCCGGCAATCGTGATAGGAAGCTCTGGCCGAGGAGGGGATCAATTCTTCCGCCCGAGAGCACGATTGCCACGACGTTTGTGATCACGTGATCTGCCACGATCACCTTGCGCAGTCGAAACTTATCTGCTGATCGTACCGAACCGTCCGCCAGGACAGTTGATATAGTTTCTATGAAGTCGTTTTCATTGACCGTTCCCGCCCGGGTAAGTGTTTGAAATATCCTCATAGGAATTACGACGTTGGAAGCCCCGGTATCGACGATGAAGGGCACCGAGCTTGTGTCGTTGATACGGACGGGAACCGTGAAGACCCCGTGCGACGGCTCGAGCCGTACGGTCTCCGAGAAAGATGGCAGCGTCACCAGTATCATTGACAAAGAAAGCCCGGCGATGGTGCCAATACGATTTATCAACGCTCTCACCTGACCCACCATATCGCTCGCTTCCGGAGGCATTGCATCACCCGCCTCAACCGAGAGCAACTAGGCCTTTGGGGTATTTATGGGCATATCGATTTACCTCTTATACCGGCCTGAATAGGCGCTGACACGTTGACGCTAGACCGGGCGCGCCTTCCGAAAACGAGCGCGAGTCGTCCTCAAATCAGGCCGGTATTACGGTTCGGAACGAACAAACAGCGCCACGACGCCGGGAAACTGATGCGGCGCGCCGGCGTGGCGGCGATCTACCAGCGGCCGAACACCAGCAAGCCGGCACCGGCGCAAAAGGTCTACCCCCTACCCGCTCGGCGGTGTCTCGATCGAGCGGGTCGATCAGGTGTGGTGAGCCGACGTCACCTCCATCCCGATGGCCCGGGGCTTCCTCTACCTGATGGTGATTATGGACCGGGTGAGCCGCGCCGTGCTGGCGAACGCCGCTCAACCTCTTATCCCGTGCATTGCCGAGATGATTTGCACGCGAAGCGATACCGTGGCGCGTCCCGGGTGCTATGCTCGCGGCAGGGAGCCCGGGAAGGCCCGTTAGCAGCAGACGTGCCGACGGGGTACGCAGGGGTGCTGACGACCATTAAATGGATGCCGATTGGCGCAAGGTTGGTCTTGTGCCTCCTGATATTTGTTGGGGCGGACGCGGGCCGCTACGCAGCGGCGCAATCTCGCGAACTCCGTGTCGCAGTCTCGTCTGCGCAAGTCGTTGAGTTCACGAAGCCGGCGCGCAGCGTCTTCATCGCGGATCCGACAATTGCCGACATCCAGGTGGCTGCTCCCACCAGCGTCATTGTGTTCGGGCGCAAGCCCGGACAGACGACGCTCATCGCGATTGGCGCCAACGACAAGCCTCTTGCAAAAATTCAGGTCATGGTCGGTTACAATTATGCCGAACTGCGACGGCTGATCGGCAAGGACGTCCCAACCGCGAATGTCAAGGTCACGCCTACGCCGACAGGGGTCGTGCTGTCCGGCGTCGTGACAAACGACGAGACGGCCGAGAAGGTGCGTGCGGCGGCGCAGCGCTACCTCAGCGACAAGGATGTAGTCGTCAATCGGCTTGAGGTCACAGGTTCCGCTCAAGTCAATCTGCGGGTCCGTGTGGCGGAGGTCAGTCGCACCGTCACGAAACAGCTCGGATTCAACTGGGAAGCATTAGTCCAGCCTGGGTCATTCTCCTTTGGACTGCTTACCGGACGGCCTTTCCTGACGAGCAATGCAATCAGCGGTTTGACGCAGATTACCCCCGCGGCGCCGCTGCCGAACGCTACCGCGCCGGGAGCGTTTCTTTCGAGCCTCAACACCAGCCGCGCATCGGTCAACAATCTGATCGACGCGCTTGCTGAGGAAGGGCTCGTGACCGTCCTCGCGCAACCGAACCTGACTGCGGTTTCCGGGCAACCGGCCAGCTTTCTTGCCGGTGGCGAGTTCCCCGTGCCGGTCGCGCAGACCGGTGCATCTGCCGGCGGGAATGCAGCGATCACGATCGAGTTTAAGCCGTACGGCGTGCGGCTCGGCTTCGTGCCGACCGTGTTGTCGAGCGACCGGATCAGTATGAAAGTGCGGCCGGAGGTCAGCGAGCTATCGAACGCCGGCGCCGTTACGCTCAACGGTGCAACTGTTCCGGCTCTCACCGTCCGACGCGCCGAAACGACGATCGAATTGGGTAGCGGCCAGAGCTTTGCTATCGCCGGCCTGATCCAACACGACAGCAATACAGACATCAGCAAGTTTCCCGCGCTGGGAGACTTGCCGGTTCTTGGCCCATTGTTTCGTTCCTCGCGGTTTCAACGTAACGAGACGGAACTCGTCATCATCGTTACTCTATTCGTTGTTCGCCCAGTTGCGGAAGGAGCGAGCCTAAAGCTCCCGACCGACGGCATCCAGCCGGCCTCCGACATCGAGCGCATCTTCCTCGGCCGCCTGACGAAGCCATCGGCCGAGGCTGCTCACCTGATTGGAGTTGGCGCCGCGCGGCTGCGCGGCGACGTCGGCTTCATGTTCCAGTAAGGGGACGAGGAATGAGAAGTGTACGACAGGTCTTCGTCGCCTGGCAACTTTGCTTCGTGTTTGGTGCGCTGACTTTAATGGCCACAGGCTGCGCCACCACCACCGCACCGTTCGGTTTCGATCTCGGCGACTACGAGGCGGCACCTCGGGACCTGATCGGCGTCAATGATATTCCGGGCAGCCACACGGTTCGCCTTTCCCCCAAAGGATATTTATCGAAAGCCGAGCGCGGCGATCTCGATGCGTTCATCGCCGAAGTCGCGAGGAATCGCCCTGAATCATTGCGCGTTGTGTTGCAAGGCCGCGCCACACCGGCTCAGGTGCAGACAATTCGAACGGTGCTTGCCGCCGACGGGATCGCTCCGGAGCACCTCCGGCGCCTGGATCAATGGTCCGGTCCGCCCGCCCCCCAAGCGGCACGATCGTGGTGGCCGTCGAACGCGCGGTCGCGATCGACCCATATTGTCCAGGCTCCATGGACCATCCAGCCGCTCCGGAGGACAATCTGACTGAGCCCAATTTTGGGTGCGCCAACGTTGCCAATTTCTCCGCCATGGTCGGCGACCCACACGATCTCCGCGAACCGGGCTGGAGCATTCAACATGACGGCGAACGCGCCGCTTCCGACGTGACGGCGTATCGCACTGACAAGGTCAAGGTACTTCTTAACGATGCCGAAGGCTTTACTGTCAAGTATCTTACTAATCAACGTGTTTGGTGGAGGCTTTAGCAATGCCAAAATCAAGAAAACACGCCGTGGTGTTATGCATTCTCCTCCCTATACTTCTCGCCGGATGCGCCGCGATTACGGGCCATGACGACACCACGACTGTCGATCGAGACGCATTGGCACACGTCGCCACCGTCGCAAAGGAAAGTGGCGAATATGGCGCAGCCGCCAGGATGTACGCGACCTACGCCGCCGCCCACCCAAACGATGCGGCCGCGCAGGTCGCCTACGGTGACGCTGCGCTAGAAGCCGGCGAACTCGACGAAGCAGCCAAAAGCTTTGGGAAGGCCGTGCAACTTGAGCCCAACCGGGTCGATGCGCACCTGGGTCTTGGGCGGATCTATCTCGCAAAGCACAACCCGAAACAGGCATTGGCGGAATTTCAGACAGCGATAGCCGCGTCGCCTAAAAATGGGAGAGCACTTAACGGCGCCGGCATAGCGTTGGACATGCTCGGCCGCCATCGCGAGGCTCAGCAATCCTATCGTGCCGCCCTGGCGATCAAAGCCGACGATCGTGCCGCGCGAAACAACCTCGGCCTGTCATTGGCATTGAGCGGCGACTATCAGCAGTCCATTTCGGAACTATCGAAGCTCGTGCAGGAACCCGGCACGAGTCCGCGGATGCGACAGAATCTCGCTCTCGCGCTGGGCTTGAACGGGGATGCTGCCGCAGCTGCAAAGCTTGAACATGCCGATCTCGACGACAAGACGATCACCGAGAATCAGCGCTTTTACGACGCTGTCCGTCAATTGAACCAGAGGGAGCCGTCCGCAATTGAATACGGCCGTTCGACGGGCGACGCGGCTCACCAAGCGGCTGCCAATTAGTCGGCGCCGACGGCCGACAAATCTTAACAATTATTGAGCCCGGTGGTGCCACATCTGGCATTTCACTCGGCGCCCCAAGGGGACGAGCCGCGCAGCACAGCTACGAGCATTGACGATCGTCCGCGCGCGGCCGAGCGCCAGGACCGCATCGAGCATCCGGTCGACGTCTTCGGCCGCCGTGCGGTGATTGACGATCGCGGCGCGGATCGCGGTCTTGCCATCGATCGTCGTCAGCGACGGCGCCGCGATCCCCGATTTATGCAGATCTGCCACGATCTCGGCGTTGACGCTGTCCGCATCGGCGCAGCGGTAGCGGAAGCAGACGATATTGAGTGACAGACGCGCCATCAGCTCGAGCTCCACCGACGCCTCAACACTCGCCGCAAGGTGGCGCGCGACGGCGCAGCATCGTGAAATCTGCGCGCCCAGCGCTGCGGTGCCGTAGACCCGCAGCGTGAACCACGCTTTCAGCGCGCGGAAGCCGCGCGACAGGTCGGGGCCGAACTCGCACGGCCACGGCGATCCACCGGCGAGCCCACGGCTGCCGCGCCGCAGATAGGCCGCCGGCGCCGCGAACGTAGCGTGGTGCAGCGCCCCGTCGCGCACCAGGATGAAGCCGGCGTCGTAGGGCACCTGGCCCCATTTGTGGAAATCGAAGGCGAGCGAATGGGCCCGTTCGATGCCGGCTAGACGCGGTGCCAGGTCGGGCGCCAGCATCGCGAGCGCGCCGAACGCGCCGTCGACGTGAAACCAAAGCCTCTCGCGCGCCGCCAGATCGGCGAGGCCGGACAGGTCATCGATCGCGCCGACATCGACCGTCCCGGCGGTGCCGACGACCAGGAACGGCGTCAGCCCGGCGGCCCGGTCGGCTTCGATCGCGACCGCCAGCGCCGGTAGCGCGATGCGGTGGTTTTCGTCGGTCGGGATCAGCCGCAGCGCGTCGCTGCCAAGGCCGGAAAGCTCCATCGCCTGGGTGATACAGCCATGCGTCGCCGCGGAGGCATAGGCGACGAGGCGCCGGCCTTCGGCGGTAAGCCCGCGGCGGCGCGACGAGGCGCCGAGCGCCGCCGTCCGTGCGACCGTGACGCCGATGAAGTTCGCCATCGAGGTCCCGGTCACGAACAGCCCGCTCGCCCCGGCCGGAAACCTGAAGAGTTCGCGCATCCACTCGGTGATCTGGCGCTCGACCTCGATCGGCGCGTGGTCGCGCCCACCAAGATTGGCGTTGAGACCGGCGGCCAGCATTTCGGCCAATACGCCGACCGGCGTGCCGCCGCCGTGCACCCAGCCCATGAAGCTGGGATGCACGTTGCCGGTCGCATACGGCATGACATCGCGCAGAAAATCGCGATGCACCGCGTCGAGGGCGCTGGGCGCCTCAGGCAGCGGCGCGCGGAAGCGATCGCGCAATTCGTCGGGTAGGGGCTGCCATGCCGGGCGATCGCGGATGTGTTCGATATAGTCCAGGATGTCGTCGAGCATCCGGTGCCCTTGCGCACGGAAAGCATCCCAATCGGCCGGGTCGAGACTGCTCGCCCCCGGGCCGGCGCGGCACTCCCCCTCCAGCGAATTGAAGGTCACGGTGCGTCCCCAACAATCCGGACATTACCTCTTCGCCTGAACTCTCGCAGACGGGCCTTTTGCCATCGGGCGTGGGACCGAGCTTTGCGCTTCTGCAAGGCAATGTTGTCGAGCAGCTGTTTGTCGAGGACGCCGCGCCGTTCTGCCAACTGGTTCAGAAAGAGGTCGGGTCCTTCGTTCATCTCGACGATGACCGGGCCATGCTCGGTCACCGCAATATCCCAGCCGATCAGTGGCGCCTGCCGCATCAGCCGCGCCGCCTCGGTCGCGAGGGCCATGGCGTCCGCGATACCCGGGATCTCGACGCCGATGAGGCTCGTTCCGGTATCGGGATGATGCGTCACTTCGGCAAGATGGAGGCCGGCGCCCGAGACGACGCGCGTCAGCCGGACCGTCTCGCGGTCAATCGTGCCGAGCAGGTTGCCGCTGCGCCAGTAATTGTCGGCGAGGTTTCGGCCCGCCGGAATCTTCCAGCAGGCGCGGAAGACGACCGGGCCGGCCTCTTCCAGCAGCGTCACGATCCGGAGCGTGGCGAGCCTGGCGCCGCAGATCGCAGCAACCGCCGGGTGCGGGATCGCGAAATTCTGAAAGAGGTAGCCGTCCGGATAGTGGCGTTCGATGTCGGCGATGAACTGCCGAACATCGACTTCCTGCCCGTCCAGACACACCAGGCTCTCCGTATCCGGTCGCGCACCCGCCAGTGCGATCGAGCCGAGGCTGCGCCCGCTTTCGGCCGGCTTGCCGAAGATCGGGTAATCGGCCTCCTCCATCAGAAACCGGCGCAGAGCATCGGCTGTACCGCGAACTGACCGCGACCCAGCGACCCCCGGCGTGTAGATCGCCACGATCGGAATGGTCGGAAAGCCGCAGCCCGCGAGATAGCTGAGCGCCGCTACCTTGTTGTAGATGAGGCCATGCCAATCATGCCGGTAGCTGATCTTGTAGGTGACGTCGTGGTTACGCCAGTGGCCAAGAAAGCTTTTTTTGTCCACCGTCCCGTAAAACTTATCGTCGAACAGTCGCAGGTTGACATAATCGGGCCACGACATGCGGCCGGGTCCGAACGCCAGCGAGACGAATTCGCGCACGATCGCGAGCGGTGTCTTGCCGGTCACCCTGACCATCCTGGCCAATGCGACCGGAAGCGTCTCCTCCTTGTGATGACCGTCGACATCGATCGTCGACGCCGGCGGTAGCGGCGCCGGGGCAGCGCCTTCCGCCGCCGATTGCAAGGCATCGTCAAAGACAAGCGAGGAACTTATGGACATTCCGCACCTCCAATAGCAGCTGACCGGCACAGACCGCGGTGAACGCAGGATTCTACCGTTCGGTGAATCAATCGCTGCCGATCGTTTTCATCTCACGAAAATTTTGGCCCCGATCAATCGGCAACGTCGAGCGTCGGCGCGGCGCGGCGCGCGGCGACGACCCCCGCCAGCCGGTCGGGCAGTCCCCGGAGCGCGGCACGCGCCGGCACGTCGATGCAGCGATGCACCAGCACGCCGCCGCCAATCGCTGAGAGGGCGGCAACGGCCTCGAACCACACGCCGCGGACCCCGAGCGCGACGAGCAGCCCCGCGAACCTCACGACGAGCATGAAAACGACCATCTGGAAGATGTAGACGGAGTACGAGACGTCCCCCAGCCACCGCAACGGCCGGGCATTCAGCAGGCCGGCGATGCGCCCCGTATTGCTAACCGCGGCAAGCAGCAGCGCCGGGAGCAGGATCACGACCACACCATCCGATAGATTCGTCCAGGGGGCCAAGCCGATCAGTGCGACAACGACGATGAAGGCGACGTCTCGCCGCCAGAAATAGCGCAGCAACCCCTCGCCGTATGACCGATACGCGAAGATACCGACGGCAAATTCCGGCAGCGCCCGGATCAGCGCGCCCCAACCCTCGACTTGTCCGCCGGCGCTCAAGATAGAGCGAGCGACGCCGACCGCGCTGAGCAACGAAACGCCGAGGAGCGTCGCTGTGGCCGGCCTCAGCTTGAAGACGAGCGGGACGACAAAGGGGAAGAGCAGGTACGCGTAACACTCCGCGGAAATCGACCAGGATGGACCGTTGATCCAGATCTCGTGAAGCCAGGGCACCTGCATCAGCAGCAGGGATGCGGCCAGTTGCGCACCGAAATCGACCGAGACCGGAAAGGTGAGGCTGCCCAATGTGTAAAGCAGCACGTAGATACTTGTTACAAACAGGCACGCCGGATAGATACGGCAGAACCGTGCCCAGAGAAACGCGCCGAGCATTCGCGAGTCGGGCCCGCCGGCGAGGCGGCCGAGGTACACATGCGTCAGGACGAAGCCGCTGAGGAAAAAGAACAGATCAACGGCGAGATAGCCACGCGCGAAGACCGTTGGTGGCCCGCCCCCACCATAATGGACTGCGATATAGGCGCTGTGAAAGAGCACGACCGTCAGCGCTGCAATGCCGCGCAGCGACGTGAGTGCCGGCAGCTCAACTGTCGTCTGCTTCTGCCGGCCGGCATCCGTCGCCGCCGTGCCCTTAAGAACATCGGTCCCGGAACCGTAGTGGAGCCTGTCGCATCCCGTCACGCCGGAATCCCGTCCGCGGTCGCGGCTGGTGAGCCGCGCCACGTCGTCGAAGCGTTGGGCCGCCGCCGCAGCACGCGCCGGCCCGCGATACAAAGCAGGTCGGCGGTAACGACCGGGCCAACGATTTCCGGAGCGACGAAATCAACCCCGAAAAGGCCGACAAAACAGGCGAGGGTGAGGACGCGCTCGCCGGGTAGGAAACCTCGCGCCAGCCCATCGTTGACGAGAAACGCGACGCCCACCGACAGGATGCACAGGTCGTAAAAGAGCGCGTAGGGCGTGACCATAAGCACGGCAAAGCAGAGGATGGCGGCCTTCAAAGCATAAGGGACCGGCTTCGCCCAGACGGCACAGACCGCGATCGCTACAACGACGGAGATTACTGCCTGCACCTCAGCGGCAAGCCTGGCACCCGCGCCCAGCCAATAAAGCAGCCCATAGATGGACTGAAGCCCTTTGATATAAGCGCCCTGATCTGGGCTAAAGCCGGCGCTCCGGTCGAATAGCGAGGATACGAAGGACGGCCAGCCCTCGGGGCCGAACGCGATCGCCGCCACCGCCGCCAAGATCAGGCTTGCCGCCGTCGCGCTGGCGAGGGCACGCCAATTACGCGACGCGAGCAGCACTAACGGGAACAGCACGCCGAATTGCGGCTTGTACGTCAACAGGCCGAGGAAGACCCCCGATAGCCACGGCCGCCGCTCGAGATGCGCGAGCGCAAGGCCCATCAATCCGGCCGTCAGGAGGCCGTTGTGGCCGTAGTGAATATTCTCCAATACCGTAAAGGGCGCCGTGGCTGCCACCAGCGCCGCGACGCGCGGCAGGATTGCATAGGTGCCCGCTACGTACACAATGAAGGTGACCCCAATCCATACTACGAACGCGTTGAGATACGACAGCAGGCCTAGAGGATAGGTGAAGAACAGAAAGGTCGGGGGATAGTCATAGTGTTGTTCGAAGCGGTATATGCATCCGGCCGGACCGAAGACTGCGCGATACAAGCCGGAGAACACAGTAGGATCATATACTCGGACCGGATCGCTCGACGCGGCGAATTTACCGCTCACCCACATCCAACAGAAGTCGATGGTGGCGAACTTGTTGTCGGGTCCGACGACAAACTCGCCGTGAGCCAGCCCGCACCACACCAGGACCGCCGCGAGAATGGAGCCCACAACGGCACCCGATGCGTAAAGGCGAAGTCGTCGCTCGGTGAAGAGCCGGTCTTCGACCCTTGCCAGGTTGCACCAGAACGACACAGCCCGCCCGGTGCCGGGCATGTCTGCTCCGGCCCTTTCACCGTCGGGGAGATGCTCGACTAAACCGGTCATGGTGTAACTCTCGCGGCGCCGCCACGGCGTGACCTCACGAGGCGCTCCAGGCCGCACCCGACAATGAAAATCGGCCGCAGCATGCGCCACCAGTCGATCAGCGGCCGCATCTTGGTGTTGCCGACAGACTTCGGCGGGTAGATCTTGCTAACTGGGACTTCGGTGGTGCGATAGCCGAGCTTGATCAGTTTCATCAGCAGGTAGACTTCGAGGTCGTAGCCGTCGAGCCAATCCTGTCGGAGATCGATGCGCGGGTCGTCGAGCAGGGCGGCCTTCATGGCGCGGTAGCCGTTCGAACTCTCCGTCACCCTCTTGCCGCAAAACAGGCTGACGAGCAGCGGGTGGAGCCGTGTCGCCACTTTGCGGTAGGCCGGCATGTCGCCGCCATAGGCGCCGCCGGCGAGAAACCGCGAGCCCATGACAAAGTCGCAGTCGTCGTCACAGATCGGATCGAGCAGGCGGGTGATTTCTTCCGGCGCATCCTTGTTGTTGCCGGCGATCACGACGACGATATCGATGCCGCGTCGCCGCGCCTCCTCGAAGCCACACCGGATGGCACAGCCGACCCCGCAGACCCGCGGGAGCGAGATCACTTCGGCGCCGTGCCCACGCGCGGCTGCAGCGGTGCCGTCCGTCGAGCCGTCATCGACCACCAGCATGAGATCGACCACGTCGCGGGGCGCGCGCCGCACGACCTCAGCGATTTTCGCCTCCTCGTTATAGGCGGGAGCGATCAGCAGGACGGAGCGAGACTTGTACATCGGACATTCCCATCCGCTGCGAATTCCTCACCACATCGCGGGCAGTGCCAAACCACGGCCCCCATCTCGCCGAACCGCGCGCCGCAGCGACAGACCCAGCCGATGCGCCGCGCTGGGACGCCGGCCACGAGGGCGTGCGCCCGCACGTCACGGGTGACCACTGCGCCCGCCGCCACCATCGAAAAAGCGCCGATCGTCGTACCGGCGAGGATGACGCAGCGGGCGCCGAGGCTCGCGCCTTGTTCGACGCGGGTCGCGATCAGCCATCGCGCCGGATCACCGTAGCGCGCCGCTGCTGCCGGCACCGACGAGCGTGCACTGCGCGGCGCGAGATCGTTGGTGAAGGTGACGCCAGGACCGACGAACGCGTCATCGCCGATCTGTACCCCGGCCCACACCATCGCCTGGTTCTTGATTGTCACGCGATCGCCGATGCGCGCACCCGTCTCGATGAAGGCATGGTCGCCGATATTGCAGTCTGCCCCGATCACCGCCCCCTTCATGACGTGGGCAAAGGCCCAGATCCGGGTGCCCGAGCCGACGTCGTCGCTCTCGCAGAGCGCCTGCGCGTGTAGGAAGATGCGCGCCATTAGGCCAGTCCCGCAGACGCGAACGCATCGACGGGCACGACGATGCTGCTGCGGGCCATGCTTTCCTCCGCCGCCTCCATCAAACGCACGACCCGCAGCCCGCTGGCGCCGTCGGAGCGCGGCTTCTTCCCGGTGATGATTGCGTCGAAAAAGTCGTCCACCTCGGTCAGCAGCGGCTCTTTCGACTGCACGACCGGGATGATTGCTCCGCTGTCGACGACCAACGTCTTGTGCTGCAAAAACGAGCCGGTGATCTCCGCCACCGGCGGCAGACTGCACTCGCTTGTCGTAGAGCCGAACCGGGTGGCGCACGTCGAGATCGTCGCAGATCACCATCTTGCGGCTGCCCACCACCGTGATCTGGCGCAGTTTGCTCGGGTTGAGCCAGCTCGCATGGACATGCGCAGCGACGTTGCCGGCAAAGATGAACGTTGCGAAAACTACATCTTCAATGCCCGGATTGAGGTAGACTGGCCCCGCGCGGTGACCGCAACCGGCGAGCCGACGCCGATCGCGGCCGGCACGCCGCAATACTCGGCGAATTCCTTCTCGAACCGGGTGACCTCTTCGCCCAAAATGAAATCGCAACGATGCAATACCCGTGCGATAGCCTCTTCCAATTCATCGCGAATACCTTGGCGCTGAGCGGCGAGGTCGACGAGTGGGATATTTCTCGTGAGCAGCGATATGTCATTCATGGGTAACACCAATTTGAAAATATTGTCGTTTCAACCGGAAAAGACCCGTTGATGCGCGGATCGCGTTGGCGCGCCAGGCGGCGCGCAGCAATCTGCCCGAATCGTGGAAAAGGATGGCCATGGCAATCGCCGACACCGGGACAAGCACGCAGAACTGCGCAAGTGTCGCCGCGGCAACGCCGATAGCGCCCGAGGCGCCGGCGAATTCGATCGCCAGCACATAGGCGAATTGCAAGGTACCGAGGAAGGCGGGACCTGAGGGCAGGAGGGTGCTGAGGCTGGCCGCGCCGACCAGCACGGCCGTGTTGGCGGGCCCAAGGGACAAACCCACTGACCTCACAAGGCACCAGAGCGTCAAACCCTCCGGCAGATAGATGACGAGCGTCAGCAGAACGATCGGCACCGTCCGCCACGTGCGCAATATCGGGAAGCCCCGACTTGCCGCCGCGAGATGCTTGGCGAGGCATGGAAAGCGTGCCAGCAGACCGGCCAACCGCACCTTGCCGAGGCCAAGCGCAACTGCCGAAATCATCCCAAACACGGCGCCGCCCGTTGCTAGCGCGCCAAGCAGCAGGTCGGCGAGCTTTTGGTTCGGAGCGGCGAGGAGTACCCCGGCGCCAAGGCAGACGACCACAACCCGGCCGTCCAGCAGGCGCTCGACAACAATCGACACCAGCGCCGGCACGCGCGCCAAACCGAATGTCCTTTTGAGGTACTCCGCACGAAACAATTCGCCGAGCCGCAACGGCATGATCGTGTTCAGCCCGTACCCGACCAGGAGGATGCGCGCGATGGCCGGATAGGAAACCGCCGCCACTGGTCGTAGGATCATCTGCCAACGCCAAGCGCGCAGAGCCAAGTTGACGCCATATGCGAATATCGCCGCCAAGAGCCAACAGAGGCTGGCCCGCGTCAGGGTCATGGCGACATGTTCAAGTGGCACTCCGTGAAGCGCGACCACCAAGAACAAAGCCGCACAACCGAGACCGACAAGAACTTGGATCATGCGCGGCCCAGCCTCCCTTTGTGGCATGGAGGCGGGCCGCTCCTTGGGCCCTGCCTCTTAGAAACCAGAGGCATATCGTTCATAATCCCGGCGTTGACGAAGCCCGCGTCGGCCCAACTCCCTGCCCCTTTTGGCAGAAGACCACCGCGTATTTGTCTGCATACAGGCGTTCCCACCCGGGCAGGTGGTTGAGCAACGTGGCGGCCGGGTCGAGCGGCTCGAAAATCGCCCATTGGATCGCATACTTGTCGAGCAGGCCGGGCAGTCGGTCACCGTCGCCGCTAACCGCCGTGGCAAAGCGCTTGAGGAAGGCGTCACCGAACAGGTCGGCACGACCATCGACAAAGGGTGGTAGGCCCGCAAATATCAGATAGCCGCCAAAACGGTAGGAATTGAGCACCCGGCCTGTCGTCAACCCGGCGCCACGCGCTGCCTCGACGGCGGCGACCGGGGCGGCGCCCCCGTCGGGCTCCAATCCGCGGCGATTAAGAGAAAGTGCCGTCGTGTAGAACGCGAACGCAATCGTCAGGCTCAATAGGATGCCTGTGACGAACACTGGCAGCCTCCGACGATGGCGAGGCATGGCTGTCGCCACTGCCTGCGCCAGGCCTGCCGGACGAAGCTGTGCCGCCAACGGCGCGGCCAGCAGCAGCGGCGTCATGATCCCAAGCAACTCTTGGTTGCGCCGATGCGTCAATGCCGCATACAGCAGCAGCAGCACGATGGCGAGGCGCGATGCCGGCAACCTGATACCGGTCAAATAGCCGCCGGCAATCGCCAACCCCAGCCAAATCTCAAGCGGCTGGAAATGGCTGAAGTCGAGGCCCTGCCACTCCGAGATGTGCGAGATCGCGAAGGACATGTGGAGCATCTTCAGCGGCAGCAGGTAGGCATCAAGGCCATTGGGCGAGATCAGGGCGCTTGCGGCTGCGAGGACGATGAAGACAGCCCAGCCTGCCAGCACCCGCACACGGGTTGCTGCGGCCGCGTCGGCGACCGCCTCGATTGCGAGCAGGCCGGCAAAGCCGAGCCCGATTACAAAGCCGCCGTGCAAGTTGCACCATAAGACCATCACCGGCAGTAGTGCCAGGGAGGGGATGCGCCCGGCGTCGCGTGCCCGGATGATCTGCGTTGTCCAGATGACCAGCAGCGGCCAAGCCAGCGCGTGCGGGCGCGCGAGCACGTGGCCCAAGGTGAGCAGTAGCGCGACTGCTGCACCGATTGCGGCGCGGCGGGCTCCGAGGGATGTCTCCAGCGCGTGAGTCAGCAAGACGAACGCCCCGGCGGCGCTTGTTGCTGTGATGGCGACGACGCCGCCCCACCCCAGGTGGTCGTACACGCCGGCAAAAATGACTTCCGCCAACCATTCGTGCGGCACCCAGCTTTGCCCATGCGCCGTGAAGGAGAACGGATCGTGGAACGGTATCGCCCAATGCGCGATGATCCATCGGCCGATCACAATGTGCATCAGAGTGTCGCCATCGGCGAGGAGCGCCTGCGAGAAGACAACGCAGAAGACGTAGACGCCGAGGCCGACCAGCGCCGGCACGATCCAGGCGCGAACCGTTTCCGGAACGCTGCGAGCATCTGAAACGGCGACGGTTAATTGCATGGCGGACTACCTATGCCGGAAGCAGGGCACGAGGACGTTTGACGGCGGCTCTGTAAGTTTCCGCGTCGCCGGTCGGCCACAGAGAGAGCGGCGGCGGATCCTCGCGAACTCGCGGAGCACTGCTCCTGCCGAGGACCATGTCGTGACCCTCGACAATTGTTTTCAAGCGCTTGCGGGCGCGCGAAAGATGGCAGCGGAAAGCGGCGACCGATATCTTCATCCGAACTCGCTGCCTCCTCGTAGACTCGCCCTCCAGTACGGCAAGTCGGAGCGCGGTCTGCTGGCAGTCGGGCAGCCAATGCAGGGCGCGTTCGACATCGCGCATCGCAAGCCGGGAATCGGGAATGCTGGTGGCACTCGTCGTGGCCGACCCGCCTGTCGCCAAAAGACCGCGCGCAGTCTTTGCTCGCTTCGATTTGGCGGCCGCCGCCAGGAACTCATTGCGCATGATCGTGAAGAGCCACCCTCGCAGGTTGGAGTCTGGCTGCCACAGATGAGCATTGGTCAGGGCCCTAAGAATTGTTTCCTGAACCAAGTCGTCGGCGTCCGCCGAGTTGCGATGCCAACGCCGCACGATGCGCCGCAGGAAGGGCAGTTCGCTTTCGATCCGCCGGCAGAAGTGGATATCCGGTCCTGGGGCATCGGCCACCCCCGACATCGGTACCCCGACTATCGTCTCAGCATAAGGTGCCATCGCGCTTCCCAAGTGTCTTGAGACGACTTACGCCATCAGTAATAGAAACCCGTATTACTGTTGGCTCGAGCTACCAATAGCTTCGCCACCTTACGCACCAGCAATTTAGATAAATTTTTATCTAACTGATCATATATGTGACGGCTTATAAACGCTCTGGTATAGTTAAGATGAGAAGAAATTGGGATTAATTCTTAATGATTACAAAAGCCGAGTGATTGCTCACCTGGGATAGCCGCCTGGCGGTGATAGTGGGTTAGGCGCGTGTTTGCCACAAGATGTTGACATGAGGCTGGGGTCGTGATTTTACGCTTCGATGACTCCGCCGCCGGACTTTTCCTCGCTGTCGTCAGCCGAGAAGGATGCGCTGATCCGCACGCTGTTGGCTCGGGTCGATGCGCTGATCGCGGAGAACGCGGCGCTGCGTGAGCGGCTGAACCTGCCGCCGAAGACGCCGGGCAATTCCTCGACGCCGCCGAGCCAGGGGCACAAGGCTGATGGCGAGAGTGAGACGAAGCCGAAGGCCAAAGCCCATGCCGGCTCGCACCGGCCCCTGCATCCGAACCCGACGCGGCGGCGCGACATCCTGGCTGATCGCTGCGAGCATTGTCGCGCCAATGTGAGCGCGGTCCCGCAAGCGGCGGTTCACGCCTACGACCGGATCGAAATCCCTGAGATCGTGCCGGATGTGACGCGGGTCACACTGCACGGCGGCGTCTGCCCGTGCTGTCGGCATCGGTTCCGGGCGACGCCGCCAGCCGGACTGGAGCCAGGTTCGCCTTTCGGCGCGAACCTACGGGCATTCGTGCTGTACTTGCGTTTCGCCCAGGCGATCCCGTTCGAGCGATTGGCGCGGCTGATGTCCGATTTGCTCGGGTTGGAGATCAGCGAGGGTGCCCTCGCCAACATGCTGGAAGCCAGCGGCAGCGCCTTCGCGCACCAGACGAGCCTGATCCGTGACCGGCTGTTATCCGGCACCATCTTGCAATCCGACGAGACGAGCGCGCGGGTCGGCAAGAAGACATGGTGGACCTGGGTCTTCCACAATGGCGACAGCGCCTGCTTCCTGATCCGGCCAAGCCGTGGCAAGGCGGTGGTCGGCGAGTTCCTCGGCACGATGCGCCCGGATTTCTGGGTGTCGGACCGGCTCGGCGCGCAGATGGGTTGGGCGCAGAGCGGCCACCAAGCCTGCCTCGCTCACCTGCTGCGCGATGTGCAATACGCCATCGATGCTGGTGACATCAGCTTTGCCCCCGGCATCAAGAACCTGCTGAAGCACGCCATTGCCATCGGCCGCCGGCGCGACCGCCTCGCCGCGTCCACTCTCACCGTTTATGCCGCGAAGCTGGAAGCCAAGCTCGACCGGCTGCTCCAAATCGAGCCGGCCAACCGGCAGGGCCAGAAATTGCTCCGGGTCATCAAGAGGTATCGGCAGAACCTGTTCGTTTTCGTCACCAACCGGGAGGTACCTCCGACCAACAACGGCTCGGAACAGGCGCTGCGTCCCTGCGTGATCTTCCGCAAGATCACCAACTGCTTCCGCTCGCAGTGGGGTGCCAAGCTCTACGCCGATGTCAGGTCCGTCTTCGAGACCGCAAGAAGACGCGGCATCGCGATCCTTCAGGCCCTCCGCCTGACCCTCAACCAGCGCCCGCTGCCGGTCGCTCAATAGACCGCGATCCTCGCGCGTTTGCCGTCGTCATCACCCCCAATCAGAGGGGTGAGCAAATACAAAGCCGACGTGTAACTAAAATGTGGTAGTAGGCGGATTGACCGCAAACTGGGCGGCTCCAAAAACCGCTGGAATTTCGGACTGATCGCTGATTCCGTGTCGCTTGGGGGACGCGGGAGATCGGCAATGACAGGACAGCGAGGGTTTTTCGACGTTGACGAGCGGCTGAAGCAGCTCTCGGCCAAGGGCGACAGCCTGGAGCGGCTGAACGCGGTGGTCGATTTCGAGCTGTTCCGCGCCGATCTGGAGCGGGCGGTGCCGCGCTCGGACCGCGCAAAAGGCGGCCGGCCGCCGTTCGATCATGTGCTGATGTTCAAGGTGCTGGTGCTGCAATCCAGCCACAACCTGTCGGACGAGCGCACCGAATATCTGATCCGCGACCGGCTGTCGTTCATGCGTTCGGTTTGGGGCTGGGTGACACGGTGCCCGACGCCAACACGATCTGGACCTTTCGCGAGGCGCTGACGCGGGCCAGGCTCACCGGCAGGCCGGCGATCGAGCTTCTGTTCGAGCGCTTCGATCGGGCGCTTTCGGCGGCCGGGTTTCTGGCGATGAGCGGCCAGATCATCGACGCCTCGATCGTCGCCGCGCCAAAGCAGCGCAACACCGACGGCGAGAAGCGCGACATCAAGGAAGGCCGCATCCCGCCGGAGTGGGCGAAAAACCCTGCCAAGTTGCGGCAGAAGGACCGCGATGCGCTGGACGGTCAAATACACCAAGGCCAAGCCGAACGACGAGGGAATGCCTCGCGTCGATCTCGCGATCCCGGCATTCGGCTACAAGAACCACATCGGCATCGACCGCCGGCATCGCCTGATCCGCCGCTGGACGGTCACCGACGCGGCGCGCCATCACGGGGCGCTGCTGCCCGAGCTGATTGACCAGAATAACACCGCCGGCGATGTCTGGGCCGACACCGCCTATCGTTCCAAGGTCGTGTCCCATGGGGTGGTGTAGGCGCGGTGGATAAGTAGCCGACGAGTTCAGGCGGCGGCGGGCTACTTATCCACGGCGGTGGTCATCGCAGGCCTCGGTAGGGTTTTGGTCGCACCCCTCAACGCGAACCAAGGACCCGACGATGACCGACGAGATGATGAGCCTACAAGCGCTCCTGGAGAAGAGTTCGGACACGGACCTGCTGCGCGAGATGATCGGGTTTGCCGCGCATCGGCTGATGGAGCTGGAAGTCGAAACCCTGACCGGCGCGGCGCGCGGCGAACGCAGCGCCGACCGGATCACCCTGGCGCAACGGGTATCGTGACCGCGACTGGGAAACCCGTGCTGGAACGGTGGAGCTGCGCATCCCGAAACTGCGCAAGGGCAGCTATTTCCCGGGCTTTCTGGAGCCGCGCCGGATGGCCGAGAAGGCGCTGACAGCGGTGATCCAGGAAGCCTACGTGCAAGGCGTTTCGACGCGCTCGGTCGACGAGCTGGTCCGTGCAATGGGCATGACCGGCATCTCCAAGAGCCAAGTCAGCCGGTTGTGTTCCGAGATCGACGGCAAGATCGCGGCCTTCCTCGACCGGCCCCTGGAGGGCGAATGGCCGTATATCTGGCTGGATGCGACCTATGTGAAGGCGCGCCGCGACGGTCGCGTGGTCTCGGTCGCGGTGATCGTCGCGGTCGGCGTCAACGGCGACCGCAGGCGCGAGGTGCTGGGCTTGGCGATCGGCGCGTCGGAGGCTGAAACCTTCTGGACCGACTTCCTGCGCAAGCTGGCACGGCGTGGTCTGCGCGGCGTCAAGCTCGTCGTCTCGGATGCCCATGAGGGGCTGAAGGCCGCCATCGCCAAGGTTCTGAATACCACATGGCAGCGCTGCCGCGTTCACTTCATGCGCAACGTGCTGGCGCATGCCGGCAAGCAGGGCCGCCGCGTCGTCGCCGCCTTCATCGGCACCGCCTTCGCCCAGGACGATGCCGAGGCCGCCAGAACCCAGTGGCGGCAGGTCGCCGACCAGCTGCGCCCCAGGGTCAAGACGCTCGCCGAGTTGATGGACGAGGCAGAGAGCGACGTTCTTGCCTACATGAGCTTCCCATCGGCGCACCGCCCGAAGTTGCACTCGACGAATCCGATCGAGCGCTTGAACGGCGAGATCAAGCGCCGTACCGAGGTCGTCGGCATCTTTCCCAATGACGAGGCCGTAATCCGGCTGGTCGGTGCGATCCTATTGGAACAACATGATGAATGGGCCGTTCAACGCGCCCGCTACATGACCCTGGAAACCATGGCCCCGTTAAGCGACGATCCCTTCGTCAAGCTGCCCGCCGTGGCCGCCTGACATCACCGGCCAGACCCGCCAGAGACCTGGAGCGACCCCGCGCTCCTACACCACGCTGAGGGGCACGATCCGTTCCAAGGCCAACGAGAAGTTCCTTGCCGACCGCCTCATGCGCTCGCAGATCCATCGCAAGAAGCCGAAAGGCAAGCCGATGCCCCGTCGCACTGCCCGCGCCAATGCCCGCAAATCGGCGGTGCGCTCGGCGGTCGAGCATGTCTTCGCCCGGCAGAAGGGGCCAATGGGCCTGTTCATCCGAACTATCGGCATCGCCCGCGCGAGAACCAAGATCGGCCTCGCAAACCTCGTCTTCAATATGCAGCGAATGGCTTGGCTCACGGGCCAGATCGCACCAGCCTGAGCCGCAACCCCCGTCAGCCGGAAGCCGCTCGGCACCCGCCCCCGATCACCGGATCACCCCAACCTTCACGCGCCCAATCCGCGACTCGTTCCCTCCGAGAAAACGCGGTAATTGGAGGTTTCCAACTGTATGGGGTCTCGCTCGATTTAGACCAGATGTCCGTGTGAGGCGATCGCCGGTTGAGGCGGCCCGCCTCGAAGTGTCGAATAAGGCGTTTTGCAACGCTACGGGGGTTGCTCCGGCGAAGGAGCCTATCCCCAGGCACTGAACGAGGCGGACCATGACGGATCTTACAGTTTTCGTCGGCTTGGATGTACACAAGAAGACGATTTCGGTGGCATTGGTCGATGAGGCATCAAACGCGACGGTACGGTTCTACGGCACGATCTCGAATACGCCGGATACTCTGCGCGGGCTTTCCAAGAAGCTGCCGAAGGACGGCCAGATGCTGCACTTCTGCTACGAATCTGGCCCTTGCGGGTATGGCGCGCAGCGTCAACGACGCGGCTGGGACACCGTTGCGATGTGGTGGCGCCGGCGCTGATTCCGCGCAAGGTCGGCGACAAGGTGAAGACCGACCGGCGCGATGCGATGATGCTGGCCCAGACGTTGCGCGCCGGCCAACTGACGGCGGTGTGGGTGCCGGATGAGGCGCACGAGGCGATGCGGGATCTGGTACGGCTACGGGCCCAGGCGATGCGCGATCTGCGCAAAGCGCGCCAGCAGTTGCTGAGCTTCCTACTCCGTCACGGCCTGGTCTCGCCTTACGGACATTGGACCAAAATGCATCGACGCTGGCTGGGCGAACTGGTCTTTGCGCACCCGGCGCAGCATCTGGCGCACGAGGAGATGCTGCAACGGATCGAGCGGGCCGAGGCGCTGTGCGACCGGCTGAAGGGAGCGATCATCGAGCTGGTGCCGCAATGGTCGCTCGGCCCCGTGGTGCAGGCGATCCAGGCGTTGCGCGGCGTATCGCTAATCGTCGCTGCGGTGATCGTTGCCGAAGTCGGCTGCTTCAGCCGGTTCGACAACTCACGCCAGTTGATGGCCTATCTCGGGCTGAACCCGTCGGAGCATTCGAGCGGCGCCACGATCCGACGGGGCGCCATCACCAAGACCGGCAATGCGTTGGCACGGACTTGCCTGGTCGAAGCGGCCTGGACCTACCGCTTTCCGCCCGCGTGACACAGATCATCCGCGACCGGCTCGTGGGTTTACCTGAGCCGATCCGCAACGTGGCGTGGAAAGCGCAGGTGCGGCTTTCGGCGCGGTATCGCAAGCTCGTCGCCGCCGGCAAGCCGGCGCCCAAGGCGGTTGTGGCAATCGCGCGCGAACTGGTCGGCTTCATCTGGGCGATTGCCCGAATGGTGGAGCCGAAATTCGCCTGATCGCGGCGCTGACAAAAAGGGCTAGGCAAGCAAGGAGGCGATGCGGCGACATTGAGGGTAATCTTCGGCGCCCAATGCGGACGGCAGGATGGGGAGGTTGGGGAACCCTCGATCCCGGTTGGAGCAGGCTCCAGAGCTGACGCACGTTCGCTAGACAGAGGAAGCCCCACGACGAACCTTGGTCATGCGGCACCAACCCGCGGATAAGAGCCAGATCAACCGTCGTCCATGCTTCCTGCCGTCCACATTGGGCACTGATACAACCAAGCATCACCTACAAAAACAGGACATAGAAACTTGCCTTGATCTTGACATAGCGGACATAAGAACGGGGATAACGCACGAAGTCGCGTAAGGAGGGCGGCGGGAGCGGCATAAACCGTTGGATTTGCGTATGATTATGGGATGGCCCGCCCCTCTTCGCAGCGGTCTGGATAGGATCGCCGACCTTTGCGAGAGGTAGAGGAGCGGACCGATGGGTATCGTGGTTTTGGGGATCGATCTGGGCAAGAACTCTTGCAGCCTAGCCGGGCTGGATGCGGCGGGCCGGGTCGTTTTGCGGCGCCGGATGCGACGGGGTTCGATGGAGAGCTTTGTCGGAGGTCTTGGGCGCTGCGTCGTGGCGATGGAAGCTTGCGGCGGGGCGCATCATCTGGGCCGCGTGTTCGCCGCACAAGGACACGCCGTGCGTCTGATGTCGCCGGAATATGTGCGCCCTTACGTGAAGGCGCAGAAGAACGATGAGCTGGACGCAGAGGCGATTGCGGAAGCGGCGACGCGGCCGACGATGCGGTTCGTCGAGGTGAAGAGCCAGGCGCAATCGGACATTCAGGCGCTGCATCGGGCACGGGAACGCCTGGTGTCGGAGCGGACGGCGCTGATCAACCACCTGCGGGCGCTGCAGCTGGAGCGCGGGATTGTCGTGCCGCAGGGTCGACGCAAACTGGAAGAGGGACTCGCGGTCGTTGCCGACGAGGATGGAGTCGACGCGCTGAGCCCCCGTATCCGCCGATTGATTGAAGACCTGCGGAGCGAGTGGCGGACGCTCGACGAGCGAATTGGCGCCTTTGATGCGGGGTTCGTCCGCATGGCCCGGGAAGACGATGGGGACTATCCGGAATTTCGTGCGCGGCGGGGCGGATTAAGTGGTTAGGGCAAGGCGATTGTGAAGCGCTCGCCGAACAGCACGGCGAACTGGGATTTGGCCATGGCCCACTCGCGCGGCGGCATGATCCACTCCTTTTCGGAGCGGTTCAAGACCAGGAAGAGGAGTTTGGTCGCCGCCTCGTCGCTGGGGAAATGGCCCCTGGCCCTGACCGCCCGGCGCAGCTTGGAATTGAGCGCCTCTATGGCATTCGTAACCGGTATGAGGATCGCGGTGCCCGCTCGTTTGGCTGGGATTGGTTCATTCCCGGCGTATGGTGCGACCATCCGCGACGAGGGGCACCGGGAGCACGCTGAGTGGGCAGGGCGATGTATACGATGAGCCGAGAGCTCGCGTTAGTAGCTGGCCGCCCCCGCGACCTACCCGGTTGCGCCGAGAGCGCGGATCCGTAGTTGTCGTGTTGCCCACTGCTCCCGCCATAGCGAAGAAGAGGAGCAGGCGATGCGACGTGTGATTGGCATGGACATCCACCGAACATTTGCGGAAGTGGTGTTCTGGGAAGATGGAAAACTGCGGCCGGCCGGGCGCATCAGCATGACCCGCGCCGGGCTGGAGGGTTTTGGCCGCAGCCTTGGCAAGGAGGACGAGGTCGTCATCGAAGCGACCGGCAATGCGATGGCGGTGGTGCGGGTGCTGTCGCCGTATGTCGCCCGCGTGATCGTGGCCAATCCCGCTGCAGGCGCCGGCGTCGGCATCGACGGCCCGGTAAATGCCTTTCAGCGCGGCCGCCACGGATTTGCGGTCTTTACAGGACACGAAATCGAGGCTGTGGCGCAACAGGTGAACGATGCAGGTCTGCACGGTCGCCTGCGGGAAGACCGCGGTGATCGCCTCGGGAAAGCCCTTCAGGCCGTCGACCACGGCGATACAGATCAGCACGTCCTCGACGCCGCGGTTTTTCAGCTCGTTCATGACGCGCAGCCAGAACTTGGCACCTCGTTCTGTTCGAGCCACAGGCCCAGGATTTCCTTGGTGCCGTCGGCCCGCACGCCGAGCGCGATGTGCACCGCCTTGTTGCGCACCATCCCCCATGGACCTTGGCGTCGCGGATTTTGACCCGCAGCGCGTCGAAGAAAACCAGCGGGTAGACGGCTTCCAACGGGCGGGCCTGCCAGGCCGCAACCTCCTCCAGCACCGCGTCGGTGACGGCGCTGATCAGGTCGGGCGAGACCTCGATGCCGTAGAGATCGCGCCAGTGCCCGACAATCCCGCGGGTGCTCATGCCGCGGGCGTACATCGAGATGATCTTGTCGTCGAACCCCGGGAAGCGGCGGTGGTACTTGGCGATCAGCTGCGGGTCGAAGCGCGCCTGGCGGTCGCGCGGCACCAAGAGCTCGATCTGGCCGGTATCCGTGATGACGGTCTTCTTGCCATAACCATTTCGTCGGTTGCCCGGCTCCTCGCCGGCGAGATGATGGTCCATCTCGGCGTTGCGAACCCGTTCGGCCAGCGCCTTCTTCAGATCGTCGATCAACCCGTTAGGGTCGAAAACCGTTTTCGGGTCGGCGCCGGCCAGCAGCTGGTCGAGGACGGCGTCAGGTCAGGGATACGAGGCTCTTTGCGTCGTGGCATCGTCGGGCTCCTTTGCTCCGATCATGCCCAACCCCGCACGAAATTTCTGACAGTCCCCCGGGGTGCGCGTGGCTCCGCTCCTCCCATCCCCTACGCTGCGCGCCGTGGCCAGCGTGATGCCAGGTCGGGACGGGAAAGCAGGCTCATCAATCGAATTGGAAAGCTGATTTCAACCCGCGCTGCTTGAACGAGCGCATCCGCGGTCCCCCACCATCGGTGATGCATTTTTGCTCCCGCCCGCCGATGCATTTTCCCTCCGGTGTTGACAGCGCGGCCATTGTCGGCTGAACCCCAGCCGGTGGAGATAATCCAGCCCGAGCTTGGGATCGACCGGACGCCCCGGATAGACCGACATCCACGCCGCCACCTTGCGGCCGCTCGATAGCCCGCCGTCCGCCGGCCCCGCGTCCAGCGCCGCTGCTAAGGCGGCCAGGCCCGCCGCGGCCAGAACCGGGGCTGCGCCCTTGCCGCGCCGCCGATCGCCCAGACCGGCCGGTCCCTCGGCGTTCCAGCGCGCCACCAGCTTCTCGATCCAGCGCACGCTGAACCCCGTCACCCGCGCCACAGCCGTTGCCGCCTCCCCCGACAAAAGCAGCCAAATCACCTGAAGATGGCTCCGGCGAACCACCTCCCGCTCCACCCGATACGCCGCTAGCGTCCCCGCTGCATCCCAGCGCAGCTCCAACATCTTCCCGGCAACCATCTCCCAGCTCTTCACATCTGGTAGGACGCCAGGGAATCACCGCCCCGCGAATCGATCAAGCCGTTTCGGTATCAGAGGTTGGTATGGCCAATACCGAATTTGCTATTCATGCCTTACCGACGGATATCGGCGTGTCGCGGTGCCTCTGTGCGTTGCTGCGCCATATCTGCGCATCACCTCATCTCCGGTTCGGCCAACAGCCGCGACCCGCTATGCACGGGAAAGAGGCGTTGGACGATGGAGAGCAATCTCCGAGAGCGGCAGTTAGCCATGGGTCCCTCGGTCACCATCATCCCCCGACCGCGCTGCCTCGTATTACGCCGAGGCGTCCGGGGAATTGTCGTCCGACGTCGGACGGCTTCGTCCTCCCGGGCCTGAGGGCGCACATATTCCGGCGATATCGGGCTGCCCTCGAGCGATCCATATCCAGATCGCCGAGAGGGGCGGGCCGATCCCATAAGCACTGTTACGCCCAAGCCGGCGGCACGCAAGGTACTCTGTGACGAACCATCGCCAATGCCGCGAAGAAGGCGGCATCGCATACGCGCGCAGGCATAACGATTGCCGCCATCGGCCTTGCGGCGCTTTTCGCTAAGATTTTTTTGAGATTGAACCTACCGCCAACGATTGATTCACCGACGGGTAGAAGGGCGGCGCCACTGGGCCGCACCCGCCGGTCAAATTCCCTCAACCTTCCCCAGAGGTACGTACATGCGTAAGATCCGTGAAGCACTGGCCCAATTGCGCCAGGAAGAAGAAGGCGCTGCCCGCGTCGAATACGGCATGCTCGTCGGGCTGATCGCCGTGATCTGCGTCGCGGCCGTCACCGGCCTCGGCCAGGAGGTGAGCACCGCGTTCTCCTACATTTCGACCAAGCTGGTAGGGCTGTCAGACCTCTGATCGGCGCGGACACAACGAGGGTCGGACGCGGCCAGTTCGCGTCCGATCTACTTCTCTCTTCTCCCGAGAGCCCCCTTGCAGTACCTGATTCCGATCCTTGGGGTTGGCCTATTTGCCGTCGCCGCCTTTGGTGACGTGCGGAACCGCCGCATCCCCAATGCACTCTCCCTCGCCGTCGCGATGCTGGGTGTCGTGCGCCTCTTGATGGCGGGCGACCCGGGCATGGCGGTCACCGGCGTCTTAGCCGCCGCTGCCGTTCTGGCGGTCGGCTTTGGCCTGTTCTGGTGGGGCCTGATCGGCGGCGGCGACGCCAAGCTGGCCGCCGCCGCAATTCTGCTCGTCGGCCACCGGGCGCTGCCTGACTTCATCGTCACGATGAGCCTGGCCGGCCTCGTCGTCTCAATGGCCGTCGTTGCGGGCCATTGGCGGAGACGGCGCGCAATCCCGTTGGCGGAGGGCGCGTCGGCGGAAGTATCGATGCCCCGGCCCACGGTTCCCTATGGCGTCGCGATTGCCGTCGCCGCCATTTTGATTCTGGCTCTGCAGTCTTCGGTTTCCCTGCAATCTTCAATTCCACGGTGAGTCGCGATGCGCGCCAAAACCCTCCTGGCAGTGCTGTTCCTGATCTCGATTGGCGTTTGCGCGATCGTCTTGCTGCGCGCGATGTCGACAAACCTGAATGCCCGGGCCGGCGGCCCGGAAGCGCTTGTGGCGGCGGATAACCTGCAGCCCGGGACGCTGCTGCGCGCCCAGGATGTCGAGTGGCGGCCGCTGCCGCGTGCAGCAGTAGTTCCCGGCATTATCATTCGACCGACGGCCGCGCAGCGCCAGGAGAACCCGCTTAGCGAGAAACAGGTTCTCGCGGAAGTGTTTGGCGCGGCGCTGCGGATCGGACTGACGGCCCGCGAGCCGATCCGGCAGGAGGTTATTGTAAGACCGGGCGACCGCGACTTTCTTCGCATGGTTCTGACACCTGGCGAGCGGGCGATCTCGATCCCGGTGAAGACCGGCGGGGCGAGCACCGGCTTGCTGGAGGCCGGCGATCATGTCGACGTGATCTTGACGCAGAGGTTCAACGAGCACAGCGAGCCGATGGCTCGCCGGTCGGTGGCCGAGACGGTCGTTGAGGATCTGCGTGTCCTCGTGGTCGATACTCCTGACCAAAAAGCAAAACTGGCTGCCGGCCGCGATGCCTTCGGCCGCACGGTCACGCTCGAGGTGACACCCTCGCAGGCGCAAAAGATCACAGTCGCCTCTGAGCTCGGCAAGCTGTTGCTCACTCTGCGCCCCAGCGCCGCGCAGCTCGCGTCGGCGAAGCCGGCACCGAACGCGACGTGGGCGGGTGACGTATCACCGGCTTTGGGCGACGTGTCGCCGCCGGCGAAGGTCGTTGCCGATCCACCGGCAGTGGCCGTGATACGCGGCAACAAGCCTGCGGTGTTGGTGAAGCAACATTGAGTGCGCGGCGAAGGGAGGCGTCAGAGTCATCCTGACTGTCGCGACGGAAGGATGAGATTCAGACCGCCGAATATTCGCTCCTTGGGCAGTGCCCGTGGAAGTCGCACCGTCTGTGAAAGCACTCGATATGGCACTTACACAATCTGCTGCTAATCCGGTCCTGCGCCTCGAACCGATTGACAGTACGCCGAAGGCTCCCGCCGGACGCGTGCCGCTGCTGGCGTTTGTGGCTGACGCTTCGACCGAGGCAGCCGTCACCGACTGCGCGGCCCATCTCGCGATTTCGCATTTCCGCGTCCTGCGCGGCGGGATCGACAGAGCGATCCAGTATCTCGAGGCGGAGAGATCTCCCTCAATCCTGGTAGTCGACATCAGCGATGTCGATCTCGCGGTCTCGAAGGTGCACGAACTTGCCGAGGTCTGCGAGCCCAGCGTCACCGTCGTCGCGGTCGGCAACAACAACGACATCGGACTCTACCGCGATCTGATCCAGGCTGGCATGACCGAATACATCGTCAAGCCGGTGACACCGCAGCTGCTCGCCAAGGCGCTCGTCGAGGTACCGGATCGCGGAAAGCCCGCTGCTATCAGTGAGAAATTAGGAAAACTCGTGGCCTGCATCGGGGCACGCGGTGGGGTCGGTGCGACAACCGTCGCTGTCGGGCTTGCGTGGCATCTTGCCAATCGCCAGAGCCGCCGCGTCGCCCTTGTCGATCTCGATCTGCAGCACGGTAGCTGCGCCCTTGCGCTCAATATGCAGACAACGTCCGGATGGCGCGAGGCCTTGACGAATCCACTGCGCGTCGATGCCGTTTTCCTTGATCGTGTCGTGGCGAAACAGAGCGAGCGGCTTGCGGTGCTGAGCGCCGAGGAGCCGCTGCAGGACGATCTCCAAATAACAGAGGACGCGGTGCAGACGGTAATCTCGGTGCTGCGGGCGCAGGTGCATTATCTGATCGTCGATGTACCAAGGATTGCCGGGGCGCCGTATCGCCGGGTGCTCGAGATGGCCGACTTCCGCGTGATCGTGGCCGATCAGACATTGCAGTCGGTTCGCGATGCGGCGCGGCTACGAGCCGCCTTACCAGAGGATCCGGCGCGCCACCGCAACCTGCTTGTCATCAACCGTGGCGGCGAGGCTGGACGCTACGCCGTCACCGCTAAAGAAATGCAAAACGTGCTGGAGATGCGGCCCAGCGTGATTTTTCCGTATGAACCGATCGCCTTCGCCAAGGCGATCAATGCCGGACAGCCTCCGGTGTCACGTCGGGGTCGCTCAGCCGCTGCAATGGCAAAACTCGCGAGCGAGATTTCCGGGCGCGAGGACAAACGTCGCCGCTGGTGGAGTTCCCGCGCATGAAATCGAGTTTTGGGCGCCGCATCGTTGCGTCACACGGGCGCGATCTCGTCCTTATACAAGGGGACAACGACGGGTCACGGCCGGATCTGGTAATCCGCAGTGACTTGAAGGACAAGATCTGGACAACCCTGATGTCGCGGATTGATCCGACGGCTGCCGCGCGGCTGCCGCGGTCGGTCCTCAAGTCGGAGGTCGCGAAACTCGTCGCCGAAATCGCGACCGAGGAGCGCGTCGAACTCAACGAAAGCGAAGAAAGCCACCTTGCCACCGAACTCGCCGATGACATGATCGGCTTGGGGCCACTTGAGCCGTTCCTCAACGATGACGAGATCACCGACGTCCTCGTCAACGGACCGTACAATATCTACGTAGAACGACACGGGAAACTCGAGCGGACAAGCGCGCGATTCCGGGACGTTCAGCATGTCGTCAATGTCGCGCAGCGCATCGCCTCCGCAATAGGGCGTCGGATCGACGAAGCCAGTCCGTTGGTCGATGCCCGGCTCGCCGATGGCAGCCGTGTGCATATCGCCCTGGCGCCGATCGTGCTCAATGGCGGTACCATATCGATCCGGAAGTTCGCCAAACAGAACATAACCCTCGATGTCATGGTCCGGCAGGGCAACCTGTCGCCGGCCATGGCGCGGATTCTCCAGATAGCCGCACAAACCCGCGCCAGCATCCTGGTCTCCGGCGGCAGCGGGTCGGGCAAAACAACGCTGTTGAACGCAATTTCACGGTACATAGACCCCGGCGAACGCATCATCACCATCGAGGATGCTGTCGAGTTGCGCCTTCAGCAGCCGCATGTCGTGCAGATGGAGACCCGCCCGCCCAACATCGAAGGGGTTGGAGCGATCGCTCAGCGTGAGCTCGTCCGCAGCTCACTGCGCATGCGACCGGATCGCATCATCGTCGGCGAGGTGCGAGGGCCCGAAGCCTTTGACATGCTACAGGCGATGAACACGGGTCATGACGGCTCTATGTCGACGATACATGCCAACTCGCCACGAGACGCGCTGTCGCGTCTCGAGAATATGGTGATGATGGCGAGTGTCAATCTTCCGCTGCGAGCAATCCGGCAGCAAATCGCTAGTGCGATCAACCTGATCGTACAAGTCGATCGGATGCATGACGGTGTCCGCCGCGTCGAGCGGATTGTCGAATTGAGCGGCATGGAGGGTGAAGTCATCACCGCCCGTGATCTGTTCACCTTCGAGTATCGCGGCGAGGGTCGCAACGGGATTATCGAGGGGAGCTTCGAGCCGACCAGATTGCGCCCTGACCTTGCAGCGCGCGCAGCGCGATACGGTCTCGATCAGGAGGTCCTGAAGGCTATCGGTATCGTTGGCGATTAGTGAGACCTGGCGGAGAGGACAAGCTGGGCCAACTCGCCGGCACAGTCGCTTTGAACTTTATTTGGAGCCAGTCGCCATGGGCCCCTTAGCTCTTACGGTCCTCGGCACCACGGTGCTGCTAGGGTGCGGGTTGTTCTGGGCTGTTGTTGCCGATCGCCGCCGGCAGGGTCTGCAGCGGCGCCTGCGGGCTGTAACAGTCCCGTTGCACGACAAGGAGGAGGCGCCTCCCGGGCTGACGCTGCGCCCCAGGATTTCCGAGGCGGAAACGGGTGCGTTTTATCGCACGCCGGCGGGACTTCAGCAGCAATTGGAATCCGAATTCGCCGCTGCCGGCAATCAGATTGGGTTCCCGCATCTCGCCGCGGTCGCAGGCCTCGGTATGGGTGCCGGGTTCGTCCTTGCTTTCCACGTGCTGGGCTTGCATCCGGTACTTGCGCTCCTCTTGGGGGAGCGGCGGGGCTGGCGGCAGTGATCCTCATCATGCGCTTGGCACAAGCTCGTTATCGTAGCCGCTTTCTCGATGTGTTCCCCGACGCGCTGGATTTGGTCTGTCGCGCGATCAGGGCGGGGTTGCCGGTGAACGAGGCGATGACGGTGGCAGCACGGGAGATCGCAAATCCCGTCGGGAGCGAGTTGCGCAAGACTCTCGACGAGACGCAAATCGGGGCCGATCCGCAAGTGGCGCTGCAGCGCATGGCCGATCGGGTTCGGGTACCCGACTTTCGCTTCTATGTCGTCGCGCTGACCTTGCAAAGAAGGACAGGCGGCAGCCTTGCTGAGACACTCACCAATCTGAGCAATGTTATTCGCGCGCGCAAGGCCATGCGCCTGAAAGCGCGTGCGCTTGCGGCAGAAACAAAGGCGTCTGCGACTGTTCTTGCTCTGCTACCGTTCGTTGTTTCTGGGCTTATGTATTTAATGAACCGTAATTTGATGTCTGTGTTGTTTACCGACCCTCGCGGTCGATTTATGCTTGGTATCGCGTTACTGACCCTCGCTACCGGAATCTCCGTAATGATCCTGATCATCAGGAGGAGTTTGCGATGAACGCCGACAAGGTAGCCGAGATCCTCCTAACCCGCTTAACGCTTCAGATCGGACCGGTGACCCTCCACCCGCTTGAGACGCTGGTGTTTGCCCTCGCTCTGGCAGCGGCCCTCGTGTCGCTATTCAACATCTGGCGTATCGGACGGGGCGAGCATCGTCAGCAGCGTCTCGAGGCGCTGCGTGCTGTGACGACCGGACCGGCTCGTGCCAATGGTGACCAAGCACCACCGTGGTATCGATATATCGGGAGGATCGTCGCGGCAAGCCCAATTGTCGGCGCATCTGAACGCCAGAGATTGAACCGCGTACTGGCCCAATTGGGGATAAGGGGCCAGGGCAATCTGGCCACCTTCGTCACTCTCAAAGTGTCTGGCGGCTTGGGGGTGGCTGCACTAATTTGGATGCTCCTGGTCTGGCGGCAGCTACTAACGGAAATACCGGGTGCCCAGATCGCACTGATATTTGCCGGCTTCATGCTCGGATGGCGCCTGCCGGATATCGTCCTTTCCCGCCTCACAGCCCGACGCCGGCGCAACCTCGAATACGGAATGCCGGACGCCCTCGATCTCCTGGTCGTGTGCGCCGAAGCAGGCCTGAGTCTTAATCAGGCGATCGATGAAGTCAGCCGCGGCATCCGTCCATCGAGTCCGATGGTCGCTGACGAATTCGCCGCAACGGCAGCGGAGATGCGCGTTCAGCCAGACGTCGATGCGGTCCTTGACAACATGGCACAACGCTGCGGCCTGGACAGCCTGCGGGGCATAATCGCGACGTTGAAGCAGTCACTGCGATTTGGCACCCCGCTGGCCGAGTCACTCCGGCTTCTTGCCGCGGAGATGCGCATGGTGCGTCAAGCACGCATGGAGGAACGCACCGCACGGCTGCCGGTGCTGCTCGCAATTCCGATAATGATGTTCATCTTGCCCTCGCTATTGATGGTCATCGGCGCACCGATCGTCCTTCGCGTCTTGGACACTGTGCGGAATTTGCTCAGTTCTTCCTGATCGCCGGTCGAGCCGTTCCGATGCCGAGAAAATCCCGGACGATCGATCTCCGCGTCGCACGGCGCATCCGCGAGCGACGGCTGCATATCGGGATGACGCAACTGGAGCTCGCGCAGGTGATCGGCGTCGCTTTTCAACAGGCGCATAAATACGAGCGCGGGATCAGCCGCGTTTCTGCCGGACGGCTTTATGACATCGCAACGGCACTGCATGTTCCTATCGAGTACTTCTTCGCTGGAGAAGAAGCTGGCGAACCGGCTTGCTGGGAGAATGACGATGTCGCCTGATAGCATACGTCGCGTTGTCGGCAAACTGCGCGGGGACCGATGCGGCGCCATTCTGGTATTCGTAGCAATGGTTCTCACCGTCGTGCTGGGATTTGCCGGGCTCGGCGTCGAGACCGGGATGTGGTACTCGATCAAGCGGCACGAGCAGACAGCCGCCGATTACGCCGCCCTTTCGGGCGCGATCGAGTACGCCGCCGGTCAGCCATACTACGTAGCAGCGAACGGCTCGGTCGCGGCGAAAGGGATTTGCGAACTGGCAAGGCGCGATGCCGTGCGTAACGGCTTCACCGTCGACACGTCCTTCGCCTGCCCGGACGTATCGCCGGGCTGCACTGACCCGGCGGCGGGCCAGATGTGTGTCAACAACCCGCCGGTGCTCGGCAGCCTCGCGGGGAACGCGAATGCCGTGGAGGTCATACTGGCGCGGCAGCAGAACACTCTGTTGGCCAGCGTTTTTCTGCCCAGCGTCACGATCAAGTCACGCGCCGTCGCCGATGTCAAGGCTGCCGGCAGCGCCTGCAGTTTGGCGACCTGGGACAAACCAACCAGCTCCCCAGGCGGCACTGCCGTCAATTTCAGCGGCACGACCACCGATCTTAACGGTTGTGGAGTTGCCTCGAATTCACCGGGGTCGAAATCGATCAACTTCCAGGGCAATGCCACAATCGACGCGTCATGGTTCCAGACCACCGGGAATTACAATACGAACGGCAACAGTGTCACGTTTCCCCCGGACCTGCCTTTGCTGACCGACACCGCTCCGGTGCCGGATCCCTATTCCGCGTCGTGTTCCCCCCCGATTGCTTGCGCCGGAACGATCGAGTGGCCGACAATATCGGGAAGCGAAAAAACGCAACCGGGTACGGCGGGCGTCTTGACCCCAGGGACTTACAAAGGGCAGGGGAGTAATGCTCCGCTGTCCTTTACGACTGGCACTTGGACTTTGTGTCCCGGTGTGTATGTGCTCGATGGCGAGGATAATCAGGATAGCGCGTTTTCGGTGAGCGGCGGCACCGTGCAGATGGGAACGGCAGGCTCTGGCGGATGCCCGAACAACGGACTGGACGGCGTCACGATCATCGCGACATCGAAAACCGGGACCTCGGGCGGCGGATTCTCGGTAACCGGGGGCACGGTCACACTCAAAGCGCCTACCTCTAGTCCGGCAACGGGCATTCCGTCCGGTCTGATTTTCGCGCAGGATCCCGCACATGCTGATACGAAAATCAACGGCAATGGCAAGGAGGCCGATTCGACGATCACCGCGGGCGGGACTTCGTTACTGCAGGGAACGATGTATACCCCGAAGACCAATGTCACTTTTACAGGAAATTCGAATTCATCGTGTTTCATCATCATAGCCAACACGGTCACCTTCACGGGTACGTCAACGATCAGCGGCAGTCTGGACGCGTGCAAGGCGGTCGGCGTCACGACGCCGACGGTCCTCAACGTCGTCATGAGCGAATGAGGGCGGTCATGATCAAGCCTTCGATCTCATCCCAACATCGCCGTCGCCGTGCCCAGGAATCGGGCGCCGCGGTTGTCGAATTCGTCATCGCACTGCCGCTGTTCATCTTACTGGTGATCGGGGTCACCGATTACGGCGCGCTGATGAACACGGCGGCGAGCCTGCTCGGCGCCACCCGCGCCGGCGCCGAATACGCCAAGGCCAACTGGTTTACGGACGCCAGCAACGTGACCAATACGCAAACCCAGGTCTGCAAGTTTTCCGGGCTCACCTTCGCGAGCGGATCATGCTCGCCAATTACGACGCTTAGCACGACGCAAAGCTGCACCTGCGCCGACGGCACGTCGGTGACCTGTCCCACTTCGACCGGCACCAACCCATGCTCCGCCAGGACCGATACCCGCGTTCTTGTCTACGTCACGGTCGGGGCGACCCAGAGCTACCAGGCGTGGCTCGCGCCTGTGGCCCTGCCGCAGATTGGCGATCCGAGTCTAACGGTGCCGAATTCGGTGTCGGCGCAGTCGGTGGTGCGTCTCCAATGACCGCGACCCGGCTATTCAAGGGGCGGCCGAGACGAGGCCGCGACGAAGGCGCCTCGGCCGTCGAGACGGCGTTGGTTCTTACCGTCGTCTTTGCGGTGCTGTTCGGCCTCATCGAGTTCGCCACGGCGTTTTGGCAATGGAATACGATGCTGTTCGCGGTCGAGCAGGCCGGCCGCTGTGCCATGATCAACAATAGCAAAGCGACGAACTGGTGGTGCGGCACGACCCCATTGACCTGCGCTTCGCAGCACAGTTGTGCGGAAACGGCGATGCAGTCCGTTTTGACGACGGCGTCGGCGTCTTGCCTCGATCTGGCCAACCCGCCGGCGGGTCAGTTCTGCGTCAGTGCCACGACCGATACCGGTCCGACGCCCCCCACAATGACGCTGACGGCGAGCTTTGGGTTCAATTTTCTCACGACATCACCGTTCACGATCTCGAGCACGACTACGGTACCACTCGATTAGCGCTCGCAGCGCATGGGCTTCATCTGCTGCCCCCTCAGATGTCCATTTACCATTTCATGGTCAGCGCCCCGTCTCGTAGCTCGAAACTCTTGAGGCGGCTAAGGAAACTCATGCCCAGCACCGATAGTTTGAGGTTGTCGATCACGGCCGCGCGCACGTTGTCGACCTCGAGTTGTTTGACGCTGATTTCGCACAACTCCAAAAAGGCCGCTCGAGTTCGGACCAGCGGCCGTATGGACGGTCTGGTCGAATGTCAGTTCGCTTGGTGGATGCCGGCGGATTCGGCATCGGCCGGAGTGAGAGCGACAAGCGTAGCACCGGTATCAACAAGAAAACGCAACGGCGTGCCGTTGACATTTGCGAGGAGGAGGATGTGCCCAAGCGCGTCGGCCGGGAAGGTAATCGTCCTGTCCAACTCCATGGGACGCAAGACCCTGACCTTCTCATCCTTCGGCGCCGGCGTTGCCGGTGTCAGCGCCGTGGCGGGCGGCGTGGGCGTTTGCGCCGTTGCCGTCCCGAGTTGCGCTATCGGGAGCCAAATCAGAAATCTTCCGTCCGCGGACTTAACCAAGCACTCCTTACCGCCGTCGCCGATGATCTGCCCCTGAGTGCCGCCGTCATCAACAACTAGCCGGCCGACATCGCACCGCGACAGCGATCCGGCCACGGGCGGTAGCACCATCGCCACGGTCATTGCGGCAGCGAAGATTCCGCATTTTCGGGGAGCGTTGAACGCCGTCACGTCTCAGCGTGTCCTCTGCCGGCGCCGGTGAGCGCACGTTGCCACGGTACGTCGGATCGGCGAGTCACCGGCGATACGGCCGAAGTCGGCTTCCGCGGCCGGCCCTCATTGACACTGAAGCGGAAGCGGCACGGATCATAGGCCCGGGGATCGGGCGTCTGCTGACCGCGACGGAAGGTCCTGAGCATCGATGCGGCTTGTGACAGGGAGCGTTGCCTCGGTCGCGTGGCGCTGTTGGGGTGACCAGGTAAAGATCGAGGAAACCGCATAGTTCCAGACGACCGAAACGGCCGCACCGGCAAGGCCTGCCAGCCACCACGAATGGTGATCGCCGTTCACGAAGGCGGCGACGCCGACATTCGCGGCCGCACCAGCGCCGCAAACCGCATAGAACGACACCAGTCCAGTCAACAGCCGGCGGCCGCGCAGCCGCCGATCGCGGTAGGTGAATAGATTGTTGAGCAGAAAATTGCCGGTCATCGCGACCCAAGTAGCAGCCGCCTGCGCGATTGCGAAAGCGACCAACAGCACATGTGTCGCAAACCACAACGCCAGCAGATGCGTGCCTAGGCCAAGACCGCCAACCATGGAGAACAACAAGAAACGGATCGGAACAGCGGCCCCGACGAGCTTCTCCAACAGCAGCATTAGGTATTCCCAGGCGACCATGGTATCGAGTTTGCTTTCACCATGGAGGCGCTGGCGAAAATTGAGGGGCACCTCGGCGAACGCAAGTGGCCGCGGCGCCGAGGCGAAGAGGTCGAGGAGGATCTTGAATCCTTGGCCTGATAAGGAACGCATTGTCTCGGCAAAGACATCGCGATTGATCAAGAAGAAGCCGCTCATCGGGTCGGTTAAATCAGCCTTAACGGCGAGCCTGCCGAGGTGAGTCGCGAACTGGCTGATCGCTATGCGGGATTTCTTCCAATCGCCGACGCTTCCCTCCCTTAGATGGCGGCTCGCGACAACAATATCGAGCCGCTCCGCTTTGATCTTGGCCAGCATTAACGGCAGCAACGTCTCGTCGTGCTGCAGGTCGCCATCCATCACCGCAGCGTACGGTGCGCTTGTGGCGAGAATGCCCTCGATGCAAGCCGATGAGAGACCGCGTCGAGCTAGTCGCTGCAGCACCCGAATATTGTGCTGCCGGCGGGAGATTGCGCGGACGACGTCGGCGGTGCCGTCGGGCGAGTCGTCGTCGACGAAGATCCCCTCCCATGCGACACCGGCAAGCACTCTGTTCAAGCGTTCGACGAGTAATGCGATATTATCACGCTCGTTCAGCGTAGGAATCACAACAGCGAGTTCGGGCGCGGGAAAATGCTGCATTGGTTCTTCTCGTACGTGGGCGCTTCCGAAAATGATAACACACCGGCTCCTGCAGGCTTAGGGAGAAAAATAGTTATGCAGGTCTGGACGATTTTGGGATCTCGTTGACGTTGCTAGACCAGATGTCCGTTGAGGCGATCGCCGGTTGAGGCGGCCCGCCTCGAAGTGTCGAGTAAGGCGTTTTGCAACGCTACGGGGGTTGCTCCGGCGACGGAGCCTATCCCCAGGCACTGAACGAGGCGGACCATGACGGATGTTACGCTTTTCGTCGGCTTGGACGTACACAAGAAGACGATCTCTGTGGCGATGGTGGAAGCGGCCGCGGGCGCAGAGGTACGCTTCTACGGCACGATCACCAACACGCCGGACACGATCCGCGGCTTATGCAAGAAGCTGACGAAAGATGGGCAGCAGCTGCATTTCTGCTATGAGGCAGGGCCGTGCGGGTATGGCGTGCAGCGTCAACTGACGCGGCTGGGACACCGTTGCGATGTGGTGGCGCCGGCGCTGATCCCGCGCAAGGTCGGCGACAAGGTGAAGACCGATCGGCGCGACGCGATGATGCTGGCCCAGACGTTGCGCGCCGGCCAACTGACGGCGGTGTGGGTGCCAGATGAGGCGCACGAAGCGATGCGCGATCTGGTGCGGCTGCGGGCGCAAGCGATGCGCGATCTGCGCAAGGCGCGCCAACAGCTGTTGAGCTTCCTGCTGCGCCACGGCCTGGTCTCGCCGTACGGACATTGGACCAAGATGCATCGGCGCTGGCTGGGCGAACTGGTCTTTGCCCATCCGGCGCAGCATTTGGCGCACGAGGAGATGTTGCAACGGATCGAGCGGGCCGAGGCGCTGTGCGACCGGCTGAAGGGAGCGATCATCGGGCTGGTGCCGCAATGGTCTCTCGCGCCCGTGGTGCAGGCGATCCAGGCGTTGCGCGGCGTCTCGCTGATCGTCGCTTCGGTGATCGTTGCCGAGGTCGGCTGTTTCAGCCGGTTCGACAACCCACGCCAGTTGATGGCCTATCTCGGGCTGAACCCCTCGGAGCATTCGAGCGGCGCCACGATCCGGCGCGGCGCCATCACCAAGACCGGCAATGCGTTGGCACGGACCTGCCTGGTCGAAGCGGCCTGGACCTACCGCTTTCCGGCCCGCGTGACACAGATCATTCGCGACCGGCTCGTGGGTTTACCTGAGCCGATCCGCAACGTGGCCTGGAAGGCGCAGGTGAGACTTTCAGCGCGGTATCGCAAGCTGGTCGCCGCCGGCAAGCCGACACCCAAGGTGGTCGTGGCAATCGCGCGTGAACTGGTCGGCTTCATCTGGGCGATTGCCCGTATGGTGGAGCCGAAATTCGCCTGACAGCGACGCTGCAAAAAGGGCTTGGCTAGCAAGGAGGTGACGCGGCGACATTGAGGACTATCTTCGGCGCCCAGTGCGGACGGCAGGATGAGGAGGTTGGGGAACCCTCGATCCGGGTTGGAGCAGGCTCCACAGCCGACGCACGTTCGTTAGACAGAGGAAGCCCCGCGACGAACCTTGGTCATGCGGTACCAACCCGCGGATAAGAGCCAGATCAACCGTCGTCCATGCTTCCTGCCGTCCGCATTGGGCACTGATATAACCAAGTATCACCTGAAAAACAGGTCGCAGACACTTGCCCTGATCTTGACATCACGGACATAAGAGCCCGATCTATGCATGAGGCAGGCACAATAGCGTAGCGTATTTGGCCGGCTCTCGTTTTGGTTGCGCCGGCGCAGGGCTCGGGCGCCGGAAGCCGCGGATCTCACGCCCGCCCGGGCGCTTGCCCGGCCGCAGCAACGCGGTGACGAAGCGGCCCTCGCCATCGAACACGACAATCGGCTGGAAGCCGTAATCGTCATGATAGGCGTTGAACAGCCGCAACTGCTGGGCGCCATGCACGCGGTCGAAGGTGTCGTCGACATCAAGGATGATGCGTTTTGGCACCTGCCGAAACGAGGCGCAGTACTGCTCGATCAGCGCCCGGCCTAGGCGCAACAGCGCTCGAACATCCGGCAGGTTCTCCAGCCGCGAGATCGTCGATTGCGAGCACAGTTCGTCATCCGAGGGCAACCGGTCCAGCGCCAGCTTGAACATCGGGTCGCGGCGCAGCGCGTCGGCGTCGTTGCCGTCTTCGTAGCCGGCGGCGATCATCAGCATCCGGAAGCGGATGATCTCGGCTAGGCGATGCACGACCTTCTCCGGCGCCCGCGGGTCCGTCAAGCAGCCCGCCAGCCGATCGGCGACGGCGAGCCGGCGCTCGATCTCGCGAAGGGTCAACAGCCCGCCCTCCGAGGACAGTCGGCCACCGTCAAAACGCGCGACGATCACCTTGCCCTGAACCGGTGACAGCCCCGGCAGAAGCGGCGTAGAATCAACCATGGCGGGTGTCGCCTCCGCGGATCGGCAGGTTCAGCTTAAGCAACCGAATCCTATGCCTAATCAATGACTTGCGCTACACCCGCCAACCCTCACGCATAATGCGGGCTAGGACGCGCGGCAGCGCCGGCGCCCCCCGTCGGCAACCGTTCACTTGCTGCGGTTGCCGACATGTTGGCATCGGCTCTGCACAGCCAACCCGCGGTAGACTGCCGACCGGCGCACCCCGGTGTGATGGCCTACGACCTGGTCGTCCGAGCTTACGCGTGCGGAGAAATTCGTGTTTCGTAGTCCGTTCCGCCGTCAGAGGGCTCGGCAGCGAGAAAACCGTGGCAATTCGCGGGTGTCGTCAAGGGCTTGAATGAGGCAGCGAGTCCGCACAAATTACCCTAGATGGGTTACGTTTCTGACGGAAGCCGCGAAGAGCAGGTGCAACAAGAAGGATTGATGACGAATGGCTTGGCCGGGTGCGGCGTCGCGACTTGGCGCCGACTACTGCAAGTCGGAAAGAGAGGGCGTCGGTTCGCGCGTAGCGCTCGAAGTCGCGGGCCAGACGTCGGTCACGGCTGGTTTTGGCGAATGCGTTAGAATTGTGCGCTGCTTTTCGGTGGCAGGTCTTCGCGCAGAGCGAGCCGTCGGCAGACCCGGGAACTTTGCCGAAAGGGCCTGCGCTTGAGCCGTGTTGCGCGTTAACCAATCGATAGCGATTTATCGCTTAAGGATTGGGGCGGTGCAGGCCAGATCACGAAACGAATTAGGGACGGGTGAAAAATGGATCGGCAGGCTGCGGCGCTTAGGATTAGCAGATTCACCCTGCGCGGCATTTCGCACGTTCTTGGCGGCCTTGGTGTTGCGGCACTGGTCGCAAGCTTCCGTTCACCGCAATGCGCGGCTTACGCCCTCGTGATGCTCGCGGGTGCGACTATGATCGCGCTTGGCTTGCCACCGGAGACTCGACCCGGCCGTAATCCGTGAAGACGATAGTACCGAACAATCCAAATCATCGCATTCGGCCGAGCGATTAGGGATCCGCCCGGCAACGATGTGGACCCACCGCGCCTCCTCACAGGAGGCCGGATAGCCGCCACGCCAGAAAAAGCAGCGCAAGCAGACCGATAAGGCCGGCCCAGTTTTGTCTAACTTCATGGCCAGCCAGGCGGACAGCCAGGTCGAATGCGCCGCAGATTGCTGCGCCCCCAGCTAACCAAGCCCACCACCCGTAATAGAAGGGATGCGCCAGCCACAGGTCGAGCGGGACCCTCATGCCCTCGACTTCTAGAAACAGGTAGCAGGCAAGGATTCCGGCGATGGCACCAAACGCCTGCGCCGGCGAGCCGATGAACAGCGATGAATGCGCCACGCGCCAGGAAGCTAACGGACGTCGGTGATCATCTGCTCTGGCGGCCCGGCGCATCGGCGAGGTTGCCTCCTCAGCCCTTAGACGTATAAATTCTGCTCCTTAGGGTAATGATTGTCGAGCGGCGAATGATCTCGCAACCCGCGCGAGGCTTCGGCCCCGTTCAGCGCCGGCGCCCGCCAGGAGCGGAGACGCCGCTCCAATTCAATCCTGCTCAATCCTTTTACCTAATCCCGGGTGGCCTGCAATTCTACCGTTCCTGCCGGCTCGTCCCGCGACTTCTCCTCCGAGCCTGCCGGAGCGGCAGATTCGGCAGCGTCGGGCGCTGGTTTAGCATTATCTGCCGGCAACGCCGTCGGATTGCTCCTTTCGATTGGCTCGGCAGCGTCCGCGGGCGCGTCGGTCGGCTTGACAGGGCTCAACTGCTGCGCAGGAATCCAACTCTGCAGCCGTCCATCATCGGACCTGACGAGACAGAGCGTGTCGCGCTCACCGATGATCTGCCCCTGACGGCCACCATCTTCCTCGACCCACTGCCCCACTTCGCACTGCGCGAGCGATCCGGCCATACCCGGTGACGCCATCATTGCGCCTACGCAGATTGCGCCCGAGATGCAGGTCAATGCTCTCCATCGCGGAGAGTGCCGATGCGCGCCCCGCAACTCTGCTCGGGATGCGGCCGGCTCTCCCAGGATCGCAGCGACGAGTTTGGCGCTGTTCGGCCCCATCACCACCTCATCCGCGGGGACGCGCTCGATCGTTCGGTCGGTATAGCGTCGATACGCGCTCGGCATGTGTTCAGGATGTTTGTGTGGCGACTGCTGCCGCGCAAGTGTACCACAATACGCTGAAGCTTAGGGAATGGCGCGTGTCAATCCCAGAGTAATTTTGGTACTGTCTCAGTTCGGCAGCGTCTTCGTACGCGCTCATGGGCATGGTTCAATTTCAAACTGTGGCAATAACGCTGTTTGGGCGGGGAGCGTTCGCCTCGACGGATACGCGGGAAGTGACATTTCCGGATTACCGTGATTGCGGCGCGTCCAGTCGTCGGCGAGAAGCCGGCCCCAAATACGGCCGCGTCCCGCCGGGCCAAGTCGGCATCGTATGTCTCTAACCCTAAATTCGGCGGTGGAGTTTGACGCCCCGTCGCTGTTGCGTTTCAACCCAGGATGGGGACGTCAATGATTTGGAGGACCGCTTTGATATGCTCGCGACGGCCATGGCTCGAAGTCACCCGCAATCGCGTCTGGCCGGCATGTCGGGTCTGCCGCGCCACTGCGTTCAGCAGTAACGAACGCGTCGTCAGCACTTCGCGGTGGTGGTCGGGATCGGCCAGACGGACATAGAGGGTCCACCAATTGTAGACCAGCCCGATCAGCCGGGCCATGATCTGGCAGCGCGTGATGTCTGATGTCGTGAACCCCGCCAACCCCACTGGTTATTCAATTCGTCGAACGGATTTCTACTGTCACCGCGGTCGCGATAGAGCTGGGCGAGCGAGCGGATCTCCAGGTCCACAGACGTCACCAGCACAGCGAATTCCCAGATCTCGGCACCCGCCTGGTCCCGATCCAGAACAGGTCGCCTTGACCGTCGTCACGCGAAACTGTCACCGCCAGGGTCTCCGGCAAGCGCCGACGCAGCATTACGACGCGACGCGAGCGACCCCAGCCTTGCAGGCGCAGCGGCGCTTCATGACCTTCCCAGCCCTGCCCAGCATCAACCCAGCCACCGCGCCCCATCAGCTTTTCGATGCCGCGTTTGATCCCGCTCGTTAGGCGCAGCTTGAACAGAAAGGCCATGCCTACCTGCTCACACCGCACCAGGTTGCGCTCGGTGCCCCAGTCCTTGTCGCCCCGCACAAGCTGCGGCCAGCACGCCCGCGGCAACCCATCCAAGAGCGCCCACAGATGCGGATCGGAGTGCTTCGATCTGTGCTGGTTTCCGGGCCGGACCGCCACATCCAGCACCAATCGAACACCGCAAATCTGGAACGTGTGGTAGGCGTGCGAAGGCCGCCCCGGCTTGTGCGGGTTGTAGCCAACGACAGCTCCCTCCTGATGACCGTAAAGCGGCTTCACCGTGGTGTCACAGTCCATTATCCACGGCTCGCTCAACAGCGGCTCGACTGTCTCTCGCAGATGACGATGCAGCCAGGTCTCGCCCGCCGCCGCATCGATTTTGCCGAAGCCGCGACGCACGGCGTCCTCGCTCACCACCCGCTTCATCCCCAACAACGCCGGGCTGACCGAATCGCCCCGCAGTGACGTCAGATGCGCGTAGCGCCAATGACCGGCCAGTATCCCCAGCACCGCCGTGGCGATCACGTCGCGAACCGCCGGCGCGTTGCCGCTCGCGTAGACCAGCGGGCAGTCCGCCACCAGCGCGTCAAACCGACCGCTCAGCTTCAAGTATTCGACAAAGAAAGAAAAATGGCCAAGCGCCGTTGCCGCGGAATCCGAATTCCTACTCAACCCGCACCGGGCCAGCGTAGGTATCGACCATCATCGGGCCGTCCGCAGCCCCCTCCACAACACTCGGTAGATCGCCCGCAGGGTGGACGGTTTCACGCAAGTTCATCGGCGACATGCCCAATTATATCAACACCCCCGCTCCTGCCAGCCGGGGCGAGATGCTTTTTCTAGGATTACCTTAAATTCGGGGCTGCGCTCCGAACAGATAGATGACCGCCCTTCAGTTCTGCTCCGCACGAGCAGGCACAGCAACGCGCGGCTATGGGCGCTGAGCGTCAAACAAACCGGGCTGTCGCTCGACGGGCCGGCTGGCGCGGGCTAATTAATTAACCGTTCCCCGAACCGAAAGGCCGCCTTAGGGAAATTTGAAATTCTCGAACACCGGGCTCAGCGCCCTCCCGCCCGCCAGATTTAATGTCGGACAGGACCCAAACCGAGTTTGAGCGACATCGCGTTATGAAAGACCGAACGATCGGTGAAATCAGTGAAATCAGTGAACCGCCCCTTTAACCCTTCCGGAACGTACATTTTTTGAGTTTACGTCGGCCTCATATCGGCGTACCAAGATTTTAGACTGTCGGGAATGCCCGGGGCTTAAATGCTGGATCACTGACTTCACTGACTCCACCGATTCGGCACCTACCTTTTGCGCGCGTTTCGGTTCTGCAACTCCTTGGCGACCGCAACTTGCTCGCCAAGCTTGAGCTCGTTTTTCGCATAGATGCTCTGACGTTTTCCGGCGACAACCCATAAGCCGTCTTTCGCGTCTGGATTTCTGACCGGAACGTAACCGATCTTCTCAAGCCGGTATGGGATTACTCGACGTGCCCCGCGGTCAGTGAGCCACATACGGAGGTCGCTATCCGTGTCTTCGTCTTCAACAATATCGCCGAGGGTAACTCCCGCTGGCCGCCCTAGGCGATCGAGTGCATCCGCCAATTCGGGCTCCTCCGGTGCGCGATTTGCATCGACAATCGCCCAAAATGCGGGTGTCTTTGGTGGCGGCGCTTTCGGATCAAACCCGGTGATGCCGCGCTCACTCAAGTGGGCAGCCACGTTTTGCAGCCCGCCGTCAGCGTACCACCCCCATAGCCGCTTAAAATAATTGTTTTCGAATTTCGAGTCTTCCATCACTCGTTCGGACCAAGCGACATAGTGCCGACGGTCCTCTGCCGGAAGAAAAATCCCATTGGTTTTGTGATTAGTGCTGATAATCACACCGCACACGTTCGGTATGTAATATTCTCGCAAATGCTTTTCGTCGACAAGCAACGTGTCCGGTGACGCAGCGATATATGCCTTTGTGTGATCATAAAATACGAATTTGTCGAACTCACCGAGATCGCGGGCCTCGTTTATCCGCAAAATGACGGATTTTACATAGGCGTTAAATCGACCGAGAATTTGCTTAGGCGATGCTTCCTTGAAATTCCACGCGCCAATCGCGTATCGCACAGGTTCTAGAATTGTATCTTTGCCAATTCCTTGACTGCCGCCGAACACCAACGCATGATTTGTTTTCTCGCCCGGCCTCTGGATCCGGTGGGCCAACCAGCTTATGATATGATTGCCCTCATCTGGGTATATATACCACAGGTGATCGAGTCAGGGGCCGATATCATTGGATTTGCCAAGCACAATCTCTGGGGGCCGATAGAAATTGAAGCACAGGGCGTTAGGGTGATCGACCCAACCACCATCAATTAAGTATTTATGGTTAATTATCATAGGAAATCCCGGAACCCAGGTTATCTGCTCGACCCCCCTGTACTTATCGAGCCATAGGTTGGCATCAATCTTCATGGGATTTCCCAACTCGTCGAGGACAGGCTTGCCGCCCACGATGATCTCCTGTTGCGGAATGCGAGAGTTCACACTAGCTGCCGGCCACATTTTCCCGGTCGGGGTGTAAATATAATTGTGCATTTCGAGGTAGGCGAAAAAGTCTTCAAGCGATATTTTTCCAGAAGGCTGGTCGTCATATCCTTCATCTCGCTCGTTCTTGGCTGAGGCGCGAGCTTGGATCGAGATCATCGGCAAGCATCATCAGTTTGACGAAGAGTTCTGCCGCCTCCTTACCTTCTTCTGCATTGATCGCCCGCTCAATTGCGGCAGCGTCGTATTTTAGGGCGTAGATCATTTCGCCGTGAGCAAATGAATAAATCCACGGCGAGCCATCGGAGCGCAGATTGATGTACGCACAATCACGATCGTAACGTCGCCCCTCTATTGGGTCGGCCAGTTTTTCGCCGACATACCGCCCCGGGTTGTCCGGAATGTCGCGAACGGTCGTCCCAGCAAGGGCGGCATCAACGAAATCCAGCACCACTGTGGGCAGCAAGACACCCTCTATCTGGCGTTCGACTGCTTTCTCCGCGGCAGCCCTATCGAGCTCGGGATGTCGCTTCATGAGCCGGCGAGCTTGGCGTTTGATAAAGGTCCGACGTGTCGCGGCGCGCTCGGGCGCGAGCCTTTCAGCTTCCCGATTGCGCATCTCAACGAGGCGCGCTTGCTCGTCCGCGGACAGCGGGGGGCATGCCGTCGTGCTGTCAAGAACGTCACCCTCGGACGCGACGGCGCGCCGTGTGTCTTCGTCCTGGGTCAGCTGCGGGTCAAGGACCGGCGGACCCTCGAACACTAGCCGCTCAGGCCTAGCCACCATCCGGTCGACGAGAGCGCGGTTCAGCAATCGGCCCGCAGCATCCACGCGACACCACCCTAATCCTGCGAGACAGCACCGTTCATGAAAATCGTGGAGGAACCGCTCGGCATCAGTACCGTCTTGGATCACGACGAAAATGTGGAAGCCGTCAGACCCGGCGATCGCTTCGCCTGTATCCGCTCGCCGGATGCCGCTGCTGGTGGAACAACGAACCACGTGCCCTGCGGTCCCCAATTCCGGGATGGCCGAAATCAGCGCCGGCAGATAACCCCCATAATCTTCAACTCGGTCGCGCACCTCCTGCGGCATACCTTTGGTATCAACGTCGAACAGAACCAACGCCGGACTGCCGGACCGAAATCCGAAATATTTGCTCGTTCGCGATATGACATCGTATCTGGTGCTCGACCTTTTTCGTTGTCGGAGTCGGCGTTCCGAAACCACTACTACGACAGGCGACAACTCGCCGCCAAATGAACCGAGTGCCAGCGCTTGATTCGAATCTAACCTATTAATAAATTCAGCGAATTCGGTTAGACTACCAATACTTTGTTGCCAAGCGTAGCCCGCCGACATCACGCACGCGCTACCGTCGCTGATCAGTTTACCGTCCGCGGAGAGTCGGATTTGCTTCGTTAACGGGCCGCCATTTTTGATAAATCCCGTGATTTCGATTAAGGCAGTACGCTTACGCGTTTGCGCGCCCCATGCCTGCAAGGCATTGGTCTGCGCCTCTCGTGCTACAGCATTAGCCCGCAGAGCTAGCCGGAGCGAATGACGAGCTTCATATGCATCAAATGTCTCATCCGCCACCATTTCGGCGTCGCGTTGCCGCAAATCGTGCTTGCGTCTCGGCATCACCCGATGCTCCAACTGTCAGCCCGCCTATTGCCCGCGGCCTCGCTCATGACACCGCGGAAGTCGGGCCGCTCTGCTTTCAGTATCCGGACGCGCTCGTCGCGTTGTTTTGGCGTTATCTTCTCGGGCGGACCTTGCCCTGGGCCGAACGGGTGCATCAGGTGGCCTCACCGCGCGCCGCTGGAGCGACCCCGGCGGGCCGTTTACCGCTGGCCCGGATGCGCGTGTGAACCCAATGGTCGATTTCGTCATCGAACCAGCCGACATTGCCGGACTCGCTTATTACGATCCGCTTCGGAAATTTGCCGTCCCGCTCGTACCGCCACAACGTCGCATCAGAAAGGCCGGTTCGCCGCCTAACCTCGGGACGACGGATTATGGCCCTTGCCTGTGACTGTTTCGGCATGTCGTGAACTCTCCCGCAATGCCGGGAGAGCCTTGCACAAGAAATTAGTCCGGTGCTTTGAATTTATTTCGGTGCAATTTTATTCAAGAATTTCCCTAGTTCGGCCAAACCCTGTCGCCAAGCGGCGTCGATCTCCTTAACGTCTTTCATAAACTCAGAGATCGCATTTGGCCGTCGCGTAATCTCCTCGGCGACCTGCCGCAGAATTGGAGTCACGACTTCAAGCACGGTTCGGGCGAAAGCGACGAGCTCCTCGCCACCTTCCTCCCTGAACTTCCGTTGCAGCGTCCGAGCTTCGGAATCAACACGGTGCAGCGGAATCCCCGCATCGATCAATACCCGGTTCGCAGCCGGCCAGGGAGCGATACCTTTGCCAGCAATCAGGAAAGCCATCTGCCACAAGTGCGGTGTTGCGTTTATTTTTTTGCGCCCCCGACGACGCGGCTCGGTCCATGCGGCTAGCCCTCTTTTTTTCGGCACTGCCTCGACTGCGGCTTGATAGACCTCGTCGCCATATGCGGCTTTCAGCCGCTCAAGCTCGGCGACAAGCTCCGGGGGCGCCGCGGCGGTCTTCGGGGTCGCTCGGTGGAGGTCCGGATCACTGGCGATCACCTTTGGCACGCCGCGCGGGGCCAAAGGTCACCGAGCCTTCGCGAGCGGCACCACGTTGCTCGGCGCCGGCCGCACAAGGCTTTCGACAAATAGGCCCCATGCCTCCAACGCCAGCCGGCGCTCGTCGAGATATTCAAATCGATTGTACGTTGCCGCCACGCCGCGAATTGTGCCAGCTTGGTGGTTCAATATCTTGTCGGCGATTTGTGGTGGCACGTTGAGTCGCGCCATGCCAGTCGTCGCCGTACGACGGAGATCGTGTAGAACCCAAGGGGCGAGGCCAGCCTGCACAGCATTGTTGCGCAGCGACTTCAACATCAACGCATCAATCCGTGCCTTTGCGCTGCTGAAACCGGAGATCGGCGTTTTGCCAGTTCCGGAAAACTACAAATCCTGGTCGACGATACGCGCCACCCGGTCGAGCGCCTCGATCGCCAATCCGCTCAACGCTACGGCATGCGCCTTGCCGTTCTTCGCCCGCGCGCCGGGGATGGTCCATGTTCGGCCCGCAAGGTCGATTTCCGACCAGCGCATGCCGGCCACCTCGCTTTCGCGCTGCGCGGGCTGCGGGTACCGGAAGGGCTCGGGCTCGTGCGCCAGCCCCGAGCACCAACCCGACTGCCCGCTGTCGCAGCACGACCTGCGCAACGGCCGGCTGAACCAGACCGCCTACAGCCTCTTCCTGTTCATCCGCGACGTTGCCGACGGCGATTTCAACGGCTGGATCGATGCCCGGCTGGCACTGGTCGAAGCCGAGCCAACTTCCGGCCGGCCAGCCCACCTGCGCCAGGTGCTGCTGGAGCCGCTTGGGCACGTCTACGGCGTATCGAACAAGGTGCTGGCGATGGCGCTGTCCCAGTTGCTGCTCGGCGGCGACGCCAACCGGCCGACCTGGGTTGAAGCCGGCGGGGTGATGATTGCGATCGACACGCTGGTGCATAATTTCCTGCACCGCGGCGGCATTTTCCGCGATTGCGGCGCGGAGCACCCCTACGGCGCCCGCTGCTACGGGCCGGGTGGTTGCGCCGACATCGTCGAACGGATCGCCGGCAAGATCGAAGCTAGCCACTTCAACGCCAGCTATCCGGCCAACTTCCCGCGGTTCATCCAAAAGGCAATTTGGCAATTCTGCGCCGAAGCCGGGCTCAGTCGCTGCAGCGGCCACCGCATCGACGATCGCCGACGGTGCGAGCAGACCGACTGCCCGGTGTTCGAGCACTGCGGTCGCGTCGCGCTCAAGCCGGCGTAAATCGCTGCGTTTACGCGCAAAACGGGAGCAGCGATCCATTCAACAGAATTCAATTGCATATTCGTGATGTTCTTGATATGTTCGCTATGCCGCGCTGTGCTCGCGTGGTCGCGGCGGTCGCAACCGCTCAGATGGGGGGCATCAAATGAGCGAAAAAGTGCCGATTCTCGTGGTCCTCGGCATCGACGTAGAGGGCAAGCCGCACGCATCGCGGGTTGCCGAGCGCGATGCGCCATTCGTCGTGCGCGCCGCCGAGATGATGGGGTTTCACGTGATCCAGGTCACCGCCGAGAACGAGGCGCTGCACGCCATCGCCGAAAAATTGCCATCGGGCAAAATCTTCGCCACCGGCCGCGCGTTTGTGCCGTTTGTCGGCCGCGCCGCGTTCGACAAGCTCGCGACGCTGGTCGCAGGCGGCGTTACGATCGAGGCACGTGCCTCGTCGGGCGTTGCTCCGGTTTACCCGCTCGCCGACATGTTCACGACCGAAGCCGTCACCAGCGCCGATGCGCTGTGGTCCAAGATCGAAGTCGGCACCGTGGTGCTCGCCTCGCAGCCGCTACTGTATGGCGAGGGTTGGTGGGAGAGCATCGTCGTCGGTGTCGACGGCGATGATCTCACGCTGCGCTGGATTGAAACGCCACCCAATAGACACGCGATCGGGTGAATTTTCTAGTGTAGGTAGATTCCGAGGCTACCACAGCCACCTTGGATCTGTCTAGGTTCGCCTTCATCCGTGGTGCCTCATGTCCGTGGCAGGAGGAGTTAGTCATGACGCATTCAAATGGAAGATGAGATACCCAATCACCAAAATCGGGGAGAGGAACACCGAGAAGCCACTGAAGCGAATGATCTTATCCTGCGCTTCTCATGGGACTCGGTGCGTGCCCCTGTTTCCCGACACACCCTCGCTCGCACGAGAAGCACGCTCAGAAGGAGCAGACACATGCTTTCCCTGTTGAGGTCGTTCGCGAAGGACGAGCGCGGAGCCACCGCGATAGAATACGGCTTGATCGCCGCGCTGATCGCGGTTGCTGCGATCGCCGCGTTTCAGCTGGTCGGAACAAATCTGAGCTCGGTCTTCAACACCGTGGCAACCAAGATCTAGCTAGAGCGGATTCCGATCATTTTGCCAATGTAGCGGTCGTGGCGGAAGTAGTTGGCGCATTCCTCGGGCGCGAAGGCCTCGAGGAGGTTTCGGATGCAATGCAAGAGCGCTTCGATTGATCGCTCCGTGGCTTAGCGCAGCAGTGCCTTGAGCTTGGCGGAGAGTAATTCGATCGGATTGAGGTCGGGGGAGTAGGACGGCAGGTAGCCCAATATGGCGCCGGCCGCCTCAATCGCCTGACGCACGCCGGCCACCTTAAATTTAAGGGGCTTAAAAATAGCAAAGAAGAGGCCCGGATCAATGGATATCATCGCTGACGGGGGTTCGGCTGGCACGAAGGGGCGACCGCCGATCATCGCAGACCTGTTCGACGACTATCATGCGCTGCTCGGAGCGATAATTGACGGCGTGATGCTGATCGGCGGCGACACCAATATCACGTTTGTCAATGCCTCACTTGCACGGATGCTGGGGTATCGCGAAGCGGACCTCTTGGGACACTCCGCGACAGAGTTCATGGATGAAGCCGCTCGCCAAGCAATTTCATCGCGGATCGGGCCGCTGAAGGCGGGGATTGGCGGACGCTACGAGCTGACCTGGTTGCGGCGCGACGGCCAATCCGTCCCGACGCTGGTATCCGACGGCCCGCTCTTCGACGCCGCCGGTCACTATCGCGGTTCTGTCAGAACCGTCGCCGACCTGACCGAGATCAAGCAGGTCGTTGTCGACTACGCCGACAAGATCGACACGAAGAACGCCGAGCTCGTAGTGGCCAATCAGGCTCTGGAGGAATTCGCCTACTCGGTGTCGCACGATCTGCGGACGCCGCTGCGGGCGATCGACGGTTTCTCACGCATCCTGCTCGACAACTATGCCGACAAGCTCGATGCCGAAGGTCGGCGTCTCCTCAACGTGGTGCGCAACAGTACCGTTAAGATGGGCCGCCTGATCGACGACATGCTGGCGTTTTCACGCGCCGGCCGGCTGGGATTAAAGAGCGAGCAGGTCGATATGGCGGCGCTGGTCCGCTGCACCCTCGCTGCCGATCTGGCGCCTGCCGTCGCCGGGCGCTCACTGGCGATCGATATCAGGCCCCTGCCGGCCGCTTTCGGCGACAGCGCCATGTTGCAGCATGTCTGGATCAATCTGCTCGACAACGCCATCAAGTTCAGCCGCGTCCAAGCCCGATGCCCGCATTGAAATCGGCGCCACGGCCGGAACCGCCGAGACGGTCTACTACGTGCGCGACACCGGGGTCGGCTTTGACATGCGGTACGTCGACAAGCTGTTCGGCGTGTTCCAGCGACTGCACGGCGCCGAGTTTCCCGGCACCGGCATCGGCCTCGCCATTGTGAAACGGGTCGTCGAACGGCATGGCGGCCGGGTGTGGGCGGAGGGCAAGAGCGGCGAAGGGGCGACATTCTTTTTTGCGCTGCCAACAAAGGAGGCAAGCCAATGAACGACAAACCTGTGGCGCCGAATGGCGCAACTCCTCCCGTCGAACGGCGGACCGACACGGCGACCGCGGATGTTGCGGCAATGGGGCCGGTCGACCTCCTGCTGGTCGACGATAGTGAAACCGATGCCGAATTGTGCATCCGGACATTGAGAAAAGGCAATTTTGTCAACTCGATAACCCGGGTCAAGGACGGCGAGGAGGCGCTCGATTTCCTGTTCGGCCGCGGCAAATTCGCCGACCGCACCGCCGACCGTCCGCCCAAGGTCGTGCTGCTCGATCTGCGGCTGCCGAGGGTGGATGGGCTGGAGGTATTGCGTCAGATCAGGGCCGACGCGCGCCTGAGGTCGGTCCCGGTCGTCGTGCTGTCGTCGTCGAAGGAGGAGCGCGACGTCGTCGAAAGCTACCGGCTGGGCGCCAACGGCTATGTCGCCAAGCCGGTCGAGTTCAATGAATTCTCCGATGTGGTGGCAAAACTCGGGCTCTACTGGCTGCTCGTCAACAAGCCGCCGTACTAGCCGCGATGGCTGCGGTGCCGACTGTGTTGCCCATTCCGCCCGGCGGCCCGGGCATGCGCGCGGTCGATTGCGATCGGCAACCGCCAAACGCGCCCGACCGCGCCGCCGCGCCGACACCGAGTGAGACGCCGCCGGCGCTGAAGATCCTCATCCTGGAGGACGAACCGACTGACGCTGAATTGATGCAGCGCGAGTTGCGCAAGGCCGGGCTCGATTTCACCGCGACGAGGGTCGCCTCTCGGGCCGATTTCATCGCGGCGCTCGAAAGCGTCAGGCCCGACCTTGTGCTGGCGGACTGCCAGCTGCCGGGTTTCAGCGGCGCCGAGGCACTGGCGCATGTGCGGCATGTTCATCCGGAGATTCCGGTTGTCATCGTCACCGGCACCCTCGGCGACGAAACCGCCATCGAATTGTTGCACGCCGGCGCCAAGGATTACGTGCTCAAGAGCAACCTGCTGCGCCTGCCGTCGGCCGTCGCGCGGGTGATCTCACTCGAACAAGGCATCCGCGCCCGCAAGGGGGCGGAGCAAGCCGTGCGCGACAGTGAGGCAAAGTTCCGTGCGTTCACCGCCGCGGCCCCGAACGCGATCATCGTCATCGACGGATCGAGCACGGTTTCCTACTGGAACCCGATGGCCGAGCGGATGCTCGGCTACACCGCCGAAGAGGCATTTGGCCGGAAGATTCACCAATGGCTGATCCCGGCGCGCTATCGGGAAGCGGCGGAAGCCGGCTTCCGCACGTTCGCCAAAACCGGACAGGGCCCGGTGGTCGGCAAGACGGTCGAACTGACCGCGCTGCGCAAGGACGGCGTCGAGATACCGGTCGAATTGTCGTTGAACGCGCTCCGGGTCGGCACGGAATGGCATGCCGTCGGTATCTTGCAGGACATCAGCGAGCGCAAGCGGGCCGAGGCAGCGCTCATCGCCTCCCATCGTTTACTTGAGACCACCGAGCGGATGGCCCATATCGGCGGCTTCGACTGGGATATCGCCAGCGGCAGGATCGTCTGGTCGCGAGAACTCTATCGAATACATGGACGTAATCCTGACGAGGATAACCCGACCAGCCGCCTGTTCATCGACAGCATTCATCCAGATGACCGAGCGCGCGTAAAGGCAGCGATCGACGCGAGCGTGGCAGAAAATGAGTTTGTCGATGTCGATTTTCGTATCGTCCGGCCCGACAACGAGGAGCGGACCGTCCACACGCACGGTGAAATCCACCGGGACGCGACCGGTACACCGATCCGCATTACCGGGGCTACCCAAGACATCACTGAACGCAAGCGGGCAGAAAATACGATCCGCGAAGACGAAGCGAAATTCCGCAGCCTCGTCGAGCAGAACGTCGCCGGCATCTTCATCATCCGGGAAGACGGCTCGATCGGCTACGTCAATCCGTTCTTTGCCGAGCTGCTCGGCTACGCGGCATCAGAGCTGATCGGGCGGCCGCTGTTCGACCTTCTTTCCGAGGAGGAGAAGTCCACCGCGCGCGAGAAATTGGGCGCACAGCTGTTCGGTGATGCCGGGTTTGTGGAGCACACCGCAACCATCAAGACACGGGATGGGAACACCAAGACATTTTTGGTCAATGCCTCGCGATCGATTTTGGAGGGCCGCCCGGCATCGCTCGCCGTCGTCCTCGACGTCACCGAGAGCAACAAGGCCCAGCGCGAGCTGGCATCTGCCATGGCGCTCCTCACCGCCGAGCACGAGGCATCGCCCGACGGGATTGTGGCCGTCAACGTGCGGCGAGCAATCATCTCGTTCAACCAGCGCTTCGTCGAGATGTGGGGTTTCCCGCCCGAAATTATGGCGTCCAACTCCGAGGAGCAGATCTTTGCCTGGGCGATGCAAAACAAGATCGCCGATCCGGCGGCCAGTGCCGCGCGGATGGACGACGTGCTCTCTCATCACGAGCGCGGTCACCACGAAGTGACACTCACGGACGGCCGGATTTTTGACATTTACGTCGCGACGATAGCGATGCCGGATGGCGAGTCCGCCGGCCGCGTCTGGTTCTTCCGCGACATCACCGAGCGCATACAGGCCACACGAGAGCTTGCCGAATCCGCGGCGAAACTGAGCGCCGTTCTCGAAGCCGCCGGCGAAGAAATCCTGGTCGCCGACATGGCAACCCGGAAGTTTGTCATGGCAAATCGCGCGATCTGCGAAATGCTGGGCTACACCGCCGCGGAGTTGATCGGCCTGAGCACCGCCGACATCCATCCGCCGGAAGCGGGCTCCTTGGCCGCGGCGCATTTCGCCCGGATCGCGGCCGGGGAAAGCAGCCTGTCGACCGAGTCCTCGACCCGGCGAAAAGACGGCTCGCTGTTCCTCGCCGCCATCACCGCGTCGCCAATGATGTACAACGGCCGGCCCCACGTGATCGGCCTTTTTACCGACATCACCGAACGCAGGGCGACTGAAAGCGCTCTGGCATCCCAGCGGGCAATTCTCGCAACCGAACACGAGTTGTCGCCTGACGGCATCCTCGTTGTCGATCAGACGGGGAAAATCGTCTCTCACAACCGACGGTTTGCGGAGTTATTCAACGTCCCGGCTGAACTGCTCGCCGCCAAAGCGGACGAGCCTGTGTTGCAGTGGGCGACGGAACAAATGGCGGATAGCACCGCATTTCTGGCTCGCGTGCGCTACCTCTACGACCATCCTGCGGAACATAGTTCCGAAGAGATTACGTTGAAGGATGGCCGTGTGTTCGAGCGCTACTCCGCCCCGATGGCGCAGCCGGACGGCGGGTCTATGGGCCGGGTGTGGTTCTTCCACGACGTCACGGAGCGCCAGCAAGCGAACGTGGCGCTGTACAAATCAAAGCAACTCATCGATGGCATTCTCAATGCGATGCCCGTCAGGGTTTTCTGGAAGGACAAGGATCTCGTTTACCTCGGCTGTAACGCGGGATTCGCGCGCGATGCGGGATTTTCTGCTCCAGAGGACATCGTCGGGAAAGACGATTACCAGATGGGGTGGTACGATCAGGCGGAATCGTATCGGAGCGATGACCGCCAGGTCCTCGACAGCGGCCGTTCCAAGCTTCTCATCGAAGAATCCCTGACGGACGAAAACGGGAAAATCCTCTCAATTCTTACGAACAAGTTGCCTTTGCTCGCCTCAAATGGGGCGGTCGAGGGGGTGCTGGGAACCTATCAGGACATCACCGAGCGCAAGGAGGCCCAACGCGCGCTGCAACGGCTCAACCGCACGCTGCGGACATTAAGTCGCGGCAACGAGGTGCTGGTGCATGCCGCCAGTGAAGCGAAGCTGCTCAGCGAAATGTGCCATGTGATCGTCGATACCGGCGGCTATCGCCTGGCGTGGATCGGCGTTGCGGGACAGGACGCGGAAAAGTCGATAACGCCGGTTGCCTGGGCTGGCGCGGGGGAATTCCTCAAAACATCTCGGATCACCTGGGCGGATGAGCCGTTCGGCCGCGGCCCGCATGGCCGGGCGATCCGCAGCGGCCAACCGCAGGTTTCAGAAAATGTGGGTACAGACCCGAGCATGGCGCCGTGGCAGGAAGCGGCTATCGAGAGCGGGTTTGCCGCCGTCGCCGCATTTCCACTCAAGGACGCGTCGGGTGTCTTCGCGGTGCTGATGATCGATGCCGCGGAAATCGGCGCCTTCGATGCCGAGGAGTTGAAGCTGCTGCGGGAGCTCGCCGAGGATCTCTCCTTTGGCATCCGGGGGCTGCGCGAGCATACCGCGCATGAGGCCCTCAACCGGCGCTGGCAGACAAGCCTCGAAGCCACCGTCGGGGCGATCGCCAACACCGTCGAGATGCGCGATCCCTATACCGCCGGCCACCAGCAACGTGTCGCCCGGCTTGCCGTCGCAATGGCGCGCGAACTGGGGCTGTCGGAGCATCAGACCCAGGGGCTCTATCTCGCCGGCATCATCCACGATGTCGGCAAGATCAACATTCCGGCCGAGATTCTCAACAAGCCGGGCAAGCTCTCTAACATCGAATTACAACTGATCCATACGCATGCCCAATCGGGCTACGATATTATCAAGGGCGTCGATTTCCCGTGGCCGATCGCCGAGATGGTCCGGCAGCATCATGAGCGGCTCGACGGGTCGGGCTATCCGCAAGGCATGAAGGGCGAGGCGATCCTGCCCGAAGCGAAGATCCTCGCCGTCGCCGACGTGGTCGAAGCGATGATGTCGCACCGGCCGTACCGCGCGGCGCTCGGAATCGAAGCGGCGCTAGCCGAGATCGAGAAGGGCAGAGGCCGCGTCTATGAGCCGGCGGCGGTCGATGCCTGCATCGCGCTGTTCCGGCAGAAAGGATTCAGTTTTGAATGAAGCACGTGCAGGCAATCAACAACTGCCGGAGGAGATCATGACCGAACACGCCGAGGCAGCGATCGTGCGCGACTTTACCCCGCTGATGCTGCCGCCGAGCGCGACGGTGACGACGGCAGCACGGCATATGAAGATCCGCAACGCGAGCGCGGTTCTGGTGACCGAAGGCGATGCCGTTCTTGTCGGCATTTTCACCGAACGCGATGCGGTCTGCCGTGTCCTGGCCGAGGGAAAGAACTCGGTAACAACCACGTTGGGTGAGGTAATGACCAACAATCCCAACTTCATCAGCCCACAGGACAATGCAAAAGACGTGGTGCGCTTAATGATCGATCGGCGCTGTCGTCATTTGCCCATCGTGCAGGACGGTAGAGCCGTTGGGCTCGTTTCGCTGCTTGTTCCGGTCGAAGCGGGTTCACGAGCACCGGAATGATTAAAAATTCGGTGCAACAATTTCCCTGGCATCGCACCGGAGCGGCTCGATGCGTAAACCGGGTCGACGCTGTCGGCGGCGATCGCCGACCTGTTTGCGTGCATGATGGTTTATCGGCCGATGGCACAGATGTGGTTCCGACCGGGCCGTGATGGGCGTCGCGGCGCGGTCGCGATCATGATCGCGGTCATGATGGCTGCGCTGATCGGCTTTGTCTCGCTCGGCACCGAGATTGTGCTGCTGCTTGCAACCTCGCGCCACATGCAGTCGGCCGCCGATGCCGCGGCGCTTGCGGCGATCACCGCGCGCCTCAGCGGGCACCCGGCCGACTATCGCCAGGAGGCCTTCGCAATCACCGCTTCAGCGGGCTTTGCCAACAACGTCGATGGTGCGAAGGTCGTGGTCAATAGCCCGCCTTTAACCGGCAACTACACGAAACCGACCGACGACGCCGTCGAGGTGTTGATTACCCAGCCGCAGACGCTGCCGCTGGCGAGCGTGATCTACAAGAAACCGTTCGTCCTGCATGCACGCGCGGTGGCACGGGGCAGCGGCGGTTCCGGATCCTGCGTACTGACGCTCGATACCGCCGAAAGTGGCTCGTTCTCAATGAACGGCAGCGCCGTCGCCAGCTTCGTCAATTGCGACCTCTCGGTCAATTCGACGTCGCCGCAAGCTGTGTCGTTGGTGGGCGGTGCGGTTGTCAACGCCGGCAACCTGTACGACGCGGGAGGATACTCGCTGTCGGGCGGCTCGGCGATCAATGCCACGATCACGACCGCGGCTCCCGCGACCGCAGACCCCTATGCCAGCCAGGTCATGCCAAACGCCGCCGGCACCTGCATCGCTGACCCCAATGTGAAGGGAACCAAGTCAATCCCGCCCGGCACCTACTGCGCGATCGGCGTGGGCACATCGAGCGGCAATTTAACCCTCACCCCGGGGGGAACCTACTTCATCAAAGGGGGTGGGGCGGGGTTAAGCGTGGGCGCCAACGCGACACTCAAGGGAACCGGGGTCACCATTGTGCTGACCGGCACCCCCAGTACAGGCTATGCGACGGTGAACATTTCGGCGGGCTCCACCGTTACCCTCACCGCTCCCGCCTCCGGCGCCACAGCCGGCGTCGTCGGCATGGTATTTTTCCAAGACCGCAACGCACCTGCCAGCGGCACCAACACTGTCGGCGGCGGCACCAGCCTGAATATCACCGGCGCGCTTTACTTTCCCAACCAGACCCTCAGCTTCAGCGGCGGCAGCACTTCAACCGTCACATGTATCGAACTCGTCGCGCGGAAGGTGACGTTGACCGGCAACGCAGCGCTGAAAGTCGACTGCTCTGGAACCGGCGTGCTGCCGATCAGCGGTGGCGGCAATGCGACATTGATGGAGTAGGTGGCTCCGATGCTGCGAGACCGAGCGATAGCCGTGCGCGCTCTGGTGTACGCGTCGCCCCGCGGTGTCGCGATGGTCGAGTTCGCCCTGGCGCTGCCGATACTGGTGTTGCTGCTGGTCGGGCTCGTCGATCTCGGGCTCGGCGCCTATCAAATGATGGAGGTTTCTGCGTCGGCGGAAGCCGGCGCCCAGTACGCCACCCGCAATCCGTGGAACCCGACCGCGATTGCGGCGGCGGTTGTCGGCGCCACCACAACCAGCGGTATCTCCGCGACCCCGGTGCCGAGCCAGATGTGCGGCTGCCCGGATGGCGGCACCATTGCCGAAGTCGCCACTTGGGATCCGATCACCGCCAAATGTGTTCCTGCCGTCACCTGTGCGAGCGGGACCGCGCCCGGAGTCTATGCCAAGGTCAGCGCCCAATTGATATATCACACTGTGCTCCCGTATCCGGAGCTGCCCAACCCGCTGACGTTGACGAGCCGGGCCTACCGCCGGCTCAAATGATGCGGGTGATCCGTCGCGGCGCGTTTGGCTGCCGCGCGCGCGAGCGCGGCGCAGCCGCCGTCGAATTCGCGATTGTCTTCCCGCTTTTAGTGCTCTTCACGTTGGGCCTCATCGGATTTGGCCGGCTGATCTGGACGCAAGCGACCCTCGATTATGCGGTGCAAGCCGCCGCCCGCTGTTACGCGCTCGGTCACGGGATTGCGCTTGCCACCTGTCAAACTGCTGCCCAGGCCCAGCAGTACGCGACCGTCAAGGCCCCGGGGCTGTCGCTCGCGATATCCGTTTTCACCGTGACGATGCAGCCATGCGGAGCCCAGGTGACCGCAAGCTTGCCGTTCCGGTTCCTCGTGCCAGCGCTACTGCCGTATTCGCAGACGCTGCATGCCAACGCCTGTTTTCCCATTTGAGCGCTGTCTTTAAATTTAAAAGTGCCATTGAGTCGGATCGAATCTGATTTGTGGGCGTTTGTTTCTAACCAAAGAGCACGATTGCTCTCCGTGGTATTCTTACATTTATTGTAGTCGGGCCAGAACTGGCGCCGACTGATACCGGCCTGATTTGAGGACGACTCGCGCTCGTTTTCGAGAGGCGCGCCCGGTCTAGCGTCAATGTGTCAGCGCCTATTCAGGTCGGTATGAGCAGGTTTGGAGCGAGGTCTAGCGCTATGGAAACTCCGTCGAAGGTGCTGGGCTTTTCCGCTGCGGCTCCCTCCACCCCGGCGCCGACCGCCGCGGGGACGTCAACACCGGTCGCAGTAGCCTATCTTCTCGATGCTGATTCCGAAGGGGTGGTGCGCGGCTGCTTTGCCAATCTCGGCTTCGCCAACTACGACGTCATGCGTGGCAGCATTGAAAACGCGATCGAAGAACTGCCGCGCCGCGGGTGGCCGCGTTTCCTGATTGTCGACATTAGCGGGATCGGCGATCCACTGCCGCGCATCAGTCGGCTTGCCGAAGTCTGCGACCTGGAAACCGAGGTCGTCGTCGTCGGGGAGCCCAACGACATCGTGTTATACCGCAACCTCAAGGCGAGCGGTGTCGCCGAGTATTTCTACAAGCCGCTCATCAGCAGCGTGATCAGCCACGCGCTGGGTGAGATCGCGACCGGCAACAGCAATCCACAGCCCGCGCGCAGCGGCAAATTGGTGTTCGTGCTGGGCGTTCGCGGCGGTGTCGGGGTAACCACGATCGCGACCAATCTCGCCTGGTATTTCGCCGAAGTCCGGGAGCGCCCGGTGTTGCTGCTCGACCTCGATCTATATTCCGGCGATGCGGCATTGCAGCTTGACGCACAGCCGAGCCACGCGTTGCGCGAGGGGCTCGAGGATCCCAAGCGCATTGATGAACTGTTTCTCGAACGTGGCGTCGCGATGGTGACAAGCCGTCTCGGTCTGCTCTCCGGGATGGAGTCGCTGTCTACCCGTGTGGCGCTGAACGAAGATGCCGTCATGCAGCTGCTGCAGCAAATTCTCGGCCACTATCGCTACGTGCTGGTCGACGTGCCGGGAGAGGTCGCGATGTCGTTGCCAGCCCTGCTGCACAGACCCTCCACTCTGCTGCTCGTCAGCGACGGCGGCCTCACCTGCACCCGCGAGGTTGCTCGCTGGCGCGAGTTTCTCGGGCCCAACACGCCGGACCGCACGCTGTTGCACGTGCTGAACAAGGCGCACGCGGCGGGCGCGCTGCCGGAAGAGGAAATGCTGCGGGTCATTCCCGCGCCCGATGTCTCGATCCGCTGGGACCGCGAGATCATGAGTGCTTCCGCCTTGGGCACGAAGGCCATGCAGGAGTGCCATGCCCTTCACGAGGGCATCACGGCGTTGTCGCGGCTGCTTTCGGGTACCGCCGCCGTGGCGGATCGGTCACTTTGGAAACGGATGTTCAGCTGATGGGCCTACGCCCAGTACCGCGCGGCGACGCCATCCCGGCCGGTGATGGCATTGTACCATTGCTGGCCAGCACGGTGGCCTCCGTGCTGCAATCTCAATCCAAACCGGCCGACCTGATCTACAATCAGATCCTGGCCCAGATCGATCCGGCCTTGGCGGTGCGCATGGCCCGCCCGGAACTAGCCGCTCGGGTGGAGCAGCTGGTCGCCGAGATCGCCGGCCAGCAACGGCTTCTGATGAACCAGGAGGAGCAGCAGGCGCTCGCTGCGGCGATGGTCGACGACATGATTGGGCTGGGCCCGCTCGAAGCGCTGCTGCGCGACGATTCCATCTCCGACATTTTGGTGAATGGCTCGCGCCAAATCTATGTCGAGCGGCGCGGCAAGCTCGTCCTGATCAACCTCCAGTTCCGCAATAACATGCATGTCCTTCACGTCGCGCAGCGGATTGCCTCGGCCGTTGGCCGCCGGGTCGACGAATCGAGCCCGATGCTCGACGCGCGCTTGGCCGATGGCAGCCGGGTCAATGTCGTCATCCCGCCGCTCAGCCTGAAAGGGCCGTGCATTTCGATCCGCAAATTCACCCGCAGCTTTCTCGATTTCTCCAAGCTGATCGTTTTCAAGAGCGTCTCGGCGGAACTCGCCCGGGCATTGGAAATCGCCGCGCAGTGCCGCCTCAACATCCTGATCTCCGGCGGCACCGGATCGGGCAAGACGACGCTGCTGAACGCCATGTCGAGCTTGATCTCTCCGGGAGAACGCGTCGTTACGATCGAAGACACGGCCGAACTGCAACTCCAGCAACCGCATGTCATAACGCTCGAAACACGGCCGCCGAATATCGAGGGCAAAGGCCAGGTCTCGCAGCGCGATCTCCTGCGCAATGCGCTGCGGATGCGACCGGACCGGATCATCGTCGGCGAGGTCCGTGGCGCCGAGGCCTTCGACATGCTGCAGGCGATGAACACCGGCCATAACGGTTCGATGTCCACGGTCCATGCCAACTCCGCCCGCGACGCGCTAGCCCGCATCGAAAACATGGTGTTGATGGCCAACGTCAGCCTGCCAAGCCGGGCGATCCACGGTCAGATGGTTAGCGCCCTCGACCTCATCGTACAGGTCGAGCGTATGCGCGACGGAACCCGGCGCATCACCGAACTGAGCGAAGTCGTCGGGATGGAAGGGGAGGTTATCACCCTCGGCAATTTGTTCTTGTTCAGATACCAGGGCGAGAACCCTGACGGAACGCTGAGCGGCACGTTTGAATCGACTGGTCTGCGGCCGCGATTCCTGCCACGGCTGGAATATTACGGACTCGCCGCAGCCTTCATGAAAGCGATCGGCGGTAAAGAGGCGGAGGGCTGAAATGGTCGCCCTTCTCGTTGGCTTGCTTCTGCTCGTCGGCACTAGCGCCGTATTTGGAATCCTGCTGTTCGGTCGCGCACGGGAACGGGACCTCGCCCGCCGAGTGGACCTGATCATGCACGTTCCCTCGCGCAACGCATCTTCGAGTAAGCCCGCCGCCATTTCAACATGGCGATCGCGCGCTCTTGACGGGCTGCGCGCCCTGTTCGGGTTTCGAATGCGGCAGAGCTGGGGGACATCCACCAGCCCTGTCTACCTGCTGTTAATTGGGGTTGTTGCAGCCGCTGCTGTCTGGGTGCTCACCAGAATTTTCAGTCACCTGCCCGATTATATGGCGGCTGGCGGCGGAGCCCTCGCCTTTTTTCTGCTCCCCCGCATCATCCTGATGCTGGAGCAACACCGCTCCGCCGCCCAATTCGCCGAACTGCTGCCCGATGCGATCGACATGGTGGTGCGCATCGTGCGGGCGGGGTTGCCGATCGGCAACGCCATACGCACCGTGGGACAAGAGGCCAATCCTCCGCTCGATCGTGTGTTCGCTGCGATCGCCGACCAGACCGAGATCGGCATTCCGCTTGATCAGGCGATGGAGACCACCAGCAGCCAGATCGGTAATCCCGACTTTCGCTTTTTTGCCGTCGCGGTATCCCTGCAGCAGGCAACCGGCGGCAACTTGGCAGAGACACTGGAGACGCTCAGTCAAATTATTCGCAAGCGGCGAACGGTACGACTGAAAGCCCGGGCCGCAACTGCGGAAGTCAGGATTTCGGCAATTGTATTAGGCTCCGTCCCGTTCTTCATAACCGGTGCGCTGCTAATGGTGGCCCCCAATTATCTAAACCCACTGTTCGCCGATCCACGCGGCAACATCATACTAGGCTTGGCAATATTTGATCTTCTCCTTGCGGGGTTCACGATGCGCGCGATGATCCGCCACAGTCTGATGGTTTGATCGTTAAAAGGACCGGATTATGTCGACTGAAGCCGTCGCATTCTTGATCTTTCTCGCCGCGATGACCTTCGTTGTCGGCCAATTGTGCTTTTTTGCCTATGATACGTCGACGGTCGGAAAGCGGCTCAGACATCGCGTCGATCTTCTCTTCCCGGGCCGCCTTGCCGCGGCGCAAGCGAGCAGTAGGAGCCGCACGCCCCCATCCGCGATGCCAAGCCAGCTGATGACGCTCGCGTTGCGAGGCGATGAACTCGAATTCGCCCGGCGGATCGAGCGATTTCATATCCCGGTTCGGTTCGCCGCGCGGCTGTTTTTAACATTGCGGCTGTCGAGTTGCGTCATTCTGACGATGGCCCTGATCCTGCTCGGCTATCGCTATGCCGGCATACGCACGATGCTGAATTTGGTTGGCCTCGGCTTGGTAGGCGCGGTAATCGGCTGGCTGCTGCCTCACTTTGTCATTGGCCGGCTGGCGTTGCGCCGCAGGCGCTCCATTGCGCACGGTCTTGCCGAGGCCATCGAATTGCTCGTCATCGGGGTCGAAGCCGGACTGTCGCTGGAGGATGCTATCAACCGCATCGTCGTCGAGCTTCGAAGCTCGCAGCCCGCAATGGCGGCCGAGCTTGCATTGACCAGCGCGGATCTGAAAATTCTGCCCAGTCGCGATGATGCCCTTCACAGGTTGGCCGAACGAGTTGGTCTGCCGAGCGTGAGTGCCATGGTCGTCACCTTGTCGCAAACTCTGCGATACGGAACACCGCTTGCCCAGGCGCTGCGCGTCGTTGCCGCGGAGTTGCGCGACGATTCCTTCGATCAAGCTCGAGGAACAGGCCAACCGAATGCCGGTCTTGCTGACCGTTCCCATGATCTTGTTCATCCTGCCGAGCTTGTTCATGATAATTGGTGGACCGGCGTTTCTGAAAATATTGGACGTGTTTCAGAATTGGCATAAATAAGCTGGGGTGAATTCCATCAGAAAATAACCATGGCATGGAAGAAGGAACTACCATGAAGGCTTATGCCTTTGCTTCCGGTGAGATCAACATTTGGTAGGCGACGGGTGGTTGGCGGGCGGCAATACCGAGCAAAGAGCGGAAGGCGGCAGCTGCAGCGCGGAGATGCCGTTGGAATGGGTCGTCATCAGATAGGCCGCCCAGAACCACGTCGTCAGCGGCAATTTGGTGTGCTGCATGACCGTGCCGGCGGTCACCGAAGTCTGCCTGCCGCAGGCGGCGCACTCCCAGGTCCATATGCCTTGGTCTGCGGTTCCCACGCCTTGGCCTTGCCGCAGCAGGGGCAGACGAACCCCTGCGGCCAGCGGGCCGCAAAGAGGTACTGCACGCAGGCCGATTTACCTGGGAAGCGACCTACTAGTGTCCCCGGATGCAGGGGGATAAGCGGTTGAGCGCAATCCTTAAGGGCACGCTTTTGGACCGCGCCGCGGTCGATGCCGACACCGCGCCGTTCCGGCAAAACCGGTTCAGCTTCGGATGATTGGTCATATGAGCCTTATTTCAAGGGTGTCCACCAAACCGCGACGAGCACTTCAGGTCGCGGAAGCGGGACAGGACATGACGCCGACCGAGGGGCCGTCAAAGCATCGACAGCAGCTGGAACGGTTGTTCTTCTTCTTGTTGGTTGTGGCGATTCTTGCGGCGCTCTGGGCGATTTCGGTCGCTTACGCTCTCGCCGAGCGGGGACGGATCATCGAGCGGGCGCAGAGCCAGCTGACCTTGACAATCGCGACGCTAGCGGACTTAAACGAGCTCGCCGAAACGGCCACCGGTACGCCATCGGAAACCAGAAAGGCGCAGCGCTCCGCCGCGATTTGGCGTGCATTGCTGCAATATCCAACGGCCAGCATCTGGGTTGAAGCCGATGGGGCGGTGACGGCCGGCCAGCGGCCGATCGGCAACCTCGCAGATTTTATTCTGGTTAGGGAAGCTCGGCCGCACTTCACGCTCAACGCCGCGCTGCCGAGAGCCGATGCGCTTGCCGAGTGGCGTCGATCGGGCTGGCAGCAAGGAGGCATTCTAGTTGGCATCACGATCGGATTCCTGCTGCTGACCAACTTTCTAACGGATGCATTGCGCCAGCGTGCGACGGCTGAAGAGGCGTTACGCGAGCATGACGGGTTGCTGAAGGCGGTAACCAAGAGCGCGGCCGAACTGCTTGGCTCGCGCAATTTCGGTGATCTGGTTGCAATCGTGCTGGAGCTGATCGGCCAAACGGTTGCGGTCAGCCGCGTGCAGATCAGTGCGATAGAGCGGGATCACGACGGCCATCTCCGCGCTCGGCTGCGCTATGAGTGGTCGTCGCCGGGTCTGTCTTCGCTCGTCGGTGATCGGGAATTGGGAGAAATTGATCTCAGCGCGCAAATGCCCAAGCTGATCGCGCCGCTGCTCGCCGGCAGTCTGACCTCGCTGTTTATCGACGATCTCGATGGCCCCTACCGAGAAACCTTTGAACGGGCGGGAATACGGTCATTTCTACAAATCCCGGTGCAGATCGACGGTCAATTATGGGGCAGCCTCAATTTCATCGATTCCGCCGCATCGAAGCGACGATGGAGCTGGGCCGAAACCGATACGCTCGCAACCCTGGCGGGTCTTGTCGGTATCGCGTTGGCACGCGGACGCTATGTCAAGGAATTGGCCGACGCCAACATGATCGTCGAAAACAGTTCGACGATCCTGTATCGGCTGCGCAGTGAGCCCTCGCTGCCGCTGATCTATGTCTCGCAGAACATCACCAAATTCGGCCACGATCCAGCCGATCTGCTGGCCGAACAGAACTGGTTGCAACGGCTGTTTCACCCCGAAGACCAAGCCAAGGTCGGCGCCGCGATGACGCGCGTAATGGAAGGAGACGGGCACGCCGCTTCGATCGAATGTCGCCTGGCAGCGGGGGGTGATTCCTACCGCTGGGTCGATAATCGCTACAAACCGGTGCGCGACAAGGACGGCAGGTTGGTCGAGATCGAGGGGATCATCGTCGACATCACCGATCGCAAGCTCGCCGAAGATAAGGTTGCCCTTCTTGCGCGTACCGACAGTCTCACCGGTCTGGCGAACCGCCGGACCTTCGGCGAGCGGCTCCAGCAGGCTTTCGCCGCGACGCGACGTAACGGGGCCAAATTCGCTGTCCTCTTTCTCGATCTGGATCACTTCAAGAGTATTAACGACACTCTCGGCCATCCGGGTGGCGATCTTTTGCTGCAACAAATGGCCGAGCGTCTCGCGGCAACCGTCCGCGAAACAGACCTTGTGGCACGCCTGGGTGGCGACGAGTTCGCGGTCCTGCAAACCGAGATGAGCGAACCTGTCGTCGCCGGTATCCTTGCGGCAAAGATCAAGGAGACGCTGAGCCGCCCTTATGTGATCTACGGCACCGAATTGCACCTCACCATCAGCATCGGGATCAGCCCATTCGTCCCCGGCACAACCGATCCCGAGGCGATGATGTCGCAGGCCGATCTGGCGCTCTACCGGGCCAAGCGTGACGGACGCAACCGGTATTGCTTCTACTCGAAAGAGCTGGACCAGCAAATGCCGGCCGGCGTCGCTGCGAACGGGTAATTGCGATCGAGACGAATTTCCTTTTAATCAACTTATAGGAGTATACTCTCGCCCGGCGTCGCCGCGCAAACAGCAATCGAACCCTGAGGGGCCGCCTCGGCATGAGGGCCATCATGCTATTCGCCTTGGTTATCGCCTTCAGCGTGGGCATCACGACCGGAGCGGCTGCCGTCGCGGCAAGCGATATGCAGGTCGCGGCGCGAGTCGTGAGCTTCATGGACAACCCGCCGACGGGCACGCTTCGCGTCGGCATCGTGTACGCGCCCGGAAACCCGCAATCCTCGGCTGACGCCGCTCAGGTGCAACAGATGCTCGGCAGCGGCTTGCGGGCCGGAAATCTCGTGCTGCTCCCGGTCATGGTGAAGATCGACGAGGTCGCCAGCGCAAATGTCGGGCTGTTCTTCCTCACCGGGGGCGTCGGTGCGGAAGCGGCGAAACTCGGCGAAGTCGCGAGGACCCGCCGGGTGCCCTGCGTCACCCTCGATCTCGCTGAGGTGCGTGCCGGAGCCTGCGCAGTCGGCGTGCGCTCTGAGCCGAGGGTGGAGATCCTGGTCAACCGCGCTGCCGCCACTAGCAGCGGCATCACCTTCTCGACGGCGTTCCGCATGCTGATCACCGAGTTCTAACGGTGTGAACTGGGCAACGCGCCGCAGCGGTCAGCGTCCCCGAGGGGGAGGGCGAGCGATGAAGAAAAGGCTTCTCGGTGTGGGCATCGCTGCTGCCCTGCTCGCACTTACCTCCCCGACGCGCAGCCAGTCGATGGATTACCGGGCGCTCGAACAGCTTTTCGGCGAGCCGGTCACCACCAGCGTCACGGGCTCGCCGCAGCGGGCGAGCGATGTGCCGGCGACGATGGTGATCATCACTGCCGACGATATTCGCCGCTCCGGAGCACGCGACATCCCCGGGGTGCTCCGCCATGTCGCCGGAATCGACGTATTGCAGTGGACCAATGACCAGGCCGATATCAGCGTGCGCGGCTACAACCAAGCCAATTCGTCACGCCTGCTGGTGCTGATCGATGGCCGGCAGGTCTACGCCGATTTTTACGGCTTCACGCCGTGGAGCGCTTTGCCGGTCGAACTCGGCGCGATACGGCAGATCGAAGTCGTCAAAGGGCCGAACAGCGCGTTGTTTGGCTTCAATGCCACCGGCGGCGTGATCAATATCATCACCTACAATCCCCTCTATGACGACGTGAACACGGCCTCGCTGACCGGCGGCACGCAGGGGCTGGCGCAGGGATCGGCGGTCGGTACCGCGCGGTTCGGCGACGTTGGCGCGCTGCGGGTCTCGGCCGGCGGGCGCTTGAACAACGATTTCTCGACGCCGATCACCCCGCCCTTTATCGGCCTCCGACGCGGCGACGATCGCGGGGCGGTCGACCTGAACGGCGTCTTCCGCCTCGGGGGTAGGGTCTGGCTCGGCATGGAAGCCAGTCACGTCACCGCCGCTGAGACCGATGTCGGGGCCACCGTAATCCCGGTCTACGTCCGTTTCGTGACCAATTCGGTGAAGGGCCAATTGAGCGCCGACACGTCGATCGGTCTGCTGCGGGCGACCGCCTATAGCAACTGGATCACCGCCGCCAACCGGCTGGTTGACGTCTCGCCGATCAACAACCTGACCTTCGACAACCAAGTGACGGTCGCACAATTTCAGGATGCGCTCAAGGTGGGGGCCGACCACACGTTGCGTGCCACCCTCGAGTATCGTCACAACTCCGAAGGCACGACGGTGGTCGGGGGCGCCAACGTCCTTTACGATGTCCTCGCCGCCGGCGGGATGTGGCTGTGGCAGATCACGCCCGCCCTCGCGCTGACCAATGCGCTGCGTATTGACCACCTGATTCTGGGACGGAACGGATCGATCCCGCTCGGCTATCCCTTGAGAAATTCCGACTGGAACCGCCGGATCACGACCGAGAGCTTCAACAGCGGTCTGGTGTGGAGGGCCGATCCAGAGGATACGCTGCGCGTGCTGGTCGGCCGCGGCGTACAATTGCCCAACCTCGCCCAGCTCGGCGCGCTCCTGATCACTTCCCCGTTCGTGAATATCACCGGGGTGCCGACTTTGCAGCCGACCGTCGTGACCAACTACGAACTAGGTTGGGACCGTAATTTCCCGTCCATCGACACAACGCTGCGGGTCAGCGCATTTCATCAGACAACAAACGAGATCACCAGCCTCAGCGGCGGGTTCATCGTCGGGCCGGGCGGCGCCTATCTCACCTCCGCCAATGTCGCCAATTCGAAGGCCGACGGTCTCGAACTGGGACTGAAAGGCAAGTTCCTCGCAGATTGGCGCTGGGGATTGAGCTATACGCCCGAGATCGTCACCGATCACTTTGCGGCGGGGCTGACCAACCTGACGACCACGACCGATTTTCAGCACACGAACCCGGTGCACGTGGTCAATGCCCATCTAGGCTGGTCGCATGGGCCTTGGGAAGTCGACGGGTTTCTGCGTTACGAGTCGCGCTTTTTCGGACTGACACCGACCGTGAGTGGGCAGGGCGCGGGTCTGCTGCCGATTGCGGATTACGTGTCGGTCGATGCCCGCATCGGCTATAGGCTGACCGACCGCGTCACCTTGGCCTTGGCGGGACAGAACATCACCCGCGCAACGCAACGGCAGACCTCGGGTCCGAATGTCGAGCGCCGCATCCTGGGGACCGTTTCCGTCAAATTTTGATGCTCGCTCGCTGGCAAGTGATGCAACGAAACCGGGATCGGTCGACGCTCATACCGACCTGAATAGGCGCTGACACGTTGACGCGAGACCGGGCGCGCCTCTCGAAAACGAGCGCGAATTGTCCTCAAATCAGGCCGGTATAATTGCTGTTTCTGTGGGTTTGGGCGATGGCGGCCGCGCGAGCGTGTCGAGGGATTGCGCGCCTTGCTCAGGGGCGGCGTGGTGATGCCGCCGGGCACCGAACCCTTGCAGGTCATCCGCACCTTGCCGCATGGCCATGTCTCAGCGGTTCTCGGCGTGATCGGCAAGATCGGCCTCGACCGGCTGCTGGGACCGCACGGCAATCGGCCACGCGATCTGGTCCTGGCGATGATCGTCAGCCGGATCGTCGCGCCCGCCTCGAAATTGGCGACGACGAAAGGGCTGAACCCGATGACGGCAGCCACCAGCCTCGGCCAGGTCCTGGGGCTGGGCGAGGTCGCCTATGACGAGCTTTACCAGGCGCTCGACTGGCTGCTGGCCCGCCAAGGGGCAATCGAGACCACCCTGGCGCGGCGGCACCTCAAAGGCGGCACGCTGGTGCTCTACGACGTCAGCTCCAGCTGTGTCGGGGGGCGCTGCTGCCCGTTGGCTAAGCGCGGCTATAACCGCGACGGCAAGAAGGGCAAGCTGCAGATCGTCTACGGCCTGTTGTGTGCAGCGGATGGCTGTCCGGTGGCGGTCGAGGTATTCGGGGGCAACACCGGCGCCCCCAAGACCCTGGCGGTCCAGATCGACAAGCTGAAGGTTCGTTTCGGCCTCGCGCACGTCGTGCTGGTCGGCGACCGGGGCATGATCACCCAAGCCCGCATCCGCGAGGATGTGGTCCCGGCCAATCTCGACTGGATCACCGCGTTGCGCGCGCCGGACATCAAGGCCCTGGCCGAGGATGGGAAGCTGCAACTCACCCTGTTCGACGAGCGCAACATGGCGGTCATCACCGCGCCGGACTTCCCCGGCGAACGCCTCATCGTCTGCCGCAATCCCGACCTCGCAGTCGCAAGAACGCGCAAACGCAACGACCTGCTCGCGGCGACCGAGCGCGATCTCGCCGCCATCGAGGAACGGGTCGAGCGAAGGCGGGCGCCGTTGCACGGGGCCGACAAGATCGGCATTGCCGTCGGCGCCGTGCTGGGCCGTCACAAGATGGCCAAGCACTTCGAGATCGAGATCGCCGACGACCGCCTCGCCTTCTGCCGCAAACAGGCCGAAATCGCCGCCGAGACGGCCCGCGACGGCATCTATGTGATCCGCTCCAATCTGCCCGCCCCCTCAGTGCCAGGGGCCATGGCCGACCCGCAGGTCGTCGCCTCGTACAAGAGCTTGTCCCAGGTCGAGCGAGCCTTCCGCTCGATCAAGACGGTCGACCTCGAGATCCGCCCGATCTACCACTGGCTCGAGGATCGGGTCCGCGCCCATGTGCTGCTGTGCATGCTCGCCTATCACGTCGAATGGCACATGCGCCGCGCCCTCGGCCCGATGCTCTACGAAGACGACGAGAAGGAGGCCGTCCTGGCCGAACGGGCGAGCCCGGTGGCCAAAGCGCCGCGCTCGGACAAGGCGCGGGCAAAGGAAGCCACCCACCGCACTGCCGACGGCCTGCCGGTGCACAGCTTCCAAAGCCTGATCGCCGACCTCGGCACGCTCTGCCTCAATACCCTCGTCACCGCCACCAGTCCCGATTACCAGATCACCATCGCCACCCGACCGACACCGATCCAGACCAAGGCATTCGAACTGCTCGGCGTCCCCGCGCCGCCGCCCGCCGCCTCCGACAAAGCGGCGCACCGTACCCAGCAAAGCGGCGCACCGTACCCAGTAAAGCGGCGCACCGTACCCAGTAAAGCGGCTCGGCTCAGACCCAAAACTGAGCCGTATCAACCCCTTTCGCGTGCTTCTAGTCAAAAGTTCCGTCTAATAGACAGAACGGTTTTGTTGGATTCCGAGACCCGGACGACCTTGTAACTGCGGTCCTGGGTCCCCGAGGCGGAGCGATCAAACCCGATGGTCAGAGACCAGACCATCAGATGATCGACATACAGGAACCCCTCCAGGTGGACATCTCGGGGTGTGTCGGCGGCGAAGGAATCCTCGATCTGTTGCTTGGCGACAGCAACCGCCCCGTTTCAAATCCATGGATCATCCCTTGCCCAAGTCGCCCCGGCCGGATCGCACAGCGCTCGGTGATTCAATGCGTATCGCCGCTTCCTTTTACGCAGTATCGCCCATCTCGGCACGTATGGCTTCGGCTCGTGACGGTGCCGGAAAACACCGGCGAGGTTTATTCGCCGTGCATCTTTTACGCCGTATCCGGCTCGTTCGGCCGTGCCGGCGTCAGATCCGTCGTTACTGCGGGGGCGCCGGAAGCTCGACGAAGCGGTGCCAGCTCTTGATTGATCCAGATCATGGACGTTGGTGTCGGTGATGTCCTAAGCGCGTCGTGGTGTCCGCGACGGGACGAGTTCGATGCTGAGGGCGGCGATTGTCGGAATGGGATGGTGGGGCAAGACGATTGCCCGAATGCTCGCCGACAACTCGAAGATCCGCCTCGCCACGGCCGTCACCCGCAGCGCCGAGGGGCGGCAGGCAGCCACTGACCATGGCCTCGTCGTTGCCGCCGACTACGACACTGCGCTCGCCGACCCCGCGATCGACGCGGTCATTCTGTGCACCCCGCACTCGCTCCATGTCGACCAGGTGCTGCGAGCCGCGGCGGCCGGCAAGCACGTCTTCTGCGAGAAGCCGCTGGCGCTGACGCGGCAGGGAGCGGAAGCGGCAATCATGGCCTGCGAGGCGAACCGCGTCGTGCTCGCCGTCGGACACGAGCGGCGCTTCGAGCCGGCCATTGTCGAGATGCGCCGCTCCGCCGCCGCCGGCGAGTTGGGGCGGCTGCTGCAGGTCGAGGGAAATTTCAGCCAGGACAAGTTTCTCGGGCTGCCGGAAGGCAATTGGCGCCTGTCCGAGCGCGAGGCGCCGGCGGGTCCGATGACGGCGACCGGCGTCCATCTGCTCGATCTCGCGGTCAGCTTTCTCGGACCCGCCGATCGCGTCTTGACGCGGGTCGGCCGGCTCGACGGTCGCCTCGCCAATGGCGATTCACTGGCCGTGCTCGCGACATTCAAAGGCGGCGCCAATGCGCTGCTCGGCGCCCTGCTCGCTACCCCGTTCGCCGCGCGTTTTGCGGTTTACGGCAACGAGGGCTGGGCCGAGGCGGTCGATCACGCGCACCCCGATGCGCCGCAGGGTTCGACCTTGACGATACACCGTCGCAGCAGCGAACCGCTCGTCATCAGCTACCCGGCAATTTCGGCGGTGCGCCTCAATCTGGAAGCCTTCGCCTTCGCCGTCGCCGGGCATGCGCGCTATCCGGTGCTGTCCGCCGAGATGGTCGCCACGGTGGCTGCGCTCGAAGCCGCGCTCAAATCTGCGCAGAGCGGCGGAGTCGAAATGGTGGCGGAATGACGCACGCAGCGCAGCGGCAATTGCTCGTTTATCAAGGGAGAGAACCCACATGACAGCCAATTTCGGCATCACCGGCCTCGACTGGCAGCAGCGCATCAACTGGGAGCGGCTGCGCCGTTATCGGCTGGAGCGCGCCCGGGAGCGGATGAAGGCGCACGGGCTCGGCGCGATGCTGCTGATGTACGACGAGAACGTCCGCTATGTGACCAGCACCCTGACGCCGGGGTGGAACCGGCTCAAGCCCGGGCTGCGCTATGCGATGCTGTGCGGCGACGACCCGCCGGTGCTGTTCGAGCAGGGCGACATCGGCGCCCAGGTCGCGCGCCACTCGCCGTGGCTGCCGCCGGACCACATCCGCTATTCCTACGCCTGGATCAAGGGCGCGGCGGGGCCGGCCTCGACGCAGCAGGTCCGCAAGTTCACCGACGCGCTGTGCGCCGAGATGAAGAAGGCCGGCGTCGCCGGCGAGAAGCTCGGCGTCGATTTCGTCGACATCAACATGATCGCCGCCTTCGACGAGGCCGGCCTCCGCTGGACAGACGGCATGTCGCCGATGATGGAGGCGCGCGCCGTCAAAAACGTCGACGAGCAGGAGTGCATGCGCATCGTCGGCGCGATCGGCGACGCCGCGCATTGGGAAACGATGAAGTTCCTGCGCCCCGGCATCACCGAGAACCGCGTCACCGCCCACATCATGGAATTCCTTTATTCGATCCCCGGCATGGAGGACGTTGAGGACGTCATCGTCTCATCCGGGCCCAATACCTGGCCCAACTGGCGCAATTTCTCCGACCGCATCATCCAGCCAGGCGACATTGTCTTCATGGATTTGGCGGCATTGACGTGGAACGGCTACAAATCCTGCTATTACCGGACCTATTGCGTCGGCAAGGAACCGACCGCGGAGCAGAAATCGGTCTACCAGACCGCGCTCACCTGGCTTTACGACTCGATCGGCGCGGTCAAGGCCGGCACGACAACGCGCGAGATCGCCGAGAAATGGCCCTCGGCGAAGGAGGCCTGGGGCTACGAGGAGGAGGATCAGGCGGCCGCCAATCTGTGGGGCCACGGGCTCGGCCTCGCGCAGTACGACCCGCCGGTGATCTCCCGCATCTGGTCGCTCGACCATCCGATCGAGATCCAGCCAGGGATGGTCTTTGCGCTCGAGACGCAGCACGGCAAGCCCTTCGAATGGGGCGTGCGAATCGAGGAGATGCTGATCGTGCACGACGACCGGACCGAGCTGATTTCGCACTTTCCGGTCGAGCAGATCACCGTCGTCGATCCGCTGCCGGGCTATTCGCGGATGCACGGCTAGGCGGGCGCACGATGGACCAGACCCTCATCGTCCCGCTTCGCGATCCGGCGGCGACCGACGCGGCCCGCTTCGGCGCCAAGGCGGCCAACCAGGCGTTGCTCGGCCAGGCCGGGCTGCCCATCCCCGCCGGGTTCTGCATCGATGCCGCTGTCTATCGCCGCCAACTGGCGGCGTTGCGCCTTGAAGGCCCGGCGCGCGCGGTGATGACGGCGCCCGGCCTGGAGGCTCGGCAGCATGCCCTGGCGCTGAAGCTGGGCTTGATGGCCGAGCCGGTGACGCCGGAATTGGCCGAGCCGCTCCTCGCCGCCTGGCATGCGCTGGGCGGGGGGCTAGGCGTGGTGCGTTCCTCGGCGCTCGTCGAGGACCGCAGCGGCACCAGCTGCGCCGGCCAGTTCGAGAGCTTTCTCGGCCTCGCCGGCGAGGCCGATTACCTGACCGCGGTGCGCGCCTGCTGGGCGGCGCTGTGGTCGGTGCGGGCATTGCGCTACATGGCCGGCCACGCGATCGACCCGGCGGACACGGCGATGGCGCTGCTTGTGCAGCCACTCGTCGCGGCGCGCGCGTCCGGCGGCGGGTTGAGCCGGAATGCTGCCGGCGAGATGGTACTGACCGCGACCTGGGGCCTCGGCTCGGCGATCGCCCAGGGCGAAGTCGTGCCGGACCGCATCCGCCTCGGCCACGCCGGCGAGGTCATCGAGATCGAGCCGGGGCGCAAGGCGCACCGCGAGGGCTGCGTCCATGGCCACGGCGTGACCAGCGGCGCGGTGCCGCGCGGGGAAGTCGATCGGCCCTGTCTCGATGTGGAGCAGGCGGCGGCGCTGGGGGACCTGCTGCGCCGGGCGGAGGCGGTGATCGGCGTCCCGGTCGAGATCGAGTGGGCGCTCGACGATGCCGGCTTCACGCTATTGCAGGCGCGGCCGCTGGCGGTCGCCGAGCCAACCGTGCCGGACGACATCTGGCTGCGTCATCCGCGGATCAACGGCCACCCTTCCGGCATCGGCTGGGGCTCGGGCCGCGCCTGCGTCGTCAACTGCGAGTGTGAGCTGGGGCGGATCGGGCCGGGCGACGTATTGGTGACGAAGGTGGCGGGGCCGGCGCTCGCCCATGTGCTGCCACGCGTCGCGGGCGTCGTCGCCGAGCTTGGCGGCAGCACCTCGCATCTGGCAGCATTAGCGCGCGAGCGCGGTATCCCGATGGTGTTGGGCGTGCGCGAGGCGACGCGACGGATCCCAGACGGCGTCACCGTCGCCGTCGACGGCGTTGCCGGCATCGTCCGCTGGGCCGGGTAAGCGGCGATGCTCAGCGCTCCGATCGACATCGCGGCGCCGGGCGAAGCGCAGCCGCCGCCGCCGATCCGGCTGGTGCCAAAGTGCGCCGCTATGTCCGGGTCGTCGCGCTGCAGGGCGCCATGCCGGTCGCGATTATCCTGATCATGGCGCGCTTCGCCACCGGACTGTGAGCGGCGTTACCCTCGTCGCCAGTCTTACGTCGCCGGGATGATCGGCACGAGCAGGGATGCGGCCCGCGGTCCGCCCGCATAGAGCGTCACCTTGCCGCCGAAGACGACCGGCGGCCGGTTGTCGGGGTCGTTGTGGGTCATGCCGCCGGTTCCGTGGGTGGCGTAGTGGAATTGTTTGCCGAACTCGGACAATTCGCCCTCGTACTCGTAGTCCTTGCCGCGCACGGTCAGCGCCACCCGCCAGCCGGCCGGCACCACGATCGAGGTCGGCAGGATCTCCACCGCGCACTCATAGATCTCCCCCGGAACCAGCTTCTCGACCCGATCGTGCGGGTGATAGGGCCGATAGGGTTTGCTGCGCCCGGGGTCGAGCCGGCGGTGCGAGGTGCGCAGCCAGCCGTTGGCGATCGGTGTGTTGGGATCGGTCGATCCCATGAACGTGACTTCTTTGCCCGCCGGATCGAACACCCGCACGATCAGGAAGAGATCGGCATTCTCGGTCGATGACGACAGGAACAGCCGCGTCGCCAGCGGGCCGGTGATCTCGGTCGCGCGCGCCATCGGCGCCATCCAGAACGTCACGCCCGGGCCCAGCGCGTCGTATTCGATCCGGCCCGCCGCGTCGACGGGCTGCGGGCTGAGCGCCATGCCCGCCGGGTCGAGGTAATAGGTTGTCCAGTTCGTGCGCGCGAGCGGCCATTCGTTTTCGCGTCTCAGGACAAATTTCTCGCCGGGATGGCGGATGTTGAGCGTCACCGGCGGCGTCTTCTCCCAGCCGTTATCGATGCCCTTCAGGAAATGGTCGAAGAACCGCTTCTGCAGCGCCACGCCATAGCCCGAAGAGAACAGCGACCAGTGCGAGTCGCCATGCACCTCGAGCCATTTCCGTTGCGACGCCGCTTCGATGAAGCCGTTGAAGTTGCCGCGCGGATGCAGCCCCTGGCCGCCCCAGTTGGCGCAGCTCAGGAGCGGCACCTCCACCCGCGAGAGATCGGCAGACTGCGCGCGGTGCCAGTCGTCGTCGAGCGGGTGTTTCTTCAGATCCTCGAAGGCATCGCGCCGGTTGCGCGCGAGTTCCTCGGCAGAAAGCGTGACGGGCCCGGCAATCGATTCACCGGTGTGCGGGCTCTTTCGCGCCCGCTCGCCGAGGCCGTATTGCACGTTGGTCACTTGGTGCTTGGCCCAGCGCTCCTGGAACTGACTGAGGATGCCGCCATGGTAGCCGGAGTCGCGATAGCGGTCGTTCTGACCCTCCCACGGAATGATTGCGGCGAGATGCGGCGGGTGCCGGGCGGCGACGCGCCACTGGTTGCTGGCGTAATAGGAAATACCGAGCATACCGACCTTGCCGTTGCTCCACGGCGCGGTACCGGCCCACTCGATGCACTGGTAGAGGTCTTCGGTCTCGCGTTCCGATGCCGGATCCATCAAGCCGGGCGAGCAGCCGGCGCCGCGCGAATCGACGCGAACCACCGCATAGCCATGCGGCACCCAGCGCTCGGGATCGGTGACCTCCCAGTTCTGGTATTTGTTGCTCGATCCGACGAGAATCTCGGGGTGGTCGGTCACCATCTTTTGCCACTGCTGCGGGTAGCCTTCCTGGTAGGCAAGGCCCTTGGCGTAGATCCCGTAGTTGAGGATAACCGGATAGCGCCCCTCGGGGACCGGGCGGTACACATCCGCCCGCAGCACCAGGCCGTCATCCATCGTGATCGGCTCGTTCCAGGTGATCCGCATGCCGTCCCGCACCTCGGTGCGCGGCTGGAGTTCGGCAATCTGGGACATTGCGCCTCCTCCCTCGATCGAAAACCTGGCGTATTCTCCGTCGGTAAGGCGGGGAGCGCCCGCGTTGACACCCTCAAGATGTGTCGCCGCCGCCACGTCGTCGCAACCGATCCCGCCGCGACACGAAGGCGCAGCAACCGGAGGAAGCCGCCATGCACGAACGCAACGGAGCCAGCATCCGCAACATCGCCGAGGTCATGTGGGAGACGCCGCCAGCGCACTACGATGCCCATTCCAAGATGCTGGTCAATCCCGCGACGGCGCGGACCCAGCTTTTCGACTATCGGATCTCGTCCTATCAGCCCAAGGGCTACGTCGCGCCGCACCGGCACCGGGTGCAGGAGCAGATCTATCATGTGCTCGACGGCGAGGGCCTGATCGAACTCGACGGCGAGCGCCGAGTGGTAGGGCGTCACGACGTGATCCACATTCCGCCCGGCGTCGAGCACGCGCTCTACAATACCGGCCTTCAGGACCTCGTGTTCATCGTCGCCACCACGCCCTCCAGCGATGACTGAGCCCCGGCACCGTTAGCGGCCGGCGGCGATGTCGCGGGCGGCGAGGTAGCCGAAGGTCAGCGCCGGCCCGAGCGTTATCCCCGGGCCGGGATAGGCGCCGCGCATCAGTGAATTCATGTCGTTGCCGCAGGCGTAGAGCCCGCGGATCGGCGCCCCGTCGGCCCCGAGCACGCGCGCCCGGGCGTCGGTGACGAGGCCCGCAGCGGTGCCGAGATCGGCGGGGCGCAGCGCGACCGCATAAAAGGGCGGGGTCGCGAGCGGCGCGACGCAGGGGTTGGGCCTATGGTCGGCGTCGCCGACATGCCGCTGATAGGCGTCGCCGCCGCGGCCGAACGCACGGTCCTGCCCTAGGGCGGCATCATCGTTGTAGCCGGCAACGGTGCGGACCAACTGTGCGCCGTCGATCCCAAGCCGGGCGGCCAGCGCAGCGACACTCTCCCCCTCTACGAGATAGCCGCTGTCGATCGGCCGCCGCAGCGACAGCGTGAAGGGTTTGACCGCGCCCAGCCCATAGGTCCACAGCGCCTTGCGGTCGCAGATCAGGTAGGCCGGGATTGCCGGGCTGGCGTTGTCGGCCCTGAACATCGCCTGGACAAATGCATGATAGGAGACCGCCTCGTTGGTGAAGCGTCTCCCTGCCTGATTGACCGCGATGAACCCGGGCTTGCCGCGATCGGTCATAATATGCGGGAAAATGCCGTCCGAGCCGTCGGGCCGGCGAAAGCACGAGGCCGGCGTCCAAAACGCATTGCCGGCGTCGCCTTCGCCGAGCTGCCCGCCAGCTGCAAGACCGAGGCGGATGCCGTCGCCGGTGTTGTCGGGCGAGGCGGCCGAGAGCGCGCCGGCCGTGGCCGGCAGCAGACGGGCGCGCAACGCCGGATCGCGCGAGAAGCCGCCGGTCGCCAGCACGATGCCACGGCGGGCATGCACCACCTGCCCGGCAAGCGTGACGCCGACCGCCGCGCCGTCCTCGACGACGAGCCCGGCGGCGCCCACGCCGCAGCGCAGCTCCACCTGGAGCTGCTGTAGCGAGTACAGCAGCCGGGCGGCGAGCGCGTTGCCGAGATAGAGCGTCGCGCCGCGGTCGAGAAAGCACCGCTCCCACGCATAGCGCAGCAGCAGCCGGGCAACCCGCAACGCCGATCGCGGCGAGCGCGCCATGCGGCGGAAATGCGGGATGTCGGCGCGGTCGAGCATCATGCCGCCGAACAGCATGAATTCCGGCAGCGGCCGGCGCAGCAGCCCGAACTGCACGCCGAGCCGGCGTCCGTCGAACGGCACCGGCTCGAGCACCCGGCCGCCCAAGGTCGCGCCGGGCAGATCCGGGTAGTAGTCGGGATAGGTCGCCACCGGCTTCAGCCGCACCGCGGTGTTCGCCTCGAGATAGGCGACCGCGGCATTGGCATGGTCGAGGAAGGCAATGCGCCGCGGATCATCGGCGGGGCCGGGAATGGTAGCGGCCAGATAGGTCTCGGCCGCGGCGCGGCTGTCGCTGCGGCCGACCGCGTTCATCTTCGCGTTGTCGGGAAGCCACACCATGCCGCCCGAGATCGCCGTGGTACCGCCGACGACCGGCGCCTTTTCCACCAGCAGCACGCGCAGGTGTTCGCTGGCGGCGACGGCGGCAGCCGTCATGCCGCCAGCGCCGGCACCGACAACGATCACGTCGAACGCGTCGAGAGCCTGCCGCATCACCTATGTCCAGGGGGAGGATAACGGTACGAGATCGAGTGCGACAGATTGAATGCTTGCTCGACGTTACGAATGGAAATCGGCGGGTTATCGCGCGACAACGTGGGGTAGTAATCTGATGGCCGGGTCGAGCGTGCGCACAGCCGGCGCGCCAGCGCCGGGGGGTGCGGCGCCCGCTTGCGGCGGGCGGCAGAACGGTACGCCATCGAGCAACCCGAAAGCCCGGCTTTCGGGTCTGCCCAGCGGCGCGCGTCCTCTGCCTTTGGAAGCAACGGCGTGAGGGAGGCCGGTCGCATGAGCGACAGCGACATCTTCACCTTGGGGCTGGGGCTGGGGCTGACGCCGCCGTGGCGGGTGGTTGATCAGCGGCTGGCGAGCGAGCGGCAGCCGCACGAGCTGCGCCCGGCAATCGCCGCCCCGCCCGGCGAGCGGTTCCCGCGCCCGACCGCGGGCGGCCGAGCAAGCCGCACGAGTGGAAGGAGGACACTTGGCGCCACCTCAACTTCTTCCAGCACCAACGCGCAACTGCCATCAAGCAGGGTACCGCCCCGGCCGAAGCAATGAGGGCGTATCGCAATCTCAACCGGATGCTCCAGGAGGATCGGGGGCACGCTTCTTCTTTCTTTGGTGAAACTGCGGAAATCATCCCGTTCCCCGGTGCCGAAACGGCACTCGTCGAGCCGATTTCCGGTATCTCCCAGCAAGGCACCCTTGACGGTCAGTTAGAAAAATTGGTGGCCCAAGGGAATGGGTACCGATCCACCTTCGCACTATGGATAAGGAGCAGATAACCGGTTACTTCGCTAGGAAAGCTCTAAGGAAACACCGAAAAATAGCCCGGCTGCGGGCGCTGGCATCGGGTAGAATCTGCCGGTCCGGGGGACCGAGGGACGGGACGATGCAGCTTCAGGGCAGCTTTTCGCAGGCGGAATACGCCGGCGAAGAAAAAGCAGACGCGGCGGGACAAGTTTTTGGCCGAGATGGAAGCAGGTGGTTCCGTGGGCGCGGCTGGTTGATCGTCTGCGGCCGTTCTACCCGAAGGGCGAGCGCGGCCGGCCGCCGATTGGCCTGGAGCGAATGCTGCGGCTGTACTTTTTGCAGCAATGGTACGGGCTGGCCGACGAAGCTCTGGAAGATGCGCTGTACGACAGCTAAGCCTTGCGCGGCTTTGCCGGCATCGACCTGTCGGTAGCGGCGGTTCCGGAGGCGACGACGGTACTGAACTTCCGCCATTGGCTGGAGCAGCACGACCTGACGAAGGCGTTGTTCGATGAGGTCGGGGCGATGCTGGAGGAGCGCGGTCTGTTGATGCGCCAGGGCACCATCGTCGATGCCACGATCATTGCTGCGCCGCCTTCGACGAAGAACAAGGGCAAAGCCCGCGACCCCGAGATGCACCAGACCAAGAAGGGCAACCAGTGGCACTTCGGGATTGTTCCGGTTATCTTCGCCATCGCGTCCCGCGCGAGCAGCGTTTGATCCCGCGCGGCGCTGTAGTGGTCGACCAGCCGCGAGGTCTTGTGGCCGGTGATCGCGGCAATCTGTAGCGAGCTGCATCCGGCCTCGGCGAGCCGCCGGCAAATCGCCTTGCGCAGCCCGTGGGCGGTGCATTGCGGCAGCCCGGCCTCGGTGCACCACTGCCGGAAATGGTTGCCGAAGCCGCCGGCGGTGAACGGCGCGCCGGTGCGCGTCACCAGGAACGTGAGGTTGCCGGACGGCGTGGCGGCGATCGCCGCCGCCATCTCGGGCGCCACCGGGATCACCAGCACCGGCCCGCCGGTTTTCTGCGGCTTGACGTGCAAGGCGCCGTCGCGGAGGTGTTGCGGGCCGACGCGCACCACGTCGGAGCGGCGTATCCCCGAGTTCAACATCAGCTCGAAAGCGAGACGCGGGCGGGTGCCACTGGCGTGATATGAGCGGAACGCCGCGATGTCGTCCTCGGTCCAGGAGTAGAAGCCGTCCGTGCTATGGCGGCGCGGCAGTTTGACGCCAACGGTCGGGTCGTCCTCGCGCAGCCCGGCGAGGATGCAGAACTGCATCAGGCTATGGAGCGCTTTCAAGAGGTCGCGAGCGGCGCCCGGCTTGGTCGCCTTGGCGTCGATCATCAGCGCAACGTGCTTGCGTTGCAGGTCTTTAACCGGCCCCTCGCCGTAGGTCGCGAACCAGTGCTCCAGGATATTGCGCCGGTTGCGCTGGCCGCGCGGCGCCAAGCCAAGGAAACCCGACGAGCCGTAATAGCCCGGTCGCGCCGCGTTGAAGGTCCCGGTGCGAGCACGGCCGGCGCCGACTTCCGGGCGGGCGCCGGCTTTGGCCGCCTCGTACTCTTGCCAGAACTCCGGGCTCTTATGTCCGTGATGTCAAGATCAGGGCAAGTGTCTGCGACCTGTTTTTCAGGTGATACTTGGTTATATCAGTGCCCAATGCGGACGGCAGGAAGCATGGACGACGGTTGATCTGGCTCTTATCCGCGGGTTGGTACCGCATGACCAAGGTTCGTCGCGGGGCTTCCTCTGTCTAACGAACGTGCGTCGGCTGTGGAGCCTGCTCCAACCCGGATCGAGGGTTCCCCAACCTCCTCATCCTGCCGTCCGCACTGGGCGCCGAAGATAGTCCTCAATGTCGCCGCGTCACCTCCTTGCTAGCCAAGCCCTTTTTGCAGCGTCGCTGTCAGGCGAATTTCGGCTCCACCATACGGGCAATCGCCCAGATGAAGCCGACCAGTTCACGCGCGATTGCCACGACCACCTTGGGTGTCGGCTTGCCGGCGGCGACCAGCTTGCGATACCGCGCTGAAAGTCTCACCTGCGCCTTCCAGGCCACGTTGCGGATCGGCTCAGGTAAACCCACGAGCCGGTCGCGAATGATCTGTGTCACGCGGGCCGGAAAGCGGTAGGTCCAGGCCGCTTCGACCAGGCAGGTCCGTGCCAACGCATTGCCGGTCTTGGTGATGGCGCCGCGCCGGATCGTGGCGCCGCTCGAATGCTCCGAGGGGTTCAGCCCGAGATAGGCCATCAACTGGCGTGGGTTGTCGAACCGGCTGAAACAGCCGACCTCGGCAACGATCACCGAAGCGACGATCAGCGAGACGCCGCGCAACGCCTGGATCGCCTGCACCACGGGCGCGAGAGACCATTGCGGCACCAGCCCGATGATCGCTCCCTTCAGCCGGTCGCACAGCGCCTCGGCCCGCTCGATCCGTTGCAACATCTCCTCGTGCGCCAAATGCTGCGCCGGATGGGCAAAGACCAGTTCGCCCAGCCAGCGCCGATGCATCTTGGTCCAATGTCCGTACGGCGAGACCAGGCCGTGGCGCAGCAGGAAGCTCAACAGCTGTTGGCGCGCCTTGCGCAGATCGCGCATCGCTTGCGCCCGCAGCCGCACCAGATCGCGCATCGCTTCGTGCGCCTCATCTGGCACCCACACCGCCGTCAGTTGGCCGGCGCGCAACGTCTGGGCCAGCATCATCGCGTCGCGCCGATCGGTCTTCACCTTGTCGCCGACCTTGCGCGGGATCAGCGCCGGCGCCACCACATCGCAACGGTGTCCCAGCCGCGTCAGTTGACGCTGCACGCCATACCCGCACGGCCCTGCCTCATAGCAGAAATGCAGCTGCTGCCCATCTTTCGTCAGCTTCTTGCATAAGCCGCGGATCGTGTCCGGCGTGTTGGTGATCGTGCCGTAGAAGCGTACCTCTGCGCCCGCGGCCGCTTCCACCATCGCCACAGAGATCGTCTTCTTGTGTACGTCCAAGCCGACGAAAAGCGTAACATCCGTCATGGTCCGCCTCGTTCAGTGCCTGGGGATAGGCTCCGTCGCCGGAGCAACCCCCGTAGCGTTGCAAAACGCCTTACTCGACACTTCGAGGCGGGCCGCCTCAACCGGCGATCGCCTCAACGGACATCTGGTCTTAGATACTCGGCGCGGAGCCGGATTTTACTGCGGCCGGCGGCGCGGTAATAGCACTGCCACTTGCCGTGTCGGTTCTTGAAGCGGTGAAGGTTCGGGACTTCCAGCGTGGTCATCTTTCAGCTTCTCATCAAAGAAATTGCCGCTCGCGGGACCTTCTGACACGTCCGCCTTTACGAACAGATACCGCCCGGACACCGGGTCGAACTCCACCCGGTCGAAGCCGGCCGCCCCCGCCGCCCGCAGCGCGCGGGTCAAGTCAGCCTGCCGGAACTGGCTCGGCCTGGTGCCCATACGCCTACGCCGCGGCGCCTGTCGGTGCGGGTGCCGGTGCGGCGGGCGCTGCCGTGAACTCGTCGCCGCCGGCGCGAGGGTTGTAGCCTTCCGCCTCGCGCACCTCGTTCGGCGTCAGCACCCGGTTCTTGATGGCGACATCGTAGGAGCGCCACCGGGCCTCGGGGTCGCCGCGCAGGAAGCCGGCGAGGTCAAGCTCGAGGAAGCTGCCGGAGCTGGCGGTAAAGACGCTGCGGGCAAATTCGCTCTCCAGCTTGCGCAGCCAGGGCGACAACGTGTGCTGCGCGAACCACCGCCCCGCCGTCTCGGAATTGGTGAAGCTGGAATGATCCCAGATCCCGACGAGCGGCGGCGGAACCTGGAAAATGCGCGCCAGTTCCTCGGTCGAGAACCGCCGGCTCGCCAGCAGCTCGGCGTCCTCCGGCGACACGCTGATTTGCTGCCACGTCAGCCCTTGGTCGAGGATCATTGCCTTCGCGGCATTGCGGCTGCCGGCGAACTGCTCGGTGAAGGCGTCGCGCAGCGATTGCCGCGCCTCCGTCGACAGCTTGCCCTCGGTCGAGAACGCGCCGGACGGGTTTAAGCCGTGCCTGTAGATCGAGCCGGCGAAGCTCTGCACCGCCATCGCCGCGCCGATCGTCTCTGCCGCGCGGGAAAGCCGCGAGCGTCCAATCAGCCCGTCGTCGCTGCGGTCGCGCAGGTGCAGCACCTCGTCGGCCAGCAGCCGGCGCAGGCGCCCGTTGGTGCCGTTGATGTTCGACGCCACGATGTCATAGGCGAGCGCGCCGCTCGGCAGGATCACCGGCGACACCCAGCCCCATGGGATCGGCTGCAGCCCAGTCACGGCGCCGCGGTCGTCGGCGACGATCTCGGCGAGCCCGTTGCCGCGGAGCAGGGTCGAGGCGAGTAGCCATTCGACAAAATCCGGCCAGGATTGCGCCGGATTGGCCCCGCGCCGGATCAGCCGGTTGACCGGGTTTGTTAGGTCTTCAAGCCGGCCGGTCTCGGTGCGCCGGTACACGTAGGCCGGCAGGCTCGCAATCGCCGAGCTGATCGCCTGCACGCACGCCGCGACCGTCGCCAGCCCCTCGGCCGCGCCGTGCGATACCGCGATGCCCGCCGACGAGAAGCCGGTGCCGCCGATATCAGTGACAAGGCGCTCCCAGCTCTTATCGCGTTGCTCGACGCGGCGCTTGCGGCGGCGGCTCATCGGGTTGTCTCCAGGAACAGCCGGGCCAGACGCAGCCGCAGCGGCGGCATCGAGCGCGCCTGCACGCTGGTCCCGTCATAGGCCGGGAAGCCCGACACCACCGAGATCTCGCGCAGCTCCACGGTGCGCAGCTCGCGGCGCCGGCCTTCCCACCGCTCGCCGCCGGCCGGCACCGTGAACGCGAAGCTCATGCCGCCGAGGTCGCCCCGCTCGGCCAACGCCAACACGTCGGCGCCGTCGCGGGTCTCGGGAACGTCGATCGCGAAGGCCAGGCCCTTGGCGTCCTCAGACAGCCGTAGGGAGCCGCTGCGCGTGCGCGCCAGTAGCCTTGTCGGGTTGTGGTCGACCCAGGGCCAGGACATCGCTTCCCGCCGCCAGAGAGCGCCTGAACGCGCCGGCAGCGATGGTCTCGACGAAATCGCCGATCTGCGCCTCGGTCCCGAAGGTCGCGGCGTAGCCTTCCAGCCGCCTGCCAGCGGCCCGCAGCTCGACGACGGCGGCGCGGCGCTCGATCACGCAGACAGCTCGCCGTAAGCAAAGCTCTCAGGATGGCGCACCGCCACGTCCACGTCCTGCATGACGCGGATCATTACGCGGCCGCGGGCGTAGGCGGCATCGCTGTACGGATTGACCAGGACATCGAGCCCGGACCAGTAGCCGATCAGCAGTTGCGCCCAGGCCCCGAAGATCAGCGTGCTGGTCCCCGGGCTGCCGCCGGTCGAGAGCACGGTCGACATCGCCGCCGGGTATCCCGCGAGGGCGCCGGGCGCGTCCATCAGGTAGCCAGCCGCAATGCCGGCCTCCCGCAGCGTGGCGCGCAACACCGCCGCCGCATCCGGCGCGAGTGCCCATCCGAGCGTGCCGAGGTCCGCGTTGTCGGATTGGATTTTGGTCAGGAAGTCGAGCACTGCCGGCCAGGTCGGGGTCAGCGGCGAGACGACGTTGACGTTCGCCTGGTTGCGCACGCCCACCGGCCGGTTGCCGGAGCCGTCGCCAAAGAGCGCCGCCGTGTCGATCGCGCTGGCGACGACGCTGGCGAGGTCGTTTCGGACGATCTGCTCGATGCTCGGGGTCGCGTTGATCAGCGTGCGCCGGCTGTAGCTGGTGATCGCGCCGACGGTCTTGGGGCTCAGCGTCACGTCGTCGAAGGTCTGCGCCGTGTCGGTCAGCGCCTCGTCCTCCGCCACCCATTGCGCCGTCGCGGAGCCGGTCTGGCGCGGGATGTCTTGGTCGCCCACCAGGTCATTGAGCACCGTCGCGCCGAGGCGAGCGACGATCAGCCCCGCCCGCAGCCGGTCGATAAACAAATCGGGGCGAAGCACGTTCGGGTAGAGCGGCGCCGCGGCGCCTCCCGGGCTGCCGGCGTTGACCAGCATCGTGCTATCGCCGAAGGCCCGGCGTTCGAGGAACACTTCGTCCGGCACCGCGATGCCGACATAGCGCCGCCCGCTGCGCCGCCGCACCTCGGCGGAAATTTCGCGCTCGAAGCCAGCGTCCACGTCCTCGCCGAGCGCAGCGCCGATCGCCTTGGTAATCGAGAACTCGCGGGCCCGCGTCTCGAAATTCCCGTCGCCCGGCCGGCCCGACAGCGAGATTGCCGGCGCGGCGCGCTCGGCCTCCGCGATCGTCTGCGCCCGGCCGATCCGCTTGTCGAGGTCGCCGATCTCAGTCTTGAGGGTGCCGAATTTGGCGTCCTCGTCGGCATTGAGGTCGCGGGTCTCGGCCTCGGCCTTGTCGGCAAGCCCGCGCATTTCGACGACGGCAGCAGCGCGGCGTTCCTGCAATTCACGCAAGTTCATGTTGAAAGCTCCATCTCAGGGACTGGCGCGCCTCTCGGCGGGCTTAGGAAAATGGGTGCGGGCTTGGGGACCTTTCCGTCCGAACTGCCGCTCGCCGCTGAAGAAAACGAGCGAACTCCGCGCGCCTTTTCGAGGTCCCCTTGGTATGCCCGGCCGGCCCGCTCGGCCGCCACGACGGGGCGCGGAGGATTACGGTTTGGCATCAGCCGAAAACTCGGTAAGGCGAGAGCAGCGCGTCATAGACACCGCCAACGTCGCCAGGGCTGAAATAGCTGATGCTATCGAGGTCGGTCGTCGTCTCGCTGCGCACCAGCGGGTCGGCGTCTTTCAGCGCAATGAACTGCGCGGCGCGCAGGGCGATCCATTGCTTGATCGGCGCGGGCATCTCGCCGGTTGTACCGGCCGGGCTGCCGCTCAGCGCGCCGTCATAGCCGGCCCGATAGCGCAGCCGGACGCCCTCGAAATCCGGCCCCACGGTGGGCCAGTCGAAGGTTGATTTCGCATAGAGCCGGCGGCCCGCCAGCGCGTAATCGGCCGCGTCGACCGTGATCTCCGCGTCGTTTTCGTCGACATAGACCAGCGACACAATCTCGATCACAGGCGGGAATGGCAGGACCAATTCGCCGGAGCGCGGCCAGAATTTGTCCATGCGCAATTCGATCGTCTGCGGCCCGAGCGCGCGGCCGAGCCAGCCGGCCGGGCCGTCAATCTCGGCCGTCGCCGCCGCGATCAGCGCCGCCACCGTCGCGTCATCGGCCGCATGGTCGCCCGGCACGTCAGCAGGCGTCACCACCGGCTCCGGCGGCACCACCGCGATAGCGCGGGACATCGGATTTTTAATCATCGTCGCCGTCGTGACCTTCGTTCACGCTCTCCCATGCGCGGGCGAATGCCCGACGCAGAACGGCATCGACATCAATTGACAAATACGAATCCGCCGGCTTGGCCTCGTCTTTCCAGAGGTCGCGGATTTGTAGCTTCCACTGTTCGCCATCAGGGTCGGCCGGATAGGCGAGTAGCCGGCGGTTGTGCCAGGGCGCAGCCAAGATGCCCGCAGGGGCATCGTCGGCGCTTGGCTGGTGACCGAACTCCAGATAATCGGGAAAGAATGCAAGCGTCGTGTGCGCCATCAGATTTGCGGTCGGCACATTCACGCCGAACCGGACGAAGGTGCTCACCAGCGCGAGAACCGCGATATCAACGAAGCCGTAATTTGCCCAGCCGCCCGCCGGCCGTTTCTCGCTGCCGATGACCACCTGCTTGCGCTGCAGCCAGTTGCGCAACGTCTTCGGGGTAGTCTCGATGGCGTACACCGCATCCGAAAATCTGAGTTTTTTACCGATCGTTGCCGCCATCTTAAACCGCCTCTGACGAGCACATTAAATGCGAAGGTACCCTGCCGAGCGCCTTTAGTGCAAGGCGCAATTACGGGGCGATCCGCGAGGCCGCCAAACCGGCAAAATTTGCCGTTTTAGTGCTTCGCCATCGTGGGCATTTCGACGTCGCCGTACCTGATGAACCGCCGCAGCTCATCGAGCCGCGCATCCCGCCAGGCCACCAGCTCGGCGCGGTGCTGATCGAGCAGCGGCTCGAAGATGTCGGGCGAGATGCCACCGTCGACGTAGGATTGGCGGCTGCGCTCCAGCGACTGCCGAATGGCGTCGTCGAGCTGCGCCGCGGCGCGGGCCATCGCTTCGGCGAAAGTCATAGCGCGATCACCAGCGGGCCGGAGAAACTGATTTCGCGCTCCGCCGCCGAGCGGCTTGCCAAGCCGACGGCATAGACCGCGGATACCGCCGGATCGATCCGGCCGCGACTGGCGCGCTTTGACAGCTTTCGGTTGCCCGCCGGGTCGATCTCGACGGCGGCATTCGACACCGCCCACCGCAGCGCCGGGTTGCCACCATGCGCCAGCCGGGCGGCGAGTACTCGCGCCTCGAACGCGGTCAGGCTCGGCGAAACCTCCTTGAAGCCCGCGCCATGTGGTTCGAGCGGCAGGTCGAGCCCCTCGCGGTCGAGCTGCGCGCGCAAATCGTCGAGCAACCAGCGGTCGGTCGCAATGCCGCGCAGCTCCAGCGCCTCGGTCGCCCGCACGATCCAAGCGCCGAGCCATGCCCGGTCGACCGTGCGGCCCGGGACTTCGACGACGTGCCCTTGCTGCGCCCACAGCCGATACGGCGCGTTGTCCTCGCGCGCCTTCGCCTCGAGCATCGCCGCCGGCAGGAACGCCCAGCAGCGCAGCGCGCCGGTCGCCGGCCAGAACAGCGAGAATGCCGTGAGGTCGGCGGCGCCGGAGGCAAGGTCGAGCCCGCCCCAACACTCGCCGGCGGGCTGCGGCTCGGCGGCGCAGGCGTCCCAGTCCACCGGCGCAAGCCACCGATCGTCCAGGACCACAGGCTGATTGAGCACGTAGGCCCGGAACGCCGCCTCGGTCGCCGGGATGCGCCGCGCCTGGTTCGCCAGCACCTCGACGTCGGCGAGGCTGCGGAAATCGCCGAGCGCCGGATTTGCGAGTTTCCACGTTTCCGGGATCCAGGGGTCGGCCTCGATTGGCGCCGAATAAATAAACGCTCGAAATGCCGGGTCTTCGATCAGGCCCGCGTCAAGGTCGGCGGCATAGCAGATCAATTCTTCAAGCGGATTATCCGGATCCGGGCTCCGCGTGCTGATCACCAAACCCAGCGGCTCGGCGTGCGCCCCCATGCCGGTGCGGAGCGCCTCGATCAAATCGCGACCGCGCCACTGCGCTACCTCGTCGCCGATCCAAAACGAGGGCGACAAGCCGTGCGCTTTTCGCGCGTCGCTCGATAGCGCCTGGTAAGTCGAGCCCGTCACCACGTCCTCGGCCTCCTTGCGGAAATCGCGGAAGATGATCCGCTTCGCCAGCTCCGGCGAGGCGAGCGCCATTGCCTTCATGGCCGCGTACACGATCGCCGCCTGCGCCCGATCGGCCGCGCCGCTCAACACCTGCCCGCCCGGCACCGCCTCGGGCCCGGCCAGGTGCGCCAGCCCGAGCGCCGAGGCAAACCCGGTTTTGCCATTTTTCCTGCCCATGCTCAGCAGCGCGAAGCGCACCAGGCGCCGTCCGCGCCGGTCGGTGCGGTAAAGCTCGCGCACAATCGCCCGCTGCCACGCCCGCAGCCGAAATCGCCGGCCGGCATAAATACCGGATGGCACGATCAGCCGTTCAATCCAGTTGATCAGCCGATCAGCCCGCGATCGGCCCGGCAATTCGATAATAGCCGCCGATGCGCCGGGTAATTTCGGGCGTCTTACCGGGTGAGCATTTGGTCCACGAAGGCCCATTGAAATAATATTTCCCAACTAACTCTCAGCGGAGCCCCCCGCCGCTCATTGCAGCCCAGCCCCGAGAGATTTTATGCTGAAGCGCCAATTGGCGCCGCCGCATCCACAAACTCGGGTGGGTGGATCAAATGATCTACCCGTCACGTCGGGCTTCGTCGGCTCATTTGTTTGTTTGCGGCGGCGGCGAGTTGCCGGTTTGCAAACGTTTGCAAACCGTCGGCCTGACCAATAGCGCAAATCTGCGCTTTTGACCTGCCGGGGCCCCCATCGCCCTGCCGCATAGTCGCGGCCGCGCTCGGGGCGCAGCCGGGCGCCGAGGAGCCCGCTGGCGCCGAGGCGCTGCCAGTCCGAGGACTGCTGCTTCGAGACGCCGAGGGCGCGGAGCGTAGGATCACCGGTAGGGCGATCTGACCGGTGATCGGACTTTTGATCGCCGCCGCCCTTTGACTTCTCCGTCACGCGCAGCAGCGCGCCGGCCTTCCGCTCGGCCCGCGCCAGATCCTCGCGGCCGAGGCGCAGCACGGCGCGCGCCATCGAAAGGCGCTGCTTCGTGACCGCGCCATTACTTGTCCCGTCGCCGGACAAGTCAGTGCGCTTCCCCTGCGTCGGCTCCGGGTAGATCATCGCCAACGCCATCGCGGCCTGGCCCTTGGTCACCTGTTCCACCAGTGACCGGGGTCGATTGGTTGCCCGCGCTCGTCGCACCCAACGGCACGCGGCTCGGCGTTGCCCTTGGCGCTGCGCCTGTTGTGGCAGGATCGGCACAAGCCCCGCAGGTTGTCGAGCGCATCACCGCCGCCCGCGGCACGCGGCACGATATGGTCGGCATGGGTCGCGGCTCGACTACAGCCGGGCGTCTTGCACACCGGGTCGCGTCGCAGGCAGGCAGCACGCAGCGCCAGCCAGGCAGCCGTGCCGTAGTACGGGTCGCTCACAGGTCGACCATCATGATCTTGCCGCCGGTGATGTCGGCGAATTCCTGGTACACGCGATTTCGGCGTCGCTGGTAGAGCCTGATTTCGTCCGCCGTCAGCAGCGACGGCACCGGCGACCATTGCACGTTCACCTGGCTGCGAGCGCCGGGCCTCATCGCGTCGAGGTCGTGCGTCATCGTCACGCTGTAGGCGCCGACGTTGAAGCTCCGGCGGAGGATGCCGCCGGGCGGTATCGGTTGCCGCCGCCGGGGTTCAAAGATCGTGATTGCGGGCATGTCAGGCTCCAGGGTTCTTGAAGCGCCTCGCGCGCGCCTCACGCGCGTGCGCATGCGCGCCGGGGGGGGGGTTAGGGGGGGTGAACGCAGCGCACCGGACGCAAACCGGACGCAAAGCCTTTTCAATGGCTTAGCGGGAACCGGACGCACCGGACGCAGAACCGGACGCAGAACCGGACGCAAACCGGACGCAAGCCTTTTCAATGGCTTAGTCCGAACCGGACGCACCGGACGCACCCAACCGTACGATGCGCTCGCGGACGTTTCTGTTCGCGTTTTTGAACGTCCCGACGACGATCTCTTTCCGCGCGAAAAGCGCCTCCATCGCCCGCTTGAAGTCGGGCTCGCGATAGCCTTCGCGGTCGGGTCGGGAGGCAAAAAGACGCGGCGCGTAATTGGCTGCTCGGTTGCTTTCCGACACGTAGCGGCCTTCGCTGTTCATGCGGTCGAGCAGGTCGAGAAATACCCGCTCGGCGACGCGCCGCTCGATCGAGCCAATGATGCCGGTCGGCGCCTGTTTCGCCACAAAAACGCCTTGATGCCACCGCAGCTCGATCGTTTCGTCGCGCCGTGCCGCGTTCGATTTCTTGCGGGTCAGCATCCGGGCGTTCGGGTCTGGCGGCTCGTCCTCCGGGCCGTCGCCCTTCGGTGTCGACAGGTACGCTTGCGATCGGAAGGTTCCTATCCAGGCGGTCGAGCCGCTTTCGCCGGAGCCGCTGTTCATGCCGGAGCGGGAAGGGTGCGCGAGACACAGCACCGATCCCTCGGTCTCGCGGGCGATCAGGCCCAAGGCGGATTGAGCGAAGGCGCGCGCCTGGCCGCGATCGTTTTCGTTGCCGGCAAACACGTCCGCGAGGGTGTCGGTCGCGACGAGCTTCGCGTCGTGTTCCTTGGCCGCGTTCAAGAGCTGATCGAACAGCGGCGTCCGGTGCGGCCTTCCCTCGAAGCTCATCAGCGCATTATCGTTGCCGAGCCGCGGCAGCCAGCGCATTGCCCCAAGATCGCCCCAGGTGCATCCGAAGTGCTGGTTGATATCCTCCTGCCGCCGGTGCATCTCGGCTAGATCGTCTTCGCAGAACAGCAGCAGCGAGTTGCACCGCAGCACCGGCAGCCCGAGCCAGAGCGCGCCGATCGCGCAAGCCGTCGCGAGCATTTGCGCGAGGATCGTCTTGCCCTCGCCGCCGGCGCCGTACAGCGCCGTGACGCGCGCCAGTGGCAGCCAGTCCGGCACCAGCCATCGGCGAGGCGGCACCGGCACGCCGGCGAGCGAGGCGGGATTGACGGGCTCCAGCGCCGGCGCGGCGTTTCCGGCGGGCTCGTCGTCACCGCCGTCGGTGACGGGCGGCTCATACTTTGGCGTCGCCGCGGCCAGCTTGAACAGCTCCCGCGGCGTGCCGCCGGCTGCGAGCCAGTCGGCAACGTCGCCTTTCACCGGCAGGCCCGGCAGCTCGACGATGCGGACGCTGGTGGCGACGGGTGCAAGGTTGCGGGCCACCAGGTCGGCATGCGCGAGGCCCGCGAGGTCATTATCCGGCAGGATGACAACGCTGCAATCGCAGAAGTAATTGGCGAAATGCTCGGGCCATTTTCCCGCGCCGCCGGCATTGCACGTGGCGACGAGCCCGAGCGCGCGGAGCGCGTCGGCGTCCTTTTCGCCCTCAACGACATAGACGGTTGCGCCGCTGGCTCCGGCGAAGGCCGGCAGCCGGTAGGGCACCGTCTCGGCCGCCGGGTAGCCCCGCCATGTCCAGCCGCCGCGGCCATCCGGCTGCCGCTGCCGGAACGTCTTGGGCTCGTAGCGGAGCACCTGGTAGAGCAGCTCGCCGTCCTCGCTCTCATAGTCGTAGGTCGCGACGACGCGCTCGAACTCGCCGTCAGGCATGGCAGCCTCCGGCGAATGCGCTATATTGGGGTGTCGATTGAGTGCTGTTTTCTATCTCGAGCGCCGCCCCCTGGCCGGGGCGGCGTTTTCGTCTTCCGGGCGGGCCGGCAGCGGTCGCGGCGAGCAGTTCGCCGCAGCGCAAAACAGGTGGGCCAAGTCCCAGGCAAGCCGTTGATATCGTTTCGCCGGCATTTTGCCGGTGGGCCAGGCTAAGTGATTGATCTACCGGGTTCGGCCCACTTCGGGATGAAGGCGCATATCGGGGTGGATGTCGCCTCGGGGTGGTTGCCCTTCCCGGTCTGGTGCATCTCCGGGTCGATGGTGCCCTGGCGCATCCCCCGACAGATCGATGCCGGCAAAGCCGCGCAGTGCCTGGCTATCGTAAAGCGCGTCTTCCAGAGCCTCGTCGGCCAGCCCGTACCACTGCTGCAAAAAGTACAGCCGCAGCATCCGCTCCAGCCCAATCGGCGGCCGGCCGCGCTCGCCCTTCGGATAAAACGGCCGCAGACGATCAACCAGCCGCGACCACGGCACCACCCGCTCCATCTCGGCCAAAAACTTGTCCCGCCGCGTCTGCTTCTTCATGCCGGCATATTCTGTTTGCGAAAAGCTGCCCTGTCGCTGCGTCACCCCGTCCCCCTGGCGGCGGCCCGATCCGATAAGGACGCAAAACGTCTTGGTCCCGTGGGTTGATATCCTGAGCCCAAATCCGCGAACGGCGGTGTCCCAGAGGTAGGCATTGCCTGTCGCAGGTGGCTTGGCGCCTTTAATGGCGAGGTCGGTAAATTGCACCATTTTTGCACCTCCGAGGGCGTGGCTAGCAGTGTTTTCCAGTGTGCAACCATGCACATCCTAACACTCTTAAACCGTTGGTTTTCGGAGATTTCTTGGGTGGCATGTTGCACGTTGCGCCACGCTGCCCGCGGATTTTCAGTCCGTTGCTCTACCAACTGAGCTACCTGGGCATATCAATGACTTAGGGATCTTATCAGGCTATGCGTTGCACCGTTTTTGCACTTCCTCATCGGCGCCTAACCTAGTCGCAGAGACCGGCAAACGCAACCCTAGCGGCGTCCCTTCCGGTTTGCGGGGGCTCGGATACCGATCTGCCACGCTCGGGGTAGGCTTGGGCGGCGGCATGGCGGCGGTGCTCATTTCGGATGCGGGATTTAGAGTAGCCCGATGCGCCGCAGGTCCTCCTCGGTCCATTGCGCCTGGGTCTGGATCATGGATCGGAGCGTGCCGAGCGCAAACGTGTCGCCGGCACGATGGTAGGTGACGGTCACCCGGCGCCCATCGGCGTGGCAATAGCGCTGGTGCGATCCGCGCTGGTTGTAGAAGGTGAAGCCGTCACGGGCGAGGGCGTTGATGATTTCGCGCGCCGTTAGGTTGCGAAGGCGGCGCCACTCTATGTCACTCATACCGTGACGGCGACGAGCGGCTCCTCGGACATCTGCACGCTTGCCGGTACGGGCTTGCCCTCTTCGACGAGCTCCGCCACCAGCATCTCCATAACCTCGCGGATATGCTGGAGGGCTTCCTCCTTCGTGTAGCCCCACGTCGCAGCGCCCTGCGCCTCAAGCTCAGGGCAATAGGCGCGCCAACGATCCTCGTCCGGCTCGACGACGATCCGGAACGTATATGTGGTCAAGTGCTCCTCCTGGTCCATATGGTGCCATTGTACCATATCGGGATTTGGCGCCTCGGCGCAGGGGCGTTCATAGCGCCGCCGTTGCCGGCGCCCTCGGCCGCGGGGTCAGGATTACCCGCCCTGGCTCGATACACATATCCAGCTCGTCGCCACCCTCACACGGAAGCGCCTCGGTTCCATGGGCTGATTACGGCTCAATCTCGTCGGCATCAGGGTCGTCGACCGGCGGCAAATCCCCTTCCCTGCCGATATACCAGCAGACGGCCTCGTGCACGGCCTCTGCCCGATCCACCCGCTGCTGCCGACACACTTGGTCGAGCTCGGCCAAGTCCTCCGGTGGCAGAGACGCGGTGATGATGGTTTCCATGCAGTCAGTATACCAGCCCACCCCTCGCGGTTGGATTTGGGCTAATCAGGTTTTTAAAAGCGGAGCTGATACTGAGTATTCTTTTTTGTATATTATTCAATGCGTATTATTCATATAGAAAGACCGGCCATTTTTGGCCGCTCCAGTTCGGCGGTATTTGGCCGGTCCAGACCGGACATTTTTGCCCGGTCAGCAGCGGCTCTAGAGGGCGCGCGGTTTGAGGCTCAGCTTGTAGATGTTGGTCTTGCCTTAAGCCGCGCCGGCTGATCGATAGCAACTCGACAGCCTCCAGGGCCTTGAGGTGCCGGCGCACGCGGCGCTCGTCGAGGCCCATATCCTCGGCGAGCCGCGCCTGGCCGGGGAAACAGTAGTCGTTCTGCCACGCGTAGCTCAGCAGCATGGCAAAGGCCATCTTGTCGCCGGCGCTGAGCTTGCGCGACTTCAGCAGGAAATTGGGGAGCATCGTGAACCCCTTCTCGGTGACGGGGTCGGCTCCTTCGAGGACGATGTTCCGCTCCTTCAAGAGATCACCGACGCTGCGCCCATCCGCGTATTCCATAGGCTCAGTTTACCCGAGCATGGCCGTGCGCCCCGCGGTTATCCCCTCCCTACCCTTCGGTCTCGGCAGCGGCCTCGTACGGCATGTCGGTGTGCGGCACCGGCCGCGCCTCCTCCCCCCGTCGCTCCGCCTGCGGCAGCATTGGGATGCGCCGCTGTAGCTGCTCGATCAGGATGTTGGTCTCGCGGTCGCGCTCGATCATCGCCTCGATCTGATTGTCGCGCTGCCCCAGCTGGTGATCCTTGCGGTTGATCTGGTCGCGCAGGAACGCGTTCTCGCTTTCGAGCTGGCCAACGTAGCGAACATCGGGCGCGTCCAGCCGCGGCTGTTCGCGAACGGACGCCTCGTCACTTTCTGCCGGCTGCTCGACAATCTCCGGTGAGCGAACGGCCGCGTCCGGTCGCGACTGTTCGCGTCCGTGCGCTTGGCTTAGTTGCTCGATCTGTTCGATGTGGCGAGCGACCAATTCCGGCGTGATGCGATACCGTTCGCCATAGGTCGTCTGCTCTCGGATCGCCGTGAGATCGCCGCGGAAGCAATATTTCTGGATGGCGCGCATCGTGCGCGCATGGCCCGCCGCTTCATAGAGGGCAGCGGCGTCCTCGACGGTGAGCGTGTACGCCTGTTCGTTGCCGTTCGCGTCCGGCCGCGGCTGTTCGTCCATGCTCGTAGGGTAGCATCCGAGGGGACCCGTTGATCGCCGGCTATCCCCACCTGCGTGGTTCCCACACGAAATGAAAATTATTTAAAACGGGCATTAAGAGAAGAGGGTATATGATCTTTCCTTCCTTCAAATGGGTCGTAACCAGGTAGCGGTTTTGGCACAGGAGCATCAAGTCCGTTGCCCTCCTCAGACCGCTATGTGTGAGCTTAGGAAACACTTCGACCAACTCCGCCTTGCAGGGCAAGATCGGACACCTGCTCAAGCGTCCGGTCGGGCGACCGCCGCAGGAAGTACGCTGTTTCTTCGCCAGCTTCCACTATCGGGCGCAGAGCTGAAATAAGCCGCGCCACGTCGTGGCCAAGGTCGAATCGCATCCGGGCGAGTTGTATCCGCGGGTCAGTTTCATCGTCACCAACCTGCCGCACCCTGCCGAGGCGTCGTCGCCTTTCATCAAAGAGGGAAAGGGCGCGATCCGTCGGTGATGCGGGTACATGGATTCAGACGGCCGGCGCAAAATCTGAAGGCTCCTGTGAGGTTGCGCAGCAATCAGATGGCAGCAGGCAGGCAGCGCGACCTCATTGAAGCCGGATTGAGCGAACCCGCGGGATGGCAGGTGCGGCTATCGGGATTGTGTCTGTGCGGCCGGCTCCGAACTGCCGGATCGGCTGAAGCACGGGAGGATCTCGACCGATGGGGTGCGATTGCCGGGGTGGATTGCAGCCGGCAGATCGCTGCGAGGAATGCGGTTTTGGGCTCGACCGCCGCCATGGTGGTGCAGCCTCGGATCGAGGCTGTGCCGGCGAACGCAATTATCCTCGCGGGCGCAACCGACGTCCGATGGCAGAAAAACGGAGCTGCGGAGCCGCTGATGCCTCCAGCGTCACCGCCGCCCCAGTGCGGCACGAACATCTTCCCGGCACTCAGCCCCCCACATCTGGTAGGGGGGCGATGACGGCGCTTTCGGTGCCGGGCTTCTCGTCGGGTGGTCCGACAACGGGACGAGGCCGACTTTCAAGCTCGTCACCGGCGTCAGCACGGGCGCAATGATGGCGCCGTTTGCTTTTCTCGGTCGGGCCTACGATGACCGACTGCGTGCAATGTTCACTCAAATAAACGCCGATGACATCTACAGTGATCGTGGCCTCTACGGGGTCTTTTTTAGCGACTCTCTAGAAGATACTGCGCCGCTCTTCCACCTAATCTCCCGTTATGTCGACGAGACAATGGTAGCCGACATCGCTCGTGAGTATCAGAGGGATCGCCTCCTGCTGATCGGCACGACGAACCTTGACACCGAGCGCTCAGTGATCTGGAACATCGGTGCCATCGCCGCGAGCAGACGGCCCGGGGCCCTCGAACTGATACGCAAGATCCTGCTTGCCTCCGCATCAATGCCCGGCGTGTTTCCACCTGTTATGATCGACGTCGTGGCGGGTGGAATGCGCTATCAAGAGATGCATGTCGATGGCGGCGCGGTGGGCAAACCTTTCTATACCCGCCCGAGATCGGCCGTGACGTTAATATGAGGTCGGAGCAATACGCGCGTGAACGCCACGCCTATATCATACGGAATGGACGGCTCGATCCCCATTGGGCGTCAGTCGATCGGCGTTTTCTGACGATCAGCGGCCGGGCTATCGCCACGATGATCCACTACAGCGGATATAACGATATCCTGCGCATCTACGCGACCACTCAGCACGATGGCGTGGACTACAACCTTGCCTATATCGGGTCGGATTTCCCGGCGGTAAAGCACGAGGATTTCGAACCGTCCTATCTGCACGCGCTCTTCGACTATGGATACGCGCAGGGGCGGAGGGGATATCATTGGCACAAGGCGCCACCGATCCTGGAGAACGGAAACACGCGCCACGCCGGCCTGGCGCGTCACCCGGAGCCGATGGATACCTCGACGAGCCATGTGGGTTTCCGCCGCGTGCTCGGCTAACTAATGCCTGGCTGGAGAGCCAGATCAGCAAGAACACGAACGGTGGCAGCCTCAATCGCCGCGCAATGCTGCTGGGCGGAATCTCCCGCGATTGCCCTCGGTGCGTTGTTTGTCATCTTGCCCGTGTCAGCACAGCAAATCAACGGCACTGGTTCACCCAGCGCGCCGTGACCCTTCATGCGACCATGACAGTGTGGTGCGTTTGGGCGCTTCTCCACGGCAGTCTCGGTTTAGCCCAGGCGGGAACGCCCGGGATGACCCGGTCGTGGCGTCACTTCTCGGCGGCGCGGTCGGAGCCGGGATCGAACAAGCGATGCAAGACGCTCAAGAAGACCCCGCGTTCGAGGGAGAACCCGAATTGGCGGTCCTGCGCCAGTTCCTCGACCACGCGTTTGCCGCCGGTCTCTTGCCACAGGCGTTCGAAGGCGAGCGCCGGGCCGAGCTGGCGGGTGGTGATCTTGGTGGCATCGCCGTTATCGAAGGCGGTAAGCACGACGGCAGTGGCGGCGAAGCGGGCGCCGGAGCGCAACAGGCGGTGGATTTCGCCGCTTGCCACGAGGTCGTCGACGCGGCCGAGGGTGGCGACCACGGACTGCCGTGGCCTGCCGTCGACCCGCTCATTCTTGACGATCTGGAGGTATTCGGTTTTGTCGGAGAGCTTGCGTCGGAAGAACATGGCGGCTCCAAATCAACAGCACCATGATATCCCGATTGAAAACTCTCAAGAATCAGAACAAACAGGCAAAATCGTGGCACTACATTTATGCCAATTTCCTGACGCGCTTACGCGAAGTCCTCGACTTGCAAGGCGCCCGCCGGCTCGCACTGTCGACGACGGATTTGAGGTCGGCGGCAATGCTGCAACGCGCCGGCCATGCCTGTCTCAACCACCTATAATGCAACGGGGCGGGTGGGCGCTCAAGCGACCCCGATGGCATCCATCAGATGCGGGTCGCGGAGCGCCAACTGCGGTCGATCCTCTCTGCACTCGTTTCGTTCCTGCCGCCGGAGGGCCACGCCCGTTACTCCGCGCCGGTGCTCGGGCGCCGTCTGTGAAAGCGCCACGCTAGCAAACGCCAACAACTGAACCTCTCTTACCGCAGCCGGCAATTCCGTTGTGGCATTGATCTATGTCAAGATCGGTGCCCCCATCTGCCTCTATGATATTCTAGTGTTCATCGGTCGATAGCGAAGGAAGAGTAATGCCTAGGGTGGTTGATTTTTCATGCGCCGGATTGATGCTAGCCGCCTTGGTAATTGCAGCTGTCACCATAAGTACTAGGCCAGCAAATGCCGTTGTCTATTGTAAGACTGTCGGTGTTCCGAAGGGCTGCGTCGCTCGACCGGTTGTTCACCACCCCGTCGTCCACTGCAAGACTTGGGGTGTGCCCAAAGGTTGCGTTATGCGTTAACTGGCCAACGGGTCCCCGCTGCAGGTTGCAGTTTGATCGCGATCGGCTATTCCAGCCGACTGTGATCACCGCTTCAGGTGATCGTGATCACGCTGATAGTTGGCGGAAAGCCCGGCGTGATGGTCGCGGCGCCATGGAGCGCCCTCGATGCGAGCCACCTTCATCATGACGGCGTTCGAAAACGGCACGCGGCTCGACTTGCGAAAGGTCGCCGGACGCCCGCGCACGACGAAACACTACGATCGCCGCGGGTACAACCCCGAGAAGGTAGCACGCTTTTTCGCGCGAGCGGCCTAACGATATCGAGCAAACGCTGGTCGCGGGCGCACCGGTCGAGCCGCGGAACTCCTCGAACCGGCGGCCATCGGCAAGCCTGCTAAAGCACAGAATCTCACGAATTCGTTACCGCCGATGCAATTGCAGCTCGGAACGCCGCTGGGTGAACAGGAGCTACCCGATTTCGCCAGGTTGGAAGATGCTGGCGAATTCCGTTGCGGTCACGTAGATCAGGAACAGCACAAAACTCTAGAGCGAGACTGCGCCGAACCGATGCCACCAAAGCGCGATGGTTAAATACGACAGGAAGTCGGCCGGCGAATGGTGTTCGAGGACCAAAAAAACGCACGAAGCGTTCGAGCAGCCGCGTCAGAAACACGATGATCCAATAAACAACCGTCTTGCACACAGGATCGGCTGGATCAGAGGACCGGATCGTAATGACGGATGAAGGCCAGGTTGTTGGCGACTAGCACTGCCTCGCCAACGACGACGGCTGCCACCGTCGCAAGCATGAAGCTGCTGAGTGCAGCGACATAACGCGCCACGAGCAGATGGCTCGTCAGGACAATAAGGTTAGCCGATGAAGAAGAACAGTGTCGGCGCGACTGCTTGAAGCGCTCCGTGCAATACCCGAACGTCAATGCGCCGCACGAACCCGACCGGACTCAACACTGCGTTGCCCGGCATCGCGCTGTCGTTATCAAGAGCAGGCTCGATCGTCATGCTCTCTCCTGGGCGCGAGGGAGAAACACCTGCTCTCACTGAGCGGGGATGGTGACGACGGGGGTGTCTCCTTTATGCCCGTCTCGGATATCGAGAACAGCAACATCACGACACCGAGGGTCGCTATCGTTTGTATAATGCGACGAACTGCGCGATCCGGCCGAACCGGTGAAGGCCGCCACCGCGCGATTATGCCGCAACAGATCACCGTCGGACGGGGAGGCAGAATTGAGTGCAACGAGCACGCTGAAGCGCGGCCTGATGCTTTGGGCGATGGCGATAGCTTTGTCGTACCCTTGCGCGAACGCGTCGGCTGCGAAACCACCACCCGAGCCCGCGGGAATGCTCGATAGTCTGCAACACAACATGCAAATCCTAAAGGTCCAGTTGGGAGCGATGCTCTCGGCGGTTCCAAACCTGCCTGACATCGGGCCCTTCGTTTTCCGACGCATCGTCAAAGGCTATGACCCCGACCACATCTGGTGGATGGGGCTTGAATTGATTGTCATCTTTGCTGGGGCGGCGATCGGCGAGGCCCTCGCAAGAAGGAGGTTTCTCCCACTGCATCGGCTACTGCCAGCTCTTGATCTGCGATCGGATTTCGGCAAACTCGGCGCGCTCCTGGTTGCTGCGCTGATCCGTATTGCCGAACTTGCCATCTTCGGGCTCGTTGTGATCATCCTGTTTTTTGCTGTCTTCGACGGGCACCAAGCAGCTCGCCACGCTTTCTGGACCCTGTTCTCTTTCGTAGTGCTGGTGCGCGCTGGCGCGATCATGCTGCGCATCTTGTTGGCTCCAAGCCTGCCGGCATTGCGCTTGCAGCAGTTGGATAGCCAAACCGCCCTTTATCTATATCGCCGCCTGCTGCTGATCTTGGCATTGCTCACTGCGGCGGGGCTGAGCAATGGCTTCCTGAATATAATTGGTCTTCCCCAGCCGCTCTTATTGGCGTTCGGCGAGTTGAGTTTGGCAATTTGCACGTTCGCATTGATCGTGTCGATCTGGAGTGGACGGGCCGCCATCGCCGAATTGATCGGGGCGCATTCGGACCGCCAAGATCAACGACGGAATGACCTTGGCGCACTGTTCGCCACCTATTGGCATGTCCTTGTGACCTGCCTGCTAATTGCGGTAGCGATCCTTGCCTCGGTCAACCGGCTGGTGACGGGCCAGCTGCAGGCTTCGCGCATATTTGAGACGCTGGCCATCCTAATCAGCCTGCCCCTGCTCGACGGCCTTATTCGGATGGCAATTGCAAGCTATTTCAGCCCGCCGGGCGGCGAAACGGCGCCGGATACGAATCGAACCGCCACGGATGGCGATCGTCCTCCCGCCGAGCGCGGAGCGACGTCCGGCAATACCGTCGACGCGGCCTATGGCATGGTCATCATTCGCAACGCCCGCATTGCGCTTGCCGTGACCGCTGTCGTTCTGCTGTCGTGGACATGGAACATCGGCTTTTCCGACCTCGGATCCGGAGGGCTCGGCCCCCGTGTCGCCGAGGCGTTGTTTCAAATCATCATCACTCTGCTGCTGGCTTCTTCTGCCTGGGGCATCGCGAAAGTCGCAATCAACCGCCACCTCCCACACGAAAAACTAGACGCGCTCCAACTCAGCGACGATGGTGCGGGGACCGGCCTGTCGCGCCTCGAAACCCTGCTGCCGCTGGTGCGGATGTTCCTGTTCGTCATCATCGTGACGATCGCCTTGATGAGTGTCATCTCGGCAATGGGCGTGAATATCGGACCATTGATGGCGGGTGCTGGAGTGGTTGGCATCGCCGTAGGTTTTGGCGCGCAGACGCTCGTTCGCGACGTCCTTTCTGGGATCTTCTTTCTGTTCGACGACGCTTTTCGAATCGGCGAATACGTTGATGTCGGCGAGGGCAAGGGGACGGTCGAACGGATGTCGATCCGGGCCCTACTGCTGCGCCACCATCTCGGCGCTCTCAACACAATCCCCTTCGGAGTGATCCGCCGGGTTACCAACTACAGCCGCGATTGGATGATCATGAAGCTGGAAGTTCGCGTGCCATTCGACACGGACTTGGAGAAACTGCGCAAAGTCGTAAAGCAAGCGGGCAAGGAACTGGCCGAAAGCCCCGAATTTGGACCGATGTTCCTCCAGCCGCTCAAATCCCAGGGCGTCAACCGCGTCGACAATTCAGCCTTCGTTATCCGTGTGAAATTCACCGCAAAGCCCAATGGCGATGCGTTCATATTGAGACGCCAGGTATTTCGATCCGTCCAGGAAGCATTTCAGCAGAACGGCATCAAATTCGCCGCGCATCGGGTGGTCGTCGACCATGACGCTAATGACGACGCGGCAGCCGCCGATCTCACTGTGTTGCCGATCGACCGTACCGGAGACCGGCAGCAAATGAGCCGAGGTTGAAGGGGGTGTCCCGTGCCTCATTGATCCCCTCATTTTAGACCACTGAGAACACGCCACTGAAGGCGGCGCAGGCGGTTGTGACGTCGGCGAAGCGGGTCATGAGGGGGGCTAGCCTTTGCTGCGGCATGGTCGGGATGAGTTCGTAGGGCATGCATCCCTGTCGGAAGAGCGAGTGGGTGCGGGGCTCTGCGGTATTGGACTTGAGCAGCCGGTCCATACCGAGGGCTTCGCCGGCGGCGCCCGAGCATGGTCACATGGTCAGCCGGACGATCGCGAAGGCGCTGATGAGGAACAGGCGGTCGCGGCGGGAGGGTTCGCCGATGCGGCTGGCGCTGAGACCCATGCCGGATCAGCAAGTGCTGGTATCGCGAAAACTGGGCTCGATGGTCCAGCGTTTGGCATAGTGGTTGACGATCATCGCGGTCGGCGCCTCGGCGTCGCTGGCGACTAGGCACCAGGGTTCTTTCATGGCCTTGGCATGAACGCAGACGACGGCGCCGACCGGAACCATCGCTCGCCGTCACTCTAGACCACACGTCCGCCTAACCTAAGGGCGGGGCGACCCGCCTCGCAGTATGCAGATAGCGAAGGTTGCGCCGGATTGGCCGGTGCCGAGCCTCATGCATAGGAGACGGGTCGTGGAGGATCGTATCACGTATGTCGGGCTCGACGTTCACAAGGAGAGGATTGTCGTGGCGGTAGCCGAGGGCGGCATCCGCGGCGAGATCCGGGAGTACGGCCGGATTGCGAACACGCCGGCGGCATTGCATCGCCTAGCGGGAAGCTCGGCCGTGAAGGGGCGATACCGGCCTGATGAGGCGCGTTGAGGTAGGCCAACTATCAGAAGTTATACCGGCCTGATTAAGCGTTGACCTTTTCGAGCCAGGGGTAGGAGCCCAGGGAGCGGATGCGGCCGGTATCGGCGAGCAGAGCGTTCCATGCGTCGCAGCAGGCATCGATAATCTCTACGGTGCCGGCGAAAACGCGGTGCGTGAGCCGATTATCGCGCAGGCAGAGCCACAGGCGCTCGATCGGGTTGAGCTCGGGCGAATAGGGCGGCAGGAAGACCAGGCTGAGATTGGCCGGCACCACCAAGTCGCCGGCGATGTGCCAGTCGGCCTTGTCCATCAGCACGACGGCATGCGCCCCGGGCGCGACGGCCTGGGACAGTTCGGCGAGGAAGAGGGTCATCGCCTCGGTGTCGAGCCCGGTCATCACCAGCGCCACGCCGGTATCGCGCCGGGGGCACACCGCGCCGATGATCCAGGCGGAGCGGTGGCCGAGATCGCGCCGCCCGCGCGGGGTGTGGCCGCGCCGCCACCAGACATAACCGGTGCGCCCTTTTTGGCCGACCCGCGCCTCGTCCTGGCTCCAGACCCAACTCTCGCCGCGGTCGAGCGCCATCAACGTGCGCAGCAACCCGGCGGCATCCAGCCGATCGGTCTTGGCGCGCCGCGACCGCCGGTCGACGAGGATGCTCGCGGCGTCCAGCACGCGGTTGTCGATGCCGCGAGCGCATAACAACCGGTGCAGCCAGAACCCGTCATAACCCGCCTCGTAGCAGGACAGAATACGGATCGTCTGGCCAAGCCCCGCCTCTGCTTGGGCTTGCTTGCGCGCGATCAGCGCCAGCAGCCCATCAACGTCGCCACCGGCAAAGCGATGTTGGCTCACCTTGTCGGAGATCGGCGAATGCAGGGCTACCAGCCAGATCGACTTGCTCAATTCCAATGCAACAAACATCGTGGCACGCTCAGCCGCGACGGTCGGCAGGGCACTGGTCGAGATCTCCATCGGCGGTCTCCTGGATAGGATGTTGGACAACACCGAACCCTACTTGAGCTCGGCCGTCCGTCGCCTCATAGGATCTTTTTTGAAGGTTTCCTGCGCCTTCTGATTGGCCTGCGGATGAACCGGGCGGGTCTTGCGATGCGACAGATCGAGCGACCACAACAGCCGCAGCATCCCGGTCTCGCTGTAGACGACACCCCAGCGTTCTTCCGCCACCCGGCACAGGTCGACGACGCGCCAGCGCCGGACGTGATCCACCGCCGGGTTCGGGCCGCGCAGCACGATCGCTTTCAATGAGGCCATCTGCCCTTCCGTCAGTTTCGGGGCGCGCCCCGGCAACGGCCGATTGGACAGCCCGGCGATCCCTGCCGCGATGCCGGGACCCGCACCTCATTGCGCCGGGTGCTGCGGTTGATGCGCCAGCACAACCTGCTCGCGCCGACCCGGGTTGGCTCGCCGCGGGGACCGCGCAACCACGACGGCACCATCATCCCCGACACGCTCGACGCGATGTGAGGCACCGACTTGACGACGACGACTACCGGCGAAGGCCAGGCCGCGGTGTTTGTGCAGGCGACCCGCTTCCAGGCCCTGGAACCGATCCGCCAGGGCGTGCGGCAGCGCTTCGGCGGGTTCGCCAAGGCGCTCGCCCGCGGTCTGGCGGTGCGCCACGATCACGGCTCGCAATACATGTCGCACCAGTTCCAGAAAGAGATCGCCTTCCTCGGCATCGAGAGTTCGCCCGCCTTTGTCCGCGCGCCGGAGGGCAATGGCTGTGCCGAGCGGTTCATCCGCACCCTCAAGGAAAACCTGCTCTGGGTGCGGACCTTCGACACCACCGAGGAGCTGCGCCAAGAATTGCTTGCGTTCCGCGAGACCTACAACACGACCTGGCTGATCGAGCGCCACGCCTTCCTCACGCCAGCCCAATTCCGCGAAAAGCAGCTTCAAACTGCCGCCATCGCCGCGTAGGCTTTAATCCGGTGTCCTAAAAACCGCAGGCGGTACAGGGGCCGGCATCCGAAACCCTTCCCGATTCCCGCCGTTCACAGAATCGCCAACCGGCAAATGTTCCACCGTAGCCGTCATTCATCCACTCGGGGCCGCGGCCCCTCATTACGAGATCGAGCCACTGCTTCTTGCTTTCTGGATGATAGGCAAGCCTCAGGCGCACGATCCGTGACCACGAATATTGGAACCGCCTCGGCAAATCCGCGTAGAGCCCGGTTTCCGAGCGGCTCCACCGAGATGGCGTCAGAGACTTCGGCCGCTGCCGTCGGGTCGAGCAGAATTTCCCCGTCCTCAGCCGAGGCGCACATTCGCGAGGCCAAATTTACGATGCTGCCGATGGCGGTGTAGTCAACACGTCCCTCATAGCCGATGCGCCCGACCGTCGCCGGTCCCTTGGCTAACGCTATGCCGAAGCCGATCGCGTAGCCGCGTAATTGCCAGCCGACGATCAGCCCCTGCACTGCGGCCCGCATGTCGAGCGCCATGCGCACACCGCGCAGCGCCGGCTCGGGGCACGGCACCGGCGCATTGAGCAGCAGCATCAGACCGTCCGCCATGAAGCAGGTCAAGGTCGCCTCATAGCGCGTGATGATCGCACCAAGTGCCTCGTAATATTCCTGGAGCAGGCCCATGATGTCCTCGGGCGCCACCGCGCCCGAAAAGCTCGTGAAGCCGCGCAGATCGCAAAAGAGTACAACCACCTCCGTGCGATGGCTGTCGAGTAGAGACTCCTGATCACGTTCTTCGACAAGCTCGGCGACCTGGGGAGAGAGAAACCGCTTCAGCCTCGCAATTCGTTCGGAGCGTTCCTGGGAGAGCGCGAGTTCTCCGGCCATCTCGTTAAATCTCCGCGCAAGGCGTTCCAACTCGTCGCCGGTCGATATCATGATCTTGTGATCGAAGTGTCCGGCGCCGATCCGTTCGGCCCCCGTTTCCAGGAGCCGGATTGGTCCAATCATCCGCCGTGCCAGCCAATAACCGAGCAGCGCGGCGAATGCGGCGCCAGCGAGTAGCAGAAATCCGGTTCGCCACAGCGCACCGCGGATTGGCGTCAGCGCCTCTGACGCCGGTTGCTCGACAAAGGCCGTCCAATTCGGGCCGGCGATCGGCGCCATTGCGGCGATCACGGTGCGATCCTGTGCATCAGGAGCGCCGAAAGTCTCGCCGCCGCCGGCGATCGTCGCGCGCTGCAACTCCTTAAGGCGCGCCGCTGCGAGGTTATTGTCGCCTCGCAGCACGAGACTAATGTCAGGATGCGCTACCAGGCGGCTGGAGGAGTCGAGCACGAAAGCGTCCCCTGACTTGCCGACATGGATTGCCGAGACGACGTCCCAAATAAGCTTTAGATTGATAACCGCGATGCTAACCCCGTTGGCAGCGCGCGTTCCAGCAACCGCAACGGTCATGTAGGGCTCAGACCCTTTATGCAATGTCACCGGCCCGTACCAGATGCGGTCTGAGCGCGCGCCAATCACGGCGGGATCGTTTGCCCGGACGATACCGCTGTTAACAACATCCGGGGCGACACGCGAAACATGTAGCCGCTCGATGCCGTCGCCGTCGACCAGCATGATCTCGACGACCGCCGGCGCCTGTCGCATCAGCCGCAACGCGTCGAAGCGGTGGCGATCCTCCATGCCTTCGCGCCACGGCAGCTGCACCGTCCATTGCAGCTGGTCGGTGATATCGTCGAGAAATGCCACAATCTTGGCTGCTGCCGCGACCGCTTCGATGTGGAGGCGCGCGCTCAGCATCGCGTGCTGATCGCGATAGCCGAACCACGCTTCGCTCGCTCCATTCGCAATAAGCGGAACCACGACCGCGACGAACAACGCTAGAAAGTATTTCTGAAACAGGGGCCGGCGTGGCCGAGACGCATCCCCGGGATCGGCCGCGTTCATTCAATGACCCCGCCGGCTTGCAAGATAGGAACTAATAAAGGACGCATGCGCGCGACGCCGTGACCGGACCACTGCCCGGCCCGGCGGTTTACGGTCGAATGTAGCTCCATCCCTGCTCTTGGAGTTGCGACAACCGTACGATCCCGGAAGGTACTATATTTGCTTGAGGCACGATCATGATTGGTTTGCCCTAGCGTCGGCGCGAAGCATATGCAGGCCCGGGCCGTAGGCCACGATCTCGATGCTTACCTGATCGCCCTGCCCCTTATAATATTTGGCTGCGCTGCCGGCGTTCTTAAGGGTCAGATCCATGACCTGTGGGTCGTTCTGATCGACCTGTATCGCGAGGTGGTGTTGCCGGGCGCCGTCATCAGCAGCTATTGCCGGCGCGATACCCTGCGTCAACACGAGGATGATGATCAGGGCCGCGACCCGTCCAAACCCACGCATACCAACCTCCTGTGCCCGGTTAAGTTGACCTACCCATTCGTTACTCGATCACCTCGTCGGCTTGGACGAGGACTGATTGCGGGACCGACAGGCCAAGCGCCCTAGCCGTCTTCAGATTGATGACCAACTCGAATGTTGTCGGTTGCGCGATGGGCAGTTCACCGGCTGGTATCCCATGCAGAAGCTTATCCACGTAGGTAGTGGCTAGCTGGCGATAGATCGCATCGATATTCGGTCCATAAGATATCAAGCCGCCAGCCGCGACGTATTCGCGCGCGTCGAACACGGCGGGGAGCCGGTGCTTTAGACATAGCTCGGCAATAAGCTTAAGGTAGGTAACGACCGTAGGATTGCGGAACGTCATAATTCCGTCCACGTTTTGCGCCGATGCTTGCTCGAACGCCGCGGCGATGTCCTCCCGGGAGCGGACGTGCAAGGCGAGAAGAGCGAGGTTAAGCCGTTGTCCCGCCGCAAGCGCAACTTGCCAATCACGTTCCGCATTCGACCAATTGGGTTGCAACAAGACGCCGATACGACGCAGCGACGGCACCGCTTCCTTAAGCAAAGACAGACGCTTCGCGTTCAGTTCTTCAGTCATAGCATAGACGCCGGTGATATTCCCGCCGGGCCGAGCCAGTGACTGGGCCATGCCATTGACGAGCGGGTTATCATTCATCCGCCCGATCACGGGCACAGTTTTGGTTACCCGCGCGGTCGCGACAATCGAAGGCTGGCTGGTCGCCACGATTATGCTGACGCCGCTGTTCAGAAGCTCGCTCGCGAGACCCGACAACCGCGCCCTGTCATTGTCGGCAAACCGTTGTTCGAGCACGTAGTCGCGCCCTTCGATTAGGCCAAGTTCCCGCATACCCTCGCGGAAGGCCTTGAGTTGATCGGGAGTATGCTGCGGGCCTTGTATCTTGAGCCAACCGATCCGTGTGGGTCCGGCCGAGGCGCCCCAAGACGGGCTCGCTCCCAGGAAGACGGGCAGCATTGCGGTCAATAGACTGCGGCGCCTCACGGACGATAACAACACTGCCACGACACCTCGGATGAAGTTGATTATGGGGTTTATCCAATATGGATGCTCAATCTTCTCATTCAATCACTGCGTTCGCCTCGGGCAATGAGCAATTGATACGCTGGATTACAACGCTCCCGCCAGCCAGTTTAGCGCAGGTCTACGAATTTTGCGGGCTAAACGCTGCCCCGCGGAGCAGTCCTCCAAGCGGCTTCCTATCAGACCACAGGCGCGGGTCCATGGCACTCATTTCATCACACAGCCTGGCCCCATTCCTGCCATTGCACTTGGTCACCCCGGTCGCCGCGGCACGTCGTAAGCCGCCGTTCGCTGCCGGTTGCATCGGGCAACTGCGGGCCATCGCAAACTCGCGACCGCCACGCTGGGTTCGACCCCACCCGAGCCTCGCGGCGATCGGCAGCAGAGCGCCGAATAGCGGCCCCCTTTGAGACGGCGACCACTCGACCGAACCAACGGAGGTTCACGGGAGGCGCGTTGGCGCCGATCGATTTAGATACCCTCACAGACACCCGCGACGCCGACTAATCTAAGCGCGTTTGGGTTGAACCAGCAAAGGCGATCGGCATGCATGTGACTCGGCGGCGTCTCCTTATGTTTGCTGGCGCCGCCGCCATCGGCTGGCCGCTTACCGGCCGGGCGCACGTGAATGACGGGTTCCCACAGGCGCGCGGGGCTAAGATCGACCTTCCGGTTTGGGGCAAGTTGGGAAGGCCCCGTTGCAACGAAGAGAGACCGCTCTCCTCGGATGAGCCGACCTGCGGAGACGCAGGAAAATGGGCGACACGCGCCGATTGCGGCCACGCGCGCGGCAACGAGGCTCGGCTCGGACGGCTCGCAGCCGGCCTCTGCGGCCGGCCGGGCGCAGACCACCGGCCACGCCTACCTTGACGGCAGTCGACCGGGCGACAAAGCTGCCTTCCGGTGATCAGGCGGGAAAGGAGATGCCGATGCTGCCGCTGGTTCTCTCGTCCGACTCTCACGTGTTCGAACCGCCTGATCTGTGGCAGACCCGTATCGATGCGGCGTTCCGCGATCGTGCGCCGCGGATCCAGCGCATCGACGGCGGCGATCATGTCGTTGTCGAGGCGGATCAGATACTCTCCGGGATCGGCCTTATCTCGAACGCCGGCGCCCGCTTCGAGGCGCCTGAGACCATCTCGGCTCGCGGCCGCTTTGAAGACGTGCATCGCGGCGGCTACGACCCCGACCAGCATATTAAGGACATGGCGCTCGACGGGGTGGCTGGCGAGGTGCTCTATCCGTCTCAGGGGCTCTTTTACTTCAAGGTGGCGGACACGAGGCTGATGTCGGCGATCTTTCGCGCGTACAACGACTGGCTCGCCGAGTTTTGCCGCGCCGATCCGGCCCGCCTCAAGGGCATCGCAATGATCAACCTCGACGACGTCCAGGACGGCATCAGCGAACTGGAGCGGGCTGCCCGGCTAGGCCTTTCTGGTGCGATGATCACCGAGTATCCAGCCGAGGACCGGCGTTACGACCAACCGGAATACGAGCCGTTCTGGGCTGCGGCCGCAGCGCTCGACCTGCCGCTCAGCCTGCACACGGCGACGCGACGGCAGGGCAAGATCCGCGGGGCCGGCACCGGGACGCTGCGCGACGCCAGCAGCCGCGCGACGAAGGCGTTCTATCCGGCGCTGTCGATGTGCGACATGATCTTCTCGGGCGTCTTCGAGCGCCACCCCCGCCTCATCCTGGCGATCGTGGAGTTCGAGCTGTCGTGGGCGCCCAACGTGCTCACCTCAATGGACTACACATATCGCGAGCGCCATGGCGAGGCTCTCTATCGGTTCAAGGACGGCATGCTGCCGAGCGACTTCTTCCACCGCAACGTCGTCTTGAGCTTTCAGGAGGACGCGATCGGCATTCGCCTGCGCGACGTGATCGGCGTCGACACCATGATGTGGGGGTCGGACTATCCGCACAGCGAGTCGACGTTTCCCCAGTCGCGCAAGATTTTGGCAGAGATCCTTGCCGGGGTACCAGACGACGAACAGGCCAAGATCGCCGGCGGCAACACCGCCCGCGTCTACGGCTTCGACGCGGCGCGGTTGACCCCGCCGCCTGACGCGGGTGGTAGCGACCGAGTTGGGACACCGGGCGCCGCGCCCTCACCGTCCGTCAGGGTCCGCAATAGGATCGGTGAGGCGACCTCCCCTTGAGGTCCGGTGGTGGCCTCGCGCCGGGAGCGGTCATCGGAATTGTAACATCCTATTCGATCACACGATCTGCTCGTGCGAGGACCAATGGCGGAACCTCGATGCCAAGTTCCTTCGCGGCCTTGAGATTGACCACCAAATCAAATTTCGTCGGTCGTTCGACCGGCACATCGGCCGGCTTCGCGCCCTTCAGAATCTTCTCGACGTAGACGGGCGCGCGTCTGAAGATTGCCAGCCAACTCGCACCATAGGACATCAGAAATCCCGAGCCGGCAAAGACTTCTGCGGGCCCCATCATCGGGATGCGGTGCTTTTTTGCCAGCTCTGAGATACGCGTGTGTTGAAGGAAGAACATCGGTCCTGCCGCCAATATGATTGCTTCACATTGGTGTCGCGCAATGATCTGCTACCCGGCTCCGGTTCTCCTCCGGCTATCCAGGTCGAGGTCAGGTCTAAGGCATGTACTCATAAAATCGATGTGGTTAAGGGTTGCGGCTTGGGTTGCCTTCCTCGATGACCTCGTCGGCGCGCGCCAGTGTTGCCGGTGGAAAGGCGACGCCGATAGCCTTGGCGGCGTTCAGGTTGAGCGTGAACCTGAACCGGGTGGACTGATAGATCGGGATGTCGCCAGGCTTGGTGCCGTGCAGGATCCGGTGCACGTCGTCGGCGAGCTGCCGCCCGAGCTCTGCCGGGTCCCAGGTAAAGCTCATCAATCCGCCCGCCCGCAGAAGCTTGGAAACGGATACATTGCCGGCAGGTGGCGCTCCGCAGCGAGGCGGACGATCAGCGGGGCACGTCCCAAAAACGTCACCTCCGGAGACAGCAGAAGCACGTCCGCATGGCGCCGCGCCAGTTCTGCAACGCCGCGCTCAATCTCCTGCGGCGTGCTGTCACGCAGCACCGGCGCAATCAGCGAAAGCCCTAATTTAGCGGCGTAATCACGGAGTGAGGCCCGATACAAATCATACGCCGTCGCCTGCGTGCTCAGCAGCCCGACCCGCGCTGCCGAAGGGACCGCCTCCGTCAGGATTTGCAACACCTTTCCATTGGTCTCGATGCTGTAGACGCTGACCCCGGTCAGGTTGCCGCCGGGATGCGACAGGCTCTTCGCGAACCCGAGTTCCACCGCGTAGCCCATACCCGCAACGATCGATATCGTGCGGGTGGCCGACAACACCGCTGTAATCCCCCGAGGGGGACCGTCTTGATGTTGAGCTCGTCACCCGATCATTTTTTCGATCTGTGACGTCACTCTTACGAGCGCTCTTATGACGGGCTCTGGGCCACGGGCGGAGATTTTAACGGGACCGGAGCGGCGCCGACGGTGGAGCGTCGATCAGAAGCTGGCGATTGTCGCGGAATTCGACCGTCCGGGGTCCTCTGGGGCTGTAGTTGCGCAGCGGTACGGGATTTCGACGGGTCTGCTCTACACATGGCGGCGCCAGGCTCATGGGTTGCGGGCGCGTTCCCGGTCATTGGTGCCTGGCTTCATGCCGGTGATGGTCGCACCGGAGGTTGACGCGGTCGCAGCGCCCGACGAGGTATTCGCGCCGGTCGTCGTTCCTGCCCGCAGCGAAGGCACCGATATGTCGGCTGGCGGCGTGATGGAGATCGAGTTGTCGGGCGGCCGGCGTCTGCGTGTTGACCGTCATGTCGATGCCGAGGCCTTGCGGCGGGTTCTGGCGGTGCTGGGCCAGTGATCGCGCCCCTAGCGCCGGGGACACGAGTATGGTTGGCGGCGGGCCATTCGGATATGCGCAAGGGCTGGGCCAGCCTGGCACTTCAGGTCCAGGAAGTTTTGGGGCACGACCCGCACAGCGGCAATCTCTTCATTTTTCGGGGCCGCCGAAGTGACCTGATCAAGGTGATCTGGCACGACGGTCAGGGCATGTGCCTATTCGCCAAGCGGCTTGAACGGGGCCGCTTCATCTGGCCGTCGCCGGCGGACGGCGTGGTCGCGATCAGCGCCGGGCAGATGGGATATTTGCTCGAAGGCATCGACTGGAGAATGCCGCAGAAAACCTGGCGGCCGGAAGCGGCTGGGTGACTGCGACATGATGAATCAGGGGCGGTTTTTGCGCCAGGAAAGCCGCGGGTTTCCTGCGTTTTTGGGGCAAAATAATCGCCATGGATGCCGCCCATGACGACATCGCCGCGCTGCGCTCCGCCCTGGAACAGGCGCAGGCTCGTGCCGCTGCCGCGGAGGCCGAAGCGGCACGAGCCGTGGCACAAATCTCCAGCACCGAAGCCCTGATCGCCTCACTGCGGCTGGAGATCGCGAAGCTGCGTCGGGAGATCTACGGCCAGCGCTCCGAACGCAAGGCCCGGCTGCTGGAGCAGATGGAATTCCAGCTCGAGGAACTTGAGGCCACCGCCAGCCAGGACGAACTGGCGGCCGAACAGGCGGCGGCGAAGACCACGGCGGTCAAGGCGTTCACCCGGCAGAGATCGTCGCGCAAGCCGTTCCCGGGTCATCTGCCGCGTGAGCGCGTCGTCGTTCCCGCTCCGAGCGCGTGCGCCTGCTGCGGATCGACCAAACTCGCCAAGCTGGGCGAGACCATCACCGAGACCCTCGAAAGCATTCCGCGCCGGTGGAAGGTAATCCAGACGGTGCGGGAGAAATTCACCTGCCGGGACTGCGAGAAGATCACCCAGCCACCGGCGCCGTTCCATACGATCCCGCGGGGCTGGGCCGGACCGAGCCTCTTGGCCATGATCCTGTTCGAGAAGTTCGGCCAGCACCAACCGCTCAACCGGCAGTGCGAACGCTTCGCCCGTGAGGGTGTCGAGGTGAGCCTATCGACCCTGGCCGATCAGGTCGGGACCTGCGCCGGCGTGTTGAAGCCGCTCTACAGCCTGATCGAAGCCCATGTGCTGGCGGCCGAGCGCCTGCATGGCGATGACACCACGGTGCCGGTCCTGGCCAAGGGCAAGACAATCACCGGCCGATTATGGACCTATGTGCGCGACGATCGCCCGTTTGGCGGCCCGGCACCGCCGGCGGCGGTGTTCTATTACTCCCGCGACCGCACCGGCGAGCACCCCCAGCGCCATCTGCAAACGTATGCCGGTATCTTCCAGGCCGATGCATATGGCGGATACAACAAGCTTTACCAGGCGGGACGCCGGCCTGGCCTCATTCTGGAAGCGGCGTGTTGGGTGCATGCCCGCCGCAGTTTCTTCGTCCTGGCCGATCTGGCCGCCAGCGCCCGGCGCAAAGCGCAAGGCAAGACACCGGTCGCCATCTCGCCGATCGCTTTGGAGGCGGTCCGTCGGATCGACGCCCTGTTCGACATCGAACGCGAGATCAACGGCCACAGCGCCGATCAGCGCAGAGCCGTGCGCCAGGAATTGAGCGCGCCGCTGGTTGCTGAGCTGGAAGCCTGGATGCGCCAGGAACGCGCCAGGCTATCGCGCCACAACGACGTCGCCCAGGCGATGGACTACATGCTCAAGCGCTGGACCGCGTTTACGCGCTTCCTTGACGATGGTCGGATCTGCCTCTCGAACAACGCTGCCGAACGGTCGGTGCGCGGCATTGCTCTCGGAAGACGGGCATGGTTATTCGCCGGCTCCGATCGCGGCGGCGAGCGGGCGGCGTTCATGTACAGCCTGATCGTCAGCGCCAAGATGAACGACATCGATCCGCAGGCTTGGCTGGCTGACGTGCTCCGCCGGATCGCCGATCATCCGGCCTCTCGCCTCCACGAACTCCTGCCCTGGCATTGGAAAAAGCCCCTCGATCAAGCCGCTGCCGCCTGACGCTCAAGCCGCCGCGGCGCTCGTCGGATGCTTACACACCGCTGGCACAAGATCGTTTCCGGGGACAACGATCACGTCTGGGTTCGCGGCTGCCACCCGACGCGCCAGATCGGCGTAACGGCCAACCTGCCCCTCGGCGCTAAAGCTCTCGATGAGTAGGTTTTGTCCCTCGATGTCGCCCAACCGGCGCAGTTCCGAAGAGAAGGCCGGCCCGAGCGGCCACTTGCGCCAGTCGCCGGCGCGACCGCTCGGTTGCAGCATTGCGATGCGATATTGCCTCGTCGGCGCCTGCGCCGAAGCCGGCCATGCGGCCGCCGATGCACAGAAAAATGCGAAAAGATCGCGCCGCCTCACCTGAACGCCCTCCGACCTTTGCCGCCGCGAAGTTTATCACATCGCGGTACGGCCCCGGTTTATGAGTACACGGCCTAGGCCTCGAATGGGGCGCCCCGCTCATTCGGGCCGACAGATTCGGACGGCTCCTGCGGGGCATGGGCCGTCGTTGCTGTCGCCGGATCCCGCAGCGGAGCTGCCGCAACAACGAACGAGGAGAGACGAAAAGCGCAAGCGCGCTCCCTATGGTCTTTCGCAACGGGCCACTGATAAGGCACTCACGGAAGCTGGGCCAGCCGGAATAGATTTGGCGATAGTTAGCGAGACGGGCTTTCGAATGGCGGGGGGCCCTAAGCTCGCCCACAGTTCGATTCGGAAGGTTCTGGTCGAAATGGAAAGGGCCGGTAAGGTAGCTTGGCGCAACGGACGTTGGTATCTGACCGGCAATCAAGGACAGGAAACGGCAGGGTACGACCATGAATCTTCCCCCGCCGCTTCTCTCAACCGCAACGAAGGAGGCTCACATGAAACCGCCTTAGTCGTCTCCGTCCTTGGTGACGGCGACATCGATTCAGAGAACCCGAGCAGAATCAATGACGGAGACGAATAGGCCAACGCGTGTTTGGCGGTTTTGCCTCTAAGCCTCTGAAAGATTGGTCGGAGTGAGAGGATTTGAACCTCCGGCCCCTGCCTCCCGAAAGCAGTGCTCTACCAGGCTGAGCTACACTCCGCCGACCGGCGGCGATATATAGGGACAATGCTGCGGCGACGCAACCGGCTCGCGCGGCGGCGGCAAGCGGCCTTTAGAAACCGCGCGCGGTGGCGAATTCCGTCGTCCCGATCAGGGCGCGGCGCAATGGCCCATCGGGGAACACGGTCAGCGCGGCGGCTGCTTCGGCGGCGTAGAGACGGGCGCGCGCCAGGGTCTCGGCCAGCGCACCGCACCGCTCGATCAGCCGGATCGCCCGTTCGAGATCATCCGCGCCCTGCTCGCCCCGCTCGAGCGTGCGCCGCCAGAAATCGCGCTCCTCCGCATCGCCCCGGGCAAACGCGATCAGGATCGGCAGGGTGATCTTGCCGTCGCGGAAATCGTCGCCGACCGACTTGCCCAGCTCGCTCTGGCGCGCCGAGAAATCGAGCATGTCGTCGACCAGTTGGTAGGCGATGCCGAGATTGCGGCCGAACCGCTCGAGCGCCTCCTCCTCGTTCGCCGGGCGCTCCGCGATGACGGCGCCGATGCGGCTGGCCGCGGCAAACAGCGCGGCCGTCTTCGCCTCGATCACCTCGAGATAGGCAGCCTCCGTCGTCGTCGTGTCGTTGGCGGTGACCAGCTGGCCGACCTCGCCCTCGGCGATGATCGCGGCGGCGCGCGACAGGATGTCGAGGATGCGCAGCGAGCCGTCCTCGACCATCAGCTCGAACGAGCGGGCAAACAGAAAATCGCCGACCAGCACCGGCGGCTTGTTGCCCCACACCGCGTTCGCCGTATCGCGACCGCGGCGCAGGTCGCTCGAATCGACAACATCGTCATGCAGCAGCGTCGCCGTGTGGATGAATTCGACGGCGGTGGCGAGTGCGATGTGGCGCTCGCCGCGGTAGCCGCACAGGCGGGACGCGGCCAGGGTCAGCATCGGCCGCAATCGCTTGCCGCCGGCCGAGACGATGTGGCTGGCAAGCTGCGGGATCAGCGCGACCGGGCTGTGCATGCGCTCGACGATCAGCTTATTGACGCGTTCGAGGTCGCCCCCGAGCAGCCGGAACAACGGATCGAGCGACGGCTTCGCAGGTTCGAGGTTGTGATCGACGCTGGCCAGCGGCCCCACCCGGTTCTCCTACGTTTGAGCGATGCTGTTGCGCGGCTTGACGCGCCGGAAGGCGAGCGAGCATAGAATGACGGAACGAGTCAAGTGCCGCACGTCAACTGCCTGGAGGCTGCTGGGCCGAGGATGAAGGAACTGTTTCGCACCAACAACATCGTCCGCCTGTCCTGGGCGCAGGCTCAGCTGCGCGATGCCGGCATCGACAGCGTTGTCCTCGATCATCACACCAGCCTCGTCGAAGGCAGCATCGGGGCCATCCCGCGCCGCCTCGTGGTTGCCGAGCGCGACCATCGCCGCGCCAGCGCCATCATCGCCGCGGCCGAAGCGGAACTGGGCTGATCGCGCCCGCGCGTGCCGTCAGCGACCGACCGACGCCGCCCTGACCGAAGATCAGCTGCTCGACGGGCGCATCCGGCTGCGGCAGCCGGCTAACGGCGCGCGCGCGGCAATCGATCCGATCTTTCTGGCCGCTGCCGTCCCGGCCGAGCCGAATGACCTGATCCTCGACATCGGCTGCGGCACCGGCGCGGCGACGCTATGCCTCGCCGCGCGAGTCGCGCAATGCCGCGTGATCGGGCTTGAGGCGCAGCACGACCTCGCCCTGCTGGCCGGCGACAACGCGGCGCGCAACGGCATGGCCGCGCGTCTCTCGGTCATCACCGGCGATCTGTTGCGGCCGCCGCCGCAGCTCCGCGCCGGCATGTTCGATCACATCATGGCAAACCCGCCGTTTATCGCGCGCGGAGGCGGCACGCCGGCGCCGAACCCGGCGAAAGCGGCAGCCGCCATCGAGGGCGAGGCCGCGCTCGGCGACTGGGTCCGCTTTGCGCTGGCGATGGTGCGCAGCAAGGGGACGCTGACCTTTATCCACCGCGCCGACCGCATCGATGCGTTGCTCGGCCACCTCGCCGGGCATGCCGGCGAAATCGTCGTGTTCCCGCTCTGGCCGGCGACGGGGCGGGCGGCAAAGCGCATCCTGGTAAGGGCGAAGAAAGGTGTTGCGACGCCGGCGCGGCTGATGCCCGGCCTTATTCTGCACGACGCCGACGGCCGCTTCACTCCGGCGGCGGAGGCGGTGCTGCGCGGCGGCGAGGGGCTAGCGCTGTAGCCCCCGGGGAGCCTTGGGGGGCAAGGCGCCTAGTCTGAAGCCGGGGCAATCCCCATGTTATCGTGGGATGACTCTTCGCGACATTATGCAACTGCTGCCGGTCGAGCGCCTGCGCAACCCCCCGCCGGTTGTTGCGGTGCTCCGCTTTGACGGCGTCATCGCGCCGCGGCAATGGCGCGGTGCCGTGTCGCTTGCCGGACATGCGGCCGCCCTCGACAAGGCGTTCGCGACCAAGCGGCTCAGCGCCGTGGCGTTGGCGATCAATTCGCCCGGCGGCTCGCCGGTACAGTCGGCGCTCCTGTATCGCCGCATCCGCCAGCTTGCCGAAGAAAAGCGCGTGCCGGTCTTTGCTTTTGCCGAGGATGTCGCGGCCTCGGGCGGCTACTGGCTGGCGCTGGCCGGCGACGAGATTTACGCCGAGGAAGCCTCGCTGATCGGATCGATCGGCGTCGTCACCTCGAGTTTCGGGCTCAACCGCCTATTGGAGCGTTTCGGCATCGAGCGGCGGCTGCACACGGCGGGTGACAAAAAGGCGATGCTCGACCCGTTCCTTCCCGAGGATCCCGCCGATGTGGCGCGGCTTACCGCGCTGCAGCAGGACATCCACGAGAGCTTCAAGGAGCACGTCCGGCGTCGCCGCACCGGCAAGATCGACATGGCGGACGAGACCCTGTTCTCCGGCGAGGTGCTGACCGGCCGCATGGCGCTGTTGCGCGGCCTCATAGACGGCATTGGCGATCTGCGCTCGATGATGCGAAAGCGGTTTGGCGACAACGTCCGGCTCGTGACGATCGCCCCGCCGCGTCGCCGGCGCTGGTGGCTGCCGTGGTCGCGCTCCCAAACCAGGCACGAGCCCTGGGAGCCGGTCGCCGATTTCCTCGAATGGCTCGACGCGCGGGCTTTGTGGGCCCGTTTCGGCCTGTAGCGCGGCTTGACCGTTTTTCCAGCGTCCCATAAATCTGACCGATGATCGAAGTCCCCAAACTGGTCCTGATCATTCTGCTGGTTTTTGTCGCGTGGCAGGCCAAGCGGTGGTGGAACCGGCAGGTTCCCAAGAGCGCACCGCGGCCGGCGGGGTCGGCGCGCCAGCCGGTCATCGAGGACCTGGTCGCCTGCCGCACCTGCGGCGCCTATGTCGCCACGAGCGCGCGCCACTGCGGCAAGCCGGGTTGCCCGCAGCCGCGCTGACCCCCGAAAGAGCACAGGGTTGCGAGATGAGTTCCGCCGCTCCCGGATCGAGCTTCCAGGCGTTGATCCTGACGCTGCAGCGCTATTGGGCGGATCAGGGCTGCGTCATCCTGCAGCCCTACGACGTCGAGGTCGGCGCCGGCACGTTCCACCCGGCAACGGCATTGCGCGCATTGGGGCCGGCGCCGTGGCGCGCCGCCTATGTCCAGCCGTCGCGCCGGCCGACCGACGGCCGCTACGGCGAGAACCCCAACCGGCTGCAGCATTACTACCAGCTGCAAGTCATCCTGAAGCCGGCCCCGGCCGACAGCCAGGAGCTTTACTTGCGGAGTCTGGCGGCGCTGGGCATCGACGCGGCACGGCACGACATCCGCTTTGTCGAGGACGATTGGGAAAGCCCGACCTTGGGCGCCTGGGGGCTCGGCTGGGAAATCTGGCTCGACGGCATGGAGGTCAGCCAGTTCACCTATTTCCAGCAGGTCGGCGGCATCGAGTGCGATCCCGTGTCGACCGAGCTGACCTACGGCCTGGAGCGCCTGGCGATGTACGTGCAGGGGGTCGAGAGCATCTACGACCTCGACTACAACGGCGTCGCCGGCGCCGGCCGTATCACGTATGGCGACGTCTTCAAGCGCGCCGAGCGCGAGTTCTCGGCCTACAATTTCGAGGCCGCGGACACGGCGCGCCTGTTCGCCCATTTCGCCGACGCCGAGGCTGAGTGCGGCCAGCTGATCGCGCGGCAAATCGCGCTGCCGGCCTACGACCAGTGCCTCAAGGCGAGCCATTTGTTCAACCTGCTCGACGCGCGCGGCGTCATCAGCGTCACCGAGCGCGCCGCCTATATCGGCCGGGTGCGCGCGCTCGCTCGGGCCTGCTGCGAGACCTGGCTGGCCGGGGCGTGCCGATGAACCCACGCCATGTCATTCCGGGGCGGTCCAACGGGCCGAACCCGGAATCCATGAACGCCGGCCTCTGGAATATGGATTCCGGGTTCGTCGCTGCGCGGCGCCCCGGAATGACGATCAGAGATCACGATGGATAGAATTGGTAGAGAGGTTTATTCGCCAATCCGCTCCCGTGGCGAATTGCTGCTCGAACTCCTGTCGGAGGAGATCCCGGCGCGCATGCAGCGCCGCGCGATCGACGACCTCGTGGCGCTCGTCCGCGCCAAGCTCGCCGCCGCCGAAATCCCGGCGCAAATCCTGCGCGGCTACGTCACCCCGCGCCGCCTGACGGTGATCGCCGACGGCATCCCGGCGCATCAGCCCGACCGCAGCGAGGAGCGCCGCGGCCCCCGCGTCGGCGCGCCGCAACAGGCGCTCGACGGCTTCCTGCGCGGCGCCGGCCTCGCGTCGATCGAGCAATGCGAGACCCGCGACACCGGCCGCGGCGAATTCTATTTCGCGGTATTGCAGCACCCCGGCCGCGGCACCGCGGAGGTCTTGCCGGAACTGCTGCACGCGGCGATCACCGAATTGCCCTGGCCGAAATCGATGCGCTTTCCGGCGGCGGCGATGCGCTGGGTGCGACCGCTGAGTTCGGTCATCTGCCTGCTCGACGGCGCGGTCTTGCCATTGCCGCTCGATCGGGTGCCGGTCGGGCGCACGACGCGCGGGCACCGCTTCTTGTCCGCAGGCGAGATTTCGGTCGATGGCGCCGCCGACTACCTCGAAAAGCTCGAAGCCGCCCACGTGATCCTCGACCCCGACCGCCGCCGCGACCTGATCGCCGCCGACCTCGACCGCCTCGCCGCCGCTGCGGGATTAAAGGTAAAGGCCGACCCCGGCCTCCTCGACGAGGTGACGGGGCTGGTCGAGTTCCCGGTCGTGCTGATCGGAAGGATCGACGACGCCAGCATGGAGTTGCCGCCCGAAGTGCTGGCGACCGCGATGCGCACTCACCAGAAATATTTCTCCTGCCTCGAGCCGGACGGGTCACCGGCGCCGCGCTTCCTGTTCGTCGCCAACAACCTGACCCCGGATTCGGGCCGCACGATCGTCGCCGGCAACGAGCGCGTCCTCAAGGCCCGCCTCGCCGACGCCCGCTTCTTCTGGGACCAGGACAAGAAGGTTCGCCTCGAAGATCGTGTCGCGGCGCTCAAGCACCGCGTCTACTACGAAAAGCTCGGCAGCGTTTACGACAAGGTCGAGCGTGTCGAACGGCTCGCGGCGTCTCTCGCGGAACAGCTTTACCCTGCCGATCGCGAATTGCCCCGATTGGCGGCGCGAGCGGCGCATCTCGCCAAAGCCGACCTATCGACCGGCATGGTCGGCGAGTTCCCCGAACTGCAGGGCGTCATCGGCCGCTATTACGCGATCCATGACGGCGAAGACCCGCGCGTCGCCGACGCCATCGCCGACCACTACAAACCCCTCGGCCCCAACGACACCTGCCCCACCGCGCCGGTCAGTGTCATGGTCGCACTGGCTGATAAGATCGATACGCTGTTCGAATTTTTTAGAATCGGCGAGAAGCCAACCGGGTCGCGCGACCCCTTCGCTTTGCGCAGGGCCGCGCTCGGCGCTATACGGCTTATTATTGAGAATGGATTGCGCATATCACTATCCGATGTCTTTTTCTGTGCGGGGAAAGTGGCGGGTGTAGTTGACGGTCGTGTGACCATCATTAATTACGAACTAACCCAGTTCATCTATGAGCGACTTAAATTCGATCTCAGAGACCGCGGGGTTCGCTATGGGCTGATTGAGGCGGCAGCAGCCGCGACAGGGGGAGGAACCGACGATTTGGTCGGGCTTCTCGCTCGCATTCGCGCGCTTGGGTCGTTTCTAAGTTCCGATGACGGCGTGAATCTGCTGACTGCTTATCGTCGAGCCTCGAACATCGTTAGTATCGAGGAACGTAGAGACCGCGTAGTTTACGATCAAGGCGTCAATCGTGCGCTGTTGAGCGAACCGGAGGAACAGCTGCTTGATGATCGGCTCGCCGAATTGGATTTGCTCCTGGGGGGCGCCTTGGTTAGCGAAGAATTCGAGGAGGTGATGACCGAGTTGGCCTTGTTGCGCAGACCAGTTGATGAATTTTTTAACAAGGTGACCGTTAACACCGATGACCCAGAATTGCGGGAAAACCGCCTGCGGCTGCTGTCGCGGATTCGCGCGGTGATGAACCAGGTCGCCGATTTCTCTCAGATCGAGGGATGACGCAGTGGATTTTTGGCGGATTTCATCCGCCCTACGAAACCGGGAGCGCCGTAGGGCGGATGTCAATCCGCCAAAACGACGAGCGCCCTTAGAGCGAGGGGTGAATTGCCCATGACGACCAGTGGGACGAAATGGGTCTATCGCTTTGGCCGCGGCGCCGCCGAGGGCAAGGGCGACATGCGCGAATTGCTGGGCGGCAAGGGCGCCGGGCTCGCGGAGATGAGCAATCTCGGGTTGCCGGTGCCGCCCGGCTTCACGATCACGACCGAGGTCTGCACGCATTTCTATGCCAACAACAAGAGCTATCCGCCCGAGCTGAAGGCCGAAGTCGCTGCCGCGCTCGGCGCGGTCGAGGAGGAGATCGGCGCCAAATTCGGCGACGCGCGCCGGCCGCTCCTTGTCTCGGTGCGCTCCGGCGCGCGCGCCTCGATGCCCGGCATGATGGATACGGTCCTCAATCTCGGGCTCAACGACGAGACCGTTCTGGGCCTGGCGCGCCAGAGCGGCGACGAGCGCTTTGCCTATGACAGCTATCGCCGCTTTCTGCAGATGTACGGGCAGGTCGTGCTCGGCATCGAGCACCATCATTTCGAGCAGCTGATCGAGGACCACAAGAACGAGGTCAACGCCACGCTCGACACCGATCTGACGGCCGACGACTGGCAGACGATCGTCGCCGGCTTCAAGGACGTCGTCGCTACCGAGACCGGCAGGCCCTTTCCGCAGGACGCCGCAGGCCCAGCTGTGGGGCGCGGTCGGCGCGGTGTTCGGCTCGTGGATGAACGCGCGCGCCGTGACCTATCGCCGACTGCACGACATCCCGGCCGATTGGGGCACCGCGGTCAACATCCAGGCGATGGTGTTCGGCAACATGGGCGCGGATTGCGCGACCGGCGTCGCATTCACCCGCAACCCGTCGACCGGGGCCAACGAGTTCTACGGCGAATACCTCGTCAACGCGCAGGGCGAGGACGTCGTCGCCGGCATCCGCACGCCGCAATCCCTGACGATCGCCGGCCGCAAGGCCAACAACTCGACGCTCCCGGCGATGGAAGAGGCGATGCCGGCGGTGTTCGCGGAGCTGGCCAAGGTGCGCGGCATCCTCGAAGACCACTACCGCGACATGCAGGACATCGAGTTCACGGTCGAGCGCGGCAAATTGTGGATGCTGCAGACCCGCACCGGCAAGCGCACCGCACCGGCCGCGCTGAAGATCGCGGTGTCGCTGGTCGCCGAAGGGCGGATCGGCCGCAACGAGGCGATCGCCCGCATCGAGCCAGATTCGCTCGACCAGCTGCTGCATCCGATGCTCGACCCGGCGGCGAAAACGACCGTGCTGGCGCGCGGGTTGCCGGCCTCGCCCGGCGCCGCCTCGGGCAAGGTGGTGTTTTCCGCCGACGCGGCAGAGGACGCGGCGAAAAGCGGCGAGGCGGTGATCCTGGTGCGGATCGAAACCAGCCCCGAGGACATCCACGGCATGCACGCCGCAAGGGGCATTCTGACGACCCGCGGCGGCATGACGAGCCATGCCGCCGTCGTCGCGCGCGGCATGGGGCGGCCCTGCGTCGCCGGCGCCGGCGATTTGCGCGTCGACTATGCGAACGGCACGCTGAGCGTGCGCAACCACCTGATCCACGCCGGCGATCTGATCACGCTCAACGGGTCGACCGGCGAGGTCATGCTCGGCGAGGTGCCGACCATCCAGCCGGTTCTGTCGGGCGATTTCGCGACGCTGATGGGCTGGGCCGACCAGTTGCGCACGTTGAAGGTGCGCGCCAACGCCGAGACCGCGCTCGACGCCCGCGCCGCGCGCGATTTCGGCGCCGAGGGGATCGGCCTCTCACGCACCGAACACATGTTTTTCGACGCCGACCGCATCGGCGCGATGCGCCAGATGATCATGGCCGACGACGAGCCTGGCCGGCGCGCCGCGCTCGCCAAATTGCTGCCGATGCAGCGCGCCGATTTCACCGAGATCTTCCGCATCATGCGCGGCCTGCCGGTGACGATCCGGCTCCTAGACCCGCCGCTGCACGAATTCCTGCCCAAGACCGACGTCGAGTTCGACGAGTTGGCGCGGCTGACCGGCATGAGCACCGCCGAGGTGCGGCACCGCGCCGATGCGCTGCACGAATCAAACCCGATGCTGGGGCATCGCGGCTGCCGGCTCGGCATCACCTATCCCGAGATCTACGAGATCCAGGCGCAGGCGATCTTCGAGGCGGCGGCAGCGGTGACGCGGGAGACCGGCGACAAGGTCGAGCCCGAGATCATGGTGCCGCTGATCGTCACCAAGCGCGAACTCGACATCCTGAAGGCGGTCGTCGATCGGGTCGCCGCCGAGGTGATGAAAAAGGCCGGGGTCACGATCCCCTATCTGGTCGGCACGATGATCGAATTGCCGCGCGCCGCGCTGTTGGCCGGCGAGATCGCCGAGAGCGCCGAATTCTTCAGTTTCGGCACCAACGACCTGACGCAGACCGTCTACGGCATCTCGCGCGACGATGCGGCGAGCTTTATCGGGGCCTACCAGAAGGCCGGCATCTTCCCGCGCGACCCGTTTGTCAGCCTCGACACCGAGGCGGTCGGTGAGATGGTCAGGATCGCCGCCGAGCGCGGCCGCGCCACCCGGCCGCACATCAAGCTCGGCATCTGCGGCGAGCATGGCGGCGACCCGGCCTCCATACATTTCTGCCGCAAGCTCGGGCTCGATTACGTGTCGTGCTCGCCCTATCGTGTGCCGATCGCCCGCCTCGCCGCCGCCCAGGCCGAACTCGCTGAACAATCAGGCGCCAACACGGCGTAACCGTCACGCGCCCTCGGCGGCAATCCGCATCCAGGCGGGCCGCATCGGGGCCAGTGTTGCCGCCTCCCCCGACACGACGACACCGGGCGCGATCGCGTCGAGGCGAACCAGGGCGAGGCCGAGCCCGTCGCGGGCCGAGCGCATCTCGCCGGCGTCCTTGCCGTCGAGCGTGATCGTCGTCCCCGGCGGCGGGGTCCGACCGTCAATCCTTACCGGAAACAGGCGCTTCTTGATCAAGCCGCGGTATTTGGTGCGCGCGGTCAATTCCTGGCCGATGTAGCAGCCCTTGCGCCAATCGACGCCGTTCAGCTCATCGAACCCCGCTTCGAGCAGGATCGATTTGTCCGGCACCAGGTCGCGGCTGCCGTCGGGGATACCGAGCGCGAGGCGGTGGCGGTCATAGGCGGCGAAATCGGTTTCGACGAGCCCGACCGCGGCGAGCGCCGGGCGCAGCGCGTCGCGCGGCAGCATCGCCCGGCCGCCGAGCGCCGTCAGCCGCGGATCGACCAGCATGACGCCGCCGTCCTGCGGGCGCGCCGCGCCGGCCTCGTCGGGCAGGCCGAGCTCAGCGAGGGCGTCCGCCCCGAACGTCGCCGCGACCGCCAGATCGGGTCGCTCGGCGATCTCCACCTTGGCGCGCAGCCGGTAAATCGAGAGCCGCCGCTTGAGATCGGCGAGCCGCACCGCCTCGGCGTCGAGCAGGATCGCCTCGCCGATTTCCACCATGATGAAATCGTGCAGGTACTTGCCTTGCGCGGTCAGCAGCGCGGCATAGACGGCGCGGTCGGCGGCGACCTTCTCGACATCGTTCGAAACGAGCCCCTGCAGAAAGCTGCGGCGATCCGGGCCGGCCACAGCGAGCACGCCGCGGCTCTCCAATACGACGAAATTCCCCATGCCGAACCTCGCTCCCCGATCGGATGACCAGCCTCGAACAGGTGGAGGCCGGCGGGTTGCTTGGCAAGACGGCACGCGCGGGCTATTAAAGCAGCGAGATCGGGAACATGCGCATCCTGTTTGTGACCGCCACCCGCATCGGCGATGCCGTGTTGTCGACCGGTCTGTTGGCCTATCTCGCCGAGCGCTTTCCAGGTGCCCGGCTGACGATCGCGGCGGGTCCGGTCGCGGCGCCGCTGTTCGAGGCGGTGCCCGGACTGGAGCGGTTGCTTGTCGTGAAAAAGCAGCGCTGGTCTTTACACTGGCTGGCGCTTTATGTCCGCGCCGCCGGCCGCCGCTGGGATCTCGTCGTCGATCTGCGCGGCTCGGCGCTGGCCTGGATGCTGCGCGCCGGCGAGCGCCGCGTCATGGCCAAGGGGGACGCGCGTGAGCACCGGGTGCGCCAGCTTGGCCGTCTGTTCGACCTCGATCCGCCGCCTAGCCCGACGCTGTGGACCGCACCGCGCCACGAGCGCGCAGCCGACGCGCTGATGCCCGCGGGCCCGCCGACGCTGGCAATCGGCCCCGCCGCCAATTGGCGCGGCAAGCAGTGGCGGGCCGAGCGCTTTGCCGAGCTGGCAAGCCGGCTAACCGCCGCCGACGGCCCCTCCCCGGCGGCCCGTGTCGCGGTGCTGGCGGCCGAGCATGAGCGGGCCCAGGCGGCGCCGCTCCTCGCCGCGGTGCCGCAATCGCGGGTGATCGACCTGGTCGGTAAGGTCGATTTGTTGACCGCGGCGGCGGTGCTGCGGCGTTGCGCGCTGTTCATCGGCAACGACACCGGCCTGATGCACATTGCTGCCGCGTCGGGCACGCCGACCCTCGGCCTGTTCGGGCCAAGCCCTGCCGAGCAGTATGCGCCGTGGGGCAGCCGCACCGCTTTCGTGCGCACCGCACAGCCGCGCGAAGATATGTTCGGTCCCGGCTTCGACCCGCTGACCACCGACACGCTGATGGATTCGCTGTCCATCGAGGCCGCCGATGCCGCCGCACGCATCTTGTGGCGTCGCACGGCGAGTGCGGCGGCATGACCCTCGCCACCGCAGGAAGCCGCGCGGCCGACGCGGCAGAGCCCGCGCCGTCGCGTCTCTCGGCCCTGGTCGTCGCGCGCAACGAGGCGGCGCAGCTCGCCCAATGCCTGTCATGCCTCGCTTTCGCCGACGAGATCGTTGTCGTGCTCGACCGCTGTGACGACGCGTCGCCCGACATCGCCCGCCAGTTCACCGACCATGTCATCGAGGGCGCCTGGGAGCGCGAGGGGCCGCGCCGCAATGCCGGGATCGCCGCCTGCCATGGCGACTGGATCGTCGAGATCGACGCCGACGAGCGGGTCGGCTCGGCGCTTGCCGCCGAAATCCGCGCCGTCGTCGCAAGCTCGTCGGCGGATTGGCACCTGATCCCGGTCGACAATTTTGTCGGCGACCATCTGGTCCGCTTCGGCTGGGGCGCCTCGTTCGGCCGCTCGGCCCACGCCGGGCTGTTTCGCCGCAGCGCGAAACGCTGGGGCGAGGGCCGGGTGCATCCGGCGATCGCGTTGTCGGGCGTGCAGGGGGCGACCCTGGAGGCTCGCCTCGAACACCGCGTCGACCGCAACATCTCCGACATGCTGCGCCGGCTCGACCGCTACACCAGCGCGCGGGCGCAGGATTTGCGCGACAGCGGCGATATCGGCAGCTTCGGGCACAATTTGCGCCGCATCGCCTCGCGCTTCTGGAAATGCTATGTCGGACGGCGCGGCTATCGCGAAGGGCCTTGGGGCTTCCTGATCGCGCTGTGCGCGGCGCTCTATCCGATCCTGTCGTACCTGAAGGCGCGGCTCGAGCGCGAGTGATGGCCAGCATCGTCATGGCCGATGACGGCATCGCCTTCGACGGACGGAGCGTCGCCACCGGACCGCTGGGTGGCGCCGAGACGGCCTTCGTCGCGCTCGCCGAGGCGCTCGCCGCGCGCGGCCATGCGGTCGCTGCGTACAGCCGGTGCGATGCGGCGATGTCCTATAACGACGTCGCCTGGGCGCCCGTCGCCGACGGCGTGCCGCGCTCCTGCGACCTCTATATCGGCAATCGCGGCCACCGGCTGATCGGGCTGGCGCCGGGCGCGCGGCGACGCCTGTTTTGGCTGCACAACCCGGCGCGCTACCTGAAGAAGCCGCGAATGCTGTGGCCGCTCGCCCGCTATCGCCCGACCATCGTCGTGACCGGCCGCTACCATGCGCAGACGGTGCCTGATTGGGTGCCGCGCCGCGGCATCGAGATCATCCCCTACGGCGTGCTCGACCGCTTCCGGCATGCCGCCGAACGCGAGCCGCCGCCGCCGCGCGCGATCTTCACCTCGAACCCGCTGCGCGGCCTCGACTGGCTGCTCGACCTGTGGACTGCACGAATCCGACCGGCGGTGCCCGGCGCGGAATTGCACATCTACGCCGGCCCCTCCGTCTACGGGGATGCGGGGGCCAAGGGCGCGCAGCCGATGGAGGCGGTCCTCGCCCGCGCCGACGCGCTGGGCGCGCGTGGGGTGCGCCGCCATCAGCCGGTGGGCCGGGAGCGGCTGGCGGAGGTGCTGGCCGAGGCGCGGGTCATGCTCTACCGCGGCGACCCCGGCGAGACCTTCTGCCTGGCGCTCGCCGAAGCGCAGGCGATGGGCCTGCCGGCGGTGGTAACCCCGCGCGGCAGCGTCGCCGAGCGCGTCGTCGACGGGCGGACCGGCCGCATCGCGATCAGTGATGGCGAATTCGCCGAGGCCGCGATCGCGGTACTGCGCGAGGATGCGCTGTGGCGGCGCTGGCACCAGGGCGCGCTGGCGACGCAGCGCGGCCTCTCGTGGGACGCGGTCGCGGCGCGTTACGAGGCGCTGATTGGCTGACCCGGCGCAGACCATCCTCGTCTACCGCGACCGCATCGTGCCGCGCTCGGAGGCGCATTTCCTGCGGCGGCTCTATGTCGGCTTCGAGCGTCTCGCGCCGGTGTGGATCGGCCGGCGGCGCGACGACGGGCTGCCCGAGCTTGGGGTCGAGCCGTTGTTTCTCGGCGGCGGCGGCGTGCATGGCGCGATCGAGCGGGCGATGTTCAAGCATCTCGGGGTGTTGCCGTCCATCCCCGATCTGCGCGGCGTGCGCCCGCGTCTCGTCCATGCCCATTTCGGCCGCGGCGGCGCGCTGGCCCTGCCGATCGCCCGCGCCCTCGACATTCCGCTCGTCGTCACGTTTCACGGCGGCGACGCCACCAAGGACAAGCACTATCGCCGCAGCCTGCTGCCGACAATCTTCCAGCGCCGCCTGCCTGCGCTCCTGCGCGAGGCGGCGCTGTTCATCTGCGTCTCCGAATTCATCCGCGACGAGCTGCTGGCGCGCGGCTTTCCGCCCGACAAGCTGCTGGTGCACCGCTACGGGGTCGAACTCGACGACGAGGCCGGCGGCGCCGCGCCGAGGAATGACGCACCGGTCCTGTTTGCCGGCCGCTTTGTCGAGAAAAAGGGCGTGGCGCTGCTGATCGAGGCGGTGCGCCGGCTCCAGGCCGAGGGGAGGAACGTGCCGCTGGCGTTGATCGGCGACGGGCCGATCGCCGACGAATTGCGCCGCGCGGCGGCGCCGCTGCGGCAGGTCGAGTTCCCGGGCTGGCTGCCGAACGCCGAATTGCGGCGCCGGATGCGCGGCGCGCTGGCAGTGTGCGTGCCGAGCGTCGCCGCGGCCGACGGCGATGCCGAGGGGCTGCCCAACGTCGTTCTCGAGGCGATGGCGGCCGGCGCGCCGGTCATCGGCTCGCGCCATGCCGGCATCGCCGAGGCGATCGAGCACGAGCATACCGGGCTGCTGGTGCCGCCCGGCGACGCGCCGGCGCTCGCCGATGCGCTGCGCCGGCTGATCGACCAACCCGATCTGCGGCAGCGGCTCGGGCGAGCGGCGCGCACGGCGGCAGAGGAGCGCTTCAGCGCGCTTGCGCAATCGTGCCACCTCGAAGCGACGCTGCTGCGAATTATCGGCGGGGCACCGCGGTGATGCTGACCTCGGCCGAATTCCCGCCGGGCACGCCGCTTCACCATTTCTTTGCGTGGAACGAGCGCCGGTGGCGGCCCGATCGCCGCTATCGCCGCGCCCGCGATCCCGACACTCTGCCGGCGGCGGTGGCCCAAAGCCTCGCCGCGGCGATCGGCAATCCCGACGTCACGGCGCACGCCGCGGTGTTCGCGGCATTTGAAGCGCTGGCAGCGCCGGCGCGTGCCGGGCCGCGCCGGATCCTGGTGATCCGGCTCAGCGCGTTCGGCGATTTCGTCCAGGCGCTGGGCCCCTTCGCGGCGATCCGCCGATACCATGCGGGTGACCATGTTACGTTGCTGACGACCCGGCCATTCGCCGAATTTGCCGGGGAGCTCGGGTATTTTTCCGAGGTCATGACCGATGATCGGCCGAAACCCTTGGCGCTTGGCGGCTGGCTGCGCTTGCGCCGCCGCCTGCGGCAGGGAAATTTCGACCGGGTCTACGACCTCCAGACCTCGCAGCGCTCGGGGCTTTATGCCTGGCTGCTGCCGCCGGGGAGGCCGGAATGGTCGGGGATCGCCTGGGGATGCTCGCATCCGCACGCCAACCGTGGGCGCGACGCGCAGCATACGCTCGACAAGCAGGCCGAGCAGCTGCTGATGGCCGGCATCTACCCGACGCCGCTGCCGGTGCTGCCGCCGCTCGACCGGAAGCTGCCGGCGGAGCTCGCCGGGCGGGATTTTGCGCTGCTGGTGCCGGGATCGTCGCCGCAGCATCCGGCGAAACGCTGGCCCGCCGCACGCTTCGGCGAGCTGGCGGGGGCGCTCGACGCGGCCGGCTGTCTGCCGGTTGTCATCGGCGCCCCGCCGGAAGCGCCGCTCGGCGCCGCGATCCGCAAGGCGTGCCCGGCCGCGCTCGACCTGATCGGCCGCACCGATCTCGGACTGCTCGGCGCGCTCGCCCAGCGCGCGGCGCTGACGGTCGGCAACGATACCGGGGTGTGCCATCTAGCGGCGGCGGCGGGATGTGCCGTTATCGTGCTGTTTTCGCAAGCATCTGACCCGGTGCGCTGCGCCCCGCGCGGCCGCGCCGTGACGATCCTGTCCAAGCCCGACCTCGGCGACCTCACCGCCGACGCGGTGGTCGCGGCGGCGATGACCGCCCTGCCGCCGTCAACGCCGGCGGCCTCGCGCTAGCCGGCCGGCGGCTTGGTCGCCTGCATCGACGGCAGCTGCTCGACCGCCTTGTACCAGGCGGCGAGCTTCGGGTGGCGGGCGCGCCAGCCGTCGTCGGGGAAGCGAAAATCGAGATAGCCGAGCACACAGCCGATCGTGACGTGGCCGATCGTGCGCGGCCCGGACAGATCCTCGCGCTCGGCGGCGGCGATGCCTTGGTGCGCCTTCTTCATCTGGCCGTCGGTCCAGCCGCTCCAGCGCCTGTCCTCGGGCCGCGTCGTCTCGTAGCGGCACAGGATCAGCGCATCGAGGATGCCGTCGCCGAGCGCCTGCTGGCACAGCGCCGTCCACCGCGCCGGCCCGGCGGCGGGGAAATACTTGCGGCCGGCGGCAAGGCTGTCGAGGTATTCACAGATGACCGGCGAATTGAACAGCACCTGCCCGTCATCGGTCGTCAGGCTCGGCACCTTCATCAGCGGGTTGTCGGCCGCGAGGCTCTCATTGGCCTGCACCGGGCTGACCGAAGTCGGCACCAGCTCGACGCGGCCGGCAAGCCCCTGCTCGTGCGCGACGACCAGGACCTTGCGGACGAACGGCGAAGCGGCGGCGTGGCGGAGTTTCATCTTGCGTGACCCTTGCTGAGGCGGTGTGCGGGACGGAGCGCGATTTTCTAGCCCGCCGCCGGCAGCGGCATGCCGCGCGCGACGGCTGCCATGTCGTAGGGCTTTTCGACCAGCGTTTCGGCGTCCCACATGCTGCGCGGCGCGGTCATGAACGCCCCGTCGTAAACGTGGATGGCGCCGCTGAGCTTCGCCAGCGGATTGACGACGGAATGGATGACGTCGCGGCCCAGGATGATCGCATCGCCGTCGCCGAGCGCCTCGCCGCCCGCCGGCTCGATGTGAAACTTGGTCGGGCTGGCAACCCGCCGCCAGAACGTGTTGTCCTCGCGCCCGCCGTACATGCCGATCACGGCCGACATGCGGTGGTCGTGCGGCAGCGTGACCTGATGCGGCGCCCAGATCACGTTGATGACCGTCAGCTCGGGCGAATCATGCAGCATCTTGATCCCGGGTTTTTGCGGCTCGCCGAGTTGGCGGAGCAGCGCGGCCGGGTGGGAGACGGCGCGGGCGACGACCTCCTTCAAGCTCTGCCTCGAACGCTCGCCAAGCGCAGCACGGAGATCGGCGATGAACTGGTCGAGATCGAACATTGGCGGCCCCTCATCGATTGGCGCAACTGGCAGAAATGCCGTCATGGCCGGACGCGCTGGGGCAGGTCCGGCCATGACGGGGCCAAAACGGCTGCCGCAACCTATTTCAGCGTGCGGCCCCACATCTTAAACATCTTGTCCCACGTCTCCTCGGCGGCGAGCGTGTTGTAGATCGCCCGCTCCGTGAAGGCGAAGCCGTGCTCGGTGCCCCGGAACACCTTCAACTCGTGCTTGATGTCGTGCTTCTTGAGCAGCTTCTCGAGATCGCCCGGGATGTGCGCCGGCACGCTGCGGTCGGTCTCGGCGAAGGCGTAGTAGAGTTCGCCCTTGACCCGGTCGAGGAGCAGGTGCGGCGAGTTCCTCCTTGTCGGTGATGATGCCGACGCCGTAGAGCGAGGCCGCCGAGGCGATGCGGTGCGGGTACAACGCCGCCGCGTTGGTGACGTGCATGCCGCTCATGCAATAGCCGACGCAGCCCATCGGGCCCGGCTTGCACTTGTCCTGCGAGTTGAGCCAGCCGATCCAGCCGCCGGTGTCGTCCATCACCATCGCGTTGGTCAGGCTGTTCATCGCGCCGCGGATGCAGGCGAACATCGCGTCGTCGCGGCGGTGCACGTCAAAGCGCAGGTGGCCGAGCCGGTAATACATGTCGGGCAACAGGCAGAAATAGCCGTGCTTCGCGATCCGCCGCGCCATGTTGCGCAATTCCTCGCGGGTCCCCGGCGCGTCCATGTAAAAGATGATGCCCGGATACTGGCCCGGCCCGTCCGGGCACACCGCGAAGCTCGGGCATTTGCCGTACTTGGTCGTGACGATGACATCCTGTTCGATCATCGCGGGAATCCTCCGGTTCAGGCGAAATGGGAGGGCGCAGCCTCGCGCGAATGCGTGCCCGTGTCACGCGGTTTTGGCCGCCCCTAGCGCGATGGCCGCAGGATTCGCAGCGGGTTGGGCAACCGGTCGGCGGCGGTCGCGAGGCGCCCGCGCAGGCTGGTGAGGCGGTGCAGGTCGGTAAGCCGGCGCTCGACGAATTGCTGCGTGTCGGTAAACTCCACCGAGCGGTCGTCGAGCCAATAGAGCGTCGCGGCGGCGCAGATCGCGGCGAGGGTCGCGCGCTTCGTATAAAAGCTGAAATCGGTCGAACGATCGCCGACGCCGCGCCAGATCGCGTCGACCGTGTCATAAAGCAGGCGCAGCCCGAGCGGCGCGTTGTGCGGCAGCGCCAATTCCGAAAGGCCGCGCCGCACCGCCTCGCGCCACGGCAATAGCACCTCGAAGCGCAGCCGCAAGGCCAGCGCGACACGGCGCGACAGGCTTGCGGGCTCGGCCGAGATCTCTCTTTCGAGCCGCTCCAGCATCTGAGCGTCGGCCCAATGGCTGAACGCCGCAATCAGGTCCGGCGCGCCACGCGGAAACAGCGCGGTCGCCTCGCCAGCCGGGATGTCGGCACGTTGCGCGGCATGGCGCAATGCGCGCCTCGACCAGCCGTCGAACGGCACGTCCGGCAGGATCGCCGCGATCAGACGCTCGCGCTCATGCTCGGCAAACGGGCTCCTCATGCCCCGGCCTTGCCGGCGAGGAACGCCGCGAGATCGATCGGATGGCGCTGCAATTCCTCGACAAACATCAGCAGGCGATGGTCGGTCATGCGCTGCGGATAGAGAATGCCGTCGAGATGGTCGCATTCGTGCTGCACGACGCGGGCGTGAAACCCGGCCACCTCGCGCTCGATCGCGGCGCCGTCGAGGCCGACGGCGCGGTAGCGGATGCTCAGGTAACGCGGGACGACGCCACGCAGCCCAGGGACCGACAGGCACCCCTCCCAGCCAAAGACCCGCTCGCTGCCGACCGGCTCAATCACCGGGTTGATCAGCACCGTCAGATCCTGCTCGTCGTCGCCGGGGAGGTCGGTCAGCCGCTCGGGGCCGACGCTGAACACGACGAGCCGCCACGGCATGTGCACTTGCGGCGCAGCAAGCCCGGTGCCGCCGGCATCCTCCATCGTCTCGATCATGTCGTCGACCAGCCGGCGCACCCACGGCGCGGCCGGGTCATCGATCGCGGCGGCCTGGGCGCGCAATACCGGATGCCCCATGCGGGCGATCTTCAGCAGTGCCATGCCGTCAATATGTGACGCCGCACCGCCCAGGTAAAGCGGCGCTCAAGCGCCGCCCGCCGGCTTCACAGGTGCCGGCCGAGGTGCTAGATTTTGTCGCAGCAGGGCCGTGGAGGCGGCCTGCATTGCTACGACGCCGATACGGAGAGAAACGCCCGTGCAAGTCCTCGTTCGCGAAAACAATGTCGACCAGGCCCTCCGGGCCTTGAAGAAGAAGATGCAGCGCGAAGGGGTGTTTCGGGAGATGAAATTGCGGCGCAGCTACGAGAAGCCTTCCGAGCGCCGCGCCCGCGAGAAGGCCGAAGCGGTGCGCCGTTACCGCAAATTGCTGCGCAAGCGGATGGAGCGCGAGGGCTACTGAGCCGCGAGGCTCAGCCGAGGGCCCCGCAATACCGTGCATTCCCAAGTGACGTAGCGCTGCCGCGGCTTTACTGAATGCCGGACTGAATGCCGGCCGGAGCCATAGCCCCGGCCGTTACATCTCCGGCGGCTATTCGGCCGCTTCCTTGACCGGCGCCAGGTCGTAGCGGTCCATGGCGAGTTCGATCGCCTCGTCCCAACCCTTCTGGCGCACGTCGAACTGCACCGCGTCGGGGCCGAGGTATTTCAGGTTGACCCCGACCATCTCGCCCTGGCCTTGGCGGCGCTCGCGCGGCTCCGAGAACGGCACCGGCGCCACATGCGCCGCCTCCAGCTCCTTGGCGGTCGCGTCGATGTCATCGACCTGGAAGCCGATGTGATGGATGCCGCGCAGGTCGGAGGTCTGCCCCGGCCCGAGCTGCGGCGCGTCGGCGGTGCCATACTTCAGAATGGCGAAATAGATGTAGCCGTCGCTGAGCCAGACGCCCTTGTCGCCGGTATCGGTCGGCCGGCGGTACAGCTCGGTCAGGCCGAAATGCTGCTTGTAGAACTCGGCGGTCTTGACGGGATCATCGGTCACCAGCGCGATATGCTTGATGCGTGCCATCGTTTCTCTCCCTCGTTGCCTGCGCTTGGCGTAAGCACAGATTTGTGTGTGTCGCTTTCTTTCCGCCCCCGCCGTCACCTGCTTTTCGGCGGGTGGGCACGGACGAAATCCTCGTTCACATCGGCGCCCCAGCCGGGGCCGGTCGGCAGCAACAGCTCGCCGTTCTCGATGATCGGCGGCAGCGTGACGATGTCGTCCTTCCAGGTCACATCGTCAATGTCGATCTCCATGACCTTGAAGTTCGGCACGACGGCGCAGAAATGCGCGCTGATCAGGCTGCCGAGGTGGCCATTGAAATTATGCGGCGCAACATTGACCTCGTAGGTGTCGGCCATTGCGGCGATCTTGACGCTTTCGAGGATGCCGTTCCACGCCACGTCGATGATCGCGTAATCGACCGATTGCTGCTCGAAAAACGGCCGAAAATTGCGCCTGCCGTAGATCGACTCGAGCGAGGCGATCGGCGTGCCCGAAGAGCGCCGGATCAGCGCGAGGCCGGCCGGGTCGTAGAGGTCAATCTCAAGCCAGACAAGGTCGAGCGGCTCCAAGGCCCGCGCCAGCCGGACATACCCGTCGATCTTGTAGTTGAAGTTGGTGTCGAGATGCAGGCCGACCTCGGGCCCGGCCCCGTCGCGGAAGGCGGCAAGCTGAGTATAGGCGGCGCCGACGATCGCTTTGTCGATATTGAGCTCGGGGAAGCCCGGCGGGTTGCCAGTGCCGGGGCCGTACATATAGGGCTTGTCGCGGTCGAAGCGGATCAGGTTGGTTTTGAGGCCCTTGAAGCCTTTCGCTTTGACCTCGGCGCCAAGCCGCACGACGTCGTCGAGCGAGCGGATCGGCTCGACCCCGGCCCATTCGCGGATCTTGTCGGCATGGCGGGCGCGATAGGTGCCGCAATGCGACCAGTAGACCTGCAGCCGGTCGCGGATCGGCCCGCCGAGCATCTCGTAGACCGGGATGCCGAGCGCCTTCGCCTTGATGTCGACGAGCGCGTTCTCGATGGCGGCAATCGCCATCGCGTTGATCCCGCCGGCGGCCTGCCGGGTCGCGGCGTAGAGCGTCGCCGAAATACGCTCGACCGGGCGCGGGTCCTGGCCAACGAGGCGCTCACCCAATTTGCGGATGACGCCGGTGAGGCCCCGCGCGCCGTAGCCCTCCATGTATTCCGACCAGCCGATCAGCCCCTCGTCGGTGGTGATCTTGAGGAAGGAATTGACGCGCCAGCCGGCGTCGCAGTGCAGGTCTTCGATCTTGACGATTTTCATGGAGTTTCCTCCGCGCCGCCCCCGGCGTCGCCGCCATCATGCGCCTGCCGGGTGGGGCGGCTCAACTTCCTCCTAACCTCAGCCCGAGATCGGACAGCCGCAGCCGCTTTGGCTCTCCTGTAACGGCGGGCACGGCACCGAGCCGTAGGAGCAGAACACGCAGCAATCGCCCCGCTTGGGCTTCAGCACCGCCCCGCAACCGCTGCAATCGTAAAAGAACAGGCACGCATCGGTCGGCATGGTTTCGCGGGCGGCATGCCCGCAATTCGGGCACGTGATAACCGATTCCAAGATCATCAGGAGTACATGTATCCGAGCACGGCCAGAGTGACCGCAAATGCCATTGTGATCGCCACCAACGGCGTCACCATCCGGTGCCCGCACGCCCCGCAGGCAGCCGCTCGCTGGTGCCACGCGAGCACGCTGCCACCCGCGGTAAGGCAGACCACCGCCGCCGTGAGCAGCGCGATGCGGTGCGGTGCGGCGATCGCCGCTATGCCGATAAGCCAGCCGCTGCCGATGCCCGCGCCAGCGAGCAGCATCGGCAGCGCGCAGCAGGAGGCGACCCCGAAAGCTGCCGCAAGGCCGCCGAGGGTGAGCAGCAAGGCGCCGGTTTCCTTGACCCTCTCGCGCGGTATTTCTGCTGCTGGTGTATGCTCCGCCATTGTTGATTCCTCCCTCACAGCTTGGAGCGACTAGATTTCGTGAAGGTCGCCGCGCTTGATGAGGGCGACGAGCCTATTCCATTCGGGATGGGACAGCCTGCGGTATTGGCATCCTCACCAATCCGGACGTCCTCGTCGGTGATTTCGATCTCGGGGCAGGCAACGCAATCCGGGCACAGCGTGAATTTGATCGGTTCCATTTTGGTCCTCCCTTGAACCGGCCTTGAACCGGCTAAGGCCAGACCCTACGATCTGTAGTCGCTACAGAGGCAAGCCCCATTTTGCGACCGCACCCGGACATCGCGATCGGCGAGCTATCGCGGCGCACCCAATGCAACATCGAGACGATCCGCTATTACGAGCGGATCGGATTGCTGGCGCCACCGCGCCGGGAGGGCGGCGGCAGGTTTCGCCGCTACGACGGGGACGACGTCGCGCGGCTGAGGTTCATCCGCCGCGCACGGCAACTGGGTTTCACCCTGGGTGATATTCGCGGGCTGCTCCGGTTGGCTGCAACCGACGGCGAGGAATCCTGCGCCGAGGCCCGCGCTGTTGCCGCCGCCCATGTGGCGGACATTCGAGCGAAGGTCGTGGACTTGCGCGCAATAGAGTCGGTCCTGACGGATGCGATCCGCGAATGCGAGGCCGGTCGGCAAACGCGGTGCCCGTTGTTCGAGGTGCTGTCGGAAGATCGGAACGCGTGAGGCTCAGCCCCGACAGGCCGCGCCGGCCGGCACAGGTTTCAAATTGCGTTACACCCCCGCCGTGCTTGCCAAATCGGCCGGCGCGCCTTACCTAGACGGCGCGTAACCCTCACGCAGGGCTGCGGCGTCTCCTTATGGGCGCCGCTCCGGTGTCGCGTCCCGGCAGTTCGGGCCGATCATTCCCTGCGGCGGCACAACCGGAAAGGAAGTTCGACCATGGCATTACCCGAGTATACGTTGCGCCAGCTGCTCGAAGCCGGCGTGCATTTCGGCCACCACACGCGGCGCTGGAACCCGAAGATGTCGCCCTACATCTTCGGCGTGCGCAACGGCATCCACATCATCGACCTCGAACAGAGCGTGCCATTGCTGCGGCAGGGGCTCGAAGCGATCCGCGAGGTGGTCGCCGGCGGCGGGCGGGTGCTGCTGGTCGGCACCAAGCGCCAGGCGCAGGACGCGGTCGCCGAGGCGGCCAAGCGCTGCGGCCAGTATTACGTCAATTACCGCTGGCTCGGCGGCATGCTGACCAATTTCAAGACGATGTCGCAGTCGATCAAGCGGCTGCGCGAATTCGACGAGCGGATCGAGGCCGACCAGGCCGGGCTGACCAAACGCGAACTGCTCGAACTGACGCGCGACCGCGACAAGCTGGAGCGCGCCCTCGGCGGCATCAAGGAAATGGGCGGGCTGCCCGACATCCTGTTCGTGATCGACACCAACAAGGAGGCGATCGCGGTCCAGGAAGCCAACAAGCTGCGCATTCCGGTCGTCGCAGTGCTCGATTCCAACTCGTCGCCCGACGGCATCGCCTATCCGATCCCGGGCAACGACGACGCGATGCGCGCGATCCACATGTATTGCGACCTCGTGTCGGCCTCGGTGCTCGACGGGCTGCAGGCTGAGCTGGCCGCTTCGGGCATCGACATCGGCGCGCGGGCCGAATTGCCGAGCGCGGCGGTGGCCGAGGATGAGGAGATCGGCGAGGAATTCGCGGCGGTCGAGGCCGCCCCGGCCGAGATCGAGGCGGAGGCGGAGGCGGAGGCAAGCCCCGCGGCGGAATAGGCGCGCGGGACGGGATTCAGGTTGAGGGGATGAGCTGATGGCCGAGGTGACCGCGGCGCTGGTCAAGGAATTGCGCGACAAGACCGGCGCCGGAATGATGGACTGCAAGCGCGCGCTCGGCGACACCGCCGGCGATATCGAGGCGGCAGTCGACTGGCTGCGCAAAAAGGGTCTCGCGGCGGCGGCGAAGAAGGCCGGGCGCGTCGCCGCCGAAGGGCTTGTCGGGGTGGCGACGCGGGGCCCGGCGGGCGCCGTGGTCGAAGTCAATTCGGAGACCGATTTCGTCGCCCGCAACGAGTTGTTTCAGGCGTTCGTGCGCGCGGTGGCCGGGCTGGCGGTGGCTGCCAGCGGCGATGTCGAGGCGCTGAAGGCGATGCCCTATCCCGGCACCGGCCGCAGCGTCGCCGACGAGTTGACCGAACTGGTCGGCCGCATCGGCGAAAACCTGGTATTGCGCCGCACGGCGCGGCTCGCGGTCGGGCAGGGGCTGGTCGCCTCCTACATGCACAACTCGCTGGCGCCCGGCCTCGGCAAGATCGGCGTGCTGGTGGCGCTCGAATCCGAGGCCGGCGGCGAGGCGCTGGCCGCGCTCGGGCGGCAGCTGGCGATGCATGTCGCGGCGGCCAACCCGCAATACCTCGACATCGCCTCGGTGCCGGGCGCTGCGCTCGACCGCGAGCGCGCCATGTTGCGCGACCAGGCGGCCGGCAGCGGCAAGTCGGAGGCGATCGTCGAGCGCATGGTCGAGGGCAGGCTGCGCAAGTTCTACGAGGAATCGGTGCTGCTGGAGCAGGTCTTCGTGATCGACGGCGAAAGCCGCGTCAGCAAGATCGTCGAAGCGGCCGGCAAGGCGGCCGGCGCGCCGATCCGGGTCGCCGGCTTCTGCCGCTTTGCGCTCGGCGAGGGGATCGACAAGCCGACCACCGATCTCGCCGCGGAGGTCGCCGCCCAGCTCAAGAACTGAGCGGGCCCGGCGCGTCGCGCGCACGCACCCGCAACGCCAAATCGGCTGGCCCTGCGACGGCCGGTTTGGTGTAGTGTCGCGCCACGCTTCGCGAGACGAGGCAGCGCAGCCGGATGGGCAAGAGGCCGATGCCAGCCGATCTCACGTATCGTCGCGTCCTGCTCAAAGTTTCCGGCGAAGCGTTGATGGGCGAGCGCGATTACGGCCTCGACCCGGCGATGGTCGAGCGCATCGCTGGCGAGGTCGCCTCGGTTCACGCGCTCGGCGTCGAATTGTGCCTCGTGATCGGCGGCGGCAACATCTTCCGCGGGCTGTCGGGCGCCGCGGTCGGCATGGAGCGCGCCTCGGCCGACTACATGGGCATGCTGGCCACCGTCATCAATTCGCTGGCGATGCAGAACGCGCTCGAACGCTGCGGCGTCGTGACGAGGGTGCAGTCGGCGATCTCGATGCAGGCGGTGTGCGAGCCCTATATCCGGCGCCGCGCCATGCGCCACCTCGAAAAGGGGCGGGTGGTGATTTTCGCGGCCGGCACCGGCAACCCGTTTTTCACGACCGACACGGCAGCGGCCTTGCGCGCCTCCGAGATGGGCTGCGACGCGCTGCTGAAGGCGACCAAGGTGGATGGCGTCTACGATGCCGATCCCTATCGGGTGCCCGACGCGCGGCGGTTCGAGCGGCTCGATTACCGCGAGGTGTTGGCGCGCGATCTCGAGGTCATGGACGCCTCGGCAATCTCGCTGGCGCGGGAGAACAAGATCCCGATCCTCGTCTTCTCGATTTTCGAGAATGGCGGGTTCGCCCAGGTCGTGCGCGGGCTGGGACGGTATACGATCATCGAGGAGACACGATAGCCGCCGCGAATGCAGGGCGGCCGGGGAGCAAGAAGCGGAAGCGAGGAAGCGCGAGGGGACCGAGGCCATGGCGCAAGAGGAATTGCTGAAGGACGTCGCCCGCCGCATGGACGGCGCGATCGAGGTGCTGCGCAAGGAGTTTAGCGGGCTGCGCACCGGGCGCGCCTCGACCGGCCTGTTGGAGCCGGTCCAGGTCTCCGCCTATGGCAGCACGGTGCCGCTGACCCAGGTCGCCAGCGTCAACGTGCCCGAGCCGCGCATGATCACGGTCCAGGTGTGGGACCGCGGCCTCGCCAAGGCGGTCGACAAGGCGATCCGCGAGGCCGGGCTCGGCCTCAATCCGCAGAGCGAGGGCCAGACGATCCGCGTGCCGATCCCCGAGCTCAACGCCGAGCGGCGCCGTGAGCTGACACGGGTTGCGGCCAAATACGCCGAGGACGCCCGCGTCGCGGTGCGCAAGGTGCGGCAGCACGGCATCGAGACGCTGCGCCGGCTCGAAAAGGACGGCGACCTCTCGCAGGATGAGCAGCGCAAACTGCAGACCGACATCCAGCACACTGACCGACGAGCACATCAAGCGCATCGACGAGACGCTGGCGCAGAAGGACAAGGAAATCCTACAGGTCTGATGAAGCTCGCCGCCGCCCCGCCGCGCCCGCTGCCGCGGCATATCGCGATCATCATGGACGGCAACGGCCGCTGGGCCGAGGCCCGCGGCCTGCCGCGCATCGCCGGCCACCGGCGCGGCGCCGAAGCCGTGCGCCGCAGCCTCAAGGCGGCGACCGAGCTGGGTGTCCCGTATCTGACGCTGTTCGGCTTCTCGTCGGAAAACTGGAAGCGCCCGCTCAACGAGATCGACGATCTGATGGGGCTGCTGCGCCACTACCTGCGCGGCGAGATCGCCGAATTGCACAAGCAACGGCGTGCGCCTCCGGGTGATCGGCGACAAGGCCCGCCTGTCTGCCGACATCGTCGCGCTGATCGACAATGCCGAGGCGCTGACCCGCGACAATCGCGCGATCAACCTGACGATCGCGTTGTCCTATGGCGGGCGGGCCGAGATCGTCGCCGCGACGCGCGCGATCGCCGCCGAGGTCGCTTCCGGGCGGCTTGACGTCGAAGCGATCGACGAAAGCCTGATCGCCGGCCACCTGTTCACCGCCGACCTGCCCGACCCCGATCTGCTGATCCGCACCAGCGGCGAGCAGCGCATCAGCAATTTCCTGCTGTGGCAGTGCGCCTATGCCGAGCTGGTATTCACCAAGACGCTGTGGCCGGATTTCGGGCGTGACGACCTCGAACAGGCGATCGCCGAGTACTGCGGCCGCGAGCGTCGCTATGGTGCAACGATTGGCTCGCGCTGAACCGGGCGCGGGCAACTCCCTGAGGCTGCGCGTCATCTCGGCGCTGGTGCTGGTGCCGATCGCGATCGCCGCGGTGTGGTTCGGCTGGCCGTGGCTGCCGCTGCTCATTGCGCTGGCCGGGGCGGGAATGGCGTGGGAATGGGCCCGCCTGTGCCGTGCCGGCCGGCTCGGCGTCAGCGGCGTCGTGCTGATTGGCGCCGTGCTGGCCGCGAGCGCCGCCGCCGTCGCATCGGTCACGGCAGCGTTCGCGGCTGAGCCTCGCCGGTGCGGCGATCGTCTGGGCGGTCGCGCGGCGCGAGGCGGGCGGCGACGCGCGCTGGCTCGCCTTAGGCGCGCTGTGGGTCGCGCTGCCTTGCGTGCTGCTGTTGTGGCTGGCGCCGGCGGACGGCACCGGGCGGAGCACGCTGCTGTGGATCTTCGCTGTCGTGTGGGCGACCGATATCGGCGCCTACATGGCCGGCAGGCGGATCGGCGGGCCGCGCCTGGCGCCGCGCTGGAGCCCGCGCAAGACCTGGGCGGGGCTGATCGGCGGGGCAGTCTGCGCCGCGCTCGTCGGCTGGGGCACGGCGCGGTTCCTCGGCAGCGCGTCGGTGGCGCCCCTGGTGCTGGTCAGCGCGGGGCTTGCGATCGTCGAGCAGTTCGGCGATCTTGCGGAATCGGCGGCCAAGCGAAGGTTCGGCGTGAAGGACTCGAGCGGCCTCATTCCCGGGCATGGCGGTCTTCTCGATCGGCTCGACGGCCTGTTGGCCGTGGTGCCGGCGGTGGCGCTGCTGTCGCTGATCGGCGGCAGCGTCGTGGAGTGGCGATGATCGGCTTGGCACGGCTGGACGAGCGCCGCAGCGCCGGAATTGGCCAGCCGCGCCGCGTCACGATCCTCGGCTCGACCGGGTCGGTCGGCCAGAGCACGGTCGACCTCCTGCTGCGCCACCCTGACGATTTCACGGTCGAGGCGTTGACCGCCAATCGCAACACGAGCCTGTTGGCCGAGCAGGCGAAGGCGCTCGGCGCGCGCTTCGCGGCGGTGGCCGATCCGGCCGACTACGACGCGCTGAAGGAGGCGCTGGCGGGCAGCGGCATCGAGGTCGGCTGCGGCCGCGCGGCGCTCGTCGAGGCGGCCGAGCGTCCGGCCGACTGGATGATGGCCGGGATTGTCGGCGCGGCCGGGTTGGAGCCGACTCTGGCGGCGATCCGCAAGGGGCGCATCGTCGCCTTCGCCAACAAGGAAGTGCTGGTGTGCGCCGGCGGCTTGTTCATGCGCGAGGTCGCGGCGCACGGCGCGACCCTGCTGCCGGTCGACAGCGAGCACAACGCGATCTGGCAATGCTTTGATTTCGACCGGATCGAAGGCATCGAGAAGATCACGCTGACCTGCAGCGGCGGGCCGTTCCGCGAGTCGCAGCATCGAGCACATGCGCACGGCGACCCCGGCGGCAGGCGGTGGCCCACCCGACCTGGCGCATGGGCGCAAAGATCTCGGTCGAACTCGGCGACGCTGATGAACAAGGGTCTCGAGCTGATCGAGGCGCATTACCTGTTTCAGCTGGCATCCGAGCGCATCGACATCGTCATCCACCCGCAATCGATCATCCACGGCCTGGTGACCTATCGCGACGGCTCGGTGCTGGCGCATCTCGGCTCGCCCGACATGCGCACCCCGATCGCCTACGCGCTCGGCTGGCCCGACCGGACCGCGGCGCCGACCAAGCGGCTCGACCTGGCCGAAATCGGCCAGCTCACCTTCGAGGCGCCGGACGAAGGGCGATTTCCGGCGCTGCGCCTGGCGCGCGCCGCGCTGTGCGGCGGCGGCGGCGGCCCGACCGTGCTCAACGCGGCCAACGAAACCGCAGTCCACGCCTTCCTCGCCGGCAGGATCGGATTTCTCGACATCGCGGCCATCGTCGAGCAGACATTGGAGCGGTTGCCGGGCGGGACGCTTGACTCGCTCGACGACGTCTACAATCTCGATAGCACCGCCCGCAGCGTTGCGGCGCAACTGGTGGCCACGCGCGGCTCGTCGCGCGGCACCGTATGACGGATAACGAATGAACCACCTGATGCTGTTCGTGCACGGCGGCTTTTTGTACGTCGGGGTGTTCCTGTTCGTCCTGACCGTGCTCGTATTCGTGCACGAGCTTGGCCATTATCTGATCGCCCGCGGGAACGGGGTGAAGATCGAGGTATTCTCGATCGGCTTCGGGCCCGAGCTGTTCGGCTGGTGGGACCGCGCCGGGACCCGCTGGAAGTTCAGCGCCATCCCGCTCGGCGGCTACGTCAAGATGTTCGGCGACAGCGATCCGACCTCGAGCCTGCCGACGACGCCGCTGGTGCCGCTGACCGGCGCCGAGCGCGAGGTGTCGTTTCATTGCAAGCGGCTGGGGCAGCGCGCCGCGATCGTCGCCGGCGGGCCCTTGGCGAATTTCCTGTTCGCCATCGTCGTGCTGTCGCTGTTGTTCATGACGTTCGGTCAGCCCTTCACGCCGGCCGAGGTCGGCCAAGTGATGAAAGGCAGCGCGGCGGCGACCGGCGGAATGCGCGCCGGCGACGCGATCGTCAGCATCGACGGACACACGATCGACCGCTTCGAGGACGTGCAGCAGCTGGTGCGGCTCAATCCTGAACGTGCCGATGGCAATCGTCGTCAAGCGCGACGGCGCGATGGTGACGCTGCATGTGACGCCGAGCCTGGTCGAGGAGAGCGACCGTTTCGGGAAGCATGAGGTCGGTCAGCTCGGCATCCGCGGCGGCGCGGTGCGCTACGTCAAGCGCGATCCGGCCAGCGCGGTGGTGCGCGCCGTCGGCGAGACGTGGAACCTGTCGGCCACGACGCTGCAGGCGATGTGGCAGATGGTGATCGGCACCCGCAATACCGATGAACTCGGCGGCCCGCTGCGCATTGCCCAGCTATCCGGTGAGGTGGCGCAGGGCGGCATTGTGCCGCTGCTATGGTTCATGGCCGTCCTGTCGGTTAATCTCGGGCTGATCAACCTGTTCCCGGTGCCGGTGCTTGACGGCGGCCACCTGCTGTTTTATGCGGCAGAAGCGATCCGCGGCAAGCCCTTAGGCCAGCGCGCGCAGGAGTACGGGTTTCGCGTCGGGCTGGCGCTGGTGCTGACGCTGATGGTGTTCGCGACGTGGAACGATCTCGTGCATACCGGGATCGTCGATATTGTGAAGCGCTTCGTAACCTGACACGATCCGCGAATACGGTAGGGCAGAGCAAGCGTCGGGGTGGGGGCTTGGGGTCGAAGCGCGTGACTTTTCGCTGGCTGGCGGTGCTGGCCGTCGTGCTCGTCGGGACGGGCATCTGGACGGCGTCCGCCGCGGCGCAGCGGCGTGCGGCTGCGAGTCCGGTACGGGCCGCGGCCAAAGCGGCGCCGTCGAAGGCTGGCACCATCTCGAATATCCGGGTCGAGGGGATCAAGCGCATCGAGGCGGAGACGGTGCGTTCCTACCTGCTGCTGCGGCCCGGCGACGCGTGGGATGCCGAGCGGGTCGACGCCTCGCTGAAGGCGCTGTTCGCGACCGGGCTATTCGCCGATGTGAAGCTTATCCGCGAAGGCAATACGCTCGTCGTCAAGGTGGTCGAGAACCCGATCATCAACCGGATCGCGTTCGAGGGAAATTCCAAGCTCTCCGACAAGGACCTCAACAGCGAGATCCAGGAGCGCCCGCGGGTCGTCTATACCCGCACCCGCGTGCAGAACGATGTTCGGCGCATCCTGCAACTGTATCGCCGCCACGGCCGCTTTGCCGCCACAGTCGACCCCAAGGTCATCCAGCTGTCGGAAAACCGGGTCGATCTCGTCTTCGAGATCAACGAAGGCCCGTCGACCGGCGTGCGCAGCATCAGTTTCGTCGGCAATCGCCAGTTCAGCGACAGCACGCTGCGCGGCGTCATCGAAACCAAGGAAACCCGCTGGTACCGCTTTCTGTCGACCTCGGACAGCTACGACCCCGACCGGCTGACCTACGACCGCGAGCTGCTGCGCAAATTCTACCTGTCGGAAGGTTACGCCGATTTCCGGGTGGTCTCGGCGGTCGCCGAGCTGACCCCGGACCGCGACGGCTTCATCATCACCTTCACGGTCGACGAGGGTGAGCGCTACCGCTTCGGCAAAGTGGACGTGGACATCAAGCTCAAGGATCTGCCCCGCGACACGGTGCTGCCGCTGCTCACCGTGCACAGCGGCGACTGGTACAATGCCGACGCAGGTCGAGCATTCGATCGCGGCGCTGACCGACGCACTCGGCAATCGCGGCTACGCCTTTGTCGAAATCAAGCCGCAGATCACCCGCAACAAGAAAGCGCACACCCTCGACATCCTGTTCCATGTGCAGGAGGGGCCGCAGGTCTATGTCGAGCGCATCGACATCAACGGCAACGTGCGCACGCTCGACAAGGTGATCCGCCGCGAGTTCCGCCTCGTCGAAGGCGACGCGTTCAACACCAGCAAGATGCAACGCTCGAAGGAACGGATCAAGAATCTCGGCTTCTTCAAAAAGGTCGACATCTCCAACAGCCCCGGCTCGGCGCCTGATCGCACCGTCATCACGGTCGAGGTCGAGGAGCAGTCGACCGGTGAGCTGTCGCTCGGGTTCGGCTTTTCGACCGCCGACGGCCCGCTCGCCGACATCAGCGTTCGCGAGCGCAACTTCCTTGGCCGCGGCCAGGATATCCGGATCGGCACGGTGGTGTCGCTCCGCTCGCAGCAGGTCGACCTCAGCTTTACCGAACCCTATTTTCTCGACAAAAACCTCGCCGCCGGCTTCGACCTGTTTGAAGTCAAGACCAGCCCGACGGCCAGCTTCTTCAACGGTGTCACCCCGGCGTTCCAGCAGTTCTCCTATGGCGGCGCGCTGCGTGCCGGCTACCAGATTTCCGAAGATTTGCGGCAGACCTGGAAATATACGGCGCGCTCGGACGATATCACCAACGTCCAAAGCAACGCGTCGCTATACATTCAACTTGCAGGCAGGCACCCACACCACTTCGTCAATCGGACAGGTGTTGCTGTACGATCGTCGCGACAACCGCCTCGAACCGACATCCGGCTATTTTGCATCGATTGGAAATGACTTTGCCGGCATAGGATTTGGTGTCCAATACTTTCGGAGCAAGCTAAATTTTGGCTATTATTATTCCGTCGCCCCGGAGTGGGTGCTGAGTTTTACCGGGGAAGCCGGCGACGTATTCGGTTGGGGCGGGCAACAAGTGCTGCTGCAGGACCGCTTCTTTGTCGGCGGCGACAATCTCCGTGGCTTCCAACCGGCCGGAATCGGGCCGCGCGACACGGTCTCCGGCGACGCGCTTGGCGGCAACAAATACTATGTCGGCTCGCTCGCCCTCGGCGTGCCGCTCGGCCTGCCGAAGGAACTTGGCATCAGCGGACGGGTTTTTACTGATTTCGGCAATTTGTGGTCGAACGATCAGGACAACCTCGTGCTGACGCCGGCCCAGCTGGCGAACAACGGCGGGGTTCAGCCGCAAATCCGCGATGTCAGCGCGATCCGCGCCAGCGCCGGCGTCGGCGTGTCGTGGAAATCCCCGGTCGGGCCAATCCGGCTTGATGTTGCCGTGCCGATCAAGAAGGAATCATTCGACAAGACGCAGTTCTTCCACATCAGTTTCGGTACGAGGTTCTAATGTCGGTCATGCGTGCGGGATCGGGCCCGCTGATGTTGCTTATGCTGCTGTGCGCGATGGGCGGTTATGCCCAGGCGCAGCAGAAGCCGCCTGCCCCTGCTGCAGCGCCGCCGGCCCCTGTGGCAGCACCCGCTGCACCGGCAGCAGCGGCGCCTGCCCTGAACATCCTGGTCGTCGACGTTCAGTCGCTGTTGCAGAATTCCAAGTCGGCGAAGATGGTGCGGCAGCAGATCGAGGAAAAGCGCGCCGAATACGCCAAGGAAATCTCCCACCAGGAAGAGGCGTTGCGCCACGAGCGCGACGCGCTGCAGCGCCAGCAGGCATCGCTTTCGGCAGAAGCGCTCAACAAGAAGGGTCGCGAGTTTCAGCAGAAGGTCAACGAACTCGACCGCAGTGTGCAGAGCAAGCGCCAAGCGCTGGAGCGCTCCAACGCCCAGGCACTCGAAAAGATCCAGAACGCGATGCTGAAGATCATCACCCAAATCGCCAAGGAACGGAAAGCCAATCTGGTGTTCCAGCGCAGCGAGCTGGTGCTGTTTGACCAGGGCTTTGACGTGACGGATCAGGTGTTGCAGAAGCTCGACGAGCAGATGCCGACACTCACCGTCAATTTTGTCGCGCCAGCGGCCGCAGAGGCAGCGCCGGCCGCCCCTACCGCCCCCGCACACGCACACGGGTCAAAGAAGAGGAAATAGTCGGCGGCGACCAACTTGGCCGGAGCATGCTGCGATGGCTGATCCGCGCTTCTTCAAACGGACCGGACCGCATTCGCTGGCCGCGCTCGCACGGTTGACCGCGGCGAGGTTGCGCGATCCGGATGCCGGGGGCCGCCTCGTCGTCGATGTGGCACCGCTCGAGACGGCCGGTCCCGACGACCTCACGTTCCTTGACAATCGCAAGTACGTCGCGGCGTTTGCCAGCTCGCGGGCCGGTGCGGCGCTTGTCAGCGAGCGCCTGATCGACAACGCGCCAGCCGGCATGGCGCTGCTGATCACGCGCGATCCCTACAAGGCATTCGCCCGCGCCGCGCAAGCCTTCTATACGGCCGCACCGGTCACGCCGCAGCGGGCAGTCTCGGCGGTCATCGACCCCACCGCAGCGGTGCCGGCCGATTGCGCGATCGGCGCGGGTGTGGTGATCGAGGCCGGGGTGCGGCTCGGGGCGCGCTGTCAGGTCGGAGCCAACACGGTGATCGGTGCCGGCGTCGAGATCGGCGACGACTGCCGAATCGCCGCCAATGTGACGCTGAGCCATTGCATGATCGGCGCCCGCGTCGTACTGCATCCAGGAGCGCGTATCGGCCAGCCCGGCTTCGGCTTCGCGCCCGACGCGGAAGCTCCGGTCAAGGTGCCGCAACTCGGTCGCGTCATCATCGGCGACGATGTCGAGGTCGGGGCAAATTCGACGGTCGACCGCGGATCGGGGCATGATACCGTTATCGGACCGGGCACGATGATCGATAATCTGGTGCAGATCGGGCACAATGTCGTTCTCGGGCGGGGTTGCATCCTCGCCGCTCTGGTCGGGATTTCCGGCAGCACCAAACTCGGCGACTTTGTCATGGCGGGAGGGCAGGCCGGTTTTGCCGGCCATCTGGAGATCGGCGACGGCGCCCGGATCGCGGCGAAGTCGGGCGTGATGCGCGACATCGCGCCGGGCGAGACCGTGTGCGGCGCGCCGGCGGTGCCGATACGCTCGTTCATGAAACAGGTGGCGATCCTGCAGCGCCTTGCGACGAAGAAGGACGGATGATGATCGATCCGGCCTGCGCCCCGGACGCCTCCGAGGCGCAACCCATCGAGATCGATATTCAGCGGGTCATGGAGATGATCCCGCACCGCCACCCGTTCCTGATGATCGACAAGGTCGTCGATGTGGTGGCGAATGCGCACGCGACCGGCGTCAAGAACGTGTCGATCAACGAGCACTTCTTTCAGGGGCATTTCCCGACCCGGCCGGTAATGCCGGGCGTCCTGATCATCGAGGCGATGGCGCAGACCGCGGCGGTTTTGGTCGTGCACACGCTCGGCCCGGAGGCGGAGGGCAAGCTCGTCTATTTCATGAGCGTCGACAATGCGCGCTTTCGCAAGCCGGTGTTCCCCGGCGACGTCCTCCATGTCCGCGTCACCAAGCAGCGCCATCGCGGCAATGTGTGGAAATTCGAGGGCCGCGCCGAGGTCCGCGGCAAGCTGATGGCGGAAGCGGTGTTCGCCGCGATGATTTTGGACGACTAGGGGCAACCGGCCGGGGCATGCCCGAGATCCACCCAACCGCCATCGTCGCTCCCGGAGCGACCCTCGCCGACGACGTCGCGATCGGCCCCTATTGCATCGTCGGCGAGCATGTCGTGCTCGGCCCGGGCGTGCGGCTCACGGCGCATGTCGTGATCGACGGGCGCACCACGATCGGCGAAGGCTCGCGGCTCTTTCCGTTCGCCTCGATCGGCCAGGAGCCGCAGGATCTCAAATACAACGGCGAGCCTTCCTCGCTGGTTATCGGCCGCCGCACCACGATCCGCGAATATGTCACGATCAACCCCGGCACCGCCGGCGGCGGCATGGTGACCCGGATCGGCGACGATTGCCTGCTGATGGTCGGGGTGCATGTCGCGCATGATTGCCAGATCGCCGACAACGTGATCATGGCCAACAACGCGACGCTCGCCGGCCATGTCGTGGTCGAGGAATACGCCCGGCTCGGCGGCCTGTGCGCGGTTCATCAATTCGTCCGCATCGGCCGGCACGCGATGATCGGCGGCATGTCCGGGGTCGAGCGCGACGTCATTCCCTATGGCCAGGCAATGGGCGACCGGGCCCGGCTCTGCGGCCTCAACATCATCGGCATGCAGCGCCACGGCTACAGCCGCGAGGACATCCAGGGGCTGCGCGCCGCCTACCAGTTCCTGTTTTCGGGCGACGGCACACTCAACGACCGGGTCAACGAGGCGGCCGAGCGGTTTGGCGGGATCGCCCCGGTCGACGACATCATCACCTTTATCCGCGCCAATTCGAGCCGCGCGATCTGCCAGCCGAAAGGGGCGAATGGCGGGTAGCGCCGACCGCGCGGCCCCAACTACACCCCAGGGCACACCCCAGGGCACATACCGGGGCACGCCCCAAGACCTGCCCGATGGCCCGCCCGAAGGCCGGCTGGGGATTATTGCCGGCAGCGGCGACTTGCCGCGCCGGATCATCGACAGCTGCCACGCCACCGGGCGCGAGGTGTTTGTCCTGGCGATCGAGGGGGCGGCCGAGCCGGCGACGGTCGCCGCCATGCCGCATGCCTGGTGCCCTGTCGGGAGCGCCGGGCGGGCGCTCGACCTGCTGCACGCCGCCGGGGTCCGGGACCTCGTGCTGGCCGGCGGGGTGCGGCGTCCCTCGCTGGCCGCGCTGCGCCCGGATTGGCGGGCGGCAAAGCTGCTGGCCCGGATCGGCTATCGCGCGCTCGGCGACGACGGCCTGCTGTCGGCCGTCGTCAAGGAATTGGAGCGCGAGGGGTTTCACGTCGTCGGCGCCGATCAACTGCTCGACGAGGCGGCGCTGCCGGAAGGGCCGCTCGGGGCGCTGCGGCCGGACGCCGAGGCTGCGGCCGACATCGCGCAGGGTCTGCGTCTGGCGCGCGCGATCGGGGCGCTCGATATCGGCCAGGCGGTCGTCGTGCAGCAGGGGCTGGTGCTCGGGGTCGAGGCGATCGAGGGCACCGATGCCCTCTTACGCCGCTGCGCCGAACTGCGCCGCGACGGCCCGGGCGGGGTTCTGGTCAAGGCCGAGAAGCCGGGCCAGGAGCGGCGCGCCGACCGCCCGACGATCGGGCCGCAGACCGTGATCCTGGCGGCCGAGAGCGGGCTGCGCGGCATCGCCGCCGAGGCCGGCGCGACGCTGGTCATCGACCGCCCGGAGGTGATCCGCCTGGCCGACGCGGCCGGCCTGTTCGTGGTCGGCGTCAGCGCCCGATGACGTCCCGATGCGCGAGGGCGGCGCCGCGGCGCCGTTTCTGTTCATCGTCGCCGGCGAGCCATCGGGCGACGCGCTCGGGGCGGCGCTGATCGCGGCGTTGCGCGAGCGCACCGGCGGTCGTCTGCGCATCGCCGGGATCGGCGGCGAGCGGATGGCGGCGGAAGGGCTCGACAGCCTCGTGCCGCTCGCCGATCTGGCGGTCGCCGGGGTGGCCGAGGTGTTGCCGCGGGCGCCGCTGATCCTGCGCCGGGTGCGCGAGACGGTGGCGGCGATCCGCACGCTTGCGGCCCGACGCGGTGATCACGATCGACAGCTCGGGGTTCAGCTGGCGCATCGCGCAGCGCCTCCGCCGCCAGGGCGAGACCTTGCCGCTCATCCATTACGTCGCGCCGATGGTATGGGCGTGGCGGGCCGGCCGCGCCCGCCGCATGGCGCGGTGGTACGACCATCTGCTGACCCTGCTGCCGTTCGAGCCGCCCTATTTCGAGCGGAGTCGGCCTCGCCGCGAGCCATGTCGGCCACCCGGTATTGGAAAGCGGCGCCGAGTGCGGCGACGCGGCGCGCTTCCGCGCGGCATACGGCATCGCCGAGGGCGAGCTGGTGATCACGGTATTGCCGGGCAGCCGCGGCGGCGAGGTGCGTCGGCTGCTGCCGGCGTTCGGCGCCGCGCTCTCCCGGCTGGAGACGATTGTCGGGCCGTTTCGCGTCGCGGTACCGACCGTCGCGACTGTCGCTGACACGGTTAGTGCAGGGGTGCGGGACTGGCCAGGGCGGCCGGTCATTTTGCGCGGGCCCGGCGAGAAATACGACGCCTTTGCCGCCAGCCGGGTGGCGCTCGCCGCGTCGGGCACGGTGGCGCTCGAATTGGCGCTGGCCGGGCTGCCGATGGTCGTCGCCTACCGCCTCAGCCCGATGACCGAGATGCTGCTCGACCACATCGTCAAGGTGCGCCAGGTCAACCTCGTCAACCTGCTGCTCGGGCGTGTGCTGGTGCCCGAGCATCTGGGGCGCCGCCCCTGCATGCCGGAGCCGCTGGCTGCTTCGCTCGCCCAACTGATCCAGGACGAACGGGTTCGCAGCGCGCATCTGGCCGGCTATGATGAGGCCATGCGGCGGTTGCGGGGCGGCGAGGCGTCGCCGAGCCGCGCCGCCGCCGACCGCATCCTCGCGATCCTCGCCGCGAAACGGGAAGGAGCACCCCCACGATGACAACGACCGATACTGCGCCGCCGGGCAAGGCTCGCCTGCTGCACACGATGCTGCGGGTCAAAGACCTCGACAAATCGCTGCATTTCTATACCGACCTGCTCGGCATGAAGCTGCTGCGCAAGCGCGACTATCCGACCGGCAAGTTCACCCTCGCCTTTGTCGGCTACGGCGAGGAGACCGACAGCACGGTCATCGAGCTGACCCATAATTGGGAGCAGGCCGAGCCTTACGCGCTCGGCAGCGCGTTCGGCCACCTCGCGGTCGGGGTGCCGGACGTCTACAAGGCGTGCGAGGCGCTCGGCGCCGCCGGCGTCAAGATCCCGCGCCCGGCCGGCCCGATGGCGCATGGCGGCTCGGTCATCGCCTTTATCGAAGACCCGGACGGCTACCGCATCGAGCTGGTGCAGCGCGGCTGAGCCGCATCCGGCGCATCGCCTCGACCGTCATCGCCGGGCGCGGCCCGGCATGACGGTGAAGCGATAGGCTGCCGACCTACAACAGGTGGCGAACTACAGCAGGTGGCCGCTGCGCGTCGCCTTGGTGCGTAGATAGCGCTCGTTGTGGCCGTTGGCCGGAAACACGTGCGGCACCCGCTCGGCGACGCGGATGCCATAGCGCTCGAGCGCGGCGACCTTGTCGGGGTTGTTGGTCAAGAGCCGCACCGTTGCGAAGCCGAGCTGGCGCAGCATCTCGGCCGCCGGCAGGTAGACCCGCTCGTCGGCGTCAAAGCCGAGCTGCTCGTTGGCGTCGACCGTGTCGAAGCCGGCATCCTGCAGCTGATAGGCGCGCAGTTTATTGACGAGGCCGATGCCGCGGCCCTCCTGCGCGAGGTAGAGCAGGGCGCCGCCACCGGCTCGCGCGATCGACGCGATCGCGCCGCGCAGCTGGTCGCCGCAATCGCATCTGAGGCTCGCCAGCACGTCTCCGGTGAAGCAGGCCGAATGCAGCCGCACCAATACCGGCGCTGCGGGATCGGGTGTGCCGATCAGGATCGCAAGATGCTCGCTGCCGCCATCGCCCGGGCGGAACGCGATCAGGCGCGCATCCTCGGCATCGGCGAGCGGCACCCGCGCCTCGGCAACGCGGTTCAGGCCGGCCATCGCGGCGCGGCGGGTCAGCACGTCCTCGGTGGCAACGACCGCGACATCGCTGCGCCGCCGCGCGAGCGCCGCCTCGGCCTGGACAAGCGGCAGGACGACCGCGGCCGGCAACAGCGCCGCCAGCTTGGCGAGCGCGACTGCCGCGAGTTCGCCGCCCTCGGCGGCGGCCGGCTCGGGGCCCAGCCCCGGCGGCTCGACGCCGAGCGAGGCGGCGGGATCGGCGAGATTGCGGATGACCGCAGCGGACAGCAGCGGCGCCAAGGTGATCGACACCGCGCCCGACAATGCCGCCGGGGCGGTTTCGCGGCGGGCCAGCCCGAGCGCCACCGCGCGGCGGCGCGTCAGCACCATGCGCAAGGGCCGGTCGGCCACGGCGCGCAGTCGCGCCAGATTGCCGTCATCGGCGAACTCGGCGGCGAGCGCAAGAAATGCCGCGCCGCGCCCGGCCAGCAGCACCGGCTCGCCGCGCCGCAATGCCAGAATGGCGGCGTCAAGCGCCCTCCCCGCCGGCCCACCCGGAACCAAGCCGGCGGCGAGCGTCGGGATCAACCGTTCAACCAAGCCCCACCTCTCGCTATCGCCTCACGTGCGAACCATTATCATAAGCCGCAAGCGCCCGCACGCCACCCTCTCCGGCGCATGCCTGCCAGCCGATCGATACCTTGACGTTATCGCGGTGGCTACCGGCTGCGTCAATGAGCCGGTGGGATTACCGGCAGCAACAGGTGCGATGGGCGCGCGCAGTCGACGACGATATGGCTGCATGGCTGCGCGCGAGGCGCGGGCGCTCGCCCACAACCTTCCGGCTTGCCCGAATTCGGGTTCCGTCGACATACGGGAAGTTGCGGCGGGCAGGTCGAGCCGCGACCGATGGCCGCGCCGGAACCGGGTTGCGGCCGGGAACAGCGCGATCGTGATCGGATAGATTTCGCCCGGAGCGAAAAATATGCGGCGACCTCATCGCGCAAGCGCGGCCGGGCATTAGCAGCGCTGCGCTCGGCGCGCTTCACCGCCGATTGGTCGTGTGGCGTGCGCTCGATGATGACGGAATGGCTCGCTGCCCAGCGGCCGATAGACGTCGGTGGCGAGCGGGACGCCATCGCGCGCCGCCACCATCAGGTCGCGCTCGACGATGATTCCCGGGGGCATCGTCGGGACTGCTTCTGCCGCGCTGCCTGTCACGCTGCCCTCCCTTGTCCGCCGCCGGCATTTCCGCTAAACCGTCGCCCGCGTCGCCAGAGGCTGACGCGGATGACAAGGGGCGCGTAGCTCAGCGGGAGAGCACTACGTTGACATCGTAGGGGTCACAGGTTCAATCCCTGTCGCGCCCACCATTCTTTACAATGGGTTGGATAACCTATCGGTTAAGACCCTCAGAAATGGGAAGCACATGGGAAGCAAACGGCCGCAACTCGGCGGGTTGACGGCCGCCGCCGTGAGACGGTGGCCCTATGGCGTCGCCCGCGCCAAGAGGTTTCGAACCGTCGAGTCATGCCAGCCGCCGCCTCGCGCCGTGCGGATGCCGTGCGCGTTGAGCGCCGCCGCGATGGCACGGGGCGTCGTCGCCCCGGCCGCTTCGATCTGCCACACGATCGGCAGGGTACAGGGGGGCGCGAATGCTCTGGCGGAGGACGAAAGCGCGATTGGCAAAGCTCGCCCCCGACCAACACGTCTAGAACGGGTGGACACGAGACATCATCGATTTAGTCAACGGAAAAGACCGGTTCACGGTCAACCTCCACTCGCTGGAAGTAATTTCCACTTTATGACGGGGGCCGATTTATCCCCTCAGAGCGCACCAAGTCACGCAATTTAACAGTTAATGATCTCCTAGAGATAGGTCTGGCTCGTAAGTCAATGACGACGTGGATATCAAAATTTGTGGTGCTGCCGCAGGTTCCAACATCGCGTGCAACCTCGACATCGTTGCTGTTTCGCTACAGACCGTTGCAGATGAACGAAGAGCAGGGCGTTTTGTTCTAAGTAGCTGTAACCTTTCTACAGCAATGCATGCAGACGAGGCGCACGAGTTCATGACGCCCCTGATTGACGTGTCACTCTATGACCCGGAGGGCAAATTGCTTTGCGCGATCCGCCGCGCCTTTATGTCAAAGTCACTCCTTGGTCGGCCGGCTCTGCGTCTGTTTCTAAAGCAACGGGTCGAGATCTCTGCGACGGACTTCCCCGGACAGACCGAACACGAATACGACATCGACAAAGTGATCATCTGGGAAAACTCGCGGCTCGACGATCACCTCGGACGCCGGGCTGCTACCCTACCGCGAGCTGGATGACGCGATCAGTCTGACCGCACGGGTGCCGGCACGCTGGCCGACGCGCGCACCGGCAAGAACGATCGGCATCGGCTGGCGGGTCTGCCGCGGCAATCGGTGTTCGGGCGGCTGGCCGGCTACGAGGGCGTGAACGACGCCGAGCGGCTGTGCCGCGATCCGGCGATGCGATGGGTGGTCGGTGACCGGGCGATCACCGGCTTTGCCGCCTCGGCCAGCCAGATGGGCCGCTTCGAGACGAAGTGGCTCTGCCGGGTAGAGAACCTCGCAGCGCTTGTTGATCTGCCCGGCCAGTGGATCGACCAGGTGCACCGGCGGCGACACCACCCGCTGTTCGTCTTCAACCAGTTCGGCGATGTCGAGCGCTGCGTCCTGCGGCCCGGCAACGTGCACAGCGCAGATGGCTGGCGTGCGCTGTTGGAACCGGTGATCGCGCGCTACCGGGACAGCGTGAAGCGCCTCTACTTTCGGGGCGACGCGGCGTTCGGCAATCCCGAGATGTACGAGTAGCTCGAAGCCGAGGGCGTCGGGTACGCAATCCGGCTGCCGGCCAACCGGGTGTTGCAGGACAGGATCGGATACCTCCTGAAGCGCCCGGTCGGGCGACCACCGCACGAGGTGCGACGCTACTACGCCAGCTTCTCTTATCAGGCGCAGAGCTGGAAGCCGCGCCACGTCGTGGCCAAGGTCGAGTGGCATCCGGGCCAACTTTGTCCGACAGTTGGCTTCATCGTCTCCAATCTATCGCGCTCCTCCGAAGGCATCGTCGCCTTCTACAACAAGCGCGGCACGTGTGAGCAGCACATCAAAGAGGGCAAGAACGCGATCAAGTGGACCCGGCTGTCGTGCAGCACCTTCGCTGCCAACGCTGTGCGTCTTCAGCTTCACGCGCTTGCGTACAACCTTGGCAATTTTATGCGGACGCTGGCGTTGCCGAAGACGGCAGAGCCGTGGTCGCTGACCAGCCTGCGCGAGAAGCTGGTCAAGATCGGCGCGAAGGTCGTCAGCCACGGGCGCTACGTCACATTCCAAATGGCCGAGGTCGCGGTGCCGCGCCAGATGTTCGCCGACATCCTGTCGCTGATCGCCCGGCTGCGGGCACCGCCCGCGCCGGCGTGACGGGCGCTGACGTCAGAGGCGGCCGGAGAACGAGGGTCGAGGTGCGCCTTGGTGAACGCAAAGCAGCGGGTTCTGGGACCTGCGGACGGGCAACCCGGCGATTTGGCTGCGAACAGAGGCGACTGCGATCGAATTTCGTTGCGCCGTGCCTCGCCGAGCCGGAAAATCACACCGAACACCTCGGCAATCCGGCGAATGCCGGTTCGTACGCCTCTTGCTCGGGCTGAAGGCGATTTCGCGTTGCCCTCGCCGGTCAGCGCTGCGATTGTGGCGTCAACACCCGCCGGGAATCCGGTGAATGTCGGCGAATAGCTTTTGGTGCAGCGAGGCTCGGCGACCGGGTTTGTGAGGGGCAGCGAGATAGCGAATTACGTTGTAATTCCGCCCGGGCTGGCTACCATAAAATCTCTTTGCGTTGGCGCGCCGATGAGACGTAAAATTCTGTTCAACGGCCCGAGAATCTGGCCGATCTACTTCCTCATCTGAGAGCTAAGAAATCCATGGCTAGCGAGAACGATGTCGTTCCTCTTTCCGACAAACCGCATCGGGGCTACGCGCTGACGCGTCATGAGAATACCTTTCTCACGCTTGACCAAACTGCGATCGACCGCCGCTTCGAGACGCCATATCTGAAGACCTATGGCTATCCCGGTGAGTTCATCAATCAGCACCATGCGGCACTCGTGTCAAACGTCGCAGAGAACGGGATGATTGATCTCGGCATCGAAGGCTGGTTACTGCCGGCTGACGCCCTCAAACTTTACGAGATGGCGTATTTCTGTAACGGCGACGTTCTAGAATTGGGCACGTATTATGGCCTCTCGACCTCGGTCATTGCTCAGGCGTCGCAGGACTCCGGGATTAGCAATGTGATCGTGACAATCGACCTGGCCGCCGATGCGATCGCGAAAGCGCGGGCGAACCTGGAAGGGAGGCCAGGGGCTGAACGAGTCCACGCTTTCATAACTGACGGCGGCGAGGCGGTCCGAACGCTGGGCAACGCCAATCGTCTATTCGACTTTGCTTTTATCGATCACTCCCATACGTACGAACATGTCTATGAGGTTTGCCGGACACTCGAGCGCGTAGTGAAACCGGGTGCCTTTTGCCTGTTCCACGACTTCAATGACCCGCGAAACGCAGACGCGGCGACGAGCGAATACGGTGTATATCAAGGTGTTATCGAAGGCCTTGACCCCAAAAGGTTTGAATTCTGGGGCATATACGGTTGTACGGGCCTGATGCGCCGCGTCGTTTGATGTTAAAACGCCCGAAGTATCGATCCTACCCTCGCAACGAACCCAAATCCAGTGAATGTGTATCATGAATGACACACCAGAACTCACTAACCGCGTTTCGCATACCGCGCCAGACCTTGGACAACATTATCGAAACTCGCGGGATTAGTCATATCGATGTCCTGAAGATTGACACAGAAGGAAGTGAATTAAGTGTCCTGAAAGGCGCAGAAAGAACAATCTCTTCTGGCAAGATTGATATGAGTTCGGATTTCATCAAGTAGATGCGCGGAACTTTTTTCGGGATTTTTACGAATTTTTCAAAAAACATGGGTATACGCTTTATAAAGTCGAAAGCAATCATGTGGGAGGTGATCTCAGCGCACCTCGCGGCGAACTAGTAGAGATCAGCAAATATAGCTATCGCTTTGAAAATTTTTCATGGATTTGGAATTTTATAGCTACACGTCGCGAAACGTAACCGGCGAGACAGGTAGATTATGAGCAAACAATTTAATTGTCGGGCTGACCACGCGGGAAGTTGAACTCGGGCATAGTCGCCGCCGCAGGATCATTAGCCCGGGGCGTTCGACCTCAACGTTCCCCCCGTGGAAGCCGACCTTCCCCTTGGTCTTCCCCCAGCGGTGACCCGCCTTGTCTTCGGCTCGGCCGTAGCGGGGGCCGCACAGCCGCGCTGCATCCTCCTCCATCATGGTGGCCAGGGTGGCGATGCCTGCCGTCAGGCAGAAGCGCTCGAAACTCGCTCCGACATCCTGCCAAGCCTCTTCGACGATTGCCGCCGGGACGACGGCGACCGATGTGGTAGATTCCTTCATGGCGTTGCTCTCCTGCGTGGATTCAGCACCCCGAGCCTAATGGCTCAAGGTGAGCAACGCCTGCCTCCCTAATTCAACATCGACCGGGACATCCCCCTGCTTCGCAGCCGTTGTTGGTGTATGGGACATCGCGTCTGGTAATGAAGACGAAAAGATCGGCCCGGTATTGCACGAGCGTGCTGTCCTTGAGGGCCTCGCGCCGCCGGCCGATGGCGAGGGCGCGCAAGAGGAGGAGTTTGAAGCCGGGGGCAAAGGCGGTATCGCCCTCGTCGATGGCGTATTGACTGTCGCGCAGCAGATGGGCGAGGCAGAACTGGCGCTCAATGCCATGCCCGTTCTGAGCGGCATAGCGCGGTCGGCAACCCAGACTTCGGGCACGGCCCCCTGGAGGAAGTCGATCACCACCTTGGCGGCCCGGCTGTCGTGGGCCTTCAGCCCGCGGACTTGTCCCGTGGCGATCACGTGATAGACCGCCGTCGACGACAGCAGCACCCATTGCCACCTAGTCTTGCCCTTGACCCGGGCCGAGGCCACGACCGGGCTTGGAGCGGACTTCCTCGGCGATGTTCTCGGCCGCAATGATCATCGGCGCTTCGGCGCGGGCCAGCAGGTTGGCGATGGCGCCTTCGCTGATGGTGACGCCGAACACCGCGTCCATCAGCCGCGCCAGGCGCTCGAAGCTGACCGCCTGGGTCACGTGCAGATGCAGGATCAGCGCCGCAAGGCCGGGGCCGAAGGGCGAACCCGGCGCCATGCCCTCGGGACAAGGTGCGCTGAACCCCCGCCGACAGCACGGGCAGATGCCGCGATGCCGGTGAACGCCAAGTCACCATCCGGCGCTGACGGACCACCACACGGGTTTGTCATCGCTGCGCCAGCGTGATTGCCCCTTCATAGGTTTCAGTGGGCGATCAACACCGGCAACGGCGCGCCGCCGAGTACCTCCTCGGTAAAGCCGCCGAACACCCATTCTCTGAGCCGGCTGTGGCCGTAGCCGCCCATGACGACAAGGTCGGCCTTCGCGTCTGCGGCGGCCAGCAGCGTCGCGGCGGCTCCCTCGGCGCCCGACTTCAGCCGTTCGGCGCGCACTGTCAGCCCATGCCAGGCAAGGTTGCGGACCAGCCGATCGGTCTCGTCTCGCTCCTCCGGCTGCTCCGCCACCGTGACGACGAGGATCTCCTTCGCCCGCATCAGGAACGGCATCGCCAGCGCCACGGCACGTGCCGCCTGCGGCGTTGGTTTCCACGCGATTGCGACACGCTCGAAGCTCGCGGGCATCGCCCGGGGGATCGGGGCAGCCGGGATCAGCAGCGGCCTGCCGGCGTCAAACAGCACGGCTTCCAGGGTCGAGCGGGCCAGGAACTCCTCGCCGCTCGGGCGCGGCGCGACGATCAGGTCGGCACCCATGCTATAGCTCGTCATCCAGCGCGGCTCCTCGCCGACCTCGACATGCCATTGAGCCGTCGGCTCGCTGACCCGCTCCGGTGTTGGCACCCCCGACACGGCCACCCCGGCCTCGGTGCAAAACCGCGTGAAGATGTCTTTCGCTTTGACCTCGCGCTCGCGCGCATCCTGCTCGAAGCGCTCGATCAGCCCGGATGTCAACCCGCCACTGCCGGCGTCAGTTATCATCGCCGCGGCGATGCTGGCTGCGTCGAGCCGGACATGCAGAACGTCGAGATGCGCGGCAAACGGCCGTGCGATCGACAGGGCGGCGGCAAAGGCCGCGGCATCGGCCTCATTGCCGGTCGCCGCCACCAGGATGGTCTTGATCATCGGCGTTCCCTCCTCTGCGACGCGAACCGGTCATTGGACCCGCGAAACAAGACGCCCGCCATGATGCAGGTCAACCGCAAAGATGTTCGCAGAAATGTCGGCAAAACGGTTGACTGCGGGCCGGCACCGCCGGAAGCATGGCGGCACTGCGAGGGGAGCGAGAGGAGCCGGGATGCGCGCGCTATTGTCGATCGTCGGCGGGATTATGCTGCTCGGCCCCTGGATCGGGGAGGCGGGCGCGCAGACCCCGGCGCCCCGCCCCGCCGCACAAGCCGGCCATCTCCTTGCGCAGCGGGTTTGCGGCGCCTGTCATATCGTCGCCGCGAACCAGGACCTGTCGCCACTTGTCCCGAATTACGGTCCGAGTTTTTTCGATGTCGCCAGGCGGCCGGCCACCACGGCGGGGACGCTGCAGGCGTTTCTCAGCCATCCCCACCCACTCGGCAACATGCCCTACCCGGCGCTGACGCCGGCTCAGACGGCCGATGTCAGCGCCTATATTCTCAGCCTGCGCAGCCGGCATTAGCGCGGTCGACCATCACCGCACAGCGCGCTTCATCCCGTACGGCGCAGGGTCTCGCCGGTCAGAGGCGCACCCACCGGCTGCGCCGCGGCGATGCTGTTCACCGCCGTCGCGAGCAGCCGGTACTTGACTTCGGTGACGCTGACTTCGCGGAAATAGTTGACGAGGTCGCCCCACGGATCGTTCAGCCGTCCCATGCCGGAGATGAACGCGACAACCCCGCCGATTGCCAGCTGACCCTGCAGCACCCACCAGCCGCCGAGCAGGAGGGCGGCGACGATCTGCAGGTGGCTGCACAAATTCATCAGGAAGTTCATCGAGAACTTGAGCTTGGCGACGCCCATGTTGAGCTGCAGCACGCGATCGATGCGCTCGCTATCCTGAGGATCGCAGTTCCCGCCCGGCTCGCGGCGAGCGATGATCCCGCCGCCGATCTGGCGCAGCACCCACACCCGCGCGCCGGTGCGCCGGTTCATCGCGTGCTGCATCAGCGGCACGAAGACAAGTTGCGGCACAAAAAGCGCCAATGCCGCGGCGGCCATCCACACATCGAGATGGACGATGTAGGCGAGTACGGTCATCAGCACGCCGGCCTGCAGCAGCGGCTCGGAGACGCTGCTGCCGACAAACCCGCCGACCGGCTCGACCTCGGCGACCATCATCGACACCGCCACTCCCTGCATTTCCGCCGGCATCTCCATTGGCATCTCGGCGTCGGGCGCGCCGCCGAGCGACGCGCAAACCCGCCGCCGCAGGTCGCGCTTGGCGGTCTCGCTGATCCAGCTGCGATACACGTTCATCGCCAGCTTGATCGCGCCCTGCACCAGAACGGCCCCGGCGTAAACCGTGCAGAGCACGACGACGTCGCGAAATTGCCGGTTCTTGACCGTGTCGTTGACGATGCGGCGCTGCAGTTCGAGGGGCACCACTTCCAGCAGGAACGCCGCGACAGTCAGCATCAGCAGAGGGATCTGGTGGATCCAACTGGTCGCAACAATGTAGGCAAACACATGCTGCGGTAGCGCATCGCGGGTTTTGCCCATGGGCCGCCCCGCCGCTAGTCCCGCGGACCGATCGCGCTCCAAATCAGCTCAATCAGCCGGGCCGCCGGGAACGGCTTTTCGAGGACGGCCAACACCCCGAGCCGCGCGGCGCGTCGGGCGATCACGGCATCATGCCGCCCGGTGATCAGGATGGCCGGCGGAAACTTGTCCTGCCGGTGCAGCTCGGCCAGCACGTCGAGCCCCTCAAGCCCGGGCATGTGCTGATCGATCACCAGGCATTCTGCCGTGTCGCGTCTCTGGTCACGGAGGAATTCCGTCCCGGAACGGAACGCGAGGACCGCGAATCCGTATGCTTCGAGGAGAACGCTGAGCAAGTCGCATAGCCAATCATCGTCGTCAATGACGCAGATGGGCCCGCGGGGTTCGATCCGGTCTTGTTTCGCCAACTCCGCCACCGGCGCTCGCGTTAGACGGCTGGATCTATCAAGCGCCCCGATCGCCGCCGGTTCACTGACCTGGATCAAGGTATGGCAATCCACGGTCGCCTCCCTGCGCGCGCCCCGCGCCCTCCCGCCGGCTCACGCCTCGCCGATCGCTGCGAGGGCCGTGCGGTCGCGCAAAACGATGCGGTGTGGGCTGGGGATGTCGATCGCCCCGTCGCGCTTGAATACCGACAGCACGCGGCAAACGGTCTCGATCGTCAAGCCGAGATAATCGGCAATGTCATTGCGCGACATCGGCAGGTCGAGGGCGCGCGTCGCGTCGCGTCGCTCGAACATATCCAACAGGAAGGTCGCCACCCGCTCTGTCGCACTCATCCGCCCGAGCAACAGCATCCGGATCTGCGCGTTGGCGAGATCGCGCAGCGTCATGTCGCGCAAACCGCAGGCCAGTCTCGGGGTCTCGTCGATCAGCCGCTCGGTGGCTCGCCGCGGATAGCGCATCACGACGACATCGCCAACCGCTTCGGCCGAAAACAGCCGCTGCGGCAGGTTGTCGAGGCCGAAGCAATCGCCGGCGAAATAGAACTCGGCGATATGGCGGCGGCCGTCGGTCAACAGCTTGCAGATCCGGACGGCACCGGAAACCACCTTGTACCAGCAATCGGCCGGATCGCCGTCGGCGAAGATCTCCTCATTGCGCGCGAAAACGCGGCGGCTACCGATCCGCTCGAAGGCGATCAGCGTATCGAGCGCGCCCGAGTGCGCAACCATGCCGCTGGTCGAACCGGGACGATCGAGGCCGTCGGTGTAGCCGGTGCCGGTAAACTGCACGTACATCGCTCTGCTCCATCCCCGAGAATTGACGGAGAGGATGGCCCGACGGCGGCGCCCGCGACATTCGGAATGGTCCTTACGCGTTGCCCCTAAGGGAAACTACCTATTTCCCACGCGCAATTATTAGAATGCTGTGCCGGCCTGCCACGCCACGCCTTGATCTAGCTCAATCGGCGTCCGCACTGCGAGGGTGGCGCGGTTGACCTAAATCAAGGCGAGCGGCGGACTGCTATGTTTATGTCGGTGCACTGGCGCGAGGAAGCGGACACAGGAAAATGGCGATGGGCTTCGGCGATATTCTGGTGGCACTCGACACCACATCGACGGCGCGCCAGCGCATCGAATTGGCGACGGCGCTTGCCGCGCGCTGCGACGCCCATCTGATCGGGTTGTATGCATCGCTTGGGGCGGAAATGCCGGAGCGCCGCGGCTATTTCCAATATTTCGACCGCTCGTTGCTCGACCCGCTCTATCGCGAATACCAGGAGACGATCGCAGACGAGGCCGCGGCAACGCGCGCCCTGTTCGAAGACACGGCGACCCGACAGGGCGTGTCCGCCGAGTGGCGCCACGCTTCGGGCTATCCCTCCGAGACTGTCGCGTTGCACGGCCGCTATGCCGATCTGATCGTGCTCGGACAGCTCGACCCGGACGATGCCCAGGCGCCGCTGTTTCGCCCGCTCCCCGAAGCGGTCGCGCTCGGTGTCGGCCGTCCGGTGCTCGTCATTCCTTATGCCGGCAACTGGGTGGACGTGGGCCGGCGGGTGCTGGTTGGCTGGGACGCCAGCCGGGAGGCGACACGGGCGATCAACGATGCGATCCCGTTGCTGGTCGGTGCCCAGTCGGTGACGATCCTCGCCGTCGATCCGGTCGCCGGCGCGCGCCGCCATGGCGATGTACCGGGCGCTGATATCGGCCTGCACCTGGCACGCCATGGCGTCAAGGCGACGATCGAATCTGCGGTCTCGGACGGCATCGGCGTCGGCAATGCATTGCTCTCGCGGGCCAGCGATCTGGACGCCGATCTTCTGGTGATGGGTGCCTATGGTCATTCCCGGGTCCGCGAGTTGCTGCTCGGCGGCGCGACGCGGACCGTTCTCGAAAGCATGACCCTGCCCGTTCTGATGGCGCATTGAGGCTGTCCCGATGACCATTCGCACGATCCTTGCTGCGGCGAGCGGCGGTGATGCCACCACCGGCACGATTGACCTCGCCTGCCAACTCGCGCGCCGGTTCCAGGCGCATTTCGAGGCGCTTCATGTGATGCCCGATCGCCGGGCTGTGTTCGCTGCGACCGGCGAGGGCCTCGCCCCCGCTTCGGTCGGGCTGGTCGAGACCCTGATGGATGAGATTACCGCCAAGGCGGCGCAGACCCGCGCCGTGTTCGACGACATTACCGAGCGCCACGGCATCATGCCCGGCACCGCCCCGCAGCTCGCCACGACCGGGCCGTCGGCGAGCTGGCGTGAAGCAACCGGCGATGCCGCCACCCTGGTCGCCCGCCATGGCCGTTTCTTCGACTTGATCGTGCTCGGCCGCTCCGAGCGGGTCGTGCAGGAGCCCCACAGCGATACGATCGAGCGAGCGCTGACGCTGTCCGGCCGCCCGGTGCTGCTAGCCCCGCCGCGACCGCCCTCGGGCATCGGCTATGTCGTCGCGGTGGCATGGAACGGATCGCCGCAGGCGGTGCGGGCGCTATCGGCCGCGCTGCCTTTCCTGAAGACCGCCAATGCCGTGTCCATCATCACGGCCGGGGAGGAGGATGCTGGCGGCAGCCTCTACGCGATCGAGTACCTCGCCTGGCACGGCATTGCTGCCGAGCACCGCAATGTCAAGGGCGGCTCGGGCCGGCAGATCGGCAAGATTCTGCTCGGCGCGGCGCAAGCGACCGGAGCGGACATGCTGGTGATGGGCGGCTATGGTCAGGCGCCCTGGCGTGAACAGTTGCTCGGCGGCGCGACCCGCGCCGCGCTCGCGTCGGCGACACTGCCACTATTGATGATGCATTGAGGTTTGCCGCACCCGTATCAGCCGCAGCGATCGTCAAAACCGACATGCGCGTACTCGCCAGGTCGTGATAGGCTGCAGACCTGTTTGACGATTTGCTAATGGGGAATGGCGATGAAAGTGCGGATCGATTGGTGCAAGCCCTGAAACTATGAGCCGCGCGCCCTCCGTGCGAGGGCAATGCTGATGGAAAAATACGGCGCCGACGTGGAGCTGGTGCCGGGGATCGGCGGTGTCTTTGAGATTACCGTCGACGGGCGGCTTGCCTTCTCAAAAAAGCAAACCGGCCGGTTTCCAACCGACGAGGAAATCGCCGCGATCGGCGCTACCGGATTATCCTGACCGCAACGCGCTACCGCGCTTGCTGCCGGTCCACGCGGTGAGCGGGCCGCTCAATTGGCCGGCCGTTGCCCGGGCATCACGTGTTCATCGCGTCGAAGAATTCCGAATTGTTCTTCGATTCCTTGAGCTTGTTGATCAGAAATTCGAGCCCGTCATTGGTGCCCATCGGCATCAGCACGCGGCGCAACACCCACATCTTGGCCAGGACGCCGCGATCCACCAGCAACTCCTCCTTGCGGGTGCCGGATTTGGTGATGTCGAGCGCCGGGAACGTCCGCTTGTCGGCGACCTTGCGGTCGAGCACGATTTCCGAATTGCCGGTGCCTTTGAACTCCTCGAAGATCACCTCGTCCATGCGCGAGCCCGTGTCGATCAGCGCCGTCGCGATGATCGTCAACGAGCCGCCTTCCTCGATGTTGCGGGCCGCGCCGAAAAACCGCTTCGGCCGCTGCAACGCATTGGCGTCGACGCCGCCGGTCAACACCTTGCCCGAGGACGGCACCACGGTGTTGTAGGCGCGCGCCAGCCGAGTGATCGAATCCAAGCAGGATCACGACATCGCGCTTGTGCTCGACCAGCCGCTTCGCCTTCTCGATCACCATCTCGGCGACCTGCACGTGGCGCGTCGCCGGCTCGTCGAACGTCGAGCTGATCACCTCGCCCTTGACCGAGCGGGCCATGTCGGTGACCTCCTCCGGCCGCTCGTCAATCAACAGGACGATCAGGTAGACCTCGGGATGGTTCTTCGCCAGTGCATGGGCAATGTTTTGCAGCATCACCGTCTTGCCGGTGCGCGGCGGTGACACGATCAACGCCCGCTGGCCCTTGCCGAGCGGCGTGATCAGGTCGAGCACCCGGGTCGTCAGGTCCTTGCGGCTCGGGTCGTCGAGTTCGAGCTCGATCTTCTCCTCGGGATAGAGCGGCGTCAGATTGTCGAAATTGATGCGATGCCGCAGGCGGTCCGGTTCTTCGAAGTTGATCCGGTTGACCTTTAGCGCAGCGAAATAGCGCTCGCCGTCGTGCGGCGAGCGAATCTGCCCCTCGACGGTGTCGCCGGTACGCAAGCCGAAACGGCGCACCTGGTTCGGGCTGACATAGATGTCGTCGGGGCCCGGCAGGTAGTTGGCTTCCGGCGAGCGCAGAAAGCCGAAACCATCCGACAGCACTTCGAGCACGCCGTCGCCGGAGATCGGCACGTCGTTCTCGGCAAGCTGCTTCAGGACCGCGAACATCATGTCCTGCTTGCGCAGCGACGAGGCGTTCTCGATCTGCAGTTCTTCGGCAAAAGCCAACAGCTCGGCCGGGGTCTTCCGTTTGAGTTCCTGGAGATTCATGGAAATTTGCGTCGCGATAGGGGACGAATGGTCCGTCTGCGGGAAGGCTGCGAGCAGGACGCCGCAGCAAGAGTTGTTTTCCGGCTTATCGGGATGATCTTGCGGAAAACCGGCGGGCGATCTGGCGGTTCCCTTACCGAAGGCAGATATGCAAGTCAAACCTGATTGCAAGGCCTGGACGGCATCAATCCCGGCTGCGATCGCCTCAAAACGGCTTGAGCACAACGAGCACCACGATCGCGATCATCACAACGGTCGGTATCTCGTTGATGAGGCGGTAAAATTTTTGGGAATGCGCGGATCGCCCGGCGGCAAGATCGCGCCGCCACCGCGCCAACATCATGTGAAATATCGTCAGCACCGCAACCAGCGCCAGCTTTGCCCAGATCCAGCCGCGGTGCCAGTCGACAAGGCCGGGGATTCCGGCCATCGCCAAGCCGAAACCATAGGTCATCACAAGTGCGGGCAACATGATGCCGCGCAACAGCCGGCGCTCCATGATCTCCAGCATCGCCGCGCGGTTCGACCCGACCGGCACGCCCGCGTGATAGACGAACAGCCGCGGCAGGTAGAGCAGCCCCGCCATCCATGCGATCACCGAAATGATATGCAGCGCCTTCAGCCAGAGATAGGCGATCCCCGCTAGGCTCGTCATGCCGGCACGCCCGATTTCGGCATTGTGCACGAGCTCCACCAGGGCGGCAATGAAGCGCGGATCGGTCCCGACGGTGGGTACCCGATAATAACCCGGCACGCCGCATCGCTCGGCCAACAGGCGGTAGTCGCGATCAAGCTCGACCAGGGTCTCGGAATGCTCCGAGACGAACGAGATCGGTACAACGACGACCGCTACGCCGTCCCGGCCGGCACGCTGTAGTTCATCGTCGACCGAAGGTCCGAGCCAGGCTAGCGGTCCGACCCGGCTCTGGTAGCAGACCTGCCAATCGAGCCCTGGCCGCGCCAGCGCCTCCACCACCGCTGCCGCGGTTCGTTCGACTTCTCCCGGGTATGGATCGCCGGCCTGCACAATCTTCAGCGGCAATCCATGTGCGCTGAACAGCAGCCGAACAGCAGCGGAGCCGACCGCCGCTGCGTCCAGCGCCTCGGCTGTCGCGCCCGCGAGAGCCGCAACGAACCCTGCTTCGGTCGGGAAAGATCGAACCATGCGCACCACCGAAACGAGCTTATGCCGGGTTGCCTCGCGGTGCCAGACGGCAAGCGAGGAAGCCGTCGTCGTGGTCGAGAATTGCGGGTAGAGCGGCAGCAGGATGATCTGGTCGGGCTGCCACGCCTTGACGGCCGCGACCACTGCATCGGTAAACGGATGCCAGTAGCGCATCGCAATAAAACAGCGGTGGTTGGTTCCCAGCGCCGTCTCAAGCGCCCGTGCCTGTGCCTCGGTGTTGGCTAGGAGCGGCGACGCACCACCGAGATGCGCATAAATCTCGCGCGCAGTTGGAGCGCGCCGGGCTGCAATCAGCCACGCCAATGGCAGCCGAAGCCACCCCGGCAAGCGGATTATCGCCCTGTCGCTGAACAGGTTGTAGAGGAATGGCCGCACCGCCGCCGGCGAGTCCGGTCCGCCCAAATTCATCAGGACGACCGCCCGGCGCATGTCAGGCACTATCGACCGGCTCGGCCAGTAGCTGCGCCAGCGCGGCGACATGCTCCGGCGGCGTTTGCGGCAAGACGCCGTGGCCGAGATTGAACACAAACCCGCCGCCGCACAGTACCCGGCGAATTGTCTGGACTGCGTGCGTCAGCGCCGCCCCGCCAACCAGCAGTGCGACCGGGTCGAGATTGCCCTGGACAGCGAGGCGTGGCTGTAGCTGGTCGCGGGCGAACGCTGGCGGCACCACGGTATCGAGGCCGACTGCATCAACGCCGCTTTCAGCCGCATATCGCGGGTAGAGCAACCCGGCGCCCCGCGGAAAACCGATGATCGGCACGTTCGGGAAACGCTGTTTGAGTTGAGCCGTGATCTGCCGCGTCGGAGCAATGACCCAGCGCGCGAACTCGGCCTCCGGCAGCACCCCGGCCCAGCTGTCGAACAGCTGCACGACATCGACCCCCGCAGCAATCTGGCCGGCCAGATAGGCGACAGTCGCCTCGACGATCAGCGCGATCAGCGCGGCAAATCCGTCAGGGTCACGATAAGCCCAGCTCTTGACACTGCGGAAATCGCGGCTGCTACCACCCTCGACCATGTAGGTCGCCACCGTCCATGGGGATCCGGCAAAGCCAATCAGCGCCGTTTGCGACGGCAACGCCGCGCGGCTCAGCCTCACGGTCTCGTAGATCGGGGCGAGACCGCCAACTCCGGCCATATCGAGCCGGCTAAGATCATCCCGCCCCGCAACCGCCTCGAGCAGCGGTCCGTCCTCGCCGAAATCGAGCTTTTGCCCAAGCGCCCGCGGCACCATCAGGATGTCGGAAAACAGGATGGCGGCATCCATGCCGAAGCGCCGCACCGGCTGCACGGTAACCTCCGCCGCCAGTGCCGGCGTCAGACACAGCTCGACAAACCCGTTCACCCGCGCCCGCAGCGCCCGATATTCCGGCAGGTATCGCCCGGCCTGTCGCATCAGCCACCAGGGCGGTCGCGCCAGAATTTCGCCGGCCAGGGCGCGAAGCAGCAGCTTTGGTTGTCCACCGGTCATCGCGCCTACATCAATCATCATTATAGGTTAGAATCAAATGATGTAGTTGAAGTGAATGGCTGTGGAAACCGGGGAATAACAGGAATCCCCGGAATTTCCCTGAATCCTCGCTGTTTGTATACGGTTTGCAGCGGTATGTGCATAACGTTAGAATCAATACCGAAAGCAGCAGCTTGGGGTCGGCGACAATAGCGGATTGAATCGGGGCAGCCGAGCGCGCCGATTGTCGTTTTCCCGGCTTGCGCGACCGGTGGGTAAGGAGTCTTTGCGGTTGATAAAGGTTGGTGAGGTACGTTCCGAGCGGGGACAATCTTTCAGGGTGGTGTGTTCGCCGCTGGTTGTCCCTGCCTCCGGGCGGGTAATCCACAGGGCCGAGCGCATCGTGCCGGCGGTGAGGTTGATATGGCGCTGACCCGGTTTCACCTCCATCTCGTCTCGGATTCGACTGGGGATACGGTTCATTCGGTGGCGCGGGCCTGTCTCGTTCAGTTCGATGAGGCGCAGGCGGTCGAGCATGTCTGGAGCATGGTGCGAACCCGCGGCCAGATTGATCGGGTGATCGCGGGGGTCGAGGCAAACCGCGGTCTCGTGCTGTTCACATTGGTCAACGACGCGCTGCGCCAGGTTCTGCAAGAGGGCTGCCGCCGCCTGCAGGTTCCGGCGATTCCGGTGCTCGATCCGGTGCTTGGAGCGCTGGCCGCCTATCTCGGGCGCGAGAGCCGGGGCCTGCCGGGCAAGCAGCACCTGCTCGACAGCGAATATTTTGCCCGCATCGACGCGATGACGTTCGCGATCAATCACGACGACGGCCAGTCGAGCTGGGGCATCAACGATGCCGATGTCTGTCTCGTCGGGGTGTCGCGCTCGTCGAAAACGCCGACCTGCCTCTATCTCGCGAATCGCGGCGTCAAGGCGGCAAACGTCCCGTTTGTGCCAGGGATGCCGCTGCCGCCCGAGCTGCTGGGTGCGACAAAGCCGCTGATCGTCGGCCTGACCAATGATCCCGAGCGGCTGATTCATCTGCGGCGCAACCGACTGAGTATGCTCGATCACAACGAGGCGACCGATTATACCGATATCGAGGCGGTGCGGGCGGAGGTGCGCGAGGCGCGTCGTATCTTCGCCGAACATCACTGGCCGGTGATTGACGTCACCCGTCGCTCGATCGAGGAGACAGCGTCATCGGTCTACAAACTGCTGATGCGGCGCCAGGGCGGTGACGGCTGAGCGGGTAATTCTCGCCTCGGCAAGTGCGGCGCGAGCCGCTTTGCTGCGAGCAGCGGGCGTTGATTTTGCGGTCGAAGCCGGCGGCAATCGACGAGGCGCAGGTGAAGCAGCGGGCACGGCAGGCCGGCGACTCGGCCATTGATTGTGCGATTGCGCTCGCGACCGAGAAAGCCTGCCATGTCTCGCGTCGGTTTCCGACTGCGTTGGTTATCGGCGCCGATCAGATTCTTGCGGCCGGGTCGGAATGGTTCGACAAGCCGGGCGATCTCGCAGCGGCGCGCGAGCAGCTATCCGCGCTACGCGGCGGCACCCACATGCTGGCAACCGCTGTCTGTATTGTGCTGGACGGCCTGCCATTGTGGCGTGCGACGGGAACGCCTGAATTGCAGATGCGGGAGTTCAGCGACGCTTTCCTCGACGCGTATATTGCCGCCGAGGGGGAAGCGCTGCTCGGCTCGGTCGGCGCCTATCGCCTGGAGGGCAGGGGCGTGCAGCTGTTTTCGCGGATTAGCGGCGACCATTTCACCGTTCTCGGTCTGCCGCTCGTCGAGTTGCTCGGCTTTTTGCGCGAACGTGGGGTGCTGATGGCATGAATGCTGTTTTCGCATGAGAATGGGGCGATGAGGATCACCGGGAAGGCGCAGCTCGCCGGCATCATGGGCTGGCCGGTCGCGCACTCGCGATCGCCGGCCTTGCACAATTTCTGGCTCGACGAGCACGGGATCGATGGCGCCTATCTACCGTTGGCAGTGCGGCCCGAGACGGTCGAGCAGGCATTGCGGGCATTGCCGGTGCTCGGCTTCCGCGGCTGCAACCTGACGCTTCCGCACAAGCATATGGCGGTGTCGATCGTCGACCGGCTCGATCCGCTGGCGCGGCGGATCGGTGCCGTCAATACGGTGGTGGTTGCCGCAGATGGCGGCCTCGAAGGCTCCAACAGCGACATCTACGGCTTTCGCGAGAGCTTGCGCGACAGCGTGCCCGATTGGAATCCGGTGATAGGCCCGGCAGTCGTGTTGGGTGCTGGCGGTGCCGCCCGGGCGGTAATTGCGGCGTTGACCGAGGCCGGCGTCGCCGAAATCCGGCTAGTCAACCGGACCGTGGCGCGGGCGGAAAGTGTCGCCCGCGAGTTGGCGGTCCCTTCGTGCCATATCTCGGCAATGCCGTGGGAGGCGCGAGAGATGGCGCTGCAGGAAGCCGGCATTCTCGTCAACACGACAAGCCTCGGCATGACCGGCGAGCCGCCGTTGGGCATTGGTCTGGGCCAACTGCCGCGGTCGGCCGTCGTCGTCGATATCGTTTATGTGCCGCTCGAGACGCCGCTATTGGCAGCGGCACGGCAGCGCGGGAATCGCGTTGTTGACGGGCTCGGGATGCTGCTGCACCAGGGCCGACCGGGGTTCGAGGCGTGGTTTGGTACGACGGTTCGCGTCAGTGAGGCGCAGCGCGCGGCGGTATTGGCGACGCTGGTAGGACCGCGGTGATCATCCTTGGTCTCACCGGGTCGATTGGCATGGGAAAAAGCAACGCCGCGGCGATGCTGCGGCGGCTCGGGGTGCCGCTCTACGATGCCGACGCGGAGGTGCACCGGCTGCTTGCGCCGGGCGGTCGTGCGGTGGCGGCAGTCGAGGCTGCGTTTCCCGGTGCGCGCAACGAGGCTGGCGGCATCGACCGGCAGAAACTTGGCCGCCTGGTGTTTGGTGACCAGGCGGCGTTGCGCCGCCTCGAGGCTATCCTGCATCCGATGGTGCAGGAGGTCGAAAGGCGGATTGTCGCCCGGGCCCGCATCCGGCATGCGCCGCTGGTCGTCCTCGACATCCCGTTGCTGTTCGAAAGCGGTGCGGTCGAGCGCTGCGATTACGTGCTGGTCGTCTCGGCGCCGCTGCGGTTGCAGCGCGAGCGGGTGATGCGCCGGCCGGGGATGACCGAGAGCCGCTTTGCCGGCATTCTGCGGGCCCAGATGCCGGATCGCGAAAAACGCCGCCGCGCCGATTTTGTGGTGGCGACGGCGCTGGGACGCAGCACGACATTCCGGCGGCTGCGGGGCATAGTCAGGGCGCTGCGACACGGGGATGTGCCGCGGCGCTCTCGCGGGAGACGGCGATGCGCGAAGTTGTGATCGATACCGAGACGACCGGCCTCGACCCGAGGGGCGGCCACCGGATCGTCGAGATAGCTTGCCTCGAACTGGTTCATCATGTTGCGACCGGGCGCAAATTTCATCGCTACGTCAATCCCGAACGCGATATGCCGGAGGAGGCGTTTGCGGTGCACGGTCTGGCTGCCGAGTTTCTCGCCGGGTACCCGCCATTCTCGGCGATCGCTGACGAGCTCGCGGCGTTTCTCGGCGAGGATCAGCTCGTCATCCACAATGCCGAGTTTGATCTCGCGTTTATCAACGCCGAATTGGAGCGGCTCGGCCGTGCCCCGCTCGCCTCTCCCTATGTTGACACGCTGGCGGTGGCACGGCGGCGTTTTCCGGGAGCACCGGCCAGCCTCGATGCACTGTGCCGCCGCTTTGCGGTCGACCTGTCGGCTCGTGATAAGCACGGTGCGGAGATCGATTGCCACCTGTTGGCGGGGGTCTATATCGAGCTGCTCGGTGGCAGGCAGCCTGGACTCGACTTTGCCGCCAGCGCGAGCGAAGCGGTCACCGAAGCCGTCGGGATGTCGCACGGCCGCACGCCGCTTCCGCCGCGGCCGCACGCTCCATCGGCCGAGGAGCTATTGGCACACGAAGCGATGCTGGCCGCGATTACGAAGCCGCTATGGTGTGCAACCGGCTGACCCTGCGCTGACCCCGCTCGGTGTGGTCAGGCGGCACCGCCTGCCGCGGTCGTCGCGCCCTGATTGGCGGCGACGTTCCGACGCAGCAGTTCGCCGAAATCGATCGGGTTTATCATCAGCGGCGGAAAACCGCCGTCGCGTGTCGTCTCGGCGACGATATTGCGTGCGAAGGGAAACATGATCCGCGGAGTCTCGACCAGCACCGCCTGGCTGAGCAGCTCCTGCGGCACGTTGTGGATCGTGACGACCGCGCCATAGACCAGTTCGACAATGAACAGCGACTCGGTTTGCGTCTTGGCGCTGGCCTTGATCGTCAGCACGACCTCGTAGGTGTCCGGGCCGAGGCTCTGTGCCTTGACGTCGACATTGATCTCGACGGCAGGCTGCGCCGCCTGCTGTTGGAGACTGTGCGGCGCGCGCGGGTTCTCGAAAGAGAGATCCTTGATATACTGCGCGTTGACAATCAGTTGCTGGGCTTGCGGCTGCGCGGCTGCGCCGACCGGTTGCGGAGCCGGCGAACCGTTGCCTGTTTCATCTTGCGCCATGATTTTCTCTCCAGCCGCCGGACAACAGGATTTGAGCGACCCGTGTAGTGCTCCGCGCATAGTTGCGGGAACGGGGGCCGCGCCGGCGGTTCCGCTAGCACGGATCGCATGGCGGGGCAATCGCGGGCTCTGCTGTGTCTGTCGGCCGAGCCGAGATCGGGCGGACGGGTTGCCCGCGCACCGATAACCCCCTATCTACCCCGCAGACCGCCGCAAAGCTTGCCCGGGGCATTCCGGGATAATCGCAGGGTCCCGGAAAGCAATGGGTGATTTCCCGCATTATTTCGACATCATCCTGTTTGCGATGATCGCGGTGTTTCTGGTGTTGCGGCTGCGCAGTGTTCTCGGCCGGCGCACCGGACGCGAGCCGCGCCATGATCCGATGATGCGCCGGCCGGGGGCGCCAGCCGACAATATCGGCGACAATGTTGTCGCGGTAGGAACCCGCGCGGCGGCGATGCCACCGGCCCTGGTCACCGCGACGCCCGCGGATGCCGTAGCGACCGGCCTTGCGCGTATCCACGACGCCGACCCGGGGTTTGATGCGACGCATTTTGTCGAGGGCGCGCGGGCGGCATTTGCGATGATCGTTGCGGCCTTCGCCGCCGGCGACAAGGCGCAACTGCGGCCACTGTTGAACGACGACGTCTATCACCCATTTGCGACCGCGATCGACGAGCGCAGCACGGCCCAGGAAACGCTGGAGACACGTATTCTCGGGCTCAAGGTGACGAACATCGTCGAGGCCGGGCTGACCGGCCGAATGGCCCGCGTCACAATCAAGTTTGTCTCGGACCAGATCAACGTGCTTCGGGCGCATGACGGAAGCATCGTCGACGGCGACCCGGACCATGGGATCGAAAAGACCGATTTCTGGACGTTTGCCCGGGACACCCGCTCGACCAACCCGAACTGGGTGTTGGTGGCGACCGCCAGCGGCTGACCCGCAAGCTGCTTGGGCGCAGTGACGCGCTATGGCAAGCGCATCATCTGGGGCTCCGGCCTCGCACTGGGGCTGCTGGTGGCCGGGCTCGCGGCCTATCTGCTGTGGCCGCGGCCGTCGCCGCGGCTGACGTTGTCTCCGGTTGGCTTTGACCAGCTGGCGGGCTGGCCCGACGACCGGACGGCCGGTGCCCTCCCGGCCTTGCTGCGGTCCTGTGCGGCGTTTGGCGCGAAGCCCAACACCGCAGCGTTGGATCCGCGGACAAGGAGCGCCGATTTCGGAACTGTTGCGGAATGGCAGCCAGCGTGCGCGGCTGCCGCGGCGCTGCACCCGGGCGAGGACGAAGCGGCCCGGCAGTTTTTTGCGCGCCTGTTCGCGCCATTGTTGGCGGGCAATAACGGCAAACCCGAGGGTCTGTTCACCGGCTATTTCGAGGTCACGCTGCATGGTGCGCGCCACCGCGGCGGGCCCTACCAGACGCCGCTTTACCGCCGCCCACCCGAACCGAAGCGCTACACGCGGGCCGAAATCGCTGATGGTGCTTTTGCCGGGAAGGGCTTGGAGCTGCTGTGGGTGGACGATCCGATCGACGCGTTCTTTCTCGACATCCAGGGTTCGGGGCGTGTGCGGCTGCGCGACGGCGGCACGGTGCGGGTCGGCTATGACGGCAGCAACGGCAAGCCGTATGTCGCGGTCGGCCGGCTGTTGATCGAGCATGGCGACATCCCGCGCGAGAAGATGAGCATGCAGGCAATTCGCGCCTGGATGACCGCGCATCCCAAAGAGGGTGCGGCGTTGCGGCGGCAGAACCCGTCCTACGTGTTTTTCCGCGAGATCCCGAACAAGGGTGCGCTCGGCGCCGAGCAGGTGGTGCTGGCCGCCGGGCGCAGCCTCGCCGTCGATCGCCGCTTTATCCCGCTCGGTGTGCCGCTGTGGCTCGATGCGCACGAGCGGTTTTCCGACGCCATCATCCGCCGCCTTGTCATCGCCCAGGATACCGGCGGCGCGATCAAGGGGCCGGTGCGCGGCGATCTGTTCTGGGGTCACGGCGCCGCCGCGGCGAGCGGCGCTGGGGCGATGAACGCCCGCGGCCGTTATTACCTGCTATTGCCGCGCGCCGTGGCGGCAAGGTTGGCCGCGGGCGCGACCGCGCATTGATTCAGCGGTGCTGCCGTTCCTATGGTGCGGCAGCAGAGGGAGAAGCGGACAAATGCCTGAGCCGCCGCGCGTGGCGCTGTTGGTGACCTGCCTCGTCGATCTGTTCCGGCCGAGCGTCGGCTTTGCCGCGGTCGCGCTGCTGGAAGCGGCCGGCTGCGTGGTCGAGGTGCCGCGGGCCCAGACCTGCTGCGGCCAGCCCGCCTATAATTCGGGCGACCGCGCCGACGCCAAAGCGGTCGCGCGCCAGGTCATCGCGGCCTTCGCCGGCTATGACTACGTGGTCGCGCCATCGGGATCCTGCGCCGGCATGGTCAAGGCGCATTACCCGGAACTGTTCGCCGACGAGCCGGCGATGCGGGTGCAGGCCGAGGAATTGGCGGCACGGACTTACGAGCTGGTGTCGTTCCTGGTCGATGTACGCGGCATGAGCGGGGTTGCGGCGCGCTGGGCGAAATGCGCGACCTATCACGACGCCTGCTCGGGCCTGCGCGAGCTCGGCGTCAAGACGCAGCCGCGCCAGTCTGCTGGCATCGGTCGCCGGGCTCAGCCTTGCGGAAATGCCGGGAGCGGAGGTGTGCTGCGGCTTCGGCGGCACGTTCTGCGTCAAATACCCGGAAATATCGGACAAGATGGTGTCGGACAAGGCGGCGGAGATCGCCGCGAGCGGAGCGGAGGCGGTGCTCGCCGGCGATCTGGGTTGTCTCCTCAACATCGCCGGCAAGCTGGCGCGGCTCGGCATCCCGGTCGAGGTGCGCCACATTGCCGAAATCCTCGCCGGCATGACCGACGAGCCGGCGATCGGCATGCCCGGGGCATAGCGGCGATGGACGCGACCAGCCACACCTTCCCGGCCAATGCGCGCGCCGGGCTCGCCGACCCGGTGTTGCAGCGGGCGCTCGGGCTCGCACGCACCGGCTTTCCGCTGCGCCGCCAGCAGGCGATCGCGCGGCTGCCCGAGTTCGAGGCGTTGCGCGACGAGGGCCGCGCGATCAAGGACCACACGCTGGCGCATCTCGACTTCTACCTCGAACTCTACGAGCGCAACGTCACGGCGGCCGGCGGGCAGGTGCACTGGGCGCGCAATGCCGCCGAGGCGCGCCAGGCGGTGCTCGACATCTGCCGCGCGGTCGATGCCCGGATCGTCACCAAGGGCAAGTCGATGGTCGCCGAGGAAATCGCCCTCAACGATCACCTCGAAAAAAACGGCATCACGCCGGTCGAGACCGATCTCGGCGAATACATCATCCAGCTGCGCCACGAGCCGCCGAGCCACATCATCGCGCCGGCGATCCACCTGATGAAGGAGCAGGTCGCCGAGACGTTCCGCGCTGCGCACGGCCAGCTCGACCCCGCCCGGATCCTCGACGAGCCGCGCACGCTGTGCGAGGAGGCGCGCACCGTATTGCGCCCGCAATTCCTCGCCGCCGATGTCGGCATCACCGGCGCCAATTTCCTGATCGCCGAGACCGGCTCCAGCATCATCGTCACCAACGAGGGCAACGGCGACCTGACGCAGACCCTGCCGCGCGTCCATATCGTCATCACCAGCCTGGAAAAAGTCGTGCCGACATTGGAGGACGCGACGACGCTGCTGCGCCTGTTGGCGCGCTCGGCGACCGGGCAGGAGTTTTCCTCCTACACGACGGTCTCGACCGGGCCGCGCCGGCCGGGCGATCTCGACGGCCCGGAGCAGTACCACGTCGTGCTGCTCGACAATGGCCGCACCGAGATGCTCGGCGGCGAGTTCCAGGACATGCTGCGCTGCCTGCGTTGTGCCGCCTGCCTGAACCATTGCCCGGTCTACGCCGCGGTCGGCGGGCATGCCTATGGCTGGGTTTATCCCGGGCCGATGGGCGCGGTGCTGACGCCGGCGCTGGTCGGGCTGCACGAGGCCGGGCATCTGCCCAACGCCTCGACCTTTTGCGGCCGCTGCGAGGAGGTCTGCCCGGTCAAGATTCCGCTGCCGAAGATGATGCGGCATTGGCGCGAGCGCGAGTTTGCACAAGCCATGAGCCCGGCGGCCTATCGCTGGGGCCTCGAGGCTTGGACGATGCTGGCGACCCGGCCGGCGCTGTATCACGCGGTCACCGACATCGCCAGCCGGCTGCTCGGCTGGATCGGCAGGGGGCGCGGCCGGTTCCGCAGCCTGCCGTTGGCATCGGGCTGGACGCTGGTGCGCGACCTGCCGGCGCCGCAGGGCCGCAGCTTCCAGAGCCAGTGGGCCGCGCGGCACCGCCGGGGCGTTCGCAAGTGAGCGCGCGCGACGACATTCTCGGCGGCATCCGGCGGGCGCTGAAGCGCGGCCCGCTGCCGGACGACGTGGCGCGCGGGCTTGGCGCGCGGGTCGCCGCGCACCGCCGCAATCTGGTGCCGGCGCGCGCCGCCGTGCTCGACCAGGCCGGGCGCATTGATCTCTTCGTCGCGATGGCCGAGGAGGTGCAGACGACGGTGGCGCGCGTCGCCTGCGATGATGATGTTCCGGGCGAGGTGGCGCGCTATCTCGCCGCCGAGAACCTGCCGGCTGAGCTGGCGATGGCGCCCGATCCGGGGCTCGGTGCGATCCCGTGGGAGACGCGGCCGTTGTTGCGTATCCGGCGCGGGCGGGCCGAGGCGGGCGATGCGGTGTCGCTGACGCCGTGTCTTGCGGCGATCGCCGAGACCGGGACGCTGATGCTGGTGTCTGGCGCCGAGACGCCGACGACGCTCAATTTCCTGCCCGACACGCATATCGTCGTGGTGCGCGCGGGCCAGGTAGTGGCGAGCTACGAAGACGGCTGGGACCTGGTCCGCGCCCGCGCCGCCTGGCCGCGCACCGTCAACCTGATCACCGGGCCGTCGCGCACCGGCGACATCGAGCAGCGCATCCAGCTTGGCGCACACGGCCCGCGCCGATTACATGTCGTGCTGATCGGCGAACCGGAGGCCGCGGCGGATGCGCCGTCCGGCGGCTGACGAGATCGCGTTGTGGCGGCGGGCGGTGCGCGACGTTGCGCCCTTGCCCCGCCGCCCAAAACCGCCGGACCCGGACTGCTTGCCGGCGACCCGCAATGGCCGCGAGTCGCATGCGATCCCATTGCCGCCGCCGCGATCCCCCGCGCCAGCACCGCCTTTGCCGCCACTCGATCGCTTCGCCGGGCTCGACCGCGCCAGCGCCGAGCGGCTGAAGCGTGGCCGCTATCCGGTCGAGGCGCGGCTTGATCTGCATGGCCTGACCCAGGCGGAAGCGCACCGGGCCTTGGCGCGCTTCGTCGCCGCTTCGCGGGCCACCGGGCGGCGCTGCGTACTGGTCATCACCGGGCATGGCCGCATGAGTGGCGGCGTGTTGAAGGCGGCGGTGCCGCGCTGGCTCGACGAGCCCGGATTGCGCCCGCACCTGTTGGCGATCATGCCGGCGCAGCAGCGCGATGGCGGCGACGGCGCGCTCTACCTCTTGCTGCGGCGGCTGCCGTCATAGTGGGCCACCGAGGAGCGGGCGGGGCTGGGGATCGAGCTGACGGCGCAGCCGGGCGGCGGCGTGGCGGGCGAAGCGCAGGGTTACGGCGCGGCGCCGGGCGGCGGCCAGCGGCGTCGCGACACCGTGGCGCAGCACCGCTGCACCGAACCCGTCTGCCACCATGAGGCCACAATCTTCCGGGATCAGGATCGCCGGAAATTCGTTCGGGACCGCGAAATACAGCCGATCCGCGAAGTCGCGATAGCTGGCCCATTTGCGATCCGTGCGGAAATCGGCGACCGAGCTCTTGATCTCGACAATCAGAACCTCGCCCGCCCTGCCGAGCGCGACGATGTCGGCGCGGCGGCCGTTGGCGAGCGGAAACTCGACGAGACTGGCATAGCCGAGCTGTTCGAGCGCGCGACCGACGCCGCGGGCTAGCAGGATGGCCGTTGCCGGCCGGATATCGGGCTTGGCATCGTTCACGGCGCGGTGCGATGCCCGGTACCATGACAATGCGAGACGCAGCGCCCAGATAGACGGGGCGGCACGGACGGAGATCGAAGATGGCGTTGTCGAAGCGGGGTTTCCTGCGAGCGGCCTGGAACCTCGCCTGGCCCTATTGGACCTCCGACGACAAATGGGCGGCTGGCGGAACTCTTGGCGGCGGTCGTCGCGCTCAATCTCGTCTATGTCTGGCTTACCGTTCGCCTCAATCAATGGAACAACGCCTTTTATAACGCGCTGCAGCAATACGATTGGCCGGTATTCTGGTGGCAATTCGCTATTTTCGGCATGATCGCGACGGCGATCATCGTGGTCCTGGTCTATCAATCGTATTTGCAGCGGATCCTGCACATCCGCTGGCGGGTGTGGCTGACGCACCATTTCATCGGCTATTGGCTCGGCGACCAAGCCTATTACCACATTCAGCTCGACCAGACCGCGACCGACAACCCCGACCAGCGCATCGCCGACGATCTCGACAGCTTTACCAGCACCAGCCTCGACCTGTCGGTCGGCCTGCTCAATTCGGTTGTCACGCTGGGCTCGTTCCTGTTCATCCTGTGGACCCTGTCGGGGCCGTTGGTGATCCCGTTCGGCGGCGCCTTCAGCATCACGATCCCCGGCTACATGGTGTTTGCCGCAATCATCTACGCTGTGGGCGGCACGTTGATAACGCGCTGGATCGGCTATCCGCTGGTGCGGCTGACCTTCGACCAGCAGCGCTACGAGGCGGATTTCCGCTTCAGCCTGGTGCGCTTGCGCGAAAATGCCGAGAGCGTCGCGTTTTATGGCGGCGAGGAGGACGAGCGCGGGATCTTTCACAACCGCTTCGCCCGCGTCGTGAAGAACTGGTGGGACCTGATCCGGCGACGCAAGCGGCTCTCCTGGTTTACCAACAGCTATCAGCAGGTGGCGACTGTATTTCCGTTCATCGTCGCGGCGCCGCGCTATTTCGACAAGCAGATCGCGCTCGGCGGCCTGATGCAGATCGCTTCCGCCTTCGGGCGAGTGCAGGATTCGCTGTCGTTCATCGTGTCGAGCTATACCGAGATCGCCGGCTATCAGGCGGTGGTCGAACGGTTGCAGAGCTTCCGTGACAGGATCGACGACATCGGGGCGCAGCACCGGGGGCCGCAGCCGATCGCCATCGAGCGCGGCGGCGACGGGGTCGAGGTGGCCGGGCTCGACCTGCGGTTGCCGGGGGGCGCCCTGCTGCGCGACCAGATCGCGCTGGCGGCGCGTCCCGGCGAGCCGCTGTTGGTCACCGGTCCGTCCGGCTCGGGCAAGAGCACGCTGTTGCGCGCCATCGCCGGGCTGTGGCCATTCGGCGGCGGGCATGTGCGGGTCGCCGAAGGGCGGGTGCTGTTTCTGCCGCAGCGCCCCTATCTGCCGCTCGGCACGCTCGCCGACGCGATCGCCTACCCGCGCCGCGATCCCAAGCCCGCGCGTAGCGAGGTGGAGGCAGTGTTGCACGCGGTCGGGCTGTCTTATTTGGTCAATCAGCTCGACAACGACGGCAATTGGGCGCAGCGCCTGTCCGGCGGCGAGCAGCAGCGCGTCGGCTTTGCCCGAGTGCTGCTGATGCGGCCGGACATCGTGTTTCTCGACGAGGCGACCTCGGCGCTCGACGAGGCCGCGGAGGCCGCGCTGTACCGGCTGCTGCGCGAGGCGGAGTGGCAGCCGACCATCGTCAGCGTCGGCCATCACGGCACGCTGAAGCGCTTCCATGAGACGGTCGTCGATCTTGGCCGCGACGCGGTCGACGCGGTGGCAGGGGATTGAGTCTGCGAAACCCGTTGCCTAGAAACTAAATCACTCGAATAGACCTGCCGCGCCGGCCGGACTCGGCGTTGGGGAGACTAGCGCTGATGACTGACACCGACGACGATCCGTTCCGCCGGGTGCGGCTCGACAAGCTCGAAACGTTGCGCGGCATGGGGATCGACCCTTATCCCGTCAGCTTCTCGCGCAGCGAGGAGGCAAACCTGCTCGAGCGGCGCTATGCCGACTTGCCGGCGGGGTCTGAGACCGATGACGCGGTGCGGGTCGCCGGCCGCATTCGCGCGATGCGCAACAGCGGCATGTTCATCGATCTGCACGATGCCTCGGGCAAGATCCAGGTGTTCAGCCACAAGGATTACCTGTCGCCGGATTCGCTGGCGCTGCTGCGCCTGTTCGACATCGGCGATGTGATCGGCGTCGAGGGACGGGTGCGTCGCACGCCGCGGGGCGAGTTGACGGTCAATGCCACCGGGCTGGCGATGCTCGCCAAGTCGCTGCGCCCATTGCCCGAGAAATATCACGGCCTGGCCGATATCGAGCTGCGCTACCGCCAGCGCTACCTCGACCTGATCATGAACCCGCAGAGCCGGGAGACCTTACGCCGGCGCAGCCACATCGTTGCGGCGATGCGGGCCTATCTGCTCGCCCGCGGCTGTCTCGAAGTCGAGACCCCGATGCTGCACACGATCGCGGGCGGGGCCGCAGCGCGGCCCTTTGTGACCCATCACAACGCGCTCGACATCGACCTTTACCTGCGCATCGCGCCGGAATTGCACCTGAAGCGGCTGGTGGTCGGCGGCCTCGCCGACAAGGTGTTCGAAATCAACCGATGCTTCCGCAACGAGGGCCTGTCGCCGCGCCACAACCCGGAATTCACCTCGCTCGAACTCTACGAGGCCTATACCGACTATACCGGGATGATGGCATTGACGGAGGCGATCATTGCGCATGTCGCCGAGGTCGCGACCGGCGGCACGCGGGTCGCGTACGGCGGCAGCGAGATCGACCTGACACCGCCCTGGCCGCGCCGAGGCATGGCGGAACTGGTGCTCGAAAAGACCGGGGTCGATTTCCTCGCGATCGACGACGCGGCGAGTGCGCGCGAGGCGGCCCGGCATCTCGGCTGCGGGATCAGCGGCACGGAAAACTGGGGCCAGGCGCTCGAGGCGGTGTTTGGCGCGCGGGTCGAGGACACGCTGATACAGCCGACGCATGTGGTTGGTTTTCCGCGCGACATTTCCCCGCTTGCCAAGGCCGACCGCAACGATCCGCGACTGGTCGAGCGCTTCGAGACCTATGTCTACGGCTGGGAGATCGCCAATGCCTTCTCCGAGCTCAACGACCCGCTCGATCAGCGCGCCCGCTTCGAGGCGCAGATGCTGGCGCGCGCCGCCGGCGACGAGGAGGCGCAGATGCTCGACGAGGATTACGTGACGGCGCTCGAATACGGGCTGCCGCCGTGCGGCGGGCTGGGCATCGGCATCGACCGGCTGGTCATGCTGCTGACCGACAGCCCGTCAATCCGCGACGTCATCGCCTTCCCCACCTTGCGGCCGCGCTGAGCGGCGGCGCCGCGCCCGGCTGGATCAGATGCAGCGGATCTTCCAGATCGTCATCTGGTCGGTGTCGCTGGTCGCACGGTCGGGCCCGCCGGCATGGGTTGCCGAATCGAGCAGCCGATAGCCGCCGGGACACAGCCGGGCCGCCAGACGGCGGTTCGGTGCATCCGAGGTGATGCCCATCTCGGGTCCCTGGATCGTGAAGGTCCGGTCGTCGACGCGCGTCGCTGACGCTTGGCTGCACGCCGCGAGCAGCAATACGGCAGGCACCAGGATCCAAGGACGCATCATTCGCAACCAATCCCGTCTAGCAACGCGGCGCCTATCGAGCGGCGAAGGCAGCGCGAACTTACGCCAGCTTGCCACGAGACACCAAGAGGCAGAGCATCGGCAGGATTGTCGCAACGGCGTGCACGACTGTGTTTTGCCCCGAAGTGGCGACTGCAGCGGTGGGCGGATGCGGTCGGAACGGAGGAACGGCATGCGTCGAGAATTCAGCCCGCAAACGTGGCTCCTACGCGGGGCAGGCTGCGCCCTGCTGCTGCCGCTCGTGGCCTGTTTCAACCCGCCGGCGACGCCGGCAGCAGCCGCGCTTGCGCCGGCCCCGGCCGGAACGGCGCGGATCTGGTTCTACCGGGATTACGAGCCGTCGGTCAGTCTCAACCTGGCGCCGGTCGAACTCAACGGCAGGCTGGTCGGCTATGCCCAGCCCGACGGCAGCGCTTTCTACCGCGATGTGCCCCCAGGGCATTACCACATCAACGCCACGAGCGAAGGCCAGGACGTCAACCAGGCCAAAGACGTCGACTTGGCGGCCGGCCAGGAGGCCTACGTCAAGATCCTCGATCTGAGCAGCTGGGATACCGGCGGCGACCGCAACTCCTACCAGCGCGACACGTTTTATGTGTCGCTGGTGCCACCGCAGGTCGGGCGCGCCGAACTGGCCAATCACCCGCTGAGCGGCGGCTGATCGGCCGGCCCGCGGCGCGCCGCCGGAGGTCTAATTGTAGATCCAATCCTTCATGAACCGGGCGTAGCAGTCGCGCTCGCCCGGCATCTTGACCCAGCCGGCCACGTTTCGCGCGGCGGCGAGCAGCAGCCGATCGCGCAGATGCGTCGAGTTGTTGGCGTATTCTTCGAAGGCTGACACGCAGATCTTCTGGTTGTGCGGGTCGTCCTGGAAGCGGCAGGCGGCCAGCGCGACCGTCGCCATATAGGCTTTGCGGTCGGCGCCCGACTTCAGATAGGCGGCTGCGGTTGCGGTGGCGCGCTGCATGTCGAGCGCCATGATCGCCTCGTCGAGCGCACCGAGCAGTGCCGGCGGGGTGCGGCCGGCAAAATCGAAGCCGGCAATTTCTGCCTCGGTGATCGGTGCGTAGACCTTGTTCTCATGCGCCACGTCGTTGATGAAATTGGCCATCAGATAAAGGATGCGCGCCTGATACGGGTTATTGCTGGTGCGCAGCCAGTTGTTGCCGACGTTGCAATAGTCGAACGGGTGCTGGCCCGTCGTGAACAGGCGCGGCACCGTGGTGCGCAGGATCAACTCGGCGGCGCCGATCTGGATCACGTCGCCGATGGCGGTGATCGCGATGCCGCTCTTCAAATGCGTCGTGATCGCGTTCCACACGGTCTCTTGATCCGCCGTCAGGAACAATTCGAGCAGCGCCTCGACCTGCTGCGGCGACAGCGGGGAGCGGTTGGTCTGCTTGAGGTTCTTGCCGAAATCCTCGGGGAAGGCGGCGTTGATGTGGACGCATGTGGCATCGTAGACGGAGTAGTACAGCGGCCCGATCGCCATGTCGGGCACGCCCATGTAGTAGATGCCGTGCGCGTTCTCCCACCCGGTGAAATCGGCGAGGTCGGTGACGGCGCGCGCCCGCAATGCCTTATGGCCGGTGTTGCGCGCCTTGCGGCCGATCACCGTGTCCTGCACATCGATGAGGCCGAGGAATTCGAGCTGGTCGCGCAACGCCGGGCGGGCCGCCTCGTCCTCGGCGAGGCCGAGGAACAGGCCGTAGGCGCGCCGCGAGTCGCCGGTCAGGGTCGCGACCATCTGTGAATGCAGCCGCTCCTCGAGCGTGCCCGCTTCGTGGATCGGCTCGGAATCCGGCTGCCACACCACCGGGCCGTAATCCGGCGGCGGCACGTTGAGGTTCTTCATCGTGGCATAGCGGCCGGGATATTTGGCGAGCAGCTGGTTCCAGATGTCGAGCCCGGCCGGGATGTACCAGACGCTCTGCAGCATCGCCAGGAGGCGGTGTTTTTCCGGCAGATACGGCATCAGATGAGCCGCGGCGCGCAAACCCAGGAGCGTGTGGTCGTTGTTGATCAGCGTGACCGCGCCGTCCTTGATGTTGATGTGGCACGGCACCTGGACAAACGGCGCCTCGGCCGCCGCCACCACGCTGACCGCTTCGCCGAGCGAGCGACCGTCGCGCGCCACCATGCCGTAAAACAGATCAGTGGTGCGCGGCTGGTCGCGCTGCAGGATGGCGTCGGTCAGCAGGTCGAAGGTCTTGTCTTCGCGAATATCGTCCCGGTTGCGTAGCATCGGATTATTCCCTACGGCGGCCGCGTATTTTGCCAGCGTAGGCCCGCATGGCGGCGTCGTAAAGCAACCCTCCCCCGGGTTTTTTGCATTGCCGCCCTGCTCACGCGCGCCACGCCGGGTTGGTCCAGCCGGTCTCGTCGTAATCGTCCATGCAGCGGTCGGCGAGCGCGATCATCGCGTCGAGCGAGCCGTTGCGCCGGGCGCCGGTCAATGCCTGGATGCGGATGTCCTCGTGGTTGCCGGCATAGTTGCGCTCGTAAAGCTCGTGCCGCCCGCCGAATTCGGTGCCGATCGCGTCCCACAGGAGCTTCATGATTTTGATGCGCTCCTTGTAGCCGATGCCGTTGGAGCCGCGCACATAGCGCTGCAGCAGTGGGTCGATCTCGGGATTGCTGAAGTCGCGCACCGAGGACGGCAGGAAAATGAGGGCCGAGGCGACGATCTTCTCGATGATCTCCTTGATCCGCGAATAGGCGTCGGGGGCGAAGACGCGATAGGCGATCGCCGGCTGCAGATTGGGCAGGAGCGCATCGCCGATCCACGGCTGCGGGTTGGTGGCCATGCTGTCGGAGAGCGACCAGAACAGGTCGCGCCAGGCGATGATCTCGCCGAGCATCGCCTGATTGCCGCGGAACTCGTCGCCACCCGTCGCATGCAAGGCGCGCGCCACGAGGCCGGCGATGAAGTCGAGCTTGACCGCGTAGCGGGTGCAGCCCTGGAAGCAGAAGCCGTTCAAAAACCCCGAGCGCGGGTAGAAGCTGAGGATCTTTTCGGTGTCGCGGTGGACGAGGATGTTCTCCCAGGGGATCAACACGTTGTCCAACACAAAGATCGCGTCGTTCTCGTCAAACCGCGACGACAGCGGATAGTCGAACGGGCTGCCGGTTTTCGCCGCGATCTCCTCGTAGGAATTGCGGCAGATCAGCTTCACCCCGGGCGCGTCCATCGGCAGGATGAACATGATCGCCATATCCGGATCGGTGGTCGCGGTCGCGGCGTTCTGGCCGAGGAAATTGTAATGGGTGATCGCCGCCGCGGTGGCGACCACCTTGGCGCCCGACACGACGACCCCGGCGTCGGTCTCCTTCTCGATCGTGACGTAGACGTCCTTGACCTCGCTGGTCGGCCGACCGCGATCGACCGGCGGGTTGACGATCGCGTGATTCATGAACAGGACCGCCTGCTGTGCGCGGCGGTACCAGGCGCGCGCGTTCTGGGCGAACTGGCCGTAATACTCGGCATTGGCGCCCAATGTGTTCATCAGCGCCGCCTTGTAGTCGGGGGTGCGGCCCATCCAGCCATAGCTGAGCCGCGCCCATTCGGCGATCGCCTGCTGCTGCGCGATCAGCTCCTCGCGCGACCGGGCGACGCGGAAATAGCGGTGGGTATAGCCGTCGGTCCCGGTGTCGGTCGGGCAGGTCAGCACGTCCTTCTTCGCCGGGTCGTGCAAGGCGTCGTAAAGCCGGGCGAGCGAGCGCACCGAGTTGCGAAACGCCGGGTGGGTCGTGACGTCGCGCACCCGCTCGCCGTTGATGTAGACGCTCCGGCCGTCCTTGAGGCTATCGATGTATTCGGCGCCCGTGAACGGGCGGCTTGCGGCGCCGATATGCTGCTCGGGGGTCATTCTGTCCTCGCGGATGGGGAGGCTGCGGCCGAAGGGATTGACGGGCTGGTGGCTTGCGGCGAGCGCCGCCAGCGTGGCGCGCACCTCTTTCGGGACCGGCTGCGCGCCGCTCAGGTAGCGGTAGAGCGTGGTGCGGCCGATCGCCAGCGCCGCCGCCGCCGCGCTTTTCCAGCGGCGGCCATGCGCCGGGGCGAACACATTGCGGCAATCGGCGGCGAAATCGCCGGTCTGCGTTGCCACAATCTGTTCCGAGTGTTCCATGTGTTATCGGAACACAAGGGACAGAGTGCTGTCGATCCCCGACCTTATCGCCGAGAGGCTCGGCGCGACGCTTGGCCGCGGAACTCTCGCGGCTCCCGAGAGTTGATCGGGCAGGCCTTATATTCCCTCGGGACCGTTGGTGTTGCTGTGGTCCCGGACAAAAGCGGAGACCCGGATGCCCCGTGGCAAGCACATCGGCAAGAACATCATCCCGAATGCACGGCGCGGCGCGTTGCGATCGCTGCTGACCGGCGCCGCGGCGCTGGCACTCGTTCTGATGCCGGCGCTGGCCGCGGCGCCGAACGCGGGCGCCGAGACCAACATCACGCGGCAGGTGCAGCAGGAGACGCCGGTCGCGCTGCCGAGCCTGCACCCGCTTGTAACGCGGGTGCTGCCGGCGGTCGTCAACATCTCGGCGCAGATGAGCGACAACACGTCGGCGCAGGCCGATCCGTCGGACGACCCGGGGGATCAATCCGGTTCGCCGTTCGACGAGTTGATGCGCCGCTTTTTTGAAAACCGCGGCATGCCGCAGTTCAACCGCGAGGTCGTGGCGCTGGGGTCGGGGTTCATCATCGCTCCCGACGGCTATATCGTCACCAACAACCATGTGGTCGGCGATTCGAAAAAGATCACCGTGATCCTGCAGGACAACAGCCAGCACCCGGCCAAGATCATCGGTCGTGACGCCAAGACCGACCTCGCCCTGATCAAGATCAAGACCGACAAAAAGCTGCCGTTTGTCAGCTGGGGCGACAGCAACCAAGCGCAGGTCGGCGATTGGGTGATGGCGGTCGGCAATCCGTTTGGGCTTGGCGGCACGGTAACCGCCGGCATCATCTCGGCGCTCGGCCGCGACATCAACGAGGGCCCGTACGATGATTTCATCCAGATTGACGCGCCGATCAACCGCGGCAATTCCGGCGGACCCACCTTCAATCTGAATGGTCAGGTCATCGGCATCAACACGGCGATCTATTCGCCGTCGGGTGGGTCGGTCGGCATCGGCTTCGCCATCCCATCGAACACAGCGAAGGAGGTCATCGAGCAGCTCAAGGAAAAGGGCCAGGTCACACGCGGCTGGCTCGGGGTCGCGATCCAGGGCATCACCCCGGCGATCGCCCGCAGCCTGGGCATGAACGCGGAGCATCCGGCCGGCGCGCTGGTCGCCTCGGTTAATCCCGACAGCCCGGCGGATAAGGCCGGGGTGAAGCAGGGCGATGTGATCACCACCGCCGGCGGGCACCCGGTCAAGACCGTCCATGATCTGCCGCGGCTGGTCGCAGCGACGCCACCCGGACAGAAGATGGAGCTGGCGATCCGGCGCAACGGAAAGGAAATGACGCTTACCGCGACGATCGCCGAGATGCCGAAGAGCCCGCAGATCGCGTCGGCCGCGACCGGTCCTGAAGAAGCCACCAGCCTCGGCATCCAGCTGTCGGCGCTCAGCGAGAAGATGCGCGGAGAGTTCCATATTGGGAAGGATGTCGAGGGCGTGGTGGTGACCAAGGTCGCCGGCGACAGCCCAGCCGCCGTGCTCGGGCTGCAGCCGGGCGACGTCATCGAGTCGATCGACCAGCAGCCGGCGAAAACGCCGCTTCAGGCCGCCAAGGCGCTGAAGCGCGCCTCTGCGAAGGGCAGCATCCTGCTGCTGCTCAACCGGCACGGCGCGAGCCAGTTTGTCGCCTTGCAGGTGGGATCGGGTGGCAACGACAGCGGCAACCCGGGCTAATCGGCCGCCGCGTCCTCTCCCGTTGCTGTTCCGCCTCGGGCGCCCCCGCGATGAAAGCCCTCGTTACCGGGTTCGAGCCTTTCGGGGGCGAGCCGGTTAACCCCGCCCACAAAGTGCTGCGGCATCTGCCGCAGCGGCTTGACGCGCTCGACGACATCGTGCGCGGCGTTGCGATCGTGCTGTACGTTGCCGCATCGCGGCGCGACGACATCGCCGTCGCCGACGGGTCGATCGGCTGATGGAGCCGAGCCGGCCGGCGTGATATCACCGGTAGCGGGGCGCTTGCTGGCGCCGCCGTCACAGCGGAGGTCGGGACATGGTCGCGTTTGACGGAGCGCATGTCGTCGTCACCGGCGGCACGGGCGCGTTGGGAGCGGCGGTGGTGGGGGCATTGCGCGCGGCCGGGGCGGTCTGCCACGTCACCAACATGGTTGCCGGCGAACTGGCCGCCTATCCGCATCGCGACGATCCCGGCGTGCACATCACGACCGGCGTCGACCTCGCCGATGAGGCGGCTGTGCGGCGGTTTTATGCGGCGTTGCCGCCGCTCTGGGCTTCGGTCCATCTCGCCGGCGGGTTTGCGATGTCGCCGGTTGCCGAGACCTCGGCGGTCGATTTCGCTGATCAGTTCCAGATGAACGCGCTGTCGGCCTTTCTGTGCTCGGCCGCAGCGATCCGCGCCATTCGGGCGCGAGCCGAGCCGGGGCCGGGCGGCGCCAAGGGCGGGCGCATCGTCAATGTCGCGGCCCGCCCGGGCATCGAGCCGCGGCTCGGTTCGGGCATGGTCGCCTATGCCACGGCCAAGGCGGCTGTCGCAGCCCTGACCCAGGCGCTCGCCCAGGAAACCTCGGGCGAGGAGATCTGGATCAATGCGGTGGCGCCGTCGATCCTCGACACGCCGGCCAACCGGGCGGCGATGCCAGGCGCCGACTACGCGAGCTGGGTGGCGCCGAGCGCCGTGGGCGAGATCATCACCTTCCTCGCCTCGCCCGACAACCGCTCGACGCGCGGGGCGGTGATTCCGGTTTATGGCGGCGCGTGACGCAAATAATCTGAACGACATCGGAGGAGGAACGGCGATGGCCAAGGGCATCCTGATCGCGGCGATGAACATCGCGGGCGCGGCCGAGGACGAGTTTCACGACTGGTACGACACCGAGCACCTGCCGGAGCGCGAGCGCTGCCCCGGCTTTCTCGTGTGCCAGCGCTGGATCGGCACCGCCGACCGCAAGGTTTCGGTCGCAATCTACGACCTCGACACGGCCGGGGTGTTGCAAAGCCCGGGCTATCTGGCGATCGGCGGCGCCAATCTGTCGCCGTGGTCGAAGCGGGTGACCAGCCGGGTCGAGCGGTTGATGCGCTTCGAGGGCGACCAGATCCTGCCGGGCGATGCGCTGTCGCCCGCGGGGGCCGGCGGCTTCCTGCTCAACGCGATGAACGTCGACCCGGCGCACGAGGCCGAGTTCAACGAGTGGTACGACAAGGAGCACATTCCCTCGCTTGCCGCGGTACCCGGTTGCCTGTGCGCTCGCCGCTTCCGCGCCACCAGCGCCAACCGCCGCTATGTCGCGCTCTATCATCTCGCCTCGCCCGAGGTGCAGGCGAGCCCGGCCTGGAAGAGCGCCGCCGACACCGACTGGACGCGCCGCCTGCGCCCGCATTTCCGCGATCATCTGCGCCTCGTCTGCCGCCCCTATGTGCGCGGCGGGTGAGGCCGGGAGCGCTTAACCCGCCTTCCTCCCATTGAGCATGGAGGGAGTGTTGCATGTTGCCGGTGGGATGGAGCAACTCGTCTCGTTCGGCTTTCTTGCGCCGCCGACGCTCTTCATCTCGCTGGGACTGCTCGGCGCGCTGCTGGCGCTGAGGTGGCGGCATGCCGGGTTGGCGGTCACGCTGGCGGCCAGCCTTTGCCTCTATGCCGCAGCGACGCCGGCCATTTCGTCGTGGCTGATGCAGCGGATTGAAGCGGGGCTGCCGCAACATACCGATCTGAGCCGGGCGCAGGCGATCGTCGTGCTCGGCGGTGATGTGCAGCCCGGCAATGGCGGGGACATTCCCGATGCGCTGGGGCCCTTGTCGCTCGAACGCGTCGTGCTGGCCGCCCAAGCCTATCGCCGGCTGCATCTGCCGGTGGCGGTCAGCGGCGGCCGGGTCGCCGGCATGCGGGCAAGCGAGGGCGCGCTGATGAAAGCCGCGCTCCAGGACAATTTTGCGGTGCCGGTGACGTGGAACGAGGATCGCTCGCGCACGACCTGGGAAAATGCGGTCTTTACCGCCCGGCTGTTGCGTCCTGCGCGCGTCACGACGGTGGTGCTGGTCAGCCAGGCATGGCACCTGCCGCGCGCGCTGTGGGCGTTCGAGCGGGCGGGGCTGCAGGCGCTGCCCTGGCTGGCGCCGCGCACCGCGCTGCATCTCGACCGGCCGGGCGATCTCCTGCCGAGCATCGGGGCCTTGCACAACAGCTTCTATGCGCTGCACGAGATGATCGGCGGCCTCTATTACCGGCTGCTGCATTGAGCGGCATCGCCCGGCGTTTGGTGGTATTGTTGTGTCGCCGCGGGAGAGGTCGAGGAGAGGGGTCATGCGTCGCGAGGACCAAGTCGCAGAGGCGAGAGCGCTGCTGGCGCATCTCGACAACCGCACGACGGCGCTCGCCGAGGGCATCTACCGCAATCCGGTCGCCGATTACACCAGCCCGGCGCTGGCCGCCCGTGAGCGCGAGCTGTTCTTCCGCGACGGCCCGATCAATATCGGCCTCAGCGCCCTCCTGCCGCGCCCCGGCGACTGGATGACGCATGATTACACCGGCGTGCCGATGTTGCTGGTGCGCCGCTCGGACGGCTCGCTCGGCGCCTTTCTCAACGCCTGCCGCCATCGCGGCGCGCGGGTGGTGGACGGCTGCGGCGCCGGCGCCGGCAGCTTTTCGTGCCCCTATCACGGCTGGACCTACGGCCTTGACGGGGCGCTGGTGGCGCGGCCGGAGGAAGCCTCGTTTGCCGCCGCCGAGCGGGCGACGCACGGGCTGCGCGCGCTGCCCGTCGTCGAGAAATACGGCATGATCTGGGTCGGCCCGCAGCCCGACATGCGGCTCGATGTCGATGGCCTGCTCGACGGCGTCGCCGGCGACCTCGCCGCCTACGGGCTCGAAACCTATCACCATTACGAGACGCGGGTATTGCGGCGCGCGATGAACTGGAAGCTCGCGATCGACACGTTCTGCGAGACCTATCACCTCAATTATCTGCACCCCGATACGGTCGCGCCATTGTTCCACAACAACCGGGCGACCTTTGCCGGGTTCGGCCGCAACCACCGGATGATCGCGGCGCGCCGGACAATCGACGAATTGCGCGCGCAGCCCGAGGCGGCGTGGGTGCCGCTCGATCATGCGACGGCTGTTTATGTGCTGTTCCCCAATACGGTGTTCATCTATCAGGTCGACCACATCGAGACTTGGCACGTGTTTCCGGACGAGCGGCCGGATTCCTGTGTGATGTACGCCTCGCTCTACATCCCCGAGCCGGCCACCAGCGACGGCGCCAAGCGGCATTGGGACAACAATTTCAACCTGCTGATGGCGACCGTCGAAATGCAGGACTTCCCGGCCTGCGAAGGCATGCAGCGCGGTTTTGCGGCGGGCGCGCTGGATTCGATCGTGTTCGGCCGCAACGAGCCCGCCTTGCAGCATTTCCACCGCGGCATCACCGCGGCGCTCGCCGAGGCCGAACCGCGCATGGCGGCGGAGTAGGAAGCCGGGGGCGCAGTCGCGTCGCTCCGCATGGAACTTTCGGTCGTCATTCCGGTCAAGAACGAGGCCGGCAACATTGCGCCGCTGGTTGGCGAGATCGTGGCCGCGCTCGACGGGCTGGCGGAGTACGAGATCGTCTATGTCGATGACGGCAGCGACGACATGACTGTCGCCGAGATCCGTCATCTGCAAGCGGGCTTGCCGCAGCTCCGCCTCGTCCGTCATCAGGCGAGCGGCGGCCAGAGCGCGGCTGTCCGCAGCGGGGTCAAGGCGGCGCGCGGGAGCTGGATCGCCACGCTGGACGGCGATGGCCAGAACGACCCGGCCGACATCCCGGCGCTGTGGCAAATCGCTCGCGACAGCGCCGCGACGTCGCCATTGCTGATCGCCGGCCACCGGGCCCGCCGGCGCGACAGCTGGTCAAAGCGGCACGCCTCGCGCATCGCCAATGCGGTGCGCCGGCGCCTGCTGCATGACGCCACGCCGGATACCGGGTGCGGCCTCAAGCTGTTCCCGCGCGCGCTGTTCCTCGACCTGCCCTATTTCGACCACATGCACCGCTTCCTGCCGGCCCTGGTATTGCGCGAGGGCGGGGTGGTGCGCTCGCTGCCGGTCAACCATCGCCCGCGCCATCGCGGCGCCTCGAAATATGGCGTCCTCGACCGGCTGTGGGTCGGGATCGCCGACCTGGCCGGCGTCTACTGGCTGTGCCGCCGCCATGCCCGCCCCTTGCTGATCGCCGACGACATGCCGGCACAAGACAACCCCGCCCCCGCCCGGCGGGAGGCGCCAGCCGCGGCCGAGCCGGTGCCGTGACGATCGGCAAGGGTCACATCGGGCGTATCGTCGTCCTCGGGTTGCTCGCCGTCGGCATCGTGGCGGCGTGGCGCTGGCGCGGCCTGTTCGACCCGCTGGCGCTGACCCGGATGATTGCGCGCGAGCCCGCGGCGCCGCTCGTGTTTGTCGCGCTGCACATCGCTGCGAGCCTGTTCTTCGTGCCGCGCACCCTACTGGCGCTCGGCGCGGGGCTTGTGTTCGGCATGTGGTGGGGCATGTGGTGGGCCGCGCTCGGCAGTCTGGCCGGTGCCGTCACCGGGTTCCTCGTCGCGCGGTACCTTCATGCCGGGTTTGCGGGACGCGTCCCGCCGGCGCGGCTGGCGGCGCTGATGGCACGCGCCGAGCACGGCGGCTGGCGCATGGTCGCCGTGGTGCGTCTGGTGCCGATTATCCCGCACAGCCTGACCAACTACGCGCTGGGGCTGACCCGGGTGCGGCTCGGCGCCTATGCGGTCGGATCATTGCTCGGCCAGTTGCCGTTGACGATCGCCTATGCCGACCTCGGCGCCGCCGGCGGCCATGCCCTGCTCGGCGCGGCGGATTGGCGCCATCAGGTGCTGTGGCCGAGCGTGATCGGGGTCAGCGCCCTCGCGCTGTCCCTGCTGATCCCGCTGCTGGCACGTCGCCGTCAGCCAACTCCCGGGGCAGTGCCCGGGGCCTAGGGCCGCCGGTCGCCCAATCGAGCAATTCGACGGTGTGCACGACCGGCCGCGGCAGGCCGCCGGTGAGCTGGGTGATGCAGCCGATATTGCCGGCGGCGACGAGGTCGGCGCGGGTCAGTGCGATGTTGGCGAGCTTGCGCTCGCGCAACGCCGATGCCAGTTCCGGCTGCAACAGGTTGTAGGTGCCGGCCGAGCCGCAGCATAGATGCCCTTCCGGCACCTCGATGACGGTGAAGCCGGCGGCTTCCAGCAAATCCCGCGGCGCACGCTCGACCTTCTGGCCGTGCTGCAGCGAGCAGGCCGAGTGATAGGCGACGCGCAGCCCGGCGGTCGCGCTGCCGGTCGCCGGCCGCAGGCCGAGCTCCGCGATCACCTCGCTGATGTCGCGCGCCAGCCCCGCGACGCGCGCCGCCTTCTCGGCATAGGCCGGGTCGGTGCGCAGCAGAAAGCCGTAATCCTTCAGCATCGTGCCGCAGCCCGAGGCGTTGGCGACGACCGCGTCGAGCCCGCCCGTCGCGGCGGCGCGCTCCCAGGCGTCGATGTTGGCGCGCGCTGCGGCCAATGCCGGCGCCTCCTCGCCGAGGTGATGCCGCAGCGCGCCGCAGCAGCCGCTGCCGGGCGCGACGACGACCTCGACGCCGTGCCGGGTCAGCAGGCGCACGGTCGCCTCGTTGATCTCGGGAGCCAGCACCTGCTGGGCGCAACCGGGCAGCAGCGCGACGCGCAGGCGACGCTCGCCTTCGGCCGGAAACACCTGCGGCCGGTCGACCGGCGAGGCGGCCGGAATCGCAGCCGGTGCCAAGGCCAGCGGCGCGCGCAGAAGCGGCGGCAGCAGCCCGGCCAACGGCTTGGCGAGGCGCGCGGCCGCAAGCGCGAGGCGCAGCCGGGCCGGCCGGGTCAACACAAGGCCGAGCGCCCGCCGCAGCACTCTATCGAAAAGCGGGCGGCGGTAATGCGCCTCGATGTGGCGCCGCCCGTGATCGACCAGATGCATGTAATTGACGCCGGACGGGCAGGTCGTCATGCAGGCGAGGCAGGACAGGCAGCGGTCGACATGCTTGACCGTTTCAGGCGCGATGGTGTTGGTGCCGCCGGAGCCCCCCTGCTCCAGCATGTTCTTGATCAGGTAGATGCGCCCGCGCGGGCTGTCGAGTTCGTCGCCGAGCAGCACATAGGTCGGGCAGGTCGCGGTGCAGAAGCCGCAATGGACGCAGGCGCGCAGGATCTTCTCCGACGCCGCGATGTCCGGGTCGGCGAGCTGGGCCAGCGAAAACTCGGTCTGCACCGGTCAGCTCCCCTCGACCATGCGGCCGGGGTTGAGGATATGGGCCGGGTCGAACGCCTCCTTGACCCGGCGCGACAAGGCGGCGAGCGGTGGCGGGCTTGGCTCGAACACGGCGACGGCGCGGCGTAACGCGGCCGAGCCCCTGACCAGCGTCGCATGGCCGGTGCCGTGCCCATCGCGGCCGCGGATCGCCTGGCGGATCGTCGCGGCGCCGCCATCCCCGGATTCGGGGACAGCGGCCCAGACGAGGCCGCCGCCCCAATCGAGAAACCACGCGGCATCGAGCGCGCTGGCGATCGCGCCGGCCAATTCAGCGCCGCGCGCCGGCGCGACCGAGACGCGCCACACCGCACGGTCAGCCAGCCCGGCGAGCGGCGTGACCTCGCGGATGGCTCTCCAGAAGATGGTTGAACTCGGCATCTGCCAGGAAACCCGTTCCGCCGTGCTCGTGCAGCAGACCGTCGCGGCGGAACGCGACCGACGGCATCGGGCCTTCGACCCGCAGCGCGACCGTCGCGGCGCCGACCGGCGGCAGCGCGATGCCGGGCGGCAGATAGGCGGCGCCCGATACTTCATGGGGTGAGCCCAGCGCCGCCGCCATCAGCCGCACCGCGACGGCCGGGTCAATCCCGCGAACAGTACAGTCGCGACGGCCTCGGGCCGCGGCAGGACCTTGACCGTGACCTCCTCAAGCGCGGCGAGGGTGCCGAAGGAGCCGGCCATCAGCTTGCACAGATCGTAGCCGGTGACGTTCTTGACGACCTTGCCGCCGGCCTTGAAGATTTCGCCGCGGCCGCTCACGCCACGAAAGCCGAGGAAATGGTCGCGCGCCGCGCCGGCCTTCGGGCGGCGCGGGCCGGACAGGTTGCAAGCGAGGATGCCGCCCAGTGTCGGCGCCGCCTCCGGTGCACCGAGCAGGCCGCACCAATCGGGCGGCTCGAAGGCCAGCATCTGCCCGGCCATATCGAGCGCGCGCTCGATCTCGGTGAGCGGCGTCGCGGCGCCGGCGGTTAGTACCAGCTCGCTCGGCGTGTACTCGCGGATCCCCGACAGGCGCGACAGGTCCAGCAGATGCGGCGTCTGCAACGGCCGCCCGAATGCCCGCTTCGTTCCGCCGCCGACGATCTCGACCGGCTCCTGGGCGGCAAGCGCAGCGGCGACCGCATCGCGCAGCTCGACCAGATCAGCGGGAGTAAAGTGCGTCATGCACTCAACTTAGCGCACATTGCCGCGTTGTCATCCCGGCGAAGGCGCGGGCTTCATTCCAGGATCAGAACCGCGGCAAATCGGGGTGCGGCAGGTGGCCGGCGTGGACGTGCAGGCGGCCGAGTTCGGCGCAGCGATGCAGCGTCGGAAACATCTTGCCGGGGTTGAGCAGCCCGTCGGGATCGAAGGCGCATTTGAGGCGCTCCTGGTGGGCAAGGTCCGATCCGTCGAACATCGTCCCCATCAGGTCGCGCTTCTCGACCCCGACGCCGTGCTCGCCGGTCAAGACGCCGCCGACCGCGACGCACAGCCGCAGGATGTCGGCGCCGAACGCCTCGGCCCGCTCGATCTCGCCCGGCTTGTTGGCGTCGTAGAGAATGAGCGGGTGCAGGTTGCCGTCGCCGGCATGGAACACGTTGGCGACGCCGAGCCCGTATTGCGCCGACAATTCGCGCGTGCGCGTCAGCACCTCGGCCAAGCGGCCGCGCGGGATCGTGCCGTCCATGCAGTAGTAATCCGGCGAGATGCGCCCGACCGCGGCAAATGCCGCCTTGCGCCCGGCCCAGAAGGCGAGCCGCTCTGCCTCGCTGCGGCTGATGCGGATCGAGCGCGCATGGTTGGCCCGGGCGATCGCCTCGACCCTGTCGATCAGGTGGTCGACCTCGGCCTCTGGCCCGTCCAACTCGACGATCAGCAGCGCCTCGGCATCCAGCGGGTAGCCGGCCTCGACAAACGCCTCGGCGGCGTGGATCGCCGGCCGGTCCATCATCTCCATGCCCCCCGGGATGATGCCGGCGCCGATCACCGCAGCGACGCAATTGCCGGCATCCTCGGTCTCGGCAAAGCCAATCAGCAAGGCCCGCGCGGTCGGCGGCTTGCGCAGAATGCGCACGGTGACCTCGGTGACGACGCCGAGCAATCCCTCGGAGCCCGTCATCACCCCCATCAGGTCGTAGCCGCCGGCGTCGAAATGCCGGCCGCCGAGCCGCACCACCTCGCCGTCCATCAGCACGATTTCGAGGCCGAGCAGATTGTTGGTCGTCAGCCCGTATTTGAGGCAATGCACGCCGCCCGAATTCTCTGCAACATTGCCGCCGATCGTGCAGGCGATCTGGCTCGACGGGTCGGGCGCGTAATAGAAGCCATCGGCGGCGACGGCATGGCTGATCCCGAGATTGGTCACCCCGGGCTGCACAACGACGCAACGGTTGTCGTAATCGATGTCGAGGATGCGGTTGAACTTGGCCATGCCGAGAAGGACGCCGTCGGCCAACGGCAAGGCGCCGCCCGAAAGCGACGTGCCGGCGCCGCGCGGCACCACCTTGATGCCCTCGTCCTTGCAGTAGCGCAGCACGGAAGCGACTTGCGCGATAGTCGAGGGCAGCACGACGACAAGCGGCGGCTGGCGATAGGCGGTCAGCCCGTCGCTTTCATAGGCCCGCCGCTCGGGCGCGGCGACGATGACCGCCTCGCCGGGAACGAAACGCCGCAGCGCCGCCGCGATCGCGTCACGCCGCGCGATGATAGCGGCATCGGGGGCCGGCATCTCCATGGCGCAAACCGCGGCCGCGCTGCGGCGACCTCAGGGGCTCAGCCCTGACGGGCCTTGAAGCGCGGCTTCGCCTTGTTGATCACGTACATGCGCCCCTTGCGCCGCACGACCTGGCAGCCCTTGTCGCGCTTCCGCAACGACTTCAATGAGTTGACGATTTTCATAACCAAATCCCTCGGGAGGGCGCGACCATAGGGAGCGGCACGCGCGAAGTCAATCGGGGCGCGTGTTGACGGGGTGCGGGACCGGATCAGTGTCCTGCCGGCAAGCCTATTTCGCGGCCACCGGCGCGCGCACGGCGCGGCGCAGTTCGGGCAGGTCGTTGCGGCCGGCGAGGAACGCTTTGATGTTGCGCGCCGCCTGCCGCAGGCGCTGGCGGTTCTCGACCAGCGCGATGCGGACAAAGCCCTCGCCGTATTCGCCGAAGCCGACCCCCGGCGCGACCGCGACATTGGCGCGCTCGAGCAGCAGCTTGGAGAAGGCGAGCGTCCCGATCGAGCGGAACTCCTGCGGGATCGGCGCCCAGGCGAACATCGAAGCAGCCGGCGGCGGCACGTCCCAGCCGGCCTGGTGCAGCGCGTCGATCAGCACGTCGCGGCGCGCCTGGTAGCGCTCGCGGATCTCGGCGACGCAATCCTGCGGGCCATTGAGCGCCGCCGTCGCCGCCACCTGGATCGGCGTGAAGGCGCCGTAGTCGAGATAGGATTTGACCCGGCCGAGCGCCGCGATCAGCCGCTCATTGCCGACCGCAAAGCCGATCCGCCAGCCGGCCATCGAGTAGGTCTTGCTGAGCGAGGTGAACTCGACCGCGATGTCGCGCGCCCCCGGGACTTCGAGGATCGAGGGCGGCGGCTTGCCGTCGAAATAAATCTCGGCATAGGCCAGGTCCGACAGCACGATGATGTTGTGATGCCGGCAGAAATCGACGATCTCGCCGTAGAAGTCGAGGTCGACCGTCTGCGCCGTCGGATTGGCCGGGAAATTGAGCACGATCGCCAGCGGCGCCGGGATCGAGTGCTGCACAGCTTTTTTTAACTCGCCGAGGAAATCGGCATCCGGGCCGATCGGCACGTGGCGCACCGAAGCGCCCGCCATGATGAAGCCGAAAGCGTGGATCGGATAGCATGGATTGGGCACCAGGATCGTGTCGCCCGGCGCGGTGATTGCTTGCGCGAGGTTGGCGAGCCCCTCCTTTGAGCCCAGCGTGACGATGATCTCGCGCTCGGGGTCGAGTTCGACATTGAAGCGGCGGGCATAATAGGCGGCATGCGCTCGGCGCAGCCCGGCAATGCCGCGCGAGGATGAATAGCCGTGCGTCTTCGGGTTCTGCACTGCCTCCACCAGCTTGGCGACGATGTGCGGCGGGGTCGGCCCGTCGGGGTTGCCCATGCCGAGATCAATGACGTCGCGGCCGGCGCCGCGGGCGCGCGCTTTCAGCGCGTTAACCTCGGCAAAGACGTAAGGCGGCAGGCGCTTGATGCGGTAAAATTCTTCAGGCATGGCGGCCGGCACGAGGCTCCCCGGGAACAAGAATGCGGGACGATGAGGTGCGGCGCCGGCTTAGCCGGCCGGCGGGGGTTCGACGATCCGACTGTTGAATGCCCCAAACGCGAAGCAGGTCAACGAATTCGGCTTCACCCCGACCGGGATGAACACGGCGCGATATTGCTCGATGCGGCCATCGTATCGCTCAGCCTCGCCTTCGAGGCGCACCGGCACCATCTGCTGCTGCGCCTGGGAGCAGCCGCGCAGGAACAGCTCGGCGTAGCGCCGCGGCAACTGGCGCAGCATCGGCACGTTCGGCCTCGCCTGCTCGGGTAGATGGAGGAGCCGCGCGAATTTGGGGCCGTACAGCACCAGCGAGGACCGTTCGGTTATCGGGTCGACGGCGATCAGAAACCGGTTCGACCAGTCGCGGTTGTTGACGCTGCCAAGATCGAGCGCCGCGACGGTAACCTCGCCGCCGAGTTCGTCCAGCTTGTCTTCCCAATAGCTCAACACGCGTTCGGCTTCGCGGCGGTCGCGACCGGTCGGCTCTCTGCGTGCAAACCCCTCGGCCCAGGCAAGTTCAGAGGGGTCGACCGTATTCATCTCTGCCTCCGCGGTATCGCAGCCTAAACATAGGCCCCGCCGCGCCATTCAACAACAGCCGGTTCGACTAGATCTCGGCGCCGAGCGCGGCAAGCTACTCGGCGCCGGGTGATTGCGGGCGACGATACCCGGTCGAAACCGCCGCGCATGGCCGTAGCGGACGTCCGTTGCTATGCTCGATCCGATGCACTCGAGGAGAGAAGGATGACGATCGTCAGCGAGGATGGACTGCCAGCCGTGCAGCCGGAGCCTGGTCCGTTAGGCCCGCTTGTGTTGCCCGGAGAGGTCCGCGCGATGCTGCGCGACGGCAGTGAGACGGCGCTGATCGACGTCCGCGAGGAGGGCGTGTTCTCCGACGCGGGCCATCCGTTTTTCGCCAACTCCGTGCCGTTGTCGCGGCTCGAGTTGATGATCCGCGACCTGGTGCCGCGCAAAGGCGTACGCCTCGTCGTCCTCGACGGTGGTACCGAGGGTCTGGCGGAGCGCGCCGCAGCCAAGCTCGGCCAGATGGGCTATCGGCAGGTCGCGGTCATGGCGGGCGGGTCGGCGGCGTGGAAGGCTGCCGGGTTCGAGCTGTTCACCGGCGTCAACGTGCCGAGCAAGGCGTTCGGCGAATTGGTCGAGCATCGCTGCCACACGCCGCATATCGCCGCTGCCGAGCTGAAACGGCGGCTCGATGCCGGCGAGCAAGTGCTGATCGTCGACAGCCGGCCGATCGGCGAATTCCGCAACATGAGCATCCCGGGCGCGTTCGACTGCCCCGGTGCCGAGCTGGTGTACCGCGTGCCCGACCGGCTGCGCTCGCCCGACAGCCTCGTCGTCGTCAATTGCGCCGGGCGCACGCGCAGCATCATCGGCGCCCAGTCGCTGCGCAATGCGCGGCTGCCCAACCCGGTCGTGGCGCTGGAAAACGGCACGATGGGGTGGGAACTGGCCGGGCTCGACCTGGCACGCGGCCGCGTGGATGCGTTGCCGCCGCCCTCGCCCGAGGGGCTGGCTAAGGCCCGCGCGCTGGCCGACGACGTCGCCGAGCGCTTTGGCATCCAGCGCATCGACGACGGCGTGCTGGCGCGTTTCGAGGGCGAGGCCGAGCGCCGCACGCTCTACATCTTCGATGTGCGCAGCCCGGAGGATTACGCCGCCGGCCACCTCTCGGGCGCGCGCTCGGCGCCGGGCGGCCAGCTGGTGCAGGCGACCGACGCCTATATGGCGACCCGCAACGCCCGAATCGTGCTGGTCGATACCGACGGCGTGCGCGCGGTGATGACCGGCTCGTGGCTGGTGCAAATGGGCTGGCCCGAGGTTTACGTGCTTGACGGCGGCCTCGCCGGACGGCCGCTGATGCATGGCGCATCCGTGCCGGCCAACCCGGAAGTCGACAGCGCGAAAGTGGCGACGGTCGCGCCGGCGGAGCTGAAGACCATGATCGACCGCGGCGAGGCGGCGGTGGTCGATCTGGCGACCAGCATCGCCTACGAGGCCGGGCACATCCCCGGCGCCTGGTTTGCGGTGCGGGCGCGCCTGCTCGACAGCCTCGACCGGGTGCCGAAGCGGCGGGTGCTGGCGCTGACCTCGCCCGATGGCAGGCTCGCGCGTCTCGCTGCCGCCGAGCTTGAGGCCGGCGGCTTTGGCGAAATCCGCGTGCTCGACGGCGGCACAGCCGCGTGGCGTGCCGCTGGGCTGCCGCTCGCCACCGATCGCGAGGCGATGGCCGATACGCCCGACGATTGCTGGCGCCGCCCTTACGACCCCTATGCCGGCCCCGGCGCGCGCGAGCGCTATCTGAGCTGGGAGGTCGATCTGGTGCAGCAGCTCGAGCGCGAGGGTGATGTCGGCTTCCGCGTCACGGCACCCTCGGATTGATTGCGATCAAGGCGCCACCGCAGCCGTGCCGCTAGCTCTTCCGGCCATTAGAGCAAGAGAGGCCCGGCGATGCCCGCGATCGTGACCCTGACGATGAACCCGGCGCTCGACATCGCGACCGAGACCGAAATCATCGTGCCCGCGACCAAGCTGCGCTGTGCGGCGCCGCGTTACGACCCCGGCGGCGGCGGCATCAACGTCGCGCGCGCCGTGCGCATGCTCGGCGGCGACGCGCTGGCGGTGTTTCCGACCGGCGGCGCCTCCGGGCAGATGATCCAGGGCCTGTTGGGTCAGGAGCACGTGCCGCAGATCGCAGTGGCGGTCGCCGGCATCACCCGCGAGAGCCTCGCCGTCGTCGAGCGGCAGAGCGGCAAGCAGTACCGCTTTCTGTTGCCCGGCCCGCCGCTCGCGGCGGCCGACCGGCAGCGGATTGTCGGTGCGCTGGCGGCCCACGCCGGCGGCGCTGCCTTCATCGTCGCCAGCGGCAGCCTGCCGCCCGGCGTCGCGGACGATTTTTACGCCGGGATCGCGGCATTGGCGCGGCGCTGCGACGCGCGCTTTGTGCTCGACAGCTCGGGAGCGGCGCTGCTTGGCGCGGGCAATGGCATCTATCTGATCAAGGCCAGCCTGCGCGAGCTCGGCCAGTTGCGCGACGCGGCGATCGCTGGCGAGGCGGGTCAGGAAGAAGCGGCGCGCGCGGTCATCGCCGAAGGACGCTGTGAAGTGCTCGTCGTCTCGCTCGGCGCCGAGGGTGCGCTGCTTGCGACAAAGGAGGGCTGCCGGCGGTTTGCCGCGGTTCCGGTTGCTGCGGTCAGCAATATCGGCGCCGGCGACAGCATGCTCGCCGGCATTCTCGTCTCTCTGGCGCGCGGCGAGGCCCTGGTCGATGCGGTGCGCTTCGGCATGGCGGCCGGGACGGCGGCGTTGCTGCGGCCAGGCACCGAATTGTGCCGGCGCGAGGACGTCGAGCGGCTGTATCGCGCGCTTCCCGCCCCATAAAAAAGCGGCGGGCCGAGGCCCGCCGTTGCGTTCGCATCAGGCTGGGTGATGTCAGCCGGCCGACTTGACCTCGATTTTCTGTGCCGGCTTCTGCGCCTCAGCGGTTTTCGGCAGGGTGATCGTCAAGACACCCTTCGCCAAATCGGCGGCAATCTTGTCGCGGTCGACGCCGTCGGGCAGCGCAAAGCTGCGCTGGAACGAGCCATAGGTGCGCTCGCTCATGTAATAGTTCTTCTCCTTCTGCTCCTTTGCCTCCTTCTTCTCGCCCTTCAGGACGAGCATGTCGCCGGTAACCGAGATCTCGACGTCCTTGGGCTCGAGGCCAGGCAGTTCGGCAGTGATCTTGAAGGCTTTCTCGTCCTCGGCGACATCAACCGAGGGCGTGGCGAAGCTGAACGTGCTTTCGCTGCGGGCGGCGGGTGCGAGGTCGAACATGCGGCGCAGCGAGGGCATACCGAACGCGCCGGAAAAGCGATCGAACAGATGATCCATTTCGGTGCGGAACGAGCGCCACGAATCGCCGGCGGAAGCCGGGGCCGGCGCGGGGGCGGCTTTCTTGACTTCGACAGGGGTGGTAGCCATGGGGGGGTCCTCCGGGCAGTCGCGGCGGCAAATCAGCCGCGCGAGCACTGTGCCGAAAGCCACCCGGCCGCGCGTTGATCCAGCGCAATCGTATGGCGGGAATGGTAGGCCCGGCAGGACTCGAACCTGCGACAACGCCGTTATGAGCGGCGCGTTCTAACCAGCTGAACTACGGGCCCGGCCGTCGATCAATATAGCCGTCATGGCCTGGCTTGTCCTGGTCATCCACGCTCGCTGCGGCGGCGCGTCCGTGGATACCCGGGACGAACCCGGGCATGACAACCCTGCGGGGAGCTGCGCCGGCTTGGATCAGGTGTCGAGGAAGCTGCGCAATTTGCGCGAGCGGCTGGGGTGTTTCAGCTTGCGCAATGCCTTCGCTTCGATCTGACGGATGCGCTCGCGGGTCACCGAGAATTGCTGGCCGACTTCTTCGAGCGTGTGGTCGGTGTTCATGCCGATGCCGAAGCGCATGCGCAGGACCCGCTCCTCGCGCGCCGTCAGCGAGGCGAGGACGCGCGTCGTCGTCTCGCGCAGGTTGGCCTGGATCGCGGCGTCCAGCGGCAGGACCGCGTTCTTGTCCTCGATGAAGTCGCCGAGATGGCTGTCTTCCTCGTCGCCGATCGGGGTTTCGAGGCTGATCGGCTCCTTGGCGATCTTCAGGACCTTGCGCACCTTTTCCAACGGCATCGCCAGCTTCTCGGCGAGCTCCTCGGGGGTCGGCTCGCGGCCGATCTCGTGCAGCATCTGGCGCGAGGTGCGCACCAGCTTGTTGATCGTCTCGATCATGTGCACCGGGATGCGGATCGTGCGCGCCTGGTCGGCGATCGAGCGGGTGATCGCCTGGCGGATCCACCACGTCGCATAGGTCGAGAATTTGTAGCCGCGGCGGTACTCGAATTTGTCGACCGCCTTCATCAGCCCGATATTGCCTTCCTGGATCAGGTCGAGGAATTGCAGGCCGCGGTTGGTGTATTTCTTGGCGATCGAGATGACCAGCCGCAGATTGGCCTCGACCATCTCCTTCTTGGCGCGGCTCGCCTCGCGCTCGCCGCGCTGCACGGTCTGCACGACGCGGCGGAACTCGGAGATCGGCAGCTTCGCCTCGGCGGCGATCTGCGCGACGGCGGTGCGGTGGCGGCCGACCTCGGCGCCATGCCGCTCGCCGAGCTTCGCCCAGCCGCGCCCGGGCAGGGCGACGACGCGCTCCTGCCAATCGGCCGACAGCTCATCGCCCATGTAATGCTGCAGGAACTCGTGGCGCTTGACCCCGTCGGTCTCGGCCAGCCGCAACAGCCGTCCCTCCTCGGTGACGAGCCGGCGGTTCAGGTCGTAGAGCTGTTCGACGAGATGCTCGATGCGGGTGTTGTTGAAGCGAACCCGCTTCAACAGCTCGACGAGTTCTTCCTTGAGCTTGTCGTAGCGGCGCTCGGTGGCGCGGGGCAGCACGGCGCCCTTGACCAGCAGCGGTAATGCGCTGCTCCTGGACCTTGTGGATCTTTTTGTGCGCCTCGGCGACGGCATCGAAGATCGCCACCATGCCCGGCTTCAGCTGAGCTTCCATCGCGGCAAGCGAAATCGAGCTTTCCTCGCCCTCGCCGTCCTCGCTGTCGCCTTCGGCTTCAGCTTCGCGCTTCGGCTTCGATTTCCGGCTCGACCTCGGCCTCTTCGGTCTCGCCGCCGTCTTCCCCGGCCTCGGCGGCTGCCTGCGCCGCGCTGGCGGCTTCGGCGACCACCTTGGCCATCTCGGCCGCGGCCTCGTCGAGAACCGCGCTGCCGTAGGTCGCGTCGAGATCGATGATGTCGCGCAGCAGCATCTTGTTTTCGTTGAGCGCGTCGCGCCACAACAACAGCGCGCGCACGGTCAGCGGGCTCTGGCAGATGCCGCCGATCATCATGTCGCGGCCGGCCTCGATGCGCTTGGCGATGGCGATTTCGCCCTCGCGCGACAGCAGCTCGACCGATCCCATCTCGCGCAGATACATGCGCACGGGGTCGTCGGTGCGGCCGATGTCGTCGTCATCGACATTGCCGCGCGTCTCGGCTTCGCCTTCCTCGGCCTCGGCCTCGGCGGGCTCCTCGCTCTCCTCGCTCTCGATGACGTTGATGCCGATCTCGGACAGCATCGTCATCGTGTCTTCGATCTGCTCGGAGGAAACCTGATCCTGCGGCAATGCGGCGTTCAGCTCGTCATAGGTCAGGTAGCCGCGCTCCTTGCCGCGCGCCACCATCTTCTTGATCGCGACGGCGATAGTATCGAGGAGCGGGGTCTCAGCCGCGTCTTCCCGGGTTTCCGCCGTCTCTGCCGCCGTCACCGCTTTGCTCGCCATACCGCCATCCCTTAACGCAATTGGGTCCGATCGGCCGCGGCCAGAAAACCGCTCCCGTGCCGCTTGTCGATGGTCTCGATGTCTCCGGCCTCGGCGCGGGCATCTCAACCGGTCCCCCCGATTGGTCCGTCCTGCGCTTCGCGTTCTTTCAGCGCTTGCAGCCTGGCGCCAATTCTCATCCGTCAGCATTCGCCCCGAGGACGCGGGCCGCGTCCTGCTGCTCGCTGTGGTCCGGGGTGCGCAGGAGTTGGAGCGCCTCTGACAGGCCGAGCCTAATCACCTCAGGATCGTCTCCTCCGCGCGCAGCAAATCCTGCGTGGGTTGCTGTCGTTAGCGCCAGGACACCGAGAATCTCTGCGTGGCCGCAGAAAGCTAAGTGTTGATGCAGCGCCGTGGCGTCAAGCCCCGCATGCGAGTCGACGATCTCTAGAATTGCATGCCGCAGCCTGTCAAGCTCCGGCTCGGGAATGTCGACGGCCGCGATCTCCTCGACCCACTCGTCGATCATGGCGGGATGGCGGAGCAGGAGGCCAAGGAAGAGTTCGCGCCGGCGCCGGCCCGGCAGGGGCGGCGGCGGCGAAATCGCGCACAAAATCTGCGCCGTGCTGGCACGGTAGCCGGCACCGAATTGCGTCGGGTGCCGGCCGGGCGCGGCGGACCTGTCCCAAGCGCGAACAGGCGTTCGCGGAAAAAGCGCCGGTATTCAGCCTGCACGGAGCGGTCGGCGATCAGCGTCGGCCTGTGTCATCAGCCGTCGCTCGAGATCGGCGCGGCGCTCCGGCGTATCGATCGGAAACGCCGCCAGTTCGCAATCGCCACCAAATCTGCGACAGCGGACCGGCGCTCGCGTCAGTACGTTCAGCGAAAGGCCAGGCGCTCCCGAAGATGCGGATCAGCGTATCCGGGTCCTCGCCCGGGCGGCAGTGCGACGAAGCGCAGGCTGCGTCCCGGCTGCAGCAACGGCAGCGCGCGATCCAAGGCGCGCAGCGCTGCGCGCTGTCCGGCGGCGTCGCCGTCGAAGCACAGCACCGGCTCGGGCGCGAGGCGCCACAATTCGTGCAGCTGCGTCTCGGTCAGCGCGGTGCCGAGCGGCGCCACCGCGCCGCCGAACCCGGCGCGATGCAGCGCGATGACGTCCATATAGCCTTCGACGACGATCGACCGGCGCGCCGCGTCCGCCTCGCGCGCGGCATTGGCCCGCGCCGCGCGCCCAGCCGTACAGCACGCGGCCCTTCTCGAACAGCGGCGTGTCGGGCGAGTTGAGGTATTTCGGCTGGTCGTCGCCCAGGCTCGGCCGCCGAAGGCGATCGACCCGGCCGGCGCGGTCGCCGATCGGAAAGATCACCCGGCCGCGGAAATAGTCGTACGGGTTGCCGCCGCCCTCGGGCATGCGCAGCAGCCCGGCCTCGTGCAGCAGCGCCTCGGGAAACTCGGCGCCGAGGGCGCGGCGCAGCGCCTGGCGATCTTCCGGCGCCCAGCCGAGGCGGAAGCGGCGGATCGTCGCCTCGTCGAGCCCGCGCCGCATCAGATACTCGCGCGCCTGGCATGCCCGAGGCCGGCGCCCATAGCTGCGCCTCGTAGAAATCGGCGGCGGCGGCGACCGCCTCCAGCAGCGTCTTCTGCCGCTGCGCCCGCTCGCGCTCGTGCGGGGTCTGCTGCGGCACCGCGATGCCGGCCTCGCCGGCCAGCCGCTCGACCGCCTCGATGAAGTCGAGGTTGTCGGCGCGCATCAGGAAACCGATCGCGTCGCCATGCGCGCCGCAGCCGAAGCAGTGAAAGAAGCCCTTGTCCTCGACGACGTAGAAGGACGGCGATCTTTTCGTTGTGGAACGGGCACAGCCCCGATGCTCGCGGCCGCGCCTCGTCAGCCGGACGCGGCGCCCGACCAGCTCGCCGAGCGACACGCGGGCGCGCAATTCGTCGAGAAAGCCTGGGGGAAAAGCCATGTGATCGGCGCCGCTCAGCCCAGCAGCCGCTTCACCGCGGCGCCGGCCGGGCCATGTCGATGACGCCGGCGTGGCGCTCGCGCAACGCCGTCATGACCCGGCCCATGTCCTTCGGATCCGGCGGCGGCCAATTCGGCGATCGCGGCCTGCGCCGCCGCTGCGATCTCGTCGTCGCTCAGCTGCTTCGGCAGGAAGCCTTCGATGATTGCGATCTCGTCGGCTTCCTGCTGCGCCAGCTCGGGGCGGTTGCCCTTCTCGTAGAGCGCGATCAATTCGCGGCGTTGTTTGACCATGGTCTGCAGCAGGCGCAGGATCTCCGGATCGCCGATGCCGTCCGGGTTGCCGGCGCCGCGCGCGGCGATGTCGCGGTCTTTCATTGCGGCAATGATCAGGCGCACCGTCGAGGTAGTGCGGCTGTCCTTCGCCCGCATCGCCTGCTTGAGCCGCTCGCTAAAGGCTTCGCGCAGCACTCAGATCCTCCCGAAGACGCGGCTTGCCCGCAGCCTACGCTCTTTGCCGGGCTGCGGCAATTTCGCTGCGTCTATTTCTAAGCCGTTGGAAACACGTAAAGTTCCCGAGAGGCTGGTTGACAAAAAAGTGTCTCGCCTTATGTTTGCGGCGTTTGGCTCTCCGCCTTTCGGTCGTATGCTGCGCCCCGCGCGGACGGCCCCGTTTGCGCCCGCAGGACAACGCTTTGATCGACGATCCAACCGCGGCCTGGGCCTCGCCGCGCCCGCCCGACTGCAACGCGGCCCTGGTGTTGGCCGACGGCACGGTATTCTGGGGGCGCGGCATCGGCGCGGCAGGGCAAGCCGTCGGCGAAGTCTGTTTCAATACGTCGATCACCGGCTACCAGGAAATCCTGACCGACCCCAGCTATGCCGGGCAGATCATCACCTTCACCTTTCCGCATATCGGCAATGTCGGCGCCAATTACGAGGACATCGAAGCGACGACGCCGGCGGCGCGCGGCGTCGTCGTGCGCAGCACGCCGACCGAGCCCTCGAATTACCGCGCCGAGCAGTCGCTCGATGCCTGGCTCAAGGGGCACGGCATGGTCGGCCTCTGCGGCGTCGACACGCGGCGGCTGACCCGGCTGCATCCGCGACAAGGGCGCGCCCAACGGCGTCATCGCCTACAGCCCCGACGGCGGCCTCGACCTCGCGGCGATGCGCGAAGCGGCTATCGCCTGGCCTGGGCTCGAAGGCATGGATCTGGCGCAGGAGGTGACCTGCCGGCAAAGCTACGAATGGCGCGAGACGGTATGGCGGCGCGAATCGCGGCTACGGGTCGCAGGAGGCGCCGCGCTTTCACGTCGTCGCGGTCGATTACGGCGCCAAGCGCAACATCCTGCGGATGCTCGCCGAGCACGGCTGCCGGGTGACGGTGGTGCCGGCGACGGCGTCGGCCGAGGACATCCTGCGCCACCATCCCGACGGCATCTTCCTGTCGAACGGGCCGGGCGACCCGGCCGCGACCGGCGACTATGCGGTGCCGGTATTGCGCGAACTGATCGCCGCGCAGAAGCCGATCTTCGGCATCTGCCTCGGCCACCAGATGCTGGCGCTGGCCTTGGGCGGGCGGACGCGCAAGATGGACAAGGGCCATCGCGGCGCCAACCACCCGGTGCAGCGACGAAGCCACCGGCAAGGTCGAGATCACCAGCCAGAACCACGGCTTCGTGATCGATCCCGCGAGCCTGCCGGCGGGCGTCGACCCGACGCATATCTCCTTGTTCGACCGCACGCAACGAGGGTTTGCGCGTCGATGGCGCGCCGGTGTTCTCGGTGCAGCACCACCCCGAAGCCAGCCCCGGCCCGCAGGACAGCCATTACCTGTTCCAGCGCTTTCGTCGACGCGATGGCCGGCGGGATGCGCGGCGGCGTGAGCATGCCCAAGCGCACCGACATCAAAAGCATCCTGATCATCGGCGCCGGGCCGATCGTGATCGGGCAGGCGTGCGAGTTCGATTATTCCGGGGCGCAGGCGTGCAAGGCGCTGAAGGCAGAGGGCTACCGGATCGTCCTGGTCAACTCGAACCCGGCGACGATCATGACCGACCCGGAACTGGCCGACGCGACCTATATCGAGCCGATCACCCCCGGCATCGTCGAGCAGATCATCGCCCGCGAGCGCGCCACCGGGCATCCGATCGACGCCCTGTTGCCGACGATGGGCGGCCAGACCGCGCTCAACACGGCGATGGCGCTGGCGCAAGTCGGGCGCGCTGGCAGCGCCACGGGGTGCGAGCTGATCGGCGCCAACGAGGAAGCGATCGCCAAGGCCGAGGACCGCCAGCTGTTCCGCCAGGCGATGGACAGGATCGGCCTCGAATCGCCGAAGAGCCGGCTGGTCGGCTCGCTGGAGGCCGCGCTCGAGGCGCTCGACGCGATCGGGTTGCCGGCGATCATCCGGCCGTCTTTCACCTGGGCGGCACCGGCGGCGGCATCGCCTACAACACCGAGGAATTCGAGGAGATCGTCCGCGGCGGCCTGCGCGCCTCGCCGAGCCGACGAGGTGCTGATCGAGGAGTCGGTGCTCGGCTGGAAGGAGTTCGAGCTCGAAGTCGTGCGCGACCGCGCCGACAACTGCATCATCATCTGCTCGATCGAGAACATCGACCCGATGGGCGTGCACACCGGCGATTCGGTGACGGTGGCGCCGGCGCTGACGCTGACCGACAAGGAATACCAGATCATGCGCAACGCCGCGATCGCGGTGCTGCGCGAGATCGGCGTCGATACCGGCGGGTCGAACGTGCAGTTCGCGGTCAACCCGGCCGACGGCCGGCTCGTCATCATCGAGATGAACCCGCGCGTCTCGCGCTCCTCGGCGTTGGCGTCGAAGGCGACCGGCTTCCCGATCGCCAAGGTCGCCGCCAAGCTGGCGGTCGGCTACACGCTCGACGAGCTCGACAACGAGATCACCGGCGTCACCCCGGCCTCGTTCGAGCCGACGATCGACTACATCGTCACCAAGATGCCGCGCTTTACCTTCGAGAAATTCCCGGGCGCCGAGCCGCTGCTGACGACCTCGATGAAATCGGTCGGCGAGGCGATGGCGATCGGGCGCAGCTTCGCCGAATCGGTGCAGAAGGCGCTGCGCTCGATGGACACCGGGCTCGACGGGTTCGACGAGGTGGCGGTCGAGGGGATCGAGAGCGCCGGCAAGGAGGCGGTGCGGGCGGCGCTGACGCGGCCGACGCCCGACCGGCTGCTGCTGATCGCGCAGGCCTACCGGCACGGCCTCTCGACCGGCGAGATCCACGCCGCCTGCCGCTATGACCCGTGGTTCCTCGAACGCATCCGCGAGATCGTCGCGGCCGAGGAGGGCGTGCGGCAGCGCGGGCTGCCGGAGGACCCGACCGGGCTCTTGCGGCTGAAGCAGATGGGGTTTTCGGACGCGCGGCTGGCCAAGCTGGCGACGCTGACGGAAGCGCAGGTGGCCGAGCGCCGCCGCTGCCTCGGGCTGTCACCCGGTCTACAAGCGGATCGACACCTGCGCCGCCGAGTTCGCCTCGCTGACCCCGTATATGTACTCGTGCTACGAGGGCGACGGGATCGCGCCGCCCGAATGCGAGGCTGAGCCCACCGAGCGCGACAAGGTCATCATCCTCGGCGGCGGCCCCAACCGGATCGGCCAGGGGATCGAGTTCGACTATTGCTGCGTCCATGCCGCCTACAGCCTCGCCGAGGCCGGCATCGAGACGATCATGGTCAACTGCAACCCGGAGACCGTCTCGACCGACTACGACACCTCGGACCGGCTCTATTTCGAGCCGCTGACCGCCGAGGACGTGATCGAGATCGTGCGGGTCGAAGCAGTCGCGCGGCCGGCTCTTGGGGGTCATCGTGCAGTTCGGCGGGCAGACCCCGCTCAACCTCGCCCGTGCGCTCGAACAGGCCGGGATTCCGATCCTCGGCACCTCGCCCGACACGATCGACCTGGCCGAGGACCGCCAGCGCTTTCAGCAGTTGCTGCACGGCCTCGGGCTGCGCCAGCCCGACAACGGCACCGCCTATTCCGCCCGAGGAAGCCGAGGCGATCGCGCAGGACATCGGCTATCCGGTGGTGATCCGGCCGTCCTACGTGCTGGGCGGCCGGGCGATGGAGATCGTGCACGACACCGCCGGGCTCGCCCGCTACATCCGCCGCGCGGTGATCGTCTCCGGCGCCAGCCCGGTGCTGATCGACCGCTATCTGCAGAACGCGATCGAGGTCGACGTCGATGCCGTCGCCGACGGCGACCGATGTCCATGTCGCCGGCATCATGGAGCATATCGAGGAGGCCGGCATCCATTCCGGCGACAGCGCCTGCTCGCTGCCGCCCTATAGCCTCGACCCGGCGACGATCGCCGAGATCGAGCGGCAGACCATCGCGCTGGCCCGCGCGCTTGCACGTCGTCGGGCTGATGAATGTGCAGTTCGCGGTGCAAGAACGGCGACGTCTACGTGCTCGAAGTCAACCCGCGCGCCTCGCGCACCGTGCCGTTCGTCGCCAAGGCGACCGGCGTGCCGATCGCCAAGATCGCGGCGCGGGTGATGGCCGGCGAGAGGCTGGCGGCGCTGTTGCCCGCGCTGCGCGCGCGACCGGCCGGCGCCGCCACCGCCATGTCGCGGTCAAGGAGGCGGTGTTCCCGTTCGCCCGCTTCCCCGGGGTCGATCTGATCCTCGGCCCGGAGATGAAATCGACCGGCGAGGTGATGGGGCTCGATACCGATTTCGGGCGCGCCTTCGCCAAGTCGCAGCTCGGCAGCGGCACCGAGCTGCCGCTGTCGGGCTGTGTCTTCGTCTCGGTGCGCGACCCGGACAAGGCGGCGCTGGTCGAGCCGTGCCGGCAGCTTGCCGCGCTGGGGCTTCGAGCTGGTCGCGACCAGCGGCACCGCGCGCACGCTGCGCGAAGCGGGGGTCGAGGTCGGCCTCGTCAACAAGGTGCAGGAGGGCCGGCCCGACATCGTCGACGCGATGCGCAGCGGGCAAATCCAGCTCGTCTTCAATACGACCGAGGGCGCGCAGGCGATTTCCGACAGTTTCAGCCTGCGCCGCACTGCGCTGACCCACAACATCCCGTACTATACGACGGTCGCCGGAGCGCGCGCGGCGGTGCAGGCGATCGGGGCGTTGCGCGAGGGTTGTCTTGAAGTCGCGCCGTTGCAGTCCTACCTTTGAACGCCTGTCTCGTTAGAAAAGGCGCGAACCAGCCTTGATGAACAAGCTCCCGATGACCGTCGACGGCTACGCCCGATTGCAGGAGGAGCTGAAGCGCCTCAAATCGGTCGATCGCCCGGCGGTTATCCGCGCCATCGCCGAGGCGCGCACCCATGGCGATCTGTCGGAGAACGCCGAATACCACGCCGCGCGCGAGCGCCAGAGCTTTATCGAGGGTCGCCTCGGCGAGCTCGAAGACAAGATCGCTCGGGCCGAGGTCATCGACGTGTCGAAGCTGTCGGGCTCGGCCATCAAGTTCGGCGCGACCGTCACGCTCGCCGACGAGGAGACCGACGAGGAGCAGACCTTCCGCATCGTCGGCGAGGACGAGGCCGACATCAAGCACGGCCGCCTCTCGGTGACCTCGCCCCTGGCGCGCGCGCTCATTGGCAAGGGCGAGGGCGACAGCGTCGAGGTATCGACCCCGCGCGGCAACAAATCCTACGAGGTCGTCACCGTCGATTTCGGGTGATCGTCCGCGAAACGGATGTCATCGCCGGAACAGCCGTTTGGCCGCGGGCACCCGGCACTCAAGCCGGCATCTCATGGTTGCTTTGCGTTTCCGGCCTTGGGATTTTGAACCTTGGCGATTCTGCAACATGGGCCTCTAATTGTGTATGACGGTCCCACTGATGTATTACCGGGGGAGCATACCCATCGATCAGAACCGTCTCGTTGACGATTTTAATTCTAGCAGCGTCTGTAATTCCAACGGTTTTGACAATACGGTTCGCCATATCGACAGCGCCAAATTTTGGACTTATTTTCCAGACTAAATAGTTGTGAACTCCTTGGTCAGTACCCCATTCATCAGTGTGTTGCCTGTGGCGGATTTCTACGCACATCAATGCGACGTACAACCGCAATTCCTGCAAGCGGCCGATGACCGTGCCGGAGCAGGAGATCGTATTGTCCGCAACCTCTGCCAAAAGTTCTCTGCCATAGAGCCGTTCAATCCACGCTCTGTTGACCGGTTCTTGCCCCAGGAAACCGTCTTCTGCGGCAAAGCACACCGACGAAGGCAGGGGTACGGCAAAGGGATCGCTTTGAAAGAACACGTCACGAACGTCGGTGAGTAAGACCCTATCGTATTTGTCTCCGCATTCTTGAAGGTAGGATTCATACATGAAATATCTTGCGTTTTGTATATGAGTTGGCCCCAGCAGAAACGGGGCAGCGTCCTTTACCGTGATGTGATGCTGGGCAACCACCTCGTTGAAGCGCAAATCCATATTCGTCGTGAATAAACAAAGCTGGGCACTCTGGCAATATTTAAGAAATGACGCGAGAAAAGGCTCCACGACGTCTAATGCGTAGTTGGCGCAAAGCCCGAGAACGAGGTTAGGCTTCATTGCGGTTGTCTTTTCCTCTATTGGTTCAGTCTGGGAGTCTTCGCTAGCGAGACCAGCCCAAGCGCCTGTCGTTTGGTGGCCAGCTTGCCCGTGACGATGCGACGGGATCGTATTTGTGGTTAACGGGTCAGTACGCGGCTCAAGGGCTCGCACGTTCCACCACGACGCGGTTCGTTTTCGTCATCGGCTGCGCACAATCAACAGTGCCCCTGGCGGCGCGGTTGTCGCCTCCACGAGCGCCTCGGCGAACGGTACGCCGGGCGCGGATTTCGAGATGCGCAGGACGAGGGCCGATTTGACGTGGGCGACATTGGGCGCCGCGGTCAGCTTGTCGCTCAGGAAACGCTGGTAGCTGTCCCAGTCGGACGCGACGATCTTCAGCAGGAAATCGGTCTCGCCGGCCAGCATGTGCGCCTCGCGCACTTCGGGCCAGCCCGCCACCAGGGTCTCGAACGCCTTGAGGTCGCTCTCGGCCTGGCTTTGCAGTCCGATCTGGGCGAACACGGTGATCCCGAAGCCCAATGCCTCCGGTGCCAGATCCGCATGATAGCCGCGAATGAGGCCGGCCAGTTCGAGCGCGCGCACTCGGCGCAGGCAGGGCGGCGGCGAGATGCCGACGCGCCGCGCCAACTCGATGTTGGTCATCCGCCCGTCGGCCTGCAATAGCTGCAGGATCTGCCGATCGATACGGTCGAGCTTCGGCCCGCGCATGCGCAATCCCACTCTGTTCTGCGACCGGCCCCGTCGCCGCAGCAACAATAGAAATTTCGCCTGCTGCACGCAATTTTGTTGCGCGAGGGTGCGAGGGGTGGTGACGCAGCGCCATGCCGCCGCCGACCGCCAAATCCCGGCTAGCGGCGCTGGCGGCGTATGCGCAGGCACGTCCGCGATTCGCGCGTGCGCTGGCGATCTTTGAAAAGGTTCTCGGTCCCGAGCGTCGCCGTACCGCGACGATGCGGGAAAACCTTGCAATTCTGCTGGCGCAAATCGACGGTTCCGGCGGGCCGGCGCGGTGCGGAGGCTTGCCGGCGGCCCGGGGTTTCCGTAAGGGGGACCGATGGTGGCGCTGGCAGAGGCGGCCGAGGTGCGGGGCGACGGGCGGGAGCCGGTTGTCTGGGTATTGCATGACGGCAAGCCGGGCATGGCAAGCCAGGCACTTGGCCTCGCCGAGGCGACGGGCTTTCCGTTTGTCGAGATGCGCCTGACGGTGCGCCGCCCGTGGGACTGGCTGCCGCCGCAACTTTGGGTCGCGGCGCTGCGGGCCGTCAGCGCGGCGGGGCAGCAGCTCACGCCGCCGTGGCCCGATCTGGTGATCGGCTGCGGCCGCAACACGGTGCGCCCGGCATTGGCGATCCGCCGTGCCAGCGGTGGCCGCACGGTCGCGGCGCAGACCCAGGACCCGCGCGCCGGACATGGCGAATTCGACCTGATGGTTGTCCCCGAACACGACCGGCTGCGCGGGCCGCGCGTCGTCGCGACGTTGGGCGCGGTTCACCGCGTGACGCCGCGGCGTCTCGCCGCCGAGCGCCTGCGGTTTCCCGAACTCGACGCCCTGCCGCGGCCGGTTATCGGGGTGCTGATCGGCGGCTCGAACCGGGCCTATCACCTCGACCTCGCGCGGCTCGGCGAAATCGCCGATGCGATCGCCGAGATCGTGCGGCAGAGCGGGGGCTCGGCGGTGGTGACGCCGTCGCGGCGCACCGGCGCGGCCGGCCTCGCCGTGTTGCGCGAGCACCTCGCCGGCCTGCCAGCGGCGGTCTGGGACGGTAGCGGCGACAACCCCTATTTTGCCTATCTCGCGGTCGCCGATGCGCTGTTGGTGACCGCCGATTCGGTGTCGATGGTCAGCGAGGCGGCGGCGACGGGCAAGCCGGTGCACATCCTCGACCTGCCCGGCGGCGACGCCAAATTTGCCCGGTTTCACGCCGCGATGCGGGCCGCCGGCATCACTCGGCCGTTTGCTGGCCGGATCGAACGCTGGTCCTATATCCCGCCTGACGACACGGCGCGTGCCGGTACCGCCCTGCGCGCATTGGTCCGTGAGCGCATCGCGCAACGGCAGCGCGCCTAGGCGAGCGCGGGTGTAATATCCCGCGCATCATGGCCTTGCGCATCGAGACTTTCGACAATCTCCGGGGCGGCAACACGCTGTACAAGGCGCTGACCCATCCGCATGCCGCGCCCGCGGCATATGCCCTGGTCGCAGCGCTCGCTGAGGCGGGCCCGGTGGCGATCGTCGATCCACATGGCGCGGCCGAGGCATTTGCCGAGATCTTCGCGCTCGACAAGGTCGCAATCGCCGGTCGTTACGTACAGGAGGTGGCGCGCATCGGGCATGCAGCGCTGGGGCATCGCGCCGCGCCGGTCACCGAGCTGGCGGGCTCAGGCGGCTGCGCCGTCTTTGTCGCCGCGTTCGACGCCGAGCGGCTGATCGCACAGCTGCAACCCTGGCTGCCGGAAGGCGCGCAGGTGTCCAGCCTCGATGCGATGCGGCTGCCCGATTCGCGGTTGACCAACACCCGCGTTTATCTCGACCCGCTCAACTTTGCGACCAATTTCGCGCTGTTCCGCGACACCGCGAGCCTGCACACCCGTCTTGTCACTGCCAATTACTGGGCCGGCTATGGCGCGCCCGAGGTCAGCGCCTGGCTCACGCTGTTCGACGGCGACGGCGCAATCATCGCCGAGTGGTCGGAACCCTGCGGCGGCGGCGCGATCGTCGTCGACAGCCGCGACGTGCGCGCCCGATTCGGCCTCGGCGATTTTGCCGGTCAGCTGTTTGTCCATGTCGTCGGTGCGGCCGGCCACGACGTCGTCAAATACGCGCTCGACACCTTTGGCGAGCCCGGCATGATGGCGGACGGCGGCTTGTCCTGTACCCATGACGCCAATGCCTGGCCGGCCGAGCGCTATGCCGGCCTGCCGGCGCCCGCCCCCGGCGAGCGCGTCATCCTGTGGGTGCAGAACAGCCACCCGACGCCGATTCCACCGGGCGCGATCACGCTCAGCCCGATGGGCGAGGACGGCAAGGGAGCGGCACTGCCTGAAGCGATCGGGCCATTTGCCAGCCGCGCCGTCGATGTTGCGGAGCTGCTGCCGGGGCTCGCCTGGCCGCGCCAGATCGAATTGCGCGCCGGCAAGCATGTCGTCCGGCCGCGCTATGAGATCGTCGCCGGCGAGCGGCGCCGCATCGCCCACGTCAATGTCGAGCGCGCCGATCTGCAGCCCGACCCCGAGCTGCCCCGCCTCGCCGGGCTGCTCGGCAAGGGCTATCTGCTGCCGGCGCCGATTTTGCCGCGCGGCGAGTGGGATAGCCTCCTGCTGCCGACGCCGATGGCCTTCGCTCAGAGCGAATTGCCGATCGCCGCGCTGGTCTACAACGCCGAGGGAGAAGAGGTCGCGCGGGTGCCGTTCGGTCGCCTGCCGCGCGACCATGCGACCGCCCTGGCGCTCGACGCCGTCGCCGAGCGGCTGGGGCAGGGCTATGGCCATGTCGAATTGGTGTACGACTTTGCCGAGGGCGGCAGCGGCGACGGCTGGCTGCACGCGCTGTTCCGCTATCGCCACCGCGCCAGCGGACATGAGGCCGAGACGAGCTTCGGCGCGCATGTCTTCAACACGCTGCTCGTCTACCGTGACGAGCCGCAATCCTATATCGGCCGCCCGCCCGGCCTGTCGACACGGCTGTTTCTGCGGCTTGGCGACGGCGAGTACGACACGCTGTGCCAGCTGATCTACCCGGCATCGCTGCCGTGGCGGGCGACGAGCGCGACCGAGATCCGGTTGCACGATTGCGACGGCAACGAGGTCGCCCGCACCACGCTGGCCATCCCCTGTTCGGGCTCGCGCCTGTTCCGCTATCATGTGCTGTTCGATGCGGCGACCCGAGCCGGCGCCGGCGCCGGCGCCTATGCCGTCATCCGCGACCCGACTTGCCGCCTGTTCGGCTATCACGGTCTGCTTGGCCGCGGCGGCGCGTTCAGCCTCGACCATATGTTCGGGTTTTGACGGGTTCCGTCGCGCGCGCGCGCCAAGTCTGCTGCGGTGCCCTAAAATTGCTATACTATGCTGTCCTATCTATCGGGACCATCTAAAGGGCTGACGAGGCTGAGACGCACGCGATGCCGCAAGAGTACCACAGCAAGGTGTTGATCATCGGGGCTGGCCCGGCCGGCTTTACCGCGGCGATCTATGCCGCGCGCGCCAATCTTCAGCCGATCCTGGTCAGCGGGTTGCAGCCGGGCGGGCAGCTGACGATCACCACCGACGTCGAAAACTACCCCGGCTTTGCCGAGATCATCCAGGGCCCCTGGCTGATGGAACAGATGCAGCGCCAGGCTGAGCATGTCGGGACGCGCATCATTCTCGACCAGATCGTCGCGCTCGATCTCGCCCGCCGGCCGTTTGTCGCGACCGGCGATTCGGGCGATCTTTATCGCGCCGACGCGGTGATCGTCGCGACCGGGGCGCAGGCGCGCTGGCTCGGCATTCCGGGCGAGGAGGCGTTCCGCGGCTTTGGCGTGTCGGCCTGCGCCACCTGCGACGGCTTCTTCTTCCGCGACAAGGAGGTCGTCATCGTCGGCGGCGGCAACACCGCGGTCGAGGAGGCGCTCTACCTGACCAACCACGCCCGGCGCGTCACCCTCGTGCACCGCCGCGACGCGTTGCGTGCCGAGAAGATCCTGCAGGACCGGCTGCTCCGCCACCCGAAGATCACGATCGTCTGGGACAGCGTCGTCGAGGAGATCCTCGGCGTCCGGGAGCCGCCCGAAGTCACCGGCGTCCGGCTGCGCAACGTCCGTACCGGCGCCGTCGTCGAGCGGGCGTGCGACGGGGTGTTTGTCGCGATCGGCCATACCCCGGTCACCGAGCTGATCGCCGGGCAATTGCCGCTCGATGCCGAAGGCTACGTCCAGACCAAGCCCGATTCGACGGCGACGGCGGTGCCCGGCGTGTTTGCCGCCGGCGACGTCAAGGACAAGGTGTTCCGCCAAGCGGTAACGGCCGCCGGCCTGGGTTGCATGGCGGCGCTCGAGGCCGAGAAGTTTCTTGCCGCACAGGAGGACGAGGCGGCGGCGCGGGCGGCCCAATAGGGGCAGGGTCGCTCAGGCGCGGGAAGGGGCCTCCCGGAAGGCAAGTGGATGGCGATGGATTGGGACAAGTTGCGGGTGTTTCACGCGGTCGCCGAGGCGGGCAGCTTTACCCATGCCGGCGAGGCGCTCAACCTCAGCCAGTCCGCGGTAAGCCGGCAGATCAGCGCGCTCGAGGAAAGCCTCAGCGTGCCGTTGTTCCACCGCCATGCGCGTGGCCTCATCCTGACCGAGCAGGGCGAGCTGTTGTTCCGCACGGCGCGCGAAGTGTTCGCCAAGCTGGCGATGTCGGAGAGCCTCATTTCCGAATCGAAAGACCGCCCGAAAGGACCCCTGAAGATCACCACGACGGTGGCGTTCGGCTCGATCTGGCTGACGCCGCGCATCCGCGAATTCCTCGACCTCTATCCCGAGATCCAGGTCAGCCTCCTGGTCGACGATTCCGAACTCGACCTGTCGATGCGCGAAGCTGATGTTGCGATCCGCATGTCGCCGCCGCGCCAGCCCGACCTGATCCAGCGGCACCTCGTCAGTGTCCAGGTGCACATCTACGGCGCTCCCGACTACCTGAAGAAATACGGCACGCCGCAGCGCGCGGAGGACCTCGACGAGCATCGCCTGATCGTTTACGGCGAAGATGTCCGGCCGCCGGTGCCGGGGGTCAACTGGATCGTCGATACCGGCGCAAAGCCCGGCAGCGATCGCCGCCCGATCCTCGCCGTCAACAACACCTACGGCATGCTGCGCGCGGTAAAGAGCGGGCTTGGGCTTGCCTCGCTGCCCGATTTTGTCGCCGCGGAAGACAGCAGCCTCGTGCGCGTGCTGCCGGAGCTGAGCGGCCCGCCCAACGAAGCCTATTTCGTCTATCCGGAGGAGCTGCGCTCGTCCAAACGCATCAGCGTATTCCGCGATTTCCTGCTGCGAAAAGTAGCCGAGGGGCGGCTCAGCTAATCCGCCACTGCGACGAGACGCCGCGGGATTTATTGCGGCGTCAATAGCATTGCGCTTTTTGCAGACGTGGCAGACCAAATTCCCGTTGGTGATCAGCCGCCTAAACCACGATATTCCGGTCAGCGCGATACTGCATCGCGGCGCGTTTCCGGGGCTGAGCAGCTCCGAATGAGTTTCCGGGACTTGCGCCCGGAAAGAGGGTCTTCGGACCCTTACGTCTCCTAGACGTGAAGCCTCCCTGTTCAAACTTGGCCGAACCTTCGGGTTCGGCCAATTTCTTTTGCAGATTGCTCGGCCAACCGCGTCAGGATTTGAAGAACGCCGTATTGAAGTCGGCCAGCGCCACGCCGACGAAGGTCATTATTGTGCCGTCCGGCAGGGTCAGCGAGGTGCTGATGCCGCCATCCGGGCTGGTCGAAGTGGCGACGATCGCGGCGTTGGTGGCCGCGGACTCGTTCGCGTAGAAAATATAATCGGTCGGGGTGCCGGCGCTCTCGGCGAAGCCGCCGACCGTTACCTGCGCCGATGATGCGCCGGCCAGCCTGCCATCGACCGTGACCGCGCCGGCGGTGGTGCCGTAGGTCGTCGCGACGATCGTATCGTTGCTGCCGAACCCGATTGCCGCGCCGGGCAGCGTGCTCGCGTGGGTTAACAGATCGGTGCCGCCGGCGCCGGTTCCGACGCCGATCCGGTCACCCGCGCCGCCCCAAACCGAGTCGCCGCCATTGCTCGCGATGATCGTGTCGTTGACCGGCCCGGTGTCGGCGCCGAAGGCGTTGATCGTAGCGGCGCCAGTACCGCCAGTCAGATCGATCAGATCGCTGCCCGCTCCGGGATTGTAGCTGAGAGCCGCGCTGCCGCCGCGGATCGTCACGCCGGCCCCGGGCGTTGTTGCGCCGATTACGATATCGGTGCCGCCGGTCCCCAGGGCGATCAGCGCGCCGGAACCGCCGCGGGCATCGACATATTGGCCGACCGAGCCGAGGGCGATCGTGTCGCCGGCGCCGGCATAGATCGAGGCGGCGCCACCGCCCAATGTCACGGCGATATTGCCGGCGGTGGCGTTGACCGAGACATTGCCGGTCTGCGCCGCGAGGTCGAGGACGTCTCCCTGGCCGAGCCCCTGGATCTGCGCTGCCGCCGCGCCGCCGGTGATGGTGTCGGCGTCAGCGCCCGGTGCCCGCGCCACCGAGCCGATGATGATGACGAAGCCGCCGGCTGTTCCGATCGCCGTCCTCGATCCGCCCAATGTCCCATCGACATACTGATAGCCGGAACCGAGCGCGATCGTGTCGCCGACCCCGCCGTAGAGGGTCGTGGCGCCGCTGCCGAGGGTCACGGCAATGTTGCCGGCGGTGGCGTTGATCGTCGCGTTGCCGCCCTGGGCCGCGAAGTCGACGATGTCGCCCTGGCCCAGCCCCTGGATCTGCGCCGCCGCGGCGCCGCCCGTCAGGGTATCGACCCCGCTGCGGGCGGCGGCCAGCGAGCCGACAATCGTGTCGGATCCACCCGAACCCATCGCGATCGTCATGTTGCCGAGCGTGCCGTCGATATAGGCATCGCCCGACCCGGCGGCGATCATGTCGCCCGACCCGCCCAACACCGTTGTCGAACCGCTGCCGCCGGTGATCGACTGCGCCCCGGCGACGGCGTTGATCAGATCGGCGCCGTTGCCGCCGGTGATCGTGTCGTGCTGGGCGCCGACGATGCTGCTGAAGCCGGTGCCGGCGGTGCCGGTGATCGTGTCGCCGGCGCCGCCGAAAATCGTCGAGGCCCCCGCTCCGCCGCTGATCAGCTGCGAGCCGGCAGTGCCGTCGATATAGACCGAGCCGGTGCCGCCGAGGATTGTATCGCCGCTGCCGCCAAAGACCGTCGTTGCGCCGCTGCCGACGATGACCAGCTCCGGCCCGGCCAGCGCGTTGAGCTGATCCTCGCCCGATCCGCCGGTGATGGTATCGCCCGCCGCGCCGACGATGGTTTGCGAGCCGTTGCTGAGCATCGTAATCGCATCGCCGCCACTGCCCAGGTCGGCGATGCCGTAATTGCCCGCCAGCATTTGCGCCGTCTGTCCGGTGCCGCCCGGCAGCAACACGGCGCTCTGATAGCCTAGCGTATAGGCCACGCTGAAGGAGGAGCCGGTGGGCGCAGTGACCAGCTCGATGTTGAACACGCCGGATATGCCGAAAGGCAGGTTGCTGCCGTCGGGCGTAACGACGACGTTGACCGGTTCACCGGGCGCGAAAAACAGGTATTGGCTACCGGGAGGCTGGGTCGGCATGGTCGGAGAACTCCCCGGAAAATGAGCCGAAACCGGCAACGCGGCCATTGTAGGGGGAATTTCTTAACGAGAGCGCGGCGTCAAAATATGACGGCATTTGCGGTCATCGCCGGCAATGACGCGCGCCGCCCGGGGCTTGATCCCGCGCGCGCGTCAGAACGTGAACATGGCGGTCTGCGGCTCCAGGCCGAGCAGCACCTGGCCCACCGTCTCGAGATGGATCGGCCGGCCCTGCGATTGCTGACAGGCGGTATGCATGTCGCGGAAGCGCCGCTCGAAGGGGTTGTCGTTGAAGATCGCGGTCGCGCCGGCTGCCTGGTAGAGGGCGGTGACGACATCGCGCGCCTGATGGATGGCCCAGGTCGAGGCGAGCCGCAGGCTGGCGCCCTGCTCGCGCGAGAACCCGCCGGTGCGGCCGGCCGTGTCCCACAGCTCCGCTAGCGTGCCGAGCAGAAAACTGCGCGACGAGCGCAGCTTCGCCTCGGCCTGCGCCACCTGCAACTGGACCACGTTGTTCTCGCGCAATGTGCCCTTGGCCCCGCGCGGGACCTTGTCGCAGGCCAGCGCGACAAAGGCGTCAAACGTGCCGCGGGCGATGCCGAGCGCGACCCCGGCAAACCCCGACGCATAGAGATTGCCGCGGGTGAACGAATACAGCCGGCCGGTCTCGCGCGCCCGGATGCCCGGACCGCGCAGCACGGTGAATTCCTCGGGGACGAACAGGTCGGCCACCGAATAGCTGTCGCTGCCGGTGCCGCGCAGCCCGACGACGCGCCAGATCTCCTTCATCTTGGTGCTGGTCTTCGGGAATAGCAGCGTGCGGATCGTGCCGGAGCCATCGGGTTCCGGCACATGCGCGCCGAGCCAGGTCGCGTGGTGGCTGCCGCTGGCGAAGCTCCAGGTTCCGCTCAGGCGGAAGCCGCCCGGCGCCGGCTCGATCGTCGCCGGACCTGGGCCCCAGGCGAGGATACCGTCCGGCGGGCCGAAGATCGTCCTGGCCACATCCCGGTCGAGATAGGCGGCGGTCATCGAGCAGCCGTTGTTCTGCCCCAGGCACCAGGCCGTGCTGGCGTCGTGCCGGGCGATCTCCTCGGTAATCTGGACGAAGCTGATCGGGTCGAGCTCGGCGCCGCCGAGAAAGCGCGGCTGAAGCAGGCGAAAGAAGCCGCCGTCGATCAGCGTTGCAACGAGCTCGCGTGGCAACTCACCGCGTCGCTCGATCTCATCGGCCGCCGCGGCGATGTCCGCGGCGAGGCCGCGCGCCCGCGCGACATAGTCGGAGCCGTCGGTGGCGGTGGTTGGCTTTTCAGGGCTCGCAACGTCCATCTGTCCACTCCCGGCTCTGCCGTCAGCTCGGCGCGATCGCATCGGCGGCTGGCAAAACGAATGCATCGCGGCACGCCTGTCGGCGTTGACCTGCATCAATCACACGTGATGAGGGATTTAAGCAACAGCGCAGCCGATCAGGCTGCCGAAGGATTTTGGATCAAGAGGCCCGGAAGGCCATCCACCCGCCGTGGGCGGCATCTGCCGCCGGCAGATGCCGGAGCGCGGGCTGCGCCGCGCTCCGGCATCGCACGCTTGCAGGCGTGCTATTCGGCGGCTGCGCGGACCGCCGGCTGGCCCAGCACCGCCGCCGCCTGCTTCGCGACGACCGTGCCGTCGAAGAAGTGCGGGTTCTGGGTGCCCCACAGCCGTACCGTGTTGCCAAAGGTGAAATCGCGGAAATTGTCTTCGGTGATGAACCCGTCCTCCACCAGCTCATAGGCCTCCGGCAGCGGATCGCGCATGTCGATCACGTCGAAATGCCCGATATCGGAGCTGTAGATCGCGTTGAGTTTGGCGTGGAACGGGTTGGTGTTGCCGAACGCCCAGGAATTGGTCCGGTCGTCGGCCTCGCAGCCGAAATAGTAGGGCTTGGCGTAGAGATCGACCCAATCCTCCTTGCGGGTGATCTTGCAGGCCGCGAAATCGTCGAGCTCGGCGAGGCCGCCGGTCAGGTGCATCTCCGGGTCGGGCCAGCCGTCGCGCTCGCGCAGTGCGGCGGCGATGTCCTTGTAGCCGTACTTCTCGACCAGGCTCATCAGCTTGGCGCGGTCGAGCTTCTTCGGATCCATGTGCTCCAGCGCCTTGCGGTTGCGCCGCTCCCAGTGCTCGATCAGGTCGCCGAACAGCTGGCAGGCCCAGCCGACGCCGCCTTCGAGGAAGGCAAAGCGCAGCTCGGGGAAGCGCCGCGTCACGCCGCCCAGGAAGATGCCCTTGGCGATGGCGTGGCCGGCATCGGCGAAGTGGCCGATATGGTTGTAGGTGAAGTTGGTCGGCGAGTTGCGCAGCGCCTGGTTGCTGCCGGTGGCGTGGAAGGTCGGCGCGATGCTCGAGTTCCCGGCACTTCGCCCAGACCGGATCGTAGTCGTACTGCCCGTCGACGCCGAACACCTCGTAGCCGACCGCGAGGCGCGCGGTGTCCGGATCGTTGGCCGCCACCGACGCGGGGCGCCGCGGCAGGGCGCCGCCGAACATGCCGACCTTGGTGCCGAGCTGCTTGGTGACGAATTCGAGTTCGGCGATCGCCTCTTCCGGCGAGTGCATCGGGATGATCGCCGCCGGCGTCATCCGGTCGCTGAGGTCCTTGAAGTATTCGGCCGAGACGATGTTGTAGGCGCGGATCACGGCGCGCCGCGTCGCGTCGTCGCTGATGCGCGGCAGGCGCAGCCCGGCGGTCGGGTAGACGATGGCGAAGTCGGTGCCGAATTCGTCGAGCCGCTCATACAGCAGATGCGGCATCATCGCGGTGGCGCGATCAAGCGTGTTTTCGGTCTGCCGCGTCCAGAAGCCGGGCATGGCGATGCGCCGCCGCTGCCGCTCCGCCACGCGCCATCTTGAGCGCCTCGAGCGTCGTGTTCATCGAGGCGAGGAAGCCGTCGGCCGCCTTGTCGCCGCCCGACCTTGCGCATCTGCTCGCTGAAGACCGGATCGTATTCGACCCAATGCCCGTCGCCGTCGATAATGGGATGGTTGAGCCGGGAATGGATCTGTGCAGGGCTCAGATGGCCGTGGCCGCTCATGCTTTCCTCCCGATGGGTGTCATCCGGCTCCGCCCGCGTACACCCCGCAGGGAATACCGCGGGCGGGTCGCCAATTTCCCTAGCTCGCCTAGGGCTATTGCTACAATCAGCCGCAGCCGGAGGATCGCCAATACGTATTTTTACGTAGCTCCGCGCTGCGCGGAGCCCGGCTTTGTGGCCCGCAGCGCGATAAAGGCGGCGCCGATGGTGGTCAATCCGCCAAGCCAGTGGTCCACCGGCGCCATCAGTCGCGCCAGGAGAACGGAGCGCGGATAGTAGACCGCGCCGCAGACCTGCTCCACGCTGAGCTGTGCCGCCAGCGCCAGCGCGCGCAATTCGGCGGCCGATCGGAAGCGCGCGGCACGCCACATCGCAGCACCCAGCCAGCCACGGACCCGCCGCGAGGCGGCCCACAGGCTCCACTTCCCGAGATCGGCGAGAACCAGACGGCCGCCGGGCTTCAGCACCCGCGCGATCTCGCGCAGCGCCGCCTCCGGCTTGGGCACGAAGGCAAGGACCGTAACCATCGTGACGAGGTCAAAGCTTTCGCTGCAAAACGGCAGGTGTTCCGCGCGCGCCACGGCGTAGCCGACGGCCGCCTCCTCCCGCCTTGCCTGGGAGCCGGCGCGTGCGATCATCCGCGGATCGGCGTCACATCCGGCCACCACAGACGCGCCGCTCCGCCACAACGCCAAGGTCAGCGCGCCGTCGCCGCAGCCGATGTCGAGAACAGCCTGGCCCGTGACCTCGCCCGCTAGGCCTAGAAGCAGCCGTCGCTGGAGGTTTTCGGTGATGCTTCCCAATGACGTCGAGCGCCAGCCGGCATAGGATTTCAGGACCGAACTGACCGGCGTTGCCAGGCGGATCGCTTCCCCTCATTCCGGGATCGGGCAGGCGTTTGAAACGGTCACCGTCATCACGATCTCGCCCGTCTCGGCCGACTTGGCGAACGCCTCGCTCAATGCCGCAAAGATCGCGGCACCGTCGCCGACGACGATGGTGCTCATCGGCCCGATCTGCGGCGTCAATCCGCGCGCCGCGAATGCCGCGCGCACGGTTTCGACGGCCGGGCCAAGGCGGTCCTGGCGCAACGGATACACGCTGACTTGCGCGCTGGCGATCATCGGCCTCTCCCTTCTATCGCCCGGTTTCCGGACCACTACCGCCGCCGAGGGCGCGCGCGGCGAGCGCGGTCATCAACAGCGACAGGCCGAGAAACAGCATGTTGACGCCGGCCAGCAGCCCGATCGCCCAGCCGGCCGAGCTCGGCCAGCCCACCCAGATCAGGTAGGCGAGGACGAGATCGACGATGCCGCTGAACACGGTCCAGCGCCAGCTCGCCAGATGCCGGCGGAACTCGACGGCGATCACGATCGCGCCGACGCCGCCGACGACGAAAAAGACGGCCAGGGCCAGCGTCAGCGTGATGACCCCCTGCAGCGGCCGGGCGACCAGGATCAGGCCGAGCACGACCGCCAGCAGCCCGGTCAGCAGCGACCAGCCGAAGGCGGGAGCGGCGCGGCGGCGCCAGGCCGTCAGGCTGCGGAAGATGCCGCCGACAAAGAACAGCCAGCCGATGAAGATCGTGATCGCCACCGAGGCGATGTCGGGCACGACGATCGCCGCCAGCCCAAGCACCATCATCACGATGCCGTCGGCGAGAAAGAATTTCCAATGCGCGTGCATCGCCGTCGCTGCCTCGCGCCGGATCTCTTCGATATCAGGCATCATGTCGCCGCTCATCCTCAATAGACGCGCTTGCGAAACAGCCAGCCGGCAGCCGACAGGGTGACAAGCCCGATCAGCGCCATCGGCCAATATTGCGGCAACAGCGAGGCCACGCTGGCCTGTTCGAGAAACACGCTGCGCACAATGATCAGAAAATAGCGCATCGGGTTGATCAGCGTCAGATACTGCACGGCGGCCGGCATGTTGGCGATCGGCGTCGCGAAGCCCGACAGGATGATCGACGGCACCATGAACAGGAAGGCGCCGAGCAGTGCCTGCTGCTGCGTCACTGCCAAGGACGAGATCGCCAGTGCGACGCCGGTGACCGCGATGACGAACAGCACCAGGCCGAGATAGAGGCCGACGACGCTGCCACGCAGCGGGATCGCAAACCACCACACCGCCGCCAGGATAATGACCGTGGCCTCGAGCGTGCCGATCAGCAGGCCGGGCATGCCCTTGCCCACGAGGATGTCGAGCTGGCGCATCGGCGTCATCAAGAGCTGGTCGAAGGTGCCGGCTTCGCGCTCGCGCGCGACCGACAGCCCGACCACCAGCAGCGTCACCACCTGGGTCAATAGCGCGACGATGCCGGGCACGATGAACCAGCGCGACGACAGCGAGGGGTTGTACCAGGCGCGCGGGTCGAGCACCGCCGGCGGCGGGTGCCCGCCATGCGAGGCGAGCCAGGCGAGGCTGAAATCGCCGACGATCGTGTTGGCGTAGCCGAGGATCAAAAGTGCCGTGTTCGAGTTGCGCCCGTCGACGATCAGCTGCACCGGCGCCGGCTGACGGCGCAACAGGTCGCGGGTGAAATTGCGGTGGATGACCAGCACCATCGCCGCCCGCCGCGAGTCGATCAGCGGTTTGATCTGGCGGTCGCTGCGCAGTTCGGCGATCTGCTGGAACGACGGCGAGCCGAGAAAGCGGGCGACGAGATCGCGCGAGGCGGCGCTGCGATCCTGGTCATAGATCGCGATCGGCACGTGATTGAGGTCGAAGGTGGCGGCGTAGCCGAACACCATCAGCTGAATGAGCGGCGGGCCGACCAGCACCACCCGGCTCTTGGCGTCCTTCAAGACGGCGAGCAGTTCCTTGACGATCAGCGCGAGGATCGGGCGCCACATCGTCGTCAGTCGAGGCGTTTGTGCGCGATCAGCCGCGCCGCGCCGAGAAATACCGCCGCCATCACCGCGAGCCCGGCGAGGTTGGGCAGGATCACCGACCACAAATCGCCGGCGAGAAACACGGTCTGCAGGATCGCCACGAAATAGCGCGCCGCGACGACATGAGTGAGCGCCTGCACGACGGGCGGCATGCTGCCGATATCGAAGATGAACCCCGACAGCAGGAACGCCGGCAGAAAGGTGGCGATGATCGCGATCTGGCCGGCGACGAACTGGCTGCGCGCAAAGCTCGAGATCAACAGCCCCATGCCGAGCGCGGCTAAGAGGAACAGCGCGGAGGCCGTGGTCAACACCCACAAGGAGCCCGCCAGCGGCACCGCGAACAGCCATACCGCGATCGCCACCGAGGCCGCCATCCCGCCCATTCCGAGCACGAAATAGGGGATGAGCTTGGCGACCAGGATCTCGCGGATCGTCACTCGCGTGACCATCAGCGCCTCCATCGTGCCGCGCTCCCACTCGCGGGCGATGACCATCGCGGTCAGCAAGGCGCCGGTCAGCGTCATGTTGACGGCGATCAGGCCCGGCACCAAATAGTTGCGGCTGCTGAGCGCCGGGTTGAACCAGATGCGCGCCTCGACGCTGACGGGCATTGCGGCGGCGGCGCCGGATGCCGCGGCCTGCGCCGCCAGCCAGTTGCCCCAGATCTGCTGGACATAGCCCTCGACGATGCGGGCGTTGTTGGCGTCGACCCCGTTGACCACGACGGCGATCGGCGCGTTGCCGCCGCTCAGCGCACGGCGCGCGAAATTGCCGCGCAGCCACACCACGCCCTGCACCTCGTGCGCCGCCAATGCCGCCTCGGCGGCGCGGAAATTCAGGTAACGCCGCGGCGCGAAATAGGGCGATTGCGCGAACTTCCCGGCAAAGCTCTGGGTCAGCGGGTCGGGATGCTCGATGACGAGGGCGATGGGCACATTCCGTGCGTCGAGCGAGACGCCATAGCCGAACAAGAGCAGCAGCATCGCCGGCAAGAGAAACGCGATGGCGAGCGCCGACGGGTCGCGCAGAATCTGCAGAAACTCCTTGCGCAACAATCCGCGCAGCCGGCGGACCGCACCCGGCGTCATGGCGCGCTCATGCTGCGTTTGCCGGGCTTGCCGCGCCCGCCGCTGCCCCTTCGATCAGGGCGACAAAGGCGTCTTCCATGGTCGGGTCGGGATTGTTGGGGCGGCGCAGCCGCGCTTTCATGTCTTCGGCGGTGCCCTCGGCCAGGATGCGGCCCTGCGCCATGATCACCAGCCGGTCGCAATATTCGGCCTCCTCCATGAAATGCGTCGTGACCAGGATCGTCACGCCGGCCTCGGCCAGCGCGTTGATGCGGCGCCAGAATTCGCGGCGCGCCAGCGGATCGACGCCGGAGGTCGGCTCGTCGAGGAACAGGATGTCGGGTTCGTGCATCAAGGCGCAGGCGAGCGCGAGGCGCTGCTTGAAGCCGAGTGGCAGGTCGCCGCTGGTCGCCGCGGCCACCGGGCCGAGCTCCAACTCGACCATCGCCCACTCGATGCGCTGGCGCTGCCGCGCGCCGTGCAATTTGTAGGCGCTGCTGAAAAAATTCAGGTTATCGCGCACGGATAGATTGCCGTAGAGCGAGAATTTCTGCGCCATATAGCCGATCCGGCCGCGCGCGGCGGCGGCGGCGCGGCGCAGGTCGAACCCGGCGACGCGCAATGTCCCGTCCGACGGCGGCAACAGCCCGCACAGCATGCGGAAGGTCGTCGACTTGCCGGCCCCGTTGGCGCCGAGCAGCCCGAAAATCTCGCCCTGCCTGACGCTGAAGCTGATGTCGTCGACCGCGCGAAAACTGCCGAAGCGGCGCGTCAGATGGTGTACCGCGATCTCCTCGTAGCCCTCGATCGGCGGGCCGGGGGCTGGCGGCGGCGGGGCAACTGCGGCCGGACGCGGCGGCATCCGGGCGCGCAGCAAGGCGACGAAGCTGTCCTCGAAGCGCGGCGGCGTCGGGAGCGTCGCGACCGGGCCGATCCCCGGCAGTTCGGCGGGCGGCGCCGCGCCTTCGTCGGTGACGAGGCGGACGTGGCCGCCCTCGATCGTCGCGTCGAGCACCCCGGGCAGCACGGCGAGCCGCTCCTGCAATTGCCGCCGGGTCAGGCCGGCGGCGCTTGCGTGAAAGCTGCGGCCGGTCATGCGCGCGGTCAGGTCGCGCGGGTCGCCGGCGGCGATCAGCCGTCCCTCGTGCAGCAGCAATACCGTACTGCAGCGATCGGCCTCGTCGAGATAGGCGGTGCTGAACAGCACGGTCGTGCCGGCGGCGCGCGTCAGGTGATCGATGATTTCCCACAGTTCGCGCCGCGACACCGGGTCGACGCCGACCGTCGGCTCGTCGAGCAGCAGCATCTCGGGCGCGCGCACCAAGGTGCAGGCCAGCCCGAGCTTCTGCTTCATGCCGCCGGAAAGACGGCCGGCGAGGCGCGCGGTGAACGGCCGCAACCCGGTCATGTGCAATAATTCGCCATAGCGCCCGGCGCGGTCGGCCGGCGGCACGCCCTGGAGGTCGGCGTAGAGATCGAGGTTCTCGCGGACGGTCAGATCCTCGTAGAGCCCGAAATGCTGCGGCATGTAGCCGAGCATTGCCTGCACCGCCAGCGGGTCGCGGGCGACATCGACGCCGAGCACTGCGATCCGGCCGCGGTCGGCGCGCAGCAGCCCGGCGACGAGCCGCATCAGCGTCGTCTTGCCGGCGCCGTCGGGGCCGATCAGCCCGGTGACCGTGCCGCGTGCCGCCGCCGCGCTGATGCCGTCGAGCGCGGTCACGGTGCGGCGGCCGACACGGAAGCTGCGCGCGACATCCTCCAGCGACAGCGCCGGCGCGGGGTCAGCCTTTGTCATGAAAGGGCTCGCAGCCGGGGGTGGCGAGCGGGACTCGGCGACGGCGCGATCCGCACGGTCGCCGGCATGCCGAGGCGCAATTCGCCGTGCGCGTCGCACACATAGACCCGGACCTGATAGACCAGCGCGGTACGCAGTTCCGGGGTCTCGACGGTCTTCGGGGTGAATTCGGCGGTCGGCGAGATGAAGCCGATCCAGCCCTGATAGACTCGGCCGGGAAAGCTGTCGGTCGTGATGCCGGCCGGCCGGCCGAGGGCGATCTTGCCGATGTCGGTTTCCGCCGACATAGGCGCGCACCCATAGCGGGCTCGGCAGCGCGATCGTATAGACCGGCGTCGTCGGCGAGGCCATGTCGCCGGGTTCGAGGATGCGGTTCTCGACGACGCCGTCCGAGGGCGCGTAAAGCCGCGTATCGGCCTGTTCGCGCCGGGCCAGCGCGACCGCGGCCTGCGCCGCCTGATAGGCCGCACGCGCCGCCGCGATGTCCTCGACGCGCGGCCCGGCGAGCGCCAGCCTGTAGGCCTGCCGCGCCGCCTCGTATTGCTGCGTTGCGGCGTCAAAGGCGGCCTTGGCGTTGTCGCGCTGCTGGCGCGTCCCGGCGCCGCTCCGCGCCATCATCTCGGCACGGTGGTAATTGGTCGCGTCGTTGTCGGCGGTGGCGCGCAATGCGTCCATCGTCGCCTTGGCCTGGGCGATCTCTTCGGGCCGCGAGCCGGCGACGAGCCGGGCCAGGACCTGTTCCTGGTTGCGCATCTGGGCCTCTGCCTGTTCCAGCGCCGCCCGGTAGCGGGTGTCGTCGAGGGTGGCGATCAACTCGCCCTTTTTGACCGACGCGCCCTCCTGCGCCAGCACCTGCGCGACCGGCCCATTATCGTTGAAGGCGGGCTGAACCTCGCGGATGTCGACATTGCCGTAAAGGACGAGGCTGTTGGGCGCCGGCGAGCGCGCGCCGATCCACCACCACAGCGCGACGGACGCGGCGGCAAGGACGGCAACGATCAAAGCGACAGCCGCGGCGCGCGGGAAGCGTCGCGGCGGGGGCGGCGCGCTGGCGGAACTCATCGATTCATCGGCGGGGCGCCCCCAACTGCTGCGCGACAGGCCGGGGCTGTCGCTGATGCCGGTGCAGCCTCGCCCACGACAGTCGTCGAGCGCAACAGCTTCGGATTTGCGAGCGACGATCGCACGGGCGCGTCGATGTGTTAACGAGTTTGGGCGAATTATTGGCTATCGTGATCGGGTCCCGGTTCGATAGAGCAATCCCGTCGCGCCGCGCGCGTCGCCGGGGATCCTGCCGACCGGGCGATGTACGAGGCCAAGGAAAGCCGCTCGGCCGGGCAGGTTCGGCAGTTGGCGGCGGCGGACCCGTCCTGATCTGCGCTGAGGCCGCGCGCTCGCGCGCTATCGCCGCGCGGTTTGGGTTGTGCCGCGAACGAACGCCCAGAAGCTGTCGTCCATAGCCCCCGACTTGCTCGTCAGATAGGGGAAATGGCCGTAGGCGAGCGACAGTTGCGCGTCCGCCTGCGCGGCGCTGGCGCCCGTCGTATAGCGGTAGAGCGCTGCGACGAGGCCGGAGCGGTCCGCCCCCGACTGGCAATGGATCAACAGCGGCTTTGGCGCGTCGCGAACAATCTTGAGAATCTGCGCGATCTGTTGGCGGGTGACAAAGCGCTTCGCCGAGATCGGGTAGTCGTAATGCGCGATTCCCAGCGCATGTGATGCGGCCATTTCGTCGTCGTACCATCTGTTCCCGACATGCGCGCCGCGCAGGTTGAGGACCGATTTGATGCCATATTCGCCGGCATACGACCGCAGCTCGTTGCCGGTCGGCTGCGCCGAGCGATACAGCACGCCGGGTTTGACCGCCTGGAAATTGCCGTCGTAGATGATGACGCCGCAATAAGCGCCGATCGACACCGCGGTCAGCCCGACGCAGAGCGCGGCGATCTGCAGCGAGCGGATCAACCAGGCGATCGGCTGCCGCCCGATCAGCCGCCCGCCGGCCCGCTCTGCCGTCCGCCCAATGTCGCGAGCGCTCATGCCGCCTCGAAGCCTCTCGTTGCGGCGCGTTCGCCGCAACCCGCATTGAGGTATAACCGACGGCGGGCATGGCACCAACGAGGATCCGATGAGCGAGGCCGACGACATCATCATCGAGACGCGCGGTCATGTCCGGCTGGTCCGGATCAACCGGCCGCACCGCTCGAATGCGCTGACCCCGGAGGTGCAGCGCGCCCTCGCCGACGCGTTCGCCGCCGCCAATCTCGACCCGGAGGTCCGCGCCGTCGTGTTGACCGGCACCGGCGAGCGGGCATTCTGCGCCGGCATGGATTTGAAAGCGCGCAGCGAGGCCGACCGGGCCGGCGGCCCCTACCGGCCGCCGATGTCGGGGGTCGAACGGTCGTACCTCGAAGTCATCCTCGAAACCACCAAGCCGACCATCGCCGCGCTCAACGGCGCCGCCGTCGCCGGCGGGTTCGAGACGGCGCTGGCCTGCGACATGCGGATCGCCGAGGAGCATGTCGTGATGGGCGTCCCCGAGGCGAAGCGCGGTCTCGGCGCCCATTTCGCGACGGTGGTGCTGCCGCGGGTGATCCCGCGCGCCCTCGCGCTCGAGCTGTTGTTCCGCGGCGACTACATCGACGCCGCCGAAGCCCATCGCATCGGCCTCGTCAACCGGGTCGTGGCGAAGGGGGAGGCGCTCGCCGCTGCGCTGGAGCTGGCCGAGGCGATCGCCGGCAACGCGCCCGTGTCGGTGCGGCGCATGAAGGAGACGACGGTCAAGGCGATGGGCCTGCCGCTGGCGGCGGCATTGCGGCTCAACGAGGGGATCAGCCCCTATCTCTCCGAAGACCGGGTCGAGGGTGCGCGCGCCTATGTCGAGAAGCGCGCGCCGCAGTGGAAGGGGCGCTGACGCCATGGCGGCCGCGATCACCGCGATCTATCGCTATCCGGTCAAGGGGCTGAGCGCCGAACGGCTGCAGCGGGTGACGCTCGCGCCCGGCGAATGCCTGCCGCACGATCGCCGCTTTGCGATCGCGCTTCCCACCACCCGCTTCGACCCGGAGCATCCGCAGTGGCTGGCGAAGACGCACTTCGTGATGCTGATGCGCGACGAGAAGCTGGCCCAGCTCCACACCAGCTTCGACCCGGTCCGCGGTGTCCTGACGATCGAGCACCCCGGCGGCGACACGCTGCGCGCCTGCCTCACCGAGGCGGAGGGATGCCGGCAGGTCGCCGATTTTGTTGCGGATTTCCTCGGCGAGGCGGTCGGGCGGCCGCTGCGGGTCGTCGAGGCGCCGGGCCATGCCTTCGCCGACGCGCGTCGCAAGCCTGCGGCGACAACCGACAAATACGTGTCGCTGATCAACCACGCCAGCATCGCCGCGCTCGAACAGGCGATGGGCATGCCGGTCGACCCGCTGCGCTTCCGCGCCAATGTCTATTTCGACGGCGTTGCGGCGTGGGAGGAATTGGGCTGGCTCGGGCATGAGATCACGCTGGGTGGCGCGCACCTGAAGGTGATCGCCGCGATCACCCGCTGCGCCGCGACCGAGGTCAACCCGACGACCGCCACCCGCGACCTCGCCATCGTCGGCGCCTTGCAGCGCCATTTCGGGCATAATCTGATGGGCGTCTACGCCGAGGTGGTGGCCGGCGGCGGCGTCGCAATCGGCGACGCATTGGCAGTCATGCGATCGGCGGAATAGGCTAATGTATGGCCGCGTCGCTGAACGGCAGGTCGGTGGGGGCTTCGTGCGGTACGTTCCTGGCGATAAATTGCCGGCGTTGCCGGATGGCCTGCACGACGAGGGTTGATTGATGTCGCGACCGAAAGCTCTCGTATTTGGGCACAGTCATATGGGTGCGCTGCTCACAGCTTTTGAGCGTGCGGCGGCAAATGGGCAAAGCAGCGTTGACCTCGTCTCATACCAATTCTTGCGCGATGAGCGGCCGCATATCGTCAATATCGATGGAAAATGGCGCTATCATCCCGAGTGCCAGAGCGAATTGCGGGAAATGATACGCACGGTCGCACCTTCGATTATTGTCAGCATGTTGCAAGGCGAAGGGCCGGCACTGGCCGGGCTGGCGATGCCGGCAAGGCCCTTCGAGTTTTATTTTCCAGGCGAACAGCATGAGCTGGAGCGGTCTCACGAGATCGTGCCATTTGATCTGCTGCTTGAGGCTTGCCGATACGAGCATCGGCTGATATCGAACTTGCTCGATGAAGTGGTTCCCTTCGGCGTGCCCGCCGTCGCCTTGTCGCCCCCGCCGCCGGTCGGGGATGCGGATTTCATTTTCGCTGCTGCCCCGAAAGGGACTGCTTTTGCGAATAACATGCGGGAGCGAGGTTTACCCCCTCTCGCGTGGCGGTGTCGCATTTGGCAGCTGCATGTCCTGGCGTATCGCACTATTTATGAACAACACGGGATTATGTTTGTGAATCCCCCGTCCGAAGCGTGCGACACGAAGGGTTGCCTGAGGCAACCCTTCTGGTCCGATGTATTCCACGCAAATGCCGAATATGGGCGGCTGCTTCTGCGCCAGATTGAATCGCACGTCACCGGCGCCGCATGACGGGACGCTCACATGTCGGATCATCCGTACCGCTCGCTTCCTGACGCCAATTTCTGGAAGCAATCCATCGCCGATCGCCGCTTCGATGACGTCGATCCCGTGGTTGCCGGCAAGTTCCAAATTGGCCGCTCCGCACGGGTGGTCACCGCCGGAAGTTGCTTTGCGCAGCATATCGCGCGTTACTTGCAAGGTGCGGGCTTCAACTATTTCGTGACCGAGAACGCCAACCCGATCGTGCCGGCCGATATCGCGGCGCGGTATGGTTATGGGGTGTTTAGCGCTCGCTACGGCAATGTCTACACGTCGCGCCAGTTGGTGCAGTTGCTGCAACGCGCCTATGACCAATTCCGGCCGGCGGAGGACGTGTGGCTTCGTGCGGATGCTCGTCTAATCGACCCGTTCAGACCGCGGATCCAGCCGGCTGGGTTCATTTCCAGAGCTGAGTATGAGGCCGACCGGCGACAGCACTTTGCGGCGGTGCGGCGCGCCGTTGAGCAGCTTGATGTCTTTATCTTCACCTTGGGGCTCACCGAGGGTTGGCTCGCACGTGCCGATGGTGCGGCTTACCCGCTCTGCCCCGGCGTGGCCGGCGGAAGCTTTGACGAGACCAAATACTTCTTCTTCAATCTGCGCGCCCAGGAAGTCGTGGAGGATCTGAAGCAGGCGGTGCGCTTCATCCGCGAACGCAATCCACCGGCCCGCTTTATCTTTACCGTCTCGCCCGTGCCGCTGGTGGCCACCGCTGAGCCGCGCAGCGTGCTGGTCTCGACGACCTATTCGAAATCGGTGCTGCGCGTCGCGGCGGAGGAGATCGCGAGCGGGGATGATCACATCGCTTATTTCCCGTCCTACGAGATCATCACCGGGCAGCATACTCGCGGGTGCTATTTTGCAGAGGATCTACGCTCGGTGACCGAGGCAGGCGTCGGGCGGGTCATGCATCTGTTTTTCCGGCACTACACGCAGTCGGACATCATTGCCGCGAGTGTTCAGCCGGCGCCCGCCGCCGCTGCGAGCGCTTACCCGCTGCAGCAGTCGGAGGCCGCAGAAGCGGTTGCCGTCATGTGCGACGAGGTCGCGTTGGCGCGCGGGGCGTCGTGACCGCGCACCTACTCCGCGCCGACCGGCGCCAAAACCGGCGGACTAATAAACGGCAAACACAGTCGAGCCAGTGGTCTTGCTGTCTTATATTGCAGGTATTGCAGGTCGCGATGCGCCTGGGCGGCGTCGCGACCAGGATGGAGAACGGCCGGCGGGCATGGACCCAGCTTGCATCAGGACAAGTCCTGGAAAGGAGGATGGGGATGTGACCTGAAACCTTTTACCGTGACCCAGAGGGTTCGACGCGCTCCGCGATGGCCAGGATGACCGATTCGGCCGGGGTCTTGGAACGGGGTTCGCGCCCGCCATGGACGAAGGTACGGGGATTCTGCCGGGTGTGATGCTCTCCAAGACGACATACGATGCGCGGCTCTGAATGTTTGGGTCGCATCACTCGTCTTGACGGTATTTTCCTGACCAGGCTGAGGCGCTACTCCAGCGCCTTGACGATTTCCTCGCACATCTTCTTGGCGTCGCCGAACAGCATCATCGTGTTGTCGCGGAAGAACAGCTCGTTCTCGACGCCGGCATAGCCGGAGGCCATCGAGCGCTTGACGAACAGCACGGTCTTGGCGCGCTCGACATCGAGGATCGGCATGCCGTAGATCGGCGAGGTACGGTCGGTCTTGGCCGCCGGGTTGGTCACGTCATTGGCGCCGATCACAAAGGCGACATCGGTCGAGGGAAAATCGCGGTTGATCTCGTCGAGCTCGAACACCTCGTCGTAGGGCACGTTGGCCTCGGCGAGCAGTACGTTCATGTGGCCGGGCATGCGCCCCGCCACCGGGTGGATCGCGTAGCTGACCTTGACGCCGTCCTTTTTCAGCATATCGGCCATCTCGCGCAGCGCGTGCTGCGCCTGCGCGACGGCCATGCCGTAGCCCGGCACGATGATCACCGAGCCGGCGTTCTTGAGGATAAAGGCGGCGTCCTCGGCGCTGCCCGACTTGACCAGCCGGTCGCCTGCCCCCGGCCCCGCGGCCGGCCCCGCGGTCTCGCCGCCGAACCCGCCGGCGATCACGTTGATGATCGAGCGGTTCATCCCCTTGCACATGATGTAGCTGAGGATCGCGCCCGACGAGCCGACCAAGGCGCCGGTGATGATCAGGAGGCTGTTCGACAATGTGAAGCCGATGCCGCAGGCGGCCCAGCCGGAATAGGAGTTCAGCATCGAGATGACGACCGGCATGTCGGCGCCGCCGATCGGCACGATAAGCAGGAAGCCGAACGCCAGCGACAGCAGCACGAGCAGCGCAAAAACGCTGCCCGCCTCGGTCAGAACGAACAGCAGGATCAGCAGGATCAGCAAGGCGCCGAGGCCGGCGTTGAGCCAGTGCTGCCCCGCAAAGGTCAATGGCCGGCCGGAAACGAGGCCCTGCAACTTGGCAAACGCGACGATCGACCCGGTGAAGGTGATCGCGCCGATCGTCAGCCCGAGCGCCATCTCGACGAGGCTCTCGGGATGGATCGCGCCGCGCACCCCGATCCCGTAAGCCTCCGGCGCGGCGAAGGCGGCGGTCGCGACGCATACCGCGGCAAGGCCGACAAGGCTGTGGAAGGCGGCGACCAGCTGCGGCAAGGCCGTCATCTGGAGCTGCTGCGCGATATAGGTGCCGATCGCGCCGCCGATCACCACGCCGACGATGATCAGCCAATAGCTGACCACCTCCGGCCCCGCCAGCGTCGTCGCGATCGCGATCGCCATCCCGGCGATGCCGTAGATGTTGCCGCCGCGCGCCGTGTCGGGCGACGACAGGCCGCGCAGCGCCATGATGAAGCAGATCGCGGCGACGAGGTAGAAAAAGGCTGAGAAGCTCTCGCTCATGATGGACCCTGGCGCCCGCTATTTCTTGCGCTGGAACATCTGCAGCATCCGCTGGGTGACGATGAAGCCGCCGAAGATGTTAACCGCGGCAAGCGTCACCGCGATGAACCCCATGACCTTGGCAAAGCTGAAGCTCTGCGGCCCGGCGGCGATCAGCGCGCCGACGATGATCACGCTCGACACCGCGTTGGTGACGCTCATCAGCGGCGAATGCAGTGCCGGCGTCACCCGCCACACGACGTAGTAGCCGACGAAGACGGCGAGTGCGAACACCGTCAGCTCGAACACGAACGGCGTGCCGGCGTGGGCGACCGGTGCATTCTGATGCGCGAGCTCGACGGTCAGCGTATTGAGCTTGTGCGCGAGCGCCGCCGCGTCGTTGGCCAGACCGCCGGCGCGTTGCGCGAGCGATGCGTGATCGGCCATGGCTTCTCCGTCAGCTGGTGATGCCCGGAGCGGCGCCCGGGCTCTCGGCCGCGACCGCGGGCTGCGGCGCGAAGGCCGGGTTGACGACTGCGCCGTCGAGCGTCAGCAGTGCAGCCTTGACGATCTCGTCGGCCGTATCGATGCGCAGATGGCCTTCCTTATCGACCAGCAGGGTAAGAAAGGCCAGCAGGTTGCGCGCATAAAGCTGGCTTGCGTCGACCGCGATGCGCGAGGGCACGTTGAGGTGGCCGACGATCTTGACCCCGTTTGCCGTGGTGACGATCTCGCCGGGCCGATTGCCCTCGACATTGCCGCCGGCCTCGACTGCGAGATCGACGATGACCGAGCCCGGCGCCATCTCGGCGACCATCGCCTCGGTCAGCAGCACCGGCGCCGTGCGGCCGGGGATCAGCGCGGTGCAGATCACGATGTCGGTGCGCTTCAGCGCCTCGGTGATTCTCTCACGCTGCCGGCGCTGGTAATCTTCGCCCATCTCTCGGGCGTAGCCGCCGGCGGTCTCGGCCGAGCGCGCCGCCGCCTCGTCGACCGTGATGAAGGTGGCGCCGAGGCTCTCGACCTGTTCCTTCGCGGCGGCGCGGACATCGGTGGCGCTGACGATGGCGCCGAGCCGGCGCGCCGTCGCGATCGCCTGCAAGCCGGCCACCCCGGTGCCCATGACGAGAACGCGCGCCGCTTTGATCGTGCCGGCCGCGGTCATCATCATCGGAAAGGCGCGGCCGAATTCGCCGGCGGCGTCGAGCACGGCCTTGTACCCGGCAAGGTTGGCCTGCGACGACAGCACGTCCATCGTTTGCGCGCGGGTGATGCGGGGGATCAGCTCCATCGCGAAAGCCGCGATCCCCGCCTCGGCGTAGGCGGCGAGGTCGGTCGCGTTCTGCAATGGCGCCAGCAAGCCAATCAGCGCCGCGCCGGATTTCATAAGCCGCAATTCATCGATTTCGGCGGCGCCGGTCAGCGGGCGCTGCACCTTAAGAACGACATCGGCCTCGGCCAGCGCGGTCGCCGCGTCGGCGACGATCGTCGCGCCCGCCGCGCGGTAGGCAGCATCGACAAAGTACGCCGCGGCCCCGGCGCCGCTTTCGACGATCGGCTCCAGACCCATCCCGACCATGTGCTTGATGCTATCGGGCGATGCCGCCACGCGCCGCTCGTGGGCGCGCCGTTCCTTGATGATGGCGATCTTCATCGCCGGATCGTTCCTCGGTCTTGGAGATTGTCACGGAAACAACGCATCGGGTTTGTAGCTCTGCCGATTCCGACGCCCGCGGCGCGAGACATCACGACCGGACGATGGACGCACGATGGAGTTGCGCCGTCGGTTCGTAGCGCGCTTTGCTGCCGCGCACAATGCCGCGCACTCGATTTTTTTGTGAAGCACCATGCAAGGCGGAACGCCCGCGCCGCACCTGCGAAGCGGCGCGCACGGTCGCGGCAGCCGCTTTGGATTGCCCCGCCGTGCATGCTAGGGTGCGGCGATACGCGCGTGCTTGGAACTCCCGCTCACCATCTTTTCGCATCACCTTGGATCGTCGCATGGCTCGATTGTTTGTCCCGAGTAGCAGCGCCTGCCCTCCTTGCGGGTCGCAACGGGAATAATCGACCCGGGAATAATCGAAAAGGAGGCGCGTTGTCGTTTCGTTGGAAACACGGAGAGGCGCCGAGCGGCGCGGTCGCACCCGGCACTCCGGCAAGTTCGCGGTTTGGCGACCAGTTGATCGCGGTGTTGCCGCGGCTGCGTCGCTTCGCCCGAGGGCTGACCGGCGCAGCGGCCGAGGCGGATGATCTGGTGCAGGCTGCGTGCGAGCGGGCGCTGGCGCGGGCTCATCAATTTCAGGAGGGCACCCGGTTCGACAGCTGGATGTTTCGCATCGTGCAGACGATCTGGATCGACCAGTTGCGGGCTCGCGATGTTCGCAGAGAGGATGGCGATGTCGCCGACGAGCGGCTCGGCTCGGACGCGCCGGTCCGGCGCATTGAAGCCCGGCTTGCGTTGGCCGAGGTCCGACAGGCAATCGAGCTTTTGTCGCCTGACCAGAGGACGACGCTGATGCTCGTTACGGTGGAGGGCCTCAGCTACAAGGAAGCGGCGGAAGTCGCGGGAGTACCGGTCGGCACGATTATGAGCCGGCTGGCGCGGGCGCGGATCGCGCTGCAGCAGCATCTTGACGCGGGCAGCGCCGTCCGCAGGAGCAAGACGAATGCACAAGCACAGTGACGAGGCGCTCGTCGCCTATCTTGACGGTGAACTGGACGGCGCCGAGCGGCGCCACGTCGAAGCCTGGCTCGACGCTGACCCGGCGGTCCGCGAGCGGCTCGCGGCGCTTGGCCAGTCGGCCGATCTGGTGCGCAGCGCCTATGCCGACATCGTCAACGAGCCGGTTCCCGAGCGCCTGATCGCCGCGGCGCGCGGCGAGACCACGACGGCGAAGGCTTCGGTGCAAGAAGCCGAGATCGTCGTCCTGAAGCGGCGTGGCGCCGCCGGGCCGGCGCGGTCGCGGCGTTGGCAGATCGGCCTTGCCGCCGCAGCCGGGCTGTTCGGCGTCATGTTCGGCGGCGCCGGCACTTATGTCGGCATCGACCTCCTGAATCCCATCAACTCGGCGGTCGAACGCAAGATTGCCAATTCCGTCACCAACGCCGCCTGGCTCGACAATGCCGCCGGCTACTACAAGCTGACCGTCAACGCCGGCAGCAATATGCTGATCGATGTGCCGGCCACCAACGATTCCCGCGAGGCGCTGCAGAAAATCAGCCAGAACCTGCCGCAACAGGTGCGCCTCCCCGATTTGAAGCCGTGGGGGCTTACCTTCCGCGGCGCTCGCCTCGTCGTCGTCGAGGGGCGGCCGGCGGCGCAACTCGTCTATGTCACCGACAACAAGGCGATCGGCCCCCTGACCCTGGTCATCGGCGCCTCGAAGCAGCCTGACATCCCACCCACCGTCGACCACCGCCAGGACGTCAACATGCTCTACTGGCGTCATCAGGGGCGCGCCTATGCGCTCGTCGGCAAGACCGATATTGGCTACCTCTGGGGCATCGCCAACGATATCGCCTGGCAGCTCGACGCGATCTGATCCGAGACGTCCGCCGCGCCGGCGGCGGCCGCGACATGCCACGTCGGTATGGCCGCGATAAACAAGCGGTATTTTGAACATCGCGTGCCAGCCCCTAGTTTCGCGTCTTGAGCACGAAGGGAGCACGGGATCATGCAGTTCGGCCTGTTCGGCAGCGCCGCGGCGCGGCGCCCCACCGGCCCCGACGCCGGCGAATTCGACAGCAGCGAAGGGTTTCGCGACTTCATCGAATACAATGTCGAGGCCGAGGCGCGCGGCTTTCGCGGCACCTTTGTCGTCGAGCATCATTTCACCGGCTATGGCCAGGTTTCGGCGACGCTCAACCTGCTGACCTGGCTCGGGGCGCGCACGACGACCCTGCGTCTCGGCACCGCGGTCATCGTGCTGCCGTGGCATAACCCGGTGCTGCTCGCCGAGCAGGCTGCGACGCTCGACCTGCTGTCGGGCGGGCGGCTCGATTTCGGCATCGGCAAGGGCTATCGCTACAACGAGTTTGCCGGGTTCTGCGTGCCGATGGAAGAAGCGGACGCGCGCTTTGACGAGTGCCTCGCTGTCGTCGTCAAGGCATGGACGTCAAACGACAAGTTCTCGCATAAGGGCCGCTATTGGCAGTTCGACAACGTCGTCGTCGAGCCGCCCACCGCGCAGCGCCCGCACCCGCCCATTTGGATGGGCGCCGGCGGCGAAAGCTCGGTGCGCCGCTGCGCCGAGCGCGGCTACAATCTGCTGCTCGGCCAATATGCGTCGCCCGCAGATGTCGGCCGCTCGATTGCCGCCTACAAAGCCGCGGTCGAAGCAAAGGGGCAGCGTTTCGACCCGCTCTCGGTCGGCGTGACGCGCGCTTTTTTCGTCTGCGATTCGCAGGCCGACAAGGAAGCGGCACTCGAACGCCGCCTAGCGAACCGGGTGCGCCAGCTCAAGCTCGCGACGCAGCCCGACGGCACCGTGCATGGCGGGCCCGACCGCGCCACCGGCAATCCCGACGCGGTCAACCGCAACAGCGCGATGTACGGCACCCCGGACGAGATCGCCGAAAAGCTCGATGAGTTGCGCCGCGCCGGCGTCGGCTATGTGCTGATCAATGGTGGCGGCTCGGGCGGCGGCGAGCGTGGCCGCACCAGCATGCGCCGCTTCGCGACCGAGGTAATGCCGCACTTTCTCGGCGAGCTGCCTGCCGGAGTGGCGAAACAACAGGCCGCCGAATAAGGGAGGACGTCGATGAAGATCCACAATCTCTACACCGACGCCAACGGCGAATCGCATTTCCGCGACATCGAGGTCGAATGGATCGAGCAGCGGCGCGGCAGCAAGTTGTCGAAGCGCCTGCCGGCGACCGGTGTGATTTTTCGCGAGACCGCGGCCGAGCACAATGTCGACTGGCATCCGGCGCCGCGCCGGCAATACATCGTCAACCTCGACGCCGGAGTGAAGATCACCGCCAGCGACGGCGAAGCTCGCTTCATCGCCGCCGGCGATGTGATCCTGGTCGAGGACACCACGGGCAAGGGCCACCTGTCCGACCATGTCGAGGGCAAGATCCGCCACTCGCTCTTCATTCCGATTGAATAGACGCGATGTCGCCGGAGCTGATGGCGGACCGGCTGGCGATCAGCGATCGGTTCGTGCGCTACGCAACCGCGCTCGACAACGGCGACGTTGAGACAGTCGTCGGCTGCTTTACCGCGGATGCCACGCTCGAAAGCCCGGTGATCGGGGCCATCCAGGGAACTGCCGCGATCCGCGCCTTTGCCGGCCACTTCGCGGCACAGCGCACGGCCGGCACGCAGTTCCGTCACATGATCACGAACCTTGCCGTTGAAATTCATCCCGGTGGCGACCGGGCGCGAGCCGCCGCCTATCTCTTCGTCGTGATCAGCAAGGACGGCGAGCACCGATCGCTGCCGCCCGGCCGCTACGATTGCGAACTCGTCAAGACGGGCGCCGACTGGCTGTTCGCTCGGCGCGCCGTGTACCACGATCACGACTACACGCTCGACGGCCTGTGAAACGAACGGCACACCCGAGCCCGGCCGCTGCGCTGGACAGGCGCCGCCGTCATCCTCTATAAGCACCGCCGCTCACGGCGCCCAGGTAGCTCAGTTGGTAGAGCAACGGACTGAAAAGACGTTGCGCCGTTTGAACACCGGGGAACATGCCGCTCTAAATCCGAGCTATCCTGCCGATTTCGGCTACAATGCGTCAAGATGCTCCGCTATGGAGCCACGACCTTTGGAGTGCCAAATCGGTGCCAGCAATCACAGATGCCCAGATACGCGGAGCCCAGTCGGGCGCGACGCTATGGGATAGCGCCCTCAAGGGTTTTGGCGTCCGCTGCCTCAAATCCCGCAAGACCTTCATCGTGCTGATCGCCTCCGGCAGGCGGCAGGCCATCGGATATTACGGCCCGGGTGGTCTGACCCTATCGGAGGCTCGTACTGAGGCAAAAAAGCTCCTTGCCAACAAGACACTTGGCAGGATACGGCCGCTCCACACCGCCTATGAGGATGCCCGAGACGAATTCTTGGAGGCGCGAAAGGCGGAGCTACGCCCGCGCACCTTAGCCGACTACAAGCGGCTCCTGACCAAGCACTTCCCCTACGGAAGGACGAGCCTTGCCTCGATCACGCCCCGAGACATCCTCTCCCGGCTTAATAAACTGCCGCAGGCAGAGAAGCACCATGCCTTTGCTGCCGGCCGCGCATTCTTCCGCTTCTGTGTCTCGCAGCATTACCTCGATCGTAGCCCGATGGCCGATATGGAGCCGCCAGCGGCTTCCAGACCACGTGAGCGGGTATTGACCTCTGAGGAACTGGAAGCCGTCTACAAGACGGCTATAGCGGGCCAAACGACCTTTCACCGGATAATTGCCCTCTGCCTCCTGACAGGCCAGCGGAGGGGCGAAATAGTCCGCCTGGAACGTTCCTGGCGTAATGGAGACACCATCACCGTCCCGTCAAGCGTGACCAAGAACAAGCGATCCCACACCTATGTGCTCTCAGAGGCCGCTCGCCGCATCTTAGACACCACACCCGAGCTTTCTCCGACCTACTACTTCCCGGCAGCTCGCGACCGTGTGAAGGGCAAACCAGCGATCGTCTTCAATGGCTGGGGTAAACCCAAGGCGGCCTTCGATCGCGAATGCGGCGTCTATGGGTGGACCATCCATGATACGAGGCGGGTTGTCTCATCGGGAATGGCGGCCCTCGGCGTCCCTCAGATCGTCGTAGAGAAGCTCCTGAACCACGTCTCCGGCGGTAGCCAGTCGCAAATCGCCCAAGTTTACAACCGTCATACTTACCTTGCGGAGATGCGCGAGGCTGTAGACAGGTGGGAACAGCATCTTTACGCTCTTACCGCCTCACCATCGAGGTAACCCGGCCATCGCGATGGCTCCTACCCGGAGATCATCACGATGCGTCGAATCATCGATTGGAAGGTGCTCAAGACCCTCGTTCCGTATTCTCGGCAGCACATCGCCCGACTTGAAAAAGTAGGGAAGTTCCCCAAGCGCGTTCGTTTGAACGCGGAGAGCGGCCTGAGAAGTAGGGTCGGCTGGTTGTATGACGAAGTACAGGCGTGGATCGAGCAAAGGATGAACGACCGCGCCTCTCCGCGAGGAGCGGCCTTACATCCGACGTAGCTACGTCAGCCCCGGCACCGCAAGGTGCCGGGGTCTTCTTTGGGATACAGACCCACTATGCGAGGGGATACGGCTTGGGCCTTATACAGTATCCCCATGCCCGCTACCGCTTGTATCCCCTAACATACAGTCTCACCATTGAACATTTCCGCACCTGTCCGCGCGCGCTTACGCGCACGACTTCCTTCCTCCCAGTCACTAGCTATCGCTACTGACTTCCCTCCCTTGCTCGCCTACGGACGGCGCCGCGGTCGGTGTGAGGAAGGAAGTCGTGCGCTATCGCTCAACGACGGACCGGTGCGGTACACAGCCTAAGGGACATCTCAACGACAAGACCATATTCCCGACACCGGGAATATGGTTCGCCCACCCATCGGCTTGGCACCACGACCCTGCCGCGCTACAATGCACACGCTCCCGTAGTGACGTGGCAAACCGGTATATGTAAAAGACGGGTGAGCAGCGAACCATCTGCTTTGGAGAACCCCCTCCGCCACCACCACAGGACGCACATCTCCTCTTTGCTTATCGCATCGAGGGTCTAACGCAAGACCGGCTTCGGCCGGTTTTTGCGTCATGCACAGTTGCAAAGATATCCATCATTTGCTACATTTTATGCAAGCCAAGACTTTAGACCCCTTGGCGATAAGCAACATAAAATCGTATGGCGTATAAAATCTACGACCGCGAGAACGAGGAATATTTTCGCGACGAACCCTTTGCCACGAAAGACGAGGCGAGAGACTTTCTCATCACCGCCTATCACTACGACTTCGATGCCGATGCAGTAGGGATGAGCCGCGAGGAATGGGAGGCGCAGCCGCTTGAGAAAATCTGCGAGGATGCGCACCTAACCATCCAAGAGGTATGACGAAAGTAGAGGCCATCGTGCGCGTGATACAGGAGCAAAACGGCACTGCTACCCTCCAAGGCATCTACCGCAAAGCGGGACGCTACTACAAAGGGTTGAAAGCATCTACAGAATGGCAAGCCGGTTTGCGCGGCGTGCTCTACCGAGAGATACGCAACGGCCGGACATTCAAAAAGGTTGGCGCTGCTAGTTATTCGCTTATTGACTGACTATGGACAACATCTACTTCATCCACGACGCCGCGACGGGCCACCTTATCATCTACAAGCTCCCGCGCGGCAAAGATGCGGAGGACTATTGCGAGGAGCTAAGCGAGCGCGACGGCATCCACGATGCGAGCTGGGGCGGTGTCTTTTCTATCAGCATCAACATCTGACCATGGAGACCTACATCATCCCCCTTACGGGTAAAATCCTCGTCAAAGCCGAGAACCCCAAAGACGCACTCTGCGTCGCCGAGACTATCGTCTACAGCGCCCAGACAAGCCCAGGCTGCTACCCCGACGAGCAGCATGACATCCTAAAAGGCATCGAGCTTAACGAGGCTATCTACGCACTCAACTGACGACTACACCATGAAAACAACCACCGCTGACAATGGCGACCATTACTTGGTCAACAACCGCTATGCCATCTACAAGGATGACGGCTGCATCTACGACACGATAGCCGCAAAAGACATACCGCAGCCGGTATTTGCGCTACGAGACAGACTTCTGCCCCAACACGCTGTCTAGCCAACACACAGGCCCGCATCACGCGGGCCTTGTCGTATACTGTCAACGGAGCAGTACATTTCCGGCCAGCGGCGGGCACGCTGCAACGACGCGGCCACTGCTCCCCCTGGCCATGCTGATACTCGGTACCGACAAGACGGCGACCATTCTCGAACACCTTCCCGAGAGCTTTTTGCTTATAGACGACGGGCCGGTCATAGACGCCCTCACGCTCCCCGCGCGCCGCCGCGTCACCCGCCTCGACCTGTCGCACCACGCGCTCAATCCGCTCAAAGGTATGGACTACCTCAAGGCGCGGCAGTTCGTCGCCATCATCAACGCCGTTTTTCCCGAGGGCGAAAGCACCTTGACGCGCAAGAACGCAACCTACACGCTATTGCAGGCTTTGCTTACGACCAAATCACGGACGCTCGCCACGCTGCTCAAGCCCTCCAAAGACCCCGGCGAACAGGACGCCTACCAGAAGATCGCCACGCTCTTGCTCTCTCCCGTTCTCCGGCACTTCCTCACAAGCCCGACGACGCTCTCCCTCAAAGGCATCGTCCTGGCACGGCTCGATCGCGCCACGCTCGGCGATTTTGACTGCTTCGTCATCGGCAACATCCTGATTGCCAGCTATCGGGGCACGGTCGTGATCCCTGATTTTAGCTTCTATGCGATTCAGTCTCATTCGCAGTTCATCCGGCAGCGCCGGCTCATCGCGGGGTTGAACTTCTTGGACGAGGTGCCGATCAAGATTCGGCAGCAGCTCCTTCTCGGCCCCAAGATCGGCCGCCACACCACGGCTGACGACGCCGAGGTGCTTGCAGGCTATTCGCGCTTCCGCAAGGGCACCGAGGGCTATAGTGCTTTGGTAGAGGCGTACATCGCAAAAATCGAAACGGGCCACGGGGAGATCGCACGTGGATCCTGAAGGCATTCTCGGCTTCATTGTCCTCTTTCTCTTACTCTGTGGCGTCGGGATCATAATGGGTATTATCCAGGCTACACGGGCTGACCCAGCATGGTGGATACCCCGTGAGCTTCTATTCGTCGCACTGCCTATTTGCGGCTTCTTTGTTGTCCGACATTTGGTAAAAAAGGCACGACAGGACAACGAAAACCGCCGTGTTGCCGCGGAGAAACGTCTTCAAGACGAACAGCGTGCCGAGGCTTTTCGCATCGCTGAGGAGCAGCACCGAGAGCGAACCGCACCGGTGCCCAAGGATGAAGTGTTGCGTTATGTCTTAGACAAACTCTCCGCGCATCTACGCAGCGAGCCGTGGTTGTCGTTGTTCTCCTCTGTCATAACGGAGATTGCCGCCAATGAAGCAATCGTTGCCGGGCATTTTGAGCGGCAGGCCGGTGCAATCGCGAGTGCTCTTGAACCGCTCGCGAAACAAATACCGCAACACCAAGTCGCATCACCGATACAGGCTGCATTCGCTACATTTCTTAGTAACACTATGGAGACAATTCAAGCTATCGTCCACACTATCCTCTATAACAAATATGGCGATGTACCAGCGGAAGCACATCCCGGCGCGTGGGATCATTTTCTAAAGCCTTGCTTGTGTACACCGTATATAGTGATATTAAATCGAGTATGGAAGGGAGAATTTATCATAACGAATAAGACATGGCATGACGAGCCTTATGAAGATTACAAAGAGGACTATCTCCCGGTTAAGGGTCCACACCCAGAATGCTATCTGGATGGCACGCCGTTTGAGCGCATCCTTGGCTATCCGGTCCCAATCCAATACACCGACCAAAAACGCTTCGAGCACACCCAAATCGTCGGCAGCACGGGGGCTGGCAAAACAACACTCCTCTCTCACCTCATCCTCTTTGACCTCAAACAACCAGAGCCCGCGTCTGTCATCCTCATCGATCCAAAGCGTCTCGTAATCGACAAACTCTCCCGTCTAAAACTTGACCGCGACCCCTTAATAATCTCTCCCCGATATGAGCCCGCTATCAACCTCTTCGCTCCGTCCAGGAATGAGATTGGAGCCGTAGAAACCTTGTGCTACCTGTTCTCTCAGTTTGGCACTGACCTAACCGGCAAGATGCGGACACCATTTGAGTACGTCGCGCAACTCCTCCTCACGTTCCCCAGGACAATGGGACGCAATGCCACACTTTTTGATTTTTATGATGCGATGGAAGATAAGCTGCCTGAGAGGTTTCGCCCGGCCGTGCAAGGGTTACGCCCAACACAGCGCCATTTTTTTGAACGTGCCAATGCGGGATTTGAGAACAGTGAATACCGAGATACCAAGAGGCAGATACGCTCCCGGCTCGATCGCCTCCTTATAAATCCCAGGATTGAAAGTCTGTTTACTTCTCAAGAGAACAAGATCGACGTTTTTTCAGAGATGCAGAAGGGTACTCTCATTCTTGTAGACACGGCTATAGACCTCCTAGGCCCGGAAAACCATAAGACGTTTGGCTGCATTTTCATTGCGCTCGTGATGCAGGCTATATACGACCGCGTTGCCTTAGATGCAAGTGCGAGACGCCCGACATTCCTGTACATCGACGAAGCGCAGTATTTTTTCAACGAAAGCGTAGAGTTCTTTCTCAAGGAGGCGCGCCAGCAGAAGGTCGGAGGCGTGTTTGCTTTTCACGAGCTGGCCGATTGCACCGAGAAGCTCAGCAGTTCTATGATGACCCAGACCGCGACGAAGTTAATCTCTCGGCAAGTTAATGTTCAAGACGCCCGCGCCTTTGCGCCCTATTTGAGATGGGAATGGGAAGCCATTAGAGAACAGCCCGAATATCACTTTGCCTGCTCTATCAGTGGCGTGCAGGATAAGGCCGTCTCGATAACCGCGCCCGAGAACCCCTACGAAGGGATGGATATGATGAGCGAGCCTGAGTACCGGCAGCTTATCGAGCGTAACCGGCAGCGCGTCGGCGGCCAGCCACAGCAACAGCACCAGGAGCGACAGCAGCAGCACTGGCAGGAACAACCTCGCCGAGAACGCCGGGAATCCCGGCAAGAGGAACCTGCACCGGAAATGCCGGAGGAACCGCCGCACAGGTGGACACACGCCGACGACCTAGCCATGGCCGATGCCTTACACCAGCTCGCCGTTTTCATGCGGCGCAGGGACGCCAAACGGGTTGCCGAGCTGCGCGAGCACGTCGCTGACTTGCAAGACCGCAAGAAGGCGAGCGATGACTACTACGGCCCCTACGAGCCAGAGCAAGACGATATCGAAGGGGACGGTGGCAATGAAGAAGATGATGAAGACGATGGGCCATCGACTGACATGATTCTGCGTCCCGGAGAACCGAGACGTAGACGCAAACGGCCAAAAAAACGCCGTGGTCCTACGGTGGGATGCTAACATAGTAGAACATACTGCCCGTACTTGAAGTAGGCGGCAGGATGACGCTATCTCTTCTGCATGACCACTCACGACGCGCTCGATCGCGCTTTCCCCAACGCGAACGTCTTGCTCGACGAGTCGCTCACGATTAACGAGGCCGACCTCTACGGCATCATGGAGCCGCTTGCGATCCACGGCCCGCTCTACACCTCGTATCTCGTCCAATTCCAGTACTTCTACCGGGACCACCTGCGCCGCCGCCGCGAACGCCCGAGCGACCTCGCGCGCTTCAAGCACATCCGCTACGCGGGCGAGACGGGCGGCCCCGTGCTTGAGCGCCCCAAGCGCCAGTTCCCGAAGGAGTTCGACCGCCCCTATCTGCGCCGGATGATGCTGCGCTACGGCCTCACCGAGCGGGGGAAGGCGATCTTGCGGCAAGCCGGCCGTGACCACCCGATCTCGCACGGCGGCTGGTGGGAGCATCAGACGGCCAACGCCTGCATCACCGCCTCCCTCCACCTCGCCGCGCTGCATCAGGAGCAGCGCTTTTACACCCCGGATGAGATCGCCGGCGACGACATCGGTCGCAGCATTGGCGACCATCGCCTGGTCCCCGATTACCTCTGCGCAATCGACCGCTACTACGCCATCGAAACCGACCTCGGCAACGAAGTCGGGCGAGCGAGCGCCGACAACCGCAAGACCTACGACCGCATGGTCGCGCAGTACCAGATTCTCATCGGCGACCGTCTCTATCACGAGGCATACGCCATCCCTCCGAACAAGCCCATGCTCGTGCTCTTTGTCTCGACCTCGAAGCGCAAGCTCGCCCTGTTCGAGAACATCGTCAGAGAGAAGATCGGCGCGTGTAGCTATATCCTGATGCGCCACGTCCCCGAGGAGGCATTCCACGCCTATCATTCTCCCGCCCCTATGTATGACCTATGGACGGCGCCGTGGAGAAGGGTAGGGCGGCCCGACTTCTACCTATCCGAAGCAGGAAGGCAATAAAGAGAAAGGGAGCCGAAGCTCCCGGTAGTTTTCCACAGGCCGTCACCCTTATTCGTCGTCCTTGGACCGGAACAAGACCAGCTCACCCTTGATCGGAAGGGCATCGAGTTTGATGCTGATACCGCCATTCGTTACCTCCCAGGCCGAGCCAATACGCAGGTAATAGTTCTTGCCGTCGGAGCCCTCGCGCGAGACGAAGGCGCCAAAATCCGGTTTCTTTCCCGCCATGGTACACCTCGATATCGTTGTCCAACGGTATATTACACTAGGGGAGGACAACGAATTGGGAGTACACCAATGGCCTATGTGGACTTCGCCTCATTGAAACAGCGTCTTACGATCGAGAAGACGGCAGAGCTTCTTGCTCTGCAACTGCGGCAAACCGGCCAGACCTATCGCGGCCCATGTCCGGCGTGCGGCGCCGGCGGCGACCGGGCGCTCGTCATTACGCCGACGAAGCAGGTTTGGTATTGCTGGGCGGCGCAGGTCGGCGGCGACCTGATCGCGCTGGCCGCCCATATCCGCAAATGCGGCGCCAAGGAAGCCGCAGCCTGGCTCGATGGCGGAACCAGTCCTTCCGAGAAGGAACAGTCCCCGGAACCTGGTTCCCTGAACAGGGACAGTACCGGCTTGAAGCCCCTGGAGCTGGAGCACGACCATCCGGCGGTCGCCGCGCTCGGCTTCGAGCCGGAGGACGCCGAGCAGCTCGGCATCGGCTACGCCGGACGGGGCATCATGCGTGGCCTTGTCGCCATCCCGGTCCGCCTCGCTGACGGCACCCTTGCCGGATACGTCGGCGTCGAAGAGATCGCCAAGCTGCCGCCGCGCTGGCATGGGATACCCACCAACGTCGTGCCGATCCCCAAGCGGGCTTGATACAATACAGTTCCCGAGAGCAAGTACCTTCACGAGAGAGCCCCGCCTAAGGCGGGGCTTTTCAAGTCCGGGGTTGCCGTCAATACTCTTCGGCAAACATGATTGTAAGAACGCGGGTTGTCTTTGTGGGGTCGGCCGGGTCCTCCGAGCCGTAGGTCATTGTCGGATCGTAACAATCGATCTTGAAGAAGTACTTACGGCCGGCGAGCATGAAGGAGCCGAAATCGTGCTCCCCGTGTGGATCGTTTTCGGCGTTGAAGTCCAAGAATGTCGCCACACGCCGGATCACGACAGCCTTCACGTCTGCGGGCAGCGCGTCGACCCCGGCCGTCAGCATCACCCGCCCGCCGGTCATTGTCGTCCGGAACGCATCGTTGAGGGCCCGGATACGCTCGGCGGACATCAGATGATGCCCCCGAGGACGAGCGCAGAGACGAGCGTGCCGCGCTCACACATCTCGCACCAGCCCTGATCCTGGTCCGGCTCCATTTCTGCCGTGTAGTCGCAATCCGGGTCGTCCGGGTTGCAACAGATCGCCGGGCATACGCTGTCGCTGATCGCGGCGGCGAACAGCGCTGTCTCGTCCTCAAACCCTTCGATCTCGCAGAGCCGCCGCAGTTTCGCGGCGCGCTGCTCTTTTGAAAGAACTGCCATGTTTCCTCCGTCCTGCTACCGAGCGCCCGAGTAATTCCGGCGCCGGTTTGCAGGGCAGAGGCTCAAATTGCGGCTACGGCGGCCTATAGGGAGGATACACTACGGATCGGTATTTGCTCGCCCCACCATCCGGCCTGACCGCGGGAGCGACCGCTATACGAGAGAGGAGCCGCCATTGTTCACCGTCTTGCCACCGTCGCCAGTGTGCCGAAAGCGGACCGCTCATCCGCATTTCAGCAATGCGATCTCGGTAAGTAAGGGTTCGAAAGGCATCGCCGTACCTCACCACATAGCGGCCCATCGGAAGGGCGATGCCTGCCTGCATGTTGGCTCATCAGGTCAATAATTGTTACAATCTTCGCCGCCTTCATCCCCGGTGGTTGCCTCGATGAGCGAACGCTTCGACGCGATCGTGATTGGGACCGGACAGGCCGGACCGCCCTTGGCCGGTCGGCTTGCTGCGGCGGGTATGTCGGTCGCGATCGTCGAGCGCAAGCTGTTTGGCGGGACCTGCGTGAATGCGGGCTGCATGCCGACCAAGACATTGGTCGCCAGCGCTTATGCAGCCCATACAGCACGGCGCGGCGCCGAATACGGCTTCGCGTTCGACGGGCCGCTTCGTGTCGACATGGCGCGGATCCAAGCCCGCGCCGCCGCCGTGTCGGCCAGTTCCCGCGGCAGCATCGAAAGCTGGCTGCGCGGCATCGGGCGCTGTACGGTCTTCACCGGACACGCGCGGTTTGTCGGGCCTGATGCGGTTTTCGTCGGCGCCGCGACGCTGACCGCGCCGAAGATCTTTATCAATGTCGGCGGTCGCGCCGCGGTGCCGAATATGCCCGGCATCGCCGAGGTGCCGTTTCTGACCAACACTACGCTCCTCCAGCGCACGCATGTGCCGCGGCACCTCGTCGTAGTCGGCGGCAGCTATGTCGGGCTCGAATTCGCGCAAGCCTTCCGCCGCTTCGGCGCGGATGTGACGGTTGTCGAAATGGGGCCGCGCCTGATCGGCCGCGAAGACGAAGATGTTTCGGCGGCGGTGCAGGAGATCCTCGAGGCCGAGGGGATCGCGGTCCGCACAGGCGCCGAATGCATCAGCCTCGCGCCGCATGCCGAAGGTATCGCGGTATCGGTCATATGCACCGAAGGCGATCCTGAGATTAGCGGCTCGGATGTCTTGCTCGCCGTCGGGCGGCGTCCCAATACCGACGATCTCGGTCTCGACCAGGCCGGGGTGGCGCTCGATCCGCGCGGCTATATCATCGTCGACGATTTCCTTGCCACCAATGTGCCGGGCATCTGGGCGCTCGGCGATTGCAACGGCCGCGGCGCCTTTACCCACACCGCCTACAACGATTTCGAGATCGTCGCCGCCAACCTGCTCGACGGCGAGCAGCGGCGGGTCAGCGACCGGACCCTCGGCTATGCGCTCTACATCGATCCGCCGCTGGGCCGCGTCGGTATGACAGAGACGCAGGCCCGTGCCACCGGCCGTAAGTTGCTCGGCGCCAAGCGGCCGATGACCCGAGTCGGGCGCGCCATCGAAAGGGGCGAGACGCAGGGCTTCATGAAGGTCACTGTCGATGCGGAGACGAACGAGATCCTCGGCGCCGCAATTCTCGGGACCGGCGGCGACGAGGCGATCCACGGCATTCTCGACATCGCCGCCGCCCGGGAGCCATACAAGACGTTGCAGCGGACCATGCCGATCCATCCGACGGTGTCGGAATTGATCCCCACGCTGCTCGGTGACCTGAAGCCGCTACCGTAAGCAACGCACATTTCCCCGGTAAAACGGCGGTGATGCTCCCGCCGGGTCCGGCCAAAGCCGCAAGGGAGGTTGGCGCTTGTCCGATTTAGCAACCCCATATCCGATGCACCACGCCGTCGCTCTTGTCGATCGGCGGAACGAGGGGCTGGCGTGATGGCGCGCCTCTTGTCCTTGAACGTGGGATTACCCCGTGACATTAGCTGGCGGGGGCGGACCGTCCATACCGGGATTTGGAAGGAGCCGGTTCAGGGCCGGCGCATGGTGCGGCGGCTCAACATCGATGGCGACGGTCAGGGCGATCTGGCCGGGCACGGCGGCGAACACCGCGCTGTTTTCGTGTACCAGATCGAATCCTATCGCTATTGGCAAAAGGAACTCGGCCGGACCGACTTCACTTACGGCGAATTCGGCGAGAACTTCACGGTTGAAGGCCTGCCCGATAACGAAGTGTGTATTGGCGATCGTTACCGCGTCGGGAGTGCATTGTTTGAGGTGACGCAGCCCCGCGTTACCTGTTACCGGGTCGGCATCCGGATGAACGAGCCGAAGATGGCCGCATTGCTGGTCTCGCACGGCAGGCCCGGCTTCTATTTTCGTGTTGTTGAAGAGGGCGAGATCGGAGCCGGCGACGAGATCGTACGGGTCATGCCGGGCCCCGAGGGCATGACCATCGCCGAGGTGGATGCGCTTCTCTACAAGCCCGGCCACCCGATTGACCTGTCTGGAGCGAGCCTTGCGCGTTCCCGCCTTGAGCGCCGGCTGGCGCGACTCGTTCAGGGCGCTTCTCGAACAGGCACGCAAGCCAGATGCGGCGACCGGCAATGCCGGGCTCGGTCGAAACGCCGGTCCGAAGCCGGCATGGATCGGGTTTCGACCGCTTCTGGTAACCGGCAAGACCCGGGAGAGCGATGCGGTGACCTCGCTTCGGCTTGAGCCAGCCGACGGGCGGCCTCTCTCGGCTGGGCTGCCCGGACAATTCGTCGTGTTGCGCCTGCCGTCGGCGGCCGGTGCGCCGCCGCTGCTGCGCAGCTATTCGCTTTCGGACGCGCCGAGTGAGGCTCATTACCGAGTCAGCATCAAACGCAACCCCGGCGGCTTGGCCGGGGCCTATGTCGCCGGCGAGGTCCGACCGGGTGACATCATCGAACTGACCGCCCCGCGCGGCGGCTTCACGTTGCAGCCGGGTGACGGACCGGTGGTGTTGCTGAGTGCCGGTATCGGCGTAACACCTGTGCTTGCGATGCTGCACGCGCTCGCCGCCGCAAGGTCACCCCGGCAGATCTGGTGGCTGCATGGAGCCCGGAGCCGCAGCGAGCACGCCTTTGCCAAGGAGGCAAAAAACGCTCTCAACATGCTGGACGGGGCTCATCGCCACGTCCGCTACAGCGCGCCCGAGCCCGGCGACCGGCTCGGTGTCGATTTCGACGCTGCCGGCCGCATCAGCGCCCCGGTTCTCATTGAATTAGGGGTACCGCGGGATGCTGATTTCTACCTGTGCGGCCCGGCTGGCTTCATGGCTGACTTGTCCTCCGACCTCGTGCATTGGGGCGTGCCAAGCAGTCGCATTCTCACCGAAGCTTTTGGACCGGGGGCTTCACGGACGCCGGGCATCGCCATGACCCTTCAGAAGGCGCCGCATCTGCCGTCCGGGCCCGCCGGTTCAGGACCGCTCGTGTCGTTCGCGCGCAGCGGCCTTGAGGTCCGATCGGATGCAATGTTCCGCAGCCTGCTCGAACTCGCGGAGGCATGCGACGTGCCCGTGCGATGGGCGTGCCGCACCGGCGTCTGCCATAGCTGCGAAACGGCCCTCATGGCCGGCAGCGTCAGCTATCAGCACGACCCGGTCGACCCGCCGGCCGACGGCAATGTGCTGATCTGCTGCTGTCAGCCGGCGGCCGATGTCGTCATCGATCTCTAAAATTGAAAATCGGCGGCGGTCGTCAGGAGACACGATATGGAAGACCGAGACATTCGCGCGGCACTGGATCGCCATTGGGCCGCCTCCGATGCGAACGACTTTGAGGCGGAGCACGATATTTATCGAGAAGACGCGGTGCTCGATTATCCGCAGTCCGGTGAGCGCATCCGCGGGCGGCGGAAGATACAATCCTCTCGCGCGGCTCAGCCGAACCGGAAGCGCTTCACCGTGCGGCGGATAGTCGGCGCGGGCGACCTCTGGGTCACCGAATACGTCCTAACCTATGATGGCCGGCCGTCATTCACCGTGAGCATCATGGAGTTCCTCGAGGGAAAAGTGATCCGCGAGACGCAGTATTTCGGTGATCCGTTCGAGCCGGGGCCGTCGCGAGCGCAATGGGTCGAACCGATCTCCTGAGTGCCGGGCCGCAAAAGGCCGGTCATCAGCTGCTCCACCGTGCGGAGCTGCCAATCGATACAGCCTCACTCGCTCGCTATCTGATCGGCAAGGTGTTGGTGCGGGAGTTGCCCGAAGGCGTCGCCGCCGGATGTATCGTCGAAACCGAGGCGTATATCATCGGTGATGCTGCCGGACATGCCTATCGGGGAATGACCCGGCGAAATCGTTCGCTATTCCTCGAACGAGGGCACGCTTATGTTTATCTCGCCTACGGCACTTCATACATGCTGAATGTTTCAAGCGAGATGCCCGGGATCGGAGCAGGAGTCTTGATCAGGGCCCTTGAGCCACTTGAGGGCATGCCGATCATGCGGCAAAATCGCGGCATCGAGCGCGTGCACGACTTGGCGCGAGGGCCCGGACGGCTCGCCGCCGCATTGCAGGTCGATCATACCCTCGATGGGCTCGACCTTTGCCGGGAAGGCCCCCTGTGGCTTGGGCACGGGAATGATAAACCCGATGAACTTGGGCAGAGTGTTAGGATTGGCATCTCGCGGGATAAAGACCGCCTCCTGCGATTTTACCTTCGACACAGCCCGTTTGTAAGCGGTCCCAGATCGCTTCAGGAGTAAAGACCAGAAAACACAACTTCAGCGCGAGGGCGTTGTAATGAAGATCCTGATGGTTCTAACTTCGCACGATCAGCTCGGAAATACCGGTCTCAGGACAGGTTTCTGGTTGGAGGAGCTGGCGGCGCCATACTTCGTGTTCAAGGACGCCGGCGTCGAGATCGTCCTCGCGTCGCCGAAAGGTGGTCAGCCACCGCTCGATCCGAAGAGCAACGAACCGGAATTCCGAACCGAGCTGACCCGCCGCTTTGAAGCCGATGCGGCCGCGAACGCACAGCTCGCTGCAACGGTGCGCCTCGATAGCGTCAGACAGGAAGATTTCGACAGTGTTTTCTATCCTGGCGGTCATGGGCCGATGTGGGATCTCGCCGAGGACCAGAACTCAATCAGGCTGTTGGAATCCCTTTTGGCCGCCGGCAAGACTTTCGCGGTGGTCTGCCACTCGTCGGGTGCGCTCCGTCACGTCAAGACGCCGTCCGGCAAGCTCTTGGTCGATGGCAAGACTGTGACTGGCTTCACCAACGGCGAGGAAGAAGCGGTAGGGTTGACAAAGGTGGTGCCCTTCCTTGTCGAAGACGAACTGATGAACCTCGGTGCCACCTTTTCCAAGGTGAGGAATTGGGGAGTTCACACGGTCATCGACGGCCAGCTGATCACTGGCCAAAATCCGGCATCATCAGGGCCCGCAGCGAAGCTTCTACTTGAAACACTCTGCAAGTCGAGCCGTTGAGGGGGCCGTCAACCAGATGAGCACGATGATGGCGACAACCATCGCCACTTTCATTATTCGCGCTCGTCCAAACCAGGTCTTACGAGGTGTCGGCGTGGCCGGCCGCAATCCGGCTCACTCGACAACATGATGAGCGCCCTTCTCGGCCACCGATCGCTTCAGGCACAAGGCCACGAACACGAGCACGAACGTCAGCAGGGCGAAGAGCCAAAAGCAGTCGAAGTAGGCCAGCGAGGATGCTTGTTCCTGCCGCAGATGTTGAACTTGCTGCAGCGCCAGTTGCCGTGCCGCTACCGGATCGGCCATCTGCCGGGAGAAGAACGCCTGGGCGTGCGCGGTGAAGGAGTTGACGGCGGTATTGAACTTGTCGAGGTACTCCCCGAGGCGCAGTCCATGGAATTGCTCGCGCCGCTCATGGAATGTCTGCGCCAGCGAGGTCCCGACGCTGCCGCCCTCGTTGCGCAGCAGCGCCAACAGGCCGACCGCCGCGCCGCGCAATTCCACCGGCGTATAGAGGTAGGCCGCGACATTGGCGGGCGCAAAACACACCGACAAGCCCAAGACGACCAGCACCCGCGGCCAGATGAGCCCGGCGGGGCTGACCTCCAGGTTCAGCTGCGACATCCAATAGTTTCCGGCCGTCATGACCAGCAGCCCGGCCGCCATCAGCCAGCGTGCATCCGTCCCTCGGCCGAGCAGGCGGCCGACCACCGGCATCGCCAGAACCGCGAAGACCCCGGCCGGCGACATGACCAACCCGGCCCGCAGCGCATCGTAGCCGAAGAGGGACTGCAGCAGCGCGGGCAGCGACGTGCTGGCGCCGTAGAGTGCGAGATAAGCGCAGAAGATGATGATGCAGCAGCCGGCAAAATTGCGTTCGCGCAACGGCCGGAAATTGACGACCGGGCTATGGTGCCGCAACTCCCAGACAACCAGTGCAACCAGGCCCAGCGCAAAGAAAGCCGCCAACGCCTGCACTCGCCAAAAGGGATCGCCCAGCCAGTCCCATTCCTGGCCCTTGCTCAGCATCACCTCCCAACTGACCATGACGATGACCAGCAGCGACAGGCCGATCGAGTCGAAACGGAACGGCTGCTTCTGCAACGCCAGGCGCTGCTCGGTCAGGTAATCGGGGTCGCGAAGCAGGGCGTAACAACCGGCAAACGCCAGCAGGCCGACCGGCACGTTGATCAGAAAAACCCAGCGCCACGAATAGGTATCGGTCAGCCAGCCGCCGAGGGTCGGGCCGATAACCGGCGCGATCAGCGCGGCGAAGCCGAACAGCGTCATCGCCATGCCCTGCTTTTCGACCGGGAAGGAGTCCAGCAGCACGGCCTGGCTGCTCGGCTGCAAACCGCCGCCTGCCAGTCCTTGGATCACCCGAAACAGAATCAGCTGATAGAGGCTGCCAGCCACGCCGCACAGCCCGGAGGCAAGGGTGAATACCGCGATCGACAGCAGAAAGTAGTTGCGGCGTCCGAGACGCGCACTCAGCCAGCCGGTAATCGGCAGGATGATCGCGTTGGCGGCGAGGTAGCTGGTGAGGACCCACTCGCCGTCATCGACGGTTGCCGACAGGCCGCCAGCGATATAGCGCAGCGCGACCACCGCAATCGTGGTGTCCAGCACCTCCATGAAGGTCGGCACCACGACAACCGCGGCGACGAGCCAGGGATTGCCTGCCGCCGCGGGTTTCGGGGATGAAAGCGCCGCGACCGTCATTGGGTCGCGCCGGGAGCAACCCCGGGAGAAGCGACGGTCGCGGACTTAGGCAAAGCGGTCTGCAGGAACTTCCCGGCGTCGGGTCCGGTCGGCGGCTCGTTGATATACACATAGGGGACAACCGAGGTGCCGATAAACAGCGTGTCCTTGTCGGGGTCGTATCCCTGGAGGTCGATCCGGACCGGCAGCCGCTGTACCACTTTGACGAAGTTGCCGGTCGCGTTCTGCGCCGGCAGCAAGGCCAGTGTCGACCCCGTCCCCATCGTGAAGCCGGAGACGCGTCCCTTGAACACGTGTCGGCCGCCGTACATGTCGGCGTAGAGATCGACCGGCTCGCCGATGCGCAGATAGCGCAGCTGCGTCTCCTTGAAGTTCGCGTCGACCCAGATGTCCCGCAGGGAACGGACCGCCATCAAATTCTGGCCGACCTGGACGTAATCGCCGGGATTGATGTTGCGGCGGGTGACGACCCCGTCGATCTTCGCGTCGATGTCGCAATAGCGAAGATCGCGTTCGGCCTGCGCGAGTTCCCGCTTGGCGAATTCGAGCTTGGCCTCGGCCTGTTTGACGGCCGGCGCCTTGTCGACGAGCTGGGCGAAGGTGCGATCGATGTCGCCCTGTTTTTCAAACGCCTCGACCATCTGCTTTGGCGTCTGGTCGAAGGAATGGATCACGCCAAGCTGGGCAGCCGTCTGAATCAGGTCGGCCTGCGCCGCAAGCACCGATGAATAGGTCTGGTCGAGATCCGGCGGGACCCGATCGAGACCTTTGCCGTCATCGGGTTGCGCCGGCAGGCCCAAAGAGGCGCGAACCTGGGAGATTTCGGCGAGCGACAGGGTGACCTGCGCACTGGCCGCCGACAAGGTCCGTTGCGCGCGATCGAATTCCTGGCGGCTCTCGCCCGGGGACCCCAGCAATTGCCGCGCCCGAGAGAAATCGGCTTGTGCGAGCGTCAGGTCGGCCTTGCTCTTGTCGAGAGCGGCGACCCGCGCATGCAGCAGTGCGATCTTGTTGTCGACATCATGTATCGCGCTCTGCAGCGCCCAGCGCCGGGCCCGGGCTTGCGCTTCGATATCCCGCACCGTCGCCCGGGCGGCGCGCAGATTTGCAGCGGCGGTATCGACGGCCGCTTGTTTCACGGCAACCGCGTCCTGGAACGGCTTCTTGTCGAGTTCGGCGAGGCGTTCGCCCTTGTGCACCCGGTTGTTGTCGTCCACCAGGACGCCGGAGATCTGGCCGGCGACCCGGGGCGCGACGAACGTCTCATGGCCGTTGACGTAGGCGTCGTCCGTCGAAACAGTGTTGAGGGTGGCGCGGATCCACGGGATACCGAAGATAGCTAGCGCCGCCAAAACCACTGCACCGCACGCACCGATCAGCAGCCATCGCCGCCGCAACCGCCGCCGATCCGGAGCCGGGCCGAGCGACTGCCGCGCCTCGGACTCGGTCGACCCAACTTCGCCTGCAGGGGGCGCCTCGACCGGATTGGCGTCGCCCCTATTCGCTCCAGTCTCCCTGGTCGTCTCGACGGACATGGCCCCCCATCGACTTCGAACGCCGTCCCGTTACCGGGCCTTATTAAACCATCATTACCGCTCTCGCATGGCGCAATTGTTCCTTCGAACTCGCGTGCGCTACAGGCTGGCGTTCGTTCTGTTGCCCGCGGCGAGGCACGGTACGCGGTCCGCCGTTCGGGCCAGCGGCAAGACCTCCGTCATCGCGGGAGAAACGTCGGTGAGCCGTTTGGTTCCGTTGAATAATCCCTCCCGTCTCCGTCGCTCCGCGATGGCGGCTTCGGGGCAAGTGGCGACGGTCCCCCCGGAAAGCGACGGACCGCTTGGCCCTGAAAGCCGCCACTCGCGACGAATTTTGGCAAGCGAGTGCTGACTGCACCCTACACCACGATCTTCTCGACCTCATCCAAGCGTCACCTTGTCGCTCCTCCGGTCGTAGAGCTTCGTGGTGCGCGCGCTCTCGTGCGCGGCCATCTGCTGGGCGTGTTCGAGCAGGCCGCCGTTCTGGAGGTAGACCGTGATGCCGGTCGCGCGGAATGAGTGGCAGCCGAGCTCGGTCGTGATCCCGGCCGCGGCGGCGCGGCGCCAGATCATGCGCAGCGCATCGGTGCGCGTCATGCGCCGGTCGGTTAGCTTGCCGGTTTTGCCGGCCGCCGTACGGAACAGGGGAGTGGCTTTGTCCTCGGCGATGCCGGCGGCATCGAGGTATTCATCCATGTAGGTTTCGAGGAGATGATGGGCGGGCATCTCGTGCTGCTTGCCGCCTTTCTCGTGCAGGCGAACCCACCAGCGCTTACCCTGCGGGTAGTAGTCGCCGACGTTCATGCCGATCGCGGCCGAGACGCGGGCAAAGGTGTAGACCAGGAGGGCGATGAAGAGCCCGGTCGCGCAGGCCGACCGGCGTTGAGGTGTCGATGCTGTCGAGCAGCTGCCGGGCCTCCTCGGCATCGAGCACCGGGGTCTTGCCGCGCTTCACGACGTGCTTGGGGCCGCGCACCGCGGCGGCCGGGTTGACTTCGACGACCTGGCGGACGACGAACCAATCGAACAGCATCCGGATCGCCGCCAGGTGCTGTTTGACAGATGGGGGAGAATAGGCGCGTCCGAGGAACTCGATATAGGCCGCGACGTGGTGGGTGCGGAGCGTTGCTATTGTGAGGCCCTTGGCGTCGCACCAGGCGCAGAAGGCGCGCACGGCGACGGCGTATGCGGCGCGTGTGTTGCGGTTCCTGATCTGCGCGGTGAAGAAGTCGACGAACGCGTAGCGCGCGCGCTCGCCGCCGTCGGCGATGAACGCCGGCACGATCGTCATCTCGCCCATCACCGCCGGTAAATTTTCTTGCTCCGGCTTGTCGTCGGGGATGATTTTCAAGCCCGCTAGAATTATCGCTGTTTTTCATGCGGCATTAGAGTACCATAACAACCTTTATGATGCGCGATGGGGGAGGTGGAAAACTGTTATTTTTCAAAGTCAACTTCAGCTGGGTTGCCCTCGGCAAATCGAGCGCATTCTGCGGTAGAGCTAACGGCGAGGCCTCGGCCACAGGCTTTATCCCGGTTCGCTCGTCATCGGCCCTGTCTCCGAAGCCGAGGCAAGCACGACCAGATCGCAGCGACTACGGGATAGGCAACGACCGTGCCGAGGATTGCGGCATAGGGCGGCGAGATCATACCGCCGATATGCGCGGCGAGCCCCCCGCAAACGAGCCCGGTTGCAAGCGCGAGGGCAGCATGACGCGGTGATACCCAAACCGCCCGTGCCACCCGTCGAATCATCGGTGGCTTTCTTGTGCCCCGCTGCCCTTCCCCGGTGCGTCGGCGACGAGCAGGGGCGCCGGCGGTGCGCGGCTTGCTTCTTGTCCCTGTATGAGCCTTCGTCGCCATCTCCCCTTCCCCTCGCGTGCCGCTCAAATCCTCGTTGCCGCGCCAGGATAAGTTGACGATCGCACTCCTTCGACCTCTTGATCCAGGGTATGCCGCTTTTCCTGATGGCTCCTCCAGCGCCAGCATCGCGCAATCGTCAAGACGGCGAGATCGTCATCTCGGCCTGGATGGAAGATCTAATCTGGCAATACCGGGCGGGAGTTCCGGCGCCTCCCCGACCCCGCCGCCCGCAGCGCCTCATGATCATAGTGGCGGTGCTTGCGACCGCCTGTGTCGTCCTCTCGCCGACGCTGCTACGCCATGTTGGCGCGGCCTACCCGAGCGAACCGGACAAGCAACGAGCCCTGGAGCTCTGTAGTCGGGTCGACCCAACCTTTGTGCGCTTTCTCGCCAGCGAGCGCACGACCTGTTACGCGCACTTCCGCGAGCTGGTCGCCCGTACGACCGCAGACTTCGGTGACACTCGCCCAGCATTGGTTATCGCCCCGGCAACACGGCGGCGGTGAGCAGAAATCAAGCAGACCGTGTGAAAACCCGGCCGTAGAGGATTCCGGCGGTTGAGGCGTCGCGAATACAATCGAGATGACGCACATCACCGGACACGACCGCGACCAGATGCTGCTGTTGCCGGAGGCAGTTGACGACTACGTCGGCGCCGACAACCCGGTGCGGTTCATCGAGGCTTTTATTGACGGGCTCGACCTCGCCGCGCTCGGGTTCGCCCGTGTCGTGCCGGAAGCGACCGGCCGCCCGGGCTACGCACCCGGCGATCTGCTGAAGCTCTATATCTACGGCTATCTGAACCAGGTGGGGTCGAGCCGGCGGCTGGAGGCGGAGACGCACCGCAACCTCGAAGTGATCTGGCTGCTGCGGCACCTGAGGCCGGACTTCAAGACGATCGCCGATTTCCGGCGCGACAACCACGCGGCCTTCCGCTCGGTATTCCGCGTGTTCGTGCTGCTGTGCCGGGAGCTCCGACCTGTTCGGCCTGGAATTCGCTGCCGGTCGACGGCACGCGGATCAAGGCAGTCAACAACAAGGACCGCAATTTCACGCGCGCCTCGCTGCGCCAGTACATCGACGCGGCCGACAAGCGCTTGGCCGATGTAGCTGTGCTGGCTGGACGAGGGCGATGCCGCCGAAGGGGGCACCAGCGGCGGTTCGCGCGTGCACAACCTCGCCGAGAAGATCGAGGCGGTCCGCGGTAAGCGTGATCGGCTCCGCGGGCTGCTGACAGAACTCGAACAGAGCGGCGAGAGCCAGATATCGCTGACCCATCCCTACAGCCGGGCGATGGCCGGCCATACCAAAGTCGCGGTCGGGTACAACGTGCAGCTCGCGGTCGATGCCAAGCACAAGCTGATCGTCGAGCAGGCGGTGAGCAACCAGGTCGTCGACATGGGCCTGTTGAAGGAAACGGCCGAGCCGGCGCGCGCGATTCTCGGCGTCGAGCGGATCGACGTCGTCGCCGATCGCGGCTACTTCAAGGCCGAGGACATCGAAGCGTGCGACAAGGCGGGCCTGACGCCCCATGTCCCCAAGCCGCAGCGCGGCCCGGCGGTGCGCCACGGCTTCTTCCGCAAGGACGAGTTCCGCTACGACCCGGACCGGGATGTCTTCATCTGCCCGGGCGGGCAAACCCTCGCGCCGCACCATGTTGGCAAGTCGCGCGATCTACAAAAGATCGACTACAGCAATCCGGCGGCCTGCCCCGCCTGTCCGCTACGAGCGCGGTGCACGACAAACGTGCGGCGGGTCTCGCGCCTGGAGAACGAGGCGGTGTTGGACCGGATGGCCGCGCGCCTCAAGGCCAGGCCAGAGCTTCTCGACCGGCGCCGTGAGACCGTCGAGCACCCGTTCGGTTCGATCAAGAAATGGATGAACCAGGGCGCCTTCTGGATGCGCTGTCTCTTCAACTGTTTGCGGTGAGTTCAGCCTCACCGCACTGGTCTACAATCTCCGGCGTGCCCTCAATATCGTCGGCGTCGGAGGGATGATCGCCGCCGTCCGAGGATGACAGGAGGGCAATGCGCCAATCAAAACCGCGGCATCATCTTGCACAAGCCCGCCGAATGCCCGCGCGAGCCCCCCTCCGGCGAGGCTGTCACCCAGCCGCAACCGTTTTCACACGGGCTGGCAAGATTTTTGCACGCTGATCCAAAGTCTTGGAGTTTGAAGCGGTTCGTTATTTGTAAAGTGGAAAGTTCGATAGTACGGCGGTTGCTAAAAATATACAAGCCTAAAAATTGTATTGGTTACCTACGTTCCAGTATCTGCCATGGGCAAGCCAATGCCGATATTTGAAAACGCCGCGCAATTGGCTGATGAGCTGCCTTGTCGGCGGGTCTACCGCATCACGCCAGACTTCCCAAATTTCTTCCTCTAGCCTGGGGCGCCGTCCTTTACGTTTCCATAATCGGCGAAGCTCGATCGGAAAGCGTATCCGCGTCTTTTCTCTTTGAGCGGATTTGATAATCAACCGGAAAGTGGAAATTTTGATTCCAGCCAAGAGGACAAGGCCCGATCGCCTAGCAGTTTCACCAAGAATTTCGGCCAACATTGTAACTGCTCACCCCCTGTGAGGCATCAGGTTGGTGAGCGAGCGACAGCCGGCCACAAAATGTAGTTGACGGAAGGCGGTGTCCACGATTCAAGGAATTCCATGAATCTGGAGCACCCTGGCTCGCTTCTCGAAAGATGATCTGATTGCGCTGATCCTTGCGCAAGCGGACGTGATCGCCCGGCAGACTGCGCAGATCGAAGCGCTGACGAAGCGGGTCGAGGCGTTGGAGGCGGAACTGGGGAAGCCTGCGAAGACGCCCGACAATTCCTCGGTTCCGCCGAGCCAGGGGCACAAGTCCAATCGGGAGGAGCGGCGCGTCAAGAAGCGCAAGGGCCATCCCGGCGCGTTCCGGCAACTGAGCGAGACCCCCGACCGCGTGGTAGAGGCGCTGGCGGCGGCATGCCCGCATTGCGAACACGTGCTGTGCGCGACCGACCAGAGCGAGTTTCATGCCTACGACCATATCGACCTGCCGCCGATCAAGCCGGTGGTGACCCGCGTTCACCGGCATCGCGGCATCTGCCCATGCTGTCGGCGGGGGTTCAGCGCACCTTGCCCCTAGGGCATGACGCCCGGGCTCGCCCTTCGGCCCCGGCCTTGCGGCGCTGATCCTGCATCTGCACGTGACCCAGGCGATCAGCTTCGAGCGGCTGGTGCGGGCGCATGGATGAGGTGTTCGGGGTCACCATCAGCGAAGGCGCCATTGCCAACCTGCTGGCCCGCGCCGAAGCGCCGATGATCATCGCGGCCGAGAAAATCGCCGAGGATGTTCGCTCCAGCCCGGTCGTGGCCTCGGATGAGACCTCTGCCAGGGTCAAGGGCAAGACCTGGTGGCAATGGGTGCTGCTGTCGTCGACGGCTATCTATCACGTGATCGCCGACAGCCGGGGCGCCAAGGTGGTGATCGACTTCCTCCAGGGGGCGGTGCCCGAGGTCTGGGTTGCCGACCGCTATGCCGCTCAGAACGGGCATGGCATTGAGCGCCACTCCGCCTCGCCCATCTGCTGCGCGACAGCCAATATGCCATCGACGAGGGCGACACCGTCTTCGCGCCCGGTTTCAGAACTCCTCCTCTTGCGCGCCGTCGCCATCGGCCGGCGACGCGAGAGCCTCAAAGACAGCACGCTGGTTCAATACCGGGCCGATCTCGACCGCCGCCTCACCAGGCTGCTGGGGCAGCCTCCAACAACCTCGGCCGGCTGCAAGCTCGCCCGCGCCATCCGAAAATGCCGCAACGATCTTTTCGTCTTCGTCACCAGACGCGATGTGCCGTACACCAACAACGGTTGCGAGCGGGCGCCGCGGCCCTCTGTCATCTTCCGAAAGGTCAGCGGTTGTTTTCGATCCCATTGGGGCGCCCGGCTCTATGCCGCTGCGGCTTCCGCCATCGCCACCGGGAGGCTCAACGGGAAATCCGCCCTTCAGGCCATCCAGGACGTCATCGCCGCGCCGCCGGCAGCGGTCATCCCGTGACCTGGACCTGAGTAGTTACCCAACATTTCCCCAACATCGGAGCTTTTATAGCCGATGAAAATCGCCACGAAGTTGGGGTTATCTTGCGAAAAATACAATCGCAAAGATTTTTCCGCATCCACTTGGTAATTAGCGATATCGGGTAGTGTTTCTGTTCCATAAGCCGGTAGACTCATGTCATTGAGTATTAGCTACTGTTAAGATCATGTCGAAAAACGATTCTTCCGTGAGGTCGATAAATCGAATTTCAGGCGGCGGCGCTGACGATTTTCCACGCCCATTCAATTGCCCGCACGTCTTCCGCTGTCGGCAACGCTGGTGGTGGGGCTCCGGGTCGAGATACCCGCACAGTTACAAGTTGTTGGGCACTACTAACATTCTTATTTATCAAAAAAAGTTGCGCGCCCCCACGCGGTCCTTGAACATCAACTCGGCCTTTCGACCCGATGAGCATCGTTCCTATGGGGGTGAACGTGATCGTTGACCGACCAATCTTGAGCAACATCCGCCGAATTGAATAACTACCCGAAAAATCCTCGGTTAGAGTTATATCATCATAGGTAATCGAAGCTGTGTTGGCGCTTATATAGCGCTCCATGTAAGACGTAATCGTCGTGTACAGCAAATCGAGATAATTATACCACTCTTGAAGTTGTTGCTTCGGGTCAAAACTGGCAATCTTCTCAGAGTCGGTTTGTTGCTCTTGCACGAAAGCATCGAATGCGGATTTACTCATTTATTTGCCTATCTTTCGAACAATCCCGGCCTTTATATCGAGACGCCGCTTGATCAGATAACGATATGGTGGCGAGGTGATGTGGTCAATGGCAGGGCCGAGGCGCTCAAAAATCAGGAATTTCGCAACAAAACTAGACCGCTGATCCGATTGCGCTTTTCCGTTGCACAATTCCGGTGCAGATTAGCGGCATGATTTATGGCTATGCAAGGGTATCGACTGATGGGCAGAGCGTCGAGGCGCAGGTCGCGGCGTTGAAGAAGCCGGGGCGGAGAAGGTGTTCCGCGAAGTGGCGAGCGGGGCCAAGACCGACCGGGCGCAACTGCGCTGCGTGATTGGCCAACTCGCCGCCGGCGACGTGCTGATGGTGACGCGGCTCGACCGCTTGGCGCGTTCGACCCGCGACCTGTTGAACACGCTCGCCGCGATCACCGACAAGGAAGCCGGTTTCCGCGCGCTCGGCGACGCATGGACCGACACCACCACCCCGCTGACCGGTGACACATTATCTGAGGACCGGAACGCATGGGCTCCGTGGTTCGAGTTACCTTGACGTTGATGGCGCTATTTTGCTGGACAGCATCGCTGGCACAGGCACAAACGGCCGAGGAGACGGTATTTTTCATGCTTTTCGGAGCCGACCTTCGTCACTTTCCCGCGACCCCGGATGTTCGGAAGACCTTGAAAATTTCGACACTTAGCAACTGCAAATACGATATCTCGTTTGAGTCCGGGCCACTTTCAATCAACGAAGTTTTTGATTTCACGAGTTTGCAGGATTATAAGCCGTCGCCCACTCCCGCGGGAGTCAAATTGACCATCTCCGGCGATAGTTTATTCACCGGAAAAATTCGCGATAAACGAACAGGGACCCTCAAGGTGGATAAAAGGGATGAGTGGAGTCCACAGAGCCTGCCGCCGAATGTTACTGTTGAACGGTTGTTAAAGGCAGAAAACTATTTTCGTGAGAAGTTCTGTAAGGGGCGAGCCTTTTAGTGGCGCCAGACGGCATCACGAAATAGGCGCCCGACCATGCCTTGCCAAGCCCACCGTGCGTTCGTCCAACCCAAAGACCAAAACGCGCGCCTCTGACTGGGGCGTGTCCTCTACGTGATAATCCGGTTTATCACTTTGTGGCGAACAGAGCCGGGCATCGCGCGGGCCGCGGTATTGCTGAGGTATCTTTCCAAAGCCCCAGCTTTCGCGATGTGCCCACACTTCTGGCCGCCGCTGGTCGCCCGTTTCCACGAAATATCGGAAGTCGGCCATGTTGTCCGTAAACTTAGGGCGTCACATGGAAATGGTCGAAGAGCGCTTGGCAATGCCGGCCAGATAGGGTGGTCCCCGCTTTCGTGGCCTGTGTCGTCGACATGAACAACAGCGTGTCGGGTCTTCCTGCCACTTCGTCTTTGGCTTGCGCATCAGTCGTCTCAAATCGCGATCCGCTCGACCTCGTCGAGCGATATTACTGCCGCGGCGATTACGCCGCTAGTGGCGCCACCTTTCCACCCGTTTGATGGCGGACCATTGTGTTGAAGACGCGATCAGCTTCGATTTCACGATCATCGGATTTCGGAGCTATCGAATCCACCGGGATCAGGTGCGTGCGAGTTGGCGCAGTAGATCGATCGATGCCTCCGCAGTAACAGCAGCAAGTTCTTGATCTGACGTATTGCTTCGTTGGCGTCGTCGATGGTTTGAGTCAGCTCGCGCTCTTCGTCTCGATGACGGCTTACGGATAAGACGCTTGAAGTTTCGAAGAGATCAAGATTTCCGCTTATCACCAGCGGAGCCGGTATGGCAGCAGCGCTGCGAGCATTTGCCCAATAATCCCGAGACCGCGACCGGACTAGGTAAGCCAGCCGGAAATAGCCATCGTTGTGCATCAGCGCATGCACTCAGGTCTGCCTTCGTCAGATCACGATCCGCTCGACCTCGTCGAGGCTGACCTCATCGCGCCGGCGATCGTAGAGCTGGGTCGTGCGCGTCGAAGCGTGGTTCGCCATCGCGGCGGCTTTTTCCAGCGTGCCGCCGTTCTTGAGGTAGGCGGTGATCCCGGTTGCCCGGAAGCTGTGGTTGCCCAGCTTGGTTTCGATACCGGCCGCCGCCGCGCGTCGGCGGATCATCGCGTAGGCGTTCGCCTGCGGCAGCGCGGTACGAGTGAGCCGGCCGGTGCCGCGCCCGATCGTGCGGAACAGCGGCCCCTTGGGATCGTCGCGCAGTCCGGCGCCGTCGAGATAGGCGACGAGGTATTCTTCGAGGTTGTGATGGCACGGCATCGCGTGGCGCTTGCCGCCCTTTTCGCGCAGCCGCACCCAAAGCCGACGGTTCTGCGTGTAGACATCTTCGACCGCCATGCCGAGCGCGGCGCCGATGCGGGCAAAGGAATAGACCATCAGCCCGATCAGGGCGCGGTCGCGCAGGCCGGCGGCGGTGCCGGTATCGATGCTGTCGAGCAGCGCCCGCGCCTCGGCGGGATCGAGCACCGGCGTTTGCCCGGAGGTAACGACATGCCGCGGCCCGCGTACGGTGTGGGCCGGGTTGACCGCCACGACCTGGCCGTTGACCAGCCAATCGAATAGGTGGCGCAGCGCTGCGAGCCGCTGTTTGACCGAAGGTGCCGCCAACTCCCGCGACGACACCTCGATCCATGCGCGCGACATGCACCGGCTGGACGGCGGCGATCGACGGCACGCCGGCGCTGGCGCACCAGGTCAGGAATTCATCGGCGGCGCAATAGTAGGCCCGTCGCGTGTGCGGGTTGCGGATGTTGGCGGCGAAGAATTCGAGGAAGCGCATCGACGCGCGGTCGCCGGCGACGGCGACGAGGGCCGGCAATGGGAACGAGCCGATCGGGACGAGCTGGTTCATGGGGTTTCGCTTGCCGCTCTGCGCGCATCGACAATGCGCAGTAGGTGGTTCGCCAGCATGATGATTTCGGCCGCCTCGTCGGGATCGTTCAGCGCAACATTTCGGTGTGATTGAGGATTTTTGTATGCGCCGATTGCACCAGCGAAGAGATCGCTCAAAGCTTGGCGCTCCGAATACTCAGCCGCCTTGTCGGTGAGGATGCCGTTTTCAACATCGAAAGCCCTTCGCATCAGCTTGGTACCGAGATCGGCCGCCGTTAGCCCGGCGGCCTGGCGCACCGCGACCTCAACGGCTTTCGTCGCTTCGAAAACTGCGGCGTCGTATTTTCCGTTGTGATAAAGCGGCCCGACAGCTTCACGAATGGCGGGATGCAGTGCGTCGGCGGCCATGCGCCATGCTACGTGGCCGTCAGGATGATCCGAGTTCTTGGCGAACGCCAATTCCATGATGCGCTGCTTTATTAGCAGTACACCAGCATCGAGCAAAGCAAGAAACCTACGCTTACAATATGAAATGTCCTGCCCATTATAATATCCGCGCGCATCTACAACATCTTTTCCGAGTATGTCTGTGAGCGTATCGCTTATTTTGTGGGTGACATCTGAGAAGAACAGCACATCTATTCCTGCTACGGAGTCCGCATCAAAGGACTCCAGCTCAGCTCGTAACACGGTCAAACGATCCTTACCCCGTAGCAGCCGATCGACCATATACCCTGTGTCCACTGGAGCTGGGCTCCGTGCCGAGTGCTGTTCCAATGTGACCTCCCAGCATGCGATAAAGGACATTATCAGATATAGAAGCGAAAAGGGAAGCTGCGTCGGTGGGGCCTTTGATTGACCGTTAATCGACGGCTGAGTCCGGCTTCGGCCGAAACTGGGCCCACATGCCTTCAGCAAGGCGAGCGCAATAGCGTTTCGCCAACTCCGATTGCGGCAGCGATCGCATCTCATTGACATCAGGCCAGTTGCCCATGAATTCAAGAAGCTTGTCCTTTGAAGACCGTGAATATGACTCATAGAAGAAATCGTAGGCGTCCATCGGTTGTTCGATCTTTCCACCGACATGCTTAACAACGCCAAAAAAGGTTTCCGGCGACCGTCGGTACATCGCGATTTCTGCGTCGGTCAAAGGGATGGTCACGATGATTGACCGCCCATCCGTCAACTGGTGGACGCAATAGGCTTTGCGCTCGATTTCCAGGACCGCTCCTTCATAGAGGACGCCGGGAACCTCGTTTCCAGTGCCGTCGGGCACGAGGTAGGTGTCGCCAATACGAAGAGGTGGATGCTGCCCGGTTTCAAAGACTTCCTCCGGGAGACGATCATCGAAAGTGCTCGGAATCTCGGCGCGGCGATGCATCGCCTTTAGTAGCCAGTGAGCTTCCATGTGCCGTTCGCGCGCCTCCACCGCCTCCAGCATAGAGGCGCAGCCTCGACCTTGCGGAAATTCTCGAATTTTGAAGCCGTGGGCTATCCCCGCCTCGCCGCAGTCGGGTGCGTCGAGTGCGTGCATGAAGGCCCGATTAGTGATGAATATGTATGCAGGCGGAGCAGATTGCCCGTCGATCGTCAGTTCGCCTTCGGCCGCTGCTAACTCGCGATCGATTGGCGCGGCCCAATCGGGTTCGCCCTCGGCGGTCATGGTTTGCGTGCGATTTAGCTCGACGAAGATGATGCGCTCATAGGTCGCCCGCTTGCGCAGCGCCCCATAGAGGAGATTGCGGATACGCGGCAGATTCTCGCTGGCACCGGCTCGGATTGACGTGGAGGAAACCGCCTTAGCCTCGACCGAGAATTTCCGGCCGGTCACCTTGTGGGTCGCGGTGAACTCGCAATGTGAAACAGTCGAGTCACTTTCATCCTCGAATTCGATATTGAAGCCTGCTTTAGCGAAAGTGCCCACAACGGCAGCTTCGTAGAGCGCCCCCTCGAAGGTCTTTCCATTACGCAGGCGCGTCAGCAGCAACGCCGGCAACTCGGCATTATGGGCGATGAGATAGAGGTCATAGGCAAGCCCGAGGAAGGCGCGCACGATGCCGGTCATCGGCGCGGTGTACACCTTTCCCCGTTTCGAATTGACATGAGCCTTTTTGAAAGCGTCGATCCGGCGCATCCAGCCGATCAGCGGATGCTGCTCAGCCAGGGGTTTTGCGAGCTCACCATTGCCCCAGTCAGGTGTTAGGACCGCTTTGATGTAATCGAACAGAAAGTCAATGAACGTGACCCATTTCGTTGACCAACGAATCTCGTTACCAACGGCGACCAGACGGTAGCCTTGTGCCTCGAACGAGATGATCGGACGGCCCAACCCCTGCATCAGCTGACGACGTTGTTCTTTCGCTTCATGGCGGCGTATCTCAAGCTGCATGCGTGCAAGCACATCGTCTGTCGGCACACAAGGAGATGCTGCTGCGGTGATCGAGCCGCAACAGTGTTTGAATTTCCGGCCACTACCGCAGGGACAAGAAGAATTGCGACCCGGTTTGGACATGACCGGCGAAATATGGAGTGCACATCTATTTTACAAGTGCGACGCTTGCAGTACCTCTGCCAACGAGCCTGTAGACGGCCTTCTGAACGAATTTTCCAGAAGACGCCCTATGCGACATATGGATGTAGGCGCCCGATTAAAATGTCACCCCTCTGCCAGATAGAAATGACACTCCCCGGGGATTTTCGGGAGGGTGTTTGGGGTGACGGTACAGCTGATGAGCAATGGAGAGCTTGGACGGCTTGAGGTGCTGCGGGACTTGGATCAGCGACGGCTGACGACCACGGCGGCGGCGCAACTGTTGGGTCTTGAGCGGCGTCAGGTATTCCGGCTGTTGGGGGCCTATCGAGCCGAGGGTGCGGCGGGTCTGATATCGAAGCGCCGTGGTCGCCCCGGCAACCGAGGTAAGCCCGCGGCGGTTCGCATTGAGGCGCTGGCGATCATTCGCGAGCGCTACTGGGATTTCGGCCCGACTTTGGCGGCCGAGAAGCTGGGCGAGCTGCACGGGATCGTTCTCGGCCGCGAGACCCTTCGCCTTTGGATGATCGCGGACGGGCTGTGGCTCGATCGCAAGCAGCGCCTGAAGCGTGTTCATCAGCCCCGCCACCGGCGCGAATGCGCCGGTGAACTGGTGCAGGTCGACGGTTGTGAGCATTGGTGGTTTGAGGATCGCGGGCCGCAATGCACGCTGCTCGTATTCATCGACGACGCGACCAGCCGGCTGATGCATCTACGGTTTGTGGAGAGCGAGTCGACGTTCGCCTATTTCCATGCGACCCGCGCCTATCTGGAAGCCTGGGGCAAGCCGGTTGCGCTCTACAGCGACAAACACGGCGTCTTTCGGGTCAATCAGACGGGCGCCCTTGGCGGCGACGGCATGACCCAGTTCGGGCGCGCGCTCGACGCGCTCAACATCGACATCATCTGCGCCAATTCGAGCCAGGCCAAGGGCCGGGTCGAGCGCGCGCACAAGACCTTGCAGGACCGGCTGGTCAAGGAGCTTCGGCTCGCCGGGGCATCCAGCCTGGCCGATGGGAATACCCTCCTGCCGGCGTTCATGGCCAACTACAACACGCGCTTTGCCAAGCCGCCGGCGAACGGCAAAGACCTGCACCGGCCGCTGCGCGAGAGCGACGATCTGGAAGATGCCTTCGCCTGGAAGGAGGAGCGCACGCTGTCGCGGGCGCTGACCCTCCAGTACGACAAGGTGATCTTCATTCTGGAGCCGAGCGACCCGGCCAAGGCGGCGATCGGCAAGCGGGTGACGGTGGTCGATCAGCCGGACGGCCGGCTGTCGATCCGCTACAAGGGCGTCGAGTTGGCCTACCGCACCTTCGACAAGCTGCGCCAGGTCTCGCAGGGCGCGATTGTCGAGAACAAGCGGCTCGGCGCCGCTCTCGCCGTCATCCGCGAGCAGCAGATTGCACGGGCGGAGACGCGTAGCCGATCAGCACCCCGCCGCCGCGATCAGCGTGACGCGCGTCTATTCAAAGTCGGCTGAGATTTTCCCTACGAGCCGAGCGAGCTGTCGCTCGCTCGGTAAAACAACCGGTGACGCGGCAGCGCAGTGCGACGGGCGTCGCTCGGCCGCTGCGCTTCGCACAGGCTCCACGCCCGCCCGCCGCCCGAACCGGCAACAGTGACATTTCTAAATGGCAGAACCAGTGACATCTCTAAATGGTGGACACAATTGGCGCTCCGGGGACCAGCCTGCCCTGTCGTCGCGTTGAGCCTACGCTGCAAGTTTGCGCAACTCCAGCTCCGGCACGACCGGCCAAGTCGCGAGCGGTGTGGCGCGCGCCGATCTTGCTGGCGGGCGTGACTGTGGCGATACATCGAGCCCGCACTCGTCGAGCAGCCGCGTCCGCGCCTGTTTGCAGTATTGCCGGTTGTTGTCGATCAGGACGCAGCTCCTCCCCTCGCGATGGGCGGCCACCGCCGTCGTGCCGCTGCCGCCAAACGGATCGATCACCAGCCCGTTGGGCGGCGCCAGGAGGCGAATGAAGAAGCTCGGCAATTCGACCGGGAAGACCGCCGGGTGGCCCTTGTTCTTGCCGACCAACGGCAGGCTCAACACGTTGTCGGGCAGCACCGTCTTGCGCCTGGCCCATTTCGAGATGTTGCGGCCGAAGCCGCTGGCGTTCGCCGAGTTCTGCCGCGTCGTGTCGTTGCGGCCGAGGTTCGCGAGGCGCGAGAGAGCCCAGTCCCCTATCGGCTTCTTGACGCCGTCGAAGTCGATGTAGGGGCGCTTGCTGCGCGACAGGTGGAAGCAATACTCCCAGCCGTCGCGCAGCCGCGATGGCCAATAGCCCGGCATCGCGTTCGGCTTCTGCCAGATGTAGTCGTCGATCGAATGCCAGCCGAGCCGTTCCAGCGCCCGGATCGTGTCCCAGACATAGCGGTGCCGGACGCCGTCGACGACCTTGTCCTTGATGTTGATGACCAAGCTGCCCTCCGGCTTTAGCGCCGCCGCGAACGGCTCATGGAAAGTCGTGAACCAGGCGGCGAAATCGTCCGGGCGGATGCTGTCGTAGTGGCGCTTGCGCGCGTCGGCGTAGGGCGGCGAGGTCACGATCAGATCGGCCTGCCCCACGTAGGCGCGCAGGGCGCGGCGTGCGTCGGCATGGATGATGCGGTATTCCCTACTCATGGTCGGCGGGCGTGTCGCAGAACACGTCGATCAGTTTCAGCGCGTCATCGAACCGCCCCTCATCGTCGAGCAGGCCCCGCTCGCGGCAGGCCTCGCCAAAGCTGTCGATCAGCTCGTCGGGGATCGGCGTCGCGAGCTGCTGCTGCTCCTTGGGGCCGGCCTCGATCAGGACCTCGAACACCGCCTTGGCGATCTCGGCGTAGGTATAGTCGGCGAAGAACGGCCAGAAGAAATCCGACAGCCACATTTCGGTGTTGACCGAGTACGGCGCCTTGGTCGCGCCGCTGCGGCGGATGACCCGCTGCCCCTTGTCGATCGCGATGCCGAAGACGCAGATGTAGGGACCGGAGCGGTTCTTGTCGGAGCGCGCGACGGTTTCGAGGGCGGCGATCGCCTTCGGCCAATCCTGCCCGCCCATCGTGTTGGCGCGGTTCTTGATCGAGACGTAGATGTTCAGCGTCTTCGCCGAAATCGACGATGTGCATCGTCGCGTTGAAGTCGGCCTCCGACGCGCCGATGTCGGACACGGTGATGAAGCGCTGCGAGTGCAGCGCGCAGTCCTTGGCGATGTACTGATAGCGCCAGCCCGAGTTCATCCGCTGCTTTTGCAGCGTCTGGTTGCGGAACTGCTCGGTCGCGATCTCGCGGTAGCTCTTGCCGAGGCAGTCGTACGCCGTCGCCGCCGGATCGCCGTAGTAGCGGCGGAAATAGGCGAACAGCTCTCTCCCCTTCTGCCGGTAGACGCCGCTCTTGTCGGTACCCGAGAGATCGTCAGGCAAATCCAGAATCTCGCGACGCGATTTGCGCGCGGCATTGGCGATGGCGTCCCGGATGATCGCCTTCAGTTCGTCGAAGGATATTTTCTGCGGATGCGGTGCCAGCCGCGTCTCGTCGAGAAAGCCCTGGGCGGTGCGGGGGTAGTCCTGCGGCATACGGCTATACGAAAAGTATACCGGGGCCGGCCGCCCGGGCCGCCGGATACCATCGGCAGCATGGGGATAGCGCCATCGGCCAGCGTCCGCCGGTGCTACCCTGCGAACATGCACGAACAGCCGCGGCCGGCCGCGAATGGCGACGAACGCGCCTACACCCTCACCGTTGAGGAGGCCGCTGCCCTATACGAGAAGGCAGGCTTCGGTCGCACGATGCGGGCGATCCAGAAATACTGCGCCCGCGGCGACCTCGATTGCATCCGCGAGCAGACCACCTACGGCGAACGCTTCCGCATCACGCCGGCCTCGGTCGCGCGCCACATCGAGCAGATCGAGCAATTGAGCCAAGCGAACAGACGCGACCAATCGCGACCGGACGCGAACGTTCGCACTGAAGCCGTTGTCGCAGAACGACCGGAAAGTGACGAGCCGTCCGTTCGCGAACAGCCGCGGCCGGACGCGGCCGGCGACCGCTATGTCGCGCAGCTCGAAAGCGAGGTTGCGTTTCTGCGCACGCAGCTCGACCGAAAAGATCACCAGCTGGGGCAGCGCGACAATCAGATCGAGGCGATGATCGAGCGCGACCGCGAGACCAACATCCTGATCGAACAGCTGCAGCGCCGTATCCCGATGCTGCCGCAATCGACCCGCCACGAGACGGAGCCGAACCCGGCGCACCACACGACATACACGGAGGCAGAGGAGCAGTAGGGGATAACGTCAAGCCCGCGACCGACCACGGCCTACAATGGCAGCATGGAGTACGTCCGCGGCGCGGCAATCGGCGACATCATGCGCGAGCGCAATATCGAGCTTGCTACGCTCGACCCGGTTGCGCGTGGCGGCTTCACCCAGGTCCCGAACTTCATCCTGCGCGACGGCAGCCTGAGCCTGGGCGCCAAGGTCGCCTATTCGATGTTCCTGCACTTTGCCTGGAACAACGAGAGCTGCTTCCCGGGGCAGGACCGCCTGGCGGAGCACATGGGGATGAGCGTCTCGCGGGTGAACGAGTACATCAAGGAGCTGGAGGCCGCCGGCCTCGTCGAGATCACCCGCCGGGGGCAGGGCAAGACCAACTTCTATAAGGTCAACTTCGCCGTAAAGCAGGGCTGGGTCCGGCGCCGGTCGAAATCCTGATTTCGATATATCGAAATCTAAAATCCGGCAGGCCGAAGACCAGAATTCGACCAGCCGAAATGCACATTAATAATACTCAGGGTATTAATATCCAGAAGAAAAAGACGCAGAGATAACCCAGCTTTTACAAAGCCTGATGAGCCCAAATCCACAACCCGGCGAAATGCTATACTCCAACCATGAACCTCACCGCAACCTTGGCTCCCGAGGACATTGCCGAGCTTGACCGCGTGTGCCGGCGGCACCGCGTCAGCCGCGCCGACGCCGTGCACGAAGCAGTGCGCTGGTATATCGGCAGGGAAGGGGACTTGCCGCCGATCGACGATCCGGCAGCCGAGGAGGATTGAGCCACGGCGGACGACACGCTCAGCGTCCAGTTCATCCCGGCGCTGTTTGAGAGGCTGACGGAAATTGTCCACCGGATGGCCGTACACAGGACCTCGACAACGTGAAGGGGCGCTCTTCGACGCCTTCACAGGCATCCTCTACGAGGATAATTCGCAGATTTGCGAGCTGCGGATCAGGAAGGGGGTTGGATCGGGAGAGACCAAGAGCGGGGGTCACGACCCGGCCTTGCGCTCCCACACGGCTCCCGCTATAGATGCCTCGCCAACCGCGCCAGATGAAGCCAAGTGCCAAATCGGTGCCACGAACGAGCCAAAACGGCCCATAAGTCATTGAGATGCCCAGGTAGCTCAGTTGGTAGAGCAACGGACTGAAAATCCGTGTGTCGGTGGTTCAACTCCGCCCCTGGGCACCATTTCACCCTAAGTCCCTGAAACCCTTAGTTGCCTTGACATATCCGGTTTCTCGAAGCCGCCACGCGGTCGGGTTCAGTGGGGCAGCGTGCCGCTCCACGGAGTCGAACGCATCAATCGCGCCGTCGCGCAGTGCGCGGAGGAGATCGTCGTCTCGTCGAAGAAGGATGCCTCGGTGCAGGCGCTCGTCGCTGAATGCGCGCGTCATCGGGTCGATGTGGAGTTCGTCACGATCCGAAAGCCGGACGGCTTCATCTTCGGCAACCATACACGGGTTCGGGAGTCGGCAACGGCATGACCGCCGCCTCGATCAACCGGATCACCGATAGCTGGTTGCGGACGACAGACAGCCTGATCCCACCGCGCATCGAGTCGCCGGTCGACCGGGCCTACAAACTCGGTCTGGCGATCCTGACGCACGTCTTCGGTGTCGATTGGCGCGACGCCAACGTCTTCCATGCTTGGAAGGGGTTTCTGAAGAATGTGACCGACGAGAACACTCCGCTCGAGCGCGAAATCCACAAGGTGCGGATCGTCCTGCTCGCGGAGATGATCCTGAATTTGCAGGACGTACCGGGGTTCGATGCCTGCGTAGGTCAGATGCGCAACCGTGATCTGATTGAGTCAACGTACGCTGAACTCGAAATCGCTCGCCTGCTCTACGCTCAAAGCACCGTCTCGTTCGAGTTCCGGAAACCTGTCGGGATCAAGAAGGACGATTACGACTTGACTATAACGTATGACGACGGTGTGGTCTGTTGTGCAGAAACGAAGTGTAAAGCCGAGGAAACCGAGATCACCCTCGACACTATTGAGCACTCTTTCAAGAAGGCGCGCAGTCAGATGCCGTCTGACGTGCCGGCAATCATCTTCGTGAAGGTGCCCCAGTTCTGGCTCAATGACGAAAATTTTGCATTCGCAATGGCACGTCTCGCAAACGACTACTTCGAGAAGGCCGACAAGATCGTTTCGATCAAATACTACATGGCCAGCATCTTGCTGCGCCAGGAAGCGCACGGTGAAACGACCTCCGAGGTGATCGCGTACCAGGAGCACTCGAACCAGAAGCATCGGTTCGCGGAGTTGCAAGGCAAGGACTGGCGGATATTCCCTGAGAACCCAGCGGTCGCTCCACCCGAACGAACATCCTTCAATGGGATGCCGGCGCATTGGCGTCGGCTGTTCTTCTACCCAGACAATCGTCACCCGGCTGCAAGGTTCGGGCTGAGCCCGCTGGCATTGTCACTCGTCGGCCGACCGTGGCGTTCTGTAGAACTCGAAGCCGCTGCCAATCCGCTCCCCTTGAGCAGCCATTTCTTGCCTCCCACCGGACCATTGAACATAATGGGAACATTCTGCTCCTTCCTCGAGGAGATCAGGCAATGCCGTTTTTCGAGTTTCCAGAGGATGTCCGCTGGAATGCAGACCGTGACGCCGTCGAGTTCAGCGTGATCCTCGAACCCTATGAGGGCACCGTGACCGTATCGCGCCGGGTCTTCCAGCGCCTCCTCGACCAATCACCGACCCCGGAGCGGTGCATGGAGGCGTTCTACCTCCAGCGGACCCGGTTTGAGCTTGTCGTCGAACGGAAAATCCGCCGCCGGCAGTTGAGCGATGACGGCAACGTCGAAATCACGGGCCGCGATCTACGCGAGAAGAGTTCGCCTGTTGGACAAGGCCATCTGTTCGAGCGGTCCATACCGAGCGCCTGATCTACGCGGGCGGTGCCATCTCGAAACTCTCGTCGTCCGCGCCGAAGACTACCCACGGCTGCTTGCTGCGCGTCCAGATGTGCCGGGTCGGCCGGAGCCAGGACGTATCGTCGAGCGTCCCCGCTCGGACCCGGATGACTTCATCGCGAGCCGGGCCAGCAATCCATGACCCGCAGTCGGGGCAAACCCAGCGCGTGCTCGTCCGGCCACTATCCGCGAGGCGCTGGAGGGCACGCGGCTCAACCCCGCTCAGTTTGAACGCCGTCTCCGGGACCACGACGCCCATCGAGAACGCGCTGCCGGTCAAACGCTGGCAATCCCGGCAATGACAGGCATAGACCGACTGCGGAGCTTCGGTGATCTCGTACCGAATTTTCCCGCATTGGCAGCCGCCGCGTTGCGGTAGGTCCGTGATCGGCTCCTTCAGTCGTTTAGAATTGTCGAAACCGTGGCCTACGGCGACTTTCGCTGCTCCTCCAACTCCGACCAGACCTCAAACAAGGCAGCGGTATGCGCTTCATCATCCGCGACCGCGTCAGCGATGGCGCTGCCCAGCATGGCGAAAGCGTCGTCTTCGGTGTTGTCGATTTGCAAGACCCCGAGGGCTTCAGCGATATAGTCGCTGACGAGTTCCTGGTCGGTGGTCACCTTGGACTCCTCGATGCTGGCCGCGTTCAATTGCTCACCCGCCGGGGCAACGACTGGACCCACAAATACCGCGCCATCGCCGAGGATTATGGTCGCCGAATTACCGCTTCAGCGACGCCGACTATGCGATGACCGCCGCGTCCTTCGACAACCCCGATTTCGTCGATGTCGTCATCCAGTCCTACAGGCACCGCTACGGGAATGCCCCCGGCGACCCGGCCTATGACGCCAGCGAAGCGAAGCTGGCGGCACAGCCGTTGATCACTGTGCCGACAATCGTGCTGCACGGCGAGGCCGATGGGGTCGGTCCACCCGCCGGCTCGGAAGGTGCTGCGTGGCACTTCACGGGCTCGTATGTGCGCCGGGTCATCCCGGTCGCCGGCCAAAAGCCGTACATCGCTGCCTGTGCGCGGTAATGATCCATGTCCATCTGCCGTTCAACCGACGAGTTCCCGCGCTGGCCATCGCCGGAGTATCGACCATAGACGCGATATTCTGGTTGAAACATCCTGTGCTACGCTCCCTGAAAGGTGAATACAGGGGATATGTATCGATCCGTGTGCGATGCCAAACCCGTGCGTCAACGGTCTGCACAATGGTGTCTCGGCGGCAAGCGGGTTGTCAGGCAACGCGATGCGGCAGGATGATCGCATCCGGAAGGTCATCATCGGGCTCGGTGGCGAGGCGGTGCGCATCGGCCAGGCGCAGGGCTACAAGCTCGAAGACATCGCCGGGCAGGACGCCGAGACCTTGGCGCGTGCCTCGGAAGGCGACCGCGCCGCGCTCGACGCCGTCGAATCGCTGATGCTGGCGCTCAGGAATTCGCAGCAGCGCAGCGAGGCGCAACGCCCCTCGATGGGCCAGGACATGCAAAAGGGCCGCCGCACCGAGATCGACTTCATCAACGGCGTCATCGTCGAGCGGGGGCGCGAGATCGGCCGGGCCGCGCCGACCCACGAGAAACTGATCGCGGCGGTCAAACGCGTCGAACTCGGCCAGGCATCGCCCTCGCCGGAGCACATCTACGCGATCGCATAGCGCCGAGGCTGCCTCAGACCTCGGAAGCCATGGCAGGCACCCCGACCGGGCCATCGCGCACCCGCTCGGCCCGGTGCATCGCGCGCAGCTTGCGGGAAAACCGCCACACGGCGAAGAAATAAAACCCGCATGCCGCCATGTGGGCGAACGCCAGCCACGCGCCGAGGCCTGCCATGGCTTGTATCGTCCAGACGTCGGCAGAGTACATGACGTGCAGGACGAAGAGGCTGAAGCAGATCGTCGTGCCGACCGACATTATCGCCAGGCCCCAGCGATCGGCGATCGTCATGACTTCCGGCGTGGGACGTCCTCGCATTTTGAGCCACAGGAACCTGAGGGACCGGCCGTACAAATTCTCCTGATCGAGCAAGGTCTCTAAGAACTTATAGCCATAAAGGGGAATCAGCGGGCAACTGCACACCAGGAAGCTGGCGAGCCCCATAAATGCCTCCCAGGCGGCGATCAGCGCAATGATCGGCCGCGTCGGCCGCAACATCGCCCAGATCAGCATGGGGAACGCCCAGCAAAACAGCCGCCATAACAGGGTGCTCGCCGCTATCCATAATTTCTGGCGACGCTTCATCGACTTGACGGTGGTCTCTTCAAGGTGACAGCGAAGAAAGAGACCCATGAAGAGTTTGATATCAACCCGCTGTACCGTACCCCCGAAGCCGTAAATGACCGTCCCCTCGAAAATCTTGCCTGTCCAAGTCGTGAAATGCTCGGCGAGCCAAAGACACGGCCACAGGGGAACGCTGATGATCAACGTGTGCATATCGAGAAAATATTCATTCTCGTGCTTGACGCTGATCAGAAACCCAACGAGGACCAGCGGGATCAGCAGCCAACCGACATAGCGGATAGGCCAAAATACGCTGGCAAGGGCGGCGAAGATCCGGTCCGGATTGCCCGCTTTCCAGGACCATATGTTCTTCAGCCCGGCGCGAAACCCGGCGCCCTCGCGCCCGCCTCGCCGCATCATGCCACCGCGCGGTCGTCCGATGCCGGCTTGGCGGCGTGCTCCCATGGTCGCGCCGCCGCCGGACGGCACGGTCGCGGGATTCCCGCTGTCGAGTTGAATTTTTCTGACGCGTTCGCTGTCCGAGATACGCTCGATCGCCCCTGCCGCAAGCAGATCGGCAATGAAATTGGGGAAGTCGTCAGGCGCGAGGCCCGTACCGAAGCGCGCGCGAAAGCGGCGTCCGATCTCCGCAGACGAACAGGTCCCGTCCAGCAATTCCCAGAGAAACCGCTCCTGCTCCCGCAACACAAGCAGCTGTCCGCCCGGCACTCTCAGGAAGTATTCGGGCTCGTCGTCCGTTCCGCCGCTCGACAGGCGCGCTCCGGGCGCACGGCGATACGGCAGAGGCCGCCGTTCGTCCGGATCAAACTCGGGATCAAAGGCCGCCATCCATACACCGCTTTGCTGCGGTTATTAATACTAAAGGCTATATAATGCCATCCTATCGATAGAAGCCAAGCCTATGTCAAACGTAACGCTGGCACCCTGGCCCCAGCCGCGCAGAGCTCATAGCCGTGCCGCGCGGGCGACGCTTGATGCCTGGGACATGTGGACGGGCCGCGAGACCACCGCATCGCGCCGGCTCGCGAAAGGCTGATCGGGGCGGTCAAGCGGCGCACATCTCCGCGACCTGAACGCGCGCGTTATGCCGCTAGCGGTAGGCCGACAGGTTGGCGTCGGGGATTAGCAGGTAAAGGGCGTTGCCGGCGACGACCGGCCCCTGATCGCCGCCGGCCGACATGTCGATCTTGCCGACCGGCTCGCCGGTGTAGGGTGAGAGCGAAACCGCTTCGCCGGTCGAGGACAGCGCGATCAGCCGGTTGCCGCCCAGCACCGGGCCGGCCCAGAAGATCGGATCTGACTTGTCCTTTGCGTCCTCGTAGCGGCGCAACCGGCGCACCCAGCGGATCTTGCCCGCGTCGCGGGTCAGGCAGACCATCTCGTTGTCGTTGGCGAGCACAAAAACATAGTCGCCGACCACCCACGGACTGTGGCTGCTGGCAATCTGGCGGTCCCACACCCTGTCGCCGGTGCGCAGGTCGATCGCCACCATGCGGCCGCTGTGGCTGACGGCAAACACCCGGCGATGGAGAACCCGACGCTGGTCGTGCTGACCGACCGCAACGACCTGGACGACCAACTGTTCGCCACATTCAGCATGTGCAAGGATTTGCTACGGCAAGATCCCAAACAGGCACAGGATCGGGACGATTTACGAAAATTGCTGGAGCGGCCTTCGGGTGGCGTGATCTTCACCACCTTGCAGAAGTTCGCGCCCGAGCCGGGCAAGACCGATTACGCCAAGCTGACCGACCGCCGTAATGTCGTCGTGATCGCCGACGAGGCGCATCGCAGCCAATACGGTTTCGAGGCAAGGGTCGCGCGGGAGACCGGCGACATCTCCTACGGCTTCGCCAAATACCTGCGGGACGGCCTCCCCAACGCGTCCTTCATCGGCTTCACCGGCACGCCGATTGAGCAGGACGATGTGAACACGCCTGCCGTGTTCGGCGACTACATTGACATCTACGACATCAGCCGTGCGGTCGAGGATTTTGCGACCGTGCCGATCTACTACGAGAGCCGGTTGGCGCGGATCGAACTCGACGAGGACGAGAGGCCCAAGATCGATGCCGAGATCGCCGAACTCACCGAGGACGAGGCGCAGACCGAGCAGGAACGGCTCAAGCGCAAATGGGCCAGTGTCGAGGCATTGGTTGGCGCGGAGAAACGCATCGCTCTCGTCGCGGACGACCTCGTTAGACATTTCGAGGCCCGGCTGGTTGGGCTGGACGGCAAGGGGATGATCGTCTGCATGAGCCGCCGTATCTGCGTGGCGCTCTACGAGGCGATCGTGAAGCTGCGGCCGGAATGGCACAGCGACGAAGACGATGCTGGCGTAATCAAGGTGGTGATGACCGGCGCGGCTTCCGATCCCCCGGCTTGGCAGACCCACATCGGCAAACGCCCGAAAGCCCGGCGGGAACTTATTGCCAAGCGTGCCAAAAACCCGAACGACCCTCTGAGGCTTGTGATCGTGCGGGACATGTGGCTCACCGGCTTCGACGCACCCTGTATGCACACGATGTATGTGGACAAGCCGATGCGGGGCCACGGACTGATGCAGGCCATCGCCCGCGTCAACCGGGTCTTCCGGGACAAGCCATCCGACAGAACCTCAAAAATGCCCTCGGACAATATTCTCCCGGCGACCGTGAGCAGACCGGCATCGACGAAGCTGAGGCGGTCGCGCTACTGCTCGAAAAATATGAAATCGTCCGGGACATGTTCCGGCCCGACACCAAGGGTGGGTTCGATTACCGGCCCTTTTTCGCCGCCGACGCAACGAGTGGACAGCGCCTCGCCATAATGGCGGGCGCGATGGATTGGGTGCTCACCATGCACCAGGAGGACGCAGCCCGCGAAACCACGGAAGACGGCAAGAAACGAGCGCATCGCCGCTATGGTGATGGGGTGTTGGTGCTCTCCAAGGCATTCGCCCTGGCGTCGGCGAGTGATGAGGCCAAGGCAATCCGCGAGGAAGTCGGTTTCTTTCAGGTGATCCGTGCGGCGCTGGTCAAGAGTGCGCCCGGCGAGGGGCAGAAGACCGCTGCCGACCGCGAATTAGCAATCCAGCAGATTGTCAGCCGGGCGGTGGTCTCGACCGAAATTGTGGACATCATGAAGGCGGCGGGGTTCGAGAACCCTGACATCTCGATCCTGTCCGACGACTTCCTCGCCGAGATCCGCCAGACCGACAAGAAAAACCTCGCCATCGAGGCGCTGAAGAAACTCATCAACGGCGACGTGCGTTCCCAGGCCAAGCGCAATGTCATGCAATCCAAGGCGTTCTCGGAGCGGCTGGACGCGGCTATCGCCCGCTACCACTCCAACGCCATTACGACGGTTCAGGTGCTCGAAGAATTGATCCAGCTTGCCAAGGACATTCGGGTGGCACGGTCGCGTGGCGAGGAGTCGGGCCTTAGCGACGAAGAAATCGCATTCTACGATGCGCTGGCCGATAACGAGAGTGCACGGCAAGTCATGGGGGAACCCACCCTGCGGGTGATCGCCCACGAACTTGTCCAGGTCATCAGGGGCAATATCAGCATCGACTGGAAGCACAGGAATTCGGCACGGGCCAGGATTCGGGTCCATGTGAAGCGGCTGTTGCGTAAGTATGGCTACCCGCCTGATTTACAGGATGCCGCCGTGCAGAACGTCTTGCAGCAGGCCGAGGCGCTATCAGCGGAATGGGCAGCATGACAACAACGAACTGGCCGTTCTCCTTCTGCGCAAGGGCGTTTTAGGTAAAACCGGAGGCTCAAGTTGAAGCGGACCTACTATGTGACCGTTTCTCGGGCTGGCAAGTCCTGGCAGGCCGTCTGTCCATCCCTCCGCGATTACGGTGCCGTCATGGGCGGGGAAAGCCGCGAGGAAGCCCTGACACACGTCGAAAGCGCGATACCGATGATCCTGACCGACATTGAAAAAGACGGCGGAACCCCTCCGCCGGACGAAGCCTTCCATGGCGGAATTCCCATAACCGTCGATACGGCGGAATAACGAAGACAATCCGCATGTTTGAGCGTCGTCGCGCTATGCTGGATCGGAACCGAGAATTCCCTGTGGGGGCATCACCATGACGCAGGCGACGGCAGATCTGTTCGAGATCATCGGGACGACCCGCTCGATGCGGCGGCTGAAGTCGGACTCGGTGCCAGACGATCTAATCCGCCAAATCCTGGAGGCGAGCGTCGGTGCGCCGAGCGGCGGCAATATGCAACGCTGGCGTTTTCTCGTGGTCAAGGACGCTGGCGTCAAGCAGACGGTCGGAGTCCTGTACAAGCGGGCCTGGGACGAGATCGTCGCTCCTCGATACCGTTCGGGCGAGCCCGCGCCGGGCATGGACCGAGATCGATTTCTGCGGCTGCTCGATGCGGCAGAATATCTCGCCGTTCACATCCACGATGCCCCGGTATGGATCGTGCCGTGCCTCCAGGGTGCCGCGCCAACACGAACAGCGGGCTCGTCGATTCTACCCGGCTGTACAAAACATGCTGCTGGCGGCGCGGGCGCTCGGGCTCGGCGCAACTCTGACGACGCTCTACTTGAATTTCGAGAAAGAGGCCGAGGCGGCTCTCGGGCTGCCGGCGGATTGGCATTCCTATGCCTCTGATCCCGATCGGCTACCCGATGGGAAGATTTGGACCAGTTCGCCGTGTGGCGCTTTCCGATGTCGTCTTCGAGGATCGGTGGGGTCAGCCATACCAGGATCATGGCCAGAGCAGGCGCTCATGGGGGGCGGCTGCTGCGCCGGTTTGACTACGGCTCCACGCGAACCCTCAATTTCGCCGAGACATGGCTATGGGCTTGTGGTGACTGAAATATGCCGGGGGACTGGCCAGCCGGATCGGCGGCGGGCATCGGAACTGATGCCGGGCATGGATCTGCTGCGCTTGCTGGGCGCACTCAAGTGCCGGTTTCAGCCGCGATCCCGCGCCTGATTGTTCATATTTTCTTTACCATCTCAAGCCGACGATCAACCCATGGGTGGGCAGCACGCGGGTGCTGTGCGGAGCCTTCCGGCCTGGAGCAGTGAATATGGCCTCACCGAGCGTTGTCGAAGATTACGTCGCAATCCACAGTCGAATGAAGGCTTTGGCGGATGCCCGCCAAAGTATAAGGTTGCTGGCAGAACTGCCGCCAGAAATTAAAGAATTCCTTGATACGCTCGAAATTAAACCAAGACGTTATGCGGGGAAAATCTGGGGCTATACAGGAGAAATCATCAACGTCGGCGAGATGGAGTTTGTCAGTATAGACCAGATGACGAAGTGGATCGGCAGGCATAAAGACGATTTGATTTTTATGGCGACCCACAAAAATCAAGCGGCTGGCGCAAAGGCGCAAACCATATCGCAAGAAAATTCCCCAAATCGGCGGCGAGAATCGACAGATTCACGGATCGGATTCCGCAAACACATCAGCCTCTAGAAGCGATTGGAAAACAAGTCTTCCTTGTTGAGGATAATGATTTAAATATAAAATTGTTCAATGATTTAGCAATACTACTAGGTCAACAATTATTGCTCAAGATGCGAAAAATTCTATGAGAGCAGAATTTCATCCGGACCTAATAATAATGGATTATGATTTCCCCGAAATTATGGGGCCGGACGCAGTTCGGCGCCTGAAACCAGACGAGGATACGCGCTGCATTCCCATCCTCGGCACTTCATCGGTTCCCTCCTGCGCGACTATGATGGATGCCGGATGCGAGGCATGGATGTCGAAACCGATAAGCGTCCGCGTTTACTGGTGGTGGGTCGAAATCTCTCCTATCTGCGGGGTGCGAAGCAAATCGCCTCACGTCAGCGCCGCCGACAGGCGCAAACAGCAACGCTTGATCCGCCAATATAATGCGGAGCACCGGGGTGAACTTCATAGGCGCCGTCTCGGGCATTGTTTCAGCTATGCCTCTGCGTGATCTGAAAATATTTTGTACTTCCGGGAGGCTCCAATACCTCCTGGTCGGCTTTTATTAGGGAAAGGGGGCAGGGTCTTTTCGGGCGGTGGCGGAACCGGAAGGAGGTAAACGGAGCGACGAAGTCATATGGAGAGTTCTCATTACCTCCTCGGCTTGCGCGGTGGTGTATATTGCGATCCAGAAAAGGAGAGAGAGGACTCGCCGACGCCCGATGATCCGCCCACCACATCTGTCGATCCCGCGCTCGCCGCGAAGATCGTCGGTGCGTACGTGCGGCGCAACCAAATCGCGCCTGACCATTTGGCGTCGCTGATCTCGACCGTCCATGAGGCGCTCGGTCGGTTGGGGAAACCGGCGGCAGAACCAACCGGCACCCGGACCCCGGCCGTTTCGATCCGGCGATCCGTTCAGCATGATCATGTCGTCTGCCTCGACTGCGGCTGGAAAGGCAGCATGTTGCGGCGCCATCTCACCAGCGCGCATGGTCTGACCACCGACGAGTATAGAGCACGCTGGAACCTGCCCCGCGATCACGCAATGACAGCGCCCGCGTATAGCGAGCGCCGCTCGGCTATGGCAAAGCAGCTTGGCCTCGGTCGCGGCGCTCGTACGACTCCCGACGAAGCGTCGGGGCTGGTGGCGCCCGAAACTCCGACAGCACCACAACCTCGCCGGCGAGGGAGACCGCGATCAACAGCGGCGTCGGCTTGATCGAGATCAGATCAGCGCGACGACTTTCCTCTGAGCTTCGGCGTCGGCCTCGATGTATCGAGCGGTCGTCCCCAAGCTGGCATGACCGGCGAGTTGCTGAACATCGCGCAAACTGCCGCCGACCTGGCTGATTTTCCTGTCGGCGCGAGTGATGAAACTTCGCCGACCGCTGTGGCTTGAGCAGCCGACCATGCCGAGGTCGGCATACAGCCTGTGAAACCACACGACGGCGGCGGCGGATAGACCCCGGTCGCGTTCACTGTGGATGACCGGCATATCGGGCCGGGCCTTCTCGCCGCGATCACGGTGCAATGCGATCAACGCGGCTTTGAGATCGGGGTGGATGGGAATGTGGCGACCGCCACCCTTGCCCTTTGACGCGCGGCTCTCCAGCGCGATCACATCGGCGATTTCGCCCTCGGCATCGGTGACCATCGCCCAGGTGACCGAGGCGATTTCCTTCGCGCGCAATCCGGCTTTGATCGACAACAGAAACATCGCCCGATCGCGGAGCGGATAACGTCGGGTTTCGAGTTCGGCCAGGACGGCGCGAACCTGCTTGTCGCTGAGGATTTTCGCTTGCTTGCCGAGAGCCATCCAACCTCCTTGAAAGTTGATAAGACTTGTATATTGAATGTCGAATTATACTATCAGTCGAAGCGACGATCAATCGAAAGCAGGGTTAAAGTCCGCAGAAACGCTCGACTGATAGGAGAATCAGAGTTCTCTATCAGCGGATGGTCCTCGGGAAGCACGACGCCGAGATTGCCGTGCCAAGGGTCACGAGACGACTGACGTGGCTGCGAACGCTCGGACGGCAAACCTGATAAATGGGATTTGCGCCTCGGCGCAGACCACACCCCCTATTTTTTCAATACCGATCTTCGTCTGATCGGTGGGACAGGGAGTTCGGCGTATGCGGCGGCGTTCCGGATCGATGGGGAGATTACGGCGATCATGTGTACGTCGGTCCCCGGACAACTGCTACACCGCTACACTGCCATATCCGATGTAGCGGTTTGGGCCACCATGTAGCCCGGCGTACGAAGATCAACCCGCAAGGTCGTTCCCGATGCCGTGATGGGAGGGGTCGTCAGAAGCCGGCCTTGCGAACGTGGATCAGTTTGTGGATCGCCGAGGCCCACGCGGCGCAGCACGAGCGCCGCCTTGCCGGTCAACGTGGCGAACCGCGCGCCGGCATGGTCGAGTCCGAGGTGTTCGCCATCGCGGTGTCGAGTCTCACAGTCTTAAACTTGCGTTCCTCGGGCCGCTCGCAGCCGGCGTCAATCGTGCAACGCAGTGCTCGCCGCACCATGTCGCCGGTAAACATCAGGTTGTTGCCGGTCGCAAAATACATAGCCGTGTTCGATATTTTTTTGAGTTCGGTCTTACCGAACACCCGCAGCGACAGTTCGGGCTCGCTATCCCTCGTCGGCACCGTCGCCGGCTCCATACCGGGCCCCAGCCATCGGTAGGGCCTATCAGTGGCGGGGTGGATGCCATAGCTGACGAACTGCCCGCCCTGGCCAAAGAGTTCGACCAGCGTTTTCGCTTTCATCAACTCGGTCTTCTGGGTCCGCAGTACCCTCTTCGGGCTTGCATCGTCGATAAGATCGACCAATTCATCGTCGAACTCCGTGATCCGGGCACCGATCCGAAAGAACGGCCGGTCGCGCTGAAATTCGTCCTGCATTATCCTCGGTGGGCTGTGATTGAATCGATTGCCACGGCCCCGACCTTGGTTGGGATCAGGTCGTCGTCTGTATCGTTGGTATCTTTGGAATGCGAAACTCGATAACGATCTCCCTCGCAATAGTGGCGCTCGCTAGGCTGCTCTGTGTCAGTCCCGCGTTGGCGGCGCAGGTATCATATGCCAAAGAACAGGCTGCGAGGACGTGCATATATAGACGGCTTTCAGACCTGATTGCTCAAGATAACAGGACGGATGTTGCCGCCGATGCGTCATTGATTGCATGCACCGTGCCCCTGAGAGTCGAGATGAAGAAACGCGGCAAGACAGACTGCGAAGCCACCGATTACATTATGTGGCTGATCGCCGATGAGAACGGCAAGCTCTATAGGCTGTCAGGATACCCATATAAGCCAAATCACGCTTTTATTACACATTGTCAACAAACGCCCAAATGAAGTATTTTAACGTGGTCATGATCGAGGAGATCTCAAGAGCGTAGACCATTTCCGATCAAACTCTCAGGCGTGCGCGACAAGGTGTCGAAAAAGACCTACATCCGGCTTCTAAAATATCCGAATTCCGCGTTTGACGAGGCGCTGGCTGAACGCAAGGCGGCTAAATCCTGGAGCTATTTTTGAAAACACGACTTCCGGCCCATGCCGTCACGCTGGATGAACCGGAATGGCTGGCCGATGCCTTGGTTCAGCTGCTTGGCGCTGACCAAGCCTGCAAGCGGCACCGGCCGTTTCACGCCGCCGAAGAACGCGGCCAGTGGTAAAATCATTGGCCGGCATGTAATGAGGTTTCCGAGGCGACACGATTGGCGTGGAGGAAAATGGGCGACCTGATCCCCCTACGCAGTATCGTGCCCATTGTGTTGCCGCGCGCCGCTGAGCAGTACCTCCACCAATTTTGTTTTGAGTATGGGTACGTCAGGGAGCGCGAGGTACCGAAGTGGATTCTAGACCATTTCGCATCCGTTTTTGAGTTTCAGGGTTGGAAGGCAGAACATCCGCGCGATGGCACGATGAAAGTGTTGTATCGCTGGACGCCGATAATCGTCGCAGCTATCAGCGTCTTGAGTGTCAACCCGATCGGCTTAGGTTTCATACCCGGATTGTTAGGGCACCGGCATCAGCTTGAGCGTACCGAGGGCTGATGTTCCTCGTCGCGAGAAGGTAAGCTGGGCCACCTCGTCGAAATTTTGTACATCGGGTCGTCGCGCATTGAATCGTGATTCGCGCTTTACACGAAGCGCTCGCCTTCCGTTGGCCCACCGGCCAACGAAGGCGCGTTAGGTTTTTTGCAGCACGCGCTCGATGTCCTGGGTCATCACCCTATAGACCTCCGCGACCTGGGCCATCGTCATCCCGTAACGCAACCAAGTCCGGATGCGGCCGAGATGTGATCCAGGGATTTTCTGGTTTGGCTGCGGCCTCACAGGGACCACGGGCGGCTCGCTCGGCTCAACACGAGTCGCCCGCACTGGCACGGCGCTGAGAAGCCCGATCTGGTCTTGAGCTTTTCCGATCTTCAGGCCGATATCGTCGCCGCGCTGATCCGCGGGGGCATCGCAGTTCACGCTTTCAACCAGCGCAGCGTCGCCGAGATTTTCGACATGATCTGCATGCTCGGCGCTATGGTTGGCGCTGGCGATCGTGCCGATCGGCTTGCCGAAGAGCTTGCCGCTGGACTTGTTGAAGCACGAAGCCGCGCCGCGCCGTTGCTGCGCCGGCCGCGAGTATATTTCGAGGAATGGGACGATCCGATGATCTCCGGCATTGCGTGGGTGTCCGAGTTGATTGAGGTCGCCGGGGGGATCGACATCTCCGCCGACCGAGCAGCCGGCCAATCCGCGAAGGAGCGCATTGTGACGGCGCCGGAGGTCGTCGCGCGCATGCCAGACATCATCATGGGCTCATGGTGCGGCAAGAAATTCCGGCCCGAGAAGGTGGCCGCTCGGCCGGACTTCGATCACACCCCGGCCGTCCGGAACGGCGCCGTTTACGAGATCAAATCGCCGCTGATCCTGCAACCGGGTCCGGCGGCATTGACTGCCGGGCTGGCCGAGCTTCAGCGATTGATCGAAGCGGTTGCCCGTGGCTCATCGGGTGGCGCCTTTGCCGCTGCCGCAGTAGGCTCTCGGTCCCTTCGGTTGGAAATCGAACGAAAGCAGCGGCATGGCAGAGACCAACCTGGAAAAGCTCATGCGGCTGTCGGGAAAGGCCACGTCGAAGGCTTTGGGTGCGCTTGAGCGGCGCGGTATTGAGGTCCGTGATAAGTTGTCCGCTCCGATCAACCGCGTGCCCCGCCGGGCTCCCCGACGCGCCCTGCGCCGTTGAGAACGACGCGCGACCGACGATTTCGCCGGCGGTGCTACCCCGTGGCGCGATTCATCCGGTTGCCGACCAGGTCGTCGACGACGGTCGGGTCGGCAAGGGTCGAGGTGTCGCCCAATTCGCCATGCTCGTCGGCCGCGATCTTGCGCAGAATGCGGCGCATGATCTTGCCGGATCGGGTCTTGGGCAGGTTGGGCGCCCATTGCAGCAGGTCGGGCGCGGCGATCGGGCTGATCTCGTTGCGGACCCACTGCACAAGTTCACCACGCAGGGCTTCGCTCGGCGCCTCGTCGCTGCGCAAGGTCACATAGGCGTAAATGCCCTGGCCCTTGATGTCGTGGGGGTAGCCGACCACGGCCGCCTCGGCGACCTTGGGGTGGGCGACGAGCGCACTCTCGATCTCGGCGGTGCCGAGGCGGTGCCCCGCGACGTTGATCACATCGTCGACCCGGCCGGTGATCCAGTAGAAGCCGTCGGCGTCGCGGCGCGCCCCGTCACCGGTGAAATAGAGCCCAGGGAAGGTCGAGAAATAGGTTTCGACGAAGCGTTGGTGGTCGCCGAACACGGTGCGCATCTGCCCCGGCCACGAGCGCGCCAGGCACAGGTTGCCCTCGCATGCCCCCTTGAGCTTCTTGCCGTCACCGTCGACGATGACCGGCTCAACCCCGAAAAACGGCCGCGTCGCCGAGCCCGGCTTCAGCGGCGTCGCACCCGGGATCGGGGTGATCAGGATGCCGCCCGTCTCGGTCTGCCACCAGGTATCGACGATCGGACAGCGCCCCTCGCCGACATTGTCGTAATACCACAGCCAAGCGTCGGGATTGATCGGCTCGCCGACCGTGCCCAGGAGCCGAATCGACTTGCGGCTCGTGCGGCGAACCCAATCCTCGCCCTCGCGCGCCAAGGCGCGGATCGCGGTCGGCGCGGTGTAGAAGATGCTGACATTGTGCTTGTCGCAGACCTGCCAGAAGCGCGACGGGTCGGGATAGTTGGGCACGCCCTCGAACATCAGCGTCGTCGCCCCGTTGGCGAGCGGGCCGTAGACGATGTAGCTGTGCCCGGTGACCCAGCCGACATCGGCGGTGCACCAGTAAACCTCGCCGTCGCGGTAATCGAACACGTATTCGTGGGTCAGCGAGGTGTAAACGAGATAGCCCCCGGTGGTGTGCAGCACCCCCTTCGGCTTGCCGGTCGAGCCCGACGTATAAAGGATGTAGAGCGGGTCCTCGGCCGACATCTCTTGGGGTGGGCAGTCGGGCGAGGCGGCGGCGCAGATCTCGTGGTACCAGAGGTCACGGCCTTCCTGCCAGTCGATGGCGCCGCCGGTGCGCTTGACGACGACCACGGTCTTGACGTCCGGGCATTGCAGCAACGCCGTGTCGGCGTTGCGCTTCAGCGGCACCTTGCGGCTGCCGCGCAGGCCCTCGTCGGCGGTGATCAGCACGGTCGAGCGGCAATCCTCGATGCGGCCGGCAAGGCTGTCCGGCGAGAACCCGCCAAACACCACCGAATGAATGGCGCCGATACGGGCGCATGCGAGCATCGCCATCGCCGCTTCGGGGATCATCGGCATATAGATCGTGACGCGGTCGCCTTTCTTGACGCCTCGCGCCTTCAACGCGTTCGCAAGCCGGCACACGCTGTCGTGCAACTCGCGATAGGTGATGCGGCGGTCCTCGCCGGGGTCGTCGCCTTCCCACAGGATGGCCGTCTGGTCGGCGCGCTTCGCGAGGTGGCGATCGATACAGTTATAGGAGGCGTTGAGCGTGCCGTCCTCGTACCAGCGGATTGCCACGTCGCCGCTGTAAGACGCGTTCATCACCTTGGTGTAGGGCTTGATCCAGTCGATGCGCTTTCCCTGCTCGCCCCAGAAGCGATCAGGATCGGCGAGCAACTCGCGGTAAAGCCGAAAATACTCCGGCTCGCTGATCTTGCCGATGTTCGGGTGTACCGCCACCGGAATCACGCTTCGATCGGGCATCGCCATCCTCCTCCCATGCGCGACATACGTTGCGGCAGGTATGCCGCAGCCGGGGCGATCCTGCAAACCTTTGTGGGGCGACGCTATGTTGCAGCGGTCGGAGGGCCGGCCCCGGCGAGTTCGCCGAGCCGGGTCAGGTCGCGGATCGACAGGCGTCGGTTTTCGACGACCGCGATGCCGTCGTCCCGCAATCGGTTGAGCGTTCGGTTGATGTGGGCGCCAGTCAGGCCGAGCGCGTCGGCCATATGCTGTCGCCGCAGCGGAAACGGGCAATCGAGCGGATCGACCTCGTCGCGCCACGCCAGCCGCCGGTACAGGCTGACCATCAGAAAGGCCAGCCGCGCGGCGGCGTCGCCGCACCCGACGACCGTCAGCAGTTCGTCGACGCGCGCAGCCTCGGCAGCGACGTGGCGGACAAGGCGCAGCGCCAGTTCCGGTGCGCTGCGAAAGGTCTCGGCGACAGTTCGGGCGTCAAGCATGGTGACGCTGAGCGGGGTAAGGCTGCGCACCGAATGCTCCATCACGCCGAGCAGGGCCGCCTGCAGGCCGATGATTTCGCCCGGCATCAAGAAGTCGAGGATCTGTCGGCAGCCGTCGCCGTTCTGGCGATAGCGGTAGGCCCAGCCGCGGGTGATCCGATAGAGGCCGATCCCGACCTCACCCGCGCTGACCAGCGCGCGATTGGGCGGCAGCATCACCGGGCGCAAGGTCAACCGCGCGATCAGCGCTTCCTCACCCTCGCTGAGTGAACTGAGCACCTCCCGCGTATAGCGATCGCTTCGCCCGTGCGGCAATTGCACCACCATTCAATGAACAGTTTTCTTCGAATACCGGATTTGCAAAAGATGCTACGCGTACGGCAAATTAGAATTGTAACAGGACCCGGACCGAATGTGTGATACAGATTTCTCTCCAGTTGCCACGCTCCTGGCAGCCCCCCAAAGCTGAGCACTTACTTAGGAGAACCCGGCCGCAAATCAACAATTTTCAGCGGAGTAGCAGGCGGCTAAGTCAAAACGGCACATGCGCTCGGGTTATTCTACTGCTGCTGGAATTCCCGCCATGCGGCAAATGACCCGCCATTCCGCGTCGCCGACCGGACACACCGAGAGGCGCGACTGGCGCAGTAACGCCATGCCGGCTAGCTCCGGCACCCCTTTCATCTCGGTGAGTCCGACCGGCGTCTGCACTGCCCTCACGGGCGCAACGTCGACCATGCCGAACCGGCCACGTGGATCGCTCGGATCGGGATAATACGGGCGCACGATTTCGACCACCCCGACAATCTCCTTGCCCTCGTTCGAGTGATAAAAAAACGCGTGGTCGCCTTGCCGCATCGCCCGCAGATTATTAGCTGCCTGATGATTGCGCACGCCATCCCAATGAGTCCGGCCATCCGCTACCATCTGTTGCCATGAATACTTTGCAGGTTCGGATTTAAGTAGCCAATACGTCATCCTGGATTACTCCTTCTTGCGGCAGCCTCAGCCCACCAGCGGATAGTCGGCCTGGTCCTGATAGACCGAGCCGGCCTTGGTCGGAAAGCTTGCGATCAGGCTGAAATGCTCGACCGGCAGCGGCGCGGCGCGAAACTGCGCATGAACGGCGAGAAAGCGCGCGAGCTGATTCGGTTCCGGGTCGCGCAGCCGCGCCAGAGTCACGTGCGGGGCAAATTTGCGCGGCTCCGGCGGCAGGCCGGCGCGGATCAGCGCCAGCTCGATCTTGTCGCGTAGCTTGACGATCTCCGGGCAGCGCTCAATGCCGACCCATAACCCACGCGGCCGGTTGCCGCCGAATACCCCGGTGCCGGCAAGCTGCAACGTGAAGCGCGGTGCCTTGAGCCGCGTCAGGATCTCGTCGACATCGCCGGCAAGCCCCTCGTCGATCTCGCCGATGAAGCGCAATGTCAGGTGGAAATTGCCGGGATCGACCCATTTCGCGCCGGGCACGCCGCCGCACAGCAGCGACAGGTGCAGCTTCAGCTCCGGCGGAAACTCGATCCCGACAAACAGGCGCAGCACAGCAGCGCGCTCCCGATCGCGAACGGCGCCCTGTCCCTCATGTGAACAGGGTCAGGATGCCGGTATGGCCATAAAGGCGATCGCGCGAGATCTCGCCGTTGGCGAAAAACCCGATCAGCGGGAAATCGCCGAGCGTGTCGCGGATCAGCCCGGTTTCGACACCCTCCTCGCCGAACAGCGCGGCGCCGCGGGCGATACAGCTGACATAGATGCCGGCCTTCGGCGGACTGGGCAGCCGGCCACCGAGCTGGCGCAGCATGCGGGTGAGATCGGCGCGGGCGCTGTCGGGATCGCGCCGGCAGAACAGGATCTGGTCGCCCGGCGCAACCTCCTCGCCGAGCACGATCCAGCCCTGCCGCGGATCGATCGCCATCAGGTTGCGCACCAGATAGTCGCCGGTATCGGAGCCCGCGACCGGCAGCCCGGCGAAAATCACCCCGCCGAGGCGGCGCGGATCCTGCGCCAGCGCCGGGCCGATATCCTCGTAGAACACGCTCAGCGCCGGGCGGCCGTCGATCACCATGACGACATTGTCGCGTGCCTCGTCGATGCGGCGCACCGGGCCAATCGGCATGCACCCTTGCGTCAGCCCGGTGGCGACCGCGATTTCGGGCGCCAGCATCAGCCCCGCGATGCCGGCCTTGCCGAGCGCCGCCGCGGCGCGCTGCGACGCGCCCAATTCGCCGGCCAACAGCGGCTCGGCATAGCGGTGCGACACCAGGCCGCCGACCAGAAAGGCACCGCTTGCCGCCGCCGTAGCGATGGTGGCGCGCACCAAATCGGGACAGCGCGGGTCGCCGTGGACCAGCGCCAGCGTCGGTGAGGCCGCCTCGATCCAGCGCGAATGGTGGCGCGGCAGGTCGGCCGCAGGGTCGCCGGTCGCAGCGAACACGCGGAACCCGTCGGGCGGCAATGCCGCGGTCATCACCGCCGCCGCCGGGGTCGCGTAAACCTCCTGCCCGAGGGCGCAGACCCCAAGCCCGACCCCGCCGACCCAGGATGTGATCCCGGTCCCGTTCGCCAGCTCGCGCGCGAGCATCGGCAGGACCGGTCCGGCCGGCTCGCTGATATAAAGGATGCCGAGCGTCGCCTCCGGTGCGGCGGGCAACTGCGCCAGCAGCCGCGCGGCCAGGGTTGCAGGGTCGCCCTCGGCAAAGGCGGCGGCGAAAGACGGCGCCGTCGGGCCGCTCATTGGTGCACCGTCGGGCGGGCTCCGAGCAGCCGGGCGACTTCGGGCGCGATATGCTCCACGATGATCGCAACGCCGGCCGCGTTGGGGTGGAGGCCGTCCGGCTGGGTGAGCTTTGGGTCCATCGCCACACCTTCGAGAAAGAACGGATAGAGCGCCACGCCGTGCGCCCGGGCAAGTTCGGGATAGATCCGGTCGAACCGCTGCTGATATTCCTTACCCCAGTTTGGCGCCGCGCGCATCCCGGCGAGCAGCAATCTGGCGCCGCTCGCCTGGATCTTGCCGATCATCACATCGAGATTGGCGCGGGTGAGCTTGGGGGCGATGCCGCGCAGCATGTCGTTGGCGCCGAGTTCGAGGATCACCAGCTCGGGCTTGTCGGCGAGCGCCCAATCGAGCCGGGCGAGACCATCGGCGGTGGTGTCGCCCGACACCCCGGCATTGACGACGTGCACGGCAATCCCCTGCGCTTTGAGCTGCGCCTCCAGCCGCACCGGAAAGCTGTCGCCGATCGGCAGCCCCAGACCGGCGGTCAGGCTGTCGCCGAATGCGAGGATCTCGGGCACCCGCGCCGCCGCCGGGGCGAAGGCGCCGCAGAGCACCGCCAGCGACAGCACGGCCGCGGCGAGCGACCGCGCCAGGGACCGGCGACCGCCGGAAAGGCAAACCACTGCTGCGCTCATTGCTCCTGCCGTTACACTGGGCAGCGCCGCGCGTCGGGTCAATACGCCGCCGATGGGGCGCCTGGCGCGCGTTGCAAAGCGAGCGCGGCGCGCCATATCGTCAGCCTTTGCCGCAGCATGGCTGCAACGCGCAAGTGACCTCAGCAATTCCGCAAGACGCCCCGCTCGCCCGGCTCGACGACGTGTCGCTGACCCTGACGAGCGCTGCCGGACCGGTCGCGATCCTGCGCGGCGTCTCGCTTTCCATCGCGCCGGGCGAGGCGGTGGCGCTGCTCGGACCGTCGGGCTCGGGCAAATCGAGCCTCTTGATGGTGCTGGCCGGGCTCGAGCGGCCGAGCGCCGGGCGTGTAACATTGGCCGGGCACGATCTCGGCGCGCTCGACGAGAACGCGTTGGCGCGGCTGCGGCGCGACCATGTCGGCATCGTGTTCCAGGCGTTTCACCTGCTGCCGACAATGACGGCGCTGGAAAACGTCGCGATCCCGCTGGAGCTGGCCGGTCGGCGCGACGCCTTCGCGGCGGCCGGCGCCGCCCTGGCCGAGGTCGGGCTCGGCCATCGCCTCGGCCATTACCCCGGCCAGCTGTCGGGCGGCGAGCAGCAGCGCGTTGCGATCGCGCGCGCCCTCGTCGCCGGGCCGGCGCTTTTGCTCGCCGACGAACCGACCGGTAATCTCGACGGCGCGACCGGGCGCGTCGTGATCGATTGCCTGTTCGACGAGCAGGCCCGGCGCGGTGCCGCCCTGCTGCTGATCACCCACGATCCGGCCCTGGCCGAGCGCTGCGACCGCCAGCTCCATATCGCGGATGGCCGCATCGTCGGTGAGGGCTGCACTGCACCTCGGCGTGCCGACGCCCGCCGACCGGCGCTGTGACCGCGTCCACCGCCATTTACGCTCTGCGTCTCGCCCGCCGCGAGCTGCGCGGCGGCATCGCCGGCTTCCGCGTCTTTCTCGCCTGCCTGGTGCTCGGCGTCGGCACGATCGCCGCGATCGGCTCGCTGCGCGCCGCGGTCGAGGCCGGCCTGCGCACCGACGCGAAAAGCCTGCTCGGCGGTGATGTCAGCGCTCGGCTAGCCTTGCGGCCGGCGAGCGCGGCCGAGCAGCGCTTTCTCGCCGCCTCGGGTACCGTGTCGCAAGTGGCGAAGCTGCGCGCGATGGCGCGCACCCGCGACGACACGCGGCACAGCCTGATCGAGCTGCAGGCGGTGGACGCCGCCTATCCGCTCTACGGCGCCCTCACCCTGGCGCCGGCCGATCCGCTCGCCGGTGCGCTGCGGCCCGCGGACGGCTTGTTCGGCGCGGTCGCCGAGGCGCCGGTGGCGAGCCGGCTCGGCCTCAAGCTCGGCGATGAATTTCGCGTCGGCGAGGCCGTGCTGCGGCTCACCGCCATCATCGAAAGCGAGCCTGATGCGGCATTCGGCGGCCTCGCCTTCGGCCCGCGGGTCATTATTTCGCAGGCGGCGCTGGCCGCGACACGGCTGATCCAGCCGGGGGCGCTGGTCAATTACGACTACCGGCTGCGCCTGCCGCCCGGCGGCGATGCGGTGCGCTGGATCGCGGCGGCGCGCGCCGCCTTTCCGCATTCGGGCTGGCAATTGCGCAGCAGCGCCGATGCCGCGCCCTCGTTGCAGCGGCTGCTCGACCGGGTCGGATTCTTCCTCAGCCTCGTTGGCGTCACCGCGCTATTGGTCGGCGGGGTCGGCATCGGCAACGCGGTGGCCGGCTTTATCGCGAGCAAGACTGCGGCGATCGCCACGCTGAAATGCCTCGGCGCCTCGACCCGTCTCGTCTTCGCAACCTATTTCCTGCAGGTGCTGGCGCTGGCCCTTCTCGGCATCGCCGTCGGATTGCTGCTTGGCGGCGGTGCGCCGGCGGCGCTGGCGCCGTTCGTCCGAGGGCTGTTGCCGGTGTCGCTGCGGCTGGGGATCTACCCCGCGCCGCTGGCGACGGCGGCCTTATGCGGGCTGTTGACGACACTCCTTTTTGCGCTGTGGCCGCTTGCCGCGATCGGCCGGGTGTCGCCGGCTGCACTGCTGCGCGACCGCGCTGTCCCGTCCTCCCGCCCCTTCCCGCCGCTGGCGACGGCGGCGAGCGCGGCGGCGGCCTTGGGCCTTGCGGCGCTCGTCGTGCTGAGCGCGCCGGATCGCCGGCTGGCGCTGTGGTATGTCGGCGGCGCGATCGCCGCGTTCGCGCTGTTCCGGCTGGCCGGCTGGCTGGCCGTCGCCGCGGCGCGAGCCCTGCCCCGGCCGCCACGGCCATTGTGGCGCCTCGCTGTCGCCAACCTGCACCGGCCGGGGGCGCCGACCGCGCGCATTGTGCTGTCGCTCGGCCTCGGGCTCAGCGTGATGATCGCGGTCGCGCTGGTCGAGGGCAACCTCGCGGCCGAGATCGACAGCCGGCTTGCCGAGCGCGCCCCCGCCGATTTCTTCATCGACATCCAACCCGCCCAGCTTGCCGCGTTCGCGGCCCTCGTGCGCGCGACGTCGGGCGCCCGCTTCGACCAGGTGCCGATGCTGCGCGGTCGGATCACCCGGCTCAACGGCACGCCGGTCGACAAGGCGCGGGTCGCGCCCGAGGCGCAATGGGCCTTGCGCAGCGATCGCGGGCTGACCTATGCGGCGACCCTGCCGCAAGGCTCGCGGCTTGTCGCCGGCGCGTGGTGGCCCGCCGACTACCATGGCCCGCCGCTCATCTCGTTCGACGCCGGGTTGGCGCATGGCATGGGGCTTACGGTCGGCGACACGCTGACCGTCAACCTGTTGGGCCGCGACATCACCGCGCGCATCGCCAATCTGCGGCAGATCGACTGGGCCCGGCTCGGCATCAGTTTCGCGATCGTGTTTGCGCCGGGGGCCCTCGAAGCCGCGCCGCAGACCCACCTCGCTGCGCTTTATGCGCCACCCGACGCGGCGGAGCGGTTGGTCGGCGAGGTCGCGAGGCGTTTCCCCAACATCTCGGCGATCCCGGTGCGCGAGGCGCTGGCCGCGGTGGCACGGGTCGTGGCGACGATCGGCACTGCGCTGCGCCTCGTGGCGCTGCTTACGCTCGTCGCCGGCATCCTGGTGCTGGGCGGTGCCGTCGCCGCTTCCCACCGCCGACGCGTCTACGATGCGGTGCTGCTCAAGGTGCTGGGCGCGACAAGACACGCGCTCGCCGGCGCGTTCATGATCGAGTACGCCCTGATCGGCATCTTGACCGCAGCAGTCGCGATGGGGTTCGGCACGCTCGCCGCCTATCTCCTCGTCACCGGACCGATGCGGACCGACTGGGTGTTCCTGCCCGGCCCCGTGCTGGCGACCGCGGCGAGCGCGGTGTTGCTGACGCTCGTGTTCGGCTTTGCCGGGACGTGGCGCGCGCTCGGCGCCCGGCCGGCCCGCTATCTGCGCAACGAGTAGCACCCGTCGCAGGCGCAGGATCGCCCCGCCGTCGCGCGCCAATGGCGTTCCGGCGGCGTTCCGGCGGCGTTATTGAAACGTCATACGGCTGTGCCAATATCCGATCACGAGGAATGATCCTCGGTACTCTCGCTGGAGGGGGTCTATGGCTTTGGGTTCGCAGCCTCGCTGGACGGTGCGATCGGCGGCAGGTACCCGCGCCGACATCGATGTCGGCCTGCGGGACTACATGCTTCGCATCTACAACTACATGGCGTCCGGCTTGGCGCTGACCGGTATCGTCGCCTGGGTATTCGCGCAATATCTGTTCGCCCATCCGGAAGTGGCGCGTTCGCCGATCATGTTTTTGTTCATGCTGGCGCCGCTCGGCCTCGTGATGTGGCTCAGCTTCGGCATCAACCGGATGCAGGCGAGCACCGCGCAAGCCCTCTTCTGGGCGTATGCCGGGCTGATGGGGTTGTCGCTGGCCAGCGTTTTCCTGGTCTTTACCGGCGCAAGCATCGCGCGGGTGTTTTTCATCACCGCCGGCACGTTCGCGGCGATGAGCCTCTACGGCTATACGACACAGCGTGACCTCGCCCAATTCGGCTCGTTCCTGATGATGGGCCTGATCGGCATCATCATCGCGATGGTGGTCAACCTGTTCCTCGCCTCCTCAGCGCTGCAGTTCGCGATTTCGGTGATCGGCGTCATCGTGTTCACCGGCCTGACCGCCTGGGACACGCAGCAGATCAAGGAAATGTACGTCGCGTCTGACGACGGGCAGATCGCCGGCAAGAAGGCGGTGATGGGCGCGCTGAGGCTCTATCTCGACTTCATCAACCTGTTCATGATGCTGATGCAGTTGCTTGGCACGCGGCGCGACTGATCGCGAACCGGAACACGCAGACCCCTGTGAACGGCCGGGCAAATTGCCCGGCCGTTTTTCTTTGGCTGAACGCCATCGGCGGCCGGCGAGATCATGCCCCCCGAGCCTGATCTGCGCGACCTGCCGGTTCTCGTCGTCGACGACCATCCGCGCGCCCGCGACGTCGTCGCGGGGATGCTGAGCAGCAAAGGTCTTGCCGCCGGTAGCGCGGAGTCCGGCCACGCTGCCATCGCCGCGGTCGCTGCCGCGGCGGCGTCCGGCAAGCCGTTCGCCCTGGTCCTGCTCGATGCCGAGATGGACGATCTTGACGGGTTCGAGACGGCGGCCGAGATCGCCGCGCTGGGCCTCGACGCGTCGCCGCGCATCGTCCTGATGATCGGGGCTTGGGGCGAGGAGGTGACCGACGAGGCGCGGCAGGTCGGGGTCGAATATCTGCTGCCGAAGCCATTCACGCCGTCGCTGCTCGTCAACATCATCGGCCATGCGCTGCACGATCCCGAGGGCGGGTCGCTTCCCGAGGCAGAGCCGCTCGCCGCGGCCCCGGGCGTCCCGGAAGAATGGCTGGGTCGCGCGGTGCTTCTGGTCGAGGACAATGAGCTGAACCAGGAGGTGGCGTTGGGCCTGCTCGGCGATTTCGGCCTCGCGGTCGAGTTGGCCGCGGACGGTGCCGCCGCGGTCGACAAAGTGCTCGCCCGCGTACCCGGCTACTTCGCCGCGGTGCTGATGGACATGCAGATGCCGGTGATGGACGGGCTTTTCCTGCGCTACGCCAAGGAGATCGCCCTGTCGCACCAGGAGAAATGGGACGGCTCGGGCTATGAGACGACGGGGCGAGGACATCCCGCTCTCCGCCCGGCTGATGGCCGTGGCCGACGTCTACGACGCATTGATCAGCCGGCGCGTCTACAAGCCACCGTTTTCGCAGGAAAAATCGATCGCAATCCTGCGCGAGGGCCGCGGCAGCCACTTCGACCCCGATATTCTCGACGCCTTCCTCGCCCACACCGACGAGTTCCCCCGCCCGGATAATCGCCCAAGCAATCGCCCAAGCAATCGCCCTCGGTCCGCCGCTTTGGACGTAGCAAAATCTACCGCGCTCGCTTAATGTCGGCGCGCGCCCTCGCCAGTCGGTGAGCGCGCCGGCCGGAGGGCGGGCAACCCGCTGTTGTGCCGTGTGGTCCTATGGGAGGGGACGTACATGTTACAGCTGTTGGAACAGCAACAAAAGCTCACGACAAATCAGTGGAAGATATTCGCCGCGGCGACAATCGGCGATATGCTTGACTTCTTCGACTTCTTCCTGATCGGCATCATCTTGGCGTTCATCGTCAAGCCGTGGAACCTGACCTTCGGCGAGTCGGGAGCGATCCTGCTGGCGTCCGGGATAGCCGCGCCGTTCGGCTCGATGTTGTGGGGTTGGGTCTCCGACAAGGTCGGCCGGCGCAAGGCGATGATCCTGACCATTCTGAACTTCTCGATCCCGACCGGCCTGATGGCGCTGGCGCCTGAGGGAAACTGGATGTTCCTCGCGATCTGTCGCCTGTTCGTCGGGCTTGGCGTGACCGGCCTCTACGCCGTGGACATCGTCGTCGTGCAGGAATTCGTGCCGGCGTCAAAACGCGGCTGGGTCACCGGCCTGACCACCTCGCTGCTGCCGCTCGGTCTGATGCTCGGCGGCCTCGTCGGCAAATACCTCGCGCACGACATCGGCTGGCGCGGCGTCGCTCTGATCGGGCTGATCCCGGCGGCGCTGAGCCTGCTTGGTTCGCGTCTGGGTGCCCGAGTCGCCGCATTGGCTGATGCGTCGCGGGCGGCACGAGGAGGCGCGCAAGTCGCTCGCCTGGGCGTTGATGGTCGATCCGTCGACGATCGAGTTGCCGAAAGTGGCTCCCGAGGTGCAGCACACGCAGGTGGCTCGAGTTGTTCAAATACCCGCGCAGCCTGATCGTCGGCTGCCTGACCGGCCTGACCCAGACCGGCGGCGTCGCGCTGGCGCTGTGGCTGGTCGTGCTGCTGACGATGGTGCTCCACATCGGCGCCGCCGAGGCATCCGGCATGCTGATCTGGTACAGCCTGATGGGGATGCTCGGGCGCTTCTTCTGCTCGTGGATGTCGGACGCGCTGGGGCGCCGCGGCGCCACCATCGTGTCGTGCGGGGTCGCCGCGGTGGCGATGTCGCTCGGCGGCTTCCTGCACGAGCTCTATATCGGCCCGGTATCGCCGTATACGTCGGTGTTCTACCTCGCGATCCTGGTGCAGAGCTTCTTCGGCAGCGGCGTCTATTCGATCGTCGGGCCGTATATGGCCGAGATCTGGCCAGCCAATCTGCGCGCCAGCGGCATGGGCGTCGTCTACGGCGTCGGCAATCTCGGCAAGTTCATCGGTCCCTTGGGGCTGGCGCTGATCGCCGGGTCGGACAACTACGTCAAGCCGGCGGCGACGGTCGAAGCGCTGATCCCGGGCATGAACTACTTCGCCTTCTGGTACGTGCTCGGCGCGCTGGCGATCTGGCTCGTCGGCATGGAGACCCGCGGCCGCACGATCGACGAGATCGACGCCGAGATGGCCCGGCCGGCGTCGTCGGCGGCCATCAAGGTCCCGGCGCAATAAGCCGGTCGCAACCCGTCCGCCGGCACGGCGGGCAACACCATCGGCCGGGCCTCGCGCCCGGCCGTTTTTTTGCCGGCGGGCGGGAGGGGCGGATCATCCTCACCCGCCCGAGGGCTTGGCGAGCGAGTCCTGATAGCGGGCATAGCGCCAGTTGCGCACCCGCTCGTCGTGCACCGCGGCCAGCGTGCGGGCAAAGCTCTCGACCATCTGCGCCAGCGCGAGCGCCTCGTCGGGGGTGATGACGCCCGAGGTCGCCGCCGCCGCGACCGCGCTCATCGCCGCGGCGAGATCGGCGACGCTGGCGGGCGGCGGCACTGCCGGCGCCTCGCCGGCCGCGCCGCGCGGATCGCCCGACAGCGTGCCGCGCAGATCGACCGGCCGGCCGCGCCGCACCCCGAGGATGCGGTCGAGGCAGAGCCGCAGCGCCACCGGGTCGCCGGCCAATGCCAACTCGATCGCCTTCCGGGTCAGCGCCTCCGCTTCGCCGTCAAGCAATGCCGCCGCGATCCGCGTCGCGATATTGCGCGAGCCCTTCGGCCGACCCGCCGGATTGCCCGATTGCCCCTTGCGAAACGGCCGCCCGCGCGCCCTGACGCCCGCCGCCGCCCTCGCTGTTTCCGCTGTTTTCTGCAGCAAATCTACAGCCACGCCACCCTCGCCGATGTCCCGCCGCCCGACCCGCCGGGCGCCACCAGCAGCAGCATGCAATGTGATTATGGCAATTTTACCGTTGCGATTCGGCGGCGGCCTCCGGCCGCTCAAAGATCCGCCGCCGACCCCGCCGCACCAGGCCGGCGGGCAGAGGCGACAGCGGCGCTCGCGTGCGCGTCAGATCGAGGACTTGCAGCGCGCTCAGGCCGGCCAGCGGCGACAGGTCGCGCACCCGCGTGCCAGCCAGAGAGAGGATTTGCAGCGCGGTCATGCCGGCCAGCGGCGCCACGTCGCTCACTTGCGCGCCAGTCAGATAGAGGATTTGCAGCGCGGTCAGGCCGGCCAGCGGCGCCACGTCGCTCACTTGCGCGCCACCCAGAGAGAGGGTTTGCAGCGCGGTCAGGCCGGCCAGCGGCGCCACGTCGCTCACTGGCGTGTTCCACAGAGAGAGGGTTTGCAGCGCGGTCAGGCCGGCCAGCGGCGCCACGTCGCTCACTGGCGTGTTCCACAGATCGAGGGTTTGCAGCGCGGTCAGGCCGGCCAGCGGCGCCACGTCGCTCACTGGCATGCCGTTCAGATAGAGGTGTTGCAGCGCGGTCATGCCGGCCAGCGGCGCCACGTCGCTCACTTGCGTGCCATACAGATAGAGGGTTTGCAGGGCGGTCAGGCCGGCCAGCGGCGCCACGTCGCTCACTTGCGTGCCACCCAGATCGAGGATTTGCAGCGCGGTCATGCCGGCCAGCGGCGCCACGTCGCTCACTTGCGTGCGCTCCAGACGGAGGAATAGCAGCGCGGTCATGCCGGCCAGCGGCGCCACGTCGCTCACTTGCGCGCCACCCAGAGAGAGGGTTTGCAGCGCGGTCAGGCCGGCCAGCGGCGCCACGTCGCTCACTTGCGTGCCACCCAGATCGAGGGTTTGCAGCGCGGTCAGGCCGGCCAGCGGCGCCACGTCGCTCACTCGCGTGCCATCCAGATCGAGGATTTGCAGCGCGGTCAGGCCGGCCAGCGGCGACAGATCCACCAGATCGGTGTCCCGGAAATCCAATCTGGTGATGAACGGGCGCCATGAAGGCGGCGGCGCCGCGCCGCCGAGGATCATTTCACGCGCCGCGGCGAGGTCGAAATCGGGCGGCGGTGCAGCCGCCTCTCTTATTGGCGGGTTTGCGACCGGAGGCATTTCAGCGGGCATGTCGGTGATCGCGCCCTCGAAGCGCGCCCCGGTACGATCGGCGCCGTCGAACGACACGCCGGTGATGTTTGCGTCGCGGAAGTCGGCGTTCCTGAGGTCGGCCTGCGCAAAGTTGTAGCCGCGGAGATCGCGGCCGCGGAAACTGCGGCCTTCGAGTGGCGCGCCGATGAAATCGCGGGCCGGCTCAAGCCCGGCCAGCCGCGCCAGCTCGACAAAGCCCACCGGCTCTGCCGGCGCAGCGGCGCGCTCCACCAGCCTGTCGACGGTGCGGCCGACCTCGTCGAGCCGCGATCGCCGCTGGTTCTCAGTCGTCGTCGCCACGGATGCGCACCTTGAGCTTGCGCTTGATGCGACCGGCTTTGTCGCGGGCGTGCCCCTTGCTCACCAGGATTGCGGCAATCGCCGCGATGTCCTCGCGATTTTCGCGCGAAACGAGCGGCTCAATCGTTCGGTCGAGCACGATGCCCTCCGGGTTTAGCGGCACGCTCAACGCGACGCCGACCCGGTCGGCCGACACGGCCTCGCTCAGCACGGCGAATTCGGCCAGGAAATTGTCGTCGCCGATGCGGGGCACGCTATGCGATCCGAGGGCGGCGCCGCGCTCGCCGCTGATGCACAGCGTGACCTTGCGACCGGGACCGTCATCCGGATTTACCCGCACGGCCCGCGGGTACGTTGCTCCGCGCAACACCTCGTCCGGCACTCTCACTTCGCCCGGCCCGGACTTGCTGGTGCTGGTCTCCAGGAACAGCCGCTTGAACCCGAACAGGATGCGCGCGCCCTGTTCGGTCTCGAAATACATCTGGCGATGCAGATGGATCTGCCCCGAAACCGTGCGCCGCCGCCCGGAATTCGGCGGATCGATCCACACTTCGTAGCCCGAGACGAAGTCGGTCGATCTGATGTCGAACGGCTCCTCAGCAGGCTCCGCGGCGCGCCCGGCCGGCAGCGGGCGCGGCGGCAGCGGCACGGTCCGCGGCGCCGGCCCCCGCGGATCGGCAGCCGCGTGCGCGATGAGCGTGGTTAGCGACCACAGGGTCACCGGCGGCTCGTCTTCAAAGCCCTTGAATACGATGTGATTGTGCTCGCTCCAGGCGAGCCGAGCGCGCTCAGCCTCGTTAATCGGCCGGAGGATCGCGCCCCTGGCCGCGTCGCTCACCCAAATTTCGGCGCCCTCGATCTTCGAGATCACACGAGCGGCGAAATCGACCTCAGTGCCTGAGATATCTTCCGGCGTGTGGTCGGCATCCTTTACTTCAACTTCGCCGGTGTGAATCGCCGCGCGCACTCGGCCTAAAAGCTCCGTATGTCCTGGTTCATCGTGAATGTACATTAGTCACGGGATGACCGCTGCCGGCGGCGCGGCGATGACGTCCTGGATGGCCTGAAGGGCGGATTTCCCGTTGAGCCTCCCGGTGGCGATGACGGAGGCCGCAGCGGCATAGAGCCGGGCGCCCCAATGGGATCGAAAACAACCGCTGACCTTTCGGAAGATGACAGAGGGCCGCAGCGCCCGCTCGCAACCGTTGTTGGTGTACGGCACATCGCGTCTGGTGACGAAGACGAAAAGATCGTTGCGGCATTTTCGGATGGCGCGGGCGAGCTTGCAGCCGGCCGAGGTTGTTGGAGGCTGCCCCAGCAGCCTGGTGAGGCGGCGGTCGAGATCGGCCCGGTATTGAACGAGCGTGCTGTCTTTGAGGCTCTCGCGTCGCCGGCCGATGGCGACGGCGCGCAAGAGGAGGAGTCTGAAACCGGGCGCGAAGACGGTGTCGCCCTCGTCGATGGCATATTGGCTGTCGCGCAGCAGATGGGCGAGGCAGAGCTGGCGCTCAATGCCATGCCCGTTCTGAGCGGCATAGCGGTCGGCAACCCAGACCTCGGGCACCGCCCCCTGGAGGAAGTCGATCACCACCTTGGCGCCCCGGCTGTCGGCGATCACGTGATAGATAGCCGTCGACGACAGCAGCACCCATTGCCACCAGGTCTTGCCCTTGACCCTGGCAGAGGTCTCATCCGAGGCCACGACCGGGCTGGAGCGAACATCCTCGGCGATTTTCTCGGCCGCGATGATCATCGGCGCTTCGGCGCGGGCCAGCAGGTTGGCAATGGCGCCTTCGCTGATGGTGACCCCGAACACCTCGTCCATCAGCCGCACCAGCCGCTCGAAGCTGATCGCCTGGGTCACGTGCAGATGCAGGATCAGCGCCGCAAGGCCGGGGCCGAAGGGCGAGCCCGGCGTCATGCCCTCGGGGCAAGGTGCGCTGAACCCCCGCCGACAGCATGGGCAGATGCCGCGATGCCGGTGAACGCGGGTCACCACCGGCTTGATCGGCGGCAGGTCGATATGGTCGTAGGCATGAAACTCGCTCTGGTCGGTCGCGCACAGCACGTGTTCGCAATGCGGGCATGCCGCCGCCAGCGCCTCTACCACGCGGTCGGGGGTCTCGCTCAGTTGCCGGAACGCGCCGGGATGGCCCTTGCGCTTCTTGACGCGCCGCTCCTCCCGATTGGACTTGTGCGCCTGGCTCGGCGGAACCGAGGAATTGTCGGGCGTCTTCGCAGGCTTCCCCAGTTCCGCCTCCAACGCCTCGACCCGCTTCGTCAGCGCTTCGATCTGCGCAGTCTGCCGGGCGATCACGTCCGCTTGCGCAAGGATCAGCGCAATGAGATCGTCTTTCGAGAAGCGAGCCAGGGTGTCCGGATTTATAGAATGCTTGAATCGTGGACACCGCCTTCCGTCAACTACATTTTGTGGCCGGCTGTCGCTCGCTCACCAACCTGATGCCTCACAGGGGGTGAGCAGTGAAATTTCCGCGCGAAGGCAAATGCCGACGAGGCGGATTTGAATACCGCCATGACGGCGTCCCCGATGGTCTTAATGAAGCGGCCGTCGCATTCGCCGATCAACTCGACGGCAAGCCGGTAATGCTCGGACTTCAAGGCGGCCATTGCGCGGTCGCCGAGGGTTCTCCCGAGCCGCGTACCTTGCACGACATCCGTGAAGACGATTGCCAGCGCCGCGCGCGGGCCACCGGCCCAAGCTGTCAGCTTGCGGCCACGCGGCCGGGGGCGGGCCGGTGCGGAGGACGGCATCGTACTTCTCGCGTAGCCGTTGTGCTGTCCGGAATCTGGTGCGTGAACGGCGCGCCGACAAGCGGCGCACCCGGGACGCGATTGGGCGTGCGGCCGGTCAACCTTACCCCTCCGCGCGCCAGCGCTCGCTGGTGAACAGGCTGCGCTCGAAGGCGAGGTATTCGTCCTTGGTCATCGCCGGCTTGAAGTCGCCGATGATCTGGCGGGCGGGGGCGGCGTCGGCCCAGAGGAGGTCGATCGCGGTCATCGCCAGCAGCTTTGCCGGCGTCAGGTAGGCGTGCTCGGGCTCGCTGAGGCGGAAATCGGCGCCGTGCGTCTTGCCGGTGGCGGCGGCGACATAGGGGTGGATGACCGGGATCAGGTGGGCGATGTCGCCCATGTCGGTCGAGCCGGTGCGGTGGCCCGACATGTCGAACTGCCCCGGGCCGAACAGGGTTTCGACATTGCCGCCGAAGATGGCGCCGAAGCGGCGGTCGTTGCGCTGCGGCAGGTAGCCGGGGATCGTGTGGATCTCAACCTCGGCGCCCATCGCCATCGCGCCGGCGCGCAGGCAGCGGTCGACCTTCATGTTGGCGTCGACGATCGCCTCCAACGAGCCGCCGCGCACGAAGGTTTCCAGCGTGACCTCGGCCGGGACGACGCTGACCGCGTCGCCGCCCTTGGTGATGATCGGGTGGATGCGGATCGTGTCCTTGTCCCAGAAGGTCTCGCGCTGGCAGTGGATCGCATTGAGGGCGATCTGGGCGGCCGACAATGCGTTGATGCCGAGCTGCGGCGCGCCGCCGGCGTGGCTGGCGCGGCCGAGGAAGCGGATCTGCTTGACCAGCGCGCCGTTTGACGAATTGGCGATGAACGAGCGCTGGTCCATCTGGTCGTGCGAGCCGGCGTGGATCATCATCGCCATGTCGATGTCGTCGAAATGCCCCTTGGCGACGAGCTCGGGCTTGCCGAGCAGGAACTCGATCTCGCCGCGGGCGCGGCGCCCGAGCCGCTCCTCGACATCGATGAATTCCTCGGCCGGGACCGCGAAAAACACGATTTCGCCGGACAGAAGATCGGCGGCGCCGACCGCTGCCAGCCCCTGCGCGACGCCGAGCATCCCGGCGATCTGGGCGTTGTGGCCGCAGCTATGCGCGGCGCCGGTATGCTTGTCGGCGAGCGGGTGGTCGGAGGTGCGCAGGCTGTCGAGCTCGCCGATCACCGCGAGGCGCGGCCCCGGCCTGGCGCCCTTGAGGCGGCCCTTGACCCCGGTCAGCGCCAGGCCGGTCTGCGGCGCGAGGCCGAGCGCGGCCATGCGCTCCGCCACCAGCGCCGCGGTCTTCCCCTCGTTGAAGCCGGTTTCCGGGTGATGCAGGATGCGCTCGCCGAGCTCGATGATCGCGTTGCCGTGGCGGTCGATCGCGTCGCACACCGCCTGCTTGAGCTGTTCCCTGGTCACGTCGTCCCTGCCGCTCATCGCCGTCCCCGCCCGTTGCTGCGACGTTGCGCCGCTATCCCGGTGCGATGATACAGGGATCGGGCCGCGGCCCGCCATCGCTTCAGGGCCACGGGTCCTGCGCTCCGGAGAACCGCCCCGATGATCCCCTACAACCGGCAGCAATTGCTCTCTGCCCTGACGCTGCTGGTTATCGCGCTGTTCGTCTCGTCCGGCTATCCGCCGCTGGTGCGCTGGCGCCGGCCGCTGCAGCTCGGCGCGATCGTCCTGTTCGGCATCGCCGTGATCGCGGCGCTGGTCGAGATCGGCCTTTGGCTGGGCGGCCGCACCCCGTGAGGGAGTTCGCGCTAAGGTTGAAAAATCCGAATTGCAACAACCAAGTGTATTGCATTGGATTTTAATCAATTCTTGACAATTCGATGGATTCGGCTTATGTTACTTAAGTAGAATATTAACCATATGCGTCTGGCTGCCCTGCCGTGACGCGACTGACCCAGGATCTGTGCATGCCTCTTGATCAGATCAGTCGGGATTACCCGAACATCGTTCCCGAAAACAATCTGCGTCTACCCGACGCAGATCACGATCACGCAGGGGCCGACGCGACTGTTCGCGCGCTTCATTCTCGAAGGCGACAAGGCGGCGCGCCGGATGGGGTTGTTCCTGCGGTTGCGCCATGACTTCGAACGGGCTGCTTGCGCTCAACCGCTATGAGGCGGCCGCGGCAATTGGTATCCGGTGCTTCACAGCTTTGATGCCGAACGCCGGCGCGTCGCGCCGGAAAACGGCTTCTGGATCTCCGGCGAGAACGAGAACGGCGAGATCGTCGCGACCTGGGCGGCGCGCATCTACAATTGGCCCGACACGCAATCTCGCCGCGCACGCCCGCATGGTGTTCTACGGTGCGGACCACGGACAGCAATGCGTGGTCACCGCATCAGGCGCCAGCGAGATAACGGGCGTATCGGTATTTGGCGGATGCACCTGGGTCCGCCCCGATTACCGTGGCAAGCAGCTGTCACCGATTGCTGCCGCGAATCGCCAAGGCCTATGCGTTCGGCCGCTGGCCGCTCGATTGGTCGTTCTGCTACATCCGCGCAGCTGGTCGAGCGGGGCCTGCGCCGAGGGCTACGGGCAAAAGCACTGAGCTACAGCATCTTCTATCCGCAAACGCCCCATGGGGCGACGTCGAGATCGTTGTGGCCTATACCTCGGCGGCGGAGATCTATGACGAGCTGGCCAGTTTCCTCGGACACCGAACTGTCGCGGCGGCGCCGTCGCCCACGCTTCCGGTCGTCGACAACCGCGGTGCCGAGCAATTGAAACAGGTGACGAAAACCTCCTCCGACGGCGTCTTCCACGGCAGCAGCAGTCTCTCGTAACTGATCAGTCGGCGCGGCCTGCCGCTTTCGTTTTCGTAGCGCAGGGCGGCTGGTGACCAAGTCGTACCGCGGCTTGCCGGAGGTGCCTACAGCCTTGAAGATATTCGGAAACCCACCCGCCATAATCCTTGTCGGGCTGATGTTCGCGACCCTCTGACCGACCCCGACAGCGTGGTAATCGTGCCCGACCCATCTATGTCCGTCGCCAATGAACCGGAAGAATGGGTCTCCCTCGCGCCGCTTTATCCCGCCACGATCAACCGCGGCAACAACTGGTTCCGCAACGCGATTGAGATCACCGTCGGAGTCGAAATGACCGAACGAGACCCGCCATTTCTGAGCCGGACCCCCGGAAGCGGTTTTCGTCGTCGAACAATGTTGAAAAGTCCAACGGTTCGGCAAGATAGCGCTCGCTGCTCGTTGGCACGACGGTCTCGTTGGAGCACAACTCAGACAGACGCTCGATAACCTGCGCCACCGATGACGAAATTTCGGACTTCCAGCCCATGTCAAAGTATTTTATACGAAATAGCCGCACCTCGGACGACAATAGCTGTTGCTGGACCGCAAGCAGAGCTGCTAATTCGACGTTGCGCGGATGGAGCTCGATCTCCACGATCGATTGCTCGATAACCTGAAACCGGATGAACCCGAGGTTTTTGACGGCGAAGGCGACGGCATCATAATCGGGATTGGGATCTCCCAGCGCCGCGAAGAACTCCGGCGTGTCGGGCAGGACCCATTGACCGTCAGGGGTGACCAAGATCGTGAGCTGCTTCACTGAAACCTCCTGCGCGCCTACCGATCCCGGCTTTGGACCTCGGCTCAGCGATCCTCTGCGATATCGGTAAAAATAAGGTGAATCCGGAAACACCAGCGAGCCGCTCGGCGACGATGCCGGTCGGGGCAACGGCGGCGCTGGGTCGCGCCTGACCACCGACGCGGCGGCGTCGGCAGCCCTGCCGTTGGCGCGCTGGGACCGGCGCCTCGCCACGACGGCGCTGATGGTGGCCTCGGCCATGCAGGCCGCTGACGCCACGATCGCCAACGTCGCGCTGCCGCAGATCGAGCACACTCTGGGCGGGGGCGCGCTGCTCGGCGCGTGGGTCGTGACCGCCTATCTGTGCGCGACCGCGGTGGTCGCGCCGCTGACCGGCTGGCTGCGCCGGCGCTACGGCACGCGCGCGCTGTTTGCCGGCGCGGTCGGCGCCTTTACCGCGGCATCGCTGATGTGCTCGCTCGCCCCCTCGCTGCCGGCGATCATCCTGTTCCGGGCCCTGCAGGGCGCCGGCGGCGGCGCGATCCACCCGCTGGCCCAGGCGATCCTGCTGGATCTCTACCCGCGGCAGCGGCATGGCCGGATGCTGGCGCTGTGGGGCGCCACGATCATGGTCGGGCCGATCGTTGGGCCGGCGCTCGGCGGCATCATCACCGACCTGTCGTCCTGGCGGTTTGTTTTCGCGATCAATCTGCCGCTGGGCGCTTTGGCGATCTGGGGCATGCGGCGTGCGTTGCCGACGCAGGAGATGGGCTCCGATGCCTCGCTCGACATGGTCGGGATCGCGCTGCTGGCAATTGCTGTGGGCGGGCTGCAGTTGTTTCTCGCGCGCTGTGTCAGCCAATCCTGGCTGCATTCGCCCGAGCTACTCGCCGAGGCGGCGTTGGCGGCAGGCGCCTTCGGCGCGATCATGGTGCGGGTGTATCGCGGCGGGTTTGCGGTCTTCCAGCCCGCCGTGTTCCGCGACCTGAATTTCGCGCTCGCCGCCTTCTACAATTTCATGATCAGCGCGCTGCTGTTCGTGGTGATCGTGTTCGTCCCGGCGATGGGACAGGGTCCGCTCGGCTACGACGCGACGCTGGCCGGCCTGACCATCGTGCCGCGCGGCATCGCGACGATGCTGATCATGCTGCTGGTCGGCCAGCTGATCGAGAAAGTCGATTGCCGCCTCCTGCTGACCGCCGGGATCGGGTTGATCGCGGCCGGATTCGCGATGCTGTCGCATGTAAAGCCGCCGCACGCCGTGCCGTGGATCATCATCGGCAGCACATTGCAGGCGCTCGGCGGCGGCGTGCTGCTGACCGGCCTCAGCACCGTTGGTTTCTCGACCCTCGCCGCGGAGATGCGGACCGACGCCACCGGGGTCTACAGCCTGTTGCGACAGCTCGGCTGCGCCTGCGGCGTGGCGCTGATGACCGCGGTGCTGCACGCCAGGATCGGCGCCAATCTGATCGAGGTGAACGCCGGCGGGCAAACACCATCCCACCTGCACGATGTCGCGGTGCTGCGCGCCTACGGCGCCTGCTTCCGCGGCCTGGCGGCGGTGGCGCTGATCATAACGCCGGGGATCTGGCTGTTCCGTGTCCGCTCGCCGCGCCGCCCGCTGCGGGAGGCAGCATAGCCAGCGCACCGGACAGCACCGGCAAATTCGATTCCTGCGGCAGGGTGACGGATACGCGGCTGCCGCACCCGGGTTTGCTGTCGATCACCAGCACCCCGCCATGCGCTTCGACCAGCCCCTTGGCGATCGGCAGGCCGAGGCCGGTTCCGCCATGCGTCCGGGTCGTGGCGGAGGTTGCCTGTCCGAAAGGCTGCAATGCGCGCTCGATCTCCTCGGCGGTCATGCCGATGCCGTAATCCTGGACTTCGAGCACCAGCGTGCCGGCGGCATCGAGCGCGGCGCGGACGTCGATCCGGCCGCCCTCATGCGAGAACTTGACGGCGTTGGACAACAGGTTGAGCAGCACCTGCTTGATCGCACGCTCGTCGCCCCACACAAAGATCTCGGTTCCCGGCAGCGTGTTGACCAGCTTGAGTTTGCGGCTGCGCGCGCGTTCGCTGACAATGCGGTTGGCTTCGCCGATCACCTCCCGCACGTTGATTTTCTCGTGTGCCAGTTCGAGTTTGCCCGCTTCGATCTTCGACATGTCGAGAACATCGTTGATGATCGACAGCAGCAGCCGCCCGCTGGAGTGAATGTCCTTGATGTATTCGAGCTGCTTTGGGTCGGCAACCGGCCCGAGAAGCTCGCAGGCGATCGCCTCCGAGAAGCCGATGATGGCGTTGAGCGGCGTGCGCAGCTCATGGCTCATATTCGCAAGAAAATCGCTCTTGGCACGGTTGGCAAGCTCGGCCTGGATGCGGGCGTGCTCCATCCGCTTTTCGGCGGCCTTGCGCTCGGTGATGTCCGAATAAAGCGACACGACGGCGCCGCCCGGCATGGCGCCGCGGCGGATCTGCAGCACGCGCCCGTTCATGGTGGTGCGCTCGATCACCGCCGGCAGGCCGCGATAGAAGCGCTCGGCCCGCTCGTGCGCCTCCCGCTCGGGATCGTTCACCGGCCCAAATTCGCCCCGTTGCGCCTCCTCCAGCAGGATCCCCTGGAGCGTCATGGCGGCCATATCGCCCGACAGCAGCAGGAGCTCGGCAAACCGGCCGTTCCAGGCGATCAGACGCCCGTCGCGATCGAACACGCTGAGCCCCTCGCCCATGTTTTCGAGCGTGCTCTGCAACAGCGCCCGCTGCGCATTGAGCTGCTTCGTGCGGAATTGCAGCTCGCTGACTGCTCGCCTGCGCGACGTTAGTTCGGCGAACAGGTAGAAGCCAAAACTGCCGGCAATCGCCGTGAGCAACAGGTCATGCAATCTCTCCGGCATCGACGCGAACCGGCTCGCGCCGTACGCGATCGCGAACAGAATGCAGAGGGCGGCGGCGATATGCTGCAGGCGAAGCATCTCCGCCAGGCCGCGCGGCACGGGCGCCGACGGCGCTGTCGGGCGGGCCGGGCGGTCGTGCTTGGGGCGCGGGCGTCCCCGATCTCGCCTGTCATGCGGCATTGCCGCCGGCATCCCGCCAATCTGTTGGTGCACGTCCCCGTCCCTAAAAGTCCGGCAATATGCTTCTAGGGCGTCGGGGTTAATTTTCGGTTGCTTGGCCGATCCGCCCGGCTCGGCGGCGGTGGGGTCGACCGATCAAGACACCGCCGCACTCCTGTCGCCGGCTAATCGTGGCCGGCCGGTGCCTCCGCGGTCAAGATCAGCGCATCGAGCGCCGCCGCGCCCTCGCCCTTCGCCCGCACCAGGAGCGGGTTGACGTCGATGCTGGTGAATTCGGCGCGCTTCGCGGCGGCAAACAGCGACAGCTTCGACAACGCCAGCGCGAGCGCATCGGTGTCGCAGGGCGGCTGGCCGCGCGCCCCGTGCAGCATCGCCGCGCCGCGCAATTCGCCGATCATGCGGTGCGCCTCCTCGACCCCGAACGGGGCGATGCGGAAGGTCACGTCGCGCAACACCTCGACGAAGATGCCGCCGAGCCCAAGCAGCACGACCGGGCCGAACACCGGATCGTTCTGCACCCCGAGGATCATCTCGACCCCGCCTTTGACCATCGGCGACATCAGGACGCCCTCGATCGTCGCACCCGGCGCGCGCGCCGCAACCCGCTCGACCAGCGTTGTATAGGCGGCGCCTGCGTTGGCGGCGGGCACGTCGAGCATGACGCCGCCGACCTCGGTCTTGTGGGTGATCTGCGGCGAGACGATCTTGAGCACCAGCCGCTCGCCGATCCGCGACGCGATCGTCTGCGCTTCGCCGGCGTCGATCACCAGCCGTTCGTCGAGCACCGGCACGCCGGCCGCGGCGAGGATCCGCTTTGCCTCGTGCTCGGCGATCGCGCCCTTCGGCAGGGGCGGCAGGTCCTGCGGCACCGGCGGCACCGGCAGTGGCGGGGTGGCCAGCCGCTCGGCGCAGCGCATCGCCGCGGCGATCGATTGCACGGCGCGCCACGGGTCCTCGTAGAGCCCAACCCCGGCCGCCTCGTAGCGGCGCTGCATCTCGGGCGTGGCGATCGCCGACAGCGCGAAATAGCGGTCGGGATAGCGCGAAGCCGCCCCCGCGACGGCGCGGAACAATGGCTCGGCCATCTGCGGCGAACTCGCCCAGGTCGTGAAGAACCCGACCATCGCCGGGAAATCCTCCTTGCCGAGCAGCAGGTCGAAGCCCTTGTCGAGAATGGTCGGGTCGTTGAGGGCCTGGGCGGTGACATCGACCGGGTTGCGCGGCGCTGCGAACGGCACCCAGCTCAGCACCTCCTTCTGCGATTCCTCGGCGAGCGGGGTCAGTTCGATCCCTTCCTCCTCGGCGGCGTCCGCCATCAGGACGCCGGCGCCGCCCGACATCGTCACCACCGCAAGACGGCGCGAGCGCGGCAGCCGGCCGCGGGTGCAGGCATAGGCGATGTTGACGAGGTCCTCGGGGGTCTTCGCCCGCTCGACCCCGAGCTGGCGCAACGCCGCGTCATAGACCGCGTCGCTGCCGGCGAGCGAGGCGGTGTGCGAAGCGGCGGCCGCGGCGCCGATCGCCGAGCCGCCGACCTTCATCGCGATGACCGGCTTGCCGTTGGCGCGGGCGCGCGCCACCGCCTCGGCAAACGCCGCCCCGTCCTTGATCGCCTCGACATAGCAGGCGATCGCGGCGGTCTCCGGGTCGTCGGCCATGAACGAAATGCCGTCGGCGACCGACACGTCGGCCTCGTTGCCGGTGCTGAGCCACACGCCGACGCTGATGCCGCGGCGCGCGGTCAATGCCAGGAGGTGCGTCCCGAAGGCGCCCGATTGCGTCACCATGCCGAGCGGGCCGGCCGGGGTCGGGCCCTCCTCGAGGAACGACGAAAAGGTCGGGGTATGGCCGGTGCGCATGTTGAACAGGCCGAGGCAGTTCGGCCCGCACAGGCGGATGCCGGAATCGTGCGCGATCTGGGTGATGCGCTCCTGCATCGCGCGCCCCTCGGCGCCGATCTCGGCAAACCCGGCGGTGAACATGACGACCGCCTTAACGCCTTTCTGGACGCACGCCTCCATCGCCTCGATCGCCAGATTGGCCGGCACCGCGATGACGGCGCACTCGACCGGCCCCGGCACCGCGGCGATGTCGGGATAGGCTTTGAGGCCCTGCACCGCGTCGCGCGTCGGGTTGATCGGGTAGAGCGCGCCCTTGTAGCCCGCCTCGCGATAGTAGCGCAGCGAACGGCCGCTGATGCGGGTCGGATCGTTCGAGGCGCCGAAGATCGCAACCGAATTGGGGGCGAGAAGCGGCGCGAGGGGATGGGAGAGGGTCATGTCGGCTCAATCGCTGCTGCGGGAACGGGCAAAGCCCCGCATCCTTTGGCGAAATGCACGCCGGCGCAAGCCCGGACCGGCTCCTCCCCCGGTTCGCGCGACCGATACGCGCACGAAGCCGGCTAGCGCTAAGAGCAAGAGACATTTTTGCATTTGTGACCTACGATAGGGGCAGGACCCCGACACAGGAGTCGAGTCGAACGGGAGGAAACGATGCGATCAGGATTCGGGTGGTGCTCGGGGATCGGGCTTTGCGTCGCCGCGCTGGGGCTTATGGCTGTCGTGGCGGCCCCCGCGCGGGCGGACGACGCCCCGAAATACGGCGGCACGCTGACCTACATGATCCCCGCCGATGCCCCGCCAAGCTTCGACGCGCATCACGAGCAGACCTATGCGACGATCCATTCGGCGGCACCGTTTTACAGCGTGCTGATCCGCATCAACCCGCAGAACCCGTCCTCGCCGAGCGATTTCGTCTGCGACGTATGCACCGCGATGCCGCAGCCGACCGACGACGGCAAGACCTGGGCCTTCAAGATCCGCGACGACGTCACCTTCCACAATGGCGACAAGCTGACAGCACAGGACGTTGCCGCAAGCTGGAACTCGATCATCTTTCCGCCGAAGGGCATCCTCAGCCCGCGCTCCAGCAATTACATGATGGTCAAGGACGTCGAGGCGCCGGACGACCACACCGTCGTGTTTCATCTGAAATTCGCGACCAGCGCGTTCCTGCCGGCGCTCGCCGATCCCTATAACTGGATCTACCAGAAGAAGGTGCTCGACAAGGACCCGCGCTGGTATGAGCACAACATCCTCGGGTCCGGCCCGTTCAAGTTCGCCGGATACGAGGCCGGCCAGGAAATCAAGGGGGTGCGCTACCCGAACTACTACCACAAGGGCTTGCCCTATCTTGACGGCTTCGTCGGGATCTATGCGCCGAAACAGGCGGTGCAGCTCGATGCGATCCGCGGCGAGCGGGCAATGACCGAGTTCCGCGGCTATCCGCCCGCGGCGATGAACCAGTTGAAGGAAGAGCTCGACGGCAAGGTCAAAATCCTGGAGAGCGATTGGAATTGCGGCAGCACGCTGATCATCAATCACAAGAAAAAGCCGTTTGACGACGTGCGGGTGCGGCGTGCCCTGACGCTGGCGATCGACCGCTGGGGCAGCGCGCCGGCCTTGTCGAAAATCGCCGATGTCAAGACCGTCGGCAGCATCGTCTTTCCCGGCTCGCCCTTGGCCCCGACCAAGGCGGAATTGCATGAAATCGCCGGGTTCTGGCCGGACATCAACAAGTCGCGGGCCGAGGCGCGGCGCCTGCTGAAGGAGGCCGGCCAGGAAAATCTCAGCTTTGAGATGATGAACCGCAATGTCGACCAGCCCTACAAATACGTCGGCACCTGGGTCGTCGACCAGTTGAGCAAGATCGGCGTCCACGTGACGCAGCATGTGGTGCCGACCGGGCCGTGGTTTGCGGCGCAGCGCAGCGGCAATTTCTCGGTCAATGTCGGCGCCAACTGCCACAGCGTCGTCAACCCGGTCATCGACGTGCAGCCCTACCTGCCGAACTCGGTCTACAAGGCGCAGTACGGCTATTTCGACGACCCGCGCGAGGTCGAGCTCTACAACAAAGTGCTGCACGAGACCGATGCCGCCAAGCAGCACAGCGACATGTTCCGCTTCGTCAAATACGTGATGGATACCAAGGTCCACACGGCCTACCTGCTGTGGTGGTACCGCCGGGTGCCGCTGCGCAGCTACGTCAACGGCTGGAAGATCAGCCCCAGCCACTACATCAACCAGGATCTGTCGACGATCTGGCTGTCGCCGCCGAACTGCAAAGAATGCGGGGCGCAGCCGCAGCCGGCAGGCTGAGCCGCCGGGGCTAAGCCGCGGCCGGCAATGGCCGCGGTGCTACCGGCCCCGTGCGGTTACACGCCGGGGACCGCGAAAGACGCTTGCAACAACACTTGGGAGGACAGTTGATGATATCGAGGGTATTGATTGGGGTAGGAATGGCTGTCGCCGTCGCGGCGGTCACGCCTGCGGGGGCCGCCGAGACCCCGCGGTACGGCGGCACGCTGACGTACATGATCCCGGCGGATTCGCCGCCCAGCTTTGACGCGCAGCGCGAGCAGACCTACGCGACGATCCACTCGGCGGCGCCGTTCTACAGCACCCTGATCCGCGTCAACCCGTATGATCCCGGGTCGACCACCGACATCGTCTGCGATCTGTGCACCGCGATGCCGAAGCCGACCGACGACGGCAAAACCTACACCTTCAAAATCCGCGACAACGTCATGTTCCACAACGGCGACAAGCTGACCGCCCAGGATGTGGCGGCGAGCCTCAACAAGATCGCCTTCCCGGGGCCGGGGATCCTCAGCCCGCGCTCCAGCAACTTCGTGATGGTCAAGGACATCGAGGCGCCGGACGCGCAAACGGTGGTTATTCATCTGAAGTTTGCAACCAGCGCCTTCCTGCCCGCCCTCGCCGACCCCTACAACTGGATCTACCAGAAGAAGGTGCTCGACAAGGACCCGCACTGGTACGAGCACAACATCATGGGGTCCGGCCCGTTCAAGTTCGTCAGCTACCAGGCCGGACAGACGATCAAGGGCGTGCGCGATCCCCATTACTACCACAAGGGCCTGCCCTATCTTGACGGCTTCATCGGGATCTATGCGCCGAAGCAGGCGGTGCAGCTCGATGCGATCCGCGCCGACCGCGCCGCGACCGAATTCCGCGGCTATCCGCCCTCGGCGATCAACCAGCTGAAGCAAGAACTGGGCGACAAGATCAAGACCCAGCAAAGCGACTGGAACTGTGGTCATCTGATCTGGTTCAACTCGAAGAAGAAGCCGTTCGACGACGTACGGGTGCGCCGCGCCCTGACGCTGGCGATCGACCGTTGGGGCAGCGCGCCGGGCCTCTCGAAGATCGCCATCGTCAAGACGGTCGGCAGCATCGTGTTCCCCGGGTCGCCGCTGGCGCCGACCAAGGCAGAGCTGGAGACGATCGCCGGGTTCTCGCCCGACATCAAGAAGTCGCGGGCCGAGGCGCGCCGCCTGCTGAAGGAGGCCGGGCAGCAAAACCTCACCTTCAAGCTGCTCAACCGCAACGTCGACCAGCCGTACAAGTATGACGGCACCTGGGTGGTCGATCAGTGGAGCAAGATCGGGGTGCATGTGACCCAGGACGTCAAGCCGACCGGACCGTGGTTCGGCACCTTGCGCGACGGGGATTTCGATGTCGCGCTGGCCGGCAACTGCCAAAGCATCGTCAACCCGCTGCTCGACGTGCACGCCTACCTGCCGCGATCGGTCAACAAGGCCAATTACGGCTATTACGAGGATCCGAAAGAAATCGAGCTGCACAATGCGATGCTGCATGAGCAGGATGCCAAGAAGCAGCACGCGTTGATGTACCAGTTCGTCAAGCAGGTGATGGACAAGGAGGTGCACGTGGCGTTTCTGCTGTGGTGGAACCGCATCGTGCCCTACCGGTCTTATATGCACGGCTGGAAGATCGGTCCGAGCCACTACCTGAACCAGGATTTGTCGACGGTCTGGCTGTCGTCGCCGCAATGCGGCGAGTGTACGACGACCCCGCCCAGCGGCGACAAGCACGCCGAGGCGACGGGCAAATAGCCCGGCTGCCCCCCCAAGCGGGTGCACCGAGCCCCTCTCCGCCCTGCGGCGGGGGGGCTCGGTAGCCGCGGCGCCGGCCGGGTAGCAGCTACTCCGCGGCGCGGGCCGGGGCGGCGCAATGGCGCTTCAAAGCGGCGACCAGCGCGTCGGCCTCTGCCGCGCTGACATCGAAGCGGCAGACGAAGCGGGCGAGCGTCGGGCTGCGGCGATAGAACTGGAAGCCGTCGCGCTCGAGGGCATCCATCGCGCCGTTCGGCAATTCGAGAAAGACCTCGTTGGCCTCGACCGGCGCGACGAGCCGCAAACCGGGCAGGCCCTCGATCCCGCCCTCGATCCCGCCCTCGATCCCTGCGGCAATGCGCGCCGCCGCGGCGTTGGATGCCTGCGCCAGGCGCAGCCACAACCCATCCTCGACATAGGCCATCAGCTGCGCCGAGGCGAAGCGCATCTTCGACCACACCTGGCCGGCGCGGCGCAATTGCACCGCCAGCCCGTCGGCGAGTTCGGGCGCGAAGACGACGATCGCGTCGCATAGGGCGCCGCCGTTCTTGGTCGCGCCGAACGACAGGATGTCGACCCCGGCGCGCCAGCTCATCTCGGCCGGGCTGCATTGGAGGCGGGCCAGCGCGTTGGCAAAGCGTGCCCCGTCCATGTGCACCTTGAGGCCGCGCGCCTTCGCCACCTCGGTCACCGCGCGAATGTCGTCGAGCCGGTAGACCGCGCCGAGATCGCTCGCCTGCGTCAGGTTGACCGCCGCCGGCTGGCCGCGATGGGTCTGCCCCGGCTGGATCGCGGCCAGCGTCTCGGCGAGCGCAGCGGCGGCGATCCGTCCGTGGCTGCCGGCCACCGGCACGAGCTTCAGCCCGCCGCCGAAAAACCCGGCGGCGTTGGCTTCCGAGGTGTTGATGTGCGCCGCCTCGCTGCAATAGACGAGCCCCCAGGACGGGCTCAGCGCGGCCAGCGACAGCGCGTTGGCGGCGGTGCCGGTCGCCACCGGGAAGACCCGCACCCGCGTCTCGAACAATTCGGAAAAGCGGTCCTGCAACCGCGCCGTCCAGTCATCGGCGCCGTAGCCGAGCGCCGTGCCGCTGTTGGCGCGGACCAGCGCGTCGAGGATTTCCGGCGCGGCGCGGCCGGTATTGTCGCTGCGATAGTCGATCATGCGGTCATCCCTCCGAAAAGCGCCGCCGGGTCAGCTCGATATAGCCGAACGCGTCGATATGGGCGTCGAAGCTGCGGCCGATGACGGTCGAGGTCTCGTCCTCGACGATGATTGCGGGGCCGGGGATAACCGCCCCCGGGGCGAGGCTCGCGCGCTCGTGGATCGCGACCTCGACGAAATCGGCGCTGTCGGGGTCGAACACGGCGCGGCGGCGGGCCGGGGCAGGGTGGGAGACGGGCGGCGGTGGCGGGGCGGCGGCAGCTTCGTGCGGCGCCGGCGTGCTCAGCAGGAGGACCCAGCTCAGCACCTCGACCTCGACCCCCGGGATGACCCGGCTGTAGAGCCGGCGATAGGCGGTCTCGAACGCCGCCAGCAATTCGGCGCCGTCCTCGGGGCGGTAGGGGCGGGCCGGCACCGGCACGGCGATCTCGTGGCCCTGGCCGCGATAGCGCATGAAGGCCGAGCGGGCTTCGGACAGCGGCGCGTCGGGGACGCCCTGGCGCACGATCGCCTCGGCCTCCTGGCGCATCGCCGCGAGGAGCGCGTTGGCGGCATCGGCGTCGAACGCGTCGAGCCGCTGCAATTGCGAGCGCACGATCTCGTAGGCGATCGGCGCGCGCAGAAACCCGACCGCCGAGCCGACCCCGGCATTCGACGGCACCAGCACCCGGTCGAGGCCGAGCTTGTCGGCGAGCCGCGCGGCATGGAGCGGCGCGGCGCCGCCGAACGCGACCAGCGTGCGGCCGCGCGCGTCCTTGCCGCTTTCGATGGCGTGGACGCGCGCCGCATTGGCCATGTTCTCGTCGACGATCTCGCTGACCCCGAAGGCGGCGAGCGGCAGGGCCAAATCGAGCGGCGTCGCAACCTGATGCTGCACCGCCGCCTCGGCCGCCGCGAAATCGAGGCGCATGCGGCCGCCGGAAAACCCGGCCGGGTCGATGCGGCCGAGCAGCAGGTCGGCGTCGGTCACACTCGGCGCCGCGCCGCCGTTTCCGTAGCAGGCCGGGCCGGGATCGGCGCCGGCGCTGTCCGGCCCGACGGTGATCCGCCGCAGCCGGTCGACGCGCGCGATCGAGCCGCCGCCGGCGCCGATCTCGACCATCTCGATGACCGGGATGCGCAACGGCAGGCCGCTCCCCTTCTTGAAGCGGTAGATGCGCGCGACCTCGAAGCTGCGGCTCGATTGCGGCTGGAAATCGTCGATCAGGCAGATCTTCGCGGTGGTGCCGCCCATATCGTAGGACAGCACCTTGTCGAGGCCGCATTGCCGGGCGATGTGGCTGGCGAAGATCGCGCCGCCGGCGGGGCCGCTCTCGACAAGCCGCACCGGAAAGCGGATCGCGGTCTCCACGGTCGTCAAGCCGCCGCCCGACAGCATCAGAAACAGCGGGCAGGCCAGCCCCTCGTCGCGCAGCAGGCCTTGCAGGCTGGCGAGATAGCGCCCGATCATCGGCTGCACATAGGCATTGGCGCAGGCGGTCGAGAAGCGCTCGTACTCGCGCATCTCGGGCGATACCTCGCACGACAGGGTAAGCGTGACGCCGGGCAGCCGTGCGGCGAGGATGTCGCGGGTGCGCTCCTCATGCGCCGGGTTGGTGAAGCTGTGCAGAAAGCCGATCGCGATGCTCTCGATGCCGTCGGCGGCGCAACGCTCGGCCAGGCGCTCGACCGCCGTCTCGTCGAGCGGCACGACGACCCGTCCCTGGGCGTTGATCCGCTCCGGCACGACAAGGCGCCGCCGCCGCGGCACCAGCGGCGGCGGCAGGTCGATATTGACGTCGTATTGCTCGAAGCGGTTCTCGTGGCGGATCTCGACCGTGTCGCGGAACCCTTCGGTCGTGACGAGCGCGGTCTTGGCGCCCTTGCGCTCGATGATCGCGTTGGTGGCGAGGGTCGTGCCGTGGATGATGATCGACAAATCGGCGGGCCTGAGGCCGGCTTCGTCGAGCACCGTGCGGATCGCATCGATGACGGCGCGCTCGGGCGCCTCGGGCGTCGTCAGGATCTTGGCGCTGAAGCGGCGCGAGCCAACCTCCAGCGCGACATCGGTAAACGTGCCGCCGATATCGACCCCGAGCCTTGCCGCCGCCTCGCCGCTCGCCACACCGCGCCCCGTCACCGCGCCCCCGTCACCGCAAAGAGCCGCAGAGTGTTCGGGCGGCGGCGCCCGTGTCAATGTGATCGGCAAACCGCAAATTCGCCATTCTCGCGGCCGACGATCGGCGCGGCATAGGTGGGGAGGCAACGATGGCGCACCGAACGGCAACTTGGCTCGCAGCCCTGGCCGGCATGATGCTGCTCGCCGTCTTGCCGGCGCATGCACAAGGCCTGTCCGGCACGCCCGACCTGGTGCTGCAGCGGGTGGTGCTGTCGACCGGCGGGGTCGGTTATTTCGAATACGAGGCGCAGGTTGACGGCGATGCGACGCTGAGCCTCGACGTGCCGCTCGACCAGGTCGACGACGTGATGAAAAGCCTCGTCGTCTACGATCCGCAGGGGACGGTCGGCGACATCACATTGCCCGGGCGCGAGCCGTTGACCCAGAGCTTCGCCGATCTGCCGTTCGGGCGGGGGGCGCTCAATTCCGAGGTCGATCTGCTCAACGCGTTGCAGGGCGCCGAGATCCTGGTCATGGCACCGAAGGCGATCAGCGGCCGGCTGTTGCATGTCGACAACGAGACGGTGCGCGGCCCCGACGGCGTCGCCCAGACCCGCGCGCGGGTCAGCGTGATGACCGACAAGGGGCTGCAGCAATTCCTGCTGCAGGACGCCGACGCGATCTCGTTCGCCGACCTGAAGCTGCAGCGCCAGGTTGAGGCGGCGCTGGCGCGCATCGCGGCCTATCGCAATGCCGGCCGCCGGGTTCTGACATTGCACACGCACGGCACGGCGCCGCGCACGGTGCGGGTCGGCTATGTCGTCGCGATGCCGTTGTGGAAGGCCACCTACCGGCTCAGCCTGCCGGCCGACGAGCACGCCGCCACGGCCCGATTGCAAGGCTGGGCGGTGCTGGAGAATTTCAGCGGCCGGGCCTGGAAGGACGTCGACGCTGACCCTGCTGTCGGGCAACCCGGTGACGTTCCGCCAGGCGCTTTACGAGAGCTATTACGTGCCGCGGCCGATGGTGCCGGTCGAATCGGGCAGCCGCGTCCTGCCGCCGCCGGATACCGGAACGGTGGCGACCGACGCGCTTGCCAAAGCGGTGAAAGGCGGCGTGTTCCGCATGCAGCGGGCGGAGAGCGGCGCCCGCAACATGGCGATGGCCGCACCGGCCGCAGCCCCGCCGCCATCGGCGGCCATGATGCCGGCCCGGATCGAGGCCGCCGCGGCGAGCGAGGAGGCGACGCAAATCGCCTTCACGCCGCCCTACAAGATCAGCGTCGCGGCCGGGCAGAGCCTGATGCTGCCATTGCTCGACCGCGACCTGCCGGCGCGGCGCGTCGACCTCTACCAGCAATCGGTCGATCCGCGCCACCCACTGGCAGCGATCGAGCTGACCAACGCGAGCGGCACCGGGCTGCCGCCCGGCGTCCTGACGCTGTATCAGCAGGACCCCAAGCAGGGCGCGCTCTATCTCGGCGACGCCCGGCTCGCGGCATTGCCGGCCGGCGACAAGCGGCTGCTGAGCTATGCCGTCGACGGCAAGGTGACGGTCGACCGCACCGCCGCCGAGCAACGCCCGATCGTCAAGGCGGCGATCGCCGAGGGGGTGATGCGGGTCAACCGGGTGATGCGCTGGACGACAACCTATCGGGTCAAGGCCGCGGCGCCGCACCTTCCGGCGCTGCTGATCGAGCAGCCCCGCCGCGCCGGGGCGAACCTGACCGCACCGGACCCGAAAGAGGTGGCGCTGACGGCGGACGCCTATCGCATCCCGCTGACCTTGCCGGCGAATGGCGAGGGCAGCCTCAAGGCGGTCGAGGAGCAGCCGGTCGAGGAGACGGTCGGGCTCGTCGGGCTCGACGACCAGCGGCTCGCGGCGTTCGTCTCGTCGCCCGAGCTCGACCCCAAGCTGCGCCACGCGCTTGACGGGATCGCGACGCGGCGGCAATCCGTGGCGCGGCAGCGCGCCGAACTCGGCCGGCTCAAGCAGCAGCGCACCCAGCTGGTCGAGGACGAGAGCCGGCTGCGCAACAACCTCACCGTGCTGCGCGGCGAGCCGGCGGTCTACAAGCGGCTGCTCGACAAGTTCAACACCACCGAGAGCGCGCTCGACACCGCGTCGGTCGCGATCGACAAGGCGTCGGACGCGCTGACCGCCGCCGAGCACGACCTCGCCACCTATGTCGCCGGGCTGACGCTGTGAGGTGCCGCTTTACCGCCGGGGCAATGCGTCGGCGGGCGGCAATGGGTTGAAATCGAGCGGGCTGTCGCGCTCGATCCGCGTTCGGCTCGGCAGTTGCGCAGCGTCCCAGCCGCCGCCCAGCGCCTCAATCAGCGCGACGCCGGCAACCAGCCGGTTCTGCTGGATGTTGAGCGCCGATTCGGCGTTGAGGAGCGCCGCGGTCTGGGCGACGACGACGCTGGTGTAGGCGACGGTGCCGGCCTTGTACTGGTTGACGATGATGCGCTCGGCCTCGCGCGAGGCTGTAACCGCGCTGTCCTCGGCGGCGGCCTGGGCGGCGAGGATGCGCAGCGCCGACAGCGCGTCCTCGACTTGCTGGAAGCCGGTCAGCACGGTCTGCCGGTAGGTGGCGACCGCCGCATCATAGGCGGCACGCGCCTCGGCGACCTGGGCGTGGCGGATGCCGGCGTCGAACACGGTCTGCGCCAGGGACGAGCCGAGCGACCATACGAGGCTCGACGCCGACAGCAATTTGGCCAGCGTCGCCGACGCGGTTCCGGTATCGCCCGACAACGAGACGTCGGGGAAAAACGCAGCCTCGGCGACGCCGATGCCGGCGTTGGCGGCTTCCATCCGGCGCTCGGCGGCGGCGATGTCGGGCCGGCGCTGCAGCAATGCCGACGGCAGCCCGGCCGGGATATCGGGCAGGGGCGGCAGCGTCGCGGCGGGGGCGATGGTCAGCTCGGCCGGCGGCTTGCCGATCAGCACCGCAATCGCATGCTCGTACTGGGCGCGCGCGACGCCGACCGCGATCCCCTGGGCTCGTGTGCTGTTGAGCTGGGTCTGCGCCTGCGCCACGTCGGAGGCCGCAGCGATGCCGGCCTTGTATTGGTTCTGCGTGATGCGCAGCGACTCGCCATAAGCCTTTGCCGCCGCGTCGAGCAGCCGCTTCAGCTCGTCGGCGACGCGCAATTGCAGGTAGTCGGTGGCGAGCTGCGCCTGTGCGGCGAGGCGGGCGCTCGCTACCTCGCCGGCGCTGGCTTGGGCATTGGCCAGGCTGCCTTCGACGCTGCGCCCCACCTTGCCCCACAGATCGGGAACCCAGCCCGCCGAGGCGGTCGTGGTGAAAAAATTCGTGATCCGGCCCGAGCCGGAGGCGCGCGAGCGGTCGGCGGAGGCGCCGATCTGGGCGGTCGGGAAGAACCCGGCGCGGCCCTGGGCGACGATCGCCTCGGCCTGGCGGAAGGCGGCCGCGGCGGCCTTGAGGTTCTGGTTCGAGATGTCGACCTGGCGCTCGAGCCGATCGAGGACGGGATCGCGGTAGAGGGACCACCAGGCGCCGCGGTCGATCGCGTCGGCGGGCCGCGCCTGCTGCCAGCCGGCCTCCTTGTAGGCGGCCGGTACGGGCGCGGCCGGAGGATGATAATCCGGCCCGACGGTGCAGGCGGCCAGCGCCAACGCCAGCGCCATTGGTGCAAGCGCCCTGCCTCTGCGTCGTCTCATTCGCCGGGCTCGGCGAGGCTGCCGCGCGGTGCGGCGGGGCGCATGCCGGTGCGGCGGCGCGCCCAGCGGCCGAGCCGGTCGAGATAGAGGTAGATGACCGGGGTCGTGTAGAGCGTCAGCATCTGGCTGACGAGCAGCCCGCCGACGATCGAGATGCCGAGCGGGCGGCGCAACTCGGCGCCCTCGCCGAAGCCGATCGCCAGCGGCAGGGCGCCGAACATCGCCGCCAAGGTCGTCATCATGATCGGGCGGAAGCGCAGCAGCGCGGCGCGGTAGATCGCCTCGCGCGGGCTCAGCCCCTCGCTGCGCTCGGCCCCGATCGCAAAGTCGATCATCATGATTGCGTTCTTCTTGACGATGCCGATCAACAGGATGACCCCGATCAGCGCGATGATGCTGAACTCGGTGTTGCACAGCATCAGCGCCAGCACCGCGCCGACCCCGGCCGAGGGCAGGGTGGAGAGGATCGTGATCGGGTGGATGTAGCTCTCGTAGAGCACGCCGAGCACGATGTAGACGGCGAGCAGCGCGGCGGCGATCAGCACGCGGCTCGTTGGCGAGCGATTGCTGGAACGCCCGCGCGGTGCCCTGGAAGCTGCCGTGGATCGTTGCCGGCACATGCAAATCGAGCATCGCCTCGTCGATTGCCCGCGATCGCCTCGCCCGAGCGCGATCCCGGGCTTCAGGTTGAACGAGATCGTGCTGGCGACGAACAGGCCCTGGTGATTGACCGCGAGCGGCGTGCTGCCGGTCTGGTAATGCGCGAACGCCGACAGCGGCACCATGTTCTCCTGCGCCGTGCTGACCGCCGCGCCGGTCGAGGTCGCGCTGCGCCCGGTGTTGGCGAGCGCGTTGGTTGGCCTGGTTGCGCGCGGTATCGGAGGCGATCTGGGCCGCCGTGCTGGCCGTCTTCGTTGCCGGATACGGTGCCGACCACGCGCGTTGGTCGACTGGGTGCCTTTGACCGGACCGCCGGCGGTGCTGATGTAGATCTCCTTCAGCGTGTCCGGGCTCTGCCAGTATTGCGGCGCGACCTCCATCACGACGTGATACTGGTTGCGCGGCGTATAGATGACCGAGACCTGGCGCTGGCCGAAGGCGTCGTAGAGCGTGTTGTCGATCTGCGCAGACGGTCAGCCCGAGCCGCGCGGCGGTCGCGCGGTCGATCACCAGATCGGTTTCGAGCCCCTTCTGCTGCTGGTCGGAATTGACGTCGGTCAGCTCGCGGCAGCTTCTCCAGCGCCGCGGTGACCTTCGGGCACCCAGGCGTAGAGCTGCGTCAGGTCGTCGCCCTGCAGCGTGTACTGGTATTGCGGCGTTGCTCTGCCGGCCGCCGACCCGGATGTCCTGCACCGGCTGCGAGAAACAGGCGCGCGCCGGCGACCTGCGCCAGCTTGCCGCGCAGCCGGCCGATCACCTGGATCGACCGACAGCTTGCGCTGCGCGAGCGGCTTCAGCGCGATGAACACAAAGCCGGAATTGGTCTGGCCGCCGCCGGTGAAGCCGACCACGCTGGCGACCGCCGGGTCCTTGTGGATGATGTCGATGAACTGGGTCAGCTTCTGCCGCATCAGCTGGAACGAGATGCTCTGGTCGGCCTGCAATCCGCCGATCATGCGGCCGGTGTCCTGCTGCGGGAAGAACCCCTTGGGCACCATGACGAACAGGTAGACGTTGAGCCCGACGGTCAGCGGCAGGATCAGCATCACCACCAGCGGCCAGCGCAGAGCCTGCCTCAGGCGTGCGATCGTAGAAGCCGAGCATCGCCGCGAACGCCCGCTCGCCGGCGACATCCCAGCGCGGCCGGCGATGCTGGGGCCGGTGCATTGCGATATAGGCGCACATCATCGGCGTCGTGGTCAGCGACACGACGAGCGAGATCAGGATCGCGATCGACAGCGTCATCGCGAATTCGCGGAACAGCCGGCCGACGATCCCGCCCATCAACAGGATCGGCACGAACACCGCGATCAGCGACAGGCTCATCGACAGCACGGTGAAGCCGACCTCGCGCGCGCCCGAGCAATGCCGCCTCGCGCCGCGCCATGCCGGCTTCGAGGTGGCGGGTGATGTTTTCCAGCACGACGATCGCGTCGTCGACGACGAAACCCGGTCGAGACCGTCAGCGCCATCAGCGACAGATTGTCGAGGCTGTAGCCGAGCAGATACATCACGCCGAACGTGCCGATCAGCGACACCGGCACCGCGACGCTCGGGATCAGCGCGGCGCGCGCGTTGCGCAGGAACAGGAAGACGACGAGGATGACCAGGCCGATCGCGATCACGAGCGTGCTCTCGACCTCGTGCAACGAGGCGCGGATCGTCGTGCTGCGGTCCATCGCGACGTTGAGGTCGATGTCGCTGGCCAGCGAGGCCTTGAGCTGCGGCAGCAGCGCCGTAGACCCGGTCGACCGTGTCGATGATGTTGGCGCCGGGCTGCCGGTAGAGGATCACCAGCACCGCCGGCTTGCCGTTGGCGAGCCCGGCGTGGCGCAGGTTTTCCGGGCCCTCGACGACATCGGCGACATCGGAGAGCCGCACCGGCGCGCCGTTGCGATAGGCGATGACCAGCGGCCGGTAATCCTCGGGCTTGATGGCCTGGTCGTTGGTGTAGAGCTGGAAGCGGCGGTCGCCCTGGTCGATCGCGCCTTTCGGGCTGTGCGCGTTGGCCGAGGTAAGCGCGGCGCGCACGTCTTCGAGGCCGATGCCGTATTTGAACAGCGGCAACGGGTTGAGCTCGACCCGCACCGCCGGCGCCGCGGCGCCGCCGATCGTCACCTGGCCGATGCCCTCGATCTGCGACAGCGCGGGCTGCAGGATGGTCGAGGCGGCGTCGTACATCTGGCCCTGGGTCTCGGTGTCGGAGGTCAGCGCCAGGATCAGGATCGGGGCGTCGGCCGGGTTGACCTTGCGGTAGGTCGGGTTGGTTCGCAGGCTGGCCGGCAGATCGGCGCGCGCCGCGTTGATCGCCGCCTGCACGTCGCGCGCCGCGCCGTCGATGTCGCGGCTCAAGCCGAACTGCAAGGTGATGCGGGTCGAGCCGACGGTGCTCGACGAGGTCATCTCGGTGACGTCGGCGATCACCCCGAGATGGCGCTCGAGCGGCGTCGCCACGGTGGTCGCCATCGATCTCGGGGCTGGCGCCCGGCATCTGTGCGTTGACCGAGATGGTCGGAAAGTCGACCTGCGGCAGCGGCGCGACCGGCAATTTGACGAACGCGAACAGCCCGGCAAGCGCCAGGCCGATGGTCAACAGCGTGGTGGCGACCGGCCGCTCGATGAACGGGGTCGAGAGGCTCACGATAAGCTCACGGCGGCCGGTTCCGCGGCGTTGAACAGGCGGCCGAAGCGGCGGCGGGCGGCGGTGCCGAGCCGATCGAACCCGAGATAGATGACCGGCGTCGTGAACAGCGTCAGCGCCTGGCTCAGAATCAGCCCGCCGACGATCGTGACGCCGAGCGGATGGCGCAATTCCGACCCGGTGCCGCTGCCGAACATCAGCGGCAACGCGGCGAAAATCGCCGCCAACGTCGTCATCATGATCGGGCGGAAGCGCAGCAGCGAGGCCTGGTGGATCGCCTCGCGCGGCGACCTGCCCTCGTTGCGCTGCGCGTCGAGCGCGAAGTCGACCATCATGATCGCCGTTCTTCTTGACGATGCCGATCAACAGGATGATGCCGATGATCGCGATGACGCTGAGATCGCTGCCGTCGAGCATCAACGCCAGCAGCGCGCCGAGCCCGGCCGAGGGCAGGGTCGAGAGGATCGTCAGCGGGTGGATGTAGCTCTCGTAAAGCACGCCCAGCACGATGTAGACCGTGACGATCGCCGCCGCGATCAGCAACAGCTCGTTGCCGAGCGCCGCCTGGAAGGCCAGCGCGGCGCCCTGGAAGCGGGTGATCATGCTGGCCGGCAGTCCGATCTCGGCTTCGGCCTGGCGGATCGCATCGACCGCCGCGCCGAGCGAGGCGCCGGGCGCCAGGTTGAACGAGACCGTCGTCGCCGGAAATTGCCCGATATGGCATGACCTGCAGCGGCGCCGTCTCCTCGACGATCCGGGCGATCGCCGATAGCGGCACCTCGCCGTTGGCGGCGGTCGAGGACGGCAGGTAGATCGCGTTCAGCGAATTCACCGATTGCTGCAGGTCGGGATCGGCTTCGAGGATCACCCGGTACTGGTTCGACTGGGTGAAGATCGTCGAGACGATGCGCTGCCCGAAGGAATCGTAGAGCGCGTTGTCGATCGTCGCCGGGGTGATGCCGAAGCGCGCCGCCGTCGCGCGGTCGATCTGCACATAGGCCGACAGCCCGTTCTGCGCGTAGCTGGTCCCGACATCCTGCAGCAGCGGAATCTGGCGCAGCCGCTCGACGAGGCGTGGCACCCACACCGTGAACTCGTCGGGGTTGGCGTCTTCGAGGGCGAACTGGTACTGGCTGCGGCTGACCGTGGCGTCGATCGTCAAATCCTGCACCGGCTGCATGTAGAGGGTGATGCCGGTGACGCCGGCGATCTCGCCTTGCAGGCGGCGGATGATGTCGCTGGCGCTGGCCGTGCGCGCGTCGCGCGGCTTCAGGTTGATCAGCATGCGGCCGCTGTTGAGCGTCGTGTTGGTGCCGTCGACCCCGATGAACGACGACAGGCTGACGACGTCGGGATCCTTGAGGACTGCGGCGGCGAGCGCCTCCTGGCGCTCGGCCATCGCCTTGAACGACACCGAAGGCGGCGCCTCGGAGATGCCCTGGATCAGCCCGGTATCCTGCACCGGGAAGAACCCCTTCGGGATGATGACGTAGAAGTAGACGGTCAGCGCCACGGTGGCGACCGCGACCAGCAATGTCGCCGCCTGGTGGTCGAGCACCCAGGCGAGCAGGCGGCCGTATTGCGCGATCACTGCATCGAACCCTTGCTGGCTCTTGCGCGCGATCAGCGACATGTCTTCGGGGCGGCGGTGGCGCAACAGCTTGGCGCACATCATCGGCACCAGGGTCAGCGACACGACCGCCGAGATCAGGATCGTCACCGCCAGCGTGATCGCGAACTCGCGGAACAGCCTTCCGACCACGTCGGGCATGAACAACAGCGGGATCAGCACCGCGATCAGCGACACCGTCAGCGAGATGATCGTGAAGCCGATCTGCTGCGAGCCGCGCAGCGCGGCGCGCAACGGCGGGTCGCCCGCCTCGATGTAGCGCGAGATGTTCTCGATCATGACGATCGCGTCGTCGACGACAAAGCCGGTCGCGATCGTCATCGCCATCAGCGACAGATTGTTGAGGCTGAACCCGGCGAGGTACATGACCGCCAGCGTGCCGACCAAGCGACAGCGGCACCGACAGGCTCGGGATCACCGTCGCCGAGAGGCTGCGCAGGAACAGGAAGATCACCAGCACGACCAGCACGACGGCGAGCCCGAGCTCGAACTCGACATCGGCGACCGAGGCGCGGATCGTCGTGGTGCGGTCGGTCAGCACCGTGACGTCGACCGCCGCCGGCAGCGCCGCCTTGCAGTTGCGGCAGCAGCGCCTTGATGCGGTCGACGACCTCGATCACGTTGGCGCCCGGCTGGCGCTGGATGTTGAGGATGACCGCCGGGGTGGTGTTCGTCCAGCCGGCGAGCTTGGTGTTCTCGGCTCCCTCGCGGGCGGCGGCGACATCGGCGAGCCGCACCGGCGCGCCGTTGCGGTAGGCGACGACGAGATCCTCATAATCGGCGGCGCTGTTGAGCTGGTCGTTGGCGTTGATCGTGTATTGCCGGGCCGGCCCGTCGAAATTGCCCTTGGGCGTGTTGCACGTTGGCGTTGGCGATCGTCGTGCGCAGATCGTCGATGTTGAGGCCGTAGGCGGCGAGCTGGCGCAGATTGGCCTGGATGCGCACCGCCGGGCGATTGCCGCCGCTGATGCTGACGAGGCCGACCCCGGTGACCTGCGAGATCTTCTGCGCGAGGCGCGTGTCGGCGAGGTCCTCGACCTGGGTCAGCGGCAAGGTTTTCGAGGTCAGCGCCAGGGTCAGGATCGGCGCGTCGGCCGGGTTGACCTTGGAGTAGATCGGCGGCGCCGGCAGGTCGGAGGGCAACAGATTGCCGGCCGCGTTGATCGCCGCCTGAACCTCCTGCTCGGCGACGTCGAGGCTCAGATCGAGGCCGAACTGCAACGTGATGACCGACGATCCGGCCGAGCTGACCGACGACATCTGGTTGAGCCCCGGCATCTGGCCGAGCTGAACCTCCAGCGGCGAGGTCACCGAGGAGGTCATCACGTCGGGGCTGGCGCCGGGATAGAGCGTCACCACCTGGATCGTCGGGTAATCGACCTCGGGCAGCGCCGAGAGCGGCAGGAAGCGGTAGGCGACGAGGCCGACCAGCATGATCGCCGCCATCAGCAGCGAGGTCGCGACCGGCCGCAGGATGAAGAGCCGCGACGGGCTCACGTTTCAACCCGAGGCTGGATCACTCGCTGCTCCGCCGCCGGTGCTGTCCGCCGTTCTGGCCGTTGCCCTGGCCGCGCGGCCGCATTTTTGCCGGGTCCGAGGCGGCCGGCGACGCAGCGCCGGGTGGGGCGGTGCCGGATGGCGGCGGCGGCGAGCCGCACCTCGGCGCCATCCTTCAGCCGATCGGCGCCGTCGGTGACGACGCGCTGGCCCGGCTGCAACCCCTTGAGGACCGCGACGCGCTGGTTGTCGCCGGGGCCGAGGGTCACCGGTTGCGCTGCGACCGTGTTATCGGGCTTGACGGCGTAGACGAAGGTCCCGGGCGCGCCGCGCTGGATCGCCGCGATCGGCACGATGTCTGCGTCGTGCAATGTGTTCACCAGCAGCCGGACGTTGACGAACTGGTTTGGAAACAGGATCTGCTCGGGATTGCTGAAGACGGCGCGCAGCTTCACAGTGCCGGTCGAGACGTCGATCTGGTTGTCGACGGTTTCGAGCATGCCGCTGTCGAGCTTGACCGTGCCGGTGCGGTCGTAGGCGGTCACCGGCAATTTGGCGCCTTCATGCAGGCGGCGCAGCACCGCGCGCAGATCGTCTTCCGGCAGGGTGAAGATCACCGAGATCGGCTGGATCTGGGTGATCACGACGAGGCCGCCGGCGTCGCCGGTCTGCACGTAGTTGCCGGCATCGACCTGGCGCAGCCCGACCCGCCCGCTGACCGGCGCGACGATGTGGCAATAGACGAGGTTGAGCTTCTGCGCGTCGACCTGCGCCATGTCGGACTGGACGGTGCCGCGGTCCTGCTGGACGAGGGCGGCCTGGGTGTCGGCGGTCTGGCGCGCGATCGAGTTCTGCGCGACCAGCGTCTTGTAGCGGGCGAAGTCGATCTCGGCGTTCTTGAGGAGTGCCTGATCCTTGGCCAATTGGCCCTCGGCCTGCTCGAGCGCGACCTGGTAGGGGCGCGGGTCGATCTGGGCGAGGAAGTCGCCCTTCTTGACCATCTGGCCTTCCTTGAAGGCGACTTCGATAAGCTGGCCGTTGATCTGGGTCTTGACCGTGACCGTGGCGAGCGGCGTCACGGTGCCGAGCGCGTTGAGCGCGATCGGCATGTCGCCCTTCGCGACCGTCGCCGTTCCGACCGGCATCGGGCCCGAGGATTGGAAGCGGCCGGTGCGGGCCGGCTGGTTGCCGGCGCGCATAATCAACCAGGTCGCCAGACCGGCGACGGCGAGCAGCACGAGCAGCAGCCACAGGACGCTGCGCAGGCCGGAACGCGGCGCCGGCGCGGTGAGCGGCCTTGTTTCCGGCTCGACGTGCTCACGGGCGCGGGGCGGCGCCAAGAGCGGCAGGGGCGGCTGGTCGTCCATGCCCGGCTACAGGCGGCCGGGCAGCAGCGGCGCCATATTGGCGCGGGGCGGCTGTGCAGTGGTCATTGCTCTCGCCATGCCAAGAGTTTACGGCGCGACATGCCGAAGCCTCCCCGTGCGCTGCGCGCGGCCCGCATCGGGTATGCGCCGGCACCGGCCGAGAGTGCGGCGGCGCGGCCCGCCCGGCAACGACAAACCGGCAAACGCCGAAAAGGCTCTTTCGTCCGGCCGCCGCATCGTCTCAAATGGCCGATCCCGAATGATGGCGCGTGGAGCGGCGATGGCGACCAACCTTCCCCTGTTGAGCGGCGGCCAGCTGGTGGTTGCTGCGTTGCGCGCGCACGGCGTCGAGATGGCGTTCAGCGTCGCCGGCGAGAGCTATCTCGAAGTGCTCGACGCCCTCTATGACGCGCCCGAGATCCGCCTCGTCACCTGCCGCCAGGAAAGCGGCGCGGCGTTCATGGCGGAAGCCTACGGCAAGCTGACCGGCAAGCCCGGCGTGCTGCTGGTGACGCGCGGCCCCGGCGCCTGCAACGCCTCGGTCGGGGTGCATACCGCGTTTCAGGATTCGACGCCGATGGTCGTGCTGGTCGGCCAGGTGGCGCGCTACCAGATCGACCGCGAGGCCTTCCAGGAGGTCGATTTCCGCAAGATGTACGCGCCGCTCGCCAAATGGGTGACGCAGATCGACATGGCCGAGCGCATCCCCGAGCTGATGAACCAGGCGTTTCAGGTGGCGATTTCGGGCCGGCCCGGGCCGGTCGTGGTGGCGCTGCCGGAGGACATGCTGCGCGACCGCCGCGCCGCCGACATCGTCGGCCCCTACCGTGCGGTGCACGCCCATCCCGGCGCCGCCGACCTGGCCGAAATGCGCCGGCTCCTCGCCGCCGCCGAGCGGCCGATCATGCTGGTCGGCGGCGGCGGCTGGACGGACGCCGCCTGCGCCGACATCGCCCGCTTTGCGCAAGCCAACGAATTGCCGGTGTGCTGTTCGTTCCGCCGCCAGGACATCATGGACAACCGGCTGTCGGGCTTTGTCGGCGACCTCGGGACCGGCGCCGCGCCGGCCTTGGTGGCGCGCTTCAAGGCCGCGGATCTGGTGCTGGCGGTCGGCGCGCGGATCGGCGAGATCACCTCGCAATCCTATACGCTGCTCGGGGTGCCCGATCCCGGCAAGACGCTCATCCATGTGCATGCCGCCGCCGAGGAGTTGGGGCGGGTATTCCGCCCGACTTTGGCGATCCAGTCGGGCATGGCTGAATTCGCTGCGGCGGCTGCAGCATTGTCCCCGGTTCCGGCGCCGCGCTGGCGCGACTGGCGGGCGGCGGCGCGCGCCGAGTACGAGGCCGGGCTGATGCCGACCCCGTTCGAGCCGGTGCCGGCGCTCGATCTCGGCCGGGTCATGACGTGGCTGCGCGGGCGTTTGCCGGACGACGCGATCGTCACCTCGGACGCCGGCAATTTCAGCGGCTGGCCCAACCGCTTCCTGCAATACCGCAGGCCCGGCCGCCAGCTCGGCCCGACCTCGGGCGCGATGGGCTATGGCGTGCCTTCGGCGATCGCCGCCAGCCTCGTGCATCCCGGCCGGATCGTCGTCGGTTTTTGCGGCGACGGCGGCTTTCTGATGACCGGGCAGGAGCTGGCGACGGCGATCGGCGCCGGGGCGGCGCCGATCATCCTCGTCTTCAACAATGCGATGTACGGCACGATCCGCATGCACCAGGAACGCCGCTATCCCGGCCGGGTCGTCGGCACCGCGCTGAAGAACCCCGATTTCGCGGCGCTCGCCGCCGCCTATGGCGCGTTCAGCGCCACCGTCAGCCGCACCGAGGAGTTCGCGCCCGCTTTCGAGGCGGCGGTTGCCGCCCGCCGGCCTGCGATCATCGAGTTGCGGATGGACCCGGAGGTCATCACCACGCGCACGACGCTGTCGGCATTGCGCCGCCAGGCGGCAGCGGCGAGGGCCTGAGACATGGCGCAGATCGCCAGCCAGAGCTGGCAGGCCGAGCGCTACGCCACGGCCGGGGCGTTCGTGCCGGCGCTCGGAGGGCCGGTCGTCGAACTGCTCGATCCCCGCCCCGGCGAGCGCATTCTCGATCTCGGCTGCGGCGACGGCGTGCTGACCGAAAAGCTTGCCGCGTCCGGCGCCACGGTCGTCGCGGTCGATGCCGCGCCCGATCTCGTCGCCGCGGCGCGGGCGAAGGGGCTCGACGCACGCCTGATGGACGGGCAAAGGCTCGCCTTCGCCGGCGAGTTTGACGCCGTATTCTCGAATGCTGCGATGCATTGGATGCGCGATGCCGATGCGGTCATCGCCGGGGTGCGCCGCGCGTTGAAGCCGGGCGGCCGGTTCGTCGGCGAGATGGGCGGCCACGGCAACATCGCGGCGGTGATCGTCGCGCTGAGCGCGGTCTTGGCGCGGCGCGGCCTCGACGCACAGCGCTGCAACCCATTCTACTTCCCGACCGCGGAAGCGTATCGCGCGCGGCTCGAAGCCGCCGGGTTCACGGTCGAAGACATCCGCATCATCCCGCGCCCGACCGTATTGCCGACTGGCATCGAGCCCTGGCTCGACGCGTTTTGCGAAGACTTTCTCGGCGCGGTGCCGGAGGACGACCGCGTCGCGCGCCCGCAGCGAGACCGCCGCGCTGCTGCGGCCGGTCCTGGTCGCCGAGGACGGGCGCTGGATCGCCGATTACGTGCGGCTGCGCTTTCGCGCGGTGCGGGACGGCTGACGCCGCCCCGCACCGGAGCGGCTACAGCACGCCTTCGCTCTTCAGGCTGGCGAACTCACCGGCGCTGATGCCGAGCCAGTTCTCCAGCACCTCGGCGCCGTCTTGCCCGAGCGCGTGGGTGCCCTTCAAGCGCACCGTCTGACCGTCGATGCGCACCGGCCAGGTGGCCATCTTGTCGTCGCCGTTGTGGTGGTGCACCTGCTGCATGAAGCCGCGCTGTTCGAAGTCCGGCTCGTTCTGCAGTTCCATCGTGTCGAACACCGCGCCGGCCGGCACGCCGATCGCGATCAGCTTCTCCATCGCGTCGCGCTTGTCGTGCTGCGAGGTCCACTCGCCGATGATGCGGTCGAGTTCGTCGCTGTTCTGGACCCGCGTCTCGCCGGTCGCAAAGCGCGGATCCTCGATCAGATCCTCGCGCCCGACCAATTTTGCCAGCCGCGTCCAGTGCTCGGGATTGGCGCGGCTCGTCGTGATGTAGAGGTAGTCGTTGGGACCGCCGCCCTTCGCCGGGTAGAGGCCAGCCGGCGAGTTGTTGCCGGCGCTGGGCTTGGCGCCGCGGCGCTGCGCCGGCTTGCCGGTGCGCATCATCGTCGCAAAGCAGGTGCGCATGTAGTGGACCATCGCGTCCTGCATCGCCAATTCGAGCAGCCGGCCCTGGCCGGTGCGGTTGCGCTCGTGCAGGGCGCCGAGGATCGTCGCCGACATCAGCATGCCGGTGCCGGTGTCGCCGAAGGAGAGGCCGGGCTTGACCGGCGGCTGGTCGGGCCAGCCGGTGACGCTGATCGGGCCGCCGGCGGCCTGCGCGATCATGTCGAAGGCCAGCCCCTTCGCGTGCGGGCTGCCCGGCGGCGAAGCCCTTGATGCGGCAATAGATGATGCCGGGGTTGATCTTCTTGACCGCCTCGTAGTCGAGCCCGAGGCGCTCGATCGTGCCGGGCGCCATGTTCTCGGCCGTCACGTCGGCCTTTTTCAGCATGTTCTTGACGATCTCCAAGCCCTTCGGCGACTTGAGGTTGATCGCCAGCGACTTCTTGTTGACGTTGAACTGGCGGAAATACCAGGGATCGTCGTCCGGCTTGCCGGGCCGCAGGCGGCGGCCGGGGTCGCCGCGCCCCGGGTTCTCGATCTTGACGACCTCGGCGCCGAACCAGGCGAGCACCTCGGTGCAGGTGGTGCCCGCCTCGAACTGGGTGAAATCCACCACCTTGACGCCTTGCAGAAAGTTGAAATCCTGGGTGTTTCCACTCATTGCCCGTCCCTCCCGATGAGCGAATTGACGAATTGACTGGCGCGCAGCGTGCGCCTTATCGCGCGAGGCCGCAACGCCTTCCGGCTGTTCGGGCTGCCGCCCTCATATGCCGGGCGCTCGGCTCGCCGGGCCGCCCCGCAAATGACTCGGCGCATCTCGACAAAAGTCTACATCCGCGGGCTCTTTTGCGCGGTACGGTCACGCCCGGACGACGTTGGCCAAGCGATGTGCGCAGAAATTTCCTCGTCGGACGGCACGGGATTAATCGCTTCCGTCGGCATGCGGGGCCGCCCCGAGTATGTGCCGCGGCAGGTCTTCCCGGTAGACCCCAAACGACCTGAGCCCTATCGCCTGCGGCTGGCGCGGTACGCCGTGCTGGCGCAAGACATCAACTTCTGGGCCGCGCACGCAGCACGGGTCGGCGGGGCGCTTGCGCTGCTGGATGTGGGCTGTGGCTGGGGCCCGTTGCTGTGTCAGCTTGAAGCTGAGCCGAACTTCAATAGTCTGCACATATCGGGAGCCGATCTGGCGGATAACGTCCTCTACAAGCGCGAGCTTTACCGCGAGTTTTTCGTTGGCGATCTGACCCAGGGCTATCCCGCGATAGCGGCAGATCGCTATGATATCGTTGTTTGCGAACAGGTTTTAGAGCACCTTGATACGCTCGATGCGGCGATCGCGACGCTCGCACGCGTTGCGCGCCCCGGCGGCATCATTGTGATCGGGGTGCCGATTTTCGTTCCACCGCTGGATCTCGCCCGCAAACATCTGGTTCCCTGGCTGCGACGAGTTTTCTCTCTCGGGTCAACCGCCAGTCATCAACAAGCATTTTCTTTAAGTTCTTTTGTTGGTCTCATAAAGCACAATCCCGGGCTGCAGGTCATCAACGCTCGCGGCTTCCGAATCATCTCGGGCGGTTTGCTGCGTCGCTTGGAGAATTACAGCTGGTGGTGGCGGTTCAATCGCCGGCTTGGCGAGTTGCTGCCGGCTTTGTGCATCGAAGCACAGATTATTCTCGTCAAAGTGACCAATGATATTGGCGCTCGGCCAAAGCGTGTCCGCAGACTCCGGTCATCGCACAAAGTAATAGATTTACCGATGTATCCGGTATTTCACTATACAGGATTGACAATGCTGTTAATGTGGCTGGCGTACTCGGTCTTCTGCGCGCTGAAGGGACTGTGATCGGGGTAAGCCAGCCCTATTGCTCCCCGGTTGGGGATGCTCCAGTCGAGCGGTTTTCCGGACGCGGCCGGCCTCCGGGGGCGCACCCCCCGGAGGCGCAAATGATCGAGCCGGCTACACGGTAAACACGGTCGAGCCGGTGGTCTTGCGGTCTTGCAGGTCGCGATGCGCCTGGGCGGCGTCGCGCAGCGCGTAGGTCTGGTTGATCGCCAGCTTGACGGCGCCCTTGCGCACGACGTCGAACAACTCGCCCGATGCGGTGAGCAAATCTTCGCGGCTTGCGGTGTAGGTGTTGAGGGTCGGGCGGGTCACGAACAGCGAGCCCTTGGCCGCCAGGATGCCGAGATCGACCGGCGGCACCGCCCCGGAGGACTGCCCGAACAGCGCCATCAGCCCCAGCGGCGCGATGCAGTCGAGCGATTTGAAGAACGTATCCTTGCCGACCGAATCATAGACGACCGGCAATTTCTTGCCGCCGGTGATCTCGTTGACCCGGGCGACGAAATCCTCGCTGCGGTAGTTGATCGGGTGGTCGCAGCCGTTGGCCTTGGCGAGCGCGGCCTTCTGCGCGTCGCCGACGGTGCCGATCACGGTGGCGCCGAGATGCTTGGCCCATTGGCAGACGATCAGCCCGACCCCGCCGGCGGCGGCGTGGATGAGGATCGTCTCGCCCGGCTTTACGACATGGGTGCGGCGGATCAGGTACCACGCGGTCATGCCCTTCAGCATCATCGCCGCGGCTTGGGTGTCGGTGATGCCGTCGGGCACCGGCACCAGCCGGTCGGCCGGCATGACCCGCGCCTCGCTATAGGCGCCGAGGGGGCCGCCGGCATAGGCGACGCGGTCGCCGGGCTTGAGGCCGCTGACCCCCGGCCCGACCTCCTCGACGATCCCGGCCGCCTCGGAGCCGAGCCCGCTCGGCATCGGCATCGGGTAGAGCCCGCTGCGCTGGTAGGTGTCGATGTAATTGAGCCCGACCGCGGTGTGCTTGAGCCGCACCTGGCCCGGCCCCGGCTTGCCGACCTCGACCTGCTGCCAGTCCAGCACCTCGGGGCCGCCGGTCTTCGCAAAACGGATCGCCTGCACCATTGCCCTACCCTCCAGGATGAGTTGTGCGGTGGGTTTTAGCCGAGTGTGCCTTCGAGCGCGAGCAGGCGCTGTTTGGTGGCGAGCCCGCCCGCGCCGCTATAGCCGCCGAGCCCGCCCTTGGCCAGCACGCGGTGGCACGGAATGACGATCGGGATCGGGTTTCTGCCGCAGGCCCGCCCGACCGCGCGCGGCGCCGAACCGATTGCGGCGGCGAGGTCGCCGTAGCAGCGCGTCTCGCCGTAGGGGATCTGCTGCATCGCATTCCACACGCGCGTCTCGAACGGCGACCCCGCCGGCCGCAGCGGCAGGTCGAACCGGCTGAGGGTTCCGTCGAAATAGGCCGCGAGTTGGCGCGCCGCCTCGGCGAGGAGTGCGCTGCCGTTGCCGGCGGGAGAGCCGTCTTCCCAGCGGATCGCGATGATCGCCTCGTCCGCTTCGTCGATCGTCAATTGCCCTACGGGGCTGGGGATGGACAGGGAAGGCATCGCCGCTTCTCGGAACGTTTAGCGAACATTAGCGCAAGGCGGCGAGGCTGTCGATCAGCGCCTGCGGCTCGGTCAATGGCAGGGAGCACACCGGCCCGTCGCAGACATAAGCCGCGGCCCGGCCGGCGACGAGCCTCTTGCCGTATGCCGGGTGAGCCCTCGGCAATTCCCTGTCCGGCATGACCGTCAGCACCACCCGGTTCGGCAACGAGACGGCGTAGACCGCGCGGCGCAATGCCGCCAGCGCGGGGTCGCCGGGGTCGCCGGCCAGCACGATCTGCACCGGCTTCATCGCCAGTTCGGCGTTGTTGATCAGCGTCGCCAATGGGAAGAAGTTGCGCGCCAGCTCGCCCGAAAACGCGGCAATGATTGCCTCGGCGCGGTGCCGATAGGCGTCCTCGCCAGTCAGCAGCGCGAGCCGGGTCAGCACCCCGACCATCGTGCCGTTGCCGGATGGCACCGCGGCATCGGCGGCGGTCTTGACCCGGGCGATCAGGTCGGCGGTGTCGTCGGCCGCGAAGAAATAGCCGCCGCCGGCCGCGTCCCAGTAATGCCGGTCGAGCACCGCGACCCATTCCTGCGCCTGCGCGAGGCAGGCGTCGTCGCCGGTCGCCTCATGCAAGGCCAGCGCGGCGCGGCTCAGATTGGCGTAGTCGTCGACGCTTGCCGGATGGCGCGCCTGGCCGACCCGCCAGCTATGCCGCAGCCTTCCGTCCGGGCCGGTCATCGCGCCGGCGATAAAGGCGAAGGCGCGGCCCGCCAGCGCGATCCACTCGGCGCGGTCGAAGGCAAGACCGGCCTCGGCGAGCGCCGCGATCATCAGCCCGTTCCAGTCGGCCAGGATCTTGTCGTCGAGCCCGGGCCGCACCCGGCCGGCTCGCGCCGCCAGCAGCAATTCGCGGCACTGCGCCAGCTCCGCTTCGGTCGCGTCATCGGCGAGGGCGGGATGCGCGAGGCGGTTGAGGATCGTGTGGCTTTCCCAGTTGCCGCCGGCGCCGACGTCGTAATAGCGCTTGAACAGCCCTGCTCGCGCGCCGAGCAGCGCGTCGATCTCGCGCTTCCGACCAGACGTAGAACTTGCCTTCCTCGTGCTCGCTGTCGGCGTCGAGGCTGCTGAAGAAGCCGCCCTCGGGGCCGGTCATCTCGCGCTCGAGCCAGCCGATCGTCTCGGCGACTCGCGTTGCGTAGAGCGGGTCGCGGGTCTCCTGCCACACCAGGGTCAACAGGCTGACCAGCTCGGCGTTGTCGTACAGCATCTTCTCGAAATGCGGCACCAGCCAATGCGAGTCGGTGGCATAGCGGGCGTAGCCGCCGCCGAGATGGTCGTAGATGCCGCCCTGGCTGATCGTCGTCAGGGTGCGCTCGACGGCTTCGCGATAGGGCGCGAGGCCGGTGCGCTTCCAGGCCCGCCACAGCAATTCGAAGATGCCGCATTGCGGGAATTTGGGGGCGCTGCCGATGCCGCCATTGAGCGGATCGACCTCGCGCAATAGCCGCTCGGCGACGCGGTCGAACAATTCGGGCGCGATGTCGGCGCCGGGCTGCGGCTGGCCGAGCTTTTGCAGCCCGTCGCGCAGGGCGACGACGTTTTTCAGGATCGTGTTGCGGTCGCCGCGATAGGCGTTGCCGATCGCGCGTCAGCACCTGCGGGAAGCCGGGCCGGCCCCAGCGCGGCTCGGGCGGGTAATAGGTGCCGCCCCAGAACGGCTCGCCGGCCGGGGTCAGAAACATCGTCAAGGGCCAGCCGCCCTGCTCGCCCATCATCGCCAGCGCATTCTGGTAGATCGCGTCGAGGTCCGGGCGTTCCTCGCGGTCGACCTTGATGTTGACGAAGCGCTCGTTCATCAGCGCCGCGATCTCGGGGTTCTCAAAGCTCTCATGCGCCATGACGTGGCACCAGTGGCAGGCGGCGTAGCCGATCGACAACAGGATCGGCTTGTCTGCCGCCTTGGCGGCTGCCAGCGTCTCGGCATTCCAGCCCCGCCAATGCACCGGGTTGTCCTTGTGCTGCAGCAGGTAGGGGCTCAATTCCTCGCCGAGGCGGTTTCTGTCCATGCGCACTCTCCGCCGGGCCGATTGCGTGGCAACCGCCGGCTGCGATGTGTTGCCGCGCGCGGCGCGACAGGGTACGGTTCTGTCTCCATCTTGGATGCAAACTGGCGGATTGCCAGAGGCGCTCCGCCGTTCGTGCGACAGGAGACAGCAAATGTCAGATACGCCCGCCGACCCGCGGCTGTTCTACGAGCACCACGTGTTCATGTGCACCAATACCCGGGCGGCGGGGCATCCGCGCGGTTCCTGCATCGCGCGCGCCGAAGCGGCCGGCGGGGTCGAGAAGCTGCGCGGCTATATGCGCGAAAAGGCGAAGCAGATGGGGATCGAGAGCATCCGCTGCAACGCCGCCGGCTGCCTCGACCGCTGCGAGCTCGGCCCCAACCTGGTCATCTACCCCGAGGGCGTGTGGTATCGCTATGAGAACACCGCCGACCTCGACGAGATCCTCGAAACCCACGTCAAGAACGGCGGCCGGGTCGCCCGGCTGATGTTGCAGCCGGACCAGAAATAGCCGACGCACGGCCCCTCGCCCGGTCTGCGTCAACGACTGGTCGGCGTCAACGATTGCGGCGCCCGACACGATCTACGCCCCGGCGACCGCCGCCGGGCGCGCCGCGATCGCGGTTATCCGCCTGTCCGGCCCGGCTAGCGGGCCGGCGTTGGCGGCGCTGGCCGGCGCGTTGCCGCCGCCGCGGGTCGCGCGTCATGTGCGGCTGCGCGACCCGGACAGCGGCGACGATCTCGACGACGGGCTGGCACTGTGGTTTCCCGGCCCGCGCAGCGTCACCGGCGAGGATGTCGCCGAACTGCATCTGCACGGCAGCCGCGCCGTGCTCGGCGGCGGTGATGGCGGCGCTCGGCGCGGCAGGGGCTGCGCCTCGCCGAGCCCGGCGAATTCACCCGCCGCGCCTTTCTGAACGGCAAGCTCGACCTGGTGCAGGCCGAGGCGGTGGCCGACCTCGCGGCGGCCGAGACCGAGGCGCAGCGCCGCCAGGCCCTGCGCCAGCTCGACGGGTCGCTCGGCGCGCTCTATCGCGGCTGGAGCGACCGGCTGGTGCGTCTGCTCGCCCACCTCGAAGCCGCGATCGACTTTCCCGACGAGGACCTGCCGCCCGAGATCGAGGCGCAGGTCGCGGCCGAGACCGCCGCCCTCGCCGATCGAGATCGCCGCATCATCTCGCCGACGGGCATCGCGGCGAGCGGCTGCGCGACGGCATCGCGGTGGCGATCCTCGGCCCGCCCAATGCCGGCAAATCGAGCCTCCTCAACCAGTTGGCGCGGCGCGAGGCGGCGATCACCTCGCCGATCGCCGGCACGACGCGCGACGTGATCGAGGTCGCGATCGACCTCGCCGGCTTTCCGGTCGTGCTGGCCGACACCGCGGGTCTGCGCGACAGCGCCGACCTGATCGAGCAGGAGGGGTTGCGCCGTGCGCTGGCCCGCGCCGAGGCGGCCGAATTGCGCCTTTTCGTGTTCGATGCCGCCCGCCCCGAGGACGCGGCGGGCGCCGCACGCTGGCCCGGCCCCGACACGCTCCTGGTCGCCAACAAGATCGACCGCGTCGCCGATCGCGACGCGTTGCCGCCCGGCGCGCTGGCGATTTCGGCGCTGACCGGCGAGGGCATCGCGGCCTTGATCGCGGCGCTCGCCCGGCATGTCGCCGAACGCTACGACATCGCGGCGCCGCTGTTGACGCGGGCGCGCCATCGCGCGGCGCTGGAAATCGCGGTGGGCGCGCTGCGCCGCTCGCTCGCCGCCGACCTCGCCGAACTGCGCGCCGAGGATTTGCGGCTCGCCTGGCGCAGCCTCGGGCATATCACCGGCCGGGTCGATGTCGAAGACCTGCTCGACATGATCTTCGCGGATTTCTGCCTCGGCAAGTGACCGGAAATATGTGCCTGTCTCACCTGTTAGGTGAAGACCGATGTCCGTCACTCGATGGCGGCAAAGGTGTAGAGGACGATCAGCGCGGGCGTGTACTGCTAGCTGGGTCTCGATCTTGTCGGTATAGGCGATGCTCGGTGCCGCTGATTGATGTTCGCGCGCCAAGCTGATCCGCCCGACGCGCTAGATTCCATTTCAGAGCGTCGTACGCATCATCAAATCGACCGAATTGCTGCTGATATGCGGGAATTACAGCTATTACTGCCGCGTCTCAATGACGGTGCGCGCAAAGACCCATCCCCGCAACGTACTTCTCCGATTTTTCGAGAAACGTCTAGGCTAGTAAATATTCAGCGTCGCGCAATAATTTCGTCCGCCACGCCTTGTAGCGTCAGTGATTTCTCCCGAAAGTGCGCCCAGAACCGCAAACATTGGGATTTCCTCGCCGTCTCGCGCAGCTTCCCAGACGCTATCATGCGTCAATTCGCTAATTGAGGACGCGGTATGTTCGCCACATATCCAGGCGACGACTGCGTCGATAATTTCCAATTCTTGAAACGAGAATACGCCATTCGCTGGCGGCTGCAGTGCAATAAACTCGCGCAGCACATATTTGAAATGTGGCCTTTCCCTGGCGATCACCTTCCCTTCTGATTGCAATATAAAAATGCACCACGACGAAGTTGCGGGAAGGACCGAATATCGCTTGATATAAGTCGTATTGGTGATTGATCTGCCGATCACGCGATAAGCGATGGTATCTGAAAACCACAGTCCCTTATTTAGCTTAGTCGCGCCAAGGGTCGCGGGGTCTTCCGCCTCGAGCAGATATAGTGCGTTAACTCTTTAAGAAGGTCGGTCATCGCGCTTTCTCCCCAAACTGGCCCACTCAGCGGGGACAAACTCTTACAATTCCTGAGCCATGTCGCTAAGCGTCAACAACTTTTGAACGCCGACCGCCATGATGGCGCCGATTTATGCGGGTATGTGTTAGATAAGCAACACTCAGAGATTGTCAATCGCCGCTGTCGAGCTGGAGGGTTTTGACCCCGATCGCCTCCATGCACTGGAGGAAGAACACGGCTTGAAGTCGCGGCATCTTGTTATTGCCGTTCTGAGGATTTTAAGAAATGGCGATCGCCATCAGTCGATCTGCAACATCGTCATAGTAAGATTCGTCGCCGCAGCTCGCCTCGGATGATCCCTTTGGCCTGAGCTTGCCAGTCGCGCGTCGTCTTCATTTCGGCCGCTCTCACTTTTGATGGCATGAACCATCATATCTGATGATTTTCCGGTTGCCAACATCGCCAGGAACCACTAAATATGATGGTGTAAACCATCGATTACGGCGATGTCGCAACATTTCCTCCTATCAGCAGCCGCAAGGAGCCTGAGCCTCGCTCAGGTCGCGCGGCTGTCTGATGAGGAGGCGCACGCCAAGTTCGTGGCGATCCGTTGGGCCGACAACGACGGTAAGCCCTATTGCCCGAAATGCGGTTGCATCCGGGTTTACGCCTACGAGACCCGCGCACTTTGGCGATGCACGGCTTGCCGGTATCAATTTAGCGTTTAACGCGCGGACGATCTTCGGCGATCCACGGAGAATCCGGGATGACCTTTCGCCATAGCGATCTTCACGAAAGGTGCCAAGGGTCACTCAGCGCTGCAACTGAGCCGCGACCTGGATTGCCAGTACAAGACGGCTTTCGTGCTGGCCCACAAGCTCCGCGAGGCTCTTGGCGCCCAAGTCCAGAACCCTGACGCGCCCGAATTGGCCGGTGAAGTCCAGGTTGACGGCATGTATACCGGCGGTCACCGAAGCCGGAGAACAAGAAGGCCGATCCGTCGATCGCCGGCTCGTGAGGAACGGACTGGCAAGCGTCAGGTAGTGGTCGTAGCCCGAGAGTTTGGCGGTCGTACGCTCCCGTTCATCGTCCCGCGCGAGAGTGCTGCTGTGCCGCTGATCCGCCAGCATGTCGCCTCGGGCAGCATCGTCATGGCCGACGAGGCGAGCGGTTGGGACATCCTGCACGCGTCCTACGACACGCGGCGCGTCAACCATTCTGCCGAATACGTCGCTGCCGACGGCACGAACGTGAACCAAGCGGAAAGCTGGTTTTCTCGTCTGCGTCGCGCCGAGTACGGCGTTCACCACCGGATCAGCGGCCAGTACCTCTACCAGTACGCGAACGAAATGGCGTGGCGCGAAGACAACCGCCGTGTCCCGAACGGGATGCAGTGGCGCTGGATAACTGGCGCCGCGCTGCGCCATCCGAAAAGCGCGACGTGGCGCGGATACTGGCATCGTGCCGCTGCGGTATAGAGGAAACGCGTGGCCGAACGCAAGTTGTTCATGCCCTAATGGAGCGGCGCGCTCGCCTCGCTGGCGAGTTCCGGGCTAAACAGGCGGAAGTGCTGCAAATGCGCCGCGCGCTCGCCAGCCTCGACGCCACTATCAAGATTTTCAAGGCCGGATACGAGCCGACTGCGGACGCGCCGTTCCTAAATTGACGCTGGCGAAGAACCCGGCCAATCTCCCGAAAGGCGCTGGCTATCGGAAAGTGCTCGAAATCCTGAGGGAAACGGGGCAAGCCTTCAAGGCTGCGGAACTCGCATACATGGCGCTAGACCAACTCGGCCGGGACCCGATTGAACCGGCGATCACGATGCTGGCAAAGAAGATCACAGCTCATTCAAGAGGCAGAAGAACGCGATCGTGACTTACGATCGGTCGTCAACGTGGCCCGGCAAGTGGCGCTTGGTTCCCTGATCGTTGCCGGTTCGCACTAGGGTCAATGGTTTCTTCGGACCCCGAAGGCGTCGCTCCCGGGCCGCCTCAAACCGCTCTAAAATTTTAGGCTCCTTGAGCCTTTCTTCGATATGCGCCGCGAGAGCTTCCCGAATCACCTCGATTTCGGGCGCACGATAATTTGCCGCACAGAAATCTATGAGGTCATCCGCGAGGGTGCCGCCGATCTCTTTCTGTATATTTGCCATAGGGTTACACTACGAAAGTATCTTGACGTACCCTGAGGTACGTTCGGGTCTTGCAATCGCCACTATAGCGATGCGAGGATAATCGCGCGTACAAAAATAGCGGGCGCCCCTGAGGGAACGCCCGCTTGGTCGGACAACCAAGATGCTTCTGGCCTTTTGCGGTATCAGCGCGTAGGCCAACGCCGGAAGTGGTCGCAAACCTGCTCCCATTTCCCGAACCGGAACCGGAGATAGGTCCGCACATAAACGGCCTTGTCTCCGTGTCCCGGAGCCGGCGGTTCTGTATCCATCTATCATCTCGATAGGGCAGGGATTTTCGGCCTGCCAGCCCGGAGCGCCCATGCGCCCCGCGCTCAGAGGACGCGTGATGGCTGAAGGACCCGGAAATGGAGGTGATCGCAGACGCGAACCGCCGACGCGGACACTAGGGACAATCTACGATTATTCAACCAATCGCCTATAAGTATCGGATTTCGAACACATTCTCGCCGCCACGCCCATCTACACGAGCGCCGCCGTGGTTTGCCGAATTCGGCGCAACTTGCAACGTGTTGCAACATCTTGTCGCAAATCGTAACGTCAGCTTTAAGGTGAGACAGCTACATAATTCCGGAAGTGAACCGCGCGTTCGCGCGCCGCATCTCGCGCCCTCCGCGCTTTTGACACGGCGACCCGGCGATGTTAATGACAGGGTGCCGTGGAGGTGGCGATGGTCCGCAGGCTGCTCTATACGATTCTCGCTCTGGCACTGGCGGTTACAGCATTCGACAGTGCAGACCCGACGCCGGACGTTAATTTGTTTGGCGTTATGTTCCTGTTTTTTGCCTTCGTTGCGTGGTTTTGTTGGGAGGATATTCAAGCCGGGTATGCCTATCTCGACGACCGCCGGGTCTCACGATACGAGGGCACGGGGCTGATGGTGCTCCGGTTCGCCCCGCTATACCTCAGAGAACTCACCCGCAAGCAGCGGCGCAAGACTTAGCAACAGCCCGGCGTCGCGGCGCGCTGCTGGCTTGCCGGCTGCCGCGGGGGGTGGCGGGCGCGTGTTTCACGTGAAACCTCGACAGTCCCCGGCAGCCTCCCTACATTCCGCCGCCATGACGCAAGCACGCGCCGTTTATGACGTCATTGTGATCGGCGGCGGCCATGCCGGCTGCGAGGCCGCGGCCGCCGCGGCCCGGCTCGGCGCGCGGACGGCGCTGCTGACCCACAAAAGTGCGACGATCGGCGAGATGTCGTGCAACCCGGCGATCGGCGGGCTGGCCAAGGGCCATCTGGTGCGCGAGATCGACGCGCTCGACGGCGTGATGGGCCGCGCCATCGACCGCGCCGGCATCCAGTTCCGCCTGCTCAACCGCAGCAAGGGGCCGGCGGTGCGCGGCCCGCGCGCCCAGGCCGACCGCAAGCTCTACCGCGCGGCGATGGCGGCATTGCTGGCCGAGATCGACGGTCTCGCGATCGTTGAGGGCGCCGCCGAGGATCTGGCGCTCGATCGGGCCGGCCGCGTCTGCGGCGTCGTGCTCGGCGACGGCAGCGAGATCCGCGGCCGGCCGGGTCGTCCTGACCACCGGCACCTTTCTGGGCGGGCTGATCCATATCGGCGACGAGAAGATCCCGGCCGGGCGGGTCGGCGAGGCGCCGTCGCTCGGCCTGTCGCAGACCTTGCGGCGCGCCGGCTTTGCGCTCGGGCGGCTCAAGACCGGCACGCCGCCGCGGCTCGACGGCCGGACGATCGACTGGCGCGGGCTCGACGTGCAGCCGGGCGACGATCCGCCGTTGCCCTTCTCGTTCCTGACCGGGCCTATCACGACGCCGCAGATCGTCTGCCACATCACCGAGACCAATCCCCGAACGCATGCCGTGATCCGCGGCAACCTCGACCGCTCGCCGCTTTACGCCGGCGATATCACCGGGGTCGGCCCGCGCTATTGCCCGTCGATCGAGGACAAGGTGGTGCGCTTCGCCGAGCGTTCGCATCACCAGATCTTCCTCGAACCCGAAGGGCTCGACGACGACACGATCTATCCGAACGGCATCTCGACCTCGTTGCCGCGCGACGTGCAGGCGGCGTTCATTGCGACGATCCCCGGGCTCGAACATGTCGTGATATGCCGCCCCGGCTACGCGATCGAATACGATTACGTCGATCCGCGCGAGCTGCACCCGACGCTGGAAACCCGCCGCGTGCCCGGCCTCTACCTCGCCGGCCAGATCAACGGCACGACCGGCTACGAGGAGGCCGCGGCGCAGGGCCTCGTCGCCGGGCTCAACGCGGCCCTGTCTGCCTCGGGGGCGGCGCCGTTCGGGCTCGACCGTGCCGACGCCTATATCGGCGTGCTGATCGACGATCTGGTGACGCGCGGCACCGCCGAGCCCTACCGCATGTTCACCTCGCGCGCCGAGTACCGCCTGACCCTGCGGGCCGACAACGCCGACCAGCGGCTGACCGCCAAAGGGCTGGCGATCGGCGCGGTCGGCGATGCGCCGCGCCCGCGCCTTCGCGGCGAAGATGACGGCGCTCGACCGGGCGCGCGCGCTGGCCGGCGAATTGCGCCTGAGCCCGACCGCGTTGCGCCGCCACGGCATCGCGGTCAATGCCGACGGCGTTGTGCGCTCGGCCGCCGAATTGCTGGCCCATCCCGGCATCGATTTGGCGCGGCTTGCCGCGGTATGGCCCGAACTCGCCGACATCGCTCCCAACATCGCCGAGCAACTCGAAATCGACGCGCGCTATGCCGGCTATCTCGAACGCCAGGCGCGCGATATCGCCGCGTTTCGCCGCGACGAGGCGCTGCTATTGCCCGATTCGCTCGATTACGCCGCGGTCGGCAGCCTGTCGGCCGAGATTCGCGGCAAGCTCGCCGCGGCGCGGCCGGCGACGCTCGGCGCCGCGGCACGCATCTCCGGCGTGACCCCGGCGGCGCTCGTCGCGCTGTTGCAATACGTAAAGCGTCGCCCCGATTCCCGCGCCGCCTGATCCGCCCCTCGATGCCGCGGGCTTTGCCGCACAGACCGGTGTTTCACGTGAAACACTGGCGCGGCTTAGCGCCTATGCCGATCTGCTGCGGCAGTGGTCGGCGCGCATCAACCTCGTCGCGGCGAGCACGCTCGGCGATCTGTGGCGCCGCCATTTCCTCGATTCGGCGCAGCTTCTGCCGCTGATCCCGGCGGGCACGCAGAGCCTTGTCGACCTCGGCAGCGGCGCCGGGTTTCCCGGGCTGGTGCTGGCGATCATGGGCGTGGCCGGGGTCGAGCTGGTCGAATCCGATGCACGCAAATGCGCCTTTTTGCGCGAGGCGGCGCGGGTTGCCGCCGCGCCCGTCACGATCCGCAATGCGCGAATCGAATCCCTGCCGCCGCATTCGGCCGATGTCGTGACGGCCCGCGCCTGTGCCCCGCTCGACCGGCTTCTCGTTTGGGCTCAGCCGTTTATCGGACCCCACACGGTATGCCTCTTCCCAAAGGGCAAAGAGGCGGGGCAAGAAGTGAGCGCCGCGCAGCAAGCCTGGACCTTCGATGTCGCCTCCTACGACAGCCGTACCGATCCGCGCGGGGTCATCCTGTGCCTGACCCGGGTGACGCGCCGCGCCCCCTGACCCCCCGGGCGAACCGCAGCCTGGTGTTGGAGGCGCGGCCCGGCGCGCGGCGCGCCCGTATCATCGCGGTCGCCAACCAGAAGGGCGGCGTCGGCAAGACGACGACCGCGGTCAATCTGGCGACCGCGCTCGCCGCCGCCGGGCACCGCGTCCTGGTCATCGACCTCGATCCGCAAGGCAACGCCAGCACCGGGCTCGGCATCGCGCGCGCGGCGCGCAACGTCAGCAGCTACGACCTGCTGATCGGCGAGAGCGAGTTGGCGGCGGCGGCGGTCGCGACGGCGGTGCCGCGGCTGGCGTTGGTGCCGGCCTCGCCCGACCTCGCCGGCGCCGAGATCGAACTGAGCCAGCGGCCGCACCGCGAATTTCTGCTGCGCGCGCGATCCGCACGCCGCCTCGCCGAGTACGACGAGGTGCTGATCGACTGCCCGCCCTCGCTCAACCTGTTGACGATCAACGCGCTGGTCGCGGCCGACCGGGTGCTGGTGCCGCTGCAATGCGAGTTCTATGCGCTCGAGGGCCTGGCGCAGCTGATGAGCACGATCGAGCGGGTGCAGCGCGCCGCTCAACCCGCGGCTCGAGCTGCACGGCGTAGTGCTGACCATGTACGATCGCCGCAACAATCTGTGCGACCTCGTTGCCGCCGACGTGCGCGAGCATTTCGGCGACAAGGTTTACGACACGGTGATCCCGCGCAATGTCCGCGTCTCGGAGGCGCCGTCGCACGGGCTGCCGGTGCTGCTCTACGACCACCGCTGCCCGGCTCGCAAGCCTACATGCAGCTTGCCGCCGAGATGCTGCGGCGCGGCGCGGGGAGGGCCGGGGCATGAGCGACCGGGCCCGCCGCCAGCCGCTCGGCCGCGGCCTCGCCGCGCTGTTCGGCGAAACCGGCGCTCGCGCGGCCGGCGAGCCCGGCGGCGCGCAGAGCGTGCCGATCGAGACGATCCGCCCGTCGCCGTTTCAGCCGCGCCGCCATTTCGCCGCGGCGGAGCTCGACGGGCTGGCGCAATCGATCCGCGAGAAGGGCATCGTGCAGCCGCTTGCTGGTGCGGCCGATCGCCGACGCGCAGGCCGATTTCGAGCTGGTCGCCGGCGAGCGGCGCTGGCGCGCGGCGCAGCTGGTCGGGCTGCACGAGGTGCCGGTCGTGATCCGGCCGTTCGGCGATTCCGAGGTGCTCGAAATCGCGCTGGTCGAGAATCTGCAGCGCGAGGATTTGTCGGCGCTCGAAGAGGCCGAGGCCTACAGCCGGCTGATGCGCGAATTCGGGCGCAGCCAGGCGAGCCTCGCCGAGGCGGTCGGCAAGAGCCGCAGCCATGTCGCCAACACGCTGCGCCTGTTGGCGCTGCCGGCGCCGGTGCGGCAGAGCCTCGACGAGGGGGCACTGTCGGCCGGGCATGCGCGGGCGCTGCTTGGCGCGCCCGATCCGGCGACGCTGGCCGCCGAAATCGTCCGCCGCGGCCTCAACGTCCGCGCCACCGAGAAACTGGTGCGCCGGCGTGCCGCCTTAGGGGGCGTAAAGGGGCCGCCGCTCCGTTCCGTCCCGGCCCGCGACGCCGACACCGCCGCCCTCGAACACGAGCTGGCAACCGCGCTCGGCCTGCGCGTGACGCTGGCGCCGAAACGCCGCGGCGGCAGCCTGACCCTGCACTACGCCAGCCTCGACCAGCTCGATCGGATCCTCAAGCTGCTGGGCGGTGGATAGGGAATGTAGGATGGGTTGAGTGCAGCGACGCCCATCCTCGCGGTCCCATTTTTGCGGCGGCGGCTTTGGCTTCGCTCAGGCCGCCCTACGACGCCCGAGCCTCTTTTGCCGTCTCAAACAGGGCCTCGCGGCAGATCGTTTCGGCGGGGAAGCCGGTTTGCTTCATGCGGAATTCGGCCTCGGCGATGCGGTCGAGGGCAGGCCGCAGGCGCACTTCGCTCCAGTGCTGCAGCTGGCGGCGCCAGCTATCCTGGTCCTTGAAGAAGATCGGTGGCCTCGCGCCGCGGATCGCGTCCTCGATCGACGCACCGGCAGCGACCCGGGCGGCGAGCAGGTGCAGCCGCTGCAGATGGCGTAAGAGGGCGCGGATCACGCTGACCGCCGACTTCGCCTTCCTGAAACACCCGGGCCAGGGCGCGATCGAGCGCGGCGGCGTCGCCCTCGGCGGCGGCAAGCAGCACATCGTCGAGCGACAGCGCGGCGCTGTCGGCAATGACGGCGCGCGCGTCGTCGAGCTCGATATGCCCGCCATCGCCGGCATAGAGCGTCAGCTTGTCGAGTTCGGAGCGGGTCAACAGCCGGTCGCCGCCGAGATGGGCGGCAAGAAAATCCATTGCGTCGCGGCTCGCCGTCGATGCGATGCGCGGCGAAGGTCTCGCGGATCACCGCGGCGAGGTCGCGGGCGCTGTCGGGGTAGCAGCCGATCGCGGCGGCGCGCGGCGCCGTGTCGAAGGCGCGGCGCAGGGTCGAACGGCCCGGCAGATCGCCGGCCTCGACGACGACGAGGGCGTCGCCGAGCGGGGCGGCCAGAAAGCGGGTGAACAGCGTCGCCAAGCGCGTCGCCGGCCTCGCGCACCCGGACGACCCGCCTGCCGCCCATCAGGCTGATCTGCGCCGCCTCGTCGGCGAGGCGCGCCGGATCGGCGGCCAGCGCGGCGGCGGCAAGTTCGGCGACAAGGAACGGATCGTGCAGATCGGGGCAGACCGTCTGCGCCAGCATGTCGGCCCGCTCGCGCACCAGCCCGGCATCGGGGCCGTAGAGCAAGACGGCGACGATCTCGGGATCGGGGCGGCGCAGAAAGCCGGCGACGCGCCCGGACGCCAGCTTCATGCCGGCGTCACGTCTTCTTGCTGGCGGCGGCTGCCCGCCGCTGCAGGAACAGGGTCAGCTCGGCCACGATATCGCCGCGCAACTCCTCGACCGCGCGGGCGCGGGCATCGTCCTCGGCGACGACGTTCGAGTAGTCGTTCGCCAGGATGTCGAAGGATTCGCTGACGTGGCTGGCGCCGGCAAAAATCTGGGTGCGGGTCTTGATGTCGTTGAGGACGTAATTGGCGTAGACGTCGAGCTTGCCGCGGGTGCCGATCCCCTGCGTCAGCACGCCGAGATCGAGCCGCACCGTGCGCAGCGTCACCCGTAGGGCGTAGCGTTGCGGCGTCGGCGTGCCGCCCGGGTTCAGCGACTCGCGCAATCGCCAGCGCCAGCTTCTGGCCGATCCGCTCGGGGATCGGCGCGACGTGGATGGCGCGCAATTCGTCATCGGCCGGCCCGGCCGCGCGATCGGCATAGAGCGGCACCCAGCCGCTACAGCCGCCGACCAGCGACGACAAGCCCAGCGCCAGCGGCGTGCCGAACGCCCAGCGGAGGAGGGTGCGGCGGGTCTGCATCTAGGCGACGACGCTGACGATGCGGTTGGGCACGACCACCACCTTTTTCGGCACCCGGCCGTCGAGAAAGCGGGCGACCTGCGGCAGGGCGAGGGCCGCTTCCTCGGCATCGCTGGCGGCGGCGTCGCGCGGCAGGTCGATCGTGCCGCGCAGTTTGCCGTTGACCTGCACCGCGACCGTGACCTGCTCGTCGCGCGCCAACTCGGGGTCGGGCATCAGGCCACGGCCGCGTCGGCGATCAGGCCGGCGTGGCCGAGCGTCTGCCACATCTCCTCGGCGAGATGCGGCATCATCGGGCCGATCAGCCGGGTCGCCGCTTCGAGGCCCTCGCGCAATACCGCGCCGGCGCCTGGCTCGGCCGCCGGGATGTCCTCGAGCGCGTTGGTCAATTCGCGGATGCGGGCGACGGCGCGGTTGAAGCGGAACTTGTCGAGGTCGTCGGTCACCGCCGCGATCGTCTTGTGGATCGAGGCGGCGCAAGGCGACGAGTGCCGGAGCGAGCGAGCCCGGGATCGCGCTCCCGGGCGGCGGCAAGGCGGCGTCCGGCTCCGACACCATGCGCCATAGCCGGCTGACATAGCGCCAGCTGCCGTCGATGCCGGCGGCGGTCCATTCGAGGTCGCGCTCGGGCGGGCTGTCGGACATCAGGTAGAGCCGCGCGGTGTCGGCGCCGTAGGTGTCGACGATGTCGTCGAGATCGACGACGTTCTTCTTCGACTTGCTCATCTTTTCGAGCCGGCCGATCGTGACCGGGCGGCCGGCGCCATCGATGAGACGGCCGCCGTCGGCCTCGTTGACCTCCTTCGGGAACAGCCATTCCTCGGCGCTGCTCTGATAGGTCTGGTGCAACACCATGCCCTGCGTGAACAGCCCGGCGAACGGCTCGTCGAGATCGAGATAGCCGCATTGCCTCAAGGCACGCATGAAAAAGCGCGAATAGAGCAGGTGCAGCACCGCGTGCTCGACGCCGCCGATATACTGGTCGACCGGCATCCAGTATTCGGCCGCGGCGCGGTCGAACGCGACCGGCGAGCGGGCCGAGCAGAAGCGCAGGAAATACCACGACGATTCGAAGAAGGTGTCGAACGTGTCGGTCTCGCGCGTCGCCGGGCTGTTGCAATAGGGGCAGGCGACGTGCTTCCAGGTCGGATGCCGGTCGAGCGGGTTGCCCGGCCGGTCGAACGACACGTCCTGCGGCAATTCGACCGGCAGATCGTCCTCCGGCACCGGCACGATGCCGCAATCGGGGCAATGGATGACCGGGATCGGGCAGCCCCAATAGCGCTGGCGCGACACGCCCCAGTCGCGCAGCCGGTAGGCAACCGTCCGCTCGCCGCGGCCCAGCGTTTCGAGCCGCTCGCCGACCGCGCGCTTGGCCTGCGGCACCGACAGTCCGTCCATGAAGTCGGAATTGAACAGCGTGCCGTCCTCGACATAAGGCGGTGTCGCCGATCGCGAAATGCGCCGGGTCCTCGCCCGGCGGCAACACTACCGGGATTACCGGCAATGCGTATTTGCGGGCGAAGTCGAGATCGCGCTGGTCGTGCGCCGGGCAGCCGAAAATGGCGCCGGTGCCGTATTCCATCAGCACGAAATTGGCGACATAGACCGGCACCTGCCGCGCCGGATCGAGCGGGTGGACGGCCTTGAGCGCGGTGCGGTAGCCGCGCTTCTCGGCCGCCTCGATGACGGCTTCGCTGGTGCCGAGCCGGTCGCATTCGGCGATGAACTCGGTGAGCCCCGGGTCGTCCGCGGCGAGGCTCTGTGCCAGCGGATGGTGCGGCGACAGCGCCAGGAACGAGGCGCCGTAGAGCGTGTCGGGGCGGGTCGTGAACACCTCGATCGGCGCGTCCTGCCCGGCAATCCCGAACAGCACGCGGGCGCCCTCGGAGCGGCCGATCCAGTTCTCCTGCATCAGCCGGACGCGCTCGGGCCAGCGGTCGAGCGTCTTCAGCGCAGCGAGCAGCTCCTCGCTGAACGCGGTGATGCGCAGGTTCCATTGCGCCAGCAGCCGCTTCTCGACCAGCGCGCCGGAGCGCCAGCCGCGTCCGTCGATGACCTGCTCGTTGGCCAGGACCGTGTTCTCGACCGGGTCCCAGTTGACCCAGGATTCCTTGCGGTAGGCGAGGCCCGCCGCGAGGAAGTCGAGGAACATCTTCTGCTCGTGGCGGTAGTATTCGGGGTGGCAGGTGGCGATCTCGCGCGCCCAGTCATAGGCAAAACCCATGCGCTGGAGTTGGCTCGCGCATCGCGCTGATGTTCTCGCGGGTCCAGATTGCGGGATGCACGTGGCCGGCTATCGCGGCGTTTTCCGCCGGCAGGCCGAACGCGTCCCAGCCCATCGGGTGCAGCACGTTGAAGCCTTGCGCCCGGCGATAGCGGGCGACGAGATCGCCCATCGTGTAGTTGCGCACATGCCCGACATGCAATTTACCCGACGGGTATGGAAACATTTCGAGAACATAATATTTCGGTCGCGATGTGTCCTCGCGTGCCGCAAAGCTCTGGCGCTCGCGCCATTGGCGCTGCCATTTCGCTTCGCTTTCCCGGAAATTGTACCGCGACATGCCCATTCCCGAAGCGGCGCGCCGGCTTCCTCTCGGCGCTGCCGCTAGTTGTAGTTGGTCTTGCGATAGCGCTCAGCCTGGATGTGGCGGGCGCGCAGCAGGATGGCGTTTTCGAGCCCGTCGGCGGTCTCCCGTGCGACCGGCGTATTCTGCCACCCGCCGCCGCCCGAGCGCACCTGGCGTTCGATCGTGACTGGCGAGCGAATCCGAGCGTAGCGCGCGCGACAGGACGAACACGCTGACCCGCAGCCGCTCGTCCGGCTTGCCCGGCGGCGAATACCAGTTGGTCACCAGCATGCCGGTCATCGGGTCTTCCGCGCTGGTGCCGGCAAAATGCAGCGTGTCCTGCGCCGCCTGCCACAGGACCGGGCTGACCGTGCTGCCGGTCACCGGCCCGACATTCTGCTCCGACGGCTTCTTGGCGAGCCCGAGCAGGGTCCACAATGTCGCGTCGGTGAGGTCGGGGTCGGACTGCGCGCTGGCCGCCGTGCTGGCCGGGGCGGGCGCGGTGCGGGCGGAGCTGCAGCCGGCGAGGGCCAACGAGAGGCTTGCAGCGAAACCGAGCAATAGGCCGTAATGGCGGACGAACATGACACAATCCTTGGCGCCGGCCGCACCCGACCGGCCTCCCCGAGGCAGCCTTGTGCCAGGAATGGAGCCGATATGGAAGAGGCGGCGTTCTCACAGGTGATTGGCGCCAATCTCGCAGCCATCCGCGGCCGAATTGCGGCGGCGGCGAGCGCCGTGGGCCGCCCGCCCGCGGCGGTGACGCTGGTTGCGGTCAGCAAGACCCATCCCGCCGATGCGGTGCGCGCCGCGCTCGATGCCGGGCAGCGCGTGTTCGGCGAGAACCGGGTGCAGGAGGCGCTGGGCAAATTTCCGGCGCTGCGCGACGAATTTCCCGATCTTACGCTGCACCTGATCGGTCCGTTGCAGACCAACAAGGTCAAGGACGCGGTCGCGCATTTCGACGTGATCGAGACCGTCGACCGGCCGCACCTCGCCGAGGTGCTGGCGCGCGAGATGACGCGGAGCGGCCGGCATCTGCCCTGCTTCATCGAGGTCAATACCGGCGAGGAACCGCAGAAGGCCGGGATCCTGCCGGATGCGGCCGACGCGTTCATCGGCGACTGCCGCGACCGCCTCGGCCTCAAGATCGACGGGCTGATGTGCATCCCACCCGAGCACGAGGAGGCCGCCTTGCATTTCGCGCTGTTGCGCGAGATTGCGCGGCGCAATGGCCTCGACAAGCTCAGCATGGGGATGAGCGCCGACTTCGAGACCGCGATCCGATTCGGCGCGACGCATGTCCGGGTCGGCACCGCGATCTTCGGCGCCCGCCGGGCGATCGCCGCGAGCGGCGCAGCGGCCGTGTAGACGCAGCGTCCTGTAGTGCGGAGGACGGCATGCCGCTCCGGCTGATCGAGATCTTTGCCCCGTCCGCCGACGCCGACAAGATCGCGGCCATCGCCGAGCATTACGAGGCGCTCGACTTCCGAACCGACGGCGCTCCGTCGAACGCCGTGCAGGCCTACCGCATCGTCGCCCGGTCGGAAAAGCAGCAGGAGCTGATCGACCGGCTGCAGGGGGCCCTCGGCAAGGGGAAGAAGTGGCGCATCACGATCATGACGATCGAGGCGACGATCCCCGAGCTGGGACAGCTTGAGCCGGAGCTGCGGTCGCCCGAGCAAACGACGCGCGAGGAGCTCTTCGCCGAGATCGACCGCGGGTCCCGGATCAACAGTATATTCCTCCAGCTTGTCGTGCTCTCGACGATCGTCGCGGTGATCGGCCTCTACCAGAGTAGCGTCGCCATTGTGATTGCCGCTATGCTGATCGCGCCGCTGCTCGGTCCGAATGTCGCGATGGCATTCGGCAGCACGCTCGGCGACCGCGAGTTGGTGTGGCGGGCGGTCGTTACCAATGTGGCGGGCCTCGCGCTCAGCGTCGCCTGCGCCGCGGCCGCGGGGCTGCTGTTGCCGTTTGCTGGCACCAGCATCGAGCTGCTCCAGCGGACCAAGCTCGATTATGACAGCATTCTGTTGGCGTTGGCCTCGGGTGCGGCCGGGGCGCTGTCGCTGACGACCCAGCTGCCGAGCACCTTGACCGGCGTGATGGTGGCCGTCGCGCTGCTACCGCCGGCCGTCACGCTCGGCTACATGCTCGGCTCCGCGCAGCTGCGCTTGGCGGCCGGCGCCGCGGCGCTGCTCGCGGTCAATATCGTCTGCGTCAACCTGGCGGCCCAGCTCGTCTTCCTCGCCAAGGGGATCAAGCCGCGCACTTGGCTCGAGCGCCGCGCGGCGCAGCAATCCGTCAGGATCAGCTTGGCGGTCACCGCTACCCTGCTCGCCCTGCTGATCGGCGTCATCTACTGGGAGCAACGCTAGCCGTGTCGGGAGCAGCGACAAGAGCAGCCGCCGAGCGCGCGAAGGCGGCGAACGGCTCTTGACGGCCCACGCGAACCAAAGTAGAACAACGTTGCCCGTTTATCGTTTGTTCCGAGGCCGCGGAGGCGTCATGCTGACCAAAAAACAGCACGAGTTGCTGATGTTTATCAACCAGCGGCTTGCCGCGACCGGCATCGCCCCGTCGTTCGACGAGATGAAGGACGCGCTGAACCTGCGCTCGAAATCGGGCATCCACCGGCTGATCAGCGGGCTCGAGGAGCGCGGCTTTATCCGCCGCCTCGCGCACCGCGCCCGCGCACTGGAGGTGACGAAGCTGCCGGAGGATAGCGCCGCGCCCGCTTTCCTCCCCGCAAGCGCCGCGTCGGCCGCCATCGCCGCCGAGCGCGGGCGGTTTTCGCCGACGGTCATCCGCGGCGATTTCGCCGCCGCGCTCCCGGGCACGCCCGTTGCCCCCGATACCGCGGCGGTCGATCTGCCGCTCTACGGCCGCATCGCGGCGGGCACGCCGATCGAGGCGTTGCGCGACCAGACCAGTTCGGTCGCCGTGCCAGGCAGCCTGATCGGCCGCGGCGAGCATTACGCTCTTGAGGTCGCCGGCGACAGCATGGTCGAGGCCGGCATCCTCGACGGGGATACCGTGATCATCCAGCGCTGCGACACCGCCGAGAACGGCGCCATCGTCGTGGCGCTGGTCGACAACATCGAAGCGACCTTGAAGCGGCTGCGGCGGCGCGGCGCCTCGATCGCCCTCGAACCCGCCAACAAGGCTTATGAAACCCGCATTTTCGGGCCCGATCGCGTCAAGGTCCAGGGCCGCCTCGTCGGCCTGCTGCGGCGCTATTGACGCGCTGCGGGCGAGGATCTGATCGGCCGCAGCTACAGCCCGGCCCGAGCCCGCGCTCGCTTAACCCGATGCTAAACAAGCTGCGACAGGGTGCCCGCATACCTGCCGCGTGCTTGAACTCGCGCGGCCGGCCCTCACCTAACAGACACCAAGCCTGTTTGGTACAGCCTCCACGTTAAGCGGGTATTTAACATGACACGCTCGATCACCGGGCGGGAGCGCGGCGTTGTATTCGCCGGCCTCGCCCTCGCCGTCAGCCTCGTCTTTAGCGTTGCCCTTGGGCCGCTGGCGCCGCGCGCCGTCGCGATGGCCAACGACGGCAGCGATACGGTGCGCAGCCTCTACGACACGCTGCTGACGACGATGCGCAGCGGCCCGGCGCTCGGCGCGCGCGGGCGATATGCGCAGATCGAGCCGGTAGTTCGCCGGGCGTTCGACATCCCGTTCATGACCCGCCTCGCGGTCGGCCCGGAATGGGCACGCCTCTCCGACACGCAGCGGCAGCAGGTCGAGCACGCATTCGAGCGCTATATCGCGGCGACCTATGCCGATCGCTTCGACAGCTATGCCGGTGAGCGGCTGCAGGTCACCGGCGCCAAATCTTCCGCCGGCGGCACCATCATCACCAGCCGCATCGTCAAGTCGAACGGCGACCCCGTCAGCATCAATTATCTGATGCGCAACAACGAGGGGGCCTGGCAGATTGCCGATGTCTACCTTGACGGAACGATCAGCGAGCTGGCGACGCGGCGCTCGGAATTCGCCGCGATCCTGCGCACCGGCGGCATCGACGGCCTGATCCAGGCGCTCAACACCAAAGCCGACACGCTCGCCGACGCGCGCGCATCATAGCCGCCGGCACCGGAAACCCTGCCCCACCCTCACATGCCGCGCAGTAGCGCGTCTCGGATCCGCAGGCTGGCGATGCCGTCGCCGTAAGGGTTGTGGGTGCGGGCGAAACTGGCGTATCGCGCCGGCGAGTCCAGCAGTTCGACGGCCGCATCGTGAATGCGCTGCCGGTCGGCGCCAACCAGCGCCACCGTTCCGGCAGCGACGGCCTCCGGTCGTTCGGTAACCTCGCGCATCACCAGGACCGGCTTCCCGAGCGAGGGGGCTTCCTCCTGGATGCCGCCCGAATCGGTCAGGATGAGGTGGCTGCGCATCATCAGATAGACGAACGGCACGTAGTCGAGCGGCTCCAGCAGGTGCACGTTCGGCAGGCCGCCGAGGATCCGGCGCACCGGGCCCTGCACCGACGGGTTCAAGTGGACCGGATACACGATCTGCACGTCGTCGCGCTGCGCGATGTCGCGCAGCCCGGTGCAGATCTCCTCGAACCCGTGCCCGAAGCTTTCACGGCGATGCCCGGTCACCAGGACAAGTCGTCGCGCCGGGTCGAGAAAGCCGAACCCCGAAGCGACCGATTTCCGCAGCTGCGGATCACGGTCAAGAGCAGCGCGAACGGCGAGCAGCGAATCCACCACCGTGTTGCCGGTGACGACGATCCGGTCGGGGGATAGATTTTCCTTGAGGAGATTGTCGCGCGCGCCCGCTGTCGGCGCGAACAGGAAGTCGGCCAGGCGGTCGATGACCGAGCGGTTCATCTCCTCGGGCCAGGGTCGGCGCAGATCGCCGGTGCGCAGCCCCGCCTCGACATGACCTATCCGGCAGCCGGCATAAAACCCGGCCATCGCCGCCGCCATCGCCGAGGTGGTGTCGCCGTGCACCAGGAGCAGGTCCGGCTGTTCCGCGGCGAGCACTCGCTGCACGCCGCCGAGCACCGCCGTCGTGACATACGACAGATCCTGGTGCGACTTCATGATCGACAGGTCGTGATCGACGGCGATGCCGAAAAAATCGAGGATCCCCGAGAGCATCTCCCGGTGCTGACCGGTCAGACAGACGACCGGCCGGACCGTCGAACTGGCCATCAGCGCCTGGACCACCGGCGCCATCTTGATCGCCTCCGGCCGGGTGCCGAATACGACGAGAATTTTCATCGATCGCTCCGGCCGCCGCCCGACCGTGCACCATCGCGGGCGGGCGGAACGCCCGCACCACGCGGCGCCGGCCCGGCGCGGTGTTCCGGTTTACTCGATGGTCATTCCAGCCCGCAAGCCTCGCGGATCAGGCGGTCGATGCGCTCAGCGGAATAATTCGCCGCGACGTGGGCTTTGCAGGCCTCGACGGCGCGTTGATATTCGGCGGTGTCGCCGCACAGCTTCGCGATGCGTTGCGCGATCCCCTCGGCGTCGTCGGCGACAAGCCATTGCAGTGCCGCCGGCAGCTCGACGCCTTCCGCCGCCACCGTCGTCATCACGCACGGCACCCCGGCGGCCATGCTCTCCAGCACCTTGCCCTTGAGCCCGGCGCCGTAGCGCAACGGTGCAACCGTCGCCTGGACGCGGGCGAACACGCTGTCGAGCGACGGCACAAAACCGAGCGGCACGATGTCCTTCGCCGCGAGGCTGCTGACTTCGGCGTTCATCTTGCTGCCGACCAGCAGCAGCTCGATGTTCGGGACCTGTTTGCGCAGCAGCGGCATCACGCTTTGCGCCAGCCATTTGGCCGCATCGAGATTGGGCGGGTGGCCATAGCCGCCGATAAAGGCGATCCGCGGCCGGTCAGTCGTCTGTGGGCTGATGTCGCGCAACGCCACGGTCCAGGGAATCACCTGTACCTCGATATTGGGCGCGATCTGCCGCAGCAGCTCGGCTTCGGCCGCGGAGTGAACGATCACGCAATCGACAAACGACATCGCGCCGAGTTCAAGCCGCCGCATCTGCTCGGCCTTGGTTTGCATCCCGGTGTCGCTCTGCAGCTCAGCCTGCCGCTGCATCCGCAGGAAGTGGAGGTCGGCGACGTTGTAGACGATGCGCGCCTGCGGGAAATGCTGGCGCACCATCCCGGCATATTTCGAGGCATTGGAATAGCGGTGCAAATAGACCAGATCGACCGGCACCTCCTGCTTGCGAAACACGTCCTCGACCGAGAAGTAATAGGGGTGGTAGAGGCACTCGATGCCGCGGCGCTGGAGCTCGGTGGTATAGGGCTCGATCCGGGCCATGTTGTCGCCCGGGATGAACGTCACCTTGTAGCCGAGGCGCTGCAGCGACAGCATGTGCTGAAAGGCGGCGTTCGATCCGGCATCCTTGTCCGGCTCGGGCACCGAATCATCGATGAACAAGGCGCGCTGGCGGGTGTCGCGCTCGGCTTCGAGTTCGGGGAACTCGCCGTTGAAGCGATGCGTCGCGAGCACGTCCTTCCAACGCTCGAAGAACTTGCGGTGGTTGACCGCCTGAAACCGCTTCATGCCGGTTCCGGTGACGCTCGTTCCGGCGCTGGCGCCTTCGAAATGAGTGACCTCCGAGGCCGGCTGCGCCACGACGCGATAGCCGTGCTGGCGCGCCCGGAAGCACAGATCGGTATCCTCGTAATAGGCCGGCAGGTAATACTCGTCGAACTTGCCCAGCTCAGTGAACACGGTCGCTTTGATCATCAGCGCCGCGCCGGAAACATAGTCGGCATCGCGCATGTAGCAGAAGCGCGGGTCATCGGCGGCCTGGCCGCGGCCCCAGTTCCACCCGTCGCCGAGCCGCCAGATGATCCCGCCGCATTCCTGCAGGCTGCCATCCGGGAACAACAATTTCGAGCCGGCGATGCCGATCTTCGCGTCGCGCTGCAAGGTCTCGTACAACTCGTCCAGCCAGCGCGCCTTGACCTCGGTGTCATTGTTGAGGAAAACGACGTATTCGCCGCGCGCTGCATCGAACCCGGCGTTGCACGATCGAATAAATCCGGAATTCGTCACGTTGCGGATCAGCCGGATGCCGCGGCCGAACACCATTCCCGCTAGGATGGTTCCATCCCGCGAGCAGTCGTCAACAATGATGATCTCGAACGGTATTTCGGCACCTTGTTCCACGATCGATTTGACGCAGGCGTAGGTCAATTCGAATTTGTTGAATACCGGGATGATGATCGAAACCACGGGCGTGTTGTCGATATCCAGGTTGATGGCCGGATAGGTGGCCTGGAGCGAGTCGATAAGAGTCTGCAACTGTGGCGCGAAATCTGTCGGCTGCAGGAGATCGGCCGGATTGACGGTGACTTCATCGCCTGCCAGAGCGAAATAATAGGCCAAGGCCTGATCGAGCACCTCGACCAGGCTGGTGATCAGCGGCGCCAGATCCTCCGATTTCTGCGCGCGCTCGGTCTCCGCCAAGACGTTGTTGAGCAGAAACCGCATTACGCTCGGATCAAGCCCGGCCTGCTCGCGGATCAGCTCGACCGGGAAGGGCGACAGCTCGAGTGCGGAGCCGACCGGGCGGAGATGCAGTACATGCCGGGCGTGCGGCAGCAGCGTCTCGCTGAAACCGATCGAAAACCCGCACCGGCCGTCGCCGATCCCCGCCTGTTCGAGGTCCGGGCGATACTGGTTGGCCAGCACCGTCGTCAGCGGTGAATCACCGTCGAGCAGTTCGAGCGTGATGCGCTTCTCCGGCTCGTCCGGATCCCAGACCCAGCCCCGAATCCCGGTCCAGTCGGCAAAATCGATATTGCTCTGCAGGCCACCGGTGATGCCGATGCCGGGGTGGGTTGCGCCGCCCGGGCCGGACAGCAGGACCCCCGCACCCTCGGGCGAGCCGAGCAAGAGCGTCAACGACTCCTCGTCATCGGGCGCCGCAGTCGCAGCCTCATCATCGCCAGCCCTCGCGATCGCGCCGCGGCGCGCGTTTTCTGCCGCGGCCGGCAGGTACGGTGCGGCCTGTTCGTACAGGTTCCGGACGCCCGCTGCCGACCCATCAGCCGAAGCCGCCAGCGGCGGCACGGCGGCCTCGTCGAGGGCCTCACCCACCACCGTCAGCGCCGCGACCAATTCCTCGGCCAACTCCTCAACCACTTCCTCAACCAGTTCTTCGGCCAGGTGCGCGACTGAACCGGGCGGCAGGGACGGCGCGACATCGGCCGGCGCTGCCGGCATGGGGCGCTCGATGATGACCGGCGACCCCGGCACCTCCGCACCCGTCTCGGCGCAGCACAGACGCAGCACGTTCCGGGCGCGCGGCAGCGTCACATCCCCCAGCTGCATGGCAAACGCGTGGTACCCGTCGCCAATGCCGGCGGGCACCAAATCCGACCGATAATCGTCAGCCACGACCCGTGCGATCCGTGTCTCCCCATCCATCAGATCGAGCGTGACCCGGCGCTGCGGCGCCTGCGGGTCCCACGCCCAGCCGCTAATCCGGGATGCGCTCGCGGTGTCGATATAACCCTCGAGCCAGCGCGCCAACGAGGCCGCCCCGCCGCCCGACGGCTGGGGCGCTTCCGCCTGGCCGGCCATAGCCGGCGGCGCGATATCGTCGCCATCGCCATTGCTGGTCGCCACAGCGTCGTTGCCGGTCGCAAGCTGCTCGTCTTCGGCCACCGGCGCCGAGTTACGCGGGCGGCCGCCGCTGCCGTGCGGCTTGGTCAGTGCATCCGCAGGAGCGAAAAGGGCCTCGGCATCCGTCGCGGCGCTCCCCCCCGGCGTCGGCGCCGCGCTTGACCTGTCACCCTTAAACTGTTCTCGCCTGCCACGCGCATTTCTCGCCATGTCGTCCTCAGTCAAGCCCATTTAATTGGTCGATCGCAGGCAGGCATTTTCGCCAGCAGATCGCGCCGGGTTTATCGCAGCCGCGGGGCTCAGCCGGGCATCAGCCGCCCTGCCCCCATGCGCGCCGTGCGCCGAAGAATTGGTGCATGTTGCCCCGAAATAATCCCCGCCGGCCGGATGCATTGAGATTGCCGAGCCGCCGCCGCACCCTGCCGGGCGGTTGGCGGCCATCGGGCGATCTCAGCCGCAACGCCTGCGTGGCATCCTTTCCGGAAGGACCACGATGCCGATTACGCAATGGTCGTTAGAACGGCGCCGGAAGCCTACATCATACCATCGTATGCTTGCAACGGCCCCGGCGCGACACGCCGTAATTGCCGCCGAACGTGCGCGAGCGGGCTGGTCCTGCCGTCATTGCGGGCGCTGTTGCCGCGCCCTGACCATCGGGAGTTTGCGATCGATGTCCCGGACGGTCGGTGATTACCGCCCCGGCAGGGAAGCGGCGAGCGACGGGCGGCGATGGCGAACATCGCTCGCCTGCTCGAAGGCAAAGCCCGCGCGCAGCACGGCCGCCTCATCGAACGGCCGGCCGGCGATCTGGAAGGCGAGCGGCAGGTCGTTCTCGAAACCGATCGGCACCGACAAGCGCCGGCAGGCCGGTCACGTTGTAGGGCGCGGTATAGGAGGCTCGCTCGAAGGTGGCATAGGTGCCGACCGCGTCGATGCGCGGCGCCGGGCCAGTCGCATTGGCCGAGACAAGGACATCGACCCCGGCCAAGGCTCGCCCGATCTCGACGCACAATTCGCGGCGCTGGCGCACCGCCTCGATGTAATCGGCCGCGCTGAGAAAGGCGCCGAGCCCGATGCGGGCGAACATGTGCCGGCCGAACAAATGCGGGCGCTCGCGGAAATCGCTCTCGTGCAGCGCGTAGGCTTCCGCCAGCATGATGACCCGGTTGGCGTCGGCATAGTCGACCAGCGGCGACAATTGTACGTCGACGAGGCGCGCGCCGAGCGTTTCGAGGGTGTGGCAGGCCGCCTCGAACGCCGCGACATAAGCCGGCGACGGCGTGCTGTCCGGGCCGAAGCCGGCGACGGCGTCCTTCTCGTGCCAATGCCGGATGACCCCGATCGTCATCCCGTCGAGGCGGGATGTCAGCGCCTGCGCGTAGTCGGGCACCGGCACATCGGCCGAGGCCGGGTCTTGCGGGTCGTGGCCGGCCAGCACCTGCATCATCAGCGCGCAATCCTCGACCGTGCGGGTCAAGCGGCCCGCAATGGTCGAGCGTGTAGGACAGCGGGAAAACGCCGCGCCGGCTGACCCTGCCATAGGTCGGCTTCAGCCCGAGCAGGCCGCAAAAGGCGGCCGGGCCACGGATCGAGCCGCCGGTGTCGGAGCCCATGCCGGCGGCGCACAAATGCGCGCCGACCGCTGCGGCCGTGCCGCTCGACGAGCCGGCCGGATAATGCGCGGTGTTCCACGGATTGCGCGCCGGCGGGAAGGGCAGGGTGAAATCCGGTCCGCCGATCGCGAATTCGTGGGTTTCGTTCTTGCCGAGCAGGATCGCGCCGGCATCGCGCAGCCGCATCCAGGTCTCGGCATCCTCGTCGGGCACATGATCGAGATAGACGCGCGAACCGGCCGTCGTGCGGATGCCTTTTGTCTTGTAGATGTCCTTGAGCCCGATCGGGATGCCGTGCAGCTTCCCGCGCGAATGCCCGCCGCGGATCTCGGCCTCGGCGGCACGCGCGGCGGCCAGCGCCGCGTCACGCAACACCAGCACGAAGCTGTGCAATTCACCGTCGAGCGCCGCGATGCGCTCCAGATAGGCCTCGGTCAGGGCGACCGGCGACAGGCTGCCGGCGGCGATCGCGCGCCCCGCCTCGGCGAGCGGAAAGCTGGGTCGGGTCCATCGCGTCGCCTCAGGCTCTCGGATGGACGAAAATGTGCGCCGGCTCGGCGGCCCGATCTCTCGGTTGACCAGCACGCTTGCGGCGCACGCTGTTCTGAAAACGCGGCAGGAAGCGGGTGCCCTGGCGCAATTCCTCAAAGCGCTCGGCGCCGATCTTGTCGGGGTCGAGCCCGGCGCGCTCGGCAAGGAAGGCAAAACGTTCGGGCGAAATCGGTTCGGCCATCGACGCTCTCCGCTCAATGTGCGGCAATGCGGAAGCCGGCGAGGCCGTCGCGGGCGACCTCGTCCGGCAATTCGGTCTCCCAGCGCAGATAGGCGCGCATCGCCGCCTCGTTGCCGGCATGACGATCGTGGTTCCAGAAAATGTAGTCGATTCGTTCGCTGTCCGGCGGGTCGTCGGGCGAGGCGGCGAACGGGCGCCCGGCCGCCCGCCAGGTATCGACGCCGCCTTGCACCAAGGCGACCGGCCCGGCCGCGATCTCGGCCAGATCGCTCGCGGCCAGCGTCCCGACGGCTTCATCGTCGGCGAAGACGACGATCCGGGTCGCGTGCAGCACGCTGGCCGGCAGGCGGTCGAGGCGCGGGCGGATCGCCCATACCGCTTCCTCGGGATGCGCCTCGCGGTAATCGGCGCTGCTCCTCACGTCGATGGCGGCGGCGCCGTCATGGAGCCAATGCGCCGCCTCGGCCGCGCCGAGCCTCAGCACATGCGGGAAAATCGGCGGCGGTGCATCGGGAACCGCCGGTCTGCAGCGCCTGGCCCTCGAACGGGCGGTCGAGCACGACCACGTCCCAGCCAAGTTGCTTGAGCCAGTGCGCCGTCATGATCGCCCGCGTGCCGGTGTCGTCGACCAGCACGACACGGGCGCCGCGCGTGCCGACCCAGCGGTCGATGGCCTGCACCAGCTGGCCGCCTTCCGCCGAGACCGAGCCGGCAAGGTGGCCGGCGGCGTATTCCTGCGGTGTCCGCACGTCGAGGACGAAAATCGTGCGGGCGGGATCGGCCTGCCACGCGGCGAGGGTCGCGCGATCGATCTGCGTGACGCCAAAGCGGCGCGCCACACCGTCCGCCAGCCGGCGCGCGGCGTCGGCCGCCGCCGCACTGACCTGGCCCAGCGCCGCGTGGGTGCCGCGCTCCAGTTCGCGCCCGACTGAGGCGCCAGGCTTGCGTCCCGCCCTGCAGCGACAAAACCTTGTTGGCACGCCGGCGTTGATCAGCGATTGCGCGCCGATGATGCTGCGGGTGCGGCCGGCGCACGACACCACGACCAGCGTGTCGCCGGTCGGGCACCAGGTCGTTGAAGCGATGAACCAGTTCGGCGCCGGGGCAGGTCATCGCGCCGGGCACGTGGAAGCGGTTGAACTCCTCGACGGTGCGGCTGTCGAGAACGACATGCTTCGTCCCCTCGCGCCGCAGCCGGTCGAGTTCGTCGGGCGTGACATGCGGCGTGTGACTGCCGATCTCGACGATTTCGGCAAATGCCTTGCTCGGCACGTTGGTGCTCGGAAACAGCGGGTGGCCGGCAGCCGCCCAGGCGGCGACCCCGCCCGCGACGATGTGCACCGCCTCATAGCCGAGCGCGGCAAGGCGGCGCGCCGCCTTCTCGGCGACCCCGTCGCCGTCGTCGATCAGCGCCACCCGGCACGCGCGCCGCGGCACCAGCGGGCCGATCGACAGCTCCAGGCGGCTGTACGGCACATTGACGGCGAGCAGCGGGTGCCCCGCGCCATGCTGACCCTCCTCGCGCACGTCGATGAAGGCGATCTCGCCGCCATCGCCGAGCCAGCGCCGCAGGATCGCGACATCGACGGATCTCGCTGCTTCAGCACTCATAACCGCACCCCCGCTGTCGTCCCGGCGAATTCCGGGATCCACTCTTCCGGTGGGGAATTCTATCCGCTTAGCCGCCGATGGCGAAGCGATCTCCCGAAGCTACGGCGACATGCCCATGCGGGTTTCCTCGACAAAGCGCTCGGTCGCCGCGTCGATCGCGCGCCCGGCGCGGCCGCGCGGCGCGTGCACATAGAGGGCGCGGCCGAGCGCGGTCTCGCGCGCCGCTGGCGGCGGCGGCGGGATTTCGTAATCGACCGGCCGTGCATGATCGGCGAGCAGCAGGTCAGAGCGGTAGACGCTGTTGAGCTTGAACAGGCTGCGGGCGAAATTGGTCTGGCCCCGCAGCAACAGACGGCTGGTGATGCCGGCGACGCTGCGCAGGCTGCGCCAGCCGAGGTGCTTGGCGTAGATCGCCCGCTGCGTCGTCACCAGCTCGCCGTAAAACTCCGCGAGCGGCAGCCGGGTCGGCAGGACCGCGTGCTGGATGTCGAACAGGCGGTAGTCGCGGGTCTGCAAGCCGGCGCTCCTCGGTCAGCCAGCTTTCGGTGCCGGGATAGGGCGTGTTGACGCTGATATTGATGATCTCGGGTTGTTCGAGGCACCACTCGCGCAGCACACGAAAGCGCTCATGGTCCCAATCCGGATCGACGATCAGGTTGATCGCGAGTTGGATGCCGAGCGAGCGGGCGAATTCGAGCGCCTCGAAATTGCGCCCGAGCGGCACGCGCTTGCGGTACTTGCGCAGCCCCTCCTCGTCGATCGCCTCAAGGCCGAGAAACATGTAGGCGACCCCGAGCTTTTTCCAGAGGTGGAACACCTCCTTGTTGCGCAACAGCACGTCGCCGCGGGTTTCCAGGTAATAGTTCTTGCGGATGCCGGCATGCGCCACCGCCTCGCCGAGCTCCATGCCGTGATGCTCGTGGACGAAGGCGACGTCGTCGACGATGAACACGCCCGGCTCGCGGATCTGGCGCAGATCCTCGACCACCCGCTCCGAGCTGACAATGCGGTAGCTGCGCCCGTAGAACGTCCAGGCGCTGCAAAACGAGCAGTCCCACGGACAGCCGCGCGAGAATTCGATCGAGGCGCACGGGTCGAGCACGCCGAGAAAATACTTGCGGCGATGGCGCAGCAGGTCGCGCGCCGGCAAGAGCGTATCGAGCGAATGGACGAAACTCGGCGGCGGGCCTTCGCCATCGGCGGTGACGACGCCCGGCACGCCGGCGAAACCGGCGCCGGCCTCGATCGCGGCGAGCAGCGGCGGCAGCCCGGATTCGCCCTCGCCGCGCAGCACGCAGTCGATGGCGCCGGCGCCGTGCGCGAGGATCGCCGGCGCGACAAACGAGGCGCTGTGCCCGCCGACGCAAATGACGCTGCGCGGCAGCCGCGCCTTGGCGGCGCGGGCGAGGTCGACGATCTCGGGAATGTTGGCGAGGTAGTTGCCCGAAAACAGGATGACGTCCGGTCGCCAGCGCGCCAATGAGGCGGAAGAAGTCGCGGTGGCTCTCGACCTGCAGATCGATCAGGCGGACATCGTGGCCGGCGGCACGCGCCGCAGCGGCGACCAGCTCCAGCCCCAGCGGTTCGAGCCGCAGGAAGATCTTCGTGTACATCAGCGGTCCGGGATGGACGCCGAGGATCCTCATGCGAATCGTTCCCGTGTGGCCGTCACAACGATCGCGCCAGCCGCCCGATCGTTCCGGGCCGCGGCAAATTTGCCTTCTACATCTTCAACAGCCGCTTGACGTTGCCGCTGAGGATCTTCGCCCGGTCCTCGGCGGCAAGCGGGATTCGCTGCGCCCATTCGGTGCCGGGGGCGTTGTCGACGAACGGATAATCGACCGAGAACAGGATGCGGTCGATCCCGATCTCCTGGATGCAGTGCAACAAGGCCGGATCGGAGAAGAAGCCGCTCGTGGTGACCCAGAAATGCTCGCAAAACGCGTCACGGAACCAGTTCGGCTGCACGCCGTCGCGGGCGAAGCCCATGTTGACGCGCCACAGCAGGAAGCGGCAGGCCCTCGCCGAAATGGCCGAGGATGATCTTGAGGCGCGGATAGGCATCGAACACCCCGCTCAGCACGAGGCGCACGCCCTGGGTTGCGGTCTCGAGCGTAAAGCCCCAGGCGGCGCGCAGGATGTTGGGGAATTTCTCGACGTAATCCTTGTAATAGGCGTCGATGACCGCGCGGGTGCGGCGCCGCCGGATGCAGGTAGAGCGGCACGTCGAGCGCCTGGGCGCGCTCGAAGATCGGCCAGAAGCGCTTGTCGTCGAGAAACACGCCGCCTGCCAGCCCGTGCACCATGGCGCCCTTGAAGCCGAGCTGGGTCACCGCGCGTTCGAGTTCGTCGGCCGCCGCCTTGGGGTCGGCGGTCGGCAGCATCGCAAAGCCGGCGAAGCGGTCGGGATGGGCGCGCACGGTCTCGGCGAGGCGGTCGTTGGCGCCGCGCGCAAGGCGCACCGCGAGCGCGGCATCCTCGATCCTCTGCACCGACGGAGGGCCGTGCGACAGCACCTGCATGTCGATCCCGGCCGCGTCCATCTCGGCGATGCGGCCCTGCCCGACATCGTCGAGGCGCGCGACGATGTGCGGCCGGCCGGGCGAGTCCATGCCGGCGATGTAAGGCTTCACCTCGGGATCGAGATAGTGCTCTTCAAGAGCGATGACTTGCGGCTTCGACGCCATCTCTTCCTCCCGATTTGGGCCGGCGGCGAGAGTGCGTTGTCGCCGGTCGCCCCGCAACGATAAATCCGGGGGCGCTCAACCCGAGCCGTCGGCCGCCACCACCGGCCGGGCACGGGCGTTGTCGCCGCCGAGCCGCCGGCGCGCCTCCTCGCGGATGACCCGTGCCAGCTCCGGCTGGCGCGCCAGCAATTCGTGGAAGTCGACGATGTCGAGCGCCAACAGCGTGCACGGCTGCGCGGCAACGACGGTGGCGTTGCGCGGGTCGCCGGTCAACAGCGCCAGCTCACCGAAAAAACTGGCTGCTCCCGAGATAAAGTGATTCGGGGTGCAGGCGGATTTCCACCTCGCCCTCGACGATGAAATACATGCAGTCGCCGGGCTCGCCGCGGCGCACGATGACGGCGCCCGCCGGATAGTCGCGCGGCCGCAGGAGCCGCGCCACCTCGGCGATCAGCGACGCGCCGATATTGTGGAAGAACGGCACCCGGGCAACGAGCTCCCAGGTGCGCAGAAACTCGCGGCGGCGCAACTCCTCCGCGTAGCCGGTGACGAGGATGCCGGTCCACAAGGCAAAGATCAGGATCCCGCCGACCATGACGGTGCCCGACAGGATCCGGCCGGCCATGGTCTGCGGTACGATGTCGCCGTAGCCGGTGGTCGTCATCGTCTCGATGCCCCACCACAGCGCCGCCGGGATCGACGAGAATGCGTCGGGCTGGTCGGGGTGGGCGTCGCGCTCGAACAGGTAGGCGATGCTGGCCGCGGTGAGCAGCACGATCGTAAAGCCGAGCAGCACCGAGAACAGGGCCTGGCGCGCATTCCGCATCACGCGGCCAAGGCTCGCCAGCCCCGGCGAGTAACGCACGTATTTGAAGGCCCAGATGAAGGCGAACAGGCTGGCGCGCGGGCCGTACGCCAGCCCGATGATCAGCGGCAGCGCGCTGACGAGATCGAACAGGCCGCCGAGCGAGAGCGCCCAGCCGAGTTGGGTGCGAAGCCGGTCGCGATGCTCGCCGCCCGGCGCTTCCGGCGCGGCGACGAGGCGCAGCGCGTACTCGACAAGAAAAAACGCTGCGACGACATAAAATCCGATCGCGAGCGCCATACCGTAAGCCGCCATTAGCGGCGCCTCGGTGACCATCAGCATGATGGCGATGCCGGCGGCGACCATCGCATGGTGCACCGCGCGGAAGATTCGCGCCCCGTCGTCGGAGCTTTCGGGTCGCATCAGAAGATACAAACGCCGGCGATTCATGAGCGCTATTGTAGGCGGCCATGGCGGCCATCGGAATAGCCGCTGCGATTTCCCGGACGCCGGGATTTTTGCTATAGAAGCCGCTTCGTTACCGAAACCGCCGGGCTGCAATCGTCGCGTGCCGATCCTCCCCCAATCCCGTCGCGCCGTTCTCGCGTTTCTGCACGATGTCGCGATGGCCGGGCTGTCCTTCGCGCTCGCGCTGTACCTGCGCGTCGGTGGGGAGATCGAGCGCTACGATACGCGGCTGACGATCCTCTACGGCGTCGCCTTCACCGCCATCGCCGCCGTCATCTTCCTGATCACCGGGCTCTATCGCGGCATCTGGCGCTATGCCTCGCTGCCCGACCTGTTCAACATCGCGCGTGCCGCGACCTTGACCGAGCTGGTCTTCCTGCCGGTCATGTTCCTGTTCACCCGGCTCGACATGCTGCCGCGCTCGTTCCTGCTGATCGATTGGCTGGTGCTGATCGCCTTGCTCGGCGGTCCGCGGCTCGGCTACCGCCTGTTCAAGGACCGCGGCCTCGACCACCTGATGGACCGCAGCGGCCGCGCCGCCAGCGTGCCGGTATTGCTGATCAGCACCAAGGACGGCGCCGACACCTTCATCCGCGAGACGGCGCGCGACCGCAACGCGGTCTATCGCGTGGTCGGCATGCTGTCCGACACGCCGGCACGGGTCGGCAGGCAGATCTATGGCGTGCCGGTGCTCGGCACGATCGCGGCACTGGAGAGCGTCGTCGCCGCGCTCGACCGGCGCGGCCGGCGCCCGCAGAAACTGGTGGTCACCGCGCCGGGCATGGCCGGCGCCGAGATGCGCCGGCTGCTCGACCGCGCCGATGCGCTGGCGATCCCGCTGGCGCTGCTGCCGCGCCCGACCGAATTGCGCCAGAGCCGCGCCGACGAATCGCGCACGCCGATCGACCTGGCCCGGCCGATCGCGATTGAGGATTTGCTCGGCCGGCCGCAAGCGGTGCTCGACCGCGAGGCGATGGCGCGGCTGATCCGCGGGCGGCGCATCCTGGTCACCGGGGCGGGCGGCACGATCGGCTCCGAGCTGGCGCGCCAACTCGCCGCCCTGGCGCCGGCGCGGCTGGCCCTGATGGACAACAGCGAATTCCTGCTCTACGCGATCGACGGCGAATTGCGCGAGCGCTGGCCTGAGCTGGCGGTGCGGCCATTGCTCGGGGATGTGCGCGACCGCCGCCGGGTCGAGGCGGTCATCGAGCAGGAGCGGCCGCAGATCGTGTTCCACGCCGCAGCGCTCAAGCACGTGCCGATGGTCGAGAACAACCCGATCGAAGGCGTGCTGACCAACGTCATCGGCAGCCGGAATGTCGCCGAAGCGGCGCGCGCCTACGGCGCCGCGCTGGTCGTGATGATCTCGACCGATAAGGCGGTCGACCCGGCGAGCGTAATGGGCGCCACCAAGCGTCTTGCCGAGAGCTTTTGCCAGGCGCTCGATCTGCACGAGGCACGCCGCCCGACACCCGGCACAAGGCTGGTTACGGTGCGCTTCGGCAATGTGCTGGGCTCGACCGGCTCGGTGGTGCCGTTGTTCACCCGCCAGCTCGCGGCCGGCGGGCCGCTGACCGTGACCCACCCCGAGGTCAGCCGGTTTTTCATGACCGTGCGCGAAGCGGTCGAACTGGTGCTCGAAGCCTCGGCGACGATGCCTGAGGCGGGTGACGGCGAGGCCCGCGGCAAGATCTTCGTCCTCGACATGGGCGAGCCGGTCAAGATCGTCGATCTGGCCCGGCAGATGATCCGCCTCGCGGGGCTGCGGCCCGAGCGCGACATCGCGATCGCGTACATCGGCCTGCGCCCGGGCGAAAAACTGCACGAGGCACTGTTTCACGAAGCCGAATCGCCGGTTCCCACCGGCAACCCGGCGCTGCGGCTTGCCGCCTCGCGCACCGCGGATTATGCGGTGCTGGCCCGCTCGATCGACGAGCTGGAAGAGCAGGCGCGGGCCGGCAACGAGGCGCGGGTGCTCGACTTGTTGCGCCGTCTGGTGCCGGAATATCGCGCCGCCCGGCCGGCCGCACCGGCGGCTGCGGCGGGATCGTAGAACACTCGCCGGCGCGCCGCCGCGACATTTCGCAGCTGGTGCGGCAAGCGGCAAACCCATGGTCGCGCCAAGCGTTGCAGCAAGACGAAGGCGTCGAACCCAACAACCCGTGAGGAGGGTGACTGGTGCGAGTAGTGTTCTTGGTGTTGGCAGTGGCCTTCCTGGCCGGCGGATGCTCTGGCGACAAGCCGATGGCGCGCGGGACCGACGCAAGCCAGGAACAGGTGCTCAAGCACGATTGCGACAACCCGAAATGGAAGGAGCAGAACCTCGGGCTGTGGTACTCGGTGTGCCGCCAGCCGCTGCGCTGGTAGCCGGCCCAGGGCCTCAGAATTTCTTGAAGCACTCCTTGCCGGGGGCGCTTTCCTTGTAGGTATCGCAATCGATCGCGGTCACCTCGGCCAGCGGATCGATCTGGATCGCCCAGGCGCTGCCGTCGGCGCAGCGCAAACTCCAATAGGCGTTGCCCTCGCCCGGCCCTTCGCTGACAACCCCCATCAGAAAGGCCTCGGTGCCGATGCACCAATGGCCGACCGCCTTGGCGAGTTCCGCGGCGCGTGCCGCTGGCGCCAGCCCCAGCAATTTGTCGCTGGCCGGGTTGAGCGAGCTGTGCGGATGCCGCGGCGCGCCGGCAGCAGTGCCGGCGACAAGCATCGCGGCGAGCGCCAGCGTGGTTCCCCTGCCGATTCGAATCGCCATCCCCGCCTCCCCGCTCAGGCCGCCGCCGGGGTCGCCGCCGGCTCCTGCCGCGCCCGATCGGCCCCGATGAACAGCACCATCAAGGCCGCGCCGATGCACAGCAGCCCCGACAACATGAAGGCTTCGAGATAGGTTCCGAAGCCGATCCGCAACACGCCGCCGAGATAGGCGGCCGACGCGCCGCCGATCTGGTGAATGACGGTGATCCACGCGACCATGATGCCGATCCGCTCCGCCCCGACCACGCGCGTCAACAGCCGCACCGTCGGCGGCACGCTGGCGATCCAGTCGAGCCCGTAAAACACGCTGAACAGCGACAGCCCGTAAAACGACATGTCGAAGGCAAACGGCAGATACATCAGCGACAGGCCGCGCAGCCCGTAATACCAGAACAACAGGAAGCGGTTGTCCCAGCGGTCGCTGAGCCAGCCCGACGCCGTGCCGCCGATGAACGCGAACACCCCGGTCGTCGCCAAGAGGCCGGCTCCGACCACCTCGGTCAGGCCGTGATCGACGCAGGCCGGGATCAGATGGGTGCCAATGAGGCCGTTGGTCGAGGCGCCGCACACGAAATAGCCGCCCGCGATCAGCCAGAAATCGCGCGTCCGCGCCCCCTCGAACAGCGCGCGGAAGGTAACGGCAAACGGATTGCCGCCATATGCCGGTGCGACGGAGGCGACCCGCGTGCCGCCATATGGCGCGATGCCGAGATCCTCCGGCCGGTCGCGCATCAACCACGCGATCAGCGGCACGAAAACCATCAGGCTGATGGCGAGGGTCAGCGACATGATCCGCCAGCCGGCATATTCCGCGACAGCCGCCATCGACGGCAGGAACACGAGCTGGCCGGCTGCGTTGCCGGCGGTCAGGACGCCGAGCACCAGGCCCTGGCGTTGCTTGAACCAGCGCGCCGTGATGTACGCCGCAAGATAGGCGCCGATAAAGCCGCAGCCGATGCCGACGACGACGCCCCACAGCAGCACCAGCTGCCAGGCTGCGTGCATCGCCGGGCTCAGCGCGACGCCGCCCGCGGTCGCGGTCAGCGCGAGGACCATCGTCCGGCGCACCCCGAAACGGTCCATCAGCGACGCCGCAAACGGGCCGATCAAGCCGTAGAGCAGCAGGTTGACCCCGATCGCAAACGAGATCGTCGCGCGCGACCAGTGAAATTCCTGCTCCAGCGGCACGATCAGCACGCCCGGCGCGGCCCGCACCCCGGCGGTCAGCATCACCACCAGAAACGTGACCGCCGCGATGACCCAGGCATAATGCAGCCGGGCGGCGCCAAGCCGGCTCGGGACAGCGGTCAACCGTTTGCCTCCGTCAATTTGTCCTGGATCAATGCACCCCCGCCGGGCTGGCGGTCAACTCAATGCGCCGCGGAAATCTGCCGCGGCGGACGCGTGATCGACGGGCGAGCGAATGAGGCGCCGCGCTTCGCACAAGGACAGGCCGATGTTTCGCGACCGCAAGGACGCGGGCGAGCGCCTCGCCGTTCGCCTCGCCTATCTGCGGGACCGCGATCCCGTCATCCTGGCGCTGCCGCGCGGCGGGGTCGCGATCGCCGCCGAGATCGCCCGGGCATTGGGGGCGCCGCTCGACATCGTGCTGGTGCGCAAGATCGGCGTGCCGTGGCAGCCCGAATTGGCGCTCGGCGCGGTCAGCGACGGCGCTGCACCGGAAATCTTCATCGACGAAGACATGGTCGAGAGGCTCGGCGTGCCGTCCGACTATGTGCGCGACGAAACCGCACGCCAGATCGCCGAGGTCGAGCGCCGGCGCCGGATCTATTGCGCCGGCCGCCCACCGGTCGAGGTTAAGGGCCGCACCGCGATCGTCGTCGATGACGGGATCGCTACCGGCGCGACGATGCGGGTCGCATTGCGTGCGGTGCGCCGCCGGGAGCCGGCCCGGCTGGTGCTGGCCGCACCGGTCGCCGCCGCCGAGACGCTGCGCTCGCTGAAGGACGAGGCCGACGAGACGGCGTGCCTCGAGACGCCCGCGGGGCTCGGCGCGATCGGCTTCTACTACGCCGATTTCCACCAGATGAGCGATGCCGAGGTCACCGCCCTGCTGGCCGCCGCCCCGCTGCAAGGCGGGACGGCGGCGTAGGGTAGCGGGCCGCTACTTCGCGGCGGCCGAGACGAGGCGCGGTTCGTCGGCGAAGGCCGGCATGATTTCGCGGGCAAAGCGACGAATGTTGTCGCGCGAGCCACCGAAATTGACGATCACGTACTCGACGCCTCCGGCGCGCAATACCTCCAGCTTTTTCACGATCTGATCGGGCGTGCCGAACAGCGCGGTGTTGTCGCACAGGCGGCGGATTTCCGCCTCGTCATGGCGGACGAAGCGTTCGCGCTCGTCGCCGGGCCGCTCGGCCAGCTTGTTGATCCGCACATGGCCCTGGTAGCGCCGCACATAGGCCGCCTCCAGATCCTCGGCGGTGTCGGCGAAATGCACCGCGCGGGCGACGCCGACCTGCATCGGATCGTAGACCCGGCCGCGCGCCGTGACGTCGGCCTTGAACTGCGCGATGTGGCCGATCACGTCCTCCGGCAGGTCATACTGCCCGAGCAGCATGTTGTAGCCGCGCTCGGCGACCTGGCGCACCGAGCGCTCGCTGCCGGCTCCCATCCAGAACGGCGGGTGCGGCCGCTGCGCGGCCGGCGGCTCGACGATGATGTTGTCGTATTGCCAATAGCGGCCGCGATGGCTGAACGGCTCATTCGAGACGAACGACTTGGTGATGACCTCCATCGCCTCGTCGAAGCGCGAATCAGCCTCCTCCATCGCCACGCAAAACCCGGCGAACTCGTTGTAGCGGTAGCCCTTTCCAATCCCGAAATCGAGCCGCCCGCCCGACAGCAGATCGAGCGTTGCGGCCTGCTCGGCCAGCAAGACGGGATTGTGCCACGGCAATACCAGGACGGCGGTGCCGAGGCGCAGGGTCGAGGTGCGGGCGCCGAGCCAGGTCAACAGGTTGAGGCTGGCCGAGACCTGGCCGAACCCGGTGAAATGATGTTCGACGACAAAGGTGCTGTGAAATCCCAGCGCCTCCGCCTCGACATTGTTTTCGATCCACTCGTGAAAGCCCTGGCTGCTGTCCGTCAATTCCGCGCCGGGCGCCGGGCGCCGGGCCTGTGCGCTGCCGAAGAGTCCAAACCGCATCGTCGCCTGCTCCTTTGTCGCTTGGCCGGACAGTAAGCGCTGCGCGGCGATATGCAAAATACCGGGATTCTATCGCCGCCATAGCATGGCGGCATCGCAGCGGCCCGCGGCGCTGCAGGCAGGCGTGCGGTGTGCCCGGATAGATTTTCTCTGCTCACGAATAACGGAGGAACCGGCTGCGTTTTCCTGCAGCAGCCGCTGTCATCGAATTGACGCCTGTACATGCGATTTTATAGGGATGCGCCCATCGTTTAGGACGTAAAATTTGCCTCTACGAGCGCGCAACCCGCGCGTGCCGGAACATTGCTCGCCACCATACATTCGTCGCGGTGGAGGAGGCACGGGTAATGATCGTCAACATAACCCCTCGCACAACCGAGACCGACCGCTGGTCCACCGCGGAATTCATCGATCATAACCTTCCCGGCGGGCTGACGCTCCGCGCCCTCGTTTGTCCGCTGGCAAGCGGCGAATGGCAGTGGAGCATCAGTTCGCTCGACGGGACCAGGGGCGAACTGATCTGTACGGGCATCGAGCGGAGTTCCGCCGACGCGCGCCTGACTGCCGTCGCCGAAATCGCAAAGTGCCTTACAGATGCGATGGCATAACCCGCATCCCAGCTCCTGGCCCGGCTGGCGTTGCTCCCGGTAGACGAGGGCAATCAGCAGGGCGCAATACGGCGAGACGGGCCGCCTCCGGCCGGGGAGCAGCGATGGCGCGCGGCATCATCATCGACACCGATCCGGGGATCGACGACGCGGTCGCGATCCTGTTGGCATTGGCCGCGCCCGAGCTCGATGTGCAGGGTCTTGTCGCGGTGGCCGGCAACCTGCCGCTCGCGGCGACCGCGCGCAACGCCTGCCGCATCCTCGAACTCGCCGCCCGTGCCGACATTCCGGTCCATGCCGGCTGCCCGCGGCCGATCGGCCCCAATCGAACCGACGCTGCCCAAGCGCATGGCGAGGATGGGCTCGGCGATCTCGTCCTGCCGGAGCCGGCGCTGCGGCCGCGTTCGGCGCACGGCGTCGCCTATCTGATCGACACGCTGTGCCGGGCCGCGCCGGCGAGCGTCACGCTGTGCGCCCTCGGGCCGCTGACCAACATCGCGACGGCGCTGGTCATGGCGCCGGACATCGCGCCGGCGATCGCCGAACTGGTCATCATGGGCGGCGGCTCACGTGGCAACGTCACCCCGGCTGCCGAGTTCAATATCCACGTCGATCCGCAGGCGGCCGCAATTGTCTTCGCCAGTGGCTTGCCGATCACGCTGGTGCCGCTCGACGTCACCGAGAGCGTGCGCAGCACGCCGCAGCATATCGCGCCGATCCGCGCCCTCGGCACGCGCTGCGGCGCCGCGGTCGCCGAATTGCTCGGGCCGCGCCGCGCCCTCGGCCAGCCGCCGATGGCGATGCACGATCCCTGCGTCGTCGCCTGGCTGTTGCTGCCCGAGTTGTTCCACGGCCGCCGGGTCAATGTCGCGGTCGAGACGCAAAGCCCGCTGACCGTCGGCATGACGGCGATCGACTGGCGCGGGCGCAGCGGGCGGCCGGCCAATGCCCATGTCCTCGACCGGGTCGACGCCGACGGGGTCTATCGCCTGATGGCCGAGCGGCTGGCGCATCTGCCGTGAGCGGGTCGCCGCGCGGGAGGGTGCGGAAAGCGCGATCTCCCGCTAGTATGGGCTCTGTCACACTCGCTTGACGTCACTCTCGCCTGGAGGAAATCCATGATCATCGAAATGCGCACGTATCGGCTGAAGCCCGGCTCGATCCCCGAGGCCGAAAGCCGGTTTGCCGAGGGCCTCAAGGAGCGCGTCAAGGTTTCCCCGCTCGGCGCCTTCTTCCACACCGAGGTCGGGCCGCTCAACCGCATCATCCATTGCTGGCCGTATGAGGATCTGGCGCATCGCGCCAAGGTCCGCTCGGAGAAGATCCCGGGCTGGCCGCCCAAGATCTCGGAATTCATCGAGGAGATGGAGAGCAAGATCGTCATCGCGGCGCCGTTCTCGCCGAAGATGGAGCCGCGCCAGCTCGGCGGCCTTTATGAAATCCGCACCTACACGATGCAGCCGGGCGTCACCCCGACGGTCATCGAAAAGTGGGCCGAGCGGATCGAGGGGCGCACCAAATTGTCGCCGCTCGCCTTCTGCGGCTACACCGAGCTCGGCAATCTGAACCAGTGGATCCACGTGTGGGCCTACAAGGACGCTGCCGAGCGTTTTGCGATCCGCGACAAGGCGCGCGAGACCGGCGCCTGGCCGCCCGCGACGCGCGGCATGTTCGTGCGCCAGGAGAACATGTTCGTGGTCCCGGCCGCGTTCTCACCGCTGCGGTAGCACCGGGCCGGCAACGTCGTCATCTCCGGGGCAAGCCCGGGGATGACGCGTCGCGAGGGTCCTGCCTGGCGGGTGGCTCCGTTACCGGTCGCTGACCAGCGGCAGGCCCTCCTCGCGGCGGATGTCGTTGATGATCTGCAATACCCGCTCGCGATAGGGGCGGTATTGCATGCCGAATTCCTGCACGAGCTTAGTGTTGTCGATCAGATAGTTGCCCGACAATTCCTTGCCGCCGGTTTCCTTGTCGAAGGTGATCTGTGCGTCGGGCAGGAATTCGCGCACGAGGTCGGCCAGGTCGCCGAGGCTGATCGTGTGGCCGCCGCTGCTGTAGACCGTGTGCTCCGGCTTGTCCTTCATGATCACGCGGGCGAAGATCTCGGCGATCTCGTCGACGTGGATCGGGCAGCGCATCGCATCCTTGTACGGGAATTTGACCGGCTTGCCGCGCGCCGGGTTGGTGATGCAGAAGACGTGGTCGACCGAGCCGACGATCTTGTCCGGCCCCGTGACGTTGGCCGGGCGGATCGTCGTGATCTCCATGCCGTGCTTGTCGCGGTAATCCTGCGCCTGCCACTCGTTGAAGATCTTGTGCATCGCGTATTGCACATGGCCGTGGCGGAAATCCTCCTCGGTGACGAGGCGGTCGCCGAAGAATTTCTGCTCGCCCGAGACCGCCAGCGAGCTGGCATAGGCAACCCGGCTGCAGCCGGCGAGGCGCGCTGCCTCGAAGCAATTGTCCATCCCCAGGACGTTGAGCTTGAAGGCGACGCGCGGCGGCAGGTCGCTGCCGATGTAATAGGCGAGGTTGATCGTCCGGTTCGGCTTGACCGCCGTCATGACCGCCATGACGTCGTCAAACTGGCTGACATCGCCGCGGATGACGCGAACCTGTTTGCCCAGCTCCGCGTAATCCGCCGTGCCGGGGTTGATGTCCATGCAGACGACTTCCTCGCCGCGCTGCGCCAGCAAAGGCACGAGGCGCCGGCCGATAAAGCCGGTGCCGCCGATGATCAGAACAGACATGAGCGCTTTCTCCCCGAGGAACGCCTTGCGGCAGGTCTAGCGAGCCCAAGGTTAGTCCGCGCTCCCCGGCGCCGCAACCGACAGCCGGGCAAAACCGGCTATGTCGGGACCGGCCCCACCGGCTGCCCGCCGGCGGCAGTCTATTAATCGAAATCCTCGGCAAGTGCGGCGCGTACCGGCGCGGGCAGCGCTGTCATGTGGCCGTAATCGGCGTGGTCGAAGCCGACGATGACGCGGGCGGAAGGCGCCGTGAACGCGGCGATCTGGTCGCGCGTGAACGCGAAGCGCAGGAATTGCACCGAGGAGGCCTTGCCCTCGGGGCTGGTATTCTCGCGCGTCGGGTCGGCCTCGCCGCGGATACGCCGGCCGTCCACCTCGATAAAGGCATGGTGTTCGATGCCGCCAAGCTGCGCCAGGACCCGTGCGCGGCGCGCCGGGTCGTCGATCTCGAACATCACCGTGGCAACCAGCTCGCTGCCTTGCGGGATCAGCGGGTTGTAGGCTTCGAGCTCGTCGGCGATCTGCGCCTCGCCGCCCTTCTCGATGTACAGCATCTCCTGGACCTGCTGCCACATCGTATCGAAGCTCTCGAAATAGTAGGTGGCGAACGGCCCGACTTCGACCCGCCGCCGCTTCTTCAATTCGCTGATCTGGCGGCGCCGCTGGCTGCGTACCCTGGCGTAGTGGTCGAATGGCAGAAGGTCGGCGCGGGTAATCTGGCGTCTGGTTTTCGCGTGCAATTCGCTCATGGAATCCCCTGTTGTGGTGGCGCACCGCCGCCGTCTTGCCCTGCGGCGATGCCGGGGGCGATGCCGTAGGCGCGGGCGACGAGTTCGATCGGGTGAAGCGAGTGCTCCGGCACGCCCTTGCCTTCGGCAAGCAGCTCCATCCCCTGCAGGATGTGCATGCCGGCGAGCGGGCATTCCGAGGCGACAAAAGGCTTGGGATCGCGCAAGGCTTGCCGCGCCACCGGCCGGCCGACCTTGAGCGCCGTCTCGAAATTATCCTTCATGACGCCCCACGAGCCGCCGTGACCCGAGCAGCGCTCGATGACGGCGACCTGCGCGTCGGGCAGGAGGCGCAGCATCTCGGCCGATTTCTGGCCCATGTTCTGCGCCCGGGCGTGGCAGGCGATGTGCAGCGTGACGCCGCCGCCCAACGGCTTCAGCCCCGGCGCCAGCCCTTCCTTGCGGGCGATGTCGACGACGTACTCGGCGACGTCGAAGGTCGCGTCGGCCAGCTTCTTGACTGCTGGTTCGTCGGGCAGGATCAATGGCCACTCGAATTTCAGCATCAATGCGCAGGACGGCACCAGCGCGACGACGTCGTAGCCCCGCTCGATATAGGGAACGAGCGTCGCCGCGACTTGGCGCGCTCGGGTGGCCACTTTGGCGAGGTCGCCGGCCTCGAGCTGCGGCATGCCGCAGCATTGCGGGTAGACCACCTCGGTCTCGACCCCGTTCTTCGCGAGCACCGCCTGGGTTGCCTCGCCGATGCTCGGGTTGTTGTAATTGACGAAGCAGGTGGCGTAGAGCACTGCCTTGCGGCCGGAGGCCGGCGCGCTGCGTTCGACCGGCGGCGCGGCGCGGCGGGCGCGCATCTCGAAGGTGCGGCCGGTGAAGCGCGGCAGAGCGGCGTTGCGGTCCACTCCGGCGAGCTTTTCTAGCGCCGGGCGGGTCAGTCCGTTGTGCCGGTCGCTGGCCCAATTGGCGATGGGCGCGACAAAGCGGGCGAGCGTGCCGTTGCGGTCGGTCTTGCCGAGTTCGCCGCGCGCCCACGACCCGCGGCCTTCGTTATGCTCGACCGCGCGGTAGCGCAGCATCGTGTGCGGAAAGTCGAGGTTGAACTCGTGCGGCGGGACATAGGGGCACTTCGTCATGAAGCACAAATCGCACAGCGTGCAGGCATCGGCGACGTGTCGGTAGTCGGCGACGGCCACGCCGTCGAGTTCGCCGGTCGCCGAGTTGTCGATCAGGTCGAACAGGCGCGGGAACGAATCGCATAAATTGAAGCAGCGCCGGCAGCCGTGGCAGATGTCGAAGATACGCCGCATCTCGGCTTCGGTCTTGCTGCGGTCGGCAAAATCGGGGTCCTGCCACGCGATCGCGTGCCGCGTCGGCGCGTCGAGACTGCCTTCGCGCATGTTGGGGGTCACCTCCGGGCAAAAATGCGAGGGGCGCGGAAGCCGTCGCTCCCGCGCCCCTGTTTAATCTGCGACGATCGGCGTCGGATCAGGCCGCCGCTTCGAGCGATTGCAGCGCATCGAGCGCCCGCTGGAACCGGCCGGCATGCGATTTCTCGGCCTTGGCGAGCGTCTCGAACCAGTCGGCGATCTCGTCGAAGCCTTCCTCGCGTGCGGTGCGCGCCATACCCGGATACATGTCGGTGTATTCGTGCGTCTCGCCCGCGATGGCCGAGCGCAGATTGTCGCCGGTGGCGCCGATCGGCATGTCGGTCGCCGGGTCACCGACCTCCTCGAGATATTCGAGATGACCGTGGGCATGCCCGGTCTCCCCCTCGGCGGTCGAGCGGAACACGGCGGAAACGTCGTTGAAGCCTTCGATGTCGGCCTTCTGCGCGAAATAGAGGTAGCGGCGATTGGCCTGGCTCTCGCCGGCGAACGCCGCTTTGAGGTTGCCCTCGGTCTTGGAACCCTTCAGAAACGCCATCCTTCTCCTCCATGCCGTGTGGGGCAGGCAGCCCCGCTCGCGGGCCGACCTGACGGATGGCTTCGATATAGGGGCGCCGGCGGCAGTGTCAATGGAATTAGAAGAATTCTAATCTGTGGCAATTCCGCACACCGCATCTCGCTGGCGTCCCCATCCATTAAATGGCTGGCCGACGCGCTAGGCAAAATCCGTGCCCGAGGGATGCGGTCCGGTGTGCCGGCGGCGACTGGGGGAAGATAGGAAGCGTTCGCCCAAACGCCAACCCCCCTTCCCGCGTCTTCCCGTTAGGCGGGAGGGCGGGAAGGGGGGCTGATTCAACCGCGATCGGACGCCGCGTGCGGCGCCCGATCGCGGGCCGGTTGGTGCCTACAAATTGGCCTGGAAGTCGCTGTAGTTGCGAACCTTCTTGTAGATTTGCAGGCGGTTGCGCTGGCCGTCGGCGACGATGACCTGATCGGTCGCTGGATTAAACTCGACCGCGGTCGGGAAGCAGAAGCGCCATTGCGGCTCGAGGCTTTTGACGCGGCGCCGGGCCTTCATCATGTCCGGGTTGGCGTCAACGGTCTGCTGGCCCCACTTCGACAACACCTGGGCATCGCCGATCAACGTCGTGATCGGGACGCCGTCGGAATCGAAGACGCAGACGCGATGGTTGCCCCAATCACAGACATAGATGTCGCCATCGCTGTCGACCGCGACATCGGTCGGGTGGTTGAACTGATCGGTGCGCGGATGCCCGGCCTTCTCGCTTTCGCCGGAGACATAGGGGCCGAGAGTCGTCACCGCATAGGCGCCCGGGGGCTTTTCAATTGCCCCGAACGACCCGATGCTCGACAGAAACTTGCCGTGCGACGACAGTTTCTGGATGCGATGGTTCTTCCAGTCGGCGACGAGGATGTTGCCGTCCTTGTCGAGGCTGATGCCCCAAGGCTGGTTGAACTCGCCGGGCCCCTTGCCGGGCCCGCCGCATTTGCCGACGAACTTGCCCTCCGGCGTGAAAACCTGCAGGCGATTGTTGCCGCTATCGACGACGACGACGTTGCCGCTTTTTTCCACCGCCAAGCCGGCCGGGCGCATCAATTCGCCGTCGCCGCTGCCGGCCGTGCCGAACTTGCGGATGAACTTGCCGTTGCCGTCAAACACCGAAATCGTGTTGGCCCATTCATCCGAGACGTAGACTTGGTCGTTGTCGCTGACCGCGACCCCGAACGGCCACACCGAATGGCCGTCGCCTTCGCCATACTCGAAAAATTCGGCGAGCAGCTCTTCCTCGCCCGGCGCGCCGATCTTCACCTTGTTGACGTGCATGCCGAAATTGTTTTCGTTGCCCCGGTTGGTGACGTAAACGGCGCCAGCCTTATCGAGGCACATCGTTTGCGGGTAGTTGAACCCGGTGCCCCGAGCGGCGCCGCGCCCGACGGCGTGGCTCCAATCGTAGACCCGTCCGCGCGCGACCGTTGTCAACGGCATAGTTTCCTCCTATCGCATCACTCGTTGGCCTTCCGCCATCCGGAAGGCGATCATCCTTGGCCGTTGCGCCCCCTCCCGATGGCTTGCGCCATGGGAAGGGGTGCGGCAGCCGGAGCTTCCCGTCAGTTCAGGAAGGCCGGCTGCTCGAAGGTGCCGTTGACGATCGGCGCCGGGTTCAAGTGCAGCCACTTGTCGAGGATCGTCGAGTAGACGCTGCGGAAGTCCATGTTCGGGTTGAGGTCGCCCTGGACGAGGTGTTCGGCCTTCAGGGACGGCATTTCGCCATAATGGCCGCCCTTGACCTTCTCGCCGAGCACGAAGGCGACGCCGCCGGCGCCGTGATCGGTGCCCGAGCCGTTGTCATGGACGCGCCGCCCGAACTCCGAGAACATCAGCATGATGACGTTGTCGGATTTGTTGTGCTCGCGCAGATCGGCAAAGAACGCCTCGACGCCCTGGCTCACGGCGGTCCACAGATTGCCGTGTCCGGGGTTCTGCCCGGCATGGGTGTCGAAGGTGCTGTGATCGCAATAGAAGATCCGGGTGCCGATCTCGGCGATGTGCGTCTGGGCGATGCCCTTCAGCTTGCGGGCGATCGGGCTGTTCGGATACTGCACCGTCGACGAATACTTCTGCGGCGCGACCTTGATGATGTCCTCGCCCTTGAGCAAATCGATCGCGGTCTCGCTGAGATAGTCCATCACCGGGCCGCTGCCGATCGCCGAGCTGTACATCTTGGCGAAGCGGTCGAGCACGTGGGCGCGCTCGTTGCCCTGCACCTGCGGCAGGAATCCGTAGCGCTCCAACGGGCCGGAGACGCAGGCCACCGGCACGCCCGGGCAGACCAGCGAGCGCGGCAGGCTCGGTCCCATGCTGACGATCTGAACGACGTTTTCCTTGTTCGGGTCGAATTCCCGGGCGACGCGCCCGAGCCAGCCCTCGGTGCCGACCTTTTCCGGCTCGCAGGTGTGCCAGATGTCCATCGCGCGGAAATGCGAGCGCGGCGAGTCCTTGAAGCCGACGCCGTGCAGGATGGCGAGCTTTCCGTTATCCCAAAACGCCTTCATCGGCGCCATGTAGTTCGGGATGCCGAAATCCTTGTCGATATGAACGATGTTCTCGTCGGCAATCCCCACCGCCGGCCGGTTGTCACGGTACAGCGGGTTGTTATAGGGGATCGTGGTATTGATGTAGTCGTTGCCGCCGGTCAGCTGCAAGACCACGATACAGGGATCAGTGTTTGCCATAGCGTTTTCCTCCATATCTCGTAGGCCAGGTCTGATGGCCGGTTGTTCAGGCGAATTGAAATTCCCTGGTGGCGACGATCAGCTGCAGCATTTGGCCGACATGATGATCGGCAGCTTCCGTGCCGCCGTTGCTCCAGGAAATCTGGCCCCATTCATTGGCCTGCGAGAGCAGCTGAACCTTGGTGTCGGGGCTGACCTCGACCGGGCCCAACAGGTCGAGACAGTTGTCGACCAGTTGCTCGGGGCTCAGTGAGCCTTTGGCCTTCAGCCGGTTGATGATGCCGCGCACCCCCGGCGCCGCGGTATTGCCGACCTGTTCCGCCATGAAGTTGATGCGGGCCATCAAGGAGCCGCTGTTGATCCACTCCTTGCCGGTGTGCCAGCCCTCGACCGACGGCGGGTTCAGCAGGTCCTGGCCCATATAGGCGGTGTTCATCGACAATTCGCCGTAGCCGGGCTTCGGGATCTCGTAGCCGCCGACAAAGCGCAGCGTGCTGACCACGACCTCGGCGGGCGATTTGACGTGCTGGAACCGGGCATTCTTGAAGAAATCCGAGTTGAACAGCACGCGCAATACCGAGCGCATGTCGAACTTGGCGTCGCGGAACGTCTCGACCAGCGTGTCCATCGCCGCCTGATCGCGCGGGGCTTCGATCGGCCAAGCCGGCACTTGCGGCTCATCGGCGACGAAGAAATTGTACAGGTGCCGGCAGATAAACTTACCACAAGCCGGCTGTTGCACAATGATGTCGAGGATGTCCTCGCCGTTGAAATGCCCCTTGTAGCCGAGGAAGGTCTTCATGCCGTCGTCATGGTCTTCCGGGCGATACTCGAACTTCCAGGGGAACCGACCGTAGGGCGCCCGCGGGATCTTGGTCTCGAAGGTCCAGCCGGTAAAGGCGCGGGACGCCTCGCGGACATCGACCTCGGTGTAGTTGCCGGCGCCGAGGCTGAACAGCTCGAGCAGCTCGCGCCCCCAGTTCTCGTTGACCGCAGTCCCGTGGTTCTGGTTGTTGTCGAGCCAGAACATCATTGTCGGGTTGGTCGACACCGTGGTGAGCAGATCGCGGTAGCTGCCCATGCCGTGTTCCCGGAACAATTGGATCTGTTCCAGGAGCTGGTCGTAATTATCGACCTTGGAGTTGCCGGTGGCGAAGACATGGTGCCAGAACAGCGCCATCTTCTCTTCGAGCGGCCGCTTGGTGTTGACCAGGTAATACAGCCAGTTGAGGTTGCCCATCGGCGGCTGGCCGCCGGGCAGCAGCGCGTTCGGCTGATAGCGCAACAGCGAATAGGCGTCGACCGGCGTCTCGCTGTCGGGGTCGAGCAGCTCCTCGACCGTCGCCTCGTAGCCCTTTGCGACGCGCGCCTCCAGTTCGTCGCGGGTGGCGCCAAACCCGGCGCGCCGCATCAGATGCGCCATCAAAGCGATGTCGTCTTGGTGTGACATTCGGGGTCTCCTCCCTAGAGAAAGTTGACAGTTTGCAGTCGCTCGCGACGCTGATAGGGCGCGCGAGCGCTCGCGGTTCCGCGGGCGTCGCCGGCGGCTCCGGTCGTGCGATTTGAAGCGGGATACGACATACCGTCCCTCGTTTTCTGGGAACGGCGGTCGCGGGATTGCGGCCGGGCCGAGTCGATTTGCTGATTAGAAATCAGGCAAGGCCGCGAAGTCAACAGATCAGAAATATTCCAAACTGGAATGGTGGTTCGATGCCGGCTCAGCGGCCTTCGAGCACCCGGACGATGACCTCGACGCGGCGGATCTCGGTGCCGGCGGGCGGCATCGGAAGGCCGGTGATCACCACGCCCTCGCCCGGGATGTCCTGCAGCACGCCGCTCAACTCCCAGAAGAAATGGTGGTGGTCGTCCATGTTGGTGTCGAAATAGGAGCGCCCGGGCTCGACCACGACCTCGCGCAACAGGCCGGCCGTGGTGAATTGATGGAGCGTGTTGTAGACTGTCGCCAGCGACACCCGGATCGACGCTGCAATCGCCTCGCCGTGCAATTGCTCGGCGGTGATGTGACGATCGCCCCCGTTGAACAGCAACCGCGCCAACGCGCGCCGCTGCCGAGTCGGCCTGAGGCCGACGGCACGCAGGTGCTCCAGCACGTTGGATGACGGGTCCGCCGCTTCCATGCCTAACATATAGGCGATTGCGCTGTAAAAATAAAGCGTTCTGGTGTCATCGTTCTGTCAATTGCCGGTTTGCAGGCGATCCACCAGTTCCCTGACGCTCGGGACATAGCCGTTGGCGTAGAACGGATCGGCGGCAAAGCGGTAGGCGTTGTGTCCGGCGAACATCAGCTGGAACTCGACGTCGTCGGAATGGCGGATCGCCTGCAGCGTTTTCTGGATGCAGAAGCTGCGCGGGTCCGCCTTCTTGCCGGTCGTGCCGCTCTCGTTCTGGGCCCAGTTCGAAAACTGGCAGGCGCTGAGGCACCCCATGCAGTTGATCTGGTCGGTGCGAATGTCGAGCGCTCTGGCCGGCGTGACGAAGATCAGCGTCGAATCCGGCGTGCGCAGCGCTTCGGTGAAGCCGTCTGCGACCCAGCGCTGCGCCAACTCGCGGTCATGCGGGGTCAGGTAAACCAGCCGACCGCGCGCCCCGACGTGAAACGGCGCGACATGCTCGCCAACCGGCTCGATCGCGAAGGCGACCTGGTGCTCCGAGCGCTCCTGCAATTCGTGCAGAAAATCGTTATGCACTGCCGAGGAATAGAACCCGGTCGGGCTGAATCGGTTGAGCAGGACATCGCCTTCCTGCAGGGTCACCAGGCGCTGTTTCCACGCCTCCGAGATCGGGCTCTCGCGCGTCAGCAACGGCCGCGTGCCGAACTGGAAGGCGACTGGGCCCAATTCGGGATTGCCGATCCAATCGGCCCATTCGCGCAGATACCACACCCCGCCGGCCATGAAGATCGGGGTCTCGGCAAGGCCGAATTCGGCCATCAGGCTGCGCAACTCGCGCACCCGCGGATAGGCCGGCTCCGGCTGTTCGGGGTCCTCGCTGTTGGACAGGCCGTTATGGCCGCCGGCCAGCCACGGGTCCTCGTAGACGACGCCGCCCAGCCAGTCGCAGAATTTGTGATAGGCCCGCTTCCACAATGCCCGGAAGGCGCGGGCCGACGACACGATCGGATAATAATGGACCCCGTAGCGGGCCGAGATCTCTGCGATCCGATAGGGCATGCCGGCGCCGCAGGTGACGCCGTGGATCAGCCCGCGCGCGCCCTCCAAGACGCCGTGCAGGACGCGCTCGGCCGCCGCCATCTCCCACAGCACGTTCATGTGGACGCGGCCCTCGCCGTTCGACCGCTCGTGCGCGACGCGGGCCTGCTGGATGCCGCCCTCGATCGCATAGGCGATCAGCTCCTCATGGCGCTCGCGCCGGGTGCGGCCGTGATAGACCTGCGAGATCGGCTCGCCGGCCTCGTTGTAGCTGTCGGCATTGACGCCCGAGAAGGTCCCGACCGCGCCCGAGGCGGCCCAGGCGCCGGAACTCTCGCCGTTCGAGATCGAGATGCCCTTGCCGCCCTCGACGAGCGGCAACACTTCGACGCCGGAAATCACGATCGGATTGAGCGGCTTCAACGGATCGCTCCTTGCCGCGCCCAGGCTGTGGTCCTGTCGGAACCATGCCCGGCGCCGCCTCGCAGGATTATATCGGGGGCGTCCGAAAAAACGGAAGTCACCCCCCACTCGAACAGCAGGCGCGCCCGCGCCCGGTCGTTGACCGTGTAGGCGGCAAGCGGATAGCCGGCGCCGCGGATCGCGGCAATTCGGCGCGGCCGTAGCCGGCGATGATCGGCGCCGATCATGGCGCAGCCCAGCCGCCGGGCGATCTGCGCCCAGCCACGCGGCACCAGGCGGAACAGCGCGCCGCGCGGGATGTGCGGCGCCAAGCGCGCGTGCGCGGCGAGCGCCGGCAGTAAAAAACTCGACACCAATACCGGCCCGAGGCGGCCGCCCAGCCGGGCCAGGGTTGCCGCGGCGGCGGCGGCGGTCGCGTATTCGCGGCCGCGATCGGATTTCAGCTCGACATTGGCGCCGAGATCGAGTTCCGCGGCCAGCAGCAGCGCCTCGTCGAGCGTCGGCACAACCTCGCCGGCGAATTCCGGCGCGAACCAGCCTCCGGCATCGCATTGCCGAACTGCCGTCAAGGTCTGCGCCGACACCGCCCCGCTGCCGCTGGTCGTCCGCTCCAGGCTCGCATCGTGGCACAGCACGGGCACGCCGTCGCCGGTCAGCCGCACATCGAATTCGACCCAGGTGCAACCGAGCGCGCGGGCGCGGCGCAATCCCGGCCAGCGTGTTTTCCGGCGCGCTCGCTGCCGCGCCGCGGTGGCCGATAATGCGCGGGAGGAGCGCAGCGGTCGCACGATGAGCAGCAATGGCGTCTGACATCAAAGGCTCACCTGCTCCTGAGGAGCACCCCGCCGAGGTGCGTCGCGGCGAACGCGCCATCGCCGCGTTGTAACCACGGTCGGAACAGTCAAGCCCTTGAAATCAATCAGATCGCAGCCTGCGCCGGCTCCGGCTGGCGGCGCGCCGGGCCGAGATCCTCGCCGGTTTCCTGATCGACCTGGCGCATGCTGAGCTTGACCTTGCCGCGGTCGTCGAAGCCGAGGACCTTGACCTTGACCGGGTCGCCGACCTTGACGACGTCGGCCACCTTGCCGACCCGTTGCTGCGCCAATTCGCTGATATGGACGAGACCGTCGCGCGACCCGAGGAAGTTCACGAAAGCGCCGAAATCGACGACCTTGACGACCTTGCCGTTGTAGATGACGCCCAAGCTCCGGCTCGGCGACGATGCCGCGGATCCACTCGATCGCGGCGTTGGCGGCATTGGCGTCGACCGCGGCGACCTTGATCGTGCCGTCGTCCTGGATGTCGACCTTGGCGCCGGTCGTCTCGGTGATCTCGCGGATCACCTTGCCGCCCGAGCCGATGACCTCGCGGATCTTGTCCTTCGGGATCATGATCGTGGTGATGCGCGGGGCGTTTTCGCTGACCTCGCCGCGCGCGCCGGTCAGCGCCTTGGCCATCTCGCCGAGGATGTGGGCTCGCCCGTCGCGCGCCTGGTCGAGCGCGACGCGCATGATCTCCTCGGTGATCGAGGTGATCTTGATGTCCATCTGCAGCGCGGTGATGCCGCGTTCGGTCCCGGCTACCTTGAAGTCCATGTCGCCGAGATGGTCCTCGTCGCCGAGGATGTCGGACAACACGGCAAAGCCGGTCGGCTCCTTGATCAGCCCCATCGCGATCCCGGCGACCGGGCGCGGCAACGGCACCCCGGCATCCATCAGCGCCAGCGAGGCACCGCATACCGAAGCCATCGACGAGGAGCCGTTTGATTCGGTGATCTCGGAGACGATGCGCAGCGTGTACGGGAAGCTTTCCTTGGCCGGCAACAGCGGGTGCACCGCGCGCCACGCCAGCTTGCCGTGGCCGATCTCGCGCCGCCCGGGCGAGCCCATGCGCCCGGCCTCACCGGTCGCATAGGGCGGGAAGTTGTAGTGCAGCAGGAAATTCTCGCGGTACTCGCCTTCGAGCGCGTCGATGATCTGCTCGTCCTGGCCGGTGCCCAGCGTGGCGACGACGATGGCCTGGGTTTCGCCGCGGGTGAACAGCACCGAGCCGTGCGCCCGCGGCAGGATCCCGACCTGGCAATCGATCGGCCGCACCGTCTTGGTGTCGCGGCCGTCGATCCGGGTGCCGTCGCGCAGGATTGCGCCGCGCACGATCTCCTTTTCGATGTCCTTGAACAGCTTCAAGGCGAGCGTGCGCTCGGCCTCGTCGCCGAACAGCCCGGCGGCGCTCGCCTTGGCGGCGTCGAGCCGGTTGCTGCGCTCCTGCTTGCCCTGCTCGCGATAGGCCGCCGCGATATGCGGGCCGACCGCCTCGCGCAGCCGCTCCTCGATCGCCTTCTTGTTGGCGTTGGGTTCGGCCAGGGCCCACGGCTCCTTGGCGCAGGTCTCGGCCAGTTCGACGATCGCGTTGATGACCGGCTGAAAGCTCGTGTGGCCAAAGGTCACCGCGCCGAGCATGATCTCCTCGGTCAGTTCCTTGGCCTCCGATTCGACCATCAGCACGCCCTCGCCGGTGCCGGCGACGATCAGGTCGAGCTGCGAGCGCGGCAGGTCGTCGAGGGTCGGGTTCAGCACGTATTGCCCGTCGATATAGCCGACCCGGCAGCCGGCGATCGGCCCCATGAACGGGATGCCCGCCAGGGTCAGCGCCGCCGAACTGCCGATCAGCGCCACGATGTCGGGGTCGTTTTCCAGATCGTGGCTCATCACGGTGCAGACGACCTGCGTCTCGTTCAGGAAGCCGGGCACGAAAAGCGGCCGGATCGGCCGGTCGATCAGGCGCGAGGTCAGCGTCTCCTTTTCCGAAGGCCGGCCCTCGCGCTTGAAAAAGCCGCCGGGAATCTTGCCGGCGGCAAATGTCTTTTCCTGGTAATTCACCGTGAGTGGAAAGAAATCCTGCCCCGGCCTTGCTGTTTTTGCCGCGACCGCGGTGCACAACACCGTCGTCTCGCCGTAGGTCGCCAGCACCGCGCCGTCGGCTTGGCGCGCGATCTTGCCGGTCTCAAGTACGAGACGGCGCCCACCCCACATCAATTCCTTACGATATACCTCGAACATGCGTTCGTTCCTTCCAGACAGACCGACAGCGCCGCAGGAGAGTTACCTGAGCGCTGCCCGCGGCGGGCCGTCCCGCCGCCGCTGATATTGCGTCGACGCCATATCCCCACGCATATGGCAATTTTCGCGCCGACCGCAATGCAGCCGACGATTTAGCGTCCTGTAACCGGCATTGGCGGGCGTGTGTCGCCCGCCGTCATTCCCTCGAAAGCGGGAATCCGGGGCCGCGGATTGTTCTGCTCGCCCCCGATGCCCGCATGTGCGGGCATGACAAACCGGGAGAGGCAACCGTTGTCAGCGCCGCAGGCCGAGGCGGCCGATCAGCGTCGTATAGCGGTTGGCGTCCGATCGTTTCAGGTAATCGAGCAGCCGTCGCCGCAGGCCGACCATGACCAGCAGCCCGCGCCGCGAGTGGAAATCCTTTTTGTGGGTGCCGAGGTGGTCGGTCAGGTTGCGGATGCGCTCGGACAGGATTGCGACCTGCACCTCGGGCGAGCCGGTATCGCCGGATTTGACGGCATATTCGCCGATCAGCACCTGCTTGCGCTCGGGAGTAATCGACATCGGGCTGGTCCCTTCAACGATTGATGATGCGCACCGGCCGAAGACTGCCGGCCTCGATCCGCGCCAAGGCAACAACGAGTTGATCGTGCCGCGCCCCGACGAGCGTGCCGTCGTCGATCTCGTCGAGACGGGCCCGCTCCTCGGCATTGTGCGGCGTCACCCGTTGGCCGTGACGCAACCGCGCCGCTTCGGCTGCCGTCACGGCGAGCGCCGGGATGTCGTCCAGCGCCGTCTCGATCGGCAACAGATGCTCGGAAGTGGCCAGACTATGCCCAAGCGCCACCGCCGAATCCAGCGAAATCGCCTGATTTTCGGTGAAACGGCCGACCGCCAGCCGGCGCAATTCCACGATATGGCCGAGCGTGCCGAGCGCCACAGCGAGATCGCGCGCCAGGGCGCGGATATAGGTGCCGCCGCCGACCACCGCCTCGAATTCGGCGTGATCGGGGTCGGCCATCGCCACAAGCTGCAGATCGGCTATCGTAATCGGGCGGGCGGCCAAGTCGGGCGGCCGGCCGGCCCGCGCCAGCGCATAGGCGCGCCGGCCGGCGACCTTGATCGCCGAATAGGCCGGCGGACGCTGCAGGATCGTGCCGGTGAAGGCGGGCAACGCCGCCAGGATCGCTGCGGCTGCCGGACGCTCCGTCGTCTCGCCGGTGACCGCGCCCTCGCGGTCGTCGCTGTCGGTGGCGACGCCCCAGCGCACCCGGAAGCGGTAGCGCTTATGGCCGGCGGCGGCGAATTGCACGGTCTTGGTCGCCTCGCCCAGCGCGATCGGCAGCACCCCGGTGGCAAGCGGGTCGAGCGTGCCGGCATGGCCGATCTTCGCCCCGGTGGCGCGCCGCAGCATCGCCACCGCCCGCGCCGAGGTGATGCCCGCCGGCTTGTCGACGATCAGCCAGCCGTGCAGCCCGCCCTCATCCGGCATCGTCATCCGGCTCCGCGGGCGGGTGCAGATCGCGCTCGACCTCGGGCCGGGCGAGCAGCGCGGCGATGTGCGCGGCGGCGTCGAAGGCGTTGTCGAGCGCAAAGACGAGGTTGGGGACCTGACGCAGCTCGACCGTTCGCGCCACCCGGCTCTTCAGAAACACCGCACAGCGCTTGAGCCCGGCCATGATGTCGTCGGTGTTGGCGCCGGCCAGCGGCATGACAAACGCGGTGGCGTTGCGCAAGTCCGGGCTGACCCGCACCTCGGTCACGGTGATGTTGGCGTCGCGCAAGGCCGGGTCGCGCAACTCGCCCGGCCGCAGCAGTTCGGCCAGCGCATGGCGCAATTCCTCGCCGACCCGCAATTGCCGCTGGCTCGCGGGTCGCTGCCCGGCCGCATGATCGTGACCCCGTCGTCTCGGCATCAGCTAACCAACACCCGTCATTCCCGGTGCCGCGCAGCGCCGAACCCGGAATCCATATTGCAGAGGCCTGTGTTCAAGGGTTCCGGGGTCCGCCCTGCGGGCGGCCCCGGAAGGACAGATCGAGGACCTGAGGCCAGTCCCCGCTACAGCGTGCGGACGACTTCCTCGACCTCGAAGCACTCGATCACGTCGCCCTGCTGGATGTTCTCGTAATTCTCGAAGGCCATGCCGCATTCGTAGCCTTCGCGCACCTCGCGCACCTCGTCCTTGAAGCGCTTCAGCGTCTTCAGCGCGCCCTCGTGGATCACGACATTGTCGCGCAACAGGCGCACCTTGGCGCCGCGCCGTACCACGCCATCGGTCACCATGCAGCCGGCGACCTTGCCGACCCGGGTGATGTTGAACACCTCGCGGATCGCCGCATTGCCGAGGAAGCGCTCGCGCAAGGTCGGCGACAGCATGCCCGACAGCGCGTTCCTCACGTCGTCGATCAGGTCGTAGATGATCGCGTAATAGCGGATCTCGACGCCGTCGCGCTGCGCCAGTTCGCGCGCCTGCGGGTTGGCCCGGACGTTGAAGCCGATGATGAAGGCGCCGGTCGCCTTGGCGAGGATCACGTCGCTTTCGGTGATGCCGCCGACCGCGGAGTGCAATACCCGCACCGCGACTTCGTCGGTCGACAGCTTTTCGAGCGAGCCGACGATCGCTTCGAGCGAGCCCTGCACGTCGGATTTGACGACGACCGGCAATTCCTTGGCGGAGCCGGAAGCGATCTTCGAGAACATCTGTTCGAGGGTGCCGCGGCCGCCCGCGGCGGCGGTCTGGTCGCGGCGCCGGCGCTGACGGAAATCGGTGACCTCGCGGGCCCGGCCCTCGTTCTCGACCACGACGAAATCGTCGCCGGCCAGCGGCAATCCGTTGAGCCCAAGCACCTCGATCGGGGTCGAGGGGCCGGCCTCGCGCAGGTTCTGGCCGCGCTCGTCGACCAGCGCGCGCACCCGACCCCATTCGCCGCCGGCCACGAACGATATCGCCGATCTGCAACGTGCCGCGCTGTACCAGCACGGTGGCGACCGGACCGCGGCCGCGCTCGAGCTGCGCTTCGATCACCACGCCCTCGGCGGAACGGTGCGGATTGGCGTGCAGGTCGAGCAACTCGGCCTGCAGCAGGATCGCCTCCTCGAGCTTGTCGAGATTGGTCTTCTTCAGGGCCGAGACCTCGACGTCGAGAACCTCGCCGCCCAATTCCTCGACGACCAGCTCGTGCTGCAACAGCTCCTGGCGCACCCGTTCGGGCCGGGCGTCGGGCCGGTCCATCTTGTTGATCGCGACGATGACCGGCACGCCGGCGGCCCTTGCATGGCGGATCGCTTCGACCGTCTGCTCCATAATGCCGTCGTCGGCAGCCACCACCAGCACGACGATGTCGGTGATGTTGGCGCCGCGGGCGCGCATCGCGGTGAACGCCTGATGGCCCGGCGTGTCGATAAAGGTGATCTGCTTGCCGCCCTTGAGGGTGACGCGGTAGGCGCCGATGTGCTGGGTGATGCCGCCCGCCTCGCCGGCCACGACATCGGTCTCGCGCAGCGCGTCGAGCAGCGAGGTCTTGCCGTGGTCGACATGGCCCATGACGGTGACCACCGGCGCACGCGGCTCGAGCATCTCGGGCTCGTCGGCCTCGCCGCGCAATCCGATCTCGACGTCGCTCTCGGCGACGCGGTGCAGCCGGTGGCCGAACTCGGTGACGATCAACTCGGCCGTGTCGGCATCGATCGTCTGGTTGATCGTTGCCATGACCCCCATGCGCATCATCGCCTTGATGACGTCGGTGCCGCGCTCGGCCATGCGGTTGGCGAGCTCCTGGATCGTGATCGTCTCGGGGACGACGACGTCGCGCACGATCTTGGTCTGCTCGAGCTGGTGCAGGCGCTGGCGCTCGCGCTCGCGGGCGCGGCGCACCGACGCAAGCGAGCGCATGCGTTCGCCGGCATCCTCGTCGAGCGCGCGGGTGACGGTCAGCTTGCCGCGGCGGCGCTGTTCGTCGCGCCGTACCGGCGTGGCCGGGCGCTTGATATCCGGGCGGCGGCCGGGGCGCAGCGCGGTCGCCGGCGCCTCCTCCTCCTCGGGCGTTACCGCCATCTTGCCGGCGGCGGTGAGGGCGGCGACCTTGGCGGCAGCCGCCTTGCCGGCGCGCTCGGCGACCTCGCGGCGCGATTCCTCCTCGCGGCGGCGGGTTTCCTCTTCCTCGGCGCGCTTCTTGCCGTCTTCCTCGGCGCGCTTGCGGGCCTCTTCGTCCTCGATGCGGCGGCGGGCCTCGTCCTCGGCGCGCTGCTTGGCCTCCTCGGCGGCGCGTTCCTCTTCCTGGCGCCGGCGGTCGGCCTCGGCGAGCGCAGCGCGGTGGCGCGACTCGTCGTCTGCCTTGCGCGCATCCTGCAGCGCGCGCACGCGGCCGGCCCGCTCCTCGGCGGTCAGCGCTCGCGGCACGGTCACCGGCCGGCGCACCGGCTCGGCGACGGGTGCCGTCGGCGCGGCCGCCGGCAGGGCGCGCGCGGTCGCCGGCGCCGCCGGCTCGGGACGGCCCGGCTCGGGCGCGGCGCCCGGTGCCACCAGGCGCTTCTTGCGCACCTCGACCGTGACGGTCTTCGAGCGGCCATGCGAGAAGCTCTGGCGGACCTGCCCGGTCTCGACGCTGCGGCGCAGTTCAAGCCGGCCGCGGCCCAGGCTCAACGGTCGCTTCTGCTCTTGCTCGTTGGCTTCTTGCTCGTTGGCTTCAGTCATGCGCTTCGGTACCACCATCCTCTGGCGCCGGCCCAGCCGGCACGAAATCAATTGTCTGCTCCACCACTGCTCCGACCCGCAGGCCGGCCAGCCGCGCCAGATCGAGCTGTAGCCGGCGACACAGTTTGCCGCCGCCCACCGCTGCATGCACGATCCGCTCGCGGCCGAACGCCGCGCCGAGCTCAGCCGTCGTCAGCACGCTGGCCGCCGGCAGCCCGCGCCCCAGCGCGGCAAGCTTGCGGCGGCTGCCCTCCGCGCCGTCGAGCGCTACCAGCAGCAGCCCCACCTTGCCGTGCCGCACCGCCTCGCTCACCCGGTCGAACCCGCCGACGGCCAAGCCGGCGCGGCGGGCGAGACCCAGCGAATCGCGACACCGGCGCGCCAGCAGGCCCTCGATGCGGTCGGCAAGCTCGGGTGATGCCGATACCGGCCGGCGTGCCGCCCGTGCGAAAATCCGCTTGGCTACTGCCCGCTCCACTATATCCCGACGCGGCGTCAACCACAAACCCCGTCCGGGAAGCCGCGCGTCGATATCGGGCACGATATCGCCATCGGGGCCGATCACCAGGCGCAACAACGCAGCGCGGTCATGCACCTCGCCGGTCACGATGCAGCGGCGCTGCGGCGACGACGGGCTGTCCGGTGTGATGCTGTCCGGCGCGACGCCGGAAGCTGCCGCCGCGAGCGGCGGCGCAGGGTACGCGATGGCCGTCGCCCCTACTCCTTCGCGGCCGCTGCCGCGGCGTCCGCATCCGCATCCGCGTCCTCGAACCAGTGGGCCCGGGCCGCCATGATCAGCGCGTTGGCGTCGTCAAGCTCGAGCGTGACGCCGCCTTTGTCCGACGCAGCGAGCATTTCGACCAGCTCGTCGCCGGCCAGCCCGGCGAAATCGTCGAGGGTTTTGATGCCGTTTTCCCCCAGCGTGACCAGCATGCCGGGGGTCAAGCCTTCGACCGCCACCAGATCATCCTCGACACCGAGCTGCAGGTAGCGCTCTTCGTAGTCGCGGTCGCGCCGTTCCAGCGCAAAGCGCGCCCGTTCCTGCAACTCGGCGGCGACGTCGGCATCGAACCCCTCGATCTCGGCGAGGTCCTCGGTCGCGACATAGGCGACTTCCTCAAGCGAGCCGAACCCCTCGGTGACCAGCAGATGGGCGATCACGTCGTCGATGTCGAGCGCGTCGATGAACAGCTGGCTGCGGCTGCGGAACTCCTCGGTGCGCCGCTCGGATTCCTCGGCCTCGGTCAGGATGTCGATGTCCCAGCCGGTGAGCTGCGAGGCGAGGCGCACATTCTGGCCGCGCCGGCCGATCGCCAGGCTCAGCTGATCATCCGGGACAACCACCTCGATGCGGCGCTGCTCCTCGTCCATCACGACCTTGCTGACCTCGGCCGGGGCGAGCGCATTGACGACGAAGGTGGCGGGGTCGGACGACCACGGGATGATGTCGATCTTCTCGCCCTGCAACTCGCCGACCACCGCCTGGACCCGGCTGCCGCGCATGCCGACGCAGGCGCCGACCGGGTCGATGCCGCTGTCGCGCGAGATGACGGCGATCTTGGCGCGGCTGCCCGGGTCGCGCGCCACCGCCTTGATCTCGATGATGCCGTCGTAGATCTCCGGCACCTCCTGCGCGAACAGCTTGGCCATGAATTGCGGATGGGTGCGCGACAGGAAGATTTGCGGCCCGCGCGTTTCCTGGCGCACGTCGTAGATGTAGGCGCGCACCCGCTCGCCCTGGCGGAAACTCTCGCGCGGCAGCAATTCGTCGCGCCGCAGCATCGCCTCGGCGCGGCCGAGATCGACGACGACATTGCCGAACTCGACCCGCTTGACCAGCCCGTTGACGATCTCGCCGACGCGGTCCTTGAACTCGGCGAATTGGCGCTGGCGCTCGGCGTCGCGCACTTTCTGCACGATCACCTGCTTCGCGGTCTGCGCCGCGATCCGGCCGAAATCGATCGGCGGCAGCGGGTCGGTGATGAAATCGCCGATCTCGGCCTCGGGGTTGAGGTGCTGCGCCGCTTCGAGCGCGATCTGCGTCGCATCGTTCTCGATCGCGTCGACCACCTCGCGGAAGCGCAACAGCCGGATTTCGCCGTTGTGGCGGTCGATCTCGGCCCGGATGTCGTATTCCTGGCCGTATTTCGAGCGCCCGGCCTTCTGGATGGCCTGCTCCATCGCCTCCAGCACCTCGTCCTTGTCGATGCCCTTGTCGCGGGCGACGGTGTCGGCGACTTGCAGCAACTCGGGGCGGGCGTAGGTGGTCGTGGTCTCCATGGCAGATCCCGTGTTCAATGAGTTTGCGCCGGCTTTTTCTGGGCCAGCGCGAGAAGGTCGTCGGTCAGCACCAGCTTGGCCCGGCTGATCGCGGCGAGCGGCAGGCGAACCTCGCCCTCTTCGCCGGCGAGGCGGACATGATCCTCGTCGCGCCCGAGCAACCGGCCGCGAAAGCGCTTGCGGCCGTCGAGCGGCGCGGCGAGGTCGATGCGCGCCTCGAAGCCGGCAAAGCGGTCGTAATCTTCCGGGCGCACCAGCGGCCGGTCGATGCCGGGCGAGCTGACTTCGAGCGTATAGGCGTCGGCGATCGGGTCGGCCACATCGAGCAATGCCGAGATCGCGCGGCTGATATCGGCGCAGTCGTCGACAGTCATCGCGGCATCGTCGCGTCGCTCGGCCATGACCTGCAATGTCGGCCGCCGCGTATTGGTCAGCGCCACCCGCACCAGCCGATAGCCCATCGCCTCCAGCGCGGGCTCGATGATCCGGGCAATCTCGTTCGTGTCGATCGTCGGCAACCGATTCCTGTCCCGTCGAAAGATGTAGGCCGCAAACAAAAAGTGGGCCGCCGGGCCCACTCCAACAATCGGTCCGCCCAGGCTTTATCGCTCCCGCGGACGCTATGGGACTTTTGCCCGTGATATATAGGGAAAGCGCCCTTCCCGGCAAGGTGAAACCGCGAAACGGCTACCGATCGCGCCGGACAAAGCGCAGAAACGCCGGTGTGCGCCCGGCGGCGCGGGCCTTTTCCTCGTAGCGCGTCGGCGGCCAGTCGGCCGGGCGCTCGCGCCAGTCGGCCGGCCGGCGCGCCAGCCAGGCGAAGGCCGGATGCGCCGTCACGTGCTCCAGCATCCAGCCGAGATAATCGCGGTCGTCGGTGGCGAGGCGCAGTTCCGCCCCCGGCTGCATGATTGCGGCGAGGCGATCGAGCGTCGCGGGCGCGACGAGGCGGCGCTTGTGGTGGCGCTGCTTCGGCCAGGGATCGGGGAACAGGATGAACACCCGCCCGAGCGAGGCCGGCATCAGAACGTCGAGGAGCAGGCGCGCGTCGTCGGCGAACACCCGGATGTTGCCGAGGCTGCGGTGCGCGATCTCGCCGACCAGCCGGGCAATGCCGTTCTCGAACACCTCGCAGCCGATAAAGCCGATCTCCGGGTGGCATTCGGCCTGTTCGGCGAGATGCTCGCCGCCGCCGAAGCCGATTTCGAGCCATATCGCCGCAGGTGGCGCTATGGCAGGCGGCACGGGAAACAGCGTCGCCGGGTCGAGCGATGCCTGCGTCGGCAGGGTGATCGCCAGCTGCGGCAGCAGTCTCTCGGTGAGACGCTGCCTTCCCTCCCGCACCGGCCGCCCACGGCGCCGGCCGTAGAGCCGGCGGTCGGTTGGCGGCGTTGCGCCTGACAACGAGCCGCGCCGCGGCCGCCCTAGAACGCGCCGCGCAACACGTCGACGAGGTCGAGCCGCTCCCAGGAGAACCCGCCGTCGGGGTCGGGCGCGCGGCCGAAATGGCCATAGGCGGAGGTGCGGGCGTAGATCGGTTTGTTGAGCCCGAGATGGGTGCGGATGCCGCGCGGCGACAGATCCATCACCTCCTGCAGGACGCGCGACAGGCGGTCCTCGTCGACCTGGCCGGTGCCGTCGGTCTCGATATAGACCGACAGCGGCTTGGCGATGCCGATCGCGTAGGCGACCTGGATCGTGCAGCGCTCGGCGAGGCCGGCCGCGACGACGTTCTTCGCCAGGTAGCGCGCGGCATAGGCGGCCGAGCGATCGACCTTGGTCGGGTCCTTGCCGGAAAACGCCCCGCCGCCATGCGGCGCCGCCCCGCCATAGGTATCGACGATGATCTTACGCCCGGTCAGGCCGCAATCGCCGTCCGGGCCGCCGATCACGAAGCGCCCGGTCGGATTGATGTAGAAATGCTCTTCGTCGCACATCCACCCCTCGGGCAGCACGTTGACGACGTGCGGCCGGACGATCTCGCGCACCTCGTCCTGGCCGATCTCCGGCGCGTGCTGGGTCGAGATCAGCACCGCCCGCGCGCCGACCGGCTTGCCGGCGACGTATTGCAGCGTCACCTGGCTCTTGGCGTCGGGCCCGAGCAGCGGGGCGGCGCCCGAGTGGCGCGCCTCGGCCAGCGAGTGCAGGATGGCGTGGGCATAGAAGATCGGCGCCGGCATCAATTCGGGGGTCTCGGTGCAGGCATAGCCGAACATCATGCCCTGGTCGCCGGCACCCTCGTCCTTGTTGCCCGACGCGTCGACGCCCTGCGCGATGTCGGTCGACTGGCCGTGGATCAGGCAATCGACCTGGGCGCGCTGCCAGTGAAAGCCCTCCTGCTCATAGCCGATGTCGCGCACCGCGTGGCGCGCCACCTCGATCAGCATGTCCTTGGTGATCGAGGCCGGGCCGCGCACCTCGCCGGCGAGTACGACGTGGTTGGTCGTCGCCAGGGTTTCAACGCCGCAGCGGGCCTGCGGCTCGGCGGCAAGGAAGGTGTCGACGATCGCGTCGGAGATGCGGTCGCAGACCTTGTCGGGGTGTCCCTCCGACACCGACTCGCTGGTAAAGACGAAATCGTGCTGCGGCAACGGGCAATCTCCTCAATCGGCGTGCGCCAAATCCCCGGCAGCGGCACGGTCAGGTCGGATGTTGGTGACGACCAATGACCCGTCTCCGGGCGGCCTGTTGTCGAATGGGAACGCGCAAGCGTCAAGCGGGATTTCGCCGTCGTCCCCGTCGGCTCGGCGGCGCCGCATCGGTATCGAGTGCCCGCTCGCCCTCGGCGGCGAGCGTGCGCGCCAGCTCAAGCATGCGACGGCGCACCACGGCGTCCTCGATCGCGAAATAGGCGTCGAGCAGCTCGATCGTCTCGCGCCGGCGCAGCGGATCGGAGTCAAAGGCGGCAGCCGGCGGCTCGGCGAAGCCGCCGGGGATCGCCGGGGCGCGCACCGGATCGGTGTCGTCGAAAAAGAACGACACCGGCACGTCGAGCACCCGGCTCAGTTCGTGCAGCCGGCTGGCGCCGATGCGGTTGGCGCCGCGCTCGTATTTCTGCACCTGTTGAAAGGTCAGGCCGATCGCCTCGCCGAGTTTTCCCTGGCTGAGCCCGAGCATGTTGCGACGCAGCCGGACGCGGGCGCCGACCTGGACGTCGATCGGGTTCGGCTTGTCGGATTTCTGCCGACCGGGCCGCCGAACGGGTTGGGATATCGCCATGAAAACCGCGCCACAAGGGAAGCGCATTAATCATATCGCATACAATCGTATGCCGTCAACGTTGCTTCGCAACTTGCGATAGGTGAGTTGCGCTCCGATTGCGGTGTCGCGCGTCCCCTTAGCGCCGGCGGCGCAGCAGCGCTGGCGCAAGGCCGAGCCCGAGCATCGCCAGGAAGATCCGGTCGCCGGCGGCCGAATAGAGGGTCGGCGGTCCGGCAGCGGGCAGCGCGACGTCGGCATAGGTAACGTCGTCGAGTCCGGTTCGCGCCACGATGCGACCCTCCGCATCGACGACTCCGCTGATGCCGTTGTTGGCGACCCGAACCAGCGGCAGCCCTTCTTCGACGGCGCGGGTCCGGGCGACCGCGAAATGCTGGTAGGGGCCGGAGCTGCGGCCGTACCAGGCATCGTTGGTGACGTTGAAGATCCACGCGGGGCGCGCCGTCCGGTCGATCACCGCGTCGGGAAAGATCGCCTCGTAGCAGACGATCGGCGAAAACGCCGGCAGCCCCGGCAGCGCCAGCGTCTCCGGCCCCGGGCCGGCGCTCAGATCGATGCTGCCGGGCGTCAGCTTTGCGAACGGCAGCAGCCCGCGCAGCGGCATGTACTCGCCGAACGGCACGAGATGCGCCTTGTCGTAGCGGGCGCGGATCGCGCCTTTGGCGTCGATCGCCTCGATGCTGTTCCAGATCTGCGTCACCGGGCCGGGCGGCGGATTGGCGCGCAGCGCGCCGGTCAGGACGTAACCGTCTTTCGGCACCACCGCCGCGATCGCCGCGCGGTGTGCCCCGTCGCGTTCGAGCAGGTAGGTCACCGCCGCCTCGGGCCACACGACCGCGGCGAGCTTGTGCGCCGCCGGGGCGCTGCTGAGCTCGATCAGCCGGTGAAAATTGGCGGCCTCCGCGCGCGGGTTCCATTTCAGCGTCTCGGGGATCGACGGCTGGACGAGGCGCAGCCACAAATCGGTCGATCGGCTCGGCGTCGCTGTCAGCCGCAGCGCGCCGGCCGCCGCGGGGACCAGGATCAATAGCGCGGCGCCCAACGCAGGCGCAGCCCGCCGCGCCTGCGCCAGCGGCCGCAGCGATGCGGTTCCGAGCAGCGCCGGCAGCGCGGCGGCCAGCACCGTGATAAAGCTCAGCCCGTAAATGCCGGTCCACGCGGTGGTCTGCAGCATCGCCAGCGCGCCCGGGAAGCCGCCCGCCCAGACATAGCCGACGAGGTTCCACGGCAGGCCGGTCAAGGCGTGGCCGCGAACCCATTCGGCGGCGCTCCACGCCACCGCGAACAGGCAGATCCGCGCCGCCGCCGACACCTGCAGCCGCCGCGCCACGAGGCTGGTCAGGCCGAGCGCGGCGGCAGTATAGACCGCCAGCAGCGCCGGCAGCCCCAGCACCGCGAACGGCAACGCCCACCAGAACCGGGCAATGTCGACAAACAGCGCTGCCGCGACCCAGTACATGCCGGCGACAAAAAAGCCGAGCCCGAAGACGTAGCCGAGCCGCGCCGATGCCCATGCCCCGGAGCTGCCCTCGTCGAGCCACAACAGGCCGGGAAACGCGACGAAGATCAGCGGCGTCAGATCGAATGGCGGCAGTGCGCCGGCAAGCAGTCCGCCGAGCAGAAAGGCGAGGCCATAGCGCCGCCAGCCCGCCAGCCCGGCAAGCTCGTGCGCCAGCCGGCACAGCAGCGTCTCGGTGCGCGCCCCGGGGTGGGCGCGCAAAACCGAGGATTCAGGCACTCGCCACCCCCTTGCTGCCGCTCGCCCCGGGCAGGCCGCGCACGCGCAGTCGCTTGACGCGCCGCGGGTCGGCGTCGAGCACTTCAAACTCGATGCCGTCGGGATGGGCGATGACCTCGCCGCGCTTCGGCACCCGCCCGGCCAGCATGAATACCAGCCCGCCCAGCGTGTCGACCGATTCCTCCTCGCCGGCCGCGCGCAGGCGCGTGTCACAATGTTCTTCGAGTTCCTCGATCGGTAGCCGCGCGTCGGCGATGATGCTGCCGTCGGGCCGCTCGATCAGCGTCGGCGCCTCGGGCTCGTCGTGCTCGTCCTCGATTTCGCCGACGATCTCCTCGATCAGATCTTCGATCGTCACCAGCCCGTCGATGCCGCCGAACTCGTCAACCACCATCGCGATGTGGGTGCGCGCCTGGCGCATCTGGACCAGGAGATCGAGGATCGGCAGCGAGGGAGCAACGAACAAGACCTTGCGCAACAGGCGCGACAGCCTAGCCGGGCGGCGGTCGGCGACCGGCGCCAGCACGTCCTTGACATGCACAAAGCCGATCACGTCGTCGAGCGTCTCGCGGTACACCGGCACCCGCGAATGGCCCTGCTCGACCATGCATTTGACGACCTCGCCAAAGGGCTGGTCGGCATCGAGCGCGACGATGTCGCCGCGCGGTACCATGACGTCGGCGGCGTTGCGGTCATGCACCTTGAAGATGTTGCCGATCAAAAAGCGCTCCTGCGGCGTGATCGGGGCGAGGCCCTCGAGGGCGGCAGCGGCGATCAGCACGTCCATCGTACTGCGCTGGCCGCGCGGGCGCCGCCACAGCCTCAAGAGGGTGAGCAGCCGTGACAGTGACCCTCCCCCGTTTGCTGGCTGACGGTGCTCGGGCTGGCCGTCGCTGTCGGGCGGCTCGGTGTCGCTCATCGGGTCGGGTGGTCCGGGTTCAGATGTTCAGATGGGGTCGCGATAAGGATCCGGCACCCCCAGCCGCGCCAATATCTCGATCTCGCGCGCTTCCATGACCGCCGCCTCGGCGTCGCTCTGGTGGTCGAAGCCGAGCAGATGCAGGACGCCGTGCACGACGAGGTGGCGCAGATGGTCGGCGAGCGGCTTGTGCTGCTCGGCGGCCTCGCGCGCCACGGTCTCGAACGCCAGCACGACATCGCCGAGCAGGACCGGGGAGCCCGGTGGCGCCGCAGCTTGCGGATCGGCGAGTGCGAAGGCGAGCACATTGGTCGGCGCATCCGTGCCGCGGTAGGTGCGGTTGAGCTGCCGCTGCGCGGCGTCGTCGGCGAGGACGATATCGGCCACCACCGGGCCGGCATTCCCGGCCAGCGCGGCCCGCGCTGCCGTCTCGGCAAGCGCCTCGGCAGCGGGACAGGCGGCCGGCCAGGCATCGCAGGCAACCGACACCTCAATCGCGACCGTGTCCGCCCCGTGCATCAACTCTGCTGATCCGGTCACCCCGGCTCCTCGTCGCCACGGGCGGCGCGGTCGCGCGCCTCGTAGGCGCCGACGATCCGCGCCACCAGCCGGTGCCGCACGACGTCCTTTTCGGTAAACCGCACCACCCCGAATTCCTCGATCCCGCGCAGCGCTTCCAGCGCGTCGGCGAGGCCGGAGCGGGACGCAGGCGGCAGATCGACCTGGGTCGGGTCGCCGGTGACGACCATGCGCGAGCCTTCGCCGAGCCGCGTCAGGAACATCTTCATCTGCACCGGCGTCGTGTTCTGCGCTTCGTCGAGGATCACGAAGGCGTGCGCCAAGGTGCGCCCGCGCATGAAGGCAAGCGGCGCCACCTCGATCTCGCCCGAAGCCAGCCGCTTTTGGAGCAGATCGGCCGGCAGCATGTCGTTGAGCGCGTCGAAGATCGGCCGCAGATAGGGATCGACCTTCTCGCGCAGGTCGCCCGGCAGGAAGCCCAAGCGCTCGCCGGCCTCGACCGCCGGCCGCGACAGGATGATCCGCTCGACCTTGCCGCCCATCAACAGGTCGATCGCGGCGGCGACTGCGAGATAGGTCTTGCCGGTGCCGGCGGGGCCGAGCCCGAATACCAGCTCGTGCTCGCGCATCGCCTTGACGTAGGCGACCTGTGCCGCCGAGCGCGGCTCGATCCGCCGCTTCCGGGTGCGGAACCCGGTATCGTCGCGCCATAGGCTGAGGCTCTTGTCCTCGCTCTCGGCCTGCGCCAGGCGCAACGCCGCCTCGACCGCGGCGAGATCGATCTCGCGGCCTTGCTTCAGCCGTTCATAGAGCCGCGACAAGGCCAGCCGCGCCACGTCGGTGGCCGAGGCCGGGCCGGCGATCGACAGCCGGTTGCCGCGCGGAACCAGTGAGACGCCGAGTTGGCGCTCGATGTGGTCGAGATGCTGGTCGCGCTCGCCATAGAGTGCCGGCAGCAGCAGATTGTCGTCGAATTCGAGCTGGCTGCGCCCGGCCGCGGCATAGGCGGCCTCGATCGCCGGCGGCACGTCGGTCATGCCGCCCCCTCCTGGGCGCCGAGCGCGCCGGCGAGGCTGTTGGGCTGGGCGCCCAGGATCGTCAGCGGCACGATGTCGCCGATCCGGCTCGCCGGTGCATCGGCATGGACGCTTTGCAGATAGGGGCTGCGGCCGACGAGCTGTCCCGGATGTCGCCCCGGCTTTTCGAACAGCACCGGCAGGACGCGGCCGATGCAGCCTTGGTTGAACGCGCGCTGCTGCTCGCCGAGCAGCGCCTGCAGGGCGGCGAGGCGCTCGACCTTGACCGGCTCCGCGACCTGCGCGGCGGCGCCGGCGGCCGGGGTGCCGGGCCGCGGCGAATACTTGAACGAAAACGCCTGGGCGAAGCCGATCTCGCGGACGAGCGCCAGCGTCGCGGCAAAATCCGCGTCGCTCTCGCCGGGATAGCCGACGATGAAATCGGACGACAGCGCGATATCCGGGCGCGCCTGGCGCAGTCGCTCGACGGTGCGGCGATACTGGTCGGCGGTGTGCCGCCGGTTCATCGCCGCGAGCACCGGGTCGGCGCCGCTCTGCACCGGCAGATGCAGGAACGGCATCAGCTGCGGCACGTCGCGGTGTGCGGCAACGAGCCGGTCATCGACGTCGCGCGGGTGCGATGTCGTATAGCGCAGCCGGGCGAGGCCGGGGATGCCGGCGAGGGCGCCGATCAGCTCGCCCAGACCCCACTCGCCCGTATCCGGCGCGGCGCCGTGATAGGCGTTGACGTTCTGGCCGAGCAGCGTGATCTCGCGCGCCCCGGCGGCAACCAGCCGCTCGGCCTCGGCGATGACCGCAGCCGCCGGGCGGGAATATTCGGCGCCGCGCGTATACGGCACGACGCAGAAAGTGCAGAATTTGTCGCAGCCCTCCTGGATCGTCAGGAACGCGCTGACTCCCGACGCCGCCGCGCTCTCGGGCAGGAAGTCGAATTTGGGCTCGGCCGGAAAGCTGGTGTCGAGAATCCCCGGCCCCGCCTGCCGCTCGGCCTGCGCCACCATCTCGGGCAGATGGTGATAGGATTGCGGGCCGAAGACGAGGTCGACAAACGGCGCGCGTTCCAGGATCTCGGCCCCTTCGGCCTGCGCGACGCAGCCCGCCACGGCGACGATCATCCGCCCGCCTTGCCGTTCGCGGGCGGCTTTCAGCCGGCGGATCGTGCCGAGTTCGGAGAACACCTTCTCCGCCGCCTTCTCGCGGATGTGGCAGGTGTTGAGGATGACCAGATCGGCGCCCGCCGGGCTTGCCGCCACCTCGTAGCCGAGGGGCGCCATCAACTCGGTCATGCGCGCCGAATCGTAGACATTCATCTGGCAGCCGTAGGTCTTGATAAAGAGCCGCTTTGTCGGTGTTGGCATGGTCACCTGTGGCGCCGGTGCGGCGCGGGGTCAGTCGAGCCGGTCATCCGAGCGCCGCTGCGGCGGTATCGGGGGCCGCGGGCCGCTTCTGCGGTGCTGCCGCCGGCGCAGCCGCTCGCCTGCCGCGCCGGCCGCTCAGGGCGGTGGCGAGGCCGCTGGCCACATGCTCCTCGCAATAGCGCGCCAGCGTCTTGCGCGAGCCGCATTCGGCCAGGGTCGTCGGCGGATGGAACTCGACGACGATCTCGATCGTGCCGAGGCCGAGTACGGTCCACAAATGCGGCGCCAACGCCATCGACCCGTACCAGGCGAAGAGCGGCCGGAAGCGGCGCCCGATCGGCATGCCGTCAAGCTTGGTATAGGCAATCGAAACCGGCTGCACGGTCACCGGGTCGCTTGCCGCGGTTGCGGCGACGCTGAACAGCGCGCTCTTGAAGGGCAGGGTGCGGTTGCCGTCGCCGCTCGTCCCTTCGGGGAACAGAACGAGCGCATCGCCGGCGGCGAGGCGGCCGGCGATGCTGTCGCGCTGCTGCGGCGTGCTGCGCACCTGGCGGTCGACAAACACCGAGCGCTGCAGCCGCGCCAGCCAGCCGAACAGCGGCCAGCCGGCTACCTCGTTCTTGGCGATGAACGAGACCGGCAGCAGCGCTCCGAGGACGGTGATGTCGAGATAGGAGATGTGGTTGGAAGCAAACAGCACCGGCCGCGCATTGATCGGCCGGCCGATGCGTCGCACCCGCAAGCCGAGGATGCGGCAGCACGAGCGATGATAGAAGCGCGGGAAACTCGCCACCCAGGGCCGCCCGAGCATCAGGCCAAATGCCTGCACCGGCATCAGCAGCAAGGTCCAGCCGAAATAAATCGACAGCCGCCGCAGCCCCAGCAGCGGCGAGCCCATGCGCTCTATGCGGCCCATGTCTCTTTCGATTTGCGCTCGTAATGGCGCGTATATTTTTCGGTGATCAGCTCGGTCTTGACGACGATGCAGACATCGGTGGTGTTGAATTGCTCGTCGATAACGGCGCCGTCGCCGACAAACCCGCCGAGCCGCAGATACCCCTTGATCAGCGGCGGCAGGGCCGCGAGCGTGCGGCTCGGGTTGAATGCCGCCGGATCGAGCCGGCGCATCTCGACGAACCGCTCGGGCAGGGCGCGGGCGCGCAATGCCGGCGGCGCCAGGTGATGGTAGTAGAGATAGGTGAGCGGTATCGCCTGCGCGTCCGGGTCGGTGCCGGGCAGGCTGGCGCAGCCGAACATCAAGGCGATGTCGTAGTGAAAGACATAGGCCGCGATGCCGCTCCACAGCAGCTGCATGACGGGCCGAGCCCGATACCCGGCATCGACGCAGGAGCGGCCGAGCTCGAGGATCTCGCCAGGATAGGCGATCAACCGCGAGATGTCGTATTCGGCGGCCGAATAGAACGCGCCGTGACGCTGCGCCGCCTCGCGCCGGATCAGGCGGTAGGTGCCGACCACGGCTTCGGCGCCGCTGCCGCGGCTGTGATCGAGCACCAGCAGGTGATCGCAGAGCTGGTCGAAATCGTCGCGGTCGCGGCGCTGCTGCGCCATGCCGGGCAGCGGCCGCGCGCCCATGATTTCGTAGAAGATGCGATAGCGCAGCGCCAGCGCCGCGTCGATGTCGGCGGCGCTCTCCGCGAGCCGCACCTGAAGCCGGCCGGAGGCGATGTCGACGACCCGCGCGTCACCCGGCAACGGTGCTGCCTCTTCGAGCCTGCGGCCGGACGACTTCGCAGCGGCGGTGATCATGCGCGGCAATCCCGCGGTGGGACCGGGCCGGCCGGGTTGCGCTGCTCCGGGTTACGCTGCCCCGGGGCGCCCGTGAGCGGCGCGACGCGATGCCGCGCAGGGCGGGGCTGCTGCATCAATTCCCGTCCGACCGCTGCTTGCCGTGCCGCGGCACGGCGTAAAGCTCGAGGCGATGGCCGACCAGATCGTAGCCGAGGCGGTCGGCGATGATTTCCTGCAGCTTCTCGATCTCCTCGTTGCGGAATTCGATGACCCGCCCGCTTTGCAGATCGATCAGGTGATCGTGATGCGCGCTCGGCATTTCCTCATAGCGCGATCGACCGTCGCCGAAATCGTGCCGGGCGAGAATGTTGGCCTCCTCGAACAACCGCACGGTGCGGTAGACCGTGGCGATGCTGATGCGCGGATCGATCGCAGTGGCCCGCCGGTAGACCTGCTCGACATCCGGATGGTCGGCCGAATCCGACAGCACCCGCGCGATAACGCGGCGCTGCTCGGTCATCTTTAACCCTTTGTCGAGACACAGCTGCTCGAGGCGTGAGGTCATCGGCTCGCGATTCCGGCGGCGCGTACGCCGCCATTATAACCGAACTCGCTCGTCCAGCCTATGCCTGCGAACTTCCGCCAAACGGCGCCCCGGCCGCGCGCGATGTCACGCCTGGCCGCGCCGAGCCCGCGTGCCGAGCCCGATTTCCTTGGCCAGCCGGCTGCGCTGCCGCGCATAGCTCGGCGCAACCATCGGATAATCCGACGCCAAGCCCCAGCGCTCGCGATATGCCTCGGGCGACATATTGTAGGCCGTCTTCAGGTGCCGCTTCAGCATCTTGAGCTTCTTGCCGTCTTCGAGACAGACGATGTAGTCGGGCTGGACCGATTTCTTGATGCTGACCGCCGGTTGCGGTCGCGCCGCCGCCGGCGCCGCCGGCACCGTCCCGATATTGGCCAGGGAGTTGTAGACTTGGTTGATCAGCTGAGGCAGATCGCCGAGCGCCACGGTGTTGTTCGACACGTGCGCCGCCACGATTTCCGTGGTCAGGGCTAGCAAATCGCTGGGTTGCTCTAGGTTATCCATCACGCTCTTCCTGCCATCCGACTGCTTGCAAATATAAGTAATGGTCGGTGGCGGTGCAATATCGGGTTTGCCCGAATTTCTCGGACTGTGCTGCAGCGTCGCAAGTTGCCGACGGCGGCAATCGCAGCAACAATCGAGTAGAGATCGACACGATGGCGGGACGAACGGCGCCGGCGCGGCTATTTCATCGGGGCGACGCTTGGACCGATCGACCGGCAACAGCGCGGCGCAGGATCAGACCGTCAGCCACCTGGCCGCTGCGGTGGTAGTAACGCGGTCGCCGTCCGACCTGCACGAACCCGCACGCCGCATAGAGACGGCGAGCCGCGTCGTTGTCGGTTGCCACTTCGAGCACCAGCGAGCCGACCGGGCGCCGCTCGGCTTGCGCAATGACCGCCTCGATCAGCGCCCGCCCGAGGCCGAGGCGGCGGCAATCGGGCAATACTCCGAGCGACAGCACCTCGATCTCGTCTCCGAGATCGCGCGCCAGGACGAAGCCGGCCGGGCTGTCGGCCCGCCACGCCAGATAGCCGGACACGCCGGACAGGCCGAGCACCCGTCCGAGCGCTGCCGCATCCCACGGATCTTCCGGAAATGCGGCGCTGTGCATGACCGCCAGCGGCAGCGCCAGCCCGGGCGGCAGGGGGGTGATCGGACCGCTCACCGCGCGGCGGCCGGGGCCGGGCGCTTCGGCAGCGTCACTTCCGGCGGGCGCAGGTACAGCGGCCGAACTGCGCCGGGCGCCGCACCGTCCTGGAGGCAGTCGAGCGCGGCGGCGGCGACGCCGAGCGCGTCGGGCGCCGAATCGCCGGCGATCGCCCGGCCGGTGCGACTGTCGAGCGCGGCCGCCGCCGCCGCCGCAGCGTCGCCGGCGATCAGCAATGGCGCGTCGCCGGCAAGGCTGGCGGCGTAGGCGCCGAGCGCGTCGGGCAGCACGGCTTGCGGCGGTCCGAGCGGCTTGGCCGTCCCCGGGGCGAAGATCTGGACGTAGAGATCGTCCCGCCGGCTGTCGAGGGCGACGAGCAACGGCCTGTCGCGGGCAACCTCATCGAGCGCCGCGACGCGGACCGCGACGGCAATGAAGCTGCTGACCCCGACCAGGCGTGCACCGGCGGCGAGCGCGATGCCGTGTGCGGCGGCGAGCCCGACGCGGATCCCGGTGAAGCCGCCCGGCCCGATCGCAGCGGCGACGATCTCGATCTCCGACGGCGTCAGCCCGGCCCGCGCCACGATCCGCGCGACCATCGGCAGCAGAACCTCGGCGTGGCCGTGCCGCAGCGCCCGGTGCTCTGTCGCGACCACCGCGCCGCCGCGCAGCACCGCGGCCGAACAGGCTGAGCTCGCGGTCTCGATCGCCAGCAGCGCCGGCGAGGCCCCGGTGGTGGAGATGCGCGGGATCGTCGCGCCGCGTCGTGTCACAGGATTTGGCACGCCTCGTCGAAGCCAAGCGGCGGCGGCTGCGGTGACGGTTGCATATCGTCGCCGTAGCCGATTGCGCACAGAAAACGCGCCGCGAGCGCGCCCTCGGGAAAAAACGCGGCATCGACCAGCCTTGCGTCGAAATGCCAGATCGGCCCGCAATCGAGCCCGAGCGCTCGCGCCGCGATGATCAGATAGGCAGCCTGCAGGGCACCGTCGCACAGCGCCGCCGCCGCATCGTTATCGCTGCGCCGGCAGGCGATGATCGCCGCGATCGGCGCGGTCGCGACGCCGTCCTGCTCCGCTGGCGCGATGGCCGGCACCAGTCGAGCCTTGGCCAGCGCCGAGCGAACAAATAGGATTTGGCCCGCGCCGGCGTGGCCGCTGGTCGGTCCGTGCTTCACCAGTTCCCACAGCGCACGCAGCATCGTGTCGTTGACCGGCTTGGCCAGCCACGCGCCGCGGCTGCGCGGCGCCCGAAACAGCGTGTCGAGCGCGGCGTCGTTGACGATACGGGGCATCGCACCGCTCCTGGCCACGGCCACCGGGGGTGCTGGGGTTGAGGGCCGTTCTCAGGCGCCGGCGTCAGACCGCGCGCACTTCGAGCACCTCGGGGACGTAGTGCCGCAGCATGTTCTCGATGCCGGCCTTGAGGGTCGCGGTCGAGCTGGGGCATCCCGAGCACGCGCCCTGCATGTGCAGATAGACGATGCCGTCCTCGAAATCCTCGAAGGTGATGTCGCCGCCGTCCATCGCCACCGCCGGCCGCACCCGCGTCTCGAGGAGCTCCTTGATCTGTGCGACGACCTCATCATCCGCCTCGGCGGCCGGGCCGTCGGCGGGCTCGCTCGCCGCGCCGATGATGACCGGCCGTCCGGTCGTGAAATGCTCCATGATCGCCGCGAGCACTGCCGGCTTCAGCTGCTGCCAGTCGCTGGCGCCGTCCTTGGTCACGGTGATGAAATCAGCGCCGAGAAAGACGCCGGCAACGTCGACCAGCTCGAACAGCCGCTCGGCGAGCGGCGAGCGCGCCGCCCCGCCGCGCTCGGGGAAGTTGGCGGTCCCGCGCTCCATGACAGTGCAGCCGGGCAGGAATTTCAGAGTGGCCGGGTTCGGCGTCTGCTCGGTCTGGATGAACATCGAGGGGCTCCGCGCGCAAGGGAGATAAAGAGGCGAGCTAAGCATTGGGGTTTTGCGGTGCCGAATCAACCCCGCACCGATCTTCCCGGCGTTACCGAGCCGCGCTGCCGGGCAGTCTGCCTGGGGATTCCGGGCCGATAATGCCGGTTGCACTTGGGAACAAATCATGTACGATAGTGTTCTGCCGCGCGTTGCGCGGCCCTGCCCGGTGTGGAATAAGGGGGAGCGGGACGATGCAAAACGCGTTGCGCCTTTTGGACAAGGACACGATGGACAAGCAGCGGGCGTTGGATGCGGCTCTCGGGCAGATCGAGCGCGCCTTCGGCAAGGGCTCGATCATGAAGCTCGGCGCGCGCGCGCCGCTATCGGATATCGACGTGATCTCCTCGGGTTCCCTGGGGCTCGACATCGCGCTCGGCATCGGCGGTTTGCCGCGCGGCCGGGTGGTCGAGATCTACGGCCCGGAAAGCTCGGGCAAGACGACGCTGGCGCTGCACGTCATCGCCGAGGCGCAGAAGGGCGGCGGCACCTGCGCCTTCATCGACGCCGAGCATGCGCTCGATCCGGGGTATGCGAGAAAGCTCGGGGTCGATGTCGACAACCTGCTGATCTCGCAGCCCGACGCCGGCGAGCAGGCGCTCGAGATTGCCGACACGCTGGTGCGCTCCGGCGCGATCGACGTGCTCGTGATCAATTCGGTCGCGGCGCTGGTGCCGCGCGCCGAATTGGAAGGCGAGATGGGCGACAGCCATATGGGGCTGCACGCACGGCTGATGAGCCAGGCTCTGCGCAAGCTGACCGGCTCGATCTCGCGGTCGCGCGCGATGGTCATCTTCATCAACCAGATCCGCATGAAGATCGGCGTCATGTTCGGCAGTCCCGAGACGACGACCGGCGGCAACGCGCTCAAATTCTATGCCTCGGTCCGGCTCGACATCCGCCGCATCGGGTCGATCAAGGATCGCGACCAGGTGACCGGCAACCAGACCCGCGTCAAGGTGGTCAAGAACAAGATGGCGCCGCCGTTCAAGGCGGTCGATTTCGACATCATGTACGGCGAGGGGATCTCCAAGCGCGGCGAATTGATCGATCTCGGGGTGCAGGCCGGGGTCGTCGAGAAATCGGGCTCGTGGTACTCGCACGACGGCCAGCGGATCGGGCAGGGCCGCGAAAACGCCAAACTCTATCTGAAGGACCATTCCGACGCCGCCGAGGCGATCGAGCGCGCGATCCGCGCCAATGCCGGCCTCGTCGCCGATGCGATGATGACGACGCCCGGCGATGTTGCCGAGGAGGAGTGACCGCCTCGCCCGTCAAGCACACGGTTAGGCCGGGCAATTAACCATCCGACAACCATCGCCTGCTTTACTCTGTCCATGGCCACCCCCTGCCGCGCTGTGCCGCCAGTCATCACCGCGATCGCGGTGATGGCCTCCCGCGGGGCAGCAGCTCCCGGACCCGCGAGGTGACCGCGGCCGAGACCCGTCGGCTGCCGATCCGTGGCGCCCGGGTCGGGTGGGACCGGCTGCTCCCCTCCGGGGCCTTGATCGTCGCTCTGGCAGTGTTCGGCCGGCTGCTGGCGACGCCGATGGCGCTCCTCAACGACCCCGACACGTATCTGCACATCGCGGCCGGCCGCTGGATCCTGGCGCATGGGGCACTGCCGGCGCACGACCCCTTCTCGCACAGCATGGCCGGCGCACCCTGGCTTTCCCCCGAGTGGCTGGCGGAAATCATCCTGGCCGCGGTTTACAATCACGCCGGCTGGAGCGGCGTCGTCCTGCTGACCGCCGCGAGCATCGCCGCCGCAATGGGCTTGCTGACGCATTTCCTGATGCAAAGGCTGCCGCCGCTGCCTGCCCTGATCGCCGCGGTCGCTGCCGCCGGCCTTCTCGCGCCGCACTGCCTGGCGCGCCCGCACATCCTGGCATTGCCGCTGCTGGTGCTGTGGTCGGCCCGCCTGCTCGCGGCGCGCGACGCCGGCCGGCCGCCGCCCTTTCTGCTGCTGCCGGTCATGGTGCTGTGGGCCAATCTGCACGCGAGCAGCCTGTTCGGCGTGGCGCTCGCCGCCTTCCTCGCCGGCGAGGCGGTGCTGCAGCCCGGGGCGGGGCGCTCGCGCCAGGACGAGGCCAAGCAGTGGGGCGCCTTTCTGCTGGGCGCGGTGGGCGCCGCGCTGTTGACCCCGCACGGCGCGGCCGGCTTCGTGCAGCCGTTCCGGTTGATGGCGATGCCGGCGCTGCAATCGAGCTTTATCGAGTGGCTGAGCCCCGACTTCCAGAAATTCCCGGCTCTCGAATTGTGGATCCTCGGAGCGCTGTTCATCGGTTTCGCGAGCGGCTGCCGCCTGCCGGCAACGCGGCTCCTGCTGCTCCTTGGCCTTGTCCACATGACGCTGCAGCATGTGCGCCACGCCGACGTTCTGGCGATCGTCGGGCCGCTCGCCGTGGCAGCCCCGCTCGGCCGCCAGTTGATCGCGCTCGGAAATGGCCAAAGCCCCTCGCGCCTCGGGCTATGGATAGCCCGCCTGGCGCGGCCGCCCGGCGCTCTGGCGATGGCGTTGGCCCTGGCCGTCGCGCTCGCCCTCGCCGTCCCGAAGATGTGGCGGCCGATCAGCCCCTCGGACGATCCGGTGACGCCGGCGCAGGCGCTGGCGGCGGCGCAGCGCCTGGGCCTCGCCGGCCCCGTTTTCAACAGCGAGTCGTTCGGGGGCTACCTGATCTTCCGCGGCGTTCCAACCTTTATCGACGGTCGCGTCGAGATGTACGGCAACGATTTCCTCGCGCGGGATTTCGCGGCCGAGCACGGTAACAAGGTCGCGCTCACGGACATTCTCGCCCGTTATCACATCATGTGGACGCTGCTTGCGCCGGATGCAGGCGCCGTCGCGGTGATGGACCAGCTACCCGGATGGCGCCGCGTCTATGCCGACAATCGCGCGGTGATCCACCGCCGCGTCGGATCGCCGGGTCCTTGATCGGCGCCGCGGTGCAGCGCGGCGGGCGTGCTGCCCCGTCGCCGGCCGGTGATGCGGCCGACGCGCTCTATCGCGCGGCTCGATCGGACCGATGGGTCGCGCTGGCGGTCGGCACGGTGGTGCTGGCGGTGCCGTTTGCCGCCTACACCAGTTTCGTCCTCTATCAGTTTTACACAAAGGGCAGCTTCCTGCTCGATTCCGGGTGGTTCGCCTTTGTCATGTCGGCGCACGATCTGCGCCTGGCCAATCCGCTGGCGCTGGGTGGCGGCAGTTTCTTCGCCACGCACATCGCGCCCATCTTCCTCGCAACAGCCCTTCTCAGGCGTGGGCTGCCGGTTTCCGATCCGCAGTTTTTTGCCTTCTTTATGGGGCTGTGCCAGGCGCTGCCCGGGCTTGGCGTGTTCTGGATCTTGCGCGTCGGCTTCGGTATGCGCAGCCCGCTGGCGACCATGCTCGCCGGCGCCATCGCCATCGCGTTCGCGTTCAACGGCTTGGCACTGGCGATCGCGCGCTACCCGCATTTCGAGATCCTGGTAGCCGCCAGTATCATCCTGTTTGCGGTAGCGCTGGTGCGGCGACAACTGATCGTCGCGACGATCTGCTTTGTGGTTGCGCTGGCGACCCGCGAGGATGCCGGCTTTCACCTGTTTGGCATCCTCCTCGTGCTGATTGCAGTCAACCGTCGGCGCGGCCTTGCCTGGCGGGAACAGCGCGCCGAACTCACCTTTGCCGTGTCCGCGGCGGCATACAGCGCCGCTGCGCTCGCGCTGCTGCTGGCGATCGCGACGGGTCCCTCGGCGCTGGCGCGGATTTACATCGGCGAGGTCCCCTTCGCCAGCCTGACCGTCGGCACCGTCATCACGCGTTTGGTCGGCTGGGTGGTCTATCGCGGTTATGTGATCCTGCCGGCGGCGATCGCTGCGCTGTGGGCGGCGCGGGCGCGTAACCCTTACATTCTCGTCGGTTACGCCGCCTTCGTGCCATGGGGGCTGTTGCAGCTGATCGCGGCCAGCGACATTGCCGGCACGCTGTCGGGCTATTACGCCTATCCCTACCTGATCGCAAGTTTCTGGCCGCTGGTCGGCGTGCTGCTGAATCGCCGCCGCGGTGCATCCGGGCCGGCGGCCGCCCCGCTATTGGCATTCTCGGCGATGATCGCCGCCTCGTTTGTTGGCATCAGTCACCAGTACAACCCCGGCGGATTTGCATTAGTCGGCGGCTTCCTCGATCTGCCCTCACCCTCACGCCAGGCCGCGACGGAGCGAGCGGCGGCACAGCTCGCGGCATCGCTGCCGGCGCTCGGTACGGTTGTGGTGGATGGCAGCGTCGCCGCATTGGTGCCGAACGACGTCACGTGGAGTGAGACCCTGGCCGGGCGGCGGTCTGCTCGCCCCGACACCATCGTCTACTTCACCGCGGGGTATGAAGCCGCCACGGCGCGCCGGCTCGCCGCGACGGTTGGCCTCCACCGGTATTATCGGGTGTGTGGCACCGCGATCCGCCTTGTCACCGATCGGCCGCCCGCCCCCTCCATGCCGCTCGCCGGGGTGCTGGTCCCGCTCGGCCCGGCGGATTAGGCGCCGCGCCACCGCCCAGCGGCGCCGCCTCGACAATCGGGGGCTGGTCCTATAAGACGGCGGGGAAAGCGGGCGGGCTTTTGTCGTGGCTGTTCCCGGTCTTGCTTTCGCTCTTGAACAACGCCGGTCGCCTCCCCCAGATCTTTCTCCGAACCCGTCCATGCAAACAACCAACGACATCCGCGGCGCCTTCCTCGACTACTTCGCCGGGCACGGCCATCAGGTCGTGCCGTCGAGCCCGCTCGTGCCCCGCAATGATCCGACGTTGCTGTTCACCAATGCCGGCATGGTGCAGTTCAAGAACCTTTTCACCGGCGTCGAAAGGCGGCCGTATCAGCGCGCCACCACGTCGCAGAAATGCGTGCGCGCCGGCGGCAAGCACAACGATCTCGAAAACGTCGGCTACACCGCACGGCATCACACGTTTTTCGAGATGCTCGGCAATTTCTCGTTCGGCGACTATTTCAAGGAGCGGGCAATCGAGCTGGCATGGAACCTCGTTGCGGGCGAGTTCGGGCTCGACCGCGACCGGCTCCTCGTCACCGTTTATGCCGATGACGACGAGGCGGCGCGGCTCTGGGCAAAGATTGCCGGGCTGCGCGACGAGCGGATCATCCGCATCGCGACCTCGGACAATTTCTGGGCGATGGGGGACACCGGGCCGTGCGGGCCGTGCTCGGAGATCTTTTATGACCACGGCGCGGCGATCCCCGGCGGGCCGCCCGGCAGCCCCGATGCCGACGGCGACCGCTTCGTCGAGATCTGGAACCTCGTCTTCATGCAATACGAGCAGCAGCCCGGCGGCGAACGGGTCGGCTTGCCGCGCCCGTCGATCGACACCGGCATGGGGCTCGAGCGCATCGCCGCGGTATTACAGGGCAAGCATGACAATTACGACATCGACCTGTTCCGCGCGCTGATCCTGGCGTCGGCCGAGATCTCGGGGGTCGCCCCCGACGGCAAGCAGGCGGTGTCGCACCGCGTCATCGCCGACCATCTGCGCGCCTCGGCGTTCCTGATCGCCGACGGCGTGCTGCCAAGCAAGGACGGGCGCGGCTATGTGCTGCGCCGCATCATGCGCCGGGCAATGCGCCACGCGCAGATGCTTGGAACGAAGGAGCCGCTGATGTGGCGGCTGGTGCCGCCCCTGGTGCAGCAGATGGGGGCGGCTTTCCCCGAGCTGTTGCGGGCGCAGCCGCTGATCACCGAGACGCTGCGCTTCGAGGAAGCCAACTTTCGGCAGACGCTCGAACGGGGGCTGCGCCTGCTCGACGAGGAGACGGCGCGGCTGGCGCCGGACGAGCCGTTGCCCGGCGAAGTGGCGTTTCGCCTCTACGACACATACGGATTTCCGCTCGATCTGACCGAGGACGTGCTGCGCGGCCGCGGCCGCAAGGTGGAGGTGGCGGGCTTCGAGGCGGCGATGGCGCGGCAGCGCGCGGAGGCGCGGCGCAGCTGGGTGGGTTCGGGCGAGGCGGCAACCGAGGCGACATGGTTCACGCTGCGCGAGGCGGTCGGCCCGACGGAGTTTCTCGGCTATGAGACCGAAGCCGCCGAGGGCGTGATCCTGGCGATTCGGCACGGCGACCGGAGTGTTGCCGACGCAAGTGCCGGCGACGAGATCGGGATCGTCGTCAACCAGACGCCGTTTTATGGCGAGTTGGGCGGCCAGGCCGGCGATACCGGCGTGATCTTCTCCGCGTCCGGTGGCGAGATGGCGGTCAACGACACGCAGAAGCGAGCGGGCGACCTGCATCTGCACCTCGGTACGGTGCGGCACGGCACGCTGAAGGTCGGTGAGGCGGTTGAACTGCGCGTCGACGGCGAACGCCGTCGCCGCTTGCGGGCCAACCACTCGGTCACCCACCTGCTGCATCAGGCGCTGCGCGCGCGCCTCGGCGAGCATGTGACGCAAAAGGGCTCGCTCGTCGCGCCGGACCGGCTGCGCTTCGACTTCAGCCAGCCCAAACCGCTGACCGCCGAGGATATCGCGGCGGTCGAAAGCGCGGTCAATGCCTGCATTCGCGACAACGCCGGCGTGCGCACCCGGCTGTTGACCCCGGAGCGCGCCGTCAACGAAGGGGCGCTCGCCCTGTTCGGCGAAAAATACGGCGATGAGGTGCGCGTCGTCTCGATGGGCCCGCCGACCAGCCAGGCAGAGGGGGTCGAGAGACCCTATTCCGTCGAGCTGTGCGGCGGCACGCATGTGCGGCACACCGGCGATATCGGCCTGTTCAAGATCGTCGGCGAGAGCGCGATCGCCTCCGGCGTGCGCCGAATCGAGGCGCTGACGGGCGCTGCCGCTGAGGCCCATCTGGCGCGGAAAGAGGAGGTGCTGCGGCAGTCGGCAGCGGCATTGCGCACCAGCCCCGCCGAACTGCCGGCCCGACTGGCGCGCCTGATCGAGGAGAACCGACGGCTCGAACGCGAGTTGGCGGCGGCACGCCGGACGGCTGCCACCGGCGGCCGCGCGACCGGCCCGGCGGCAAAGCAGGTAGGCGATGTGCTGTTCGACGGCCGGCTTGTCGAAGACGTTCCCGGCCGAGAGCTGCGCTCGCTCGCCGACGATTTGAAACGGCGCGTCGGATCGGGGATTGTCGCGGTGGTCTCCCGCGCCGACGGGAAGGCAGCGATCGTCGTCGCGGTATCACCCGACCTCAGTCAGCGGTTCGACGCCGTAGAGCTGGTGCGGGCCGGCGCCGAGGTGGTCGGCGGCAAGGGCGGCGGCGGCCGCGCCGACATGGCGCAGGCGGGCGGACCGGAGGCGGGCCGCGCCGAAGCAGCGCTGGCCGCGATCGAGCAGGCGGTCCGGGCGCGGGCTGCCGAAGGCGCCGCCGTGCCGTGCTGAGCCGGAGTCGCATCGAGCGGTGCGACGGATGATTCGCCGCGCGGTTGCGCACGATTGCCCGGCAGCCCGCGTCCGGCGAGCGATAAGTCTTTGTATTTCAAATATAGTTCAATCCATCTCGACGATATCCTCGGGGTAACACATAATTGCGGAGGCAGTGGTGCGGGGGGTCCGCCAACCTGCCGGACCAGGGGTCGGTGCGAATAGAATGATGCGCTTCAACGCAACGGCGTCGCTTCTTATCGCGCTCAGCGTGGTTGCTCTCGCCGGATGCGAGGACTCGCCAATTCATCTTGATCCGCTCGCGGTAAACGGCCGCGACGGCGGTGGCGCCCCGCTCAACTATGACACCATGATGCGGATCGGGGCTGCCGCTCACGCCGGGGGTGACCTTGCGACCGCGGTAGGCATCTACCGCCGTGCTGCCGCGGTAGCGCCGCACGCTACGGCCCCGTTTGTCGCCGCCGGCAATACGCTGCTCGAAATGGGTGAAACCAACGAGGCAATCGTCGCTTACAATTCGGCGTTGGCGCGCAACGATCGTGACCCGGAGGCGTTGCGCGGGCTGGCGCGTGCGTATCTTCACACCGGGAAGCCAGAACTCGCCGGGCACGCGCTCGCCGTCGCCTATAAGGAGACGCCGAACGACCCCAAGCTGCTGCAGATGATCGGGGTCGCGGATGATTTCGCCGGCGAGCACGAGGAGGCGCAGGCGCGCTATCGCCGGGCGCTCGAACTGTTGCCGCGTGATCCCGGATTGTCGCTTGACCTTGCGCTGTCGCTGGCGCTTACCGGAGATTATGCCCCGGCAATTGCGATTTTGCGGCCGATCGCAATGGCGGTTAGCGCCACACCGCGCGAGCGCCAGACGCTGGCGCTGATTTACGGTCTGGCCGGCGACCGCCGCGAGGCAGAGCGGGTGGCGCGGCTCGATCTCGACCCGGAATCAGTGCAGAGCAATCTCGCCTATTACGACACCCTGCGGCGGCTGTCGCCGTCGGCGCGGGCGCGGGCCATTGAATCATTGACCACCCGTAGAAGCCCGCGCCGGGTGCCGTCTTAGAGCCGTCGGCGTTTTGCTGCGCGATAGCCTCTGACCGGCACGGCTGCTCTAGGGCTTAGTCCCGTTGTTGCCACCCGACGTCGCGGCGGAGCCGGTGCCGACGCCAGTGCTGGTGACGGCTGGGCTGCCGCCGGGAACCACGTTGCGGTGCGAGAAGGTATCGATGATACCGATCACTGCCGGGCCGAGCAACACGATGAACAGCGTCGGCAGGATGAACAGGATCATCGGCACCGTCAGCATGGCGGGAAGGCGTGCCGCCTTTTCCTCGGCGCGGGTGATGCGTGCCTCGCGAAACTCCGCCGCCAGGATGCGCAGCGACTGGGCCAGCGGCGTGCCGAATTTCGCGGTCTGCAGCAACGTGTTCACGACGCCGCGGATCGAGCCCATGTTGGTGCGGGCGTTGAGGTTCTCAAAGGCCACACGGCGGTCGGGCAGGTAGGTCAATTCGGCGGCTGTGATGCCGAATTCTTCGCTGAGATCCGGCCACGTCATCTCGAGTTCGCGCGACACGCGCACCAGCGAGGCGTCAAGGCTGAGCCCGGCCTCGGCACAGATCACCAGCAGATCGAGCGCGTCCGGCAGGCCCAATTCCATCTGGTGAGAGCGCTTTTTAACGAGGTTTTTGAGAAAAACATCGGGGGCGAAAAAGCCGAGCACGGCGGCCCCCAATGCCGCGAAGCCGCGAAGATGCTCCGGAATTGGCAGGATGTGCGCCCCGTATGAATCGGCCAGGATGAGTGCACCGAACACAAAGGGCATCGCCAAGCGGGCAAACAGATAACGGATCATTGCCTCGTTTGTGCGGATGCCCGCCTGTGCAAGCAACATGCGGGCATCTTGTGCGTGCTTGGAGCGCAAGAGGTTGAGACGGGTCACGATCTGGCTCATCAGCCCGGCCGCCGTCAACCGCTGGCGTCCGCGTCGTGTCTCGATTGCCTCGGTGCGCAGGCCTTCGCGACGCAGCGCGATTTTTGTGTAGCGCCGCTCGAACGGGTTGCTGCCGCGCAACGCCTGCCACACCGCCAGGAAGGCGATGAGGACCGCCGTCGCCGCAAGCAGTGCAATCAGGTCACTGGGGCTCAGCCAGTAGGGCAGCCAGTCTTCGAGCCGGAAATCTGCTACGCGGTTGCTTGCCATCTTTCACATCGCATCAAATTTCGAACCGCGCCATCTTGACCATGATGCCGACGCCGAGAAGCAGCATGCCGATCGCCACCGCCAGCAGCATCAGCCCGCGAACGTCGGTGAACAGCGGCGCGATGTAAACAGGCGAGGTGATGCTGAGGATCGCGGTGACGAGGATCGGCAGCGAGCCGAGGATCATCGTGCTGGCGCGCGCCTCACTCGCCATGGCGCGAGCCTTGGCCCGCATTGCGCGGCGCCGGCGCAGCACGTCAGACAGGTTGTTCAGCGTTTCGGCGAGATTGCCGCCGGTCTCGCGTTGCACGCTCAAGGCGATGATGAAGAAGCGAAACTCCGGGGCGCTGATGCGCTTAGCGATGTCCCAGAGCAGGCCGTCGAGGTCGCGACCGAGCCGCATGCCGGCTTCGATGCCGCGAAACTCGACCCCGACCGGGTCGCCGATCTCCTGGCCGGCGTTGACGATCGCTTCGGTGATCGGCAGCCCGGCGCGCAAGGCCCGGACCATCAGGTCGATCGCTTCGGGGAACAGCCCGATAAACCGCGCCACCCGCCGCCGGCCCATGCGGCCGATCAGGTAATGAGGGATGAAGACGCCGAGCGCGGTGCCGAACGCCAAGCTCGCGACCAAGCTGAATCTGCCGAAAATTGCAATCAGCACGGCCAGCGCCAGGACGGTACCGATTGTCACCATCATGTACTGCCCGACGCTGACGGTGCGGCCGGTTTTCGCCAGCCGTTCGACCAGCGCTTCGCGTCGGGGCAGCAGGCGAAAGATACGGTCGATGCCGGGGGTGGCGCTTTGACGTCGCGACAGCGAGCGGGTCTGCGGGGCGCCGCCGCGCCGTTCCGTCGATGCCTTGCGGAAGGCGACCTCTTGCAGGCGCCGCGTATAGCGCCGCGAGTTGCCGCCGGCAACCGCCGCGGCGATCAGCAGCATGGTGATCCCGCTTGTCGCGCCAATCAGCAGCGCGATAGCGGTGGTCGGATCGAGCATGCCGGTCATCGGTCAGATCACCTCAAGCAATGCCCGGTCGAGGCCGAAATATTCGGCGCGTGGCAGGAAGGCGGGCCGAATGCCGCTCGGCTGGAAGGTGCCGCGCAGCTTGCCGTCGGTCGACTCACCCTGGAACTGGTAGGTGAACAGGTCCTGCGTCGTGATGATGTCGCCCTCCATGCCGACCACCTCGGTGACCTGCGTCACCCGGCGTTGGCCGTCGCGCATGCGGTTGACCTGACAGATCAGATGGACCGCCGAGGCGATCTGGGTGCGCATCGCCTTCGAGGGCAGGTTGATCCCGGCCATACCGATCATGTTTTCGAGTCGGGTCAGCGCCTCGCGGGGATTGTTCGCGTGGATGGTGCTCATCGAGCCGTCATGGCCGGTGTTCATCGCCTGCAGCATGTCGAGCGCTTCCTCGCCGCGGCACTCACCGATGATGATGCGGTCGGGTCGCATACGCAGGGCATTCTTCAGCAGATCGCGCATGTTGATCTCGCCGGTCCCCTCGAGATTGGCGGTGCGCGTCTCGAGCCGGACGACATGCGGCTGCTGCAGCTGCAATTCCGCCGCGTCCTCGATCGTCACCGTCCGCTCGGTGCTGTCGATCATGCGCGACAGCGCATTCAACAGAGTGGTCTTGCCCGAGCCGGTGCCGCCCGAGATCAGGATGTTCAGCCGGCATCGCGCTGCAATCTTTAACAGCGTCGCCATCGCCGGCGAGATGCTGTTGCCGGTCGCCATCGTGTCGAGGGTAATCGTCTTTTTGGAGAATTTTCGGATCGAGATCGACGCCCCGTCGATCGCCAGCGGCGGGATGATGATGTTGACGCGGCTGCCGTCGGGCAGGCGGGCGTCGACCAGCGGTCGCGACTCGTCGATGCGCCGGCCGATCCGCGTCACGATCTTGGTGCAGATGTTCATCAGGTGCTGGTCGTCACGGAACGACACCTCGGTCAATTCGAGCTTGCCGCGCCGCTCGACGTAGACCTGCTTCGGCCCGTTGACCATAATGTCGCTGACGGTCTCGTCGGCGATCAGCGGCTCGAGGGGCCCCAGCCCCAGCATGTCGGCGATCAGCGACTCGACCAGCTCGCGCTGCTCGGTGAAGTTCAGCTGGATCTTGGTTTCCGCCAGCAGTTCCTTGACCCAGCCGGTCAGCTGCGCCTCGAAGGCGGGGCGCGGCATCTCGGCCGCGGCGGCGACGTCCATGTGCTCGAGAACGAGCGGCTGGATCTGCGCCTTGGCCGCCTCGATCGCGGCCTTGTGCGGGTTGCGCCGGTTGGTCGGATCGACGCCGCCGGGCGTCAGCAGGGTCTGCATGATGTCGGTAACGAGATCGCGCCGGCCGAGCGGGTTGGCCTCGATCCCGTGACGGACAAAGTACGCCTGCACCGCGGCGTCGACGATCTTGGCGAGATCGCCGCGGCTGAGCAGGGCGCGCCGCTCTGGGCGGATCTCGGCGCTGAGCCGCGCGCTCAACTCCTCGCGCGCGATCCCCAGGCGTTCCTCGATCGAGGATTCCTGCTCAATGATCGGAAGCGGAGCGACCATCTTTTCCGGTGCGGCGCCGTTGTTGGCCGCGCCGTTGTTGGGGCCATTGCCATCACCCCTGGCCCGTCGCGCCGAAAGCTCGGCGATGCGGGCGTCGAGGCCACCTTCGGTGCGCTGCCGTCCGAACATTGTTACCATCGCGAGAACCCGAAGAGTTTGCGTTTTTGCGTCTCGCTGGCGCCGGCGAGGGCCGTAATCAGCTGGTCAATTTCACGTACCACCGGGCTGCGCGGGGCTGCCACCGGCAGGGGCTGACCAGCATTGGTTGCTGCGCCCGCCGATTTGGCGTCGTGCGACAGGCTCGCGTCAAGCGATTTGCCGACCGCCTTTTCAAACTCGGACTTGCCGACCGTGGCCCGCTCGCCGCTGGCGCCGGCATCAACCAGCAGCACCTGGGTCTGCGGCGCATGCTCGCGCATCAGGGTCTGCAGGCGGATCGTGTCGCGCAGCCCGGCCAGACTGCGCTCGCACATCAGCACCACCCGGCCGGCGGCACCCAGCACGACCCGCTGCGTTGGGGTCACCCAGCGCGGCAGGTCGATCACCACCCAGGCAAACTTGCGGCGCAGCTCATAGAGCAACACGTCGATCGCCCCGGCATCGACCATCAGCGTCTCGGCCATCGCCGCCTCCGACGCCAGGATCCGTAGCGTTTCCGATACCTTGACCGTCGCCCGATCGACAAACAGCGCATCGATGCGCGAGGGCTGTTCCAGCGCTTCGCACAGGCCGCTGCCGGGGTCGGTATCGAGATTGAGTGCGACCGTGCCGAAATGCAGATCGAGATCGAGCAGGACGGTGTTTTCCTTGTGCTTGTCGGAAAGGATCCAAGAGAAGGCCACGGCCGTCGTCGTGGTCCCGACGCCGCCCCGGCTGCCCATGAATACCACCACCTGGCCGAGCCCGGCGCCGGCCCCGCCGCCGCCCGAGCTGCTGCGTTTTTCGAGCCCGATCGCCAGCGCCTCGCGGCTTACCGGCTTGACGAGGTAATCGGACGCGCCGGCCGCCAACAGGTCGCGGAATAGGCCGACATCGTTGACGGTACCGAGCGCCAGGATCTTGAGGTCGGGGCCTCCCACCGAGCGCGCCGCGCTGAGTTCGGCGATCGGCGCGGTCGAGTCGGACAGGTCGAGAATGAGGACCCGCGGATTGCCGCCCTCGCGGATGCGCCGCAGCGCAGCATCGAGTGACGGCTCGAGGTTCAGCTCGTCTTCGAGCTGGAGCTCGCGCACGATGCCCTGGACGCGATCGAGGGTCGGCTGGTCCTGGAGGACCGCGACGAGGCCCTCGCGATCCGGCTTTTTTGCGGCGGGCGGGGTGGCGCTGACGGCACTGGCTGCTCTCATGGCTGACTCCCGGAAGCCCCGGCGCCGGCGCCGGCGGGCGGCCCGGTGTTTGTTGCCGCGATCGGCCCGAGCGCGGCGGCGGTCGGCAGCAGGACCTTGTCGTTGAGGTAGCGATTGACGGCGGCGGCGGCGGGGGCGGCCTCGGCCATTCCGACCGGGCGGCCCTCGGCCAGGTCAGCCGGGTTCCACACCGACAAACCGAGGTCTACCGCCGTTGCGCATCCGAAATTGCTGGGCAGGGTGTTCGTAAAGCCGACATGCGCCTGCTTGCTCCAGTTGGGGCATGGCGGCAGGGTTACAAGATACCGCCCGGTCTCGATGATGGCCCGGTTGGGCGGCGCCGCCGAAAGCGAGCCCTGACTGGCGATGATGTGATAGTGCAGCAGCTCCGCCGCGATGCTCTCGAACCGTGCCGCGGCGAGCGCCGGACTGCCGGATGCCGCAACCATGACGCGGTCTGAAGGAGCGATGCCGCCGCTCGCCGCCAGCGCCCGCAGCCGCGCCGCGTCGCGCGCGCAGCATCCGGCTCGATCCGGGCGCAAAGCGGACGTCGATGCGGGCCGTGGCATTGTCGAGCGTGACCGTCTTGGGCGCCTCGCTTTCGGTGTATTCGGCGGCCCCGGGGCGGCACGCCGCCAGCGCCAGCAGGAGGGCGGCGGCAACCAGGCTCGGATGCGGTTTCATTGACCCGTCCCTCCCGTCAATCGAGGCGAAAGCCGACCGGGCCGACCAGCCCCTGACCGCCGGGGCCGAGCGGTCCTCGGGCCGGAGCCGGCAGGGTTTGTCGGTAGGTGTCGCCGTTGATGATCTGTTGCGCGTCATGCGGCGGATGAAAGCCGTCGGTCGGTGCCGCCAGGCTCGTCAGGGTCGGCTTGACGAGATACGGCGTGACGATGATGACGAGCTCGCTTTCGTTGTGCTGAAACTGCTGCGATCGGAACAATTGGCCGATGATCGGGATGTCGCCCAGCCCCGGGATCTTTGATACCTGCTCCGTGGTCAATGTTCTGCAACAGCCCGGCGAGCATGAAGCTTTGGCCGCTGGCCAGCTCGACCGTCGTCTCGGCCCGCCTGACCGTCAGAGCCGGGATCGTGACGCTGGCGGTCGAGCTGAGCGGCACCGACACCTCGCCGTTGGTGCTGAGCTGGCTGACCTCCGGCCGGATGCGCATGCATTATATGTTCGGCGTCGATGATGGTCGGGGTGACGTCGAGCGACACGCCGAAATGTCTTGAACGCCACCGTGATCGTCGGGATCGCCGCCCCCGCTTGCCGCCGCTCCGGCAACCGGCACCGGGAACTCGCCGCCGGCGAGGAACGAGGCAGGCTGCCCGTTGGTCGCCGTCAGGTTTGGTTCGGCAAGCGTCGTCACGAGGCCTTCCTGGCGCGAGGGCGTCGAGGGTCGCCAAGGTCTTTGCGTTGTACGCCGCCCATCGCGAGTTGCAGCAGGTTGGTGTTCGCGATCGCGCCGCTGGTGATCGGGTTCTGCGTTGCGAACTGGATGTTGCCGGTTAGCTTGCTCCAGTTGACGCCGAGCGCCTTCAGGACCTGGCGGTCGATCTCGGCGACCTTGACCCGGATATTGACCTGGTTCGGGGTCGCGACCGACAGCCGGTTGACAACGGTGCCCTTGGTCTGTTGGGCGATCGAGGCGGCGAGGCTGCGCAGCTTCTCGGCGCGCCCGGCGCTCGACACGTTGCCGCTCAGCACCAGCGAGTTCTCGACCGAGCTGACCTTGACGTTCTCGCCGGGGGCGATCGCGTGCAACGATTGGCGCACCCGCGACAGGTCATGCTCGACGTGCACCGGCGCGTTCAGCAAAACGTGATCCTCGGAATCGACCGCGTACAGCGCCGTCTCGCCGGGCATCTTGGCGGTCAGGTAGATCAGCGACGGCGTCTTGACCTGCACGTCGGCGACGTCCGGGTTGGCGATGAACACCGTGCTGGCCGGGCGCGGCAGGCGAATGAGGATGCCCTTGCTGACCTCGAGCACGATCGGCGCGCCGCTGGCCGCGACCTCCTTGACCTTGCCCGGCGGGGCCGGCGGTGGGCATAGGCGGCGGCGGCGACGCAGTTGCCGCTTTGACGCGAGGGCGTCATCGCGGTTTCCGCGGTATGGCCGGCAGCACCCAGCACGAGCCAAGACGCCGCGACCCCGAGAGCGAGAAATTTGCGCATCACTGCCCCTTTGACGCAGGTTCCGGTGCTTTAGCCTCGCTCGTTTTTCCACTTCCACGCAAGATTGTTACTGTGGTGAACTCGGGCATGACCTTTTTGCCTGTCGGCGCAGCCTGTTTTTGCAGAAGCGGGCTGATTTCGCTGTCGGTCGTGTAGGTCGCATCATCGCCAATCGACGAATCGGCCGCCGCGGCGGTTTTCACTTCGTCGGTCTTTGCAGTCGCGGCCGCCGCCGCCCCTGGCAACTCGTGTGCCGCGGGAACGAGGCTGCGCAGACTCAGCGAGACTTTGCCCATCTCGCTTGCCAGGGAGATCACCTCGCTCTGCTTGGGCGTTACTTCGAAGGTCGCGGTATGGGCGACGACGGCCTCGCCGGGCTTGCTCTGCAGCCGCTGGTCGATGCCGATCACCCGGATGTTGCGCAGCACCGTCTCGGTCAGCCTTGTGCTCGAGCCGGCTTGCCCGGGTCGCTGGGCGATGGTGGCCCCGGGAGCGCATAGGTCAGCAGCAGGTCGACATGGTCGCCCGGGAAGATGAAGCCGGAGATCCCCGAGGTTACCGTCACCGGCACGGAAATCGCGCGCATTCCCGGGCTCAGCACCGCGGCCAGGAAGCCGCGGCTGCCCGGGGCGATGATCTTGGCCTCGGTGATCGGCTCGCCGGCGGTGATCGGGATGTTGGCAACCCAGCCCTTGAACGAGTCGATTTTTTTCGGGCCGCCTTCCACGACGTAATTCTTGTTGATGCCGGCTTCCGGCCAGACCTGCCAAACCAGGTCCTCGACCGTAAGAATTGCGCCGCGACTGAGGTCGCGGTGCGCGACGAGCACCGATTTGATGGGCCTCTGCACCACCTTCGGCGCGACCGCGGCAGCCTCCCGCGTGCGCTGCGCGGCGAGCCACGAACGGGCGAGAAAGGCGGTGCCGCCGGCCAAGAGAGACGGCGAACAGCAGCAGGACCAAGGTTCGGATGCGCATGGCGGGTCAACCCAGATAGGGTGAAAGGACGACGATCAGCGCGGCGCCGGCGATGGCGACGCCATAGGGCACCGGCATGGCCAAGCCGCGCTCGCTCGACACGGATGTTTGGCCCAGCATGAAGCGGGCCGCGGTCGCGAGCTGATTGCCCACCGGCATCAGCAGGAACAGCGCAAGCGCCCCGCCGAGAACGCCGGTCAGCATCAACAGCGTCGGCGTGCCCGCCGGGCCGGCCCACAGCGTCGCCGCGCCCAACAGCTTGACATCGCCGCCGCCGAGCCAACCGCGGGCGAACAGCAGCGCCCCGCCGAGAAACACCGCCACGGCACAGCCGAGCGCCTCAAGGCCGCCGTACAGGCTCGGCGCCGCGGCGAAATAAAGCGGCCACAGCGCGCACAACAGCGAGCGGCAGCAGGTTGGGGATGACCAGCCGGCGGAAATCCTCGAACGCGGCGACCGCCATCACGGCAGCAAAGGCCGTTACGGCGAGCGCCTGGGGGTGGAGCGTCATGGTTGCGGCAGCACCTCCGGGCAGACGGCCGCGCCGCGTTTTCTGTCGCCTGCTTCATTGCGCGGCGACGAAAGACGGGACGCAGAACCAGTCGGTCTTGACGTTCCGGGTTGAAGTCCAACTACCATGACGCGGGGTGGTTAAAAAAGGAATAACGGCTACGTAGCGCCGCTGTTTCTTCGCGTTAGGCGCGCGCGGCGCGGTTTAGCTCTGCGCCCCGGCCGGTCGACGGGCGATAACGCTATCGCGGCGCCGCGCGGCGATTTCGCCATCGCTTTAGCCGAGCGGCTCGCGTGGCACCTCTTCGGCGTGCCGGCCACGGTCGCCGGCGGAGCTCGAGGGACGCCGCCGAGAACCGGGAATTTGATCGGCCGGCCAACCGGTTGCGCCCGGCCGGCCGGCCGCCGCGTGCTCGGCGCTCACCACCATCTCGCGCGCCGCCGCCTGCGGCTGGGCGCGCGCCGCCGTCACCCCGAAAACCGGCGCGTGCGGCATCTCGAACCGGGTGAGCCGTCTTCCCATTCGGCGAGGCTGCGGGTGCGGGTAACCGAGAAATCCCCGGCATCGACATCGTCGCGGCGGTCGTGCCGCAGGGTCGCAGACGCGAATCGCGGCCCGGCCGAGCCGTTCGGCTCAACCGTTTTGACCGCGGAGGGCGCGCGCTATTTGGCCGCGACGACCATGATCTCGATGAGCACCTCCGGGCGCGCCATCTCGGCTTTCACGCAGGCGCGGGCCGGCGGGTTCGCGGGATCGACCCAGTCGTTCCACACCGCGTTCATGTCGCGGAACAATGCCATGTCCTTGATCCACAGATTGGCGGTCAGCAGGTTCGATTTGCTGCTGCCGGCCTCGCGCAGATAGTGGTCGATGCGCTCCAGGATCTGGCGGGTCTGGCCCGCGACGTCCTGGCTGGTGTCGGCGGCGGTCAGGCCGGCCAGGTAGACCTTGTCGCCATGCACGACCGCACGGCTCATGCGCGGTCCCGGCGGCTGGGTGATGTCGATGCGGCGGATCTCGGCCATGTGTGTTCCTCCCGTGCCCAACGCTTAGCTCGGCCGGAAGTGTGGCGCGGCCGGTCCCCGAAGGGAAGCCGCTTTGCCCGCAGGCCCGTTTACCAAGCGTCCGAAGCCGGGCCGGGCCGAGCTGTGGCAAACGGTTGAACAACCGCGCGCCGCCGCCTAGCCTGTCGCGCGACACGATGCCCGGAAGGAGCAAGGCGGCATGAAGATCGGGTTCTTCGCGGTCGGCATCGGCGCGACGGCCGAGCCGCGGGCGCTGCGGGCGGTCGCGATGGCGGCCGAGCGGCTCGGCTTTGCGACGCTGTGGGCGCCCGAGCATGTCGTGCTGGTCGAGCGTTATGCCTCGCAATACCCCTATTCGAGCGGCCAGTTCCCGGGGCCGCCGAACCTGCCGATCGCCGACCCGTTCACGACGCTTGCCTTTGCGGCGGCCTGCACCAGTACGATCCGGCTCGGCACCGGCATCTGCCTGGTCCCCGAGCACAACCCGCTGGTATTGGCCAAGACCGCGGCGACGCTCGACGTGCTGTCGGGCGGCCGCTTCATCCTCGGCGCCGGGGTCGGCTGGCTCGCCGAGGAGTTCGCGGCGCTCGGCGTGCCGTTCGAGCGGCGCGGGCCGCGCACCCGCGAATACATCGAGATCATGCGCAAATTGTGGACCGAGGCGAGCAGCACGCACGCCGGCGAATTTGCCCGTTTTGAGGGCGTCCTCAGCTATCCGAAGCCGGTGCGCCGGGCCGGCATCCCGGTGTGGTTCGGGGGCGAGAGCGAGGCTGCCCTGCGCCGGGTCGCCGCTTACGGCGACGGCTGGATCGGCTTCAAGGTATTGCCCGCCGCCGCCGCCGAGAAAATCCGGCATATCGAGGAATTGCTGCGCGTCAACGGCCGCGCCCGCGCCGATGTCACGCTCGCCGTCTCGCCCTACACCGATCCGATCACCCCGGACGACCTGAAGCGCTATCGCGACGCCGGCGCCGACGAGGTCGTGCTGCTGTTGCGCGGCCGGCCGCGGGGCGAAGCGGAAATCGTCGCGCGGATCGAGGAGATGGCGCGGGATTTCGTCGAGCCGGCCGCCAAGCTGTGATAACCCGAAGCGGCAGCGTTCACTAGAAAGCCCCCGCCGATGAAAACCGACGACCGGCCGCGCCATTACCGCAAGGACACGCTCCTCACCCATGTCGGCCGCAATCCCGAGGCCAATCACGGCGTCGTCAATCCGCCCGTGTATCACGCCTCGACGATCCTCTCGAAGAACATGGCGGAGTGGGAGGCCAAGCGCGCCGCGCCGCCGTTCACCGGCGTACGCTACGGATTGCACGGCACGCCGGGAACGTTCCCGCTCGAAGAGCTGCTCGCCCGCATCGAGGGCGGCTATCGCGGCATGCTGATGTCGTCGGGGCTGGCGGCCGTGACGGCGCCGCTGCAAGCCTTGCTCGGCGCCGGCGACCACTGCCTGATGGTCGATTCGGCCTATGGCCCGGCGCGCAATTTCTGCGAGGGCATCCTGAAGAAATGCGGCGTCGAGACGACCTATTACGACCCGCTGATCGGCGAGGGCATCGCCGCGCTGATCCGGCCCAACACCAAGGTCGTCTACTGCGAATCGCCGGGCTCGCTGACCTTCGAGATCCAGGACATCCCGGCGATCGCCGCGGTGGCGCACCAGCACGGCGCCAAGGTGCTGATGGACAACACCTGGGGCACGCCCTACCTGTTCCGCTCGTTCGAGCACGGGGTCGACGTGTCGATCCACGCCGCGACCAAATACATCTGCGGCCATTCCGACGTGATGCTCGGCGCGGTCATCACCAACGAGGAGAATTTTCTCCCCGTCCGCTCGGCGATGGCGCAGATCGGCCACAGCGCCGCCCCGGACGACGTGTTCTTTGCGCTGCGCGGCATGCGCACGCTGAGCGCAGGCTGGAGCGCCACCAGAAGAACGCGCTCGAAGTCGCCCGCTGGCTGCAATCGCGGCCCGGAAGTCTCGCGCGTGCTCTACCCGGCCCTGCCCGAAGACCCGGGCCACGCGATCTGGAAGCGCGACTTCCTCGGCGCCAGCGGCCTCTTCGGCGGTGGTGCTGAAGGCGGTGCCAAAGGAGGCCGTCTACGCCATGATCGACGCGCTCGACCTGTTCGGCATCGGCGCCAGCTGGGGCGGCTTCGAGAGCCTGATCCAGCCGGCCTACCCCGAGCGTATCCGCACCGCGACGCGCTGGCAGGCCGAGGGGCCGCTGGCGTCCGCATCCATATCGGCCTCGAAGACCCGCAGGACCTGATCGCCGACCTGGCCCAGGGCCTCGACAGATTGCGGGCGACCGCTGCCGCGTGATCGCCGCGCCGTATGGGCGTCCATGTGCGCTCGGCATTTCACATCGCGCCGCTATGCCGGCATGATGCGCCGCAGTGACGCCGGACGCGGCCGGCGCGGGTTCGGAGGGAATGCGGATGGATACGGTGGAGACGCGCGGCGACGCCGGGCTGGCAAAAACCTACCTCGAGCGGGCGCGCGAGCTGGTGCCGATGCTCGCCGCGGCCAGCGACGCGATCGAAGCGGGGCGCCAGGTAACCCCCGAGATCGTCGACGCGATGATCGAGCGCGGCATCTTCCGCATGCTGCTGCCGCGCTCGCTGGGCGGCGCCGAGCTCGACCCGCTGACCTATACCGAGGTTCTCTACACGCTGGCGCAGGGCGACGGCAGCGCCGCCTGGTGTCTCGGGCAGAATTCCGGCTGCTCGATGATCGCGCCCTATCTCCCGGAGGAGACCGCCCGCGAGGTGTTCGGCGGGCCGCGCGGCATCCTCGCCTGGGGGCCGGAGGTGCCGGGCGCCGGGCAGCGGCGTCGTGGTCGACGGCGGCTACCGGGTCACCGGGCGCTGGGGTTTCGCGACCGGCAGCCGGCACGCCAGCTGGCTCGGCTGCCATATCCCGCTGTTCAATCCCGACGGCAGCCCTCACCTCGCTGCCGAACGGGCGCCAGCAAATCCGCACGATGGTGTTCCGCAAATCCGAGGCGCGCATCATCGACAACTGGCAGGTGCTCGGGCTGCGCGGCACCGGCAGCGACAGCTATGCGCTCGAAGACCTTTTCGTGCCGCAGGCCTTTACCGCCGGCCGCGACAATTTCGACGAATTGCGCGAGAAGGGGCCGCTCTACCAGATCACCAGCGGCATGATCTACGCGATGGGCTTTCCGCATGTCGCGATGGGCATCGCCAAGGGCGCCTTCGACTCCTTCATCGAGATCGCGCGCGACAAGGTGCCCCGCGGCGCGAAGGGCACCTTGCGCGAGAACAACGTTGTCCAGTCGCAGATCGGGCAGTGCGAGGCGCGGCTCAACTCGGCGCGCGCCTATCTGCGCGGCGTGATCGGCGAGATGTGGCAGGAGGCGCGCGACACCGGCGCGATCAGCCCGGCGCATCATCCGCAATTGCGGCTCGCCTCGACCTGGGCGATCCACCAGGCGCGCGACGTCGTCGCGACCGTCTATCACGCGGCCGGCGCCTCGGCGATCTTCGAGAGCAACCCGTTGGAGCGCCGCATGCGCGACATCCACGCCGGCACCCAGCAGGGCCAGGGCCGCCCGGTCCATTTCGAGACGATCGGCCAGATGCTGATGGGCCTGCCGCCGGAAGGACGGATGTTCCGCTGACGGCGGTTGCGGTCGGTTGCGGTTACGGGTAGATCACCGTCTCGGCGCGGCTGATCACGAAGGCGTCGTGGCGGTAGAGGAAATCGCCGACGACCTCGGCGAAGGCTTCGGGGCGCTCGGCGCCGATCGTGTGCCCGGCGTCGTAGACCAGCACGAGCTGGCAGTTGGGCATCAGGTCCTTGTAGATGCGGCCCATCGCCGACGAGATCATGCGGTCGAGCGTGCCGAACAACACCAGCGTCGGCGTTGCGATCTCGCGCATCCGGGCGTCGAGATCCGGGTCGCGGTCGGGGCCGATCAGCCGCCGCACCAGCGCCCGGGTTTGCGCCTGCACGGCCGGATCGGGCGCCACGATCGGTGGCATGCGCTCGGGATGGCCGTAGAGTTGGCGCGCCATTTGTTCGGGCGTGCCCGAGGCCGGCCCGGCGCCGGGCGGCCGGATTGCGGCCGGCGATTCGAGGACGAGCGCCTGCAGCCGCTCCGGCATCTGCGCCGCCAGCCACAGCGCCGCCTTGCCGCCGAACGAGGTGCCCCACAGGTTGAAGCGGTCGAGGCGCAGCGCGTCGGCCGCCTGCGCCATCGTCGCGGCGAGTTCGGGCATCGTGCGCGAGCGAGTGTTCTCAGGCGAGTGGCCGAACCCCGGCATCTCGAAGGCGATGACGCGGAAATGTTGCGCCAGCAGGTCGTGCGCGCGGGTCAGTCGCATCCCGCCGGCGCCGTGCAGATGCACCAGCGGCGGCCCCGCCCCCGCCTCGCAATAGCGGATGCGGAACCCGTCGGCCTCGACGTGACCCTCGCGGAACCCGCTGCCGGCCGCGCGCCGATCCCGCCCCGTTCTGTGTCTGCGCCACCTCGGTCCCCTTTCGTCAAATCTCGCGGATGCGCGGCAACACGGTCTTGCCGAACAGGTCGAGCGCGCTCATCAGCGCGTCGAGGTCGCCCGAGCCCGGCGGGTGCAGCGACAGGTCGAGCACGCCGGCGCCCATCACCTCGCGGCACTGGCGGATCTGCGCGACGATCGTGTCCGGGCCCGCCGACGAACGTCGTCGGCAGCACGCCGCCGACATTGGCGGTGCGCTGCTGGCCGGCGATGTTGCGCTGGTCGGCCTCGATCAGCGCGTCGCGCAGCCCGGCGCGCACCGGGAACGGCGCCTGGCGGTTCTGCTCCTTGAGCCGCTGCCTCGGCCTTCGCGTCGGTCTCGGCCAGCATCATGTTGGCGCGGTAGACGATCTGGTCGGGCCCCGGCTCCCAGCCGTATTCGGCGCATTGCTCACGGTAAAGGCGGGTCGATTTCGCCATGACCTCGAACGGCGCGTAGGAGACGCCGAGCCCGAGATGGTTGCGCGCGGCGAATTCGCAGGATTCGGCGCTGGTGCCGAGCGCGTAGGTCGGCGGGTGCGGCTGCTGCAACGGGCGCGGCCAGATCGACACGGTGCGGAAGCGGAAATGCCGGCCCTGCCAGCCGAACGGCTGCGGCTCGGTCCACGCTTTCAGGATCAGCTCCATGCCCTCGTCGGTGCGCTCGCGCGCCTCGCTCGGGTTGAGGTCGTAGGTCAGGACTTCGTTGGTCGTGCCGCGCAGCAGGCCGACGATCAGCCGCCCGCCGGCCATCGTGTCGACCATCGCCAGTTCCTCGGCGAGGCGCACCGGGTTGGATTGCGGCACGATCGGGCCCAGCAGGGCGATCTTGATGTTGGGCACGAGCGCGGCGACGTTGGCCGCGGCGACGATCGTCGACGGGGTCAGGATGCGCGGCGAATAATGGTGCTCGGACAGGCTGATCCAGTCGAAGCCGAGCTTCTCGACATAGCGCAGCCGCTCGATCATGCCCCGATAGGCCTTGGCGCCGGCCTCCGGGTCGTAGGCGCCGGACGGCACCGGCCACTCGCGCGGCACCTCCGGCGGCGTCACGTAGCGCCCGGTTTCGAAGAACGAGACCTTCATATTGCCGTCTCCTCCTGCCGCCGCCGAGGGCCAACCAGGCCGGCGATTGCGCGCGATCGCAACGGTAGCATCGCGGCCGCGCGCTGGCGAGACTCCGCTGCGTGCGCGCGGCAGCCAGCGGCCGGCGGGCATGACGGCGCGGTTGCCTTGCCCCGGCCGATGGTTTGTGATGCGGCGTCAAGCGGCGTCGCGTCGCGGGCAACGCCAAGAGGGAGGGCTCGGACCGTGCAGCTCAGCAAAGACCGGATCCTGACCACCCATGTCGGCAGCCTGCCGCGGCCGGCCGACCTGCTCGCCGTTCTCGAAGCGCGCGAACGCGGCGAGGCGATCGACGAGGCGGCATTCGAGACGCGGCTCGCCGCCGCGGTGCGCGAGGTCGTCGCGCAGCAGATCGCTGCCGGGATCGACAGCGTCTGCGACGGCGAGCAGAGCAAGATCTCCTACACCTTCTACGTCCGTCACCGCCTCTCCGGCATCGGCGCGGCATCGGGCGCCGAACCCGGGCGGCCACCGGTGACCGGGCAGCATCGCGACATCGCTGACCATCCCGATTATGCCGAGCGCCTGCGCCGATCACGTACCGGCTCGCAATGGTTCAACGCGCCGGCGGTGCCGTGCTGCATCGGCCCTGTCGCCTATCGCGACCGCCGCCCGCTCGAACGCGACCTCGCCAACCTGAGGGCGGCTTGCGAGGCGGCGAAGCCAGGCGAAGCCTTCATGAACGCGGCCTCGCCGGGCGTTCTCACCAAATTCGTCCCCGATCGCTACTACCAGGACGAAGACGCCTATGTCGCCGCCTTGGCCGACGCGCTGCAAGAGGAATACGAAGCAATCCACCAAGCCGGGTTCATCCTGCAGATCGACGCGCCCGACCTCGGCTCGGCCCGGCACAACCAATATCAGCACCTGTCCGATTCCGAGTTCCTGCGCATCGCCGAGCGCAACATCGCCGCGCTCAACCACGCCACCCGCAACATCCCGCCCGAAGCAATGCGGATGCATATCTGCTGGGGCAATTACGAGGGGCCGCACACCCACGACATCCCGCTCGCCACGGTGCTCGCCACCGCAATGCGGGCGCGGCCCTCGGGCTTCCTGTTCGAGGCGGCCAATCCGCGCCATGCCCATGAATGGGAGGACCTGAAGGGCGCCCGGATCCCCGACGACAAGGTGATGATGCCGGGCTGCATCGACTCGACGACCAATTTCGTCGAGCACCCGCGCCTGATCGCGCAGCGCATCTGCAACGTCGCCAACATCGTCGGCCGCGAGCGCACGATCGCCGGCGCCGATTGCGGCTTTGCCACCTTTGCGGCGCAGCAGAATGCGGTCGTGCCGTCGATCGTCTGGGCCAAGCTCGCCGCGCTCGCCGAAGGCGCCCGCATCGCCACCGACCGGCTGTGGGGCTGAGCTGTCCGGCGGCCTGACGGGCCGGCCTTAGCACCGTCCGCGGCCGAAGCCGCGCCGCAAGGCCGCTACCGCGGCCGCCCGTGTCGTGGTGCGCAGGAAGCACGAGAATTGCGGCTCGTTGCGCAGTTCGCGGTCGGCGAAGGCCAGTTGCGTGTCGAGCGGGGGACAGCCGCGCGTGCCGGCAAACGCATGCAGACGCTGCAGCCGCCGACCGCCCCATTGATAGGTGTAGCGCAGACCGGAGGGGCCGGCGATGCAGGGATGATAGCCGCTCTCGTCGCGGGCGTGCTCCATCAGCGCCGCGACCTGAAACCGCTGGTATCCCGCGGCCGTGAACCACAGAAAGATCTCGTGGCGAACCTGCTGCGGCGTCTTTGGCTCGGGCCGCCGCGGCTCGGGCGGTGGCGTCGGCGGTGCCTTCAACGCCGCGGACATTGGGGCGACAGTAGTGGTGCACGCCGGCAACAGCAGCGTTATGCAGATCCAGGCCGCGATCCAGGCCGAGGCTCGAAGAAGGTGCATCAGGTTCGGTAGCGGCCCTCGCCGGCCCGCTCAGCGCCACCGCCGGCGGTCAGACGGGCGCTGCGCCCGGCGGCACAGCGCCAGCACCGCCCAGCCCGCAGCGGCGTAGAGCCGCGCCGCCGCGGCCGAGCGAACGCAGCGGACCAGCTTCAGGGTACGGCCGGCTTGTCGCAGGGCACCGTGCCGAGTTCGCCCGGGACCGAGAGTTCGAGCGCCTCGAAATCGTCCGAGGTGCGCAGTTCGTTGTGCTTCATGCCGCCCGGAATGTAGACGGAATCGCCGGTCTCGAGGCGCAGCGTCTCGCCGCTTTCGAATTCGAGCTCGACCCAGCCGCCGAGCAGGTAGACGAACTGGCCATCGCAGGTGTGGTAATGCCAGCCGGTCGGCTGGGTCATGCCGGTCTTCGCCTTCATGACCTGGCCGCGCATCTCGCCGGCGCTGGCGTCCTTCAGCGCGAGGTCGCGATAGGCGAAGAAGTCGCGCCGGCCGGCGACCATGATCGGGGTCTTCGGGCTGGCGTGCCCGATCTTCGTCGCGGGCTTCCGGCTCAGCGTTGTCACGTCGTCGGGCATCGCTTCCTCCTGGTCGATCTGCCGTGGCCGCAATCGTAGAAGAGCGCGGCCTCGCTCGCAAGACGGGCGCTCAGTCCTCCGGCGCGGCCCGCGCCAGCTCGTAAAGCGCGATCGCGGCGGCGTTCGACACGTTGAGGCTGGGCAGTTCCGGCCGCGTCGGCAGCCGCGCGAGGTAGTCGCAGCGCTCGCGGATCAGGCGCCGCAGACCGCCGCCCTCCGCCCCCAGCACCAGCGCGACGCGCGGTCCGAGATCGAGCGACGCGAGTGTGGCCGGGGCCGCCTCGTCGAGGCCGCAGCACCAGTAGCCGGCCGCCTTCAGTCGGTCGAGCGCGCGCGCCAAATTGACGGCGCGAATGAGCGGCACGGTTTCGAGCGCCCCCGACGCGGCCTTGGCGAGCGCCCCGGTGACCGGCGGCGCGCCGTGCTCGGCAACGATCACCGCCGTCGCCCCGAAGGCGGCGGCCGAGCGCAATACCGCGCCGACATTGTGCGGGTCGCTGACCCGGTCGAGGATCACGACGACCCGGCGACCGGCGGCCGCGTCGGCGCTTGCCTCGGCCTCGCGCAGCACCGCATCGAGATCCGGCTCGGCCAGCGGCGCGGCCGCCAATGCCCAGCCCTGATGCACCGCGCCCTCCGGCAGCAGAATGTCGAGCCCGGCCCGGTCCGATACCGTTATCGCCTCACCATCGGCAAAGCGGGCGGCGCGTGCCGCGGCGACCAGCGCGGCGGCCTCGCCTTCCATCCCGGCGAGAACGGCGAGGCGGCGCCAGCGGCGTTGCGGGTTGGCGAGCGCCGCGGCGACCGCATGGTGGCCGTAGAGCCAGCCCTGCCCGCGCTCGCCGTGTCGGCGCTCGGGTTGACCGCGCTCGCCCTGAGCCCATTTCGGGGCAGGTTTTGGCGGCGCCGTGTCGGGAGCCGGGCGCGGGGCGTCGCGCGATGCGGCGGCGGGGAATGGGGGGCGCGGTGCCGGGCGCCGTCCACGGCCCCCGTGGGAAGGATTTGGCGGTCGCAAATCGGTCTCCAGTCGGCTGCCGCGGCGCCTCGTCGGGTGGCTCCCGGGCGTGTTGACAAAATAGGGCGAAGCTCTTATGACCCGCCTTCCGCGGCCCCCGGGTGACGCGAGAATGGGCGGCTCGCGGAGGGGTGGCCGAGTGGTTAAAGGCAGCAGACTGTAAATCTGCCGGCGAATGCCTACGTAGGTTCGAATCCTACCCCCTCCACCAGCGCTTGGCGCGGCCTTGCGTCGCTGGCGTGGCGGATCGAGGGCGGTCGGCGGTGGCGGACGACAGGCGGGTGTAGCTCAATGGTAGAGCTCCAGCCTTCCAAGCTGGTCACGTGGGTTCGATTCCCATCACCCGCTCCAGTTGCCCGGACAATGGCGTATTCTTCGTGTCCCTCCCCCTCTTGTCTATAGGAAGCCGCAGCGATGGGTAAGGCGAGGTTTAATCGGACGAAGCCGCATTGCAATGTCGGGACGATCGGGCATGTCGATCACGGCAAGACGACGTTGACGGCGGCGATCACGAAGGTATTGGCGGAGACCGGGGGCGCGACGTTCACCGCGTACGACCAGATTGACAAGGCGCCGGAGGAGAAGGCGCGGGGGATCACGATTGCGACGGCGCATGTGGAGTATGAGACGGAGAACCGTCATTACGCGCATGTCGACTGCCCGGGGCATGCCGACTACGTCAAGAACATGATCACCGGCGCGGCGCAGATGGACGGTGCGATCCTGGTGGTGTCGGCGGCGGACGGGCCGATGCCGCAGACGCGCGAGCACATTCTGCTGGCGCGGCAGGTGGGGGTGCCGTCGCTGGTCGTCTACATGAACAAGGTCGACATGGTGGACGACGAGGAATTGCTGGAGCTGGTCGAGCTGGAGGTGCGCGAATTGCTCAGCTCCTATGATTTTCCGGGGGACGACATCCCGGTGATCAAGGGGTCGGCGCTGGCGGCATTGGAGGGACGCGACCCGAAGATCGGGCACGACTCGATCCTCGAACTGATGAAGGCGGTGGATGCGTACATCCCGCAGCCGGAGCGTCCGAAGGACCGTCCGTTTCTGATGCCGATCGAGGACGTGTTCACGATCTCGGGGCGCGGCACGGTGGTGACGGGTCGGGTTGAGCGCGGCATCGTCAAGGTGGGCGACGAGGTGGAGATCGTCGGTCTGAAGCCGACGATGAAGACGGTGGCGACCGGGGTGGAGATGTTCCGCAAGCTCTTGGACCAGGGCGAGGCGGGGGACAATATCGGGGTGCTGTTGCGCGGCACCAAGCGCGAGGAGGTGGAGCGCGGCCAGGTTCTGGCGAAGCCGGGGTCGATCACGCCGCACACGGTGTTCACGGCGGAAGCCTATGTGCTGACCAAGGAGGAAGGCGGGCGGCACACGCCGTTTTTCGACAATTACCGGCCGCAATTCTACTTCCGCACGACGGACGTGACGGGGTCGGTGAAATTGCCGGAGGGCACCGAGATGGTGATGCCGGGGGACAACGTGTCGATGGAGGTGACGCTCTTGGTGCCGATCGCGATGGACGAGGGGCTGCGCTTCGCGATCCGCGAAGGCGGCCGCACCGTCGGCGCCGGCGTCGTCGCCAAAATCCTGAAATAAGCGGCGCAATGGGCGGGCGGCACGTCCGTCTCCGCCCCGCGATGAAGGAGTGTAGCTCAACTGGTAGAGCACCGGTCTCCAAAACCGGGGGCTGGGGGTTCGAGCCCCTCCACTCCTGCCATGCCTCGCCGGCGATATTATGTTACTATCTACGTGATCGATGCGTCCGCCGGCGCGCCGATCGGCGCAATGCCGGGAATTTTTGCGAGAAAGTCTGACTGATCCGATATGGCCAAGACCAGCGCCGTCGAGTTCGTTCATCAGGTTCGCCAAGAGCTGTCGCGGGTCACTTGGCCGACGCGCAAGGAGACCCTGGTCACGACCGGCATGGTGTTCGTCATGGTGTTCATTGCAGCGGTCTTCTTCTTTGTGGTCGATCAGATGCTGTCCTATGGCGTGCGGCTGCTTTTCGGGCTGGGACAGTAGCGGGGCATCGGGACATGGCGAGCCGCTGGTATGTGATCCACGTGTATTCCGGGTTCGAGAAGAAGGTCGCATCGGCGATCCGCGAGCAGGCCGAGCAGAAGGGCTTGGCTGACCATTTCGATGAGATCCTGGTGCCGACCGAGGAGGTCGTCGAGGTCAAGCGCGGCGCCAAGGTCAGCGCCGAGCGCAAGTTCTTCCCCGGCTATGTGCTGGTCAAAATGGACCTCGATGACGCGACCTGGCACCTCGTGACGAATACCGCCAAGGTCACCGGCTTTCTCGGCGGCCGCGGCCGGCCGACGCCGATCACCGAGGGCGAGGCGGCGCGCATCATGCGCCAGGTGCAGGAGGGGATCGAGCGGCCAAAGCCGTCGATCACCTTCGAGATCGGCGAGCAGGTGCGCGTCTCGGACGGGCCGTTCACCTCGTTCAACGGGGTCGTCGAGGAAGTCGACGAGGAGAAGTCGCGCATCAAGGTGGCGGTGTCGATCTTCGGCCGGGCGACGCCCGTCGAGCTCGAATACTCGCAGGTCGAGAAGGTCTGAGGATAGCTCATGGCAAAAAAAGTCGTCGGGATGATCAAGCTTCAGGTGCCGGCGGGCAAGGCCAACCCGTCGCCGCCGATCGGTCCGGCCTTGGGCCAGCGCGGCCTCAACATCATGGAGTTCTGCAAGGCGTTCAACGCGCAGACGCAGAACCTGGAAGTCGGGATGCCGATCCCGGTGGTGATCACCGCCTATGGCGACCGCAGCTTCACCTTCGTGACCAAGACGCCGCCGGCCAGCTATTTCCTCAAGAAGGCGGCGGGGGTCGAGAAAGGTGCGCAGACCACCGGCAAGGGCGCCACGGTCGGCCGGGTCACGATGGAGCAGGTCCGCGAGATCGCCCAGCAGAAGATGGAAGACCTCAACGCCAACGATCTCGACGCGGCATGCCGGATGGTGATCGGCTCGGCGCGCTCGATGGGTCTGGACGTCGTCGAATAGTCGCATAGACGGGGACGAGCGGGAGCAAGACATGGCCAAGCAGGGCAAGCGGTTGGAAAAGGCCTATCAGGGGATCGACCCGGTGGCGGCGCCGTTGCGCGTCGACGAGGCGGTCAAGCAGATCAAGTCGCGCGCCTCGGCGAAATTCGACGAGACCGTCGAGATCGCGATGAACCTCAACCTCGATCCCCGCAAGCCGGACCAGAATTTGCGCGGCACGGTGATGCTGCCGCACGGCACCGGCAAGAGCGTCAGGGTGGCGGTCTTCGCCCGCGGCGACCGCGCCAAGGAAGCCGAGGCAGCCGGGGCCGACATCGTCGGCGCCGAGGATCTGGTCGAGAAGGTGCAGGGCGGCGAGATCGACTTCGACCGCGCCATCGCCACGCCCGACATGATGGCGCTGGTCGGCCGGCTCGGCAAGATCCTCGGGCCGCGCGGGCTGATGCCGAACCCGCGGCTGGGCACGGTGACGCAGAACGTCACCGAGGCGGTTCAGGCCGTCAAGGGCGGCCAGGTCGAGTTCCGCGCCGAGAAGGCCGGCATCGTTCATGCCGGGGTCGGCAAAGCGAGCTTTACGGATGACGCGCTGGTCGATAATGTGCGCGCCTTTGTCGGCGCGATCACTCGCGGCAAGCCGGCCGGGGCCAAGGGCACCTACATCAAGCATGTCAGCCTGAGCTCGACGATGGGGCCGGCGGTGAAGGTCGAGTTGGCGGGGCTGGCCGAAGAGACCAGGACCTAATCGCGGACGGGCGCCGGCGGCGTTCGTCGCCGCGGCGCTTGTGTCTGACGTGACGGGCCGACCGGCGGACGAGTTTGGAGACGAGTGGTGGATCGAGCGCAGAAGCAAACTCTGACCGCGAGCCTGCATGAGGACTTGGCAGATACCGTGTGCGTGGTGGTGACCCACCAGACCGGGCTGACGGTCGGCGAGGTGACCCAGCTGCGGCGACAGATGCGCAGCGCCGGCGCGCGATATCGCGTGACCAAGAACCGCCTGATGCGGCGCGCGCTGGAAGGCACGCCGTTTGCTACACTGGCGCCGCTGTTTACCGGCCCGACCGCGATCGCGTTCTCGCACGATCCGGTGGCGGCGGCCAAGGCCGCGGTGGAGTATGCCAACCGCAACACCAAGCTGACGATCGTCGGGGGCGGGCTGTCGGGCCAGCTGCTCGACGAGGCCGCGGTCAAGGCGCTGGCGACATTGCCCTCGCTCGACGCGCTGCGGGCCCGGCTGATTGGCCTCCTCAATGCGCCGGCGACCAAACTGGCGGTCCTGTTGCAGACGCCGGGCAGCCAGCTGGCGCGCGTCCTGGCCGCCCACGCGGAAAAGGATGGCGACGAGACGGGTGCGGCAGCCGACGGCAGCGAGACCGGCTGACGGACCGCCGACAGGATCCGGGGAATTCGTGCAAAGAGCCTTTAGGGCATAATCGGGAGTAGCAATATGGCTGAACTGGCAAGGCTGGTCGACGATCTGTCGTCGCTGACCGTCATCGAGGCGGCGGAACTGGCGAAGATGCTCGAGGAGCGATGGGGCGTATCGGCGGCGGCGCCGGTCGCGGTGGCGGCTGCCGGGGCGGTGCCGGCCGCCGAGGCGCCCGCCGAGAAGACCGAGTTTGACGTCATCCTCGCCACGATCGGCGAGAAGAAAGTCAACGTGATCAAGGAGGTGCGGGCCCTGACGCAGCTCGGCCTCAAGGAAGCCAAGGATCTCGTCGAAGCAGCGCCGAAGCCGGTCAAGGAAGGCGTCAACAAGGAAGAAGCGGCAAAAATCAAGAAGCAGCTTGAAGATGCGGGTGCGACTGTCGAAATAAGGTAGGTCCGCCACGACCTTTTTCAGCGCGCAGCGGCTGCCGACGGGCGCCGCGCTCACATCGAAGCGACCTAGCCGGGGTGCGAAGCAATTCGCACGCCCGGGTTTGGCGTCTGCGGGATAGGTAGCGACCGCCCCGCCCGGGCGGGTTCCGCCCGAGCGTGCGGCGCGGCGGCGACCACGATTTCGGGCCCTGCCCCCTTGGCCTTTGCTGGGGCGGCCCACAGCGAGGGACATAAATGGCGATATCCTTCAACGGCCAGAAGCGGATCCGCAGGACCTTCGGGCGCATCCCCGAGGTCGCCCCGATGCCCAACCTGATCGAGGTGCAGCGCAGCTCCTACGACCACTTCCTGCAGATGGGGGTGCCGGCGGAGCAGCGCGCCAGTGTCGGGCTGCAGGAGGTGTTCAAGTCGGTCTTTCCGATCCGCGACTTCTCCGAGCGCGCCCAGCTCGAATTCGTCCGCTACGAGCTGGAGACGCCGAAATACGATACCGACGAGTGCCAGCAGCGCGGCATCACCTACGCCGCGCCGTTGAAGGTGACGCTGCGCCTCGTGGTCTGGGATGTCGACGAGGATACCGGATCGCGCTCGATCCGCGACATCAAGGAGCAGGACGTCTACATGGGCGACATGCCGCTGATGACGCGCAACGGCACGTTCATCATCAACGGCACCGAGCGGGTCATCGTCTCGCAGATGCACCGCAGCCCGGGCGTGTTTTTCGACCACGACAAGGGCAAGACGCACTCGTCGGGCAAATACCTGTTTGCCGCGCGGGTCATCCCGTATCGCGGCTCCTGGCTCGATTTCGAGTTCGACGCCAAGGACCATGTCTATGTCCGCATCGATCGGCGCCGCAAATTGCCGGCGACGACGCTGCTCCTTGCGCTTGACGATGTCGCGACCGAGCAGAAGCGCGCCGAGCGCCGCGCCGACAGCAAGACATTGCAGCCCGGCGAAGCCCTCGGCATGTCGAAGGAGGAGGTTCTGTCCTCCTTCTACGGCACGGTTACCTTTCAGCGCGGCCCGCGCGGCTGGATGATCCCGTTTGATCCCGACCAGTACCGCGGCAAGCTGATCGCCGAACTGATCGACGCCGATACCGGCGAGGTCCGGGTGCCGATCGGCGATCGGATGACGCCGCGCCTGGCGCGGCGGCTGCGTGAAGCGGGGCTGACCCATGTGCTGGCGCCGCAGGAGGATCTGATCGGCCGCTATTTCGGCCACGACCTGATCAACGAGGAAACCGGCGAAGTCTATTTCGAGGCCGGCGACGAGATCACCGAGGCGGCGCTGGCGCAACTCGACACGGCCGAATTCAGCGAATTGCCGGTGCTCGATGTCGAGCTGGTCAGCCGCGGCGGCGACAGCAGGGGGCCGTATATCCGCAATACCCTGGCGATCGACAAGAACGCGACGCGCGAGGATGCGCTGATCGACATCTATCGCGTAATGCGGCCCGGCGAGCCGCCGACCCTGGAGACGGCCGAGGCGCTGTTCAACGGCCTGTTCTTCGATTCCGAGCGCTACGATTTGTCGGCGGTCGGCCGGGTCAAGATGAACTCGCGCCTGGGGCTGACGACCGACGACACGGTGCGGGTGCTTGCGCAAGGAGGACATCCTGGCGATCCTCAACGTGCTGGTCGATCTGAAGGACGGGCGCGGCGAGATCGACGACATCGACCATCTCGGCAACCGCCGGGTGCGCTCGGTCGGCGAATTGATGGAGAACCAGTACCGCGTCGGCCTGTTGCGCATGGAGCGGGCGATCCGCGAGCGCATGAGTTCGGTCGAGATCGACACCGTGATGCCGCACGATTTGATCAACGCCAAGCCGGCGGCGGCGGCGGTGCGCGAGTTTTTCGGCTCGTCGCAGCTCTCGCAATTCATGGACCAGACCAATCCTTTGAGCGAGATCACCCACAAGCGGCGCCTGTCGGCGCTCGGGCCAGGTGGCCTGACGCGCGAGCGGGCCGGCTTCGAGGTGCGCGACGTGCACCCGACGCATTACGGCCGGATCTGCCCGATCGAGACCCCCGAGGGACCCAATATCGGGCTGATCAACTCGCTGGCGACCTATGCGCGGGTCAACCAGTACGGGTTTATCGAGAGCCCCTACCGCAAGGTCAAGGAGGGTACGGTCACCGACGAGGTGATCTATCTGTCGGCGATGGACGAGGGAAAATACTCGATCGGCCAGGCCGACGTGCCGGTTGATGCCGCCGGGCATATCGCCGACGACCTGACCAACTGCCGCAAGAACGGTGATCTCATCCTGTGCCGGCCCGAGGATGTCGAGCTGATCGACGTGTCGCCGAAGCAGCTCGTGTCGGTCGCCGCGGCATTGATCCCGTTCCTCGAAAACGACGACGCCAACCGCGCGCTGATGGGCTCCAACATGCAGCGCCAGGCGGTGCCGCTGGTCCGCGCCGAGGCGCCGCTGGTCGGCACCGGCATGGAGGAGACGGTGGCGCGCGGACTCGGGCGTGACGATCATCGCGCGGCGCGCCGGCGTCGTCGATCAGGTCGATGCGACCCGCATCGTCATTCGCGCGACGCGCGAGACCTCGGCCGCGGCGTCCGGAGTCGACATCTACAATCTGCTGAAGTTCCAGCGCTCGAACCAGAACACCTGCATCAACCAGCGGCCGCTCGTCAAAGTCGGCGATTTGGTGCATGCCGGCGACATCATCGCCGACGGGCCGTCGACCGAGCAGGGCGAATTGGCCTTGGGGCGCAACGTGTTGTGCGCGTTCATGCCGTGGAACGGCTATAATTTCGAGGATTCGATCCTGATCTCCGAGCGGATCGTGTCGGACGACGTGTTCACCTCGATCCACATCGAGGAGTTCGAGGCGAGTGCGCGCGACACCAAGCTCGGGCAGGAGGAGATCACCCGCGACATCCCGAATGTCGGCGAGGAGGCGCTGAAAAACCTCGACGAGGCCGGCATCGTCTATATCGGCGCCGAGGTGAAGCCGGGCGACATCCTGGTCGGCAAGGTGACGCCGAAGGGCGAGTCGCCGATGACCCCGGAAGAAAAGCTCTTGCGCGCGATCTTCGGCGAAAAGGCGTCCGACGTGCGCGACACCTCGCTGCGCCTGCCGCCCGGCGTCTCGGGCACGATCGTCGAGGTGCGGGTGTTCTCGCGCCGCGGCGTCGACAAGGACGAGCGGGCGCTCGCCATCGAGCGGGCCGAAATCGAGCGCCTCGCCAAGGACCGCGACGACGAGCGCGCCATTCTCGAGCGCAGCTTTGCCGCGCGCCTCAAGGAGCTGCTGCTTGGCCAGACCAGCGTGGTCGGCCCCAAGGGCATGAAGTCGGGCAGCGAGGTCACCGACGAGCTGCTCGCGCAATACACGCCCGGGCAATGGCGCCAGATCACGGTGCGCGAGGATTCGCGCATGCTCGATATCGAGGCGCTGAAGAAGCAGATGGACGACGCGGTCGGCGAATTGCAGTCGCGCTTCGAGAGCCGCGTCGAGAAATTGCAGCGCGGCGACGAACTGCCGCCCGGCGTGATGAAGATGGTCAAGGTCTTCGTCGCGGTGAAGCGCAAATTGCAGCCGGGCGACAAGATGGCCGGACGCCACGGCAACAAGGGCGTCATCTCGCGCATCATGCCGTGCGAGGACATGCCCTACCTCGAAGACGGCACGCCGGTCGACATCGTGCTCAACCCGTTGGGCGTGCCGAGCCGGATGAATGTCGGCCAGATCCTCGAAACTCATCTCGGGTGGGCCGCCGCCGGGCTCGGCAACCGCATCGGCGAGGTGCTCGAGGGCATGCGCCGCAACGGCGGCGGAGACGCCGCCCTGCGCGGTCTGCTCGGCGAGATCTACGACGGTCAGGACCGCAGCAAGATCGAGGCGATGGCCGACAACGATCTGATCGAGATGGCCGGCGAGCTGACCCGCGGCGTGCCGATGGCAAGCCCGGTGTTCGACGGGGCGCGCGAGGACGACATCGTCGCGATGCTGGAGCGGGCCGGGCTGGCCTCGTCCGGCCAGGTGACGCTGGTCGACGGGCGCACCGGCGACGCGTTCGACCGCAAGGTAACGGTCGGCTACATCTACATGCTGAAATTGCACCATCTGGTCGACGACAAGATCCACGCCCGCTCGATCGGACCGTACAGCCTCGTTACCCAGCAGCCGTTGGGCGGCAAGGCGCAGTTCGGCGGGCAGCGGTTCGGCGAGATGGAGGTGTGGGCGCTCGAAGCCTACGGCGCGGCCTACACCTTGCAGGAGATGCTGACCGTCAAGTCGGACGACGTTTCCGGCCGCACCAAGGTCTACGAGGCGATCGTCCGCGGCGACGACAATTTCGAGGCGGGCATTCCGGAGTCGTTCAACGTCCTCGTCAAGGAGCTGCGCTCGTTGGGGCTCAATGTCGAGCTGGAGCAGCGCAGCTACTGATGATCTGTTGCTGGCCTGCAAATAACAGGAAAAACAGGGCGGCCCGGCCGCCCGGATGCCGAGCGAAGCGCGCCGGCGCGCTTCGCTCGGCCAACAGTTTGCGCGAGAGGGGTCCGCGATGAATGAGTTGATGAACATCTTCGGGCAGGTGTCGGGGCCGCAGAGCTTCGACCAGATCCGCATCTCGATCGCCAGCCCGGAGCGCATCCGCTCCTGGTCCTACGGCGAGATCAAAAAGCCCGAGACGATCAACTACCGCACCTTCAAGCCGGAGCGGGACGGGCTGTTCTGCGCCCGCATCTTCGGGCCGATCAAGGATTACGAGTGCCTGTGCGGCAAGTACAAGCGGATGAAATACCGCGGCATCATCTGCGAGAAATGCGGCGTCGAGGTCACCCTGTCGAAGGTGCGGCGCGACCGCATGGGCCATATCGAACTGGCCTCGCCGGTGGCGCATATCTGGTTCCTGAAGTCATTGCCGAGCCGCATCGGCCTGCTCTTGGACATGACGCTGAAGGACCTCGAGCGGATCCTCTATTTTGAGAACTACGTCGTCATCGAGCCCGGCCTGACGCCGCTGAAGCTGCACCAGCTTCTGGGCGAAGAGGAGTTCATCAAGGCGCAGGACGAGTACGGCGAGGATCAGTTCACCGCGTCGATCGGCGCCGAAGCCCTGCGCACGATGCTGTCGGCGATCGATCTCGCCGAGGAAAAGGTGCGGCTGCGCGAGGAACTGCGCGACTGCGGCTCCGAAGCGCGCCGCAAGAAGCTGGTCAAGCGCCTCAAGCTGGTCGAGGCGTTCACCGAGTCGAACAGCCGGCCGGAGTGGATGATCCTCGAGGTCGTGCCGGTCATCCCGCCCGAATTGCGCCCGCTGGTGCCGTTGGATGGCGGCCGCTTCGCCACCTCCGACCTCAACGACCTCTACCGCCGCGTCATCAACCGCAACAACCGCTTGAAGCGGCTGATGGAATTGCGCGCGCCCGACATCATCGTGCGCAATGAGAAGCGCATGCTGCAGGAGGCGGTCGACGCGCTGTTCGACAACGGACGGCGCGGCCGCGTCATCACCGGCGCCAACAAGCGGCCGCTGAAGTCGCTGTCCGACATGCTGAAGGGCAAGCAGGGGCGCTTCCGCCAGAACCTGCTCGGCAAACGCGTCGATTATTCCGGCCGCTCGGTCATCGTCGTCGGCCCCGAGCTGAAGCTGCACCAGTGCGGCCTGCCGAAGAAGATGGCGCTCGAGCTGTTCAAGCCGTTCATCTATTCGAAGCTCGAGCTCTACGGCCTGGCCAGCACGATCAAGGCGGCGAAGCGCATGGTCGAGAAGGAGCGGCCCGAGGTGTGGGACATCCTCGAAGAGGTGATCCGCGAGCACCCGGTCCTCTTGAACCGCGCCCCGACCCTGCACCGCCTCGGCATCCAGGCGTTCGAGCCGGTATTGATCGAGGGCAAGGCGATCCAGCTGCACCCGCTGGTCTGCACCGCCTTCAACGCCGATTTCGACGGCGACCAGATGGCGGTGCACGTGCCGCTGTCATTGGAGGCGCAGCTCGAGGCGCGCGTCCTGATGATGTCGACCAACAACATCCTCAGCCCCGCCAACGGCAAGCCGATCATCGTGCCGTCGCAGGACATCGTGCTCGGCCTCTATCACATCACGATGCAGCGCGACGGCGAGCCCGGCGAAGGCATGGTGTTCACCAATGTCGGCGAGATCGAGCAGGCGCTCGCGGCCAAGGCGGTGTCCCTGCACGCCAAGATCAGGGCGCGCTACGAGACCGTCGACGACGACAACCGGCCGGTCACCCGGCGGGTCGAGACGACCCCCGGGCGGATGCTGTTGTCCGAGATCCTGCCGCGCAACCCGCTGATCGGCTTCGACCTGATCAATCAGGTGCTCGGCAAGAAGGCGATCAGCGACCTGATCGACCAGGTTTACCGCCACTGCGGCCAGAAGGAGACCGTGATCTTCTGCGACCGGCTGATGGCGCTGGGCTTCCAGCAGGCGTGCATGGCCGGCATCTCGTTCGGCAAGGACGATCTGATCATCCCCGAGGCGAAGCACCAGCTGGTCGCCGACGTGCAGCAGAAGGTCAAGGAATACGAGCAGCAGTACCAGGATGGCCTGATCACCCAGCGCGAGAAGTACAACAAGGAAGTCGACGCCTGGACCAGCTGCTCGGAAAAGGTCGCCGAGGAGATGATCAAGGTGATCCGCACGCCAAAAGCCGGCGAGCCGATCAACGCGGTGTGGATGATGTCGGATTCGGGCGCCCGCGGCTCGGCCGCCCAGATCAAGCAACTGGCCGGCATGCGCGGGCTGATGACCAAGCCCTCGGGCGAGATCATCGCCACCCCGATCATCTCCAACTTCAAGGAGGGGTTGACCGTGCTCGAGTACTTCAACTCGACGCACGGCGCCCGCAAGGGCCTCGCCGACACCGCGTTGAAGACCGCGAACTCGGGCTATCTGACGCGCCGCCTCGTCGACGTGGCGCAGGACGCGATCATCACCGAGGTCGATTGCGGCACGACGCGCGGCCTGTTGACCCGCGCGGTGGTCGACGGCGGCGAGATCATCGCGCCGCTGGCCGACCGCATCATCGGGCGCTGTGCCGCGGTTGACGTGCTCGACCCGCTGTCCGGCGAGGTCGTATTGCCGGCTGGCGCGCTGATCGACGAGGACGCGGTCGATGTGATCGAGCGGGCCGGCGTCGACGCGGTGTCGATCCGCTCGGTGCTGACCTGCGAGGCGCCTGTCGGGGTGTGCGGCAAATGCTATGGCCGCGACCTGGCGCGCGGCACGGTCGTCAATATCGGCGAGGCGGTCGGCGTCATCGCCGCCCAGTCGATCGGCGAGCCCGGCACCCAGCTGACGATGCGCACCTTCCACATCGGCGGCGCGGCGCAGCGTGGGGCCGAGCAATCCTCGATCGAGGCGGCGTTCGACGCCCGGGTCGAGGTCAAGAACCGCAATGTCGTGATCAACTCGGCCGGCCTGCCGGTGGTGATGGGGCGCAATTGCGAGATGGTGCTGGTCGACGATGCCGGCCGCGAGAAGGCCCGCCACCGCGTGCCCTACGGCGCACGGCTGCTGGCCGATGAGGGCGTCCAGGTGCATCGCGCCGACCGATTGGCCGAATGGGACCCGTACACGATCCCGATCATCACCGAAAAGGACGGCATCGCGCATTACGTTGACCTGATCGAAGGCGTCTCGATGCGCGAGGTGCTCGACGAGGCGACCGGCATCTCCTCCAAGGTCGTGGTCGACTGGAAGCAGCAGCCGCGCGGCGGCGACTTGCGGCCGCGCGTCACGCTGCGCGGCGAGCACGGCGAGGAGATGACGCTCGCCAACGGGCTGGAGGCGCGCTACTTCCTGCCGGTCGACGCGATCCTGTCGGTCGAGAACGGCGCGCACGTCAAGGCCGGCGACGTGCTCGCCCGCATCCCGCGCGAATCCTCGAAGACGCGCGACATCACCGGCGGTCTGCCGCGCGTCGCCGAGCTGTTCGAGGCGCGCAAGCCAAAGGATTTCGCGATCATCAGCGAGAGCGAAGGGCGCGTCGAATTCGGCAAGGACTACAAGACCAAGCGCCGCATCGTCGTCGTCCCGACGGAAGGCGAAGGCGAGGCGGTCGAGTACCTGATCCCCAAGGGCAAGCACATCAGCGTGCAGGAGGGCGATTACGTCCTCAAGGGCGACCTGATGATGGACGGCAACCGGGTGCCGCACGACATCCTGCGCATCCTCGGGGTCGAGGAATTGGCGAACTACCTGATCAACGAGATCCAGGAGGTCTACCGGCTGCAAGGCGTGCGCATCAACGACAAGCACATCGAAGTCATCGTGCGCCAGATGCTGCAGAAGGTGGAGATCGAGGACCCGGGCGACACCACTTTCCTCGCCGGGGAGCAGATCGACCGCATGGAGTTCGACCGCGAGAACACCAAGGTCGAGAGCGAGGATCTGCGCCCCGCGGTGGCCCGCCCGGTGTTGCAGGGCATCACCAAGGCCAGCCTGCAGACCAACTCCTTCATCTCGGCCGCCTCGTTCCAGGAGACCACCCGCGTCCTCACCGAGGCGGCGGTGTCGGGCCGGATCGATACGCTGACCGGCCTCAAGGAGAATGTGATCGTCGGCCGGCTGATCCCGGCGGGCACCGGCAGCGTCGTCGCGCGGCTACGCGAAGTTGCCGCCGAGCGCGACCGCGTGCTCGCCGCGATTGCGACCGAGGCGGAGGCGGAAGCTGTGGCGGAAACCCCGCAGCTCGAGGAGCAACGCAGCGCGTAGGTCGGCATCAAGCCTCTGATCCGGCGATGGGTTTGGGCGAGCCCGGGCCGTCGGGACTGCGGTAAAACGCCGCTCTCGGCGTCCCGGTGACGCGACGCCCAGGCTGCCGCCGGGATCTCGGCCTGACCAGTGCCGGGACGGGGCCTTTTGCTTTGACACCTAAGGTAGCGCTGCCGCTATAGCGAACCCGCTTGGGCGGCCGCGGACGCGATGTCGTCGCTGCCGATGGGGCCGGGGCGGCTGGTGGGCTCCCGGACCGGACCCAGCCCGCGAGGTGCCGGTGAGTTGACAGAGCCGGCCGAGGGGGAGAGAATTTTTCGCAGCGCAGTATTTGGCGAGATGCCTCAGGCGCGGCATCATGTGCGTTGCCGCGTGGATGCGGCTCGTCTACAGGAACAGCAAATGAAGGGGGAAGCGATGATCCAGCGACCGATCGCACGGCGGCGCGTGTTGCAGGGGGGCCTCGGGCTTGCGGCGTTGGGGGCGACCTCGTTCGGCCACCCGGCCTTCGCGGCGGGCGAAGGCGACAGCATCATCGCCGCCGCCAAGGGCATCGGCAAAACCGATCTCAAGGCGCTGATGTGGGCGAACTACTTCGTGCCGATGGAGCCCCCGATGAAGGAGTTCCAGAAGGACACCGGGATCGGCATCACCGCCATCAAGGACATCTCGACCCCGACCATCCCGCAGGCGGCGATGGCCGAGGCGCTGACGCAATCGCCCGATTTCGACCTGATCCATCTCGGTTCGGAGATGATCCCGTCGCTCGTCTCGGCCGGGTATCTCGAGCCGCTCGACGAGTACATGGACAAGGCGCATTTCAAACCGGACGCGGTGGGCGATTACGGCCAGCTGGCGACCTACAACGGCAAGACATACGGCATCATCACCGACGGCAACATCTTTGTTCAGCAGGTGCGCAAGGACCTGATGGAGGATGCCGACAACAAGAAGAAGTTCGAGGACAAATTCGGCAAGCCGCTCGCCTATCCCCAGTCGTGGGACGACGAATTCCGCCTGATGAAGTTTTTCCACAATCCGGCGAAGGGCATCTACGGCTCGGGCAATCTGCGCAGCCGCGGGTTCGGATATGTCTGGTTCCTGATGTATCTCTACAGCTTCGGCGGATTTCCGTTCGATCCCGAGATGAAGCCGACCCTCGACACCGAGGCGGGCCACAAGGCGATCGAGATCTATCTGCGCGACAAGGAAGTCGCCTTCCCCGATTCCCCGAGTTGGGGCACCTCACAGATGATCCCGCGCATCGCCGCCGGTGACGTGGCGCTCTGCCAATATTGGGGCGGCCTGATCAAGCTTTGCGAGAACCCGAAGAAGTCCAAGACCGCCGGCAAGTGGATCTATGGCCTGGTGCCGGGCGGCGAAGCCAATGGCAAGCCATTGTGGCGCGCCGCGGGCATGCCGGTCGTCGTCCTCGTCGTCAACCGTCACAGCCCGCGCAAGGCCGCAGCAGCCTACATGGCGTGCTGGCTGGGCACCGAGAAGGCGAGCGTCGAGATGGTGACGGACCGCGTCAACACGTTCCATGACGCGTGGACCGTGGGTGAAATGTCCGATCCGCGGGTGGCCGAGGCCTATACGCCGGCCGGGATCAAGGCGGTCAAGCAGAACCTCGAGGTTGCCTCGCCGTCGATCTATATGACCGGCAACCAGGAATTCATCGATGCGCTCGACAAGAACCTCGGGCAGGGTTATGTCGGCCAGATCAAGGCGAACGAGATCCTGAAGAATACCGAGGCGGAGTGGGCAAAGATCATCAAGCGGATCGGCGCCGCAAAGCTGAAGAAGGACTATCAGACCTACGCCGCGATCATGCCGAAGGTCACTAAGCCCACCTGACTGCCGTAGCGCAGAACCGGCGGGGCGAGAGCGCCCCGCCGGGTGCATTTTAGCGAGGGGATTCAGAGGAATGGCAGAGGTCCTGACCGGCGGCCTCCCAGCTGCGGCGACGCAGACTCATCGCCACGTCTCGCGCAGCCGTGCGGTGCGGCGGTTCAAATGGCTGATCCTGGCGCCGCTGGTCCTGCTGCTGTTCAGCCTGCTGACGCCAACGTTGATGCTGCAGCTTTATTTCTCGTTCCATCAATGGACCATCTATCTCAGTTCCTGGTGGAATGCTGACTTCGTCGGCTTCGATGTCTTCGGCAGCGTGTTCACCGATCCGCGCTTCGGCTGGGCGGTGCTGCGTTCGCTGGCCTATGCCGGCGGCTCGACGGTCGGCTGTTTCCTGGTTGGGTTTCTGCTCGCCTATCTGGTCTACCGGCCGTTTCGCGGCCAGGCGCTCTATTACGCCCTGTTCATACTGCCGATGCTGACCGTGCCGATCGTCATCGCCTACACCGCGTCGATGCTGCTCGACCGCAGCGGGCCGATCAACGACATCCTGTCGATGCTGACCGGCCACGAAATTCGCGTCGCCTGGCTGTCGAACCCGCACATCGCGCTGCTGACGGTGACCCTGCTCGACATCTGGAACTGGACCCCATTCTCGTTCATCATCCTGCTCGCCGGGCTGGCTGCAGTGCCGAAGGAACCGATCGAGGCGGCACAGATCCTCGGCGCTTCCCCGTGGCGCGTTTTCTGGGAGGTGCAGCTGCCGCTGCTGCGCCCGGTAATCCTGCTGGCGCTGGTCCTGCGTTTTCTCGATGCGATGGGGGCGTTTCCGATAATCTGGGCCTTGTTGCAGGGCGGTCCAGGCACCGCGACCGAGACGCTGCCGCTCTATATCTACATAACGACGTGGCAGGACTTTAACGTCTCTCTCGGAGCGGCGCAGTCCTATGTCGTGATGATCATGATGGTGGTGATCGTGCTGGCCGCGATCCGGCTGTTGCAACGCGAAAAGCGGGTGCTTGACAAGATGTATGCAAAGCCTGGCGAAACGGGCGGCGAGGCATGACCAGGACCCAGCGGCGCTACGCCGCGTCGGCAACGCGGTACGCAGTTCTGACCGTGTGGGCGCTGATTGTCGCATTTCCGCTCTACTGGATTGTGACGACCTCGTTCAAGCCCAGCGAGCAATGGTTCTCCTGGCCGCCGATCTATTTTCCGTCGCCGCCGACCCTGGAAAACTGGCGCGACGTGTGGCTCGGCGCGACCTCGGTGGCCGCCGGCGCGCAATACGATCTGTCGACGCAGACGCCGTTTCTCGCGCTGCGCAACAGCATCATCCTGTCCTTTGGGTCGACGACCCTCGCCGTCACCTACGGTGCGATCATCGCGTATGCCGTGTCGCGCTACCAGCTGTTGTCCGAAACGCGCATGTTCCAGCTGCTGATGCTGCGCATGGTGCCGCCGATTGTCATCGCGGCGCCGCTGTCGCTCTACTTCTCGTATCTCGGCCTGCTGGATTCGATGATCGGGCTCGGGGTCATGTATTTCCTGACGAGCCTGCCCTACGCCGTGTGGATGACCAAAAGCTTCATCGACGAGGTGCCGCGCGAGGTCGAGCAGGCCGCCGAGATCCTCGGCGCCTCGCGCTGGCGCACCGTGTTCGAGGTGGTGTTGCCGCTGATCCGCTCGGGGCTGGTGGCAACCTTCATGTTCATCCTGATCCTGAACTGGAGCGAGTACCTGTTGGCGCTGATCCTCTCGAAGACGCACGTGGTGACGTTGCCGGTCGAGTTGTCGAAGTATGAGGGCTCGACCGAGGGCAAGCTGTTCGGTCGCCAGGCGGCGCTGTCGGTCGGCATCACCTTGCCGCTGATGATCGTCGGCATTCTCATCCGCAAGCATCTCGCGCGCGGCTTCAGCTTTGGCATGGTGCGGAGGTAGGCGTGGCGCGGATCGAGCTGGTCAATCTGAGGAAGAGCTACGGCGCGATCGTGGCCGTGCGCGACCTCAACTGCGTCATCGAGGACGGCGAGTTCGTCGTGTTCGTCGGCCCGTCGGGCTGCGGCAAGACGACGACGCTGCGACTGATTGCCGGGTTCGAGGAGCCGGACCGAGGCGAAATCCGCATCGACGGGCGGGTCGTCAACGATCTCGAGCCGCGTGACCGCGGCCTCGGCATGGTGTTTCAGTCGCACGCTTTGTTTCCCCACAAGACGGTGGCGCAGAACATCGAGTTTGGGCTGCGCATGAAGAAGGTGCCGAAGGACGAGCGGGTGCGGCGGGTGCGCGAGGTCGCCGAGATGGTGCGGCTGACCGCGCTTCTCGGCAAATTGCCGGGTGCCTGTTCGGGCGGCGAGTCGCAGCGCGTCGCGCTGGCCCGCACCCTGGTGACCAACCCGTCGACCTTTCTGCTCGACGAGCCGCTGTCGAGCCTCGACGCCAAGCTGCGCCGCGAGCTGCGGGCCGAATGCGACCGGCTGCACGAGGAGCTGAAAAAGACTTTCATCTTCGTCACCCACGATCAGGAAGAGGCGATGACGCTGGCCGACCGCATCGTCGTGATGCGCAACGGCGACATCGAGCAGCTCGGCTCGCCGATGGAGATCTACTCAAATCCGGCGACCGATTTTGTCGCAGATTTTTTCGGCTCGCCGTCGATGAACCTGGTCGCGGGCGAGATCGAACACGCGGGCGGCGGGGCGCGGTTCCGCTCGCCGCATTTTTCGATTGGCCTGCCCGCGTCGTTAGCGGCGGTGCCGGCCGGTCCGGTCACGCTCGGCATACGGCCCGAGCACGTTCGGGTGCAGCGCGATCGCGCGCCGGCTGACGTGGATCTCCCCGTCCGTCTTGTCGAGCCGCTGGGCAAGGATACGCTGCTCTACTTCGATCTCGGGACGGAGCGCCCCTTCGTGGTGATCACCGAGGGTCTGTCGATGGCCGAGATGGACGCTGGCGATCGGGTCGGGCTGACCCTGACCCGCGATTGCCTGTTTCTGTTCGGCGCCGACGGAAAGCGGATCGCCCGCGGCGACGCGTTTGCCGCGCCGGTGCGCCCGCAGCTTGCCGGGGCCGGTGGGTGAGGCGCGCGATCATCATCGTGCCAGAGTGGCGATCGCAGGCCAGAGGCCGCGAAGTCGCTTGACCCGGTAGGGCCGCGTTCCTATATTCCGCGACCTTACGGCTGGCGGTAGGATGCCACCTAAACGCAGCCGGTCCGCCGAAGTGGCACGCCGCCTTTGTGAGAGGGCGCGAACTCAGTGGGCAGTGAGATAGGCGCGCCCGACCTGCGGTCAGCGGTCGGGCGGTAGCCGTGTTCGATTTGGGGTTGGTCAGCATGCCGACGATAAACCAGTTGATTCGCAATGCGCGGACGCCGCAGGTGGCGCGCAACAAGGTCCCGGCGATGGAGCAGTGCCCGCAGAAGCGTGGCGTCTGCACGCGCGTCTATACGACGACGCCGAAGAAGCCCAACTCCGCCCTGCGCAAGGTCGCGCGCGTGCGCCTCACCAACGGGTTCGAGGTGACGAGCTACATTCCCGGCGAGGGCCACAATCTGCAGGAGCACTCGGTGGTGCTGATCCGCGGTGGCCGGGTCAAGGATTTGCCCGGCGTGCGCTATCACATCATCCGCGGCACGCACGACACCCAGGGCGTCAAGGATCGGCGCCAGCGCCGCTCGAAATACGGCGCCAAACGGCCGAAATAGGGGGAAGAAGCCATGTCGCGCCGTCGCGCTGCGGTCAAACGTGAGGTGCTGCCGGATCCCAAATTCGGCGACGCCATCGTGACCAAGTTCATGAACTGCCTGATGCATGAGGGCAAGAAATCGGTTGCCGAGACCATCGTCTACGGCGCCTTCGAGCGCATCCAGAAGCGCAGCGGGCAGGACCCGATCCGGGTTTTCCACGACGCGCTGACCAATGTCCGCCCGGCCGTCGAGGTCCGCTCGCGCCGGGTTGGTGGCGCGACCTACCAGGTGCCGATCGAGGTCCGCCCCGACCGCAGCCAGGCGCTGGCGATCCGCTGGCTGATCGGCAGCTCGCGCGGGCGCTCGGAGAATACGATGGAGGAGCGGTTGTCGGGCGAATTGCTCGATGCCGCCAACAACCGCGGGGTGGCGGTCAAGCGGCGCGAGGACACCCATCGGATGGCCGACGCCAACAAGGCGTTCTCGCATTATCGCTGGTAGCCGTCGCTGGTGGCGCCGGCCGCTCGGCCGGCCCGCAAAGTCGTTATAATCGGTGCGGCGCGCTGCGCCGCGGAGTAGTGGTCATGGCACGCACAACGCCGCTCGATCGTTATCGCAATATCGGCATCATGGCGCACATCGATGCCGGCAAGACGACGACAACCGAGCGGATTCTCTATTACACCGGCCGCTCGTACAAGATCGGCGAGGTCCACGAGGGCACCGCCACGATGGACTGGATGGAGCAGGAGCAGGAGCGCGGCATCACGATCACGTCGGCCGCCACGACCTGCTTCTGGAACGACCACCGCATCAACATCATCGACACGCCGGGCCATGTCGACTTCACGATCGAGGTCGAGCGCAGCTTGCGCGTGCTCGACGGCGCCGTCGCGGTGTTCGAACTCGGTTGCCGGGGTCGAGCCGCAATCCGAGACGGTATGGCGCCAGGCGGATAAATACGGCGTGCCGCGCATCTGCTTCGTCAACAAGATGGACCGGATCGGCGCTGATTTCCCGCGCTGCGTGCGCGAGATCAAGGAGCGGCTCGGCGCGGTGCCGGTGGTCACGCAATTGCCGATCGGGGTCGAGAGCGATTTTGTCGGCGTCATCGATCTGGTCGCGATGAAGGCGCTCAAATGGCGCGACGAGGCGCTCGGCGCCGATTTCGACGTCGTCGAGATCCCCGCCGAGCTGATGGCAGAGGCCGAGGCGGCCCGCAGCGAACTGGTCGAGCTGGCGGTCGAGCAGGACGACGACCGCGCTCGAAGCCTATCTCGGCGGCGAGGAGCCCGATGCCGCGACGCTGAAGCGCTGCATCCGCCACGGCACGGTGACCGGCGTCTTTGTTCCGGTGCTGTGCGGCTCGGCCTTCAAGAACAAGGGGGTGCAGCCGCTGCTCGACGCCGTCGTCGACTATCTGCCGGCGCCTACCGATGTCGCGGCGATCCGGGGCGTCAAGATGGACTCGGACGAGATCGTCGAGCGCCGCGCCTCGGACGACGAGCCGTTCGCCGGCCTCGCTTTCAAGATCATGTCCGACCCGTTCGTCGGCTCGCTTGACCTTCGTTCGCATCTATTCCGGCGTGCTGTCGACGGGCACCCAGGTGCTCAACACGGTCAAGAACAACCGCGAGCGCATCGGCCGCATGCTGCTGATGCACGCCAACCACCGCGAGGACGTCAAGGAGGCGCGGGCCGGCGACATCCTTGCTCTGGCCGGCCTCAAGAACACGACGACCGGCGACACGCTGTCCGACGCGGCCCGCCCGGTGGTGCTCGAGCGGATGGAGTTCCCCGAGCCGGTCATCGAGATCGCGGTCGAGCCCAAGACCAAGGGCGACCAGGAAAAGATGGGCCAGGCACTGGCCCGGCTCGCCACCGAGGACCCCTCGTTCCGGGTCGCGGTCGACCACGAGAGCGGCCAGACCGTGATCAAGGGCATGGGCGAGTTGCACCTCGAAATCATCGTCGATCGCATGAAGCGCGAGTTCAAGGTCGACGCCAATGTCGGCGCGCCGCAGGTCGCCTATCGCGAGACCATCACCCGTTCCGCCGACATCGACTACACCCACAAGAAGCAGACGGGCGGCGCCGGCCAGTATGCCCGCGTCAAGATCCATTTCGAGCCGTTGCCGCCGGGCGGCGGCTTCGTGTTCGAGAACTCGGTGGTCGGCGGCGCGGTGCCAAAGGAATACGTGCCGGGGGTCGAGAAGGGGCTCAAGGCCTCGACCGAGAACGGCGTGCTGGCCGGCTTCCCGGTGATCGACCTGAAGGCCGAACTTGTCGACGGCGCCTACCACGACGTCGATTCAAGCGTACTCGCGTTCGAGATCGCGGCCCGGGCGGCCTTCAAGGAAGGCGTGATGAAGGCCGCGCCCAAGCTGCTCGAACCGATCATGCGGGTCGAGGTGGTGACGCCGGAGGACTACATGGGCGACGTGATCGGCGACCTGAACAGCCGGCGCGGCCAGGTCACCGGCATGGACAGCCGCGGCAATGCCCGCGTCATCGATGCGATGGTGCCGCTCGCCAACATGTTCGGCTATGTCAACACGTTGCGCTCGATGAGCCAGGGGCGGGCGCAGTACACGATGCATTTCGACCATTACGAGCAGGTACCGCAGGCCGTCGCGGACGAAGTTCGCGCCAAGATGGCGTGATGCTGCTGGGCATGCCGGAGTAATCGGAGAAGAGCGATGGGTAAGGCGAGGTTTAATCGGACGAAGCCGCATTGCAATGTCGGGACGATCGGGCATGTCGATCACGGCAAGACGACGTTGACGGCGGCGATCACGAAGGTATTGGCGGAGACCGGGGGCGCGACGTTCACCGCGTACGACCAGATTGACAAGGCGCCGGAGGAGAAGGCGCGGGGGATCACGATTGCGACGGCGCATGTGGAGTATGAGACGGAGAACCGTCATTACGCGCATGTCGACTGCCCGGGGCATGCCGACTACGTCAAGAACATGATCACCGGCGCGGCGCAGATGGACGGTGCGATCCTGGTGGTGTCGGCGGCGGACGGGCCGATGCCGCAGACGCGCGAGCACATTCTGCTGGCGCGGCAGGTGGGGGTTCCGTCGCTGGTCGTCTACATGAACAAGGTCGACATGGTGGACGACGAGGAATTGCTGGAGCTGGTCGAGCTGGAGGTGCGCGAATTGCTCAGCTCCTATGATTTTCCGGGGGACGACATCCCGGTGATCAAGGGGTCGGCGCTGGCGGCATTGGAGGGACGCGACCCGAAGATCGGGCACGAACTCGATCCTCGAACTGATGAAGGCGGTGGATGCGTACATCCCGCAGCCGGAGCGTCCGAAGGACCGTCCGTTCCTGATGCCGATCGAGGACGTGTTCACGATCTCGGGGCGCGGCACGGTGGTGACGGGTCGGGTTGAGCGCGGCATCGTCAAGGTGGGCGACGAGGTGGAGATCGTCGGTCTGAGGCCGACGATGAAGACGGTGGCGACCGGGGTGGAGATGTTCCGCAAGCTCTTGGACCAGGGCGAGGCGGGGGACAATATCGGGGTGCTGCTGCGCGGCACCAAGCGCGAGGAGGTGGAGCGCGGCCAGGTTCTGGCGAAGCCGGGGTCGATCACGCCGCACACGGTGTTCACGGCGGAAGCCTATGTGCTGACCAAGGAGGAAGGCGGGCGGCACACGCCGTTTTTCGACAATTACCGGCCGCAATTCTACTTCCGCACGACGGACGTGACGGGGTCGGTGAAATTGCCGGAGGGCACCGAGATGGTGATGCCGGGGGACAACGTGTCGATGGAGGTGACGCTCTTGGTGCCGATCGCGATGGACGAGGGGCTGCGCTTCGCGATCCGCGAAGGCGGCCGCACCGTCGGCGCCGGCGTCGTCGCCAAAATCCTGAAATAACACAAAAACAGAGCAAAGCGCCCGGAGCGAGCCAAGAAATGGACAATCAGAATATAAGAATCCGCCTCAGGGCGTATGATCACCGCGTACTCGACCAGTCGACCAGCGAGATCGTCAACACCGCCAAGCGGACCGGGGCGCGGGTGCGCGGGCCGATCCCGCTGCCGACCCGGATCGAGAAGTTCACGGTGCTGCGCTCGCCGCACGTCGACAAGAAGTCGCGCGAGCAGTTCGAAATCCGCACCCACAAGCGGGTGCTCGACATCGTCGATCCGACGCCGCAGACCGTCGACGCTCTGATGAAGCTCGACCTTGCCGCCGGCGTCGATGTCGAGATCAAGCTCTGAGGGCCGGGCGATGCGAACCGGTCTGATCGCGCAGAAACTCGGCATGACCCGGGTGTTTACCGACGACGGCAACCACGTCCCGGTGACGGTGCTGCGCATCGAGAACTGCCAGGTCGTCGCCCAGCGCACCCAGGACAAGGACGGCTACACCGCGCTGCAGCTCGGGGTCGGCGCCGCCAAGGTCAAGAACGTGACGCAGCCGCAGCGCGGCCATTTCGCGGCGGCCAAGGTCGAGCCGAAAGCCAAGCTCGCGGAGTTTCGCGTCTCCGAGGAGGCGCTCGTCGCCGGTCGGCGCCGAGATCACCGCGGCGCATTTCCTCGCCGGCCAGTATGTCGACGTGATCGGCACCAGCATCGGCAAGGGCTTCGCCGGCGGCATGAAGCGGCATAATTTCGGCGGCCTGCGCGCGACCCACGGCGTCTCGGTGTCGCACCGCAGCCTGGGCTCGACCGGGCAGCGGCAATCGCCGGGCAAGACCTTCAAGAACAAGAAGATGGCCGGCCATATGGGGGCCGAGCGGGTGACGATGCAGAGCCTGCAGGTGGTGTCGGCCGACGCCGAGCGCGGCCTGTTGCTGATCCGCGGCGCGGTGCCGGGCAGCGAGAAGGGCTGGGTCCTGGTCAAGGATGCGGTCAAGCGCAAGGCGCCGGAGGGGTTGCCGTTCCCGGCGGCGGTGCGCGGCGAGGGTGGCGAGACGCCCGTCGCGCCGGCCGAGGAGGGCACGCCATGAAGCTCACCGTGCGCAATCTCGACAATCAGGAGGTCGGCGACATCGATCTCGCCGAAGAGGTGTTCGGGCTGCCGGTGCGGCGCGACATCCTCGCCCGCGTCGTCAACTGGCAGCTCGCCAAGCGGCGCGCCGGTACGCACAAGGCGAAGGGCATCAGCGACATCCGTGGCACCACCAAGAAACCCTACAAGCAGAAGGGCACCGGCCGCGCCCGCCAGGGCAGCCTGCGCTCGCCGCAATTCCGCGGCGGTGCGGTGATCTTTGGCCCGGTCGTGCGCAGCCACGAGTTCGACCTGCAGAAAAAGGTGCGGGCGCTTGGCCTCAAAACCGCGCTGTCGGCCAAGCAGGCCGAGGGCAAGCTCGTCGTCATCGACGCCGCCACGGTCGCGGAGGCCAAGACGAAGCTGCTGCAGGCGCGCTTCGCCGCGTTTGGCTGGGACTCGGTGCTGATCATCGACGGCGCCACGCTCGACGAGGGGTTTGCCCGCGCCGCGCGCAACCTGCCGAAGGTCGATGTGCTGCCGCAGCAGGGCGCCAACGTCTACGACATCCTGCGCCGCGACACGCTGGTATTGACCCGCGCCGCGGCGCACAGCAACTCGAGGCTCGCTTGAAATGAGGGGGCTCACATGAGCCGTTTTCGCGTCATCCCGCCGGCCGCGACGCGGCTGAGCCGGCAGGAGATGTACGACATTATCCGCGCCCCGGTGATCACCGAGAAGGCGACCGGCGCCTCGGAGCACAACCAGGTGATCTTCCGGGTCAGGCTCGATGCCACCAAGCGCGAGGTCAAGGCCGCGGTCGAGGGGCTGTTCGAGGTCAAGGTCGACGCGGTCAACACGATCCGGGTCGAGGGCAAGACCAAGCGCACCCGCGGGCATATCGGGCGGCGCTCCGATTACAAGAAGGCGATCGTCACGCTGGCCGACGGCTCGCGCATCGACGTGACGACCGGGATCTAGGCGGGGAATCAGAACGATGGCACTCAAATCCTTCAACCCGACCACCCCGTCGCAACGCCACCTCGTTATTGTCGACCGCAGCGAGTTGTGGAAAGGCAAGCCCGTCAAGGCCTTGACCGAGGGGCTCCGGCAGAAGGGCGGGCGCAACAATACCGGGCGCACGACGATGCGCTGGCGCGGCGGCGGCCACAAGCGGCGCTACCGCATGGTCGATTTCAAGCGGACCAAGGATGATTCGCCGGCGACCGTCGAGCGGCTCGAATACGACCCCAACCGCACCGCGTTTATCGCGCTGATTTCCTACCCCGACGGCGAGCAGGCCTACATCCTGGCGCCGCAGCGGCTGCGAGCGGGCGACAGCGTCGTGTCGGGCGAGCGGGTCGACGTCAAGCCGGGAAATGCGATGCCGCTCAGAAACATGCCCCTCGGCACGATCGTCCACAATGTCGAGATGAAGCCGGGCAAGGGCGGCCAGATCGCCCGCTCGGCCGGTACCTACGTGCAGCTGGTCGGCCGCGAGCAGGGCTATGCGCTGTTGCGCATGACGTCGGGCGAGATGCGCATGGTGCGCTCCGAGTGTCGCGCGACGATCGGCGCCGTGTCGAACCCCGACCATCAGAACATCGTGATCGGCAAGGCGGGCCGCAATCGCTGGCTCGGGCGGCGGCCCTCGGTGCGCGGCGTGGCGATGAACCCGATCGACCATCCGCATGGCGGCGGCGAAGGCAAGTCCTCCGGTGGGCGCCATCCGGTGACCCCGTGGGGCAAGCCGACCAAAGGCAAGAAGACGCGGCAGAACAAGGCGACCGATCGGCTGATCGTGCGCCGCCGGCCCTCGAAGTAAGCGCGGAGAGAGAGCGTGGCACGCTCGGTATGGAAAGGCCCGTTCGTCGACGGGTATCTGTTGCAGAAGGCCGAGAAATCGCGTGGCTCGGGTCGCAACGAGGTGATCCGCACCTGGTCGCGGCGCTCGACGATCTTTCCGCAATTCGTCGGTCTGACCTTCGGCGTCTATAACGGCCACAAATTCATCCCGGTGCTGGTGACCGAGAACATGATCGGCCACAAATTCGGCGAATTCGCGCCGACCCGCACCTTCTACGGCCATGCCGGCGACAAGCGCGCCCGGCGGAGCTGAGAGGAAAGGTGAGATGAGCAAGCCCGCCGCCGAACGCCGGCTCGACGACACCGAGGCCTCGGCCTTTCTGCGCGCAATCCGCACCAGCCCGCGCAAGCTCAACCTCGTCGCGCAGATGATCCGCGGCAAGGACGCCGCTACAGCTGTCGCCGAGCTGACGTTTTCGCGCCGCCGTATCGCGCTGGAGGTCAAGAAGGTGTTGCAGGCGGCGATCGCCAACGCCGAGAACAATCACCAGCTCGATGTCGACCGTCTCTACGTCAAGGAGGCGACGGTCGGCCGGGCCTTTGTGATGAAGCGCTTCCACACCCGCGGTCGCGGCCGCTCGGCGCGGATCGAAAAGTACTTCGCGCATCTGACCGTGGTCGTGCGCGAGCGAGCGGAAGAGAGCCTTGAGGAGGCTGCCTGATGGGTCAAAAGGTCAATCCGATCGGGCTGCGGCTCGGCATCAACCGAACCTGGGATTCGCGCTGGTTTTCGCGCAAGGAATACGGCAACCAGCTGCTCGACGATCTGAAGCTGCGCAAGTTTCTCGGCGCGCGGCTGAGCCAGGCTGCGGTCTCGAAGGTGCTGATCGAGCGCGCCGCACGTAAGACCCGGATCACGCTGCATTCGGCGCGGCCCGGCGTCATCATCGGCAAGAAGGGCGCCGACATCGACAAGTTGCGCGGCGACATCGCCAAGGTCACCAACAGCGAGGTCAGCCTCAACATCCTGGAGATCCGTAAGCCCGAGATCGAGGCCAAGCTGATCGCCGAGGGCATCGCCCAGCAGCTGGAGCGGCGCGTCGCATTTCGCCGGGCGATGAAGCGGGCGGTGCAGTCGGCAATGCGGTTCGGCGCCCAGGGCATCCGGATCAACTGCTCCGGCCGGCTCGGCGGTGCCGAGATCGCGCGCATGGAGTGGTATCGCGAAGGCCGGGTGCCGCTGCACACGCTGCGCGCCGATGTCGATTTCGGGTCTGCCACGGCCAAGACCACCTACGGCACCTGCGGCGTCAAGGTGTGGGTGTTCAAGGGCGAGATCCTGGCACACGACCCGATGGCGCAGGACAAGCGGCTCAACGAATTGCAGCAGGCCGGCGGCGGCCACGATCGCCATGAACGCCCGGAACGCCCCGACCGGCGCGACCGCGCCGAGCGCGGCCGGTAGTAGAGCGAGGCAGCGATGCTCTCCCCCAAACGCAGCAAATACCGCAAGGCCCACAAGGGCCGCGTCCATGGTCTTGCCAAGGGCGGCACCACGCTCAATTTCGGCGCCTATGGGCTGAAGGCGGTCGATCCCGGGCGGATCACGGCGCGCCAGATCGAGGCGGCGCGGCGCACCATCACGCGTTCGATCCGCCGCGTCGGCCGGGTGTGGATCCGCATCTTCCCCGATGTGCCGGTGTCCTCGAAGCCGGCCGAGGTGCGCATGGGCAGCGGCAAGGGGTCGCCCGAGTTCTGGGTGGCGCGCGTCAAGCCGGGCCGCATCATGTTCGAGCTCGACGGTGTCGCGCCCGAGGTGGCGCGCGAGGCGTTCGAGCTGGCGGCGGCCAAATTGCCGATCGCGACGCGGTTCGTGATGCGCCAGGGCGACGAGGTGCAGCCGTGAAGGGGATGAAGCCTTCCGATTTGCGGGCGCGCACCGCGGACGAGCTGACCGAGGAGATCGAGACGCTCGGCAAGGAGATTTTCAACCTGCGCTTCCAGCGCGCCAGCGGCCAGCTGGAGAATACCGCGCGGGTGCGCGACGTGCGGCGCAACATCGCCCGCATCAAAACCATTCTCGACGAGCGGCGCCGTCAGGCAGCACAAAAACGCGCGACGCAAGGGACACAGCATGCCTAAGCGGGTTCTCAACGGGGTCGTCGTCAGCGATTCCTGCGACAAGACGGTCATCGTGCGCGTCGAGCGGCGCGTCATGCATCCGATCTACAAGAAATTCGTGTCGCGCTCGAAGAAATACGCGGCACATGACGAGGCCAACCGCTACCGCGCGGGCGACGCCGTGCGGATCGAGGAAAGCCGGCCGATCTCGAAGCGCAAGCATTGGGTCGTGGTGGGCGGTCCCGGTGATGCAGCGGCACCCGCCGCTGCCGACGCAGGAGGCGCCGCATGATCCAGATGCAGACCAACCTCGACGTCGCCGACAATTCGGGCGCGCGCCGGGTGCAATGCATCAAGGTGCTGGGCGGCTCGAAGCGCAGGACCGCGACGGTCGGCGACGTCATCATCGTGTCGGTCAAGGAGGCGATCCCGCGCGGCCGCGTCAAGAAGGGCGATGTGCACCGCGCCGTCATCGTCCGCACGGCGAAGGAGATCCGCCGCACCGACGGCAGCGCGATCCGCTTCGACCGCAACGCCGCGGTGTTGATCAGCCGGCAGGGCGAGCCGATCGGCACGCGCATCTTCGGGCCGGTGACGCGCGAGCTGCGGGCACGGCGGTTCATGAAGATCGTCTCGCTCGCCCCGGAAGTTTTGTGATTGGGGTGGTGTGACGATGCCCAAGATGAAGATCAAGAAGGGCGACAACGTCGTCGTCATCAGCGGCCGCGACAAGGGCCGCTCGGGCGAGGTGTTGCGCGTACTGCCGCAGGAGGGGCGACTGATCGTCCAGGGTGTCCATGTCGCGCACCGGCACACCAAGCCGCGCATGGGCGACCCCGGCGGCATCGTCGACAAGGAGCTGACGATCCACGTCTCGAACGTTGCCCATGTCGACCCCCATTCCGGCAAGCCGACCCGGGTCGGCTACAGGATCCTCGACAATGGCCGCAAGGTCCGCTTCGCCCGCCGCTCGGGCGAGGTGATCGACAAGTGAGAGAGCCGGCATGACGTCGTTTTCAGGAACGCTACCAGACCGAGGTCCGCGCCGCCTTGACGCAGGAGTTTGGCTACAAGAACCCGATGCAGGTGCCGCGCCTTGACAAGATCGTCGTCAACATGGGCGTCGGCGAGGCGGTGCAGGACGCCAAGAAGATCGATGCGGCGGTCGGCGATTTGACCGCGATCACTGGCCAGCGGCCGGTGGTGCTGCGCGCCAAGAAGTCGATCGCGACGTTCAAGCTGCGCGAGAACATGCCGATCGGCGTCAAGGTGACGCTGCGTGCCGAGCGCATGTACGAGTTCCTCGACCGGCTGATCACCGTGGCCCTGCCGCGGGTGCGCGATTTCCGCGGGGTGTCGCCGCGCAGCTTCGACGGGCGCGGCAATTACGCGCTCGGCCTCAAGGAGCAGCTGGTGTTCCCGGAGGTCGATTACGACCGGGTCGATACCGTGCGCGGGATGGACATCATCATCGTCACCACCGCGCAAACCGATGCCGAAGCCAAGGCGCTGCTCAAGGGCTTCGACATGCCGTTCACCAACTGAGCGCCAGCGGAGTTCCCGTTTCCTATGGCAAAGAAAAGCTCGATCGAGAAAAACCAGCACCGCGCCAGGCTGTCAAAGCAGCTGGCGCCGCGCCGCGCCCGGCTGAAGGCGCTCGCCCGCGATCGCGAGGCGGCGCCGGAGGAGCGCTTCGCGGCGCAGCTGAAACTGTCCGAGATGCCGCGCAACAGCTCGGAGACGCGGGTGCGTAACCGCTGCTCGTTGACCGGGCGGCCGCGCGGCGTCTATCGCAAGTTCCGCCTGTCGCGCATTGCGGTGCGCGAACTGGCCTCCTCCGGCCAGATTCCCGGCATGACCAAGTCGAGCTGGTGAGGGGAGAAGCATCATGTCGATGAGTGATCCGCTCGGCGATATGCTGACGCGCATCCGCAACGGGCAGCGGGCGCGCCACGCCGTTGTCGCCGCGCCGGCCTCGAACCTGCGGGCCAATGTGCTCGAAGTGTTGAAGCGCGAGGGCTACATTCGCGGCTTCAGCCGCGAGCAGATCCGCGCCGGCATCGCCGAGCTCAAGATCGAGCTGAAATATGTCGACGGCGAGCCGGTGATCCGCGAGATTGCGCGCGTCTCGAAGCCGGGCCGGCGCATCTATTCAAAGCTGGCGGAGCTGCCGCGGGTCTATAACGGGCTCGGGATCTCGATCCTGTCGACCCCGCGCGGCGTCATGTCGGACAATGAGGCGCGCGTCGCAAAGGTCGGCGGCGAAGTCCTCTGCCGCGTATTCTGAGGGCAAGCACGATGTCGCGCATTGGCAAGAATCCCGTATCGATCCCGCAGGGGGTGGCGGTCGAGTTGGCCGGCCAGATGCTGACCGCGAAGGGCCGGCTCGGTACGCTGTCGCTTCTCGTCAGCGGCGAGGTCGATGCGACGGTGAGCGACGGCGCCGTGACCATCGCCCCGAAAAGCGAGAGCAAGCGGGCGCGGGCGATGTGGGGCACCACACGGGCGCTGGTCAACAATATGGTCACCGGCGTCGCCACCGGGTTCACCCGCAACCTCGAGATCAACGGCGTCGGCTATCGTGCCGCGGTGCAGGGCGACGTGCTCAACCTGCAGCTCGGCTTCAGCCATGACGTCGCCTATCCGATCCCGGCGGATGTGCGGATCACCTGCGAGCGCCCGACGGCGATCACGATAAGCGGCGCCGACCGCCAGCGCGTCGGCCAGGTTGCTGCCGAGATCCGCGCCTACCGCCCGCCCGAGCCGTACAAGGGCAAGGGGGTCAAGTACAGCGACGAGACGGTCCGCCGCAAGGAAGGGAAGAAGAAGTAGCGCCCATGTCGAACAAACCAGATGTGCTGTTCCGGCGCCGGCGCCAGCGCGCCCGCTTCAAGCTGCGCCAGGCGGCAAACGGCCGGGCTCGGCTGTCGGTATTCCGCTCGTCGCGGCATATCTATGCCCAGGTGATCGACGACGCAGCGGGCCGGACGATCGCCGCGGCCTCGACGCTCGACGCCGGCCTGAAGCCCGGCCTCAAGACCGGTGCCGATGTCGCTGCGGCGGGCGCGGTCGGCAAGCTGATCGCCGAGCGCGCCAAGGCGGCCGGTGTCGAGCGGGTCGTGTTCGATCGCGGTGCCTATGTCTATCACGGCCGGATCAAGGCGCTGGCCGATGCCGCCCGCGAGGGCGGGCTCGAATTCTGAGAGGGGGCCGATGGCACGCACGCAGGGTGAACGGCGCAGGCGCGACGGCGACGGCCCGCCGCGCGACCGCGAGGAAAGCGAATTCGCCGAAAAGCTGGTCAGCATCAATCGCGTCGCCAAGGTGGTGAAGGGCGGCAGGCGGTTCGGCTTTGCCGCGCTCGTCGTCGTCGGCGACCGCAAGGGCCGGGTCGGCTACGGCTCGGGCAAGGCGCGCGAGGTGCCGGAGGCGATCCGCAAGGCGACCGAGCAGGCGCGGCGCGGCATGATCCGGGTGCCGCTGCGCGAAGGCCGCACCCTGCATCACGACATCGCCGACCGCTACGGCGCGGGCAAGGTCATCGTGCGGGCCGCCAAGCCCGGCACCGGCATCATCGCCGGCGGGCCGATGCGTGCGATCTTCGAGGCGCTCGGCGTGCAGGACATCGTCGCGAAATCGGTCGGTAGCTCGAACCCGCACAACATGATCAAGGCGACCTTTGCGGCGCTCGGCCATGTCACCAGCCCCCGGGCGGTCGCGGCGCGCCGCGGCAAGAAGGTGGCGGAGGTGCTCGGCCGGCGCGACGGCGAGACCCGAGAGAACGCGTGATGCCGATGACGTCAACGGATGGCAAGAAGACGGTGACCGTGGTGCAGACCGGCAGCCCGATCGGGCGCCGCGCCGACCAGGAGGCGACGCTGAAGGGGCTCGGGCTCAACAAGCGGCACCGCCGGCGCACCCTCGAGGACACGCCCTCGGTGCGCGGCATGATCAACAAGGTAAGGCACCTCCTTCGCGTTGAAGGCGAGGGTTAGGCGCGCATAGGTGACGAGGCGATGAAGCTCAACGAGATCAGGGACAATCCGGGCGCGCATTACCGGGCAAAGCGGGTCGGGCGCGGCATCGGCTCGGGCAAGGGCAAGACCTCGGGGCGCGGCGGCAAGGGTCAGACCGCGCGCAGCGGCGTCGCGCTCAACGGCTTCGAGGGCGGCCAGACGCCGCTGCATCGCCGCCTGCCGAAGCGCGGCTTCAACAACAAGATCTTCCAGAAGGACTTCAAGGTCGTCAACCTCGGCCGCCTGCAGCAGGCGCTCGATGCCGGCAAGCTCAGCGCCGAGGGGCCGGTCGATGCGGCGCGGCTGGTCGCGGCCGGCGTGCTGCGCCGGGCCGGCGACGGCATTCGCCTGCTCGCCAAGGGGACGCTCAGCGCGGCCTTGACGATCGAGGCGGCCGGCGCCTCGAAGACGGCGATCGCCGCGGTCGAGGCGGCGGGCGGCAAGGTCGTGCTGCCCGGCTGGCGGCACGGAAGCGGAGGCGGCGCCGGCACGCGTGAGCCGACGCCGCGCGGCATGGCCGCACAAGGGTGTCGCGCACGGTTTAGCGGCGCGCGGCCCTGTTGGGTGAGGATGGAGCATCATGGCGTCAGCTGCTGAACAGCTCGCAGCCAGCATAAATTTCGGGGCCTTTTCCAAGGCCACCGAGCTGAAGAACCGCATCTGGTTCACGCTCGGCGCGCTCGTCATCTATCGCCTCGGCACCTACATCCCGATCCCCGGCATCGATTCGTCGATCCTGCAGGAAATCTTCAAGCACAATGCCGGCGGCATCCTCGGCATGTTCGACATGTTCTCGGGCGGCGCGCTGGGGCGCATGACGATCTTCGCCCTCAACATCATGCCGTACATCTCGGCCTCGATCATCATTCAGCTGTTGACCGCGGTCTCGCCGACCCTGGAAAACCTGAAGAAGGAGGGCGAGAGCGGGCGCAAGAAGATCAACCAGTACACCCGCTACGGCACCGTCGCGCTCGCCGCGGTGCAGGCCTACGGCATTTCGGTCGGGCTCGAAGGGATGCGCGCGGGCGCGCAGTCGGCGGTCATCGACCCGGGGCTATTTCTTCCGCATCGTGACGATGATCACGCTGACCGGCGGCACCGTGTTCCTGATGTGGCTCGGCGAGCAGATCACCGCGCGCGGCATCGGCAACGGCATCTCGCTGATCATCATGGCCGGGATCGTCGCCAACCTGCCGCATGCGCTGGCCTCGACCCTGGAACTCGGCCGCACCGGCGCGCTGTCGAGCGTGTTCATCATCTTCTTCCTGGCGATGTCGGTCGGCGTCGTCATGGTCATCGTGTTCATGGAGCGGGCGCAGCGCCGCATCCTCGTGCAGTACCCGAAGCGTCAGCAGGGCAACCGCATGTTTGGCGGCGAATCCTCGCACCTGCCGCTCAAGCTCAACACCTCGGGCGTGATCCCGCCGATTTTCGCCTCCTCGCTGCTGCTGCTGCCCGCGACGATCGCGAATTTCGAGGCCAACAGCACAGAACCCGGGCTGGATCGGCACGATCACCGCCTATCTGGCGCATGGCCAGCCGCTGTATATGGCGCTCTATATCAGCCTCATCGTGTTCTTCAGCTTCTTCTACACCGCGATCGTGTTCAATCCGGCCGAGACCGCCGACAATCTGCGCAAATACGGCGGCTTCATCCCCGGCATCCGCCCCGGCAAGAACACCGCCGACTTTCTCGACTTCGTGCTGACCCGGATCACCGTGCTCGGCGCGATCTATCTGGCGGCGGTGTGTCTCTTGCCGGAGATCCTGATCTCGGAATACGCCGTGCCGTTCTATTTCGGCGGCACCAGCTTGTTGATCGTCGTCAGCGTGACGATGGATACCGTGGCGCAGATCCACTCGCACCTTCTCGCCCACCAATACGAGGGGCTGATCAAGAAGGCGAAGCTGCGGGGCCGGCGCTGATGATGAAGCTGATCCGATGAATCTGATCCTGTTGGGACCGCCCGGCGCCGGCAAGGGCACCCAGGCCAAGCGCCTCGAGCAGGTCGCACGGCCTGGTTCAGCTCTCGACCGGCGACATGCTGCGTGCGGCGGTTGCCTCCGGCAACGAACTCGGGCAGCGGGTCAAGGCGATCATGGAGGCGGGTCATCTGGTGCCCGACGCGATCCTGATCGAGATGATCGCCGCGCGCATCGCCGCAGCCGGATTGTGCCAACGGCTTCATCCTCGACGGGTTTCCGCGCACTGTGCCGCAGGCCGAGGCGCTCGACGCATGCTCGCCGAGCGCGGCAGCTGCGCTCGACTCGGTGATCCTGATGGAGGTCGACGAGGCCGCGCTGATCGACCGGCTCAGCGGCCGCTTCACCTGCGCCAAGTGCGGCGCCAGCTACCATGAGCGCTATCATCGGCCGCGGGTCGAAGGCGACATGCGATCTGTGCGGCGCCACCGATTTCGTGCGCCGCGCCGACGACCGGGCGGAGGCGGTGAAGACGCGGCTCGACGCCTATCGCAATCAGACCGCTCCAATATTACCTTACTACCGGACCCGCGGGATCCTGCGCACGGTCGACGGCATGGCGGAGATCGACGCGGTGACACGCCAGATCGAGGACGTGCTACGGCGCGATGCGCGCGGTGAGCGGCGGCAGAGTTGACGGGCCGGCAACAATCCGTATACTCGAGCGCTTGCCCCGGGGGCGTGCCTTCACCGTCCTGACATTAAGGAGATGCGCAGGTGGCGCGAATTGCTGGCGTCAACATCCCGAACCAGAAGCGGGTTCCGATCGCCCTGACCTATATCCACGGCATCGGCCGCACCAAGGCGCTCGAGATCTGCACCCGGGTCGGCATCCCGGTCGAGCGTCGGGCGCACGAGATGACCGATGACGAGGTACTGCGGGTGCGCGAGCTGGTCGACCGCGAATATACGGTCGAGGGCGACCTGCGCCGGCAGGTGGCGATGAACATCAAGCGCCTGATGGATCTCGGCTGCTATCGCGGCCTGCGCCACCGCAAGGGATTGCCGGTGCGCGGGCAGCGGACCCACACCAACGCGCGCACCCGCAAGGGGCCGGCGCGCCCGATCGCGGGCAAGAAGAAATAGGCGCGCGCCACCTGCGCGCCCCGGCGGAACCGCTTTGATAGAGCTTCGGAACAGCTAAATGGCAAAGAGCACGGCAGCACCGCGTCTGCGGCGGCGCGAGCGCAAGAACATCACGTCGGGCACCGCGCATGTCAGCGCGTCCTTCAACAACACGATGATCACGATCACCGATGCCCAGGGCAACGCGATCGCATGGTCGTCGTCGGGCAGCCAGGGGTTCAAGGGATCGCGCAAATCGACCCCCTACGCCGCCCAGGTGGCCGCCGAGGATGCCGGCCGCAAGGCGATGGAGCACGGCATGCGCACCCTCGATATCGAGGTCAGAGGGCCGGGCTCCGGGCGCGAATCCGCGTTGCGCGCATTGCAGGCGGTCGGCTTTGCGATCACCTCGATCCGCGACGTGACGCCGATCCCGCACAACGGCTGCCGCCCGCCCAAGCGCCGCCGCGTCTGAGGTGCGCCGCCGCTCGGCCTTATGGCGCGGCGGAACGCCGGCGGCCGCCGCGGCTGGCGTTCGCGTGCGACATGCCCCGGTGTTTGGCGCCCGGGCCGAATTTGCGGATTGCATCCGCGTCTTACCGACTGAGGTTGTCGTGCTGCAAAAGAATTGGCAAACCCTGATCAAACCGAAGCAGCTTGCGGTCGAGCCGGGCGGCGATGCGGACCGTGTCGCCACCGTCGTCGCCGAGCCGCTCGAGCGCGGTTTCGGCCTGACGCTCGGCAACGCGCTGCGGCGGGTGCTGTTGTCCTCGCTGCAGGGCGCGGCGGTCACCTCGATGCAGATCGAGGGCGTGCTGCACGAGTTCTCCTCGCTGCCGGGCGTGCTCGAGGACATCACCGACATCGTGCTGAACGTCAAGAGCATCTGCCTGCGCATGCATGGCGAGGGGCCGAAGCGGATGCGCCTGCGCGCCACCGGGCCGGGCGAGGTGCGGGCCGGCCAGATCGAGACCGGGCACGACATCGAGATCCTCAACCCCGACCTGGTGGTCTGCACGCTCGACAACGGCGCGCACGTCACGATGGAACTGACCGTCGAGAACGGCAAGGGCTATGTGCCGGGCACCGCAGAACCGGCCGGAGGACGCGCCGATCGGCCTCATCCCGGTCGATGCGCTGTTCAGCCCGGTGCGCAAGGTGTCCTACCGCGTCGAGAATACCCGCGTCGGCCAGGTCACCGACTACGACCGGCTGGCGATGCGGGTCGAGACCAACGGCGCGATGACGCCGGAGGACGCGGTGGCGCTGGCGGCGCGCATCCTGCAGGACCAGTTGCAGCTGTTCATCAATTTCGAAGAGCCGCACCATGCGATCGAAAAGGAGATCGCCGGCGAGCCGCTGATCAACAAGAACCTGCTGCGCAAGGTCGACGAGCTTGAACTGTCGGTGCGCTCGGCCAACTGCCTGAAGAACGACAACATCGTCTATATCGGCGACCTGGTGCAGAAGACCGAGGCCGAGATGCTGCGCACGCCTAATTTCGGCCGCAAATCCTTGAATGAAATCAAGGAAGTGTTGGCCAATATGGGGCTGCATCTGGGGATGGAGATCGCGAACTGGCCGCCCGAGAATATCGAAGAACTGGCCAAGCGCATCGACGAGCCGTATTGAGCGGTCTGCGGATGCCCCCTGGGCGGTCCAGGGGTGTGAGGTTTGAGCGGTTGCTCTGGACCCCCGTTTGCGCGGGGACGACGAATGCGGAGTTTGGGAAATCATGCGCCATCGAATGAGCCATCGCGGCTTCAGCCGCACCTCCGCCCACCGCAAGGCGATGTTCGAGAACCTTGCTGCGTCCTTGTTGAAGCACGAGCAGATCCGCACGACGCTGCCCAAGGCCAAGGATTTGCGGCCGATCGTCGAGCGGCTGATCACGCTTGGCAAGCGCGGCGGGCTGCACGCGCGGCGCCAGGCGATCGCCAAATTGCAGGACGCCAAACTCGCCGAAAAGCTGCTGACGACGCTCGCGCAGCGCTATGCCGGCCGCCCCGGCGGCTACACCCGCATCGTCAAGGCCGGCTATCGCTACGGCGACGACGCGGCGATGGCGTTGATCGAGCTGGTCGACCGTGACCCCGACGCCAAGGGTAAGGATTCCGGCCCGCGTCCCGGAAGCGGCAGAGGAAGCGGCGGCGTAGCTTCGCCGCACTCCCCGCAATCTCCGCCGTCCCGCTTAGCCAGGGTCGCGGCTGAGCAGCCGGAGGCCCCAGGGCACCATCGCGGCCTGGCGGTTGGCGGCGTGGTGGGTCAGGATCGTCGTCAGGTCGCGGCGGATTTCCTGCAGCGGGTCGCTGTCGTAGAGCCAGCGGGCACCGCACAATTCGCACAGCCGCTCGACCGCCCAGCCCACCTGATGCTGCGCATAGACCATGTCGCGGCGGGCGCGTAGCGCCTCCGCCTCGCCGATGCGGCGGCCCGAGCTGACGGTGTCGGTGCTGGCGTCGCGGCCGGCGTGCAATAGCTGGGTCGCGACGTCGATTGCGGCGGCGCGCCTCGCCGACCGTCATCTGCACGATTTCCGACTGCGCCAGCCGCGTGACCCCGCGCGACACCCGCCCGGCCAGCGCCCGACAGGCGACGTCGAGAGCCCGCCCGCCCAGCGCAATCGCCACCGGCGGCAGCGAATACGAGACCAGAAACCCGCGCGGCGCGCGCACCACCGGGTAGTCGGGATGCACCAGCGCACCCGGCGGCGTGCCGGCATGCAGGTCGCTCACCATCACGACGCGGTGCTCGGGGATGAACGCATCCTCGACGACCAGTGACTTGCTGCCGCTGCCGAGCAGGCCGAGCACGCGCCAATCGTCGATGATCTCGACCTCGCAGAGCGGCACCAGCACGTAGGCGACGTGGCGCGGGTCGCCCATCTCGCCCAGGAACGCGCCGAGGATCACCCATTGCGCGTGGTCAACGCCGCTGGAGAACGAGTAGCGTCCGGAAAGCCGCCAACCGCCTGCGACACGCCGCGCGGCGGCGCGCGGCGCCAGCGACGACGAGGCGACCGCCAACGGATCGTCGCCCCACACGTCGATCTGCGCCTGCTCGGGATAGGACGCGATGATCCATTGATGCTCGGCCAGCACGGCGTAGACCCAGGCCGACGAGGCGCAGCCATAGGCCAATTCCTCGACGATCCGCGAGAACAGGCTGAAGCGCCCTTGCCTGCCGCCGAAGCGGCGGGGCTGCAGGATGCGCAAGATGCCGCATCCGTGATAATCGGCGATGGTCTGGTCCGGCACCCGGCGTGCCGCAGCGGCTTCCGGGGCACGCTGTGCGAGTGCCGGGATCAGCCCCCGCGCGCGCTCCAGCAGGGCACGCTCGTCGTCCGGCAGGGCGCTGTCGTCGCCGGACGCCGGAACTGCGGAACATTCCGACATGCCTGGCCTCTCCTAATGGCAGCCCGGCGCAATGGCCGGCGGCCCTCTCGGCGCGATTGTGCGGGATGCACGGCGTGCCGGGCAATGCGGTTTGCCGCCCGAGCCGCGGCTATTTTGCCCGCCATGCGGCGGCATTTCTGCTATGAGGCAGGGGCAGCCCGAGCGGAGTGCCATCCATGATCATTCGCGAGCACGCTGTCACCGATATCGCGACGCCGACCGGGCCGATGCGACTGCATGTGTTTCAGCCGGCTGCGCCCGGGCGCTATCCGGGTCTTCTCGCCTATTCGGAGATCTACCAGATCACCGCGCCGGTTAGGCGAATGGCGGCCTTTCTGGCCGGCAATGGCTTTGTTGTGGCGGCGCCCGAGATCTATCACGAGTTCGAGGCGGCCGGCGGCGTGCTGGCCTATGACAAGCGGGGCACCGACCGCGGCAACGACCTCAAATTTGCCAAGGAGGTCGCCGCGTTTGACAGTGACGCGCGGGCGGCGCTCGACTGGCTGACGGCATATCCCGATTGCACCGGCCGGCTTGGCGTCATCGGCATCTGTATCGGCGGACATCTGGCGTTCCGCGCCGCGATGAACCCCGACGTACGTGCGACCGCCTGCTTCTACGCGACCGACATCCACGACCACGCGCTCGGCAAGGGCAATGCCGACGACAGCCTCCGGCGGGCCGGCCATATCAAGGGCGAACTCTTGATGGTGTGGGGCCGGCAGGACCCGCATATCCCGCTCGCCGGGCGGCGGCTGATCCGCGACCGGCTCGAGGCGGTCGGCAGCCATTACACGTGGCACGAGTTCAACGCCGCGCACGCTTTCATGCGCGACGAGGGGCCGCGTTACGACCCGGCACTAGCGCATCTGTGCTACGGCCTCGTCCTCGAACTGTTCCACCGCCGCCTCGGAACGGGCGACCGGGACGAATAGGTACTACGCCGCCTGTGCGACCGGGATCGGCGTCTGGCCCTTCAGCATCAGCCGGTACAGGAAGCGGCGCTCGTTCATGTCGTAATCGGGGTTGGCCTTGTGCATGACGCTGCGATTGTCCCACAGCACCATGTCGCCGTAACGCCATTGGTGACGATATTCGTATTTCTTCTGCGTCGCATGCGCCATCAATTCGGTGACCAGGTCGAGCGCCTCGTCGTCCGGCATGCCGACGATCGACTCGATCCGTACCGGGTTTAGGAACAGCGCCTTGCGGCCGTTTTCGGGGTGGACCTGCACCAGCGGGTGGACCCCCGGCGGCGGCAGGGCCTTGAGGCTTTCCTCGTTCAGCGGCTTCAATTCGCGCGGGCTGTATTTGCTCAGATAAACGTGCACCGCCTTGAGCCCGTCGATCTTGCGCTTCATCGCTGCCGAAAGGTTGTCATAGGCAAGGTGCAGGTTGACGTATTGCGTGTCGCCGCCCTGGCTCGGCAGCGACACGGGATAGAGGATTGTCGCCTTGGGCGGCGCGGGATGGTTCGAGTGATCGCTGTGGAATGTCTCGCCGGCAATGAAGCGCTTGCCCGGCACGGTCTGCTCATTGGACACGTAGTACATCTCCGGGTAGCCCGGGATGTGGTGATCCTTCTTGTCGTGCGGCTGCAATTCTCCCCACACCTGCACCGCCCGGATGAAATCCGCCGGCTCGTATTTCTGGTCGCGCACGACGAGGACATGGTGCCGGGCGAAGGCGCGGTTGACCGCCGCCCGGGTCTCGGGATCGACCGGCTGCGTCAGGTCGAGGCCGCGGATCTCGGCACCGGTATGCTCGGTCAGGGGCGTGATCGTGTACGCCATGGGGGATGCCTCCGTGAACGGCGAGGAGGCCCCGAATCTATGGCCTTTGCGGCAAGGCGTCAAACGGCGCCGCTCAGGAAACCTCGGCCAGCTCGCGGGCTCGCGCCGAATGGGCGGCTGCGGCGTGGTCCTTCGCCAGCACGGTATAGACCGCCGGCAGCACGAACAGCGTGAACAGGGTGCCGACCGACATGCCGGCGACGACGACGATACCGATCGAGAAGCGGCTGGCCGCGCCGGCGCCGGTCGCCGTCACCAGCGGCACCAGCCCGACCACCATCGCCGCGGTCGTCATCAGGATCGGGCGCAGCCGGACGCGCGCGGCGCGCTCGATCGCGCGGCGGCGGTCGAGGCCTTCCGACAGCTGCAGCTGGTTGGCGAACTCGGTCATCAGGATGCCGTGCTTGCTGATCAGCCCGACCAGCGTCACGAGCCCGACCTGGGTGTAGATGTTCATCGTCGCCAGGCCGAAGAACAGCGGGATCACCGCGCCCGAGATCGCCATCGGCACGCTGACCAGGATGACCAGCGGGTCGCGCAGGCTCTCGAACTGTGCCGCCAGCACCAGGAAGATGACGATCAGCGCGAATACGAAGGTGACGACGAGCTGGCTGCCCTCGCGCACATATTGCCGGGCGTCCGACAGGTAGTCGTGGCTGAACCCGGTCGGCAGCTGCGCCGCCTGCTGTTCCAGGAAATCGACCGCCTGCCCCATCGTGACCCCGGGCATCGGCACCGCCTGAAAGGTCGCCGAGTTGAGCTGGTTGTAGCGGGTCAGCGCGTTGGGCGCCGTCGTCGTCTTGAGCGTGACGAGGTTCGACAGCGGCACCTGCTGGCCGGTCGCCGAAGTCACGTAATAGCGGGTCAGCGTCTCCGGGGTCAGCCGGTCGACCCGCGGCACCTGCGGGATCACCTCGTAGGAACGGCCGCCGAGATTGAAGCGGTTGACGTAGTTCTCGCCGACCAGCAACGCCAGCGTGTCGCCGATCGCCTGCATCGTGATGCCGAGATCGTTGGCCTTGCTGCGGTCGATGTCGATCTGGATCGTCGGCTGGTTGAAGGCGAGATCGCTGTCGACGACGATGAACAGCCCGCTCTTGCGCGCCGCCGCCTTGATCTTCTCCATCGCGTTGTAGATCGATTCGAAATCGCCGGTCGAATTGATCACCATCTGCACCGGCAGCCCGCCGATCGAGGCCGGCAGCGGCGGCAGCGAGAAGACAAAGGCGTTGATGCCCCTCGACCGCACTGACCTTCTTCTGCAGGATCGGCTTGATCTGCTGGGCGCTGCGCGAGCGTTCGTCCCACGGCTTCAGGATGATCCCGGCGATGCCCTGGTTCGGTCCGAACCTGCCGTTGACGACGAAGCGCAGCTCGCGCCTCGGGGATCGAGGTGAACGCCTTGTCGAGTTCGTCGCCATAGGCGTCGAGATAGTCGAGATTGGCGTATTGCGGCGCCTTGGTCAGCGCGAACAGCACGCCCTGATCCTCTTCCGGCGCCAGCTCCTTCTTGGTGTTCAGGTACATGAAGACCAGCGCCGCAATGATCGCCGCCGCGAACAGCGCGGTCACCGGACGGTAGTCGAGCGAGCGTTGCAGCCGCCGCCCGTAGGCGTCCGCGAGGCGCGAAAAGCCGCGGTCGATCAGGCGGGCGAAGCGGCTCTCCGCGGCTGCCGGGTGCAGCAGCAGCGAGCACATCATCGGCGACAACGTCACCGCGACAATGCCGGAGATGATCACCGCGCCGGCGAGCGTGAAGGCGAACTCGCGGAACAGCGTGCCGGTCACGCCGCCGAGAAAGCCGATCGGCGTATAGACCGCAGCCAGGGTCAGGGTCATCGCAATGACCGGGCCCGGCAATCTCGCGCGCGCCGATCAGCGCCGCCTGCGGCGGGCTCTGCCCCTCCTCGATGTGGCGGTAGACGTTCTCGACCACGACGATGGCATCGTCGACGACCAGCCCGATCGCCAGCACCATCGCCAGCAGCGTCAGCAGATTGAGGCTGAAGCCGAGCGATCGTCATGATGATCGCGGCGCCGATCAGCGATAGCGGGATCGTCACGATCGGGATCAGCACCGAGCGGAAGCTGCCGAGGAACAGGAAGATCACCACGACGACGATGACCACCGCCTGGCCGAGCGAGAACTCGACCTCGTCGATCGAGGCCTGGATGAAGCGGGTCGAATCGTAGGCGACCTGCATCTTGACCGAGGGCGGCAGGTTGCGCTGGATATCGGGCAAGCAGCTCGCGCACGCCGGCGACCAGCGACAGCGGGTTGCCGGTCGGCGTCGCCTGGACGCCGATGAAGACCGCGTGCTGGCCGTTCATCATGACGCTCGAGGCCCAGTTCTGCGCGCCGAGGTCGACCTGTGCGATATCCTCCAGCCGCACCACCGCGCCGCCCGACGCCTTGACCACCATGCGCTTGAACTGCGCGACGTCGTCGAGGCCGGTATGGGCGTCGACATTGGTGACGGTGAAGAAGCCTTTCACCTGGCCCGGGGCGGCCTGGTAGTTGTTGGCGCGGATCGCCGCGGTGACGTCAGCGGCCGAAATGCCGCGCGCCGCCATGCGCGCCGGATCGAGCCACAGCCGCATCGCAAAGGTCTGGCCGCCGAGAATGTCGGCCGAGGCAACGCCGTCGACGGTCGACAGCAGCGGCTGCACCACGCGGGTCAGGTAGTCCGAGATCGCCGCGCTCGACAGCTCGTCGCTGGAGAAGCCGATATACATGACGGCCGTGGTCTGCCCGGTCGATTTGAGGATGACCGGGTCCTGCGCCTGGCTCGGAATCAGGTATTTGACCTGCTGGACCTTGGCCATGACATCGGTCATTGCCTGGCTCGGATCGTAATTGAGCTTGATATAGGCGGTGACCGTGCTGGTGCCCTGGATCGAGGTCGAGGTCAAGTAGTCGATGCCCTCGGCGGTCGCGACGGCCTGCTCGATCGGCGTCGTGATGAAGCCCTGGATCAGGTCGGGCGAGGCGCCGGGGTAGGCGGTGGTGACGCTGATCGTCGTGTTGTAGAGCCGCGGATATTGCCGGATCTGCAGGCCGAGCAGGCATTTCAGCCCGATCAGCAGGATCAGCAGACTGACGACCAGCGACAGCACCGGCCGGCGGATGAAGATGTCGGTGAATCTCATGGCGCCGTCTGCGCGCTCAACCTATTGCAGCGTTGGGTGGGCCGGCGGCTGCGGCGGTGGGTTGCCGGTGACGATGACCGACACGCCGTTCTGCAACTTGAGCTGGCCGGCGGCGACGACAAGCGCGCCGGGCTTGACCCCCGACAGGATCGCCACCTTGCCGTCCCAGCGCGGGCCGGCCTTGACCGGGACGCGAAAGGCCTTCAGCAACGGCTTGCCGGCGGCATCCTTGCCTTCCTCGCGCACCAGATAGACGCTGTCGCCGTAGAGCGTGTAGTCGACCGCTGTCTCCGGCAACACCACCTTGTCGGGTTCGGGCGGCAGCACCACCGCCGCGTTGACGAACATCCCGGGCAGCAGCGCCTCGTCCGGGTTGGCTAGCGTCGCCTGCACCATCAGGGTTCGCGTATCGGTTCGGATCTGCGGCTCGATCGTGCTGATCGTCGCGGTGAAGGTGCGGTCGGGATACGCGTCGGCGGTCACGTCGACCTTCTGCCCGAGCGCGATCTCGGCGCGCTCCGTCGTGGGCAGCGTGAAGTTGACGTAGAGATGCTTCAGATCGGTCAGGCTGACGATCGCCGCGCCCGGGCTCAGATACTGGCCGAGATCGATCTGGCGCACCCCGAGACGGCCGGCAAATGGCGCCCGGACCAGCTTCTGGGCGATCAGCGCCGCGGTCTTGAGGGCCCCGGCGCGCGCCTCGTCGAGCTGCATCTGGTTCTGATCGACCGTCGCCTGCGGGCCGACCTGACGCTGGAGCAGCAACTTCGAGCGCTCCAGCGAGATCGCCGCCATGTGTGCCTGCGCCTGGTAATTGGCGAGGTCGCCGCGCTCCGGCGCATCGTTGAGCTGGACGAGCGGATCTCCGGCTTTGACCTCGGCGCCGGGCTGAAACAGGATCGCGGTCACCCGGCCGCCGACCTCGGGCGCCACGGTCACCTGTTGTACCGCGACAAGCGTGCCGATCCCCTTGGCGAAACGCGGTACCGCTTCGCTGGTTGCCGTGACCGCCGAAATCTCCGCCGGCGGCGGCTTGTTGTGGGCGAAGAAATTGGCGATCGCGTGCTCGCGGAAGCGGTTGAACCCGTAAAGACCGCCGAGCACCAGCGCCAACAGCACACCGACGATCAACAGCCAACGCATGGTCTTCGGCGGTGCCGCGCTGGGGTGTGCGGAATCGACCCGCTCGTGCGCCGCGGCGTCGGCGGTTCTCGTGTCGGTCGCCAGTGGGGGATTGAGTTCGCCGTCCATGATTTTCTCGGCTAATCCGCGGCCGATCGCAGCGCGCGCTCGGTGCTGGCCGCAATCGCTGCATCGGTCATGCCAATGCCGCGCAGGATGAAGCAACTCGCTTCGGCGACGATGTCGTCAATGCTGCCCTCGTAGGGGACGCAGCTCTCTCCGGGCAAGGTGGCAAACGCCATCATCGCCGCAACATGCTGGGCGAACCAGAAACGGTTGGCGGGCGCGCCCTGTCGCGGTACCGCATCACCGGCGGCGACCGCGGCTGCGAGCGACGCCTCGAACAGCGGCACCACCCGTTCGGCAACGGTCTCGAACAGCTGGCGCACGTACTCGCCGTCCTCAAGCAGGCTGTGCAGCAAGAGCCGCAGCCGTGGATCCAATTCGGCGCGCTCCGCCTCGCCGCCCAGCAGAAAGCGGCGGACCATGAAGCGCACCATGCAGACCAGGGTCGCCGTCGAGGGTTCCAGCGTGGCGAGCTGCTCGAGCGCTGGATCGCCCTCGCAGCCGAGCAGCAGGATTTCCCGGTAGAGCAGCTGCTTGCTCGGGAAATGCCGGAACAGCAGCGCTTCCGAGATGCCGGCGGCCTCGGCGAGCTCGCGCGTCGTCGTACCGGCAAACCCGTTGCGCGCAAACAGCGGCACTGCCGCCGTCACAATCGCCTTGCGGCGCTCATCGCTGTCGAGTCGCGTCACCGCCATGGCGAGGCCAAGTAAGCGCTCACTTACCGCGATTCAAGGGATGTCGCGACGGTCTCGCCAAGCCGCTGCGGCAAGTCGACCGGGCTCGCAAAATGGGCGGCCTCCCCCTCCAGGCCGCCCATCGCCCCGTGTGGCATCCGCCTCCCCCCGGCAGGCGGATGCCGGGGGCCAGCGTTGAGCAAACCCTGCCGCGGTGCAACGGGTCGCGTCGGCGGCAGCCGACCTATCCCCCGAAAACGGTTCTTATCCCCGCTTTGTCGTGACTTACCCAACGGATTATGCACCGGCAGCGCCGCCTTGCCGGGGCATTGTCGGCTCAGACGTCGATCTCCTCGATGCGGTTATCCGCCAGCCGAAAGATGCGGTCCTGCGGCACCGGAAGGCGCAGCGCGGCGACACGCGGCAAGCCGGCATAAAGGCCGCGCAGCACGCGGGTCACGACGCCGTGACAGACGGCGATGACCGGGCCGTCGCCGATGTCGCCGAGCCAAGCGGCGATACGCCCGGCGAACCCGTCATAGCTCTCGCCGTCGGGAGCCCGGAAATACCATTCGTGGCGGCCTTCGCCGGAGAACATCTCGGGGGCGCGGGCGCGGATCTCGGTGCGGTCCAGCCCGTCCCACGAACCGAGCGAGATCTCGCGCAGTCGCTGATCGAGCCGCGGCGGCACCGCACGACCGAGGCACTCGGCAATGATCTCGGCGGTCCGGCAGGCGCGGCCGAGCGGGCTGGCGACGATTTCGGCGGTCGCCGCCTCGGGCGAGGCCGCCAAGCGCCGGCCTATTGCCCGGGCCTGGGCTACGCCGAGCGCGGTCAGGGGCGAGTCGCTCCAGCCCTGATAACGGCCGATGCGGTTCCACTCGGTCTCGCCGTGGCGAACGAGGAGGATGGTCATCGGTATGGGTACGGTTATTTCTTGCCGGCGCCGCGCCCGGTCATTTGATTGAGGAACATCTCCTGCAGTTGCTCAAAGCCCTTGAGCCCGGTCGGCAGCCAGGTCTGCAGCATGGTCTCGGGGTCGAGCGCCTTGAGACCCGCGCGCAGCCGCTCCTCCACCTCCTTCAATAGCCGCTCCTGCATCGGCTTGACCTCGGGCAGGCCGAAAAAGCCGCGCAATTCATCGGGCGTGCAATCGAGGTCGAAGCTGATCTTCATGCCGCGCACTCCGCAAGCCAGGGCGCGTCTTCCCGCAAAAGCGGTAATCCAGGGGCTCCGAGGCTCAAACGGTCGCCCTGGACCCCCGCTTGTGCGGGGGTGACGATAGCCGGGTTCGTCTATAGCCGGTCGGCGACCGCCGCATGGTAGCGCTTCAGCGCGGCCAGGTGGTCGGCCATCGTGTGGCCGGCGATGCGATGGTGGCGGCGGCGGTTGAATGTCGTCGTCAGGCACAGATGGGAGGCGCCGGCGGCCTTCCAGAAGCGGGTTTCCTCGGCCCAATCGGCTTCGCTTCCCGAGCCCATCGAGACCCACACCTCAATGCCGATCTTGCCCGGGTCGCGGCCCGCCGCCTCGGTCAGCCCGCGTAATTTGGCAAAGATGTCGAGGGCGCTCTGATCGGGGTCGTAGGCGTTCGGCATCCAGCCGTCGCCGTATTTGGCGATGCGCTCCAGGGTGCGCTCGTGATGCCCGCCGAACCACACCGGCACCCGGCCGCTCGCCGGCCGCGGGTTGATGCCGGCGTCGTCGATCGTGTGCCAGCGGCTCTTGAAGGTGACGTGCGGTTCGGCCCACAGCGCCTGCATGACCTGCACCTGCTCGGCGGAGCGGCGGCCGCGGTTGTGGAAATTCTCGTTGAGGCCGGTGAACTCGACCTCGTTCCAGCCGACCCCGATGCCGAGCCGGAAACGGCCGCCGCACAGGACGTCGAGGCAGGCCGCCTGCTTGGCGACGAGCGCCGTCTGGCGCTGCGGCAGGATCAAGACGCCGGTCGAGAAGCCGAGCCCGTGGTGCAGCCGGCAAGATAGCCGAACAGCACGAACGGATCGTGGAACAAATCCTCCGAGGAGTTGCGGTCCCAGCCCGGACGGCTTGCGGCATTGACCCCGAGCACATGGTCGGGCGCCTCGACAAAATCGTAGCCGATGGCTTCCGCCGTCTGCGCGTATTCGCGCACGATTGCGGGATCGCCGCCGATATCGCCCAGCGGCAGCAATGTGCCCAGTTGCATCGTCCCTCTCCCCGGCTCGGTGTTCGGGGAGAGGTTACACCAAAAGGGGTGCGGTCAGCGACGCGACAGTCGCGGCGGCCGGCGCGACGGGCGAATTCCACGGTAGTGTGCGGGTCGCACTGGACATTGATGCCTTCCTTCAGCGGAGGCGCTGCGCCCAACGCGGCGCGCTTTTTCAAACGGACATAGCGAGGATGGCGGAGCCGCATTCGGCGTCTTATACTGGCGCCGGGTGAACAGGTTGGGGCCGAGCGATGATCGTCGAACAGATTTGGACCGCCAATGCCGGCCGCAACTTCAACTATCTGATCGCCTGCCCCGACACCGGCGAGGCGCTGGCGGTCGATCCACTCGATGCCGAGAAGTGCCTGGCCGCGGCCAAGGCCCGGGGCTGGAACATCACCCAGATCCTCAATACGCACCATCATCGCGACCATACCGGCGGCAACGACCAGGTGATCGCAGCGACCGGCGCCAAGCTGATGGCGCACGCCAATGCCCGGGATCAGATCGAGGGTATCGACCGCGGCCTCCAGGCGGGCGACGTGATCAAGGTCGGCCGCAGCGTCGAGCTCGAATGCCTCGACACGCCAGGCCATACGATGTCGCACATCTGCATCCTGTCGCACACCGACCAGCCGGCGCTGTTCTGCGGCGACACGCTGTTCAACGCCGGCGCCGGAAATTGCCACAATGGCGGGCATCCGAACGAGCTGTATAATACGTTTGCCGCTCAGTTGTCGAAATTGCCGGACCGGACGCTGGTCTATCCGGGCCACGATTACATCTGCAACAACCTGCGCTTTACCCTCGACCGCGAGCCGGATAACGCGAAGGCGAAGTCGCTGTTGCCGGACATGGAGCGGCAGGACACCGGAAGCGCGATGATCACGACGCTCGGCCTGGAAAAGGAGATTAACACCTTCTTCCGGCTGACCAGCCCGTCGGTGATCCGGCGGCTGCGCGAAACCTTTCCCGACTTGCCCGAGCCCCTTGACCAGAAGACCGTGTTTGTGAAATTGCGGGAACTCCGCAACAAATGGTGACACATCCAGGGATGGAGACCCCGATGGCGCAGCATTACGATCGCAAAGCCGAGGATCTGGGCAACATCACGATGCTCGAACACGTCAACCTGCAGATCCCGGACCAGGCGCAGGGCACGCTGTTCTATGTCCAGGCGCTCGGGCTGACGCGCGACCCGTATATGAATACCGGGCTCGCCAACATGTGGATCAATGTCGGCAAGAGCCAGTTTCACCTGCCGACCGGCGAGCCCTGGGTGTTGCGTGGCGCGATCGGCTTGGTGACGCCCGATCGCGATGCGCTCCTCGCCCGCCTCGCCGCCGTCAAAAAGCAGCTTGCCGGGACCAGGTTCGCCGTCGCCGAAAACAACGACTATGTCGAAGTGACCTGCCCCTGGGGCAACCGCTTCAACATGCACAGCCCGGACGAGGGGCGCTTTGGCGCCATCAATCTCGGCATGCCCTATCTCGAATTCGCCGTGCCGACGGGCACCGCCAAGGGGATCGAGCGTTTCTACAAGAAAGTCTTCTCCGCCAAGACCAAGCTCGAAGGCAACGGCTCGGGCAAGACCGCGCGGATCAATGTCGGCTACAACCAGGATCTGCTGTTCCGCGAGACCGACCGGCCGATTCCCGCTTATGACGGGCACCACATCCAAGTCTATGTGCAGGATTTCTCCGGCGGCTACAACCAGCTGCTGAAGCGCGAATTGCTGACCGAGGAGAGCAACGCGTATCAATATCGGTGGGAGCACATCGTCGATCTCGACACCAACGAGGTATTGTTCGAGATCGAGCACGAGATCCGCAGCATGACGCACCCGCTTTATGCGCGCCCGCTGGTCAACCGCAATCCGATGCAGAGCCAGCAGAGCTACGAGATGGGCGGCGACGAGTGGGATTGGCAACTGCGCCGCACCAACCCGCGGCTCGACGTGCCGCCGCTGACCAACCCGGCCGCCGCCGCTTACAACAAGCGGCGCGCGACCCGCATGGCCCGTCCAGCGATGTGATCGGAAGCCCGGGGGCACCGCGCCGATGGCCATCGAGATTCCCTACCGCCGGGAGTTCGCCTTCGAGTACGGAAGGCTTGAGCCGGTCGCGCCTGGGGTGCGCCGCATCGTGGCGCGTAACCCCGGGCCGTTCACCTTCCGCGGCACCGGCACCTATGTGATCGGCGAGGGCGAGGTCGCGGTCATCGACCCCGGTCCCGACCTGGAGGATCACATTGCGGCGCTGCTGGCCAGCCTTGCCGATGAACAGGTGACCCACATCCTGGTCACCCACACCCATCGCGACCACTCGCCGGCGGCCAAGGCGCTCAAGGCGGCGAGCGGCGCGCCGACCTATGGTTTCGGCCCGCATGCCGGCGGCCAGCGCGGCGAAGCGGGCAGCGAGGAAGGGGGCGACTGGGATTTCACCCCCGACGTCACGGTTCACGACGGCGACGAAATCAGCGGCAAGGGCTGGCGGTTCGAGGCGGTGCACACCCCGGGCCACACCTCGAACCATCTATGCTTTGCGTTGCCGGATGCGGGGATCCTGTTCTCCGGCGACCATGTGATGGGCTGGTCGACCAGCGTGATCGCGCCGCCCGATGGTGACATGGCCGCCTATATGGCCTCGCTCGACAAGCTTCTGGTGCGGCGCGACGCGGTCTACTGGCCGACCCACGGCCCGGCGATCGGCGAGCCCGACCGGCATGTCCGCGCCTTCATCGCGCATCGCCGGGAGCGCGAAGCCGGCATCGTCGAATGCCTGAAATCGGGTGCCGAGACGGTCGATGCGATCGTTGCGCGGCTGTATGCCGGGCTCAATCCGGCGTTACACCGCGCCGCCGGCCGGTCGGTGCTGGCCCACCTGATCGACCTGATCGGCCGTGACATCGTCGCGGTCGAAGGACCGCCCACCGTTGCAGCCCATTATCGTTTGCGTCACGCTGTCCGGCCGGGCTGACTGACGCCCGCGCCGACGGCGCGACGGCGGACCGTTGCGCGAAACGACGCACGCGGCAGGCGCTCTGCACCCATGCCAAATTCGCTGCTTCTGTCGCCCCTTCTAAAGTGCTATGCCCACCCGCTTTTCGCGTGGTGCCGCCAGCACAGGAGATATTCGTGTTCAAGTTCGCCAAGCCGTTACTCGTTGCCTCTTTATTTGGGTTGCTCGCTGCGTGCGCGCCGCACCCCGCCGAGCCGCCGCCCGCGCCTCCGCCGGCCCCGCCGCCGATGGTCGCTCCGCCGCCGCCGCCGCAGGAGCCCTATGTGGCGCCGATGCCGACGCACCACGTTTCCAAAAAACATCATCGCGCGCACCGCAAGCATCACGCGGTCAAGCATCACGTCGTGCACCATCATCACGTCGTGCACCATCATCACGTTGTGCATCACCCGAAGAAGGCAGGACCGGCTGAGATGGCGCCGCCGGCTGCGGCCCCGATGCCGGCTCCCGCTCCCGCTCCGATGGAACCGCCGCCGGCGCCGAACATGCCGATGCCGGGTCCGAAGCCCAGCGGGCACTGATACTCTCCTTGGCGAAAAAACGGGCGCAGCCTTGGCTGCGCCCGTTTTGTATGGACGCTTGGCCAGTTCGGACCGGGTGCTTCAGGCCAGGTGCTTGAGGTATTGCGCGGTGAAGTCGCAATCGACGAGGCGGGTATAGGCCTCGCCGAGCCGCCGCGTCACCGGCCCCGGCAGCGGACCGGGCACGGCGCGTCCGCCGATGCTGCGCACCGGGCAGATGCACAGGCTGGTCGAAGTCATGAAGATCTCGTCGGCGGTCGCCGCATCGTAAAGATCGAGATCGGCCTCATGGCAGGCGATGCCGAGTTCGCCGCACAGATCGATGACGGTCTGCCGGCTGATTCCCGGCAGCACCCACCGCGCGTGCGGGGTCGCGACCGCGCCGTCGCGCACCACGAAGATGTTGCTGCCGATGCCCTCGGCGAGGTGGCCCTGCGCATCGAGCAGGACCGACCACGCCTCCTTGTCGTGCGCCTTGGCTTCGAGGTCGGCGATGATCAGGTTGAGGTAGTTGTGGGTCTTGGCGCGCGGCGACAGGGCTTCGGGCGCGACGCGCCTAGTCGAGGGCACGACGATGTCGATGCCGTCGCGGAACAACCGGGCGCGCCCCTTCAACGGCAGCGGGATGCATTCGACGATGACGTTGGGGCCGGTATGGTCCCAACCCTCGTCGCCGACCGCGTCGACCCCGCGCGACACCCGCTGGCCGAGCCAGTAATCGGTGTCCGGCGTCAGGAAATGCCGGTTGCGCTCCAACACCTCCTCGCTGACCGCGACCATCTCACCGGCGCTGAGCCCGGGGTCGATGCCGAGATAGCGCAATGAACGATAGAACCGGTCGATGTGCTCCGCGAGCCGGAACGGCCTGCCGTGGAAGGTGCGGGTCATGTCGAAGGCGGCGTCGCCGTATTTGAAGCCGCGGTCGCGAAACGGCAGCACGACCTCGCGCTCCGGCACGATGCGGCCATTGAAGTAGGCGACCCGAACATTGCTCTTGGGATTGGCGCGGTCGCTCATCGGCGGGCTCCCTTAAACAGCGGCGCGCGGCTGTCGGCGAATTCCTCGACCGCGGCGACCAGCCGGTTGGCGTCGGCCTCCTCGATCGCGATCGACAGCGCCATCATGCCGCGCTTGGCGAACCAGATGCCGCGCGCCAGCAGGTCGAAGTAAAACAGATCGAGTAGCCGCGCATCGCCCTTGGCCGCGTCGGCCTCGCAGTGGATCGGCGCGTCGGTCATGTGCACCCCGATCATCGAGCCGATGCCGGTGAACTGCATCGCGAGCCCTTTGCGACGCACGACGGCGTTGAGCCGCTCGCGCAAGCCCTCGCCGAACCGGTTGAGGGCGCGGGCACGCTCGGGCGTGAACACCTCGGTCAATCCGACATAGCCGGCATTCATCGTCAGCACGTTGTTGTTGAACGTGCCGGCGTGCTGAAAGCCGTCCTTGCGGCGCGGGTCGAACCATTCCATCAGCGCCGCCTTGCCGCCGAACGCGCCGAAGCTCATGCCGCCGCCGACATATTTGCCCAAGGTGGTCATGTCGGGCGCGATGCCGTGCACTTCCTGCAAGCCGCCCGGCGCGAGGCGCGAGGTCATCACCTCGTCGAAGATCAGGACGGCGCCGGTCTCGCTCGCCAGCGCGCGCAGATCGGCGAGAAATTCGCGAGTGGCCGGGATGCAGCCGCTGCCGCCGAGCATCGGCTCGACGAGGATTGCGGCGAGGTCGCCCCGGTATGGCGCGATCAACGCGCGGGTACCGGCGACGTCATTGTATTGAGCGAGCAGAAACTCGAACGGTGCGTTGACCTTGCTGCCCTTGCCGCGGAAATAGAACACGCCGCCGTGATAGCCGCCCTGGAAGACGAGGATCTTGTCGCGGCCGGTCAAGGCGCGCGCCAGCGCGACGGCCATCAGGTTGGCCTCGGTGCCGCTGTTGGTGAAGCGCACCAGCTCGATCGAGGGGAAACGGGCGCGGATCGCCTGTGCGAAGCGCGCCTCCGCCGGGCCCTGCGCGCCGAGGTTCCAGCCGCCGTCGAGCGCCTGGTCGATCGCCTGGCGGATCCTGGGGTGTGAGTGGCCATAGAGGCCGGCGGTAAACTCGCTGAGAAAATCGACGTATTCGTGGCCGTCGGCATCCCAGAGATGGGCGCCTTCGCCCTTCACCATGGTCAGCGGGAACGGCTCGACAAAGATCGCCGAGCGGGTGTTGCCGCCGGGCAGGGCGGCGCACGCCTCGTCGTATTGCGCGCGGCTCTTGGGGTTGCCGGTGCGGTACGCCTCCTGCGCCTCGGCCAACGCGGCGGCGATGTCGATATTGGCGGTGGTCATCGAGCCTCCCTGGCTGACGCCACCTTCTTAGCATACCCGATCCGGTGGCGGGGCAGGTCCTGTTCCGCCTGTTATTTGCAGGCCGGGAACAGGCGCGCGCCGGTCTGGCCGGCGCCAAACCAGCGAATTGCACCTTGGCATCACACAACGGCGATATGATGGCGTTCTCGAACGGGGGACCGACGCGGCGACGGGAGGCACACGATGGAAGCGCTCGCAACACTCAAGGAACTGGCGCTGCCCTTCGCCGAGCTAATGGGCATCGAATTCATCGAGGCCGCGCCCGACCGGGTGGTCGGCGCGATGACCGTGCGCGCGGATCTGTGCACCCGCCCGGCGGTATTGCACGGCGGCGCCATCATGGCGTTTGCCGACACGCTCGGCGCCGGCGGCGCGATCGTCAACCTGCCGGACGGCGCCTGGACGACGACGATCGAGAGCAAGACCAATTTCATCGCCGCGGCGCCGCTCGGCGGGCGCGTGTGGGGCGAGGCGACGCCGCTGCATCGCGGCCGCCGCACCCAGGTCTGGCAGACGCGGGTCACGACCGACGACGGCAAGCTGGTGGCCGTGGTCACCCAGACCCAGCTGGTGCTGCTGGCAAACGGTTGATTACGATGCGCTGAACCCGAGCGCCGCCGCCTGATGAAAAATCTGCTCGGAGCCGTCCCAGATCATGCGCAGCGCCACGAAGGTGACGATGCCGAGCCCGATCCAGGAGATCCAGAACGCCCGGTCGAGCATCCGGGCGATCAGGGTCGAGGCGATCCCCATCAAGGCGACCGACAGCGCCAACCCGAGAGCCAGCACATAAGGGTGCTCGTGCGCGACCCCGGCGACCGCGAGCACATTGTCGAGCGACATCGACAAATCGGCGACGACGATCTGAAACAGCGCCTGGGCTTGCGTCTTTTCGCGCCGAGGCGGCGTGGCCGGCTGGCTCGTCGCGCCGGCCGGCAGGACGACGGGGCGGGCGGCGCAAATCTCGCGGTACATCTTCCAGGCGACCCATAGCAGCAGGAGCCCGCCCGCCAGCGTCATGCCGATCACGGTCTCGAGCAGTTCGAGCGCGACAAACGCGAACAGGATGCGCAACACGGTCGCCGCGGCGATGCCGAGCACGATGATGCGCCGCCGGTGGTGCAACGGCAGCCCGGCGGCGGCCATGCCGACCACGATCGCATTGTCGCCGGCGAGCACGACGTCGATGATCACCACCGAGATGAGCGCGCTCGCCTGGTTCAGATGTACCAGCACGCTCGCGACATAAGCACGAAGGGCGGCATCGTCGAGGCCGAAACGATGACATTGGCGTTGCCGCGACAATCCGGGCGAAGCGGTGGGCGGCTCGGGCTGTTCTACGCGGCGAGCTTTCTGGTGGTCGGGATCCAGCTGCCGTTCTGGCCGGTGTGGCTGGCCGGGCGCGGCCTCGACGCGCAGCAGATCGCCACCGTGTTCGCTGCCGCGATCTGGGCCAAGGTGATCGCGACGCCGGCGATCGGGGCGCTGGCTGACCGGCTCGGCCGCCGCCGCGCCGTGATGGTCGCGCTCGCGGCTCACCAGCTGCGCGGCCTATGCCGGGCTGTGGCCGGTCGCCGGGTTCGCGACGCTCATCGCGCTCAACCTGGTCGCCGGCGCGGCGCAATCGGCGCTGATGCCGCTGGGCGACAGCGTGACGCTGGCGGCAGTGCGGCAGGAGGGGCTCGATTACGGCCGCGTCCGGGTGTGGGGCTCGATCAGCTTCATCGTCGCCTCAATCGGCAGCGGCGCCGCGCTGGCCCTGAGCCCGCCGGCCGCGCATGGCGGCAATCAGGTATTGCTGCTGATGCTGGCCGCCTCGGCCGTGCTGCTGGTCGGCTGCATCGGCGTGCCGGCGGCCGACCGGGCTCCCCTGCCGCGTCGCGCGCGCTGGGCGGCGTTGGGGGCGCTGGCCAAGGATCGCGGCTTCTGGCTGTTCGTGCTGAGCGCCGCGGCGCTGCAGTCGAGCCATCAGCTGCTCTATGGGTTCGGCACGCTGTATTGGCGCGGGCTCGGCTTTTCCGACACGGTGATCGGCGTGTTGTGGGCCGAGGGCGTCCTCGCCGAGATCGTGCTGTTCTGGTACAGCGCGCCGTTTGTCGCGCGTTTGGGGCCGCTCGGGCTGATGGCATTGGGCGGGGCCGCCGGCATCGTGCGCTGGAGCCTGATGGGGCTGGTGCCGGGGCTGGCCGCGGCGGCGGCTCTGCAACTGCTGCACGCACTGACCTTCGGCGCGAGCCATCTGGGCGCGATGCATTTCATGGCGCGCCGAGTGCCGCCCGGCGCGGCGGCAAGCGCGCAATCGCTTTATGCGGCGTTGTCGGCCGGGCTCGGCAGCGGCCTCGTAATGCTCGCGGCGGGGGCGCTCTACGCCGCCTATGGCGGGCATGCCTTTCCGTTCATGGCGCTGTTGTCGGCGGCCGGTCTGTGTGGCGTCCTATGGCTCGCGCGGACGTCGCGATGACCGGAGGTCGTTCCCGGCTAGATCACGATCTCGCGGGCAAGGCCGCGCACGTCCATCTCGAAATCGAGGCCCTCGACCGGCGGGCGGGCAAAGTGCCAAGTGAGCCCGGCAGCGGCGGCCCCGCGTGCGACGATCTCGTCGGCGAGGAAGGGGTGGATGTCGAACACCGTGTAGACCTGGGTCCCGGTGACCGCCGGCCAGCCAAAGCCGAGCGGCGCCATGCGGTCTTCCATCGCGCCCAACACAAAGCGGGCTTTCTCGCGCATCGCGGCGGGCGACTGGTCGCCGCGCCGGACGATGCGCTCGGCATAGCTGGCGCCGCCCTCGCGCGCCTCGCCGCTGCCGGCCGCGACAAAGCCGCCGCCCTCGCCGGGTACCGTGTAGCTGAACGCGTAGAAGGCGGGCGCGGCCGGCGGGTCGATCTCGGGACAGACATTGGAGCGCGCCACCGGGTTGACCTCGTCGTGGAAGATGTCCCAGGCGGCGAGCTGCTGGACGTAGTGGCGGTTGAAGGCGATGAACCCGGCCTCGGTGAATTGCCCGGGCGAGCGCAGTTCGCAGGCGCAGAAGGCGGTCGGCTTGCGGCCGAGGCCGGCGAGGTGGGTCTCGATCGCGGCGAAGCCTTCGGCGAGCGGCAGCGGCCGGGCAAAGCGCGCCCGCTCGATGCGGAAGCCGGGCTCGGCCGCGACCCCGCCCGAATACTGGAACTGATGGGAAATGAAGCGATATCCCCCGGCAGGGAAGGGTTGGACATCCGGCATCGGCGGCTCCTTCGGTGTAGCGGGTGACATCGTCCGCATAGCATTGCGCAGCCTCGTCTGCTTGTCATCCCGGCGGACGCCGTGATTCGCTGTATCCGCTGGGCGACGCCGTCCAACGCAGGCCGGTCCGGCCGATTTGTCGCGACCAGGGATCTTTTCGGGCGTAGACGCGTTGTCATCAAGCGACGCGCGATGCAAGCTTCAAAGCTTGAGTTCGAGGGGGAGCGCGATGGCGATCGAGCGGATGCTGACCGAGGAGATGCCGGCGCGGGTGCTGGTCGCGCGGGTGCTGGCGGAAGCCGGGATCGAATATGTCTTCGGCATTTCCGGCGGCCATACCGGGCGCATCGTCTCGGGGCTGAGCCAAGTGCAGAACCAGGTGCGCATGGTGACGGTGCGCGAGGAATCGCTGGCCGGGGTCATGGCCGAGGTTTACGGCCGCTTGACCCGGCGGCCCGGCGTGATGCTCGGGCAGGGGCCGTGGGTGCTCGGCAACGGCCTGATCGGCACGCTCGAAGCCTATCTGTCGTCGTCGCCGATGGTGCTGCTGACCGATTTCAGCGACGCGCCCCACTTTACATTGCACGCGCCCTATCAGCAGGCGACCGGCGACTATGGCAGCTGGGACGCGCGACGCGCCTTCGGGGGCGTCACCAAGCAGGTTATGCAGGCGCAGGACCCGACCGCCGCGGTGCAGGCGACCCAGCTCGCGATCAAGCATGCAATGGCCGGGCAACCGGGTCCGGTGGTGGTGCTGTTCAGCCATGACGCGCTGGCCGGCTCGGTGGCGCCGGATTCGCAGCCTGCCCTCTATCCGACCCGCTTCTATCTGCCGGGCCCGCCGCCGCCGGCCGATCCGGTCCAGATCGCGGCGGCGGCCGACAAGATCCTCGCGGCGGAGCGGCCGGTGATCATCGCCGGCAACGGGGTGCGCATCGCTCAGGCCTACGACCAGCTGCGCGCGCTGGCCGAGGCGGCGGGGCTGCCGGTGGTGACGACCGCGGCGGGCAAGGGCACCTTTCCCGAGACCCATCCGCTGGCCCTGGGCGTGTTCGGCACGTTTGGCACGCCAGCGGCCAATGCCTGCCTGGGCGAAGCGGACCTGGTGCTGGTCGTCGGCTCGAAACTCAGCCCAAGCGACACCGCCTGGGAGAACACCAAGCTGCTCGACCCGACCCGGCAGAGCTTTGTCCAGATCGACATCGAGCCACGCAATGCCTCGTGGAACTACCCGGCCGAAACGGTCGTCGTCGGCGACGCGGCGCAGGCTTTGGCGCAGCTGTGCGAGGCGGTGCGGCCGCGCGCCGAGGGGCGCGGCGCGGCTGGGATTCGGCGCGTCGCGCGCCACCGCGAGGCGCACGGCTTTTTCAACACGCCGGCCTATACGGCGGATGACCAGCCGATCCTGCCGCAGCGGGTGATCGGCGAGTTGATGCGCACCCTGCCGGACAACGCGATCGTCGCCTGCGATGCCGGCGAGAACCGCATCCTGATGACGCATTTCTACCAGACCAAGGCGGCGGGCGGCTTCCTGCAGGCGGCGGGTTCCGGGCCGATGGGGTTCGGCATCCCGGCGGCGCTCGCGGCGAAGCTGGTTCACCCCGATCGGCCGGCCGTCGCGGTGGTCGGCGACGGCGGTTTTGCGATGACGATGAACGGGTTGATGACCGCGCTCGAGCAGGACATCCCGATCATCGTCGTCGTGTTCAACAACAAGGCGCTCGGCTGGGTATTGCACGGCTCCGGGCCGTTCGCCGCCGAGTTCAAGGAGTTCGACCATGCCGGCATCGCCCGGGCGATGGGCTGCCGCGGCGTGCGGGTCACCGACCCCGCCGCCTTGGCCCCGGCCTTGCAAGAGGCTTTGGGTGCTCAGATTCCGACTGTTATCGACGTCATGACCTCGCTCAAGGTATCGTTCGCCGACATCACCTCGCCCCTCGCCAACGAGGCCTCGCCGCGGCGGCGCTAATGCGGGGCGCTGAGGTCGGGGACGCCGGGGCTCGCTCGCGGCGTCGCGCGACACGAATGGAGAGTTATCCCTCGCCTAAAGGAGGGGTAAACATTGGTGCGGGAGTGCCCAATCGATGCCGCTAACGAACATAACAAAACCGCCAAGCTTGCCTTCGCGAGATCGCACAGGTCAGCCCCGCTCCTTATTGCTTTCTCAACGGCTTGCTTCTTCCTCGCCATCCCGGTAACTTTGTGGATCGAGCGGTTCGCACGCATTTGCCATTTGCACACAGACAGGGAGCAATGGGAGCATCGACATTAGTCGTCGCGCGGGAGGATTTGTCGATCCCTGGTGTCGTCGATGCCGGCAACGGAGATCCCGATGTCGCGGCTGACATAGAGACCCAATTCTTTAATGTCATCCGGGAGCATAACCCTGATGTGGTCGTGCTCGATCTGACCGCCTCTCAAGGCAATGGAGTTCCGGCAATCCTCAAGATACGGCGGCGCACCGGCGTCCCGATCCTGGTTGTCTGCGGGCCCGAGGACCCGCAGATGCGGGAGTATTGTCTTGCCGGCGCCGCCGAATGCATGCAGGCGCCAGTGGACATCATGGCGCTCAATCAAACCGTTCAGCAGATCATCCAGCTGTCCAAAAGCTCGGGTCGCTCCGGCGCCCCCGAACCGCGGCAGACGCAGCTGGTGTCTTTTTCCGGCCTTACGTTGCACCCGCACCAAAACCTGCTGGTGCGCGCGGACGGCACCAAAATTAAACTCACCACATCGGAAAATCGGGTGCTCGTTTACTTTGTTAGCAACGCTTTGACGCTGTGCACCCGCGATGCGCTGTCCGAGGCGTTGTACGGGTCACAGCGTCCCAACAGCGATCGGGCGGTAGACGTCATCGTTACTCGGCTGCGCAAGAAGATCGGCTCGCTCGGCGGGCCTTCGGCGCAGGGACTGATCAAGACGGAATTCCGCCGCGGCTATGTGTTCGTGGGGGAGGTGTCGGTCGGCGCCGCTGTCGTGCCCGAGCAGGCGGAGCCGGTGCCGCCGCGCCATGTGCGGACCGCCTGAGTTCGGCGGTGTGCCGATCAGCCCGGCCCGGCCGGCACTGACAGCGATAAGACAAGCACAATGAACCCGACGATTACGATCAAATGGTGGTTGCCGTGACCCTGGTAGTGAACGACCCGCCGACCATCGACCTGCCCGACAGCGCTCAGACCGGCGGCTCGCTGCTCGAAAGCCTGGTGATTGCGGCGCGCCATCACAAAACACACCTGTCGCGTGAGCAATTGCTGCGCGATAATCAACTGACGTCGAGTGATCTGTCGACCGACGAAGTGTTGCGCGTTGCGCGTGCCGCGGGGTTGCGGGCGCGCACGGCGCGGTTGCGTTGGGATGACCTGTTCAATCTGGGTGCGGCGCTGCCGGTGATCGTGCTGTTGCGCAATGGCCGCGCGATGGTGCTGATGAGCGTCCTCGACCGGCCCGATACCGTTGCCGTGCCGGCCCTCGTGGTGCTGCGCGACCCCCACGGCGACGACGAGGCGCGGCTGACGCTTGACGAGGCGCGCTTTACCGCCGCCTGGACCGGCGAGGTCATCCTCATCAAGCGCGACTACCGGCTGCGCGACGAGGATCGGCCGTTCGGCATGGGGTGGGTTGCCGGACAATTGCTGCGCGACCGGAGAATCACGCGCGATCTGACGATTTGCGCCCTGTTTCTCGGCGTGCTCGCCCTGACGCCGGTCGCGTTCTGGCGCGTCATGATCGATCGGGTCATGTATTATGGCAGCCTCGATACCTTTACGATGCTCTGTATTGCCTTTGCGGTGCTGCTGGTATTTGAGACGATATTCGGTCACTTGCGACGATATCTCGTGCTTTTTGTCACGACGCGCGTCGACGCGAAGATGTGGACATTTATGTTCAATAAAATTTTAAATCTGCCGATAGATTATTTTGAAAGAACGCCGACGGGCCTGATCATTCATGATATGCATGAGGTCTATCGGGTTCGAACGTTTCTGACTGGCCAAATATTTGGTACGGTGCTGGACTCGTTCGTTCTCGTGTTTTTCCTGCCGGTCATGTTCATGATCAGCGGGTTGATGACAGCGGTGGTGTTGGCGATTTGCCTGATCATTTGCGTTTTCCTGGTGGCCATGCTGCCAACGATCCGGCGCAAGGTCGCTGTTGTCGTTCAAGCGGAAGTGGAGAGGGGCAATCTTCTGGTCGAGACGGTTCACGGCATCCGCGCGGTCAAAACACTGGCGCTCGACGCCAAGCAGCGACACGAATGGGACGAGCGCGTCGCCCGGGTGTCGGAAGCCAGGTTCGACGAGGGGCTCACCACCAATCTGCTGCAAACGATCGTGCATCCGCTCCAGCTGCTAATGACCAGCGGCATCGTCGCCGTCGCGGTCTATCTCGCGCTGACCACGCACAATTCGACGTATGTCGGCGCCATCTTCGCCTTCATGATCATGACCCAACGGGTGACGATGCCGGTGATTCAGGCGGCCCAATCGATCGTGCAAATCGACGAGGCGCGCCGAGCGATCCTTCGCTGTGGCGAGATCGTCAACCACCTGCCGGAACCGGGCCGCACCGGCCGGGGAATCCGCACCGCGTTTGTCGGAAGGATCGAATTCAGCGACGTGCTCTTCCGCTATCCCGGCGGCACCTCGCCGGCGCTCGACCGGGTGTCCTTCACCATCCCTGAAGGCAGCGTCTTCGGCCTGGTCGGCCGTAGCGGCTCGGGAAAGACGACGGTGACCCGGCTGATGCAGGCGTTGCACAGCGACTATACCGGGCTGATCAAGGTCGACGGCAACGACTTGCGCGCGATCGACGTCGACCATCTGCGCTCGAGCCTCGGCGTTGTCCTGCAGGAGAATTTCCTGTTTCGCGGCTCGATCCGCGACACCATCGCGGCCGCCAAGCCGCACGCCACTTTCGAGGAGGTTGTCCAGGCCGCGCGACTGGCCGGCGCCGAGGAATTTATCGAACGCCTGCCCGAAGGGTATGAAACGTTCATTCAGGAGGGCTCGACCAATTTGTCCGGCGGCCAGCGCCAAAGGCTGGCGATCGCCCGGGCGCTGATTACCAACCCGCGCATTCTGATGCTCGATGAGGCGACGAGCGCCCTTGATGCCGACAGCGAGGCGATTGTCAACGCCAACCTGATGCGCATCGCGCAAGGCCGCACGCTGATCATCATCTCGCATCGCCTCTCGGCGCTGGTCGCCGCGGACCAGATCGTCGTGCTCGAGCGCGGCGCGGTGTATGACAGCGGCACACATGAAGAGTTGCTCGAGCGCTGCGACATCTACTCCGGGCTGTGGCACCTGCAGCATCGGCACCTCCACACTAGGTCTGCATCGCATGAAATCGTTCCGCTCCGACCGGCTGCTCAATAAAGCGCCGAACGACAAGGTCGTTCGCCTCTTCCAATCGGAAACCGCGGAGATCATCGAGGCGCCGGAACCGGCCGGCGTTCGATCGACGGTTTACGTGGTTGCTGCGTTGGTGGTCGCCGTGGTCGGCCTGTCGGCGGTGACCAAGCTCGACCGTGTGGTCTCGAGCATATCCGGCACGATTGTCACGACCCAGCCGACGGTCGTGCTGCAGGCGCTCGATTCCTCGGTCATCAAGACGATCGACGTCCGCGAAGGTCAGCGCGTCAAGGCCGGCGACGTGCTCGCGACGCTCGACCCGACTTTTGCTACGGCCGACGTCGATGCCCTGAAGTTGCAGATCTCCAGCCTTGACGCGCAGATTGGTCGCTGTGAAGCCGAGCTTGCCAACCGCCCGTTCCAGCCGCCGCCAAGCGCGGATCCGGCGACGGTCCGGTATGACGACTTGCAGCGGGCGTACTACCTGCAGCGCAAGGCACAATTCGCTGACCAGGTGCGCTCCTATGACGAGCAGATCGCGCAGGGCACCGCGACGATCGCCAAGCTGAAGAACGACGCGGCGCTTTACGGCGATCGGATCAAGCTCGCGCAGGAAGTCGAGAAGATGCGGGCGACCCTTGCCGCGGCACAGGTCGGCAGCCGCCTCAATCTGTTGGCGGCAACGGATCAGAAGACCGAGCTGCTGCGCAGTGCCGAATACGATAACCGCGCCATCGTCGAGAGCCAGCACCAGCTCGCGGCGACGACCGCGACCCGCAACGCCTTCATTCAACAATGGCTGGCTCAGACCAGCCAGGAGCTGGTCACCGCTCGCAACCAGCGCGATACCGCGCGGCAGCAACTCGAAAAGGCGGTCAGGCACAAGGATCTGGTGCGTCTGGTGGCGCCCGATGATTCGGTGGTGCTGCAGATGGCCAAGCTGTCGGTCGGCTCGGTGCTGAAGGAAGGCGATCCGCTGATCTACCTGGCGCCGCTGCGCTCTCCGGTCCAAGCCGAAGCGCGGATCACCCCGAAGGATGTCGGGTTCATTCGCGTCGGCGATCCGGTGAAGGTCAAGCTCGATGCCTTCAATTTTGTCGAACACGGCTCGGTCAAGGGGAGGGTTCGCTGGATCAGCGAGGGCGCGTTCACCATGGATGACACGAACAATCAGCCGGTGCAGCCCTATTACAAAGTCCGCGTCGCCCTGACCGATGCCGCTTTGCACGATGTTCCCGAGGGTTTCCGCCTGATCCCGGGCATGACGCTGACCGCCGACATCCATGTCGGCACGCGCTCCGTCCTGATGTACATCGTCAGCGGCATGGTTCGGGGAATGAGCGAGGCGATGCGTGAGCCCTGAGCTGGCGGCGGCGCCTGATCGCGCCCGCGCAGACCGCCTCAGCCGCTTAGTTCGTCGCGGCGTTGCGGCTTGCGCCCGCCGCAAGTTTGCCAAGGCATATCGATGCTTTGCGAAAGCGGCGGCGGCCAACGTCGTCGAGGGCCAATACCGGCTCGGCATCGCGTATGCGCGGGGCGAAGGTGTCGTCTCCAGTATGAATGATGCGGTGGTCTGGTTCCGGAAGGCGGCGGCGCAGGGCCATGCCGCGGCGCAATATCAGCTCGGTCTTGCCTATCTGCGTGGCGGCCGGGCCGAGGGCGGCGCCGTCGCCTGGTACGATCGGGCTGCGGCGATCGACAAGGACATCGCCGACGGCAATCGCGAGCTGATGTTCCCGAACGGCGTCGCAATCGCGGCGGACGAGCGTGAAGCGTTGCGCTGGTGCCTTGCCGCGGCCGAGCAGGGTTGGGTTCAAGCCCAGGTGCTGCTCGGCTTCATGTACGCGCGCGGGATCGGCGCCGAGGTCGACTACCTGCAGGCGCGCCGCTGGTATGCCGCCGCCGCCGCATGCGGCGACGGCCAAGCCGAATTGGGTCTCGGCGTTATCTACGCCAACGGCTACGGCACCGAGAGAGATTTGTCCGCGGCGGCCGAGTGGTACGAGAGGGCGGCAGCCAGGGGCGCGAGCGACGCCCAGGTCGCGCTTGCGCTGATGTGCAATGCCGGCCAGGGCTTGGCGCGCGACCCGGCGCGTGCGGCTGCACTCGTTCAACAGGCGGCCGAGCACGGCAATAATACGCGGGCCCACTATCATTATGCCCAGCACCTGTTGGATGGCGACGGCGTGGCCGCTAACCGCGTCCTGGCCGAAACCCATTTACGCCGGGCCGCACTGGCACGTTATGGGCCGGCGTTGCTGGCCCTGGCGCGACTTCACACCGGCGGGGCGGAAGCCGCCTTGTGGTATCGCGCTGCGGCCGAGGCCGGCGAAGCAGAGGCGCAGTTTGCGCTGGGTGCGATGCACGCGCGCGGCGAAGACGTCCCGCAGCGCGTCGAGGATGCGGCGCGCTGGTTTGAGCGGGCGGCGGAGCAGGGCCACATCGGGGCCCAGTTCAATATCGCGATTTTTTGCATGAACGGCACCGGAGTACCGCGCGATCTTGCCAAGGCTGCGGCGTGGTTTGCCCGCGCGGCCGAGCAGGGCATGGTGCGGGCACAGACCAAACTCGGGCAGCTCTACCTCTCCGGGGAAGGCGTGGCGCAGGATGTGACGCAGGCGGTGAAGTGGCTGCAGCAAGCCGCCGATGCCGAGGACAGCGAGGCGGAGACCGTGCTCGCGGCGCTGTATGTGCGCGGCAGCGGAGTCGCGCGCGATCCCGCCGCGGCGGAACAGCTGCTGCGCCGCGCCGCCGATCGCGGCTTCGCGCCGGCACTGCTGCAACTCGGGCATTTCTACGCCGAGGACCGGGGGACCGGGACAAATTTTCCGGAGGCGGTTCGCTGCTTTCGCGCCGCCGCCGAGGCGGGCCTGCTCGCCGCGCAATTGCTCGTCGCGCACAACACCCTGGCCGGCGCCTGGGGGCCGCGCAATCCGGAAGAGGCGGCCGCCTGGTTTCGCCGCGCCGCCGAAGCGGGGCACGTCGGCGCCCAGTTCCAGCTCGGCGTCATGTACTGCACGGGCGACGGCATGCCGCGCGATCTGGCGGAAGGGACGGCCTGGTATCGCCGCGCGGCCGAACAGGGCGAGCGGGCGGCCCAATACAACCTCGCGGTCATGTTGATCCGCGGTGATGGCGTCGCGCGCGATGTCGACGAGGCGCATCAATGGTACCGGAAGTCAGCCGAGCAGAACATGCCCGAGGCGCAGACCGCGCTCGGCGATCTCTACGCGATGGGGATCGGTGTGGCGGCCGACGCCGAGGCGGCGCGCGGCTGGTATGAAAAGGCGGCGGCCCTGGGGCACGCCCCGGCGCAGGCCAAGCTCGCGGGGCCGCATGGGCCGCGGCTGGTCACGCAGGCCGAGCCGCTGCAGGCGCGAATGGGATCGTGACCGGCGGGGCCATCGCCGGGGCGCCGCGACGTCAGGTCGTCGCCGTGCCGCAAAGAGTTAGCGCACTGCAGAACCTGCAATATTTTGTGCGATGTTGAAACAACTCGCCGCTATTCGTGACGAGACTCGCTTCGCCGCATAAGGCTATGATCGCGTTCAAGCCGACACCTCTGCGAGGTGGCCGGGAGTAACGTTGCTAGGTGGGGTAGGTACAATGGCATCACCGACGGGCGGACAATTCGTTATCGGGCCGGCGCCGATTACCATCGGGATCAACAACGGCAAAGATCCAGTATTCCCGGGTCCGGTCAACGGCACCTACAACATCGAGGTTTTCACCTCCCCGACAGTGTCCGGGACGCCTGCCCTCGCTCCGGGGTTTCAGAGCGGTATCATCGATCAGGGCGGGACGATCGATAAATCCGGACATCTGACCGGTAGCTCGCTGACCTTGTTTTCCGGTCCGACCTTTGCCGGAAATCTGCTGATCACGGATCTGGGGGGGATGGCAAAGATTACCCTCGGTTCGGGCAACCAGACCGTGGTCGGCGGGATCGGCGACACGCTGATCGGCGGCGCGCCCGATTCCACAATGGGCGGTGCGACGGCCGCGCAAACGCTCAACGGGTTGGCGGGCAACGAGACGATCATCGGTGGCACCGGGCCTGAAACGATCTATGGCGGCGTCGGCAACTCGATTGTCGCCGGCGTAAGTGCCTATGTCGATGGCACCAAAGGTGGTGCGACGATCGTTGGGGCGGCCTCTGGCAGCGATCTGATCTTCGGGTCGGGGAGCAGCGGCAGCCCTGACACGATCATCGGCAGTGTTGGCACGGCGTCCCTTAACATCCAGGGGCTCGGTGCGGGGGACGTCGTTGATCTGACGGCGTCGTTCGGCAATGCGACGATCAACGCCTTCACCCCGCCGGCGGCCAACGACCACATCATGCTCGGCGGTGGCGCCGCAACGGTCTACGGCGGGACCGGTGACACGATCTCGTTGGGGTCGGCCGGGCAGTATGTCGACCTCTCCGGCGCCAACAAGACGTCGGTGCATCTGGGCTCGGGCGGCACGGATACCATCATCGGCGGCGGGATGGGCGGCAGCGACTCGATCTTCGGTGGAAAGGCGGATCTGAGCTACAACCCGCAGATTGGCGGCAAGGGCGACTATATCGATCTGTCGGGCTCGTTTGCGCAGGCGACCATCAACGCCTTCAGCGCCGGCGGGGCCGATACGATCAATCTTGGCGGCGGCAGTGACTCGGTGTTCGCCGGAGGTGGCGACCGCGTTGCCGTCGGCAACGCCACAAGCGCGGGCGGTAGTCATCTGCTCGATCATGCCGACACGACTGCAGGCTCGCAGGTCGGGTTCGGCACTAACGACGCCGTTACCGCGACGGTATACGATACGGTTACCAACACGCCGCTCGTCAATCCGTTTGCGGTCGGTGTGTCGTCCGCACATGTGACGATCGGCGGCGCCGCGCCGATGGGCGTCGACAATTTCCAGGTCGGGACCGACTTCCTTTTCTATCAGAACGAATCGGCGGCTACGAACTCGGAAATCGTTGCGACATCGAAAGCGATCGACGGCGGCGCCAGCACAGCGCTTGTGTTGCCGGACGGCACCGTGATGACCCTGATCGGGGTTACGCAAGCCCAGTTGACTGGCGCCTTGGCCGCTGGGACGCTGTTTAAGTCCTAGCTTGCCGAGCGGGGTTGGGATGGCCGCATCCGGCGGTCATCCGGCATAACCAATAAAAGGCGCACATCCTGGTCGGGGTGTGCGCCTTTTCGCTGCGGAAGCCGTTCCGAGGGGGCCATGAGAGGCAACGCCGCCAGCGGCTTCGGGATAACGATGGGGTGGCGGACTTGGTGTGAGTTCCGGGTCAGGATTGGGCGCCGGCGCGTTTTGCGATGTTGTGGAGGCTACGGGCGAGCCAGCGTGCGAACGCCGCTGGTATCATAATCGGACCGTTGCGCCGGGCGTTAAGCTCGAACCACAAGCTGCCGCCGCCGGCGGTGTAGCGTCCGCGCATCAGGCGTTCCGCCTCGGGGCGCAAGAACTCGAAGGCGTAGGCGTTGCCGAAGGCGACACGGGCGCGATGGTTGTTCAGCAGAAAGGCGTACAAGAGATATTGCTCCGTCCAGTAAAGCTGTCGCTCGCGCGCCCAGGCGAGCGGCATGCCAAACGGCAGAAAGATGTCGTGCGAATGTACGGTCAGCCGCCGCGTTACCGACGGCAGCAACACGAGGTAAATATACAGGCAATCGCTGCCGATTTTGACTGTGTGCGTCGAATCGATGAACAGGATATCGGCAGGAGCGAGCAGCGCCGAGAAGGCCTGCGGGGTTATCTCCTGGACCGGCTGGCGCACGATCTCCGACACGCTGGCGATCTGCGCGAGAAAGGGCGGCGGGTAAGGCTCGATGCAGACGATCTCGCCGATGCCGTTTCTGCGGATCGCGGCGTCGGCAACCAGTGTCGAAAAGCCGCTGCCGATCTCGACGATGCGCCGCGGCCGCAAATGCCGGATCAGGCAATAGTACGCCATCGCGTCGCCGTGGGAAAACTGCGGGTTGCCCCAGTAGAACTCGGTGCAGGTTGCCCCGTCGCCCGCGACCGGCGGATCGAATTCGTCGGCGAACGCATCCAGGGCACGCAGCCAGCGTGCGGCGCGGTCCCGGTCGAAAATTCTATTGTAGAGGGGCCGGCGGCTGGTTTCGCCACCCTCGAAGGTGCCGTCCAGGTCACGGAGCAGCGGTACGGCGGCATAAAAATTGGCGGGGCTCAGCATAACGCCGTTGTCCTCCAGGCGCTGCCGCGTGCCGGGGGGCGCCCAGAGGAGCGTTTGACATTCGACGATGAAGCGGTCGAGGTCTATGTCATCCGCACTGGCGATCGTGCGTTCCGTCATGCCGCTACCCCTGGCGTTGCGCCCGGCGCGATACGGTCATCGCTGCGGGCATCCGATCGTAACATGGGCGGCGGGTGTGTCGTCATGCGCGGCCCGGCGGAAGGGCGGGTCGGGCCTCCGCCGGGGCCGGCGCGTTGAGCGAGAACGATATGACGCGGCCCGCCGGCGGCGCGGCGTCGGCGCGGACCGCGTGGGTCGAACTCGAAGCCCGCGCCGCGGCACTGATCCGGCATACCACCGGCAACGATTTGGCCGGCCATCTGGTGGCGAGGTTGCTCGCCAGGCCGGGTGGTCGCATGTTGGCGCTCGGATCGAGCGCCGGTGCTCTCGCGGTGGAAATCGCCGCCCACGCGCCGCGGGCAGCGATCCTGTGCATCGATGCGGATTCTGGGCAGCTTGGGCCAATTCGGCAACGCGCCGCGGTGCTGGCTGTCGATCTGCGGACAGAAGAGGCCGATCTGGAAGGGCTCGAACTGCCGCCCGGCGAATTTGACCTGATCTTCTGCCATACTGCGTTGCACAATGTGATCGCTTTGGAGGGGCTGGCCGACCAGCTTGCCCGCTCGCTGCGGCCGCAGGGCGAGCTTGTCGCGGTCGATGTGGTGACCCGCAACGGCGATTTGATGTGGCCCGAGACCGGCGACGTTGCCCAGGCGATCTGGCAGACGCTCCCGCCGAAATTCCGCCTAAACCACACCGCCTACGCCGCGCCGCTGATTGACGACCATATTTGGCAGCCCACCGCCGGCCAAACGGGGGTCCGATGCGTGCGTTCGCAGGATATTCTGCCGATCCTCGAGCGGCGATTTGTCGTCGAGCAGTTTGTCCCGCATTTCAGCTTCAGCCGTCGTTTCTGCGATACGATGTACGGTCCGAATTACGACCTGACGGCGACCCTCGACAACGCGGTGTTCAACTGGCTGTGGGAACTCGATCTTTACTATCTGACGACCTGTCGGCTGCGGCCGGAGGCGTTCTTTGGCGTCTATAGAGTGGCCTAGTCGATTACGCTCAACGTAGGTAGGGGTGCGGTTACCCTTACGAGAGTGCACCGATCATTTCCGATCGGATGCAAAGATGAGCCGGCATCACCCAGTGAGACGCGACGCTTGCGGGCGACTTGCAGCGCTTCGCCGGCAGCGGGCAAACTGGACTCTCGAATTCTCGGGAAGGCAAGATGGGCGAAATTTTCGCGGTCGACAGGCCGGCCATCCCTCTTCGATTTACCGGCGAGCGGATGACCTCCGATGCCAGCGGGCAGATCGAGTTTGAACACCTCCACCGCTATTGCTTCGCTCGCCTGTTCTGTCGCGGCAAGGATGTCGTCGACGTTGCCGCCGGCGAGGGGTATGGCTCGGCGCTGCTCGCGCAGGTGGCAAACCGCGTCGTCGGCGTCGAGATGGCGGGCGATGCCGTTGAACACGCCGTTGCCGCTTATCGGCGGCCGAATCTGCACTTTGTTTGCGGCGATGTCCGTTGCCTCCCGCTACCCAGCGACAGCGCCGATGTGGTGGTCTCATTCGAGACGATCGAGCACCTTTACGAGCAGGAGGCCTTTCTAACCGAGATTCGCCGGGTGCTGCGACCCGACGGGCTGCTGGTAATCAGCTCGCCCGATAGCGAGGTTTATTCTTTTGTCGGGAGCGAGGTAAATCCGTTTCACGTGCGCGAACTGACCGGCGACGAGTTCAAGCAGGCGCTGCACGCCCTGTTTGCCAATGTCGATTGTTACGCGCAGCGCGTGCTGATCGGATCGGCGATTACCATCGACGGGCCGAGCCAGGGCATCACCACGTTCGAGCGCCGCGACGAGACCTATGTCGACGCGCGTCGCGGCTTGCCGCGGGCGCCCTATCTGGTCGCGATCGCCTCGGCGCACCCGTTGGAGGCGCCCTGCCAGACGCTTTACATCGACCAGACGCAGAGCGCCGCGCTGCTCACCAGCCGTTTCGGCGGCGGCGCCGCACCGCCCGCCGGCTTTTCGGTGGCCGCCGCGAGCCGGGCCGCAATCAGCGAAGCCAATGAAAAGGCGGCGCTCGCCGAGATCGACAAGCAGCGCCTGGTCATCGCCGAGTTGACCCGGCAATGCGACGGCGCGCAACTGGCCGCTGCCGAGGCGGTGCACGCCGAAATCACCCGCCTGCGCGCGATGCTCGCGGCGGCGGAGCGCGTGGCCGAGGAGCGCGGGGCGGAGGCCGACGCCGCGGGGACCGAGGTCGCCCGCCTGCGCCAGGTGGTAGCAGGCACCGAGCGTCTCGCCGATGAGCTGCGTGCCGCTACCGAACGGGAGATTGCCGGCACCGCAACGATCGCCGATCTGACGGCCCGCCTGGCAGAGCGTACCGAGAGCACGGCCGAGACCGAAGCGGCCCTGCAGGTCCGGGTGGGGCAGCTGACTGCGGAGCTGGCCGATCTGAACACCAGGCTGCAGGAGGAAGCGAGCCGCGTGTGGCGCATCGTGCGCGTCGTCTCCCCGCGGCGGGTCGGCGCTTCGGTGCGAGCCGGCGACCGTGCGCGCCGGGCCGGCAACTGGATGGCGGCGGCGCGCTATTACCGTCGGGCCCTCGACCGGTCGCCCGGCCTGACGGCGATCTGGGTACAGCTCGGGCACGCGCTCAAGGAGCAGGGCAATTACGCCGCGGCGGAAGCCGCCTATCGGCGTGCCTTGGCGCTCGATGAGGGAGCGGCCGACACGCACCTCCAGCTCGGCCACCTGTTCAAGCTGCAGTCGCGCTGGGGGGAGGCCGCCGATGCCTACGCGAAGGCCTTGCAGCTCGATCCCGGACTGCAGCTGGCGGACGATGAGCTGGACGGCTTGGCGCCGCGTCTCGTCGAACAGGGCGACAAGGCGCGAGACGCGCGAAACTGGCCGGCCGCCGCTCGCTCTTACCGCCGAGCGCTCGACCATCAGCCCGGCCTGACGGCGATCTGGGTGCAGCTCGGGCATGCGCTGAAGGAACAAGGCGACCATGTCGCCGCCGAAGCGGCCTACCGCCGCGCCCTGGCGCTCGACGAGGCAGCCGCCGACACCCATCTGCAGCTCGGGCATCTGCTAAAGCTTCAGGCGCGCCGCAGCCAGGCGATCGAGGCCTATGCCAAGGCGCTCCGCCTGGAGCCCGAGTTGGTGGCGGCGCGCGAGGCGCTGCACGCCCTGGTCGGATATTCGCCGTCCGAAACCGAGCGTGCGATCACCGCGCGCGGATCGGCCGCTGCACCGCTCGTCACGGCGGAGAGCGGCCCGCCCGACCGGCTGGCGCCGGTGTCGCCGGCGGAGCGTTACGGCCCGCTGTTTGGCGAGGCGAGCCGAAAGAGCGGCGCGGGTTACGACGTGATCTGGCTCGGCGTTATCGACTGGCACTTCCGCATTCAGCGCCCGCAGCATCTCGCAACCAACCTCGCTGATGCCGGAGCGCGCATCTGCTATATCTCGCTCGTCTTCGAGGCGGCCGATTCGCAGGGCCGCTTCCGCATCATCGAGTCGCCGCATCCCGGCGTTTTCGAGGTGAGGATGCGCATCGCGGGCGACGTGTCCGAGACGATCTACCGTGGCTTGAGCACGGACACGGTCGCCGAGCTGCAACTGGCGCTCGACGAAGTGATTGCGGTGCTGGGAATGACGGCGCCGGTCGTGCTGGTCGAGCATCCCGCCTGGCACGAGGTCGCATGCGGCGTGTCCGGCGCGACCGTAGTCTACGATTGTCTCGACCTGGCAACCGGCTTCAGCAACGTCGCGACGTCGCTCGCGGCCGCGGAAGACGCCATGCTGGCGCGCGCCGATCTGGTCATCGCCGCGTCGCAGCCGCTGGCCGAGCACCTCGAACAGTGGCGTTCCAGCATCGTCATTCGCAACGCGGCGGAGGTCGATTTTTTTGCCCGGGCGTTTTGCGACCGGCCCGCCGGCGCGCGCCCGGTCATCGGCTATTTCGGGGCGATCGCCGACTGGTTCGCGATCGAGTGGATCGAGCGCTGCGCCGCCGCGCGGCCGCACTGGGAGTTCCATCTGGTCGGGCGCACCGACGGCTGCGACATCGCGCGGGCGGAAAAACTCCCCAATGTCCGGTTTTTCGGCGAGAAGCCCTACGAGGAGCTGCCGCTCTACCTGCGCGATTTCGATGTCGCGGTGATCCCGTTCAGGATGGTCGAGCTGACGCGCTGCACCAACCCGGTAAAGCTTTACGAATACATGGCGGCCGGCAAGCCGGTGGTGGCGGCGCCGATGCCGGAGGTAATCGATGCGACAGACCTGGTCTACATCGCCGACGACGCGCGCTCGTTCGGCGATCGCATCGCGCAGGCCCTCGCCGAGGACAGCCCGGCATTGCGCACGCGCCGGCAGGAATGGGCGCGGGCGCATACCTGGGCCAGCCGGGCGCGTCAGCTAAGCGAGGCGATCGATGCGAGCTTGCCGCTCGTCTCGGTCATCGTGCTGACCTACAACAATTGGGACTATACCAACGCCTGTCTGTTTTCGGTCCGCAACTGGAGCGATTACCGCAATCTCGAGATCATCGTGGTCGATAACGCGTCGGTGGATCAGACCCGCGACAAGCTGCGCCAACTGGCGCAGCAGGACGAGCGGATCCGGGTCATTCTGAATGACGACAATCTGGGATTTGCCGCCGGCAACAATGTCGGTCTGCGCGCGGCGCGCGGCGATTACGCCATTCTGTTGAACAACGACACGGTCGTCACCCGCGGCTGGGTGCGCGACCTGATCCGCCCGATGCAACTCGATCCGCAAATCGGCCTTGCCGGGCCGCTGACCAACAACATCGGCAACGAGCAGAAGGTAAAAATCGGGTATCGCCATCTGCAGGACATGCCGCAATGGGCCCGGCATTTTGTCCGCGGCCGGCTGCGCCGCACTTTTGACGCCGGCGGTCTGGCGTTTTTCTGCGTGGCGATACGACGCGACGTGCTGGACACAATCGGGCTATTGGACGAAGCCTACGGCATCGGCTTTTTCGAGGATGACGATTATTGCCGGCGGGCCAAGGAAGCAGGATACCGGCTGGTCATCGTCGATGATGTTTTCATCCATCACCATTTGTCGGTGTCGTTCGATACGCTCGGCGCCAAGGCGGCGGACCTGATGGCCCGCAACCGGGTCATCTTCGAGGAGCGCTGGGGCGAGTGGCAGCCGCACCGCTATCGCGCCGAGCCCGGCTTCGGATAGCGGAATCAGCCCGGTCGCAGCAGGTGGTGGTGGTCCGCGGCGTAGAGGCGGCTGTCAACGCCATTGCCGGCCAGGGGGCCGGCCAGGGCGCGGCCGACCAGGATCAGCGCGGTGCGGGTGATGCCGGCGCGCTTTGCCTGGTCGCGAATGTCGCCGAGCGTGGCGCGGATGATCCGCTCGTCCGGCCAGCTGATCCGATAGGCGACGACCGCCGGGCAATCGGCGCCGTAATGGGGCACCAGCGCACGGACGATCCGCGCCAGGTTGGTGATCGACAAGTGGATCGCCAGCGTCGCACCGCTCGCCGCGAGACGGTCGAGGCGCTCGCCGTCCGGCATCGCCGAGGCGCGCATCGCGGTGCGCGTCAGGATCACGGTCTGCGCCACGCCGGGCAAGGTCAGCTCGCAGCGCAGCGCAGCGGCTGTCGGCGGCAAAGGCCGGCACGCCGGGGGTCACATCGTAGGGGATGCCCAGCGCATCGAGCCGGCGCATCTGCTCGGCGATCGCACCGTAGAGCGACGGGTCGCCGGAATGCACCCGGGCGATGTCGTGGCCCTTTTCGTGCGCTTCGGCGATTTCGCCGATGATCTGATCGAGCGTCAGCGGCGCGGTATCGACGACCCGCGCTCCGTCCGGCGCCGCGGCAACGATGGCCTGCGGCACCAGCGAGCCGGCGTAAAGGCAGACCGGGCAGCGCTCGATCAGGCGCTGCCCGCGCAGCGTGATCAGGTCGGGCGCGCCCGGCCCGGCGCCGATGAAGTGCACGGTCATCGCCTGTCGCCGTCGAAATAGCCGCGCGGGGTATAGAGGCGCGGCGGCTCGCCGGAGATGACGCCGGGTGCGGCGGTTGCCGACCAGAACGAGGCTCAGCATGTCGATCTCCGCCGCGGCAAGCTCGTCGAGCCGCAGGACGCGGCATGTCTCGCCGTCGCGGCCGAGGTTGCGGGCAATGACCGAGGGCGTGTCGGGCGGGCGGTGTGCGAGAAGGATCGCAGCCGCTTCGCCGAGCAATGCCGGCCGCCGCGCCGAGCGCGGGTTGTATAGCGCGACCACGAAATCGGCGCTTGCCGCGGCGACGATCCGGGCGCGGATCGCGTCCCACGGGGTCAACAGGTCGGACAGCGAGATCGCGCAGAAATCATGGCCGAGCGGGGCGCCGACCCGGGCGGCGGCGGCCTGCATCGCGCTGACCCCGGGGGCGACGATGATGTCGACCGCCGACCAGTCGCGGCGCGCCTCGCGGTCGATCAGCTCGAACACCAGGGCGGCGAGGCCGTAGATGCCGGGGTCGCCCGAGGAGATCAACGCAACCGAGCCGCCGGCGGCGGCGAGGTCGAGGGCGAGCCGCGCCCGCTCGGCCTCGGAGCCGATCGCGCTGTCGTGTCGCCGCTTGCCTGCGATCGCGCCGTCGAGCAGGTCGAGATAGAGGCGAGTAGCCGACGACATCGCCGGAAGCGGCGATCAGGGCGCTCGCCTCGGGCGTGCGCCACGCTTTGTCGCCGGGACCGATGCCGACGATTGCCAGCCGGCCGCGGGCATGGCCGAGCGCGCAGGCGTCGAGCGGGGCGGGGCTGCGCGCGATGGCGCAGGTGGCGTGGCGCGACTGGCGGCGCGGCACAACGAGCGCGCCGCCGGGTCCCGCCGCCGCCAGGGCCGCGCCCTCGGCCACGCCCCAGCAGCCGGTCGCGCGAAACGCCGCCTCCGAGCGGATCGTCAGGCGCTCGGTCTCGGCCAACAGGCGCGCCGCCGGGAAGAACCGCGCCGGCACATCAAACGACCCGGCGAGCGCGTGAATTCCCGGCTCGTCCGCCTTAAGCTCGACCGAGACGATGGCTGCCACCGCGCCCGCCGCGAGGCCCGCCACGGCAAGCGTTTCGTGCGCCAGCGCGGCGATCTCCTCGGCCGGGCAGAAGCGCTCGCAGCCGATCCCGAGCGCCAGCACCGGCGGGTGAAACACCAACGCCGCCGTGCCGGTCGGGACGGTGCGGTCGGTGACCACGACCTGTTGCGCGGCGGAGGCCGCCCACTTGATGGACCCTGCGCGCAGCCAATCTGCCGCTCCGGCCTCGTCAAGCAGCGCCACGGGCTCGCCGGCGAGCAGGGCGGCGGCGAGCTCCTTGATCCGCTCCGGGTTGGCGATATGCCAGCCCGGCGGCGGCTCGTCGAGCGCGATGCCGAGCCGCAGATCGCCGGCCGTCGTAATTGCGGCGACGCAGCCGAGTGCGTCGGCCAGGGCGTTGGCGAGGGCGTTGGCGCCGCGGTGCCCACCCAACAGCGGCACCGCGACCGATCCGTCCTCGGCGAGCGCGACGACCGGCGGCTCGGTCCGCTTGTCGTCGATCAGCGGCGCCAGGGCGCGGATCAGGATGCCGCTGGCGCACAGGCCGACGATCGGCCGTCCGGCGGCGAACAGCCCGGCCAATAGCGGCACGACCCGGGCATATCCTTCGTCCCAATCGCCGGCGAGCGCGCGGGGTCCGTATAGAAGCGCCCCCGGCAGCAGGTCCCGCACTCGGCGGCCGAGCGCCGCACCGCTTGGCCCGAGCACGACGACCGCAGCGCCCTGCGGCGGCGCGGGGCTCACCCCTTGGATCTCCGGCGGACCAATGCCGTCGCGAAATAGGGGACGCTCGCCGGGTCGACCGCGGCGAGCGGCGCGATCCGTTGGTTGTCGAGGCTCGCGCGCTCGACATAAAGCGCGCCGTCGCTGAGCCCCAAGCGGTCGAGGACGCGGCGCAGCTTTGCAAAGTTGCGGCCGAGCTTGATGATTGCGGCGACGTCTGGGGTGTCGAGCCGGCGGGCCAGCGCGTCCTCGTCGAGCGTCGCCGGGATCACCGACAAGGTCTCGTCGCGCTGCACCAGCGGCAGCGCGGCGGCGGCGGCACAGGCGGTCAGCGACGACACGCCGGGGACAATCGTGACCGGGTAATGCTCGCCGAGCTGCGCCAGGATCCCGGCAAAGCTGCCGTAAAACAGCGGGTCGCCCTGGCACAGATAGGCGACATCGTCGCCGGCGGCGAGACACTCGGCGAGCTGCACCGCCGCCGCCCGGTAGATCGCCGCGGGCGGCGGCCCGGGCTGCATCGGGAAGCGGATCGCGATCTCGCGCTGGCCGCGGTCGAGCCAGTCGGCGACGATCCGGCGGGCGAAGCTGTCGCCGGTCTCGGGCGCCGGGTAGGCCACCACCGGCACGGTGCGCAGCAGGCGCAGCGCCTTCAGCGTCACCAGCTCGGGATCGCCGGGCCCGAGGCCCAGCCCATAAAGGCGTCCGGGTGCCATGCTACCCCGGCGCAACGTCGTACAGGGTCAGCACCAGGTGCTGTCCGTTCGAATAGTCGATCCCAGACACGCTGCCGACCGGGTGCGCGACGAGGCCGCGCACGCTGAGCGCCCGCAGAAACATCGCCGCCTCGCGTCCGCCAACCAGCGCCTCGCCGCCGGCGGCGAGCAACTCGGCGGCGCCGGCCGCTGTCGTCAGGCGCGGATCGGTGCCGAGCAGGAAGACGAGGCTCGGCTCGCTGTAGCCAACAACGACGAACGGGGCGCCGGCAGCCGGCTTGTGTTGCGCCACCAGCCCGGCGGCGGCGCGGCTGAGCCACAGCCGATCGAGCCCCGGCAAGACCCCGAACGTCGCCGGCACGACAAAGGCGAGCGACAGCGCCGCGACGAGGCCGGCTGTGCCGCCCGGGCCCGGCCGGTAGCGTAGCAGCGCAGCGGCAAGGCCCAGCAGCATTACCGCGCCAATCATGTCGAAGACCCCCGGCCCATGCCCGAAGCGCAGCGGCAGGCCGATCAGCAACGCTGCCAATCCGAGGCCGACTGCCGCCCACAGCACGGTCGCCGCCAGTTGCGCGCGCCCGGCCCAGCTCGCGATCGGCAGGCGGATGCCGCCGGCCAGTGCGGCTGCCGCGAGCAACGCCAGCGCCGGGTAGAGCGGCAGCACGTAATGCGGCAATTTGGTCGGCACCAGCTCCAGAAACACCCAGCCCGGAACCAGCCAGGCGAGCAGAAAGCGCTCCCCCGGCATGGCATGCCGGCGCCACCCGCGCACCAGCGCCGGAACCAGCAGCAACGACCCCGGCCAGAACGTGGCGAAGGCGAGGAGCAGGTAGGAGAACGGCGGCGCGCCATGCAATTCCTGGACGCCGATCAGCTTGACGAGGAAATCCCGGCCGAGCGAATCGGTGAGAAATCGGCCCGCGGTGGCGTGCTCGATCGCCCAGAGCCACGGAGCCACGGCGACGACCACCGCGACGCTCCCGGCGAGCGGGCGCAAGCGGCGCAGCCAGCGTGCATCGCCGTCGGCAATCGACAGCGTGGCGGCGGTCACCACGGCAAGGGCCGGGCCGACCGGACCCTTCAGCAGGATTGCGGCGATCTCGGCGCCCCAGAACACCGCCGCGATCCAGGCTGGCACCGCCCGGCCGCCGCGGCTGCGCACATAGGCCAGACCGAGCGCGCCCTGGCCGGCCGTCACCGCCGCCAGCAATGCTGCGTCGGTCTTGGCGATGTGCGCTTCGGCGACGACGCCAAGGGCGCTTGCCAGCAGCACCGCCGCGATCATGCCGATCCGCCGTGCCATCGGCGGGTCGCTGCCGCCGCGGAACAAGGCAGTGCCAAAGCCGAACACCAGCAATGCCGCCGCCGTCGCGCCGATCAGCGAGGGCAGCCGGTAAGGCCAGATCGCGGTGCTTTGCGGCGGTGCTGAACGCGCTGACGGCGGCGGCTTGCAGCCAGTAGATGCCGGCGGGCTTTTTGTTGCGCGCCTCGTCCTGGAAGCGGATATCGAGGAAATCGCCGGTTTCCAGCATCTGCCGCGTCGCCTGGGCAAAGCGCGCTTCGTCGCGGTCAAGCGGCGGGATCGCCGAGATCCCCGGCAAATAGAGGCAGAGGCACAGCCCGATCAGCAGGGCATAGGGCCGTACCCCGAGAAGTCCCCCGGCCGCGCGCGGCATGTCAGCCGGGCTTTGTCGCGGCGAGTTGGGTCACCGGCATTAAGGGCCGCCAGACGTGACGGCTGCCGAGCGGCTCGCAGCGGCTGACCGCGACGCGGCACAGTTCGCCACCATGGCATGCCTGCCAGTCGAGGATGGCGCGCTCGCCCTCGCTGCTGACGACGTTGGCGACGAGCCGCCCGCCCGGCCGCAACGCCGCCCACAGCGCCGGCAGCAGGCCGGGCGCGCTCGCACCGCCGCCGACAAACACCGCATCGGGCGGCGCGAGGCCGGCGATCGCCGCGGGGGCGCTTCCGGCAACGATGTGCAGCCCGGGCACGCCGAGCGAAGCGGCGTTGCGCGCGACCATCGCGGCGCGCGCCTCGTTCTGCTCGACGGCGACCGCGGCATTGCCTGGAGCGGCGCGCAGCCACTCGATTGCGATCGAGCCGCAGCCGGCGCCGATGTCCCACAATGCCTCGCCGGCAAGCGGCGCGAGGCGTGCCAGCGTGGCGGCGCGCACCTCGCGTTTCGTCAGTTGCCCGTCATGCTCGAAGGCGTCGTCCGGCAGGCCGGCGAGCCGCGACAGCGCGCGCGTGCCGGTCGCTGCGGCGCATTCGAGCGCGATCGTGTTGAGGTCGGCGCTCGGCTCCTCGCCCCACGCCTGCGCGGAGCGCTCTTGCACCGCCTCGCGCGCGCCGCCGAGATGCGCGAAAACGGTCATCCGGCTCGGGCCCCAGCCGGCAGCGGCGAGCAGCGCCGCAACCCGGCGCGGCGTCGTGCCGTCTTCCGACAGCAGCAGCAGGCGGGCGCTCGGCGCGAGATGCAGGCGCAAGAGATCGAGTGGCCGGCTGTGCAGGGAGAGCGCGGTGCACCCGGCCAGCGGCCAGCCGAGCCGGGCGGCGGCCAGGCTGAAGGCGCTGGGCTGCGGCACGATCGTCATCTCCTCGCGGCGAAAATGGCGCAGAAGCACCACGCCGACCCCGTACCACAGCGGGTCGCCGCTGGCCAGCACCGCGACCCTGGTGCCGCGCCGCGCCGCGATGTCCGGCATCGTGTCGGCGAGCGGCCGGCGCCACACGAGACGCTCGGCTCGGCCGGATGGCACCATCGCGAGATGGCGCGCCCCACCGACCAGGGTTTCGGCGGTCTCCACCAGGGTGCGCGCGGCCGGGGTCAGGCCGAGGAGCCCGCCCTCGCCGATGCCGATGACGCTCAGCCACGCTGTCATGCGGAAGCCTTGCTGCACAGCGCGTTGACGGCGGCGGCGGCCAATGCGCTGCCGCCGCGCCGGCCATGCAGCGTGATGTAGCCGAGGCTCTTGCCGTAGGCGGCTAGCGCCGCCTTGGCCTCGGCGGCGCCGACAAAGCCGACCGGGAAGCCGAGAACGAGCGCCGGCCTATCCGCCCCCGCGAGCAGCAACTCGAGCAGGCGGAACAGAGCGGTCGGCGCGTTGCCGATCGCGACGACCGCCCCCGCGAGGTGAGGTCGCCACAATTCGACCGCGGCGGCGCTGCGGGTCGTCGCCTGCGTTTTCGCCAGCCCGGCAACCTCCAGCTCGTGCAGGGTGCAGATCACCGCGTTGCCGGCGGGCAGGAGGTGGCGCGTGATGCCGGCGGCGACCATCGTGCTGTCGGTGAGGATCGCCGCGCCGGCCTCGATTGCGCGCTTTCCGGCTGCCGCGGCATCGCGCGACCAGGCGAGGTCGCCGAGGATCGAGACGTCGCCGGCGGCATGGGCGAGCCGCGCCGCCAGCGGGCGCAGCGAGGCCGGAAACCGCGCCAGATCCGCCTCTTCCCGCACCAGCGCGAACGAGCGGCGATAGATCGCGGCGGGATCGCGGAGGTAGGAATAGGCGGCGGTGTTGCTTTGGGGCGCACGCGGGGCGGCAGCGGGCGCTGGCGCGGCGGTTTTTGGAGAGCGTCGCGGCGCGGTCACGCCCAAGGTCCAGGCTTCTTCCGTCTCGACGATATCGCGTTCTGCGGCGGTGAGGCCGGGATCGCCGGCGAACAGCGCCGCCAATTCGCCGGTGCGGTCATGCGCGGCGAAGATCCCGGCGACGCTGCGGACCTGGGCCTTGTCGTTGGGCGGGCCGCATTCCGGTCGGATTTGTTTTTTCCACCAAGAGGGCCAGACCTCGGCAAAAACGATCCGCGCCGCCTCGGGCAACGTCAGCCCGGTCTCGAACGGCCATATCCGCGCCCGCGCCGCCCAGCGCGGATCGTCGCGCAATTCGCGCACCACCGGGATGCCGGTCAGCGCCTGGCTGCCGACCGAGCCGGTATAAGCGAGTTTCCAGCACGGCTGCGCCCCGATCATCCAGCGGTCGATCAGCCGCTTCTCGGACAGCCGTTCGGCGTCATGGAGTTTGTGGTGTTTGGGGCCGAGGAAGTCGTCGACGAAGCCGGGCGGGCAACCCCAGAACGGAAACCGCTCGCCCGACACGCGGCGGTTGAACGCCGCCCCGACCTCGAAGCGGTTGCTGCGGTTGTCGTCATGGTCGTCGAGGAGGCGGGCGATTTCGTCCCACAATGCCCGCCACGGCACGCCCGCAAGGCCGAGCCGGGCGGCAAACCCCGCGGGGTAACCGAACGGAAAATCGAAGCCGAGCAGCACGCGCTCGTCGCGCGCCGATGCGGCGGCGAGGATTTCGCCGAGCAGTTGCTTGGCGCGGTGGCGGGTCGGTGGGTTGTCGACGCGTTCCCCCGTCGGCCCCTGGTGACAGATCCAGATGCTGTCGCGGCCGGTTTTTGGCTGTGCCGCCGCGCTCCAATCGACGATCACGTAATGGTCGAACAGCGGCGCCATTCCGAATTAGCCGTGATGATGGTCGTGATCGTGAACATGCGGGTGCTCGACGCCGACGCCGCGCACATGGTGGTGATGGCCCTGCTGCGGCGTCCCCGCCGCCGCCTCGTAGCCGACGATCTGCGTGCGGTATTTGCATAGTTGACAGTTCATCCGCGGGTCGCCGGCGTCGCATTCGGCGATGCGGTCGAGAAAGGCGTCGATGACCTGCGGATGGTCGCGCAGGTAGCCCGCCTTGACGAAGTCGATCTCGGGAAACCGGGCGGCGGCCTGATCGACCTGGGCATAGATGCGCTTGACCAGGATGCCGGTGAACAGGAAATAGGGAAAGACGACGATATGGCGAAAGCCGAGCCGCGCGGCGCGGTCGAGCGCGGCGTCGACGCGCGGGTGGGCGACGCCGCTGAACGCCGCCTCAGCCCAGCCGAACCCCATCCCCTCCCACAACATGCGGGCGAGCTTGGCGATGTTGGAATTGGCGTCCGGGTCATTGGTGCCGCGGCCGACGACGACCAGCAGCGTGTCGCCGCGCCCCTCCGGCGCCGCCGCGGCGATCCGCTCGGATGCTGCGCCGAGCAGCAGCGGGTCGATCGCCAGATCGCGGGCGAACTGCACCGCGACGCCGGAGTTGGCCGCCATGAAGCTGTTGATCTCCCACGGCAGGTCGTTCTTGACGTGACTCGCGGCAAACAGCATCGCCGGCACCGCGACGATGCGCCGGGCACCGCGCGCCATCAGCGCGGCGAGGCCCTCGGCGATGGTCGGTCGGGCGAATTCGAGATAGCCGGCGGCGAAGTCGCCTCCCGGCATGCGGGTTGCGAGGCGGGCGCGCAGCGCGGCGGCGGCTTCCTCGAATTCGCCGACCGCCTCCGGGTCGCGGCTGCCATGCCCGCACAGCAGCACCGCGTTCTCGCTCATAAAACATCCTCCTGGTGGTTGATCACGGCGGCGTGGCGGCCGAGACTCCCGATCTGATGACCGCGCCGCCCGCCCATGACCCGCTTCTGCTGCTGCTCGTCGGCCTCGCGATCGATGCGGTGGCGGGCGACATGCCGGCGCTGTTCGCCTTCATTCCGCACCCGGTCGTGCTGGCCGGGCGCGCCATTGCGTCCTTCGAGCGCAAGCTCAACCGCGCGACCCGCAGCGACCGCAGCCGCCGCGAGCGCGGCATCGTCACGGTCGTCGTGCTGGTTGGTGCGGCTTATGGGGTCGGCTGGGCCGTCGATTTCCTGTGCCGCGGCAGCCTTGCCGGCGGCGCGGTGGAAGCCTTGGCGATCGGCATCCTGGTGGCGCAGCGCGGCCTTTACCTGCATGTGGCGGCGGTCGCGGCGGCATTGCAGCAGGGCGGCTTGATGGCGGGCCGCCAGGCGGTGAGCCGGATCGTCGGGCGCGACCCGGCGCGGCTCGATCAGCACGGCGTCGTGCGTGCCGCGATCGAGAGCCTCGCCGAGAATTTCAGCGACGGCGTCGTGGCGCCGGTGTTCTGGTATCTGCTGCTCGGATTGCCCGGCCTCTTCGCCTACAAGATGGCCAACACGCTCGACAGCATGATCGGCCATCGCACCGAGCGCTATCGCGCCTTCGGCTGGGCGGCGGCGCGCTTCGACGACGCGCTGAACCTGGTGCCGGCGCCGCTCAGCGGCCTGCTGCTGGTCGCCGCCTCGCTGTTCGCCGGCAACACGAGTTCCATTCGGGCACTCGTCGTGATGCTGCGCGACGGGCGCAAGCACCATTCGCCCAACGCCGGCTGGCCCGAAGCGGCGATGGCCGGCGCGCTCGGCCTCGCCCTGGCGGGGCCGCGCCACTACGTCGAGGGGGTGGTCAACGACCCGTGGCTCGGCGACGGCACGGCGCGGCCGCTTCCGGCCGCGATCGGCCGGGCATTGCGGCTCTACAGCCTCGCCTGCCTGCTGCTGGCGGGCGTGATCCTCGGCGCCTGGCTGGCGGCGCATGTCAGGCGGCTCGTCTGAGGCGCGGCGGGCGCGCGGCGGCGAGCAAGGCCGCGAGGTCGAGGTGATGTTCGAGATGGTCGGCGAGGCCGTCGAGCACGCCCTCGATCATCGGTTCATAGGCGAGCGTGCCGCCTTCGGCGCCGAGCCGTGCGAGGAAGGCGCGGCGGAATGCGTCGCCGGCAAAGATCCCGTGCAGGTAGCAGCCGGCGACCCTGCCGTCGGCGCTGACCGCGCCGTCCGCGCGGCCGTCGAGGTCGAGCATCGGGCGGGCGAGGCCGGGGCCGCGTGTCGTGCCGAGATGCATCTCGTAGCCGCGCACCGGCAGGCCGCTGGCGACCTCGCTGCCGGCAGCCTCGGCGAGGCATTTGTCGCCGCCGAGCACCGTGTCCAATTCGAGCAGGCCGAGCCCGGCGGCCTCGCCGGGCGCGCCTTCGTGTCCCGCAGGGTCGGCGATATGGCGGCCGAGCATCTGGTAGCCGCCGCACAGGCCGAGGATGTGCCCGCCCTGGCGGCGATGCGCCTGGATGTCGATGTCCCAGCCTTCGCGGCGCAGGAACGCAAGATCGGCAAGCGTCGCCTTCGATCCGGGCAGGATCACCAATGCCGCATCGCGCGGCAACGGCCGGCCCGGCCGCACCATGACCAATTCGACCGCCGGCTCGGCGGCGAGCGGGTCGAGGTCGTCGAAATTGGCGATGCGCGGCAACAGCGGGACGGCGATCTTGAGGCGCCGCTCCTCGCCCGGCGCGGCGGCGATCGCCGGGCGCTTGCAGGCCCGCAGCGCCATCGAATCTTCGGCCGGAAGCGATGACGCCGCCGCGAAATACGGCACCACGCCGAAGCACGCCATTCCGGTGCGCGCGCCGATCGCGGCGATGCCGCCGTCGAACAGGCGGATGTCGCCACGGAATTTGTTGACGATATAGCCGGCGAGCCGCGCCCGCTCGGCCGCCGACAGCAGGGTGTGGGTGCCGACGAGTTGGGCGATGACGCCGCCGCGCTCGATGTCGCCAACAACGACGACCGGCACGTCGGCGGTTTCGGCAAAGCCCATATTGGCGATGTCGCCGGCGCGCAGGTTGGTCTCGGCCGGACTGCCGGCGCCTTCGACCAGCACGAGATCGGCCGCGGCGGCGAGGCGGTCGAAGGCGGCCAGCACCGCCGGCATCAGGCTCGGCGCCAACGCCCGGTAGTCGCGCGCCGCGACGGTGCGGTAGACGCGGCCGCCCAGCACGATCTGCGCCGTGCCGTCCGATTGCGGCTTCAACAGCACCGGGTTCATGTCGACGCAAGGCGCGACGCCGCAGGCCCGCGCCTGCAACGCCTGGGCGCGGCCGATCTCGCCGCCGTCGGCCGTCACCGCGGCGTTGTTCGACATGTTCTGCGGCTTGAACGGCCGCACGTTGAGGCCGCGCCGGGTGAAGGCGCGCGCCAGCCCGGCGACCAGCAGTGACTTGCCGACATCGGAGCCGGTGCCTTGCAGCATCAAGGCGTGGGCCATCAGAACTCGATCCCGGCTTGCGCCTTGACGCCGGCGCGGAACGGGTGCTTGACGAGCGTCATCTCGGTGACGAGGTCGGCGGCCTCGATCAGCTCGGGCGGCGCGTTGCGGCCGGTCACGACGACATGCAGGTCGCGCGGCTTGGCCCGCAGCGCGGCCACGACCTCGTCCAATGGCAGGTAGCCGTAGCGCAGTACGATGTTGAGCTCGTCGAGCAGCACGAGCCGGTAGGAGGGGTCGGCGATCATCGCCTGTGCCATGTCCCAGGCGGCGCGCGCGGCGGCGATGTCGCGGGCGCGGTCCTGGGTGTCCCAGGTGAAGCCCTCGCCCATCGCCCGGCAGGTCACGAGGTCGGGGAAGCGCGCCAGAACGGTGCGCTCGCCGGTGCCCCACGCGCCCTTGACGAATTGCACGATGCCGACCCGCATCCCGTGCCCGAGACAGCGCAACACCATGCCGAAGGCGGCGGTCGATTTGCCCTTGCCGGCGCCGGTGTGGACGATCAGCAGGCCGCGCTCCTCGGTCTTGGTGGCCAGCACCTTGCGGCGCGCCGCCTGGCGCCGCGCCATCTTCTCGGCGTGCAGCCGGTTGATCTCGTCGTCGCCAAGGGGCGGATCACTCATCGCGCATGATCTCCGCACGCAGGAAGTTGCGGCGCGGCTGCCAAAGCCCGCGCTCGATCGCCTCGCGAAAGCGGGCGCGGGTCTCGGCGAGCGCCGCCGGGTTGTGCGTTGCCATGAAGTCGCGCACCGCCGCGTCGCCGAGATAGGCGTCGTAGAGCGCCTCGAAATGCGAGTCGTCGACGGCGCGCGCGGTGGCGGCGAAGGCGAACAGGTAATCGACCGTCGCGGCGATCTCGGCGGCGCCCTTGTAGCCATGCCGCATCACGCCCTTGATCCAGCGCGGGTTGGCGGCGCGACCGCGCACGATGCGGCCCAGTTCCTCGCGCAGGGTGCGGATGCGGGGCCGGTCGGGCTGCGAATGGTCGTTGTGGTAGACCGCCGGCGCACGGCCCGACAGATGCCGCACGGCGAGCGCCATCCCGCCTTCGAACTGGTAGTAGTCGTCGCTGTCGAGGAGGTCGTGCTCGCGATTGTCCTGGTTGTGCAGGACGGCGTCGGCGGCGGCGAGGCGAGCTTCGAACAGCGAGCGGTCGGATCGTCCTTCGCCGCCGGCGCCGTAGGCCTACTGGCTCCAGCCGAGATAGGCGTCGGCGAGGTCGGCGTCGGTTTGCCAGATGCGCTCGTCGATCAGCGTTTGCAGGCCCGCGCCATAGGCGCCGGGCTTGGAGCCGAACACCCGGTAGCCGGCGCGCAGCGCCGCCTCGTCCGGGGCGACGCCGGCATCTGCGAGCGCCGCGCGGTCGGCGGCGACGCGCGCGGCGAGGGGGTTGATCTCGGCCGGCTCGTCGAGCGCGGCGACGGCGCGCACCGCGCTGTCGAACAGGTCGATCAGGCCCGGGAAGGCGTCGCGGAAGAAGCCGGAGATGCGCAAGGTCACATCGACGCGCGGCCGGTCGAGGATCGACGCCGGCAGGATCTCGAACCCGGTGACCCGGCCGCTGGCGCCGCTCCCAGGTCGGGCGCGCGCCGATCAGCGCCAGCGCCTGGGCGATGTCGTCGCCGCCGGTGCGCATGTTGGCGGTGCCCCAGGCGGACAGCGCAAGGCGCGCCGGGTAGTTGCCGTGCTCCTGCGCGTAGCGCTCGACAATGAGCCCGGCCGAATGCCAGCCGAGCTGCCAGGCCGCCGGCGGTCGGCACCGCGCGGGTGTCGATCGAATAGAAATTGCGCCCGGTCGGCAGCACCTCGGGGCGGCCGCGGCTCGGCGCGCCGCTCGGCCCGGGCATGACCGCGCGGCCGTCGAGCGCGGCGAGGATCGCGGCGATCTCGGCGCCGCCGCACGCCGCGACGGCTGGGCGTAAGGTCCGCTCGATCCAGCCGAGCACGGCGCGGGTCGCGTGCCACTCCGGCGCCGGCTCCTGGTGTGCCGGCAGACCAGCCGCAGCGCCAGCGCTTCCAGCCGCTCGACCGTGTCGCCGGCCGTGCGCCATGCTTCGCCGTCTCCAAGGACGTCCGGTCGCGGCCCCGCCCACGGCGCGGCGAGATCGAGCGCGAGCGGGTCGGCGCCGAGGGCGAGATCGGCGGCGAGCGCGCGCAGCAGCGATTCGTCTGTCGTGGCGGTGCCGCGCCGCGCCCGGGCGATCGCAACCAGCAGCGCGTCGAGAAGCTCGCCCTGCGGGCTTTCGCCCAGCACGTGCAGCCCGTCGCGGATCTGCAATTCCTTCAGTTCGCACAGGAAGCCGTCGAGTTTCTGCAAGGCGGCGGCGGTTTTCTCGCCGGCCGCGATGCCGCAGTCGCGGTCGATGCCGGTGGCACGTGCCCGCTCCAATATCTCGGCGGCGAGCGGGGCAATGCGGCGCGGGTCGCCGCGCGACGCCTCGTAATACTCGTCGATCAGCCGCTCCAGTTCGGCCGGCGCACCATAGCTGCCGGCGCGGGTCAGGGGCGGAGTCAGATGGTCGATGATGACCGCCTGGGCGCGCCGCTTCGCCTGGCTGCCCTCGCCGGGGTCGTTGACGATGAACGGATAGAGATGCGGCAGCGGCCCCAGCACCGCTTCCGGAAAGCACTCGGCCGACAAGCGCCAGCGCCTTGCCGGGCAGCCATTCGAGGGTGCCATGCTTGCCGAGGTCGATCACCGCGTCGGCGCGGAAGCTGTCGGCGAGCCAGGCATAGGCGGCGAGATAGGAGGGCGGCGGCGCCAGCGCGGGATCGTGATAGGTCGCCTTCGGGTCGAGATTGTAGCCGCGCGCCGGCTGGATCAGCACCGCGACGTTGCCGAGGCGAAAGCCGGGGATCGCGAAATGGCCGCAATCGAGCCGTCCCGGCCGGAAGAACGGGTCGCGTTCGGCCGATCCCCATTGCGCCGCAACCCGCTGCTGCACCGGACGCGGCAGGCCGGCGAAGAAGGCCGAATACTCGGCGAAGGACAGGGTTTCCTCGGCCGGCGCGTGCGGGCGCGCGTTGCTGGGGCCGGCAAGCAGGCGCGCCATCAGCGCTGCGCCGTCCGCGGGCACCTCGCCGGTGCGGTAGCCGGCATCGCGCAAGGCGCGCAGCAGCGCCACCGCCGCTTGCGGCGTGTCGAGGCCGACGCCGTTGCCGATGCGGCCGTCGCGGTTGGGGTAGTTGGCCAGCACGATGGCGATGCGGCGCTCGGCCGGCGGCTTCGCGCGCAGCCGCGCCCAGTTGCGCGCAAGGTCGGCGACGAAGGCCACCCGGTCGGCGACCGGGCGGTAGCCGACGAGGTCGGCTTCGGTCTCGGGGTCGCGGCCGAGCGGCTCCTTGAACGAGACGGCGCGCGCCAGGATGCGGCCGTCGATCTCGGGCAGGGCGACGTTCATCGCCAGGTCGCGGGGGCCGAGGCCGCGCGTGCCGTCGCGCCACGCCGCCTCGTCGCCGCCGGAAAACACGATCTGCAACACCGGGCAATCGGCCTGCAGCGGGTCATGTCCGCCTGCTGTCGTCGACCGAAAAGCCGGTGGCATTGAGGATCACGGCGGGCGGGTGAGCGGCGAATGCGTCCGCCAGCAAGGCGGCGGCTTCCGGCTCCTTGAGGCTGTGCACGAAAACCGGCAGCGGGCGCAGCCGCCGCGCCGTCAGCGCCCCGCACCAGCGCATCGACCGGCGCCGTGTTGCCGGATTGCACGAGCGCCCGATAGAACACGATCGGCACAACCCCGCCATCCCCTCGCCAATCGGCGGCCATGTCGGCGAGGCTCGGCAGGGTGCGGTCCGGCCAGTAAAAGCCCGGCGCGCAACAACGGCGCCGGCTCGGCCCAGGCTGTGGTGCGGCCGGTGAGCCCGGCGGCAAAGCGCAGGAAATTGTCGGCATTGCCGGGGCCGCCTTCGGCGAGATAGCGCCACAGTCGCCGGCCGGCGGCGGCGGCCACGGTCGAGAGGCCGGTCAGGTCCGGGTCCGGCTTGTCGTCGCCGGGCAGCAATGCCAGCGGGATGCGATGCATGCCGCAGGTCTCGACCAGGCGCTCGACGCCGTAGGGCCAATAGCCGCTGCCGCCGAGCAGCCGCGCGATCACCAGCCGCGCCCGGGCGACCACATCCATGTAGAGATCGACCGAGAAATTGTGGCCGAGCCGCATGACCGGCGCGAGCCGCACGCTCGGGGCGGCTGGATCGTCGGCGCGGCGTCGCGCCTGCGCCGCGGCGATCAGCGCGATGTCGGTGTCGGCGCTCAACAGGACGACGATGTCGCCGGGCGTCTGGGCGAGATCGACCGCGGCCGATCCGTCGGCGATAGTTCCGGGCTCGGTGGCGAGCAGGTGCACCTTACGCCTCCGCGGCGAGCGCGGCGCGGATCGCAGCCTGGTCGATTCCCCTGCGGCCGATCACGACGAGCCGGCTGGCGCGACGCTCGCCGGCGAGCCACGGCGCGGTCGAAATGCTGCTCGATGCGGTCGCCGACCGCCTGCACGACCTGGCGGCGCTCGCGCCCGGGAATGTCGAGGAAGCCCTTGACCCGCAGCACGTCGTGGCTGCGGATCAGCGCGGCGAGGCGGGCGCGGAAGGCGGCGGGGTCGGCCACCGGCGCGCGCTCGACGACAAAGCTGGCGAAATCGTCGTGGTCGTGTTCGCCCGCCGCTTCGTGCAGCGACGGGCGGGCAGCGAGATCGTCCTCGGCCGCGGCGGCGAGGCCGAGCGCTACCGCCGGCGCGACGCGGCCCTGCTCGGCGGCGACCAGCTTGACGCCGGGCCGCAGCCGCGCCTCGATCTCCCGCCGCAGCGTGCGCTGTTGCTCGGGCGCGAGCAGGTCGGTCTTGTTGAGGATGACGAGGTCGGCGCAGGCGAGCTGATCGGCAAACACCTCCTCGAGCGGGTTGTCGTGGTCGATCGCCGGGTCGGCCGCGCGCTGCCGGGCGATTGCGGCGGGATCGCTGGCGAAGCGCCCCGCCGCGGCGGCGGCGGCGTCGATCACGGTCACCACCCCGTCGACGGTCATGCGGGTGCGGATCTGCGGCCAGGCAAAGGCCTGCACCAGCGGCTTCGGCAGGGCGAGGCCGGAGGTCTCGACAACGATATGGCCGGGCGGGTCGGGGCGTTCGATCAGGCGCGTCAGGGTCGGCAGGAAATCGTCGGCGACGGTGCAGCACAGGCAGCCATTGGCGAGTTCGACGATGTCGCCGTCGCGGCAGGCGTCGTCGCCGCAGCCGAGCAGCAGGTCGCGGTCGATGCCGAGCTCGCCGAATTCGTTGACGATAATGGCGAGGCGATGCCCGGATGCCGTGGCGATCAGATGGCGCACCAGGCTCGTCTTGCCGGCGCCGAGGAAGCCGGTGACGATCGTCGCGGGGATGCGGCGCATCGCTCAGCAACCCTTCAACACGAGCGGCAACCCGGCCGCGACAAACACGACATGGTCGGCGAATGCCGCGATCTCCTGGTTGAGCCGGCCGGCCTCGTCGCGGAACCGGCGCCCGAGCGGGGTTCCCGGCACAAGGCCGAGCCCCACTTCGTTGGCGACCAGCACGACCGGCCCGGCCGCCGCGCGCAAGGCAGCGGCGAGCCGGGCATATTCCGGCTCGATCGCCGCGCCGGCCAGCATCAGGTTGGAGAGCCACAAGGTCAGGCAATCGACCAGCAGCGGGCGCTCGCGGCGGGCCTCGGCTGCGATCGTCGCCGCTACCGCGAGCGGGGTCTCGACGGTATGCCAGAACGGGCCGCGCCGGGCGCGATGCGCGGCGATGCGCGCCGTCATCTCGTCGTCGCCCGGCTCGGCGGTGGCGCAATAGGTGCCGCCGGAAGCGGCGGCCTCGACGAGGCGCTCGGCATGGCGGCTCTTGCCCGAGCGCGCGCCGCCGAGCACCAGCGTCAGTGGTGGGAGAGAAAGCGTCGCAGGGCGGACCGCGCCCCGGCAGGCATCCGACAAAGGCTCCTCCTCCACCCGAGGAATCGTGCCGTTCCCCCATCCCATGACGGGGGCGATGCGGAGGTCTCCTGGCTCGGGGTCATCGCCGGCGGCGCCTTCCCGGCCCTGCCCAAAGGGGGTGAGGCCAGTGACATCCTGCCGCGGGCTCGCCGCTCACAGTTGCGGGGGCAGCGCCGGTGTTGCACCGGACTTCCCTGTCGCATCGCAAGCCGCACGCTAGCATGGCGTGGCTCTTGCCGTCACGCATCAGCGCAATGCCGTCCCCAGCTTATCCGATTGGACAGCTTTCTTTACCCTCCGCTACAGTGGACACTCGATCATGGCCGCAAGGCAGACACGGTTGGGGAAGAACATGATGGGGCGCGGAGTTGGTTTTTTTGTCGCCGCAGCCGCCGGGCTCGGCATCCTGGCAACGGCAAGCTTGGGCTATGCGGCCGATCTGACGCCGCAGGAGACGCAGCTGGTGGCGGCCGCAAAGAAGGAGGGGGCGGTCACCCTGCTCAATCCGCTGTTCAGCGATCAGACCGGGCGCAGCCTCGGCGCGGCATTCGTCAAGCGCTACAATCTCGGGGCCGATTTCAAATTCAACAATCTGCGCAAGGGCACCGGCGCGACGGTCGCGCAGACCCGCCAGGAGATCCAGGCCGGAAAGTTTACGGTCGACATCCTGATGGTCAGCGCGCCGGGATTTTTCGATGCCGCCGCCAAGCACGGCGCGTTTCTCAAGCTCGACAGCGCCTACTGGAAAGACAGCGCCGATCTGGCGGAGAAGGCCGGGCAATACGCCGACTACCCCTATGTCGTGGTGCCGCTCGCCTACACGTTTCAGCCGGTGTGGAATACCGGCTGCCCGGGCATGGAGGGGGTCACCGTCACCAGCTATGCCGATACCGTCGGCGCGAAGCTGAAGGGCAAGACGATCTCGCCTGACCTCACCAAGAGCTTTACCGTCACCAATACCACGATCGCGCTCGAGGAAGCCGGCGTCGACATGAACGCCTATTGGGACAAGCTCAAGGCGACCGATCCGATCGTGCTGTTCCGCAGCGAGGAGCAGATGCAGGCGGTGGTTTCCTGCCAGCGGCCGATGGATATGTGGAACCTGGCCGGGCGGGTCTACCAGAACGTGACCAAGGAACCCGACCTCAAGGGCAAGCTGAAGATCGGCTACTACAAGGAAGGCCAGGTCATGCTGGGCAACCAGGCGGCCGTGCTCAAGGGCGCGCCCCACCCCAACGCCGCCAAGCTATTGATCGATTTCATGCTGAGCAAGGAGGGGGCCGACATCATGGTGGAGGGCGAGGCGGTCTACACCTTCCGCAAGGACTATACGCCGCCGGCCGCGGTCCGGCCCTATCTGCTGAACCTGACCCAGCACAAGCTGCTCGGCATGAAGGATTGGGTCGGCGCCCAGCAGAAATTCGCGGCAATCCGCGGCGAATGGGAGAAGCGCTTCAAGTAGAGGTCGCGGCAGGCGCCCGGCGCTGCTTTGAGGCGGCCGGGCGCGGACCGGCCGTTACCCGAAGCTGGACCGCGCGGCGACGAATTGCCTGGTTGGCAGCCATGCAGCGACGAGGGACACGGCATGCGCCGGCTGTGCTAGATAGGTTCGGCACCCGTCAGACAGCTTAATTGCAGAAGGAAAGACGCAGGATGAACATTGCTCCCGGTGTGTTTGCCGCCGGGCTGGCGCTCGCTGTGTGCGCCGCCGCCCCAGTCGCTGGCGCGACTGATCTGACACCGCATGAAAAATCGCTGATGGCCGCCGCCAAGAAAGAAGGGGCGGTCACTATTCTCAACCCGGTATTCGCCGATGAGACCGCCCAGGAATTGGGAGAGGCGTTCGTCAAGCGCTACAATCTGGGGCCGGACTTCAAATTCAACAACCTGCGCAAGGGCACCGGCGCGACGGTCGCGCAGACCCGCCAGGAGATCAAGGCCGGCAAGTTCACCGTCGACATCCTGATGGTCAGCGCCCCCGGCTTCTTCGACGAGGCGGCAAAGCGCGGCGTGTTCGCCAAGCTGGACAGCCCCTACTGGAAGGATTCCGAGGAGCTGGCAAAGAAGGCCGGCCAGTATTTCGATGACCCGTATGTGGTCATTCCGCTGGCCTATACATTCCAGCCGGTGTGGAATTCGGCCTGCCCCGGGATGGACAAGATCAACATCACCTCCTACGCCGATACGGTGCAGCCGGCACTGAAGGGCAAGACCATCGCGTCCGACATCACCAAGAGCTTCACCTATACCAATACGGTCGTGTCGCTGATGGAAGCGGGCGCGGTGCCGTTCCCGAAATTCTGGGACGAACTGAAGGCGACCGACCCGATCGTCGAGTTCCGCACCGAGCCGAAAATGCAGATGGTGGTGTCCTGCCAGCGGCCGCTCGACATGTGGAACACCTCCGGCCGGGTCTATCAGAACGTGCTCAAGGACCCGGCGCTGGCGATGACGCTGAAGATCGGATCGTACAAGGAAGGCCAGGTGATGCTGGGCAATCAGGCGGCAGTGCTGAAAGGGGCGCCGCATCCCGCCGCCGCCCAATTGCTGATCGATTTCCTGCTCAGCAAGGAAGGCACCGACATCATGGTCGAGGACGAGGCGGTCAATACCTTCCGCAAGAACTACACGCCGCCCGCGATCATCAGGCCGTACGTGCTCGACGTCAGCAAGTTCAAATTGCTCGGCCTCAAGGATTGGGTCGGGGCGCAGAAGAATTTTGCCACGGTGCGCGACGCCTGGGTCGCAAAATTCAAGTAGGGCGTATCGAATAGACCACGGCGTGGCCGGGCCGATTGTGGCGCGGCCACGCCCCGATGGCGACAGCACGGAAGCAAGGCAGGATGAGCACCGAAACGATCCCGACGGCACCGATTGCGCGGACGGCGGCTGGGAACCGCTGGCGCAGCGCGATCTCCCAGGAGTCGGTCGCCACCCTCGTGGTCAGCCTGATCGTGGCGGCCGCGGTGATCCTGCCGCTGCTGACGCTGGTCGTCAGCAGCTTTCAGGTTCTCGATTCGGGCGGCTTCGATACGACCTGGGGCCTCGCCAACTACCGCACCCTGTTCACCGACCGCATCATCCCGAAAGCCTTTGTCAACACGCTGGTGATCAGCACCGGCACGACAATTCTGGCGACCTTCATCGGGGTGTCGCTCGCCTGGATCAATGCGCGCACCAACTGCCCGCAGCGCGAGCGGCTCGAACCGTTCAACATGATCCCGTTCTTCCTGAGCCCGTTTGTCGGGGCGATTGCCTGGCACGACATGGCCTCGCCGAAGGTGGGACTGTTGAATGCCTGGGCCCGCGACTACCTCGGGGTCAACGGCTACCTGCTCAATGTCGACAACCTCTACGGCGTGATCTGGGTCACGGCGATCTTTTTCGCGCCGCTCGTGTACCTGTTCGTTGTCGGCTCGCTGCGCCGCATGGACCCCTCGCTCGAGGACAGCGCGCGCACCACCGGCGCCGGGCTGGTGCGCACCACGCTGACGGTCACGCTGCCGCTGGTGGCGCCGGGTATCCTGTCGGGCGCCATCATCGTGTTCGTGACCAGCGCCGGCGAGTTCGGCGTGCCGTTCAAGCTCAGCGCGCCCTATGGCTGGGAGACGCTGACCACCCAGATCTTCACCAAGGCGGTCGGCGACGACGCGAATTATTATCTCGGCTCGGCGATGAGCATGGCGCTCGGCGTCATCACCGTGGCGCTGATCTGGGTGCAGCAGCGCTATATCGCGCCGCGCTCGTTCACCACCGTGACCGGCAAGGGGTTTCGCCCCAACGTGCTCGATCTCGGGGGGTGGCGGTGGGTGGCGTTCGGCTACAACGTCGCCTTCATCCTGGTCGCCGTTGTCCTGCCGATCCTGTGCCTGATCGTGGTCAGCCTGCACCCGGTGTGGCAGGGCGAGATCATCCCCAGCAACATGACCCTGCACAATTATGTGAAGACGCTGTTCTTCTGGGCGCCGGATCACATCTCGGCCGCGACCAACGGCATCGGCAACAGCCTCTTCCTGGCCTTTGTCGGCGCGACGATCGCGATGATCATGGCGCTGATTGTCAGCTACATGATCCACCGGACGCGCGGCTTCGGCTCGCGCCTGCTGGAGTTTCTGTGTGTCGTGCCGATCGGCTTCCCCGGCATCGTGCTGGCGATGGGCGTGCTGGTGACTTACATCAGGACGCCGATCTACGCGACGATCTGGATCCTGCTGCTCGGCTACATCACGCGGTTTTTTCCCTACGGCCAGCGCAACATATCCTCGGTGATGCTGGCGATCTCGGAGGAGCTCGACCAGAGTTCGCGCATGTCGGGCGCCTCGTGGTTCACGACGCTGCGTCGCATCACGATACCGCTGTTGAAGCCGGGCATCTTTGCCGGCTGGGTGCTGCTGTTCGTGATCTTTCTGCGCGAGCTGTCGATCTCGATCATCCTGTACACCTCGGGCACCGAGACGATCTCGGTCGGCGTCTATTATCTGTCGAATTTCGAGAACGAGCCGCTGACCTGCGCGCTGTCGATCGCCCAGACCGCCCTCCTGCTGCTTTGTTTCATGATCTTCCGGCGGGTGGCAGGGCGCGAAGCCCTGACGGTTTGAGGGCGAGGCATGACAGCAGGAAGTGCGGCGGGCGATATGACGGTCGAGAACCTTTCCGCCCCCTACCTGGAGGTGCGGGGCCTCGTTAAACGGTTCGGCAACGATCGCGCCGTCGACGATGTTTCATTCAGCGCCCCGAAAGGCAGCTTTCTGACACTGCTCGGCCCGTCCGGCTGCGGCAAGACGACGACGCTGATGAGCATCGCCGGGCTGCACCGCATCGATGCCGGGCTGATCCGGGTTGGCGGGCTGACCTATACCTCGCCGGCCGAGGGAATTTTTCTGCCGCCGGAAAAGCGCGACATCGGCATGGTGTTCCAGAGCTATGCGATCTGGCCGCACATGACCGTGACGCAGAACGTCGCCTATCCGCTCGAAATCCGCAAAGTCGACCGGACCGAGATCGACGAGCGGGTCGCCGCGGTATTGCGCCTCGTCGGCCTCGGCGACATGGCCGACAAGCTGGCGACGCAGCTGTCGGGCGGCCAGCAGCAGCGCGCCGCCCTCGCCCGCGCCATCGTGTCGCGACCGCGCCTGCTGTTGTTCGACGAGCCGCTGTCCAACCTCGACCTCAAACTGCGCGAGCAGATGCGGATCGAGTTGAAGCGCATCCAGCACGAGGTCGGCATCACCTCGGTCTACGTTACCCACGACCAGTCCGAAGCCCTGGTGATGAGCGACCAGATCATCGTGATGAGCAAGGGGCATATCGAGCAGACCGGCGGGCCGCGCGACATCTACACGCAGCCGGTCAACGGCTATGTCAGCAATTTCATCGGCGTCGCCAATCTGCTGAAGGGGCGCGTCGTCACGGTGACCGGGCCCGGCCGCGGCCGGGTCGAGGTGGAAGAGGGCGGCAAGCGGATCCAGCTCGCCTGCCGCCTCGGGCAGGGTGTTGCGCAGGGCGATGCGGCGATCCTGTCGGTGCGGCCCGAGAATGTCCGCGCGCTGCGCCAGAACGGCGCTGAGCCCTGCCTCGAAGGCGAGGTGATCGAGGCGATCTTTCTCGGCAATTACGTCGATTGCCGGGTGCAATGGGGCGGGTTCGAGTGGAAGGTGCTGGCGCATCCTCGAATGCGGCTGCGCAAGGGCGAAAAAGTGTATCTGAGTCTCGATCCCGAACACACGCTGGCGGTCCAGCCATGAACGGCCGCAACGAGTCGATGGTCGAGATCGAGCACCTGCGCAAGGCGTTCGGCGCCGAGACCGCAGTGCGCGACCTGAACCTGTCGGTGCGGCAGGGCGAGTTTCTGACCCTGCTCGGGCCGTCGGGCTGCGGCAAGACGACGACGCTGCGCTGCGTCGCGGGGCTGGAGCGGCCGGACGGGGGAGAGATCCGCATCGGCGGCGATGTCGTCGCCTCGGCCGAGCGCGGTGTCTATCTTAACCCCGAAGCCCGCAACATCGGCATGGTGTTTCAGAGCTACGCGGTGTGGCCGCATATGACCGTGTTTGACAACGTCGCCTACGGGTTGCGCGTCCGCCGCGCGGCGCCGGCGATGATCCGGCAGCGGACGAACCGGGTGCTCGACCTGGTCGGTCTCGGCAACCTCGCCGACCGCTACGCCACCAAGCTGTCGGGCGGCCAGCGTCAGCGGGTCGCGCTGGCGCGTGCGATCGTCTACGAGCCGCGCGTCGTCTTGTTCGACGAGCCGCTGTCCAACCTCGACGCCAAATTGCGCGAGCAGATGCGGGTCGAGCTGGTGCGCCTGCAGCACGAGGTCGGCATCACCTCGATCTATGTCACGCATGACCAGGCCGAGGCGCTGGTGATGAGCGACCGGGTGGTGGTGATGAACAAGGGCGTCATCCAGCAGATCGACGACCCGCAAACGATCTATGCGCGGCCGGCGAACACGTTCGTCGCCAATTTCATCGGCGTCGCCAACCTGATGGAGGGCACGCTGCTGGGCCGCGAGGGGGCTTACTGCCGGGTGCAGATCATGCCCGGCGAGGGAAGCGAGCCGCTGCGCCTGCAGGCGCTCGGCGGCGAGGGCGTGCCGGCTCGCGGCACATTGTTCCTCAGCCTGCGGCCCGAGGACATCGCGCTCCACCTGGAGCGGCCGGACAGCGCGCCCGGCGGCAATTTGATCGAAGGCGAGGTCCTCGACACGGTCTATCTCGGCAATTTCCTCGAATGTCGGGTCAAGGTCGGGCGGTATGAGATCGCCATCCAGATCGACCATTTCGAGCAGCTCACCCCCGGCCAGAACGTCTTCCTGACCTTCAATCCCGACCACGGGCTCTGCCTCGCCGAATAGGGGACGGGCGCCGATGATGTGGCCGTCCGGGCGTCGGACGTATATGCTCGGGCACTCCGATAAACGACGTGCACCGGTGCGAGATGGATGGAGCAGGCGGTAATTCACAAGATCGCGCCTTTGCCGGCTATCACGCGCGGCCGGCGCCGTGGCAGGACGGCGAGCGGCTGACGCAGACCGGCCCCGGCACGCCGGGCGGCGAGTACCTGCGGCGCTATTGGCATCCGTTCATGATCGCCTCCGAGCTCGGCGAGCTGCCGATCGCGGTGCGGCTGCTCGGCGAGGATCTCGTCGTGTTCCGCGACCGCGGTGGGCGGATCGGCCTATTGCACCGGCAATGCCTGCACCGCGGCGCCTCGCTCGAATTCGGCATCATCCAGGAGCGCGGCATCGCCTGCTGCTATCACGGCTGGCATTTCGACGTGGACGGCACGATCCTCTCGACCCCGGCCGAGCCGGAAACCAGCCGCATCCGCCACAATTTCTGCCAGGGCGCCTATCAGGTGCGCGAAGCCTGCGGGCTGCTGTTCGCCTATATGGGGGCGCCCGAGCGCACCCCTGCCTTTCCCTATTACGACACGTTCTCCCACCCGGAAGGCAATACGCTCGCCAATTTCAAGATGTTCTACCCGTGCAGCTGGCTGCAGATCTGCGAGAACGCGGCCGACCCGATCCACAACGCCTATCTGCACGCGATTTCGAGCGGGCTGCAATTTTCCGCGCCGTTCCGCGAGCCGCCCGCGCTCGATTACGTCGAGACCCCGATCGGCTTTCTGTCGATGGCGACGCGGCGGGTCGGCGACTTTGTCTTCATCCGGTCGAGCGACGTGGCGCTGCCCAATTTCGGGCAGTTTGCCGGCGGCTCCAACCCGGCGACCGACGAAAGCTTTTTCATCGCCGCCTATACGACGCGCTGGGTGACGCCGATCGACGACCACAACGCCTTCTACATCGGCATCCGCACCATCAACGACCGCAACCCGAGCGCCGTGATGCGCAACGCCAAGCCCGAGGATTTCGGGGTCGGGCGCATGGGCCTCATCGGCCAGACCGACGACCGGCCCTACGAGGAGCGCCAGCGCGAGCCGGGCGATTACGACGCCTGCGTCAGCCAGGGCATGATTGCCAACCGCCGCGCCGAGCACCTCGGCACGACCGACCGCGGCATTGTCATGCTGCGCCGCATGCTGAGCCGCGGCATCGACGCGGTCGAGGCGGGCGAGGAGCCGGAGATCCCGCGCCTCTACCAGGACGGCGAGATGGCGCGCAGCTATTGCCACGAGCTGGTGTTCCGCCTGCCGAGCCAGTCGAACATCAGCGACATCGCCTCGCTCGGCGAATTTGGCCGGCGTGCGGCGCAGATCGTCGTCGCGACCGACCATCTGCCGCCGGCCGAACGCGAGCGGGTCGCCAGCGAGCGCATCCGCCACCTGCTCGCCGCCGATCTGGTCAGCTAGACGATCGAGAATATCGATGCCCACTCCAGCCGACGCCCGCCTGCAACCCTTTGCCGGGTATCACAACCGGCTCAAGCCGTTTGCGCCGTCGCCGCTGGCGGAGACCGGACCGGGGACGCCCGGCGGCGACTACCTGCGGCGCTACTGGCACCCGATCATGCTGCAATCGGAGCTGAAGGATCTGCCGGTCGCGATCCGCATTCTCGGCGAGGATCTGGTGATCTTTCGCGACCGCGGCGGACAGATCGGCCTGTTGCACCGACTGTGCATCCATCGCGGCGCCTCGCTCGAATTCGGCATCGTCCAGGAGCGCGGCATCGCCTGCTGCTATCACGGCTGGCATTTCGATGTGGACGGCACGGTGCTGTCGACGCCGGCCGAGCCCGCGACCAGCCATATCCGGCAGAATTTCTGCCAGGGCGCCTATCCGGTGCACGAGGCGCACGGGCTGATCTTCGCCTATCTCGGCCCGCCCGAGAAGAAGCCGCCGTTTCCCGAACTCGACACCTTTGGCCATCCCGCCGGCAACCGCTTTCTGCCGGTCAAGATGCGCCTGCCGTGCAACTGGCTGCAGATCGTCGAGAATGCCTGCGACCCGATCCACAACGCCTATCTGCACGCGATCGTCAGCGGCTATCAGTTCTCGCCGGCCTTCGCGGTGCCGCCGGCGCTCGATTTCATCGAGACGCCGCTCGGCTTCCTGTCGATGGCGACACGGCGGGTCGGCGACAAGGTGTTTATCCGCGCCAGCGACATCATCCTGCCCAACCTCGCGCAGTTCGCCTCCGGCCAGAACCCGGCCGACACCGACTGCTTCAACATCGCTTGCAGCTTCACCCGTTGGGTGGTGCCGATCGACGACCACAACTCGTTTTATACCGGGCTCACGCACGTCAATGACCGCACCGACCCCGAGGGCGTGCGCGACCCCGCGCTCTATGGCGTCGACAAGATGAACTTCATCGGCCAGACCGCCGACCGCCCCTATGAGGAGCGCCAATTGCAGCCCGGCGATTACGACGCCCTCGTGAGCCAGGGCGCGATCGCCGACCGCAACAACGAGCACCTCGGCACGACCGACCGCGGCATCGTCATGTTCCGCCGCATGCTGCGCCAGGCGATCGACGCGGTGCAGAACGACGAAGTCCCCGAGTTGCCGCGGCTTTACGGCAACGACCCGGTGCGCACCTACAATTACGAGTTGGTGTTTCAGTTGCCCTCGCAATCCAATATCCGCGATCTCGGCGCGCTGCAGGAATTCGGCCGGCGCGCCACCGAGATCGTGATCGAGACCGACCAATTGCCGCCGCTCGAACGCGAAGCGGTGTCGCGCGAGCGCATCGCCCGGCTGCTTGCCGACGAGTTGGTAGGTTGAGCGCTACGATGCCGTTCATCACCACCAGGAACGATGCGGCGCGCGCCGCTTTGGGCAGCGACATCGTGATGGCCGGCGGCTGGGGGTTCATCACGAACCTGCTGCCGATCGACCTCGACAACGATCGCACGCCGCTGCCCGAGGGGGTCGAGCGGCAGGTGCAGCAGATCTTCGCCAATCTCGACGTGTTGCTCGCCGCCGCCGGCCTCGCCCGCGACAACGTCGTCAGCGTGCGGGTCTATCTGACCGAGTTTCCGCGGCTCTACGAGCGCATGAACGCCGCCTATATCGGCAATTTCCCGCCCGACCGGCTGCCGGCGCGCAGCGTCGTCGGCGTCGCCCATCTGGTGCGCGGTGCGCAGGTGGCAATGGATTTCGTGCTGTGCGAGGCGCGCCCGTAATCGACCGGCGATGACGCTTTCGCTGCTCGTCAAATCGATCACCTTCGAGGCCGAGGATGTCGTCTCGCTCGACCTGCGGCCGGAGGGCGGCGGGCCGCTGCCGCCGTTCAGCGCCGGCGCGCATATCGACCTCGAGCTCGGCCCCGGACTGACGCGCAGCTATTCGCTGGCCAACCCGCAAGAGGAGCGCCACCGCTATGTGATCGGCGTGCAGAAGGACGCCGCCAGCCGCGGCGGGTCGCTGTTCATCCATGACCGCGTGCGGGTCGGGCAGGTGCTGGGCGCGAGCATGCCGCGCAACAATTTTCCGCTCGTCGAGGATGCCGCCGAGACGATCCTGTTCGCCGGCGGGATCGGCATCACGCCGGTCTGGTGCATGGTGCAGCGGCTCACTGCGCTCGGCCGCCCCTGGCGGCTCCATTACGCGGTGCGCACGCGGCGCCGCGCCGCCTTTCTCGACCGCATCACCGCGCTCGGCACCGCCGGGTTCCATCTGCATGTCGATGACGAGGCGGACGGGCGCGTGTTCGACCTCGCGCCGATCGTCGCCGACGCGCCGCCGGGGGCGCAGCTCTATTGCTGCGGGCCATCACCGATGCTTGCCGCCTTCGAGGCGGCGACCGCCTCACGCCCGGCAGAGACGGTCCACACCGAATATTTCGCCGCGAAAGAGCCCGTCGCAGCCAAGGGCGGTTTCGCGGTCGTTCTGGCGCGACAAGGCCGCACGATCTTTGTTCCCGAGGGGGCGACGATCATCGATGCACTGCGCGACAACGGGATCGATGCGCCGCACTCCTGCCTCGAGGGGGTCTGCGGCACGTGCGAGACCACGGTGCTCGACGGCATCCCCGAGCATCGCGACCTGGTGCTCAGCGCGCGCGAGCGGGCCAGCAACCGAACGATGATGATCTGCTGCTCGGGCTGCCAGGGAGACCGGCTGGTGCTCGATCTGTAAAGCCGGCCGCATCGCCTTTAGAGACCAGATGGCGAAATTCAGCGCGGTCGCAAACGCGACCCACACCGCCAGCGGCGCCAGGCACCATGCGGCAATTCGGTCAAGCCTTAGAAACACGATGATCGTCGCCACAATGACCAGCAGTTGCGGCACGATGTTCAGGAGGCCGAGCGCCGGGCTGTGCGCGGCAAAAAACATCCAGGACCAGGTGGCATTGAGAACCAGCTGAGCGAAAAACAGGCTCAATCCGAGGCGGCGTCGTAGTGCCCGTCGGTCCAGCCGCAGAACCCGCCAGACCGCAAAGGCCATATCAGGTTGGGATACGTGGCAAGCTGGCCGGTCACCGAGGCGATGGCGACCGGGATTACGGCGAAGGCGAGAAAAACCGCGTTAAGGGTCCGCCCGCTGCCGCTCATCGGGCCGGCAAAGTCCACAGACGAACGGGGCCGGTGCGGCCTCGAAGCATCTGCTCGCCGTGATCGAGCAGTCGGCTCACCAGCGAAGCGGCGGCTTCGGAAGATCTCGTTCCGATCGCATCGACGAGCGGGCTGCCGACGACGAGGGGCGTCTCGAGCGTGCGGGTCAACGCCTGCAATCGGCTCGCCGTATTGACGGTGTCGCCGATCACCGTGAACGACATGCTGTGCTCGCTGCCGACATCGCCGAGGACGGCCGGCCCGTAATTGAGGCCGATACCGATCGCGATCGGGGTCTCGCCCTCCCCAATGCGCTCTTCATTCCAGCCGTCGAGCGTTTCCAGCATCCTGCCGGCACAGATCAGCGCGTTGGCCGCGTCGTCTTCGCTCGGCGTCGGCACCCCGAACACGGCGAAGATCTCATCCCCGATATACTTCTCGACGGTGCCGCCGCAGGCGAAGATCTGCGCCGTCATCCGCTCGTGAAACCGGCGCAGCAGCGTTACCACCGCCTCGGGCGGCATCGCCTCGGCCATCCGCGTGAAGCCGACAATATCGACAAACAGCACCGCCACAATCTGCCGCCGGACAGCCCCGAGCGGTTCATCCTGTGCAGCCAGAATCTCAACGATGTTGGGCGAAAAGTAGCGTGACAGGTTGCTGCGCGCCCGCTCGGCCGCCGCATGGAGACGCTCGATTTCGCGCAGCTTTGCAATATCGGCGAGTGCCTTGCGGACGGTGATCTCAAGATCGTTGAGATCGACCGGCTTGGTGACGAAATCGAAGGCGCCGCGGTTCATCGCGGTGCGCAGGTTGGTCATGTCCCCGTAGGCTGAGACGATGATCGCCCGCACCGGCGATTTCCGCTCGCGCAATTCGCTGAGCAGGGTGAGGCCGTCCATCACCGGCATGTTGATGTCGAGCAGCATTAGCTCGATGTCCGGCTCCGCCGCCAGCGCCTCCAGGGCTTCCTCGCCGTGATGGGCAAAGCGGAATGCGAACTCGCCGGCGCGGATCTGGCGGCGAAAGCGCTGCCGGATCAGCACTTCGAAATCGGCTTCGTCATCGACGCCGAGGATCTTCACCGGGTCGGTCAATGCGAGCATCCCGGGTCCGAGGGCGCCTGCAATTGGCGCAGCTGAGCCTTCAGCAATTCGAAATCGACCGGCTTCGTGATGAACTCCGCCGCGCCGATATTCGGCCGCCCGTCGTCGCCGCCCGTCGTCGCCATAAGCGGTCACCATCATGACGGGCAGTTCCGGGAACCGCCGTTTGACCTCGTGCAACAGCGTCAGCCCATCCATGCCCGGCATGTTGATATCCGACAGGATCACGATCAACTCCGGCTTGATCTCGTCGGCGAGCCGTTCGAGAGCCTGCTCGCCCGAGACGGCGAAATGCATGACGTAGTCGCCGCGGCGGACCTCGCGGCGGAACTGCTGGCGGAAGAGGTCGGCGACATCAGGCTCGTCATCGACGATCAGGATGCTGACGCTCATGCGTCGCGCCCGTGACGGCCGGTGCGCAGCGCGGCAGTCGAACGGTGAATTCGGTGAATTCGCCGAGCCCGCTGTCGACCTCGATCGTTCCGCCATGCTGCTGGGTCACGATGTCGTAGCTGATCGAGAGGCCGAGCCCGGTGCCCTCGCCGGTCGGCTTCGTCGTGAAAAACGGTTGGAACAGCTTGTCGCGAATGTCGGGCGGGATGCCGGTGCCGTTGTCGCGGATGCGGATTTCGATCGCGTCGCCGAGATCGCGGGTCGCCACCGACAAGGTCGGCCGGAGCGGCGTGTTACCGTTCTCCCGCGCACGCTTGTGGGCCGCGTAGAAGCCGTTGCCGAACAGATTGAGGAAGACGCGGGTCATTTCCTGCGGCGCCAGCGCGATGGGCTTCAGCGCCGCCGCGTAGTCGCGCTCCAGGGTGATATTGAAGCTCTGATCTTGCGCCCGGGCGCCGTGATAGGCGAGGTTGAGCGCCTCCTCGATCAGGTTGTTGAGGTCGACCTCGCGGCGCTCGCCGCTGACGCCGCGCGAGTGCTCCAGCATGCTCTTGACGATGCCGTCGGCGCGCCTGCCGTGCTGGGCGATCTTTTCGAGATTGCCGGTCAGCATCTCTACCGTGTCGTCGAGGTCGGCGCGCTTGTCCGCGTCGAGGGTTGCCAATGCCGGGGCAGCGCTCTCCTTTAGTTCGTCGAGCAATTCGACCGACAGCCCGGCGAAGTTGTTGACAAAGTTGAGCGGGTTCTTGATTTCGTGGGCGATGCCGGCGGTCAGTTGGCCGAGCGAGGCCATTTTTTCGGCCTGGATCAGGCTGGCTTGCGCCGCCCTCAGGTCACTCAACGCCGTCTCGGCAGCGTCGCGCGCCTCGCGCGTCTCGGTGATCAGCCGCGCGTTCTCCATCGCGATCACCGCCTGCGCCGCGAAAGTCCGGACCAGTTCGATCTCCTTGTCGGTGAACGGACGCACTTCTTGCCGGAAGATGGTAAATACGCCGACGAGGGAGCCATTCTTCAGCAGGGGCACGAACAGCACGGTGCGAATGCCGCCAAGCTCGACCGCGGCGACAGTCAACGGGACGCGCTTGCTATAGGCCTCGCCCGCCGACAGGTCAGCGATCTGAAGAACCGACGGCTCGGCGAGGAAGGCGTGGCCGAGCGTCGTCGTCAACCGCGCCGGCTCGTTCGTCAGGTATTCGGCAAACGCCTCATCGAGGCGCTGCTGCAACTCGGCGTTGGCGCGCCGGAGATCGGCCAACTCGTCATTGAGCGTCGCGGTCATTTCTCATCCCTGGCGCGCCCTAATTGCGACGCATGATACCTCGATCGGCGCCCGCCGCTGCCCGAGAAAGGCGAGCAGGTCGATCAGCTTAGACCAGATGTCCGTTGAGGCGATCGCCGGTTGAGGCGGCCCGCCTCGAAGTGTCGAGTAAGGCGTTTTGCAACGCTACGGGGGTTGCTCCGGCGACGGAGCCTATCCCCAGGCACTGAACGAGGCGGACCATGACGGATGTTACGCTTTTCGTCGGCTTGGACGTACACAAGAAGACGATCTCTGTGGCGATGGTGGAAGCGGCCGCGGGCGCAGAGGTACGCTTCTACGGCACGATCACCAACACGCCGGACACGATCCGCGGCTTATGCAAGAAGCTGACGAAAGATGGGCAGCAGCTGCATTTCTGCTATGAGGCAGGGCCGTGCGGGTATGGCGTGCAGCGTCAACTGACGCGGCTGGGACACCGTTGCGATGTGGTGGCGCCGGCGCTGATCCCGCGCAAGGTCGGCGACAAGGTGAAGACCGATCGGCGCGACGCGATGATGCTGGCCCAGACGTTGCGCGCCGGCCAACTGACGGCGGTGTGGGTGCCAGATGAGGCGCACGAAGCGATGCGCGATCTGGTGCGGCTGCGGGCGCAAGCGATGCGCGATCTGCGCAAGGCGCGCCAACAGCTGTTGAGCTTCCTGCTGCGCCACGGCCTGGTCTCGCCGTACGGACATTGGACCAAGATGCATCGGCGCTGGCTGGGCGAACTGGTCTTTGCCCATCCGGCGCAGCATTTGGCGCACGAGGAGATGTTGCAACGGATCGAGCGGGCCGAGGCGCTGTGCGACCGGCTGAAGGGAGCGATCATCGGGCTGGTGCCGCAATGGTCTCTCGCGCCCGTGGTGCAGGCGATCCAGGCGTTGCGCGGCGTCTCGCTGATCGTCGCTTCGGTGATCGTTGCCGAGGTCGGCTGTTTCAGCCGGTTCGACAACCCACGCCAGTTGATGGCCTATCTCGGGCTGAACCCCTCGGAGCATTCGAGCGGCGCCACGATCCGGCGCGGCGCCATCACCAAGACCGGCAATGCGTTGGCACGGACCTGCCTGGTCGAAGCGGCCTGGACCTACCGCTTTCCGGCCCGCGTGACACAGATCATTCGCGACCGGCTCGTGGGTTTACCTGAGCCGATCCGCAACGTGGCCTGGAAGGCGCAGGTGAGACTTTCAGCGCGGTATCGCAAGCTGGTCGCCGCCGGCAAGCCGACACCCAAGGTGGTCGTGGCAATCGCGCGTGAACTGGTCGGCTTCATCTGGGCGATTGCCCGTATGGTGGAGCCGAAATTCGCCTGACAGCGACGCTGCAAAAAGGGCTTGGCTAGCAAGGAGGTGACGCGGCGACATTGAGGACTATCTTCGGCGCCCAGTGCGGACGGCAGGATGAGGAGGTTGGGGAACCCTCGATCCGGGTTGGAGCAGGCTCCACAGCCGACGCACGTTCGTTAGACAGAGGAAGCCCCGCGACGAACCTTGGTCATGCGGTACCAACCCGCGGATAAGAGCCAGATCAACCGTCGTCCATGCTTCCTGCCGTCCGCATTGGGCACTGATATAACCAAGTATCACCTGAAAAACAGGTCGCAGACACTTGCCCTGATCTTGACATCACGGACATAAGAACCCGGTGTACACTGTTCCGGGAAAGATCATTTCGGCGGTCGGAGGCGCTGCGCGATGCGGGTAAGGAACGGTGAGCGCACCTTTCTCGACGCGCGGGCAAAAGCGGAAGCCGCCGACGCCGTAACGACGCCGGATTATTACACGCAGCTGCCGCAAATCCGTCTGACCGCCAATTCGGTGCACCACCCGACGCAGGCCGAGACAACGATGGACGTAACGCTCGACGGCAACGACGTTGCCGCGCTGGTCGAGTGTGCGATCCGGCATCCTGCCCCGAATATGCGATACGCCGTGCTGGCCGCAATCTGGAACCACCCGGACTCGCTTCGACAGATATTCCAGTTCGGCCTTACGGCGCCGCCCGCCTATGGGGAAATCCGCCAGATCGTGGCCGAGGAGCTTGATAAGCGCTTGCAGATGCCGGAACGTGCGGCGGCCAAGCCGGCCGGCGACGCGCTGCTGCCCCGGATGCCCTTGCCGGCGCATCTGCGCCATCGCGAGCGGCAATAATTGACGCCGGGTGCGGCGGCGGCTGACATCGCCGCGGCAGCCTCGGAAAACCCAAGGCCCCCAGGGCGAACAAGCAGGCGAACACAATGAGCGACTGGAGCAAGGTGACCCGGCCGATCCCGGTTCCGAACGAATGGACGAAACCGTTCTGGGATGCCGCCAAGCGGGGCGTTCTGGAGTTGCAGCGCTGCCAGAGCTGCGGGCATTTCCAGCACCCGCCCTATGCGACCTGCACCCAATGCGTCGCGACGGATCTGAAATTTGAAGCCGTGCGGGGGATCGGGACGATCTACGCCTACACGATCATGTATCACACCGGCGACAAGCGCTTCGCCTCGGCCGTGCCTTACGCCAGCATCATCGTCGAACTCGACGACGCGCCCGGCGCCTTGCTCGCCGGCAACCTGCTGCAGGCGGAATACACCGAGGCGAAGGTCGGACGCCGGGTCGAAATCGTGTTCGAGAAGCTGAACGACGACATCACGTTGCCGCAATTCCGCCTCGCGCGCACCGCGACGCCGGCCGACTAGGGAGAGGCGATATGTGGGAGAACCGGTGCAAGATCGCGGTCAGCGGCGTGGGTTTCTCGAAGGTCACGCGCTCGGCCGACATTCCGCTGGCGGCCCATGCGCTGACCGCCGTCAAGGAGGCGGTCGCGGATTCGGGGCTGCAGATGTCCGACATCGACGGCCTCTCCACCTATCCGGAGCTGCCGGCCACCGGCCACGTGGAGGTCGACGGCATATCCGTCGTGTCGGTCAACTGCATGATGGCGATGCTGAAACTGCCCAATCTGGCGTGGCACATCCAGGTCGGCACGACCAATATCGGCGGCGCCGTGCAGCAGGCGGTCAACGCGCTCTTAGCCGGGGTGTGCAAATACGCGGTGGTGTGGCGGGCGATGCACAACCCGCGCGGCACCTACCAGAACCTGCCCGGCGCCTATGCCCAGGGCGCGGCGCAGTTCACCGCGCCCTACGGCTTCGGGGGCCCGGGGCAGGGCATGGCGGTCGCCTATACGAGGTGGCTCGAGCGCCACAACCAGAACCGCGAAAAGATGGCGACCTTGGCCGTGACGCAGCGCCGCCACACGCAGCACAACCCGCACGCCTGGTTCTACGGCACACCCCTGTCGCGCGAGGACTATCTGGCGTCGCGCATGGTGGCCTATCCGTTCTGCCTGTTCGATTGCGACATCCCGGTGCAGGGGGCGGTCGCGATCGTGCTGACGACGGCCGAGCGGGCTCGCGACCTGAAGCCGCAGCCGGCCTATCTCGCCGGCTACGGTCAGCGGCTCCATTTCGAGGTGGCGGGCCGCATCGGCAGCCTTTCGAGCTACATGGCGGGAGGCAGCAGCTCCGCCAAGCTGACCTGGGAGCGCTCGGGCTTCAGCCCGAAAGATGTCGACGTGGCGCAGATCTATGACGGCTTCTCGGCCTCGGTGATCTACGGCCTCGAAAGCTACGGTTTCTGCAAGGAAGGCGAGGCGCTCGATTTCATCCAGGACGGGCGCATCGAATTGGACGGGGAATTGCCGCTCAACACCTTTGGCGGCAGCCTCGGCACCGGACGCATCCACGGCCTGTGGCACATCATCGAAGGCGCCCTGCAGGCATCGGGTCGCGCCGGGTCGCGTCAGGTCAAGGACGCCAACGTATCGTTCGTCGGGGCCAGCGCCCCGATCGTGACCGGCACGACGTTCATCTTCGTCGGCGATCCCTATTGACGCGAGGTTGACGCGAGGTGCCGGGCCTCGACCAATCCAGCAGGCCCAGCCCACGCAATCGCCGCGGTGTCATCCACGGATCACCGATCCGTCACGAGGGGGTCACAGCCGCCGGCTGCAATAGCGGGGTCTGCACTCCAACCTGACGAGGATGCGATGCGCAATCGCCAGATTTTTCGTCGAGTGATGTTGTCCGTTGGCGCCGGCGCGGGCGCGCTATCCCTGATGACGGCCGCCATGCCGCCGGCGGCGGCTCGCCCCGCCGATCATAACAAACCGCCTGCGATCCAGCATTTGGTCGTGATCTTTCAGGAGAATGTTTCGTTCGATCATTATTTCGCGACCTACCCGGTCGCGCTGAACCCGCAGGGCGAGCCCTCCTTCTTCGCTCACGCGGGAACGCCGTCGGTCAACGGGCTCGGCACGCTGGTCGGCGGTCAGCCCGAGGGTGTCCTGCTGACCGGCAACCCCAACGCCGCCAACCCGGCGAACGGCGCCAACGCAGTCAACCCGTTCCGCCTCGACCCGACGCAGGCGTCGACCTGCGACCAGGACCACAATTATGGCCCGGAGCAAAAGGCCTTTGACCAGGGCCTTATGGACCTCTTTCCGCTCAACACCGGGGTCGGCGAAAGCACGTACTGTGCTTCCCAGTTCGCGTATGGCAAGGGCCAGGGTCTGGTGATGGGGTATTTCGACGGGAACACCGTCACGGCCCTGTGGAACTACGCGCAAAATTTCGCGATGAGCGACAATTCCTACGGAACCACGTTCGGGCCGTCGACCCCCGGGGCGGTCAACCTGGTCGCCGGCAATACCTATCCGGCCACTCCCAGCGCCGCCACGCCCAAAGTCGTGCCGAACAATGCCGGGCCGGGGACGCTGGTCGGCGACCTCGATCCGACCGGCGACGTGTGTTCGACCGGCTCGCCGACCGTCTCGCTGGGCGGCCAGAATATCGGCGACCTGCTGAACGCGAAGGGCGTCGCCTGGGGCTCCTTCATGGGCGGCTTCGACCTGACGGCCACGAACCCGAACGGCACGACCGGCTGCAGCCGGTCGAGCCCGGCGAGCGCGGCCAATGGCGGGCCGACCAAGGATTACATCCCGCACCACGCCTGGTTCCAATATTACGCGTCGACAGCCAACCTTGCGCATACGCGGCCGGCTTCGATCAGCGAAATCGGACATGATGGCGCCGCCCATCACCAGTACGATCTGAACGACTTCTTCAGCGCGCTGAAGGCGGGCAACATGCCGGCGGTCAACTTCCTGAAGGCGATCGCGGCCCAGGACGGGCATGCCGGCTACTCGGACCCGCTGCTTGAGCAGACCTTTCTCGTCAACACGGTCAATGTGTGTCCACCATTTAGAGATGTCACTGGTTCTGCCATTTAGAAATGTCACTGTTGCCGGTTCGGGCGGCGGGCGGGCGTGGAGCCTGTGCGAAGCGCAGCGGCCGAGCGACGCCCGTCGCACTGCGCTGCCGCGTCACCGGTTGTTTTACCGAGCGAGCGACAGCTCGCTCGGCTCGTAGGGAAAATCTCAGCCGACTTTGAATAGACGCGCGTCACGCTGATCGCGGCGGCGGGGTGCTGATCGGCTACGCGTCTCCGCCCGTGCAATCTGCTGCTCGCGGATGACGGCGAGAGCGGCGCCGAGCCGCTTGTTCTCGACAATCGCGCCCTGCGAGACCTGGCGCAGCTTGTCGAAGGTGCGGTAGGCCAACTCGACGCCCTTGTAGCGGATCGACAGCCGGCCGTCCGGCTGATCGACCACCGTCACCCGCTTGCCGATCGCCGCCTTGGCCGGGTCGCTCGGCTCCAGAATGAAGATCACCTTGTCGTACTGGAGGGTCAGCGCCCGCGACAGCGTGCGCTCCTCCTTCCAGGCGAAGGCATCTTCCAGATCGTCGCTCTCGCGCAGCGGCCGGTGCAGGTCTTTGCCGTTCGCCGGCGGCTTGGCAAAGCGCGTGTTGTAGTTGGCCATGAACGCCGGCAGGAGGGTATTCCCATCGGCCAGGCTGGATGCCCCGGCGAGCCGAAGCTCCTTGACCAGCCGGTCCTGCAAGGTCTTGTGCGCGCGCTCGACCCGGCCCTTGGCCTGGCTCGAATTGGCGCAGATGATGTCGATGTTGAGCGCGTCGAGCGCGCGCCCGAACTGGGTCATGCCGTCGCCGCCAAGGGCGCCCGTCTGATTGACCCGAAAGACGCCGTGTTTGTCGCTGTAGAGCGCAACCGGCTTGCCCCAGGCTTCCAGATAGGCGCGGGTCGCATGGAAATAGGCGAACGTCGACTCGCTCTCCACAAACCGTAGATGCATCAGCCGGCTGGTCGCGTCGTCGATGAATACGAGCAGCGTGCATTGCGGCCCGCGATCCTCAAACCACCAATGCTCACAACCGTCGACCTGCACCAGTTCACCGGCGCATTCGCGCCGGTGGCGGGGCTGATGAACACGCTTCAGGCGCTGCTTGCGATCGAGCCACAGCCCGTCCGCGATCATCCAAAGGCGAAGGGTCTCGCGGCCGAGAACGATCCCGTGCAGCTCGCCCAGCTTCTCGGCCGCCAAAGTCGGGCCGAAATCCCAGTAGCGCTCGCGAATGATCGCCAGCGCCTCAATGCGAACCGCCGCGGGCTTACCTCGGTTGCCGGGGCGACCACGGCGCTTCGATATCAGACCCGCCGCACCCTCGGCTCGATAGGCCCCCAACAGCCGGAATACCTGACGCCGCTCAAGACCCAACAGTTGCGCCGCCGCCGTGGTCGTCAGCCGTCGCTGATCCAAGTCCCGCAGCACCTCAAGCCGTCCAAGCTCTCCATTGCTCATCAGCTGTACCGTCACCCCAAACACCCTCCCGAAAATCCCCGGGGAGTGTCATTTCTATCTGGCAGAGGGGTGACATTTTAATCGGGCGCCTACACAATGCGATCATGCAGTCGCCGTTCTGGAAAAGCACCGCCATCGTCATCCTCTATGACGATTCAGACGGGTGGTACGACCATCAGATGGGCCCGATCGTCAACTCCTCGGCGGTCAACACCGCGAGTGCGACCGACAACGATCAACTGAACGGCGCGGGCGTATGCGGCCACGGCGCCGCGCTCGGCGCCATCGAGGGCCGTTGCGGCTATGGCATGCGGCAGCCGCTGCTGGTGATCTCGCCCTTCGCCAAGGCGAACTTCGTCGATCACACCGTGACCGACCAGACCTCGGTGCTGCGCTTTATCGAAGACAACTGGGGCACCGGGCGGATCGGCGCCGGCTCGTTCGATCAAATCGCCGGCTCGCTGACCAACATGTTCGATTTCAGCCGGCACGCGTTTGGCGAACGCAAGCTGATCCTCGACCCGACCACCGGCGAGCCGCGGTAGACGGCCGGTCCGCGTCGCGTCCGGCGCCGCGCTTCGGCTTGTGCCGAAGGGCGGCGCCGGCGTATAGCCCGGATCGCGAGGCAGCTCGCGAGACCGCAATCGATCACTTGAAGCCGATCTGGCGTGGTGATGTTGACTGACCGCACGGCCCCCGCGACCGCCGAACTGGCGCACAACCCCCGGCGCAGCGAGAGCGGCTTCACGCTCCTCGAGCTCCTGGTCGTCCTAGCCATTTTGGGATTGCTGATCGGCCTCGTGGCACCGGCGCTGCTGCACCAGCTCGGCTCCGCCAAGGAAAAGATCGCCCATCAGTCGATCGCCCGCCTCGGCACGGTACTCGACATGTACAAGCTCGATGTCGGGAGCTATCCGACGACCGACCAGGGGCTGCAAAGCCTGATCTCGCGGCCGGCAGGGGTGACGCGCTGGAACGGCCCTTATCTGAAGGCCACGATCCCGCCGGAAGATCCCTGGGGCCACCCGTTCGTCTATCAAAACCCGAGCCAGCGGCCCGGTCACGACTACGATCTCTATTCGCTCGGCCCGACCGGCAAGCCCGGCGGCACCGGCACCGATGCCCCGATCTACAACGAGTGAGCCCCGAGCCGCGTCGGCCGGGAGCGGTGGCACTTATGGCGCTGGCGTTTCTCTTTACAATGCCCAAGCCACCAACCCCGGTTTGATACTCGCATCCGGTGCGCACGGCTACGGCGTCTCGATCTACAGCGGCGGGACGCTGGCCAATTACGCCACCATAGAGGCTAGCGGCGGGCAAGGGCGCGGCGTTCAGGTTCAGAACGGCGGCACCATCCTCAACGGCACAGCGGGAAATCCCACGGCGCTGATCGCCGGCGGTACGGCGGGGATCTATTTGGGTAACGATTATACACCGAGCCCAGCCTACAGCGCCGTCGTGACCAATTTCGGCACGGTCAGCGGCGGTATCGGCGTGCTGGTGTCGTCCTACGACACGGTAGGAAACACGATCGTCAATTACGGCACTATCATCGGTACCGGTGGCGTCGCGATCGATTTGGGCACGACCGGGAACGAGCTGCTGGTCGTCAAATCGGGCTCGGTGTTGCAAGGGGTCGTCGGCGACGTGCAGGTCGGCGACCGGTTCGATCTGCCGTTCATGGCGTTCAGCAACACCGGCACCACGACCGTCGTCAGCAACGGCACCGTGTCGCAGACGCTGGACATTGTCGAGAACGGCAGCACGGTTACCGTCGCGCTCGATCCCAGCCAGAGCTTCGCCGGCGACATCTTTCAGCTTGGGACCGATGCCGGCGGGGGCACTTTGGTCACCGACAGGCGGCCTGCTATTGCCGCGGCACGCTGATCCTGACGCCGGCGGGCGAGGTGGCGGTCGAGCAATTGGCGATCGGCGACAGACGGCGCGCTGGTGGTGGTCGAGCACCTGATCAACGGGGCGACGATCGTGCAGGCCGAGGTGGTCGAGCGCGTCGAGTACTTCCATATCGAACTCGACAGCCACGACGTGATCGTCGCCGACGGCGCGCCGGCCGAGACCTACGTCGATTGCGACAACCGGCTGATGTTCGCCAACGGCGCCGACTACCTGCGGCGGCACCTCGGCGAGGAGCGGCCGCGCTGGGCGTTCTGCCTGCCGCGGCTGGAATGGGGCTCGGACGAATTGACCGAGATCCGCGCCGCGCTGTTGTGGCGCGCCGAGGCGCTCGGCCACGATCTCGACCTGCACCTCGTCGTTGACGGCGCGGTGATCCGGCCGGAGGCGATGCCCGCGCTCTGGCTCATAGCCGATCCATAACGGCCCGTTGTGGTCATCGAGCGGCAACCGCGATAACCGGGCAGGTGATGGGCTCAAACAGAAACAGAATAAGCAACGTATGCGTCCGCCTTCACAACCCCTTACTACGGCGGCGCCGGGCATTGTCCGGTTAAGCTATTCCCGCAGTTGCGTTGCGGGGTCGGCGGGGGGCGCAATGCGGGTGGTGAAGTCGCCGCTGTGCTGCGCCTCGCGCTCCTGATGCAAAGCCCAGCGCACCGACGGGAAGGCGATCTCATCCCACGGGATCTTGTCCCAGGCGAAGAGGCCGACTTCGAGGCTCTCGGGGCCGGCCGCGACGGCGTCGTCGAGCAGCCGCGCGCGGTAGATCAGCTGCACCTGGCTGATCCGCGGGATGTCGTAGATCGCCAGCAGCCCCTCGATGCGGATCTTCGCCTGCGCTTCTTCCCACGCTTCGCGTTCGGCCCCGGCGCTGGTCAATTCGTTGAGTTCGAGATAGCCGGCGGGCAAGGTCCAATAGCCGCGGCGAGGGTGGATCGAGCGCCGGCACAACAGTATGCGCCCGCCCCAGCGCGCCACCGACCCGACCACGATCTTCGGGTTGTCATAGAGGATATAACCGCATTCGGCGCAGATCATGCGCTCGCGATTGTCGCCCTCCGGGATGCCCGGCACCGAGGGGCCGCGCGCCAATCCGGTGTCGCTCATTTCCCGAATACCTGCGGTTTTCCCGGAAGCACAGCGGCCGATAATAGGCAGCGGCCCTCGCTTGAACAAGTCGACGAGGCAGCTCTCCCCATCCTGAGGGACGGAGAGAGGTATGCAGTTACGTCATGCCGGCAGATGTCACGCCGGGACCGGGATCGCCCGCTGGTTGTACATCCGCTTGCGGATCGCGGCACGCTCCTCATCGCTCAGTGTCGCCGGATCGGGCGGCAGGTCGGCACCGACCGCCATGCCCCGCTTGACCGCCGGCCGCTCGCTCAACTCGTCGAACCAGCGCTTGAAATACTTGAATTCCTCGATGTCCTGGCCCTGTGCCTTCCAGTTGACGGTCCAGGGATAGGAGATCATGTCGGCGATCGTGTAGTCGTCGCCGCACAGATACCTGTTTTTGTAGAGCCGGTTGTTGAGGACGCCGTAAAGCCGGTTTGCCTCGTCCGTGAAGCGGCGGATGGCATAGGTCAGGTCGCCGGCTTCCGGCCCGGCGCGGCGGAAATGGCCGCATTCGCCGAGCTTTGGGCCTTGATTGGCCATCTGCCACATCACCCACTGGGTAACGTTGTATTTGCCGCGCAAATCCTGCGGAAAGAACCGCCCGGCCTTTTCGGCAATGTACATCATGATCGCGCCGGATTCGAACACCGAGATCGGCGCGCCGCCGCCTTTCGGGTCGTGATCGACCATTGTCGGCATGCGGTGATTCGGGTTCATCGCGAGAAATTCCGGCTTGAACTGGTCGCCGCGCTGGATGTTGCACGGAACGATCCGGTATTCGAGGCCGCATTCCTCCAGCAGGATCGTGACCTTCTTGCCGTTTGGCGTCGGCCAGTAGTGCAGATCGATCATGGCAATTCCTCCGTTGGGCTGATGCGCGGACGCCAGGGGGCGGGCGGGGCGCTTGTGGCCGGGGACACTACCGCAGTCGACCGCGACTGCCTATTGCGACCCCGTTGCGCCACAATGGCGCCGGCCGGATTCTTGGCTATTAAGCTGCGATCAATGCTGTTGGGGTGTGGGAACGAGCAATGTCGGCGGACGGGGGGATGGTCGCGAGAGAAGGCGGGCCGGGCACCTCGGCGCGCGGACCGGGGCGGCCGCTCGGGGTCGGCGTGCTGGTCGATCTGGCATTGACGGCGGAAGCCGGCGGCCATGTCAAATGCTGGCAGCGTCTCGCCGAGGCGGCGGTTGACTATGGCGGGCAGCTCGACCTGACGGTGCATTTCAGCGGCGGCGAACCGCGCCGCATCGAGCTCTCGCCCTCGGTGCGCTATGTGCTGTTGCCGCCGGTGTTCAGCACGGCGCGGCTGATCCGCGAGCTGCCTGACCACACCGATCTGGCGCCGTGGCATCCCCGGCTGGCGCGGGCGCTCGGCGGCTACGACGTGATCCATACCACCGACGCCTATTTCTGCTACGCGCAGACCGCTTCCCGCTTCGCCGCCCGACGCGGCATCCCGCTGGTAAGCTCGATCCACACCAACACGCCCGAATATGCCCGCATTACCACCGCCAAGCTGCTCGAGCGTGCGCTCGGGCACGGCTTTGCCTACCGGGCTGTCGCCGATCACCTCGCTTTGCCGGGTCTGGTTAGCGGGCTGTTGGGGCGGCGTCTTGCTAGGCATCTAGCCGCCGCTGCGACAGCGGCGGTGGAGGGCAACGCCGGGGCGGAAGAGGCCGGTTATTTGCGCCGACATCGCGGCATCTGGCTGCGCCGCGGCGTCGATCGCACGCTGTTTTCTCCCGTGCGGCGCGACCGCTTATGGCTCGAGCAGCGCTTCGCGCTGCCGGCGGACCATCTGATCGTCATGTATGCGGGCAAGCTCAACGCCGGCAAGAACGTGCCGCTGCTGGCGCCGGTCATCGAGTCTGTGCGGCGCGCCGGCGTGCCGGTGCACCTGCTGTGCGCCGGGGCCGGCGCCGAGCGGGCGGTGCTCGAAGCGGCGCTCGGCCCGGCGCTGACCTGCCCGGGCACGCTCGCGCAGGACGAATTGGCCCGAGCCTATGCCTCGGCCGACCTGTTCCTGTTTCCGTCGGCGATCGACGAATTGGGCAATGCCGCGGTCGAGGCGCTGGCCTCCGGGCTGCCGGTGCTGCTGGCGCGCGGCAGCGGCGCGGCGACCCGCATGGCTGATTGCCCGGGGCTGCGCGTGCTGCCGGGCGACGACCCCGCACCCTGGGCCGCGGCGATCGTCGAACTGGCTGCAGCGCCGCACCGGCGCCGGGCGATGGGTGTGGCGGCCCGCTCCTATGTCGAGGCGCGCGTGCCGAGTTGGCGTGAGGTGCTGGAGGAGGATCTGCTGCCGATATGGCGGGCGGCGGCGGACGCGCATCGATGCTGACCGGGGCACGCCGAATCCTGATCCTGGCGCCCCATCCCGACGACGAGGTCGTCGCTTGCGGCATCGCGGCGATGCGCGCGCGGGCGGACGGCGCGCGGGTCTTCGTGCTGTACCTGACGACCGGCGTCCCGGAGCGTGCGGTGCTGTGGCCGTGGCAGCGCGTGGGCCACGCGGCGCGGGTGCGTCGGCGCCGCGCCGAGGCGGAGGACGCTGCCGGTCTGCTAGGGCTGGAGCCGGTCAGGTTCCGCGACACGCCGGCACGCCGGCTGCGCGATGATTTCGACGGCGCGGCGCGCGACATCGCGACCGTGCTCCGGCGCTGCGCCGGCGACGCGCTGTGGGTGCCGGCCTTCGAGGGCGGCCACCAGGATCACGACGCCGCTAATGCGCTCGCCGCCGGCATTGGCGGGCCGGTGCCGATCTGGGAATTCGCCGCCTATAATCTCGCCGGCGGCCGGGTCGCGGCGAACCGGTTCGCGGCAGGGCAAAGCGGCGACATCGCGCTCGCGGCGACCGCCGCCGAGGCGGAGCGCAAGCGCCGTGCGCTCGCCTGCTACGCCACGGAGCGGGGCAATCTGCGCCTGATCGGCGGCGACCGCGAGACCTGCCGATTGCTCCCCGCCTATGATTACGGCGCGCCGCCGCACGCGGGGAGACTGTTCCGCGAGCGCTTCCATTGGGTGCCGTTCCGCCACCCGCGGGTCGATTTCGACCCATCCGCCGCGGTGTATCGCGCGATCGGCGATTGGGCGTCAGCGCGGCGAGTGGAGCGGGCGCCGCCGCTCGTCGAGGCTCCAGACGAGGAGCCCGGGCAGGCCGATCGCGAATTCGCGGACCCGCTTGACGAGCCCAAGCGCGAGCGCCGTCTCGGGCGAGAGGCCGGTCACCGCGGCGAGGGCGACCAGGGTCGCCTCCTGCGCGCCCCAGCCGCTGGGGATCAGGAAGGCGGCGCTGCGGGCCGCGAGGCTCAGGCTTTCGAGCAGGACCGCATCGGCGACGCCGGCTGACGCGCCCATCAGGGCGAGGGTGAGCCACAGCTCGCCGGCATGCGCTAGGAAGCTGGCGACGTGCAGCGCAAGCGACATGGCGAGCACTTTTTGGCTGCCGGCGACGAGGCCGAGCGCGGCGTCGAGCGCCCGCAACGCCGCGGCCAGCCGGTGCTGATGCAGCCGCCCGGCCCAGCGCTCGGCCATGGCGAGCAGCCGGCGCCGCACCAGCAATTCCCAGCTGAGGATCGTGAACCCTGGCAGCAATACCGCGCTCGCCGCCGCCCACCACCAGCCGTCTCGATCCCCCAGCCAGGCCAGCAGCACAAACCCGAGCACTGTGAACAGGAGCTGTGCGAACAGGCTGAGCGCGAAATCGACCGCGACCGAGGCGGCGCCGCGCGCCGGCGCGCTGAGGCGGCGCTGCAACAGCCGGGCGCGGATCACCTCGCCGCCGATCTGCGCGACCGGCAGCGTCGTGTTGATCGATTCGGCGATCCAGCGCAGGCGCAGCAGCGCCACGAGGCTCGGCCGCTCGGCGCGCGGCAGCAGGCAGCGCCAGGCGGCGGCGTCGATGCCGATCGTCGCCATCCGCACCGCAAGGATCGCCGCAAAGCCCCAGCCGATGCGAAGAAATGCCGACAGCAGCGCCGCCATGTCGGTCTGCGCCACCAGCCAGCAGACGATCCCGACGCCGAGCAGCAGAAAGAGGAGGTGCAGCGCGCGGCTCACGCGGGCGTCATGCGTCCCGCCCGATCGCGTCGAGGCAGGTTTGCAGGATGTAGGCGGCGGCGACGCGGTCGACGATCTCGGCGCGGCGCTTGCGCGTCATGTCGTGGGCGATCATCTCGCGGGTGACGGCCGCGGTCGACAGCCGCTCGTCCCAGAACGCCACCGGCATGTCGCGCAAGGCCAGAAGGTTGCGAACAAACTGCCGCACCGATTGGGTGCGCGGGCTGTCGCCGCCGGACAGCGCGAGCGGCAGGCCGATCACCAGTCCGCCGACGCCATGTCGGTCGACCGTCGCGAACAGCGCTGCGGCGTCGTCGCGAAACCGGCCGCGGCGGCGGATCGTATCGAGCGGGGAGGCGATGACGAGCCGCGTGTCGCTGAGCGCGAGGCCGATCGTCTTGGTGCCGACATCGAGGCCGAGCAGCCGCCGACCGGCCGGCACCGCCGCGCGCAATTCCCTGGGGTCGCCGAGAAGCATCCTCGATGATACCTTTTCGGCGGGGTTGCCGCAGAGTCTCGCCGGAGATTGCAGCATTGCTTTTCCCGGGCCATCTGTGGAACCGATCGGCGCAGCCGTTGCCGACGGGAGAACGATGAATGGCGTTGGGCAAGGAAGATGTCGCGCATATCGCGAGGCTGGCACGCATCCGGCTGGGCGACGCCGAGCTCGAGCCGCTGGCGGCCGAGCTGTCGCACATCCTGACCTGGGTCGAGCAGCTTGGCGAGGTCGATACCACTGACGTCGCGCCGATGGCGAGCGTCGCGGCGAGCGGGCTGCCGATGCGCGAGGACCGGGTCACCGACGGCACCTGTCGCGACGCGATCCTCGGCAACGCGCCGCAATCCGCTCCCAATGGACCGGCAAAAGGGTTTTTCGCGGTGCCGAAGGTCGTCGAGTGAACCCACTCACCGGCTTCACCCTCGCCGAGACGCGCGGCTTGCTGCGGGCGAAGGAGTTTTCTGCGCGCGAACTGGCGCAAGCGTACATCGCGGCGGTGGCGGCGGCGCGGCCGCTCAACGCCTACATCACCGAAACCCCCGAGCATGCCCTGGCGATGGCGGCGGCATCGGACGCGCGGCTGGCCAAGGGCGAGGCACTGCCGCTCGACGGCATCCCGCTTGCCATCAAGGATCTGTTCTGCACCAAGGGCGTGCTGACCACCGCCGCCTCGCACATCCTCGACGGCTTTACGCCGCCATACGAATCGACGGTCACCGAAAGACTGTGGGCCGCCGGCGGGGTCATGCTCGGCAAGACCAATCTCGACGAGTTCGCGATGGGCTCGTCGAATACGAGCAGCTTTTACGGCCCGACGGAAAACCCCTGGCGGCGCCAAGGCCTTTCGGGTGACAACCGTCCGCTGGTGCCGGGCGGCTCGTCCGGCGGCTCGGCGGCGGCGGTGGCGGCGCACGCCGCGCTCGGCGCGACCGGCACCGATACCGGCGGCTCGATCCGCCAGCCGGCGAGTTTCTGCGGCATTGTCGGGCTGAAGCCGACCTACGGGCGCTGCTCGCGCTGGGGGGTTGTTGCGTTTGCCTCCTCGCTCGACCATCCCGGGCCGATGGCGCGCACGGTGCGCGACGCGGCGATCCTGCTCTCCGCAATGGCCGGGCACGACCCGAAGGATTCGACCTCGGCGCCGGTGCCGGTGCCGGATTACGAGGCGGCGCTGAGCGGCGACATGCGCGGCCTCAAGGTCGGCATCCCCAGGGAGTACCGGGTCGACGGCATGGCGCCGGAGATCGAGGCGCTGTGGCAGCGGGGCATCACCTGGCTGCGCGAGGCCGGCGCCGAGCCGGTCGAAATCAGCCTGCCGATGACGAAATACGCGCTGGCGGCGTATTACATCATCGCCCCGGCCGAAGCCTCGTCGAACCTGGCGCGCTACGACGGGGTGCGCTTCGGGCTGCGGGTGCCGGGCGACAGCCTCGACGACATGTACGAATTGACCCGCGCCGCGGGATTTGGCGCCGAGGTGCGACGGCGCGTGCTGATCGGCACCTATGTGCTATCGGCCGGCTATTACGACGCCTATTACCTGAAGGCGCAGAAGGTGCGCAGCCTGATCGCGCGCGACTTCGCCGCCGCGTTCGAGCGGGTCGACTGCATCCTGACGCCGACCGCGCCCAGCGCCGCCTTTGCGATCGGCGACAAGGCGGACGATCCGATCGCGATGTATTTGAACGACGTGTTCACCGTGCCGGCCGATCTCGCCGGCCTGCCGGCGGTATCGGTGCCGGCCGGGCTGTCGGGCGACGGGCTGCCGCTCGGGCTGCAGGTGATCGGCCGCGCCTTCGACGAGGCGATGGTATTGCGGGTCGGCGACGCTATCGAGCGCGCCGCCCAATTCACCGCCCGCCCGAGCTTTATCGCAGGAGAGCGCTGATGTCCGCGCTGATCGAAGGCCGCACCGGGCCGTGGGAAATTGTCATCGGTCTCGAAGTCCACGCCCAGGTGACGGCGAAGGCAAAATTGTTCTCCGGCGCCGCGACCGATTTCGGCGCCGCGCCGAATACCCAGGTCTCGACCGTCGACGCCGCCTTTCCCGGCATGCTGCCGGTGATCAACCGGCAGTGCGTCGAGCAGGCGGTCAAAACGGGGCTCGGCCTCGATGCCCAGATCAACCGTTTCAGCGTGTTCGACCGCAAGAATTATTTCTACCCCGACCTGCCGGCGGGCTATCAGATCTCGCAATACCAGCAGCCGATTGTCGGGCCACGGCCGCGTCATCCTCGACATGCCCGACGGCTCGACCCGCGCGATCGGCATCACCCGGCTGCATCTCGAGCAGGACGCCGGCAAGAGCCTGCACGACCAGCACCCGCGCGAGACCTATGTCGACCTCAACCGCGCCGGCATCGGGCTGATGGAGATCGTCTCCGAGCCCGATCTCAGGAGCGCCGAGGAGGCCGGCATCTACCTGCGCAAATTGCGCTCGATCCTGCGCTATCTCGGCACCTGCGACGGCAACATGGAAGAGGGCTCATTGCGCTGCGACTGCAACGTCTCGGTGCGCCACCCGGGCGACGCGCTGGGCACGCGCTGCGAGATCAAGAACCTGAACTCGGTGCGCTTCGTGATGCAGGCGATCGAGGTCGAGGCGCGCCGCCAGGTCGAATTGATCGAGGAGGGCGGCGCGGTGCAGCAGCAGACGCGCCTGTTCGACAATGCCCGCGGCGTGACCCGGCCGATGCGCTCGAAGGAAAACGACCACGACTACCGCTATTTCCCCGATCCCGACCTGTTGCCGCTGGTGCTGGAGGAGGAATGGATCGACCGGCTGCGCGCCGAGCTGCCCGAATTGCCCGACGCGAAACAGGCCCGCTTCATCGCCGATTTCGGCCTTGGCGCCGAGGATGCCGGCGTCCTGGTCGCCGAGCGCGCCACCGCCGAGTATTTCGAGCGCGTGGCGGCGGGCCGGGACCCCAAGGCGGCGGCAAACTGGGTGATGGGCGATCTGTTCGGCGCGCTGAACCGGAAGGGGCTCGGCATCGAAGCCTCGCCGGTCGGCCCCGACGCGCTCGGCGCCCTGATCGACCTGATCGCCGACGGCACGATCTCCGGCCGCATCGCCAAGGACGTCTTCGCCGAGATGGTCGAGACCGGCGCCGCCCCCGGCGCCATCGTCGAACGCAAGGGGCTGCGGCAGGTCAGCGACACCGGCGCGATCGAGGCGGCGGTCGACGCCGCGCTCGCCGCCAACCCCGCCCAGGTCGCGCAATACGCCACCAATCCCAAGGTCGCTCGGCTTCTTCGTCGGCCAGGTTATGAAAGCGACCGGCGGCAAAGCGAACCCCGGCGTCGTCAACCAGCTGCTGAAGAAAAAGCTGGCTGGCTAGAGCGACGATCCCTTCGTCAAGCTGGCCGCCGTGGCCGCCTGACATAACCGGCCAGACCCGCCGGAAACCCGAAGCGACCCCGCGCTCTGACGCCCCAGCCGCGCCGCCTCACACATCCAGGTTCGCGACGTTGAGCGCGTTCTGCTGGATGAAGTCGCGGCGGGGTTCGACAAGGTCGCCCATCAGGGTCGAGAAGGTCTCCTCGGCTAGATCCTCGTGGCTGACCCTCACCTGCAACAGGGAGCGCGCCTCGGGGTCGAGCGTCGTTTCCCATAGCTGCTCCGGGTTCATCTCGCCGAGGCCCTTGTAGCGGTTGACCTCGATGCCGCGGCGGCCGATCTCCATCACCGCCTCGACCAGCGCGGTCGGGCCGGCGATGCGGTATTCCTTGTCGCGGGCGACGAGCTTGCCCGGCCCGTCATAGACCTCGTGCAGCCGGGCATGGTCGGCGTCGAGCCGGCGCGCTTCGCTGGAGCGCAACAGCGCAGCGTCGATCAGCCGTCGCTCGCCGACCCCGCGGCGGGTGCGGCTGAAGACGAGCCCCTCGCCGGCGATAACCTCGCCGCGCCACATGCCGTCCCGCGCGCCGTGGGGCTCGGCGTCGAGACGGTTGAGCCGCTCGGCGGTGCGGTGCGCCGCCTCGATCGCGCGCGCCGGGTCGCCGGCGAGGCCGGCCGCCAGCGCGCCGGCGATCGCCGCCTGCTCGACGACGTCGAGATTGCCGACCTTGAGGGCGAGCGGCTGCAGCCAGCGCCGCTGGAGCCGGGCCTGCTCGAGCAACTCGCGCAGATCGTTGCCGGCGCGCTGGCCGTCGTCATGCTGGGTGAAAACCGCGTCGCGCAATGCCGCATCGAAGCAATAGGCTTCGAGCGCGCCGTCATCCTTCAGATACACCGGCTTCGCGTTGCCGCGTTGCAGGCGATAGAGCGGCGGCTGCGCGATGTAGAGAAAACCCAGCTCGATCAACTGCCGCATCTGGCGGAAGAAGAAGGTCAACAGCAGCGTGCGGATATGGCTGCCGTCGACATCGGCATCGGTCATGATGATGATGCGGTGATAGCGCGCCTTGGTCGCCTCGAAATCCTCGACGCCGATGCCGGTGCCGAGCGCCTGGATCAGGGTGCCGATCTCGGCCGAGGACAGCATCTTGTCGAAGCGGGCGCGCTCGACGTTGAGGATCTTGCCCTTCAACGGCAGGATCGCCTGGAAGCGGCGGTCGCGCCCCTGCTTGGCCGAGCCGCCGGCGCTGTCGCCCTCGACGATGAACAATTCGCTCTTGGCCGGGTCGCGCTCCTGGCAGTCGGCGAGCTTGCCCGGCAGGTTGGAGATGTCGAGCGCGGTCTTGCGGCGGGTGAGATCGCGCGCCTTGCGTGCCGCCTCGCGCGCCGCGGCGGCCTCCACCACCTTGCCGATGATCTTTTTCGCATCGGCCGGATGCTCCTCGAACCATTGCGTCAGCCGATCCGCCACCAGGCTCTCGATGACCGGCCGGACCTCCGACGACACCAGCTTGTCCTTGGTCTGCGACGAAAATTTCGGGTCGGGCATCTTGGCCGACAGGATGCACGTCAGCCCCTCGCGCATGTCCTCGCCGGTCAGCGCCACCTTCTCCTTCTTGGCGATGCCGCTGTCGGTGGCATAGGCGTTGACGGTGCGGGTCAAGGCCCCGCGGAAGCCGGCGAGGTGGGTGCCGCCGTCGCGCTGCGGGATGTTGTTGGTGAAGCACAGCATCGTCTCGTGATAGGAGTCGGTCCACTCCATCGCGATTTCGAGGATGATGCCGTCGCGCTCGCCGCGCACCGCGATCGGCGGCGCGTGCAACGCCTGCTTCGAGCGGTCGAGGTAATGCACAAAGGCTTCGAGCCCGCCCTCGTAGTGGAACGTGACGCTCTTCGGCTCGCCCTCGCGCTGGTCGGTCAACACCAGCGTTACGCCGCTGTTCAGGAAGGCCAGCTCGCGCAGCCGGTGTTCAAGCGTCGTAAAGTCGAACTCGGTCTTGGTAAAGGTGTTCGGGCTCGGCAGAAAGGTGATCTCGGTGCCGGTGGCCAGCCCCTCGCGGCGCGACCCGGGCGGCAGCGCCGGCGCCGGCCCCGCTTGGGCGAGCGGCGCCTCGGGAACGCCGTCGCAAAAGCGCATGAACCATTCGGCGCCGTCGCGGAAGACGCGCAGGTCGAGCCGCGACGACAGCGCGTTGACCACCGACACGCCGACCCCATGCAACCCGCCCGACACTTTGTAGGAGTTCTGGTCGAACTTACCACCGGCATGCAGCTGGGTCATGATGACCTCGGCGGCCGACACCCCCTCCTCCTCGTGGATGCCGACCGGGATGCCGCGGCCGTTGTCGGTGACGGTGCATGAGCCGTCGGCGTTGAGCGTGACTGTGACCGTGTCGCAATAGCCTTCGAGCGCCTCGTCGATCGCGTTGTCGACGACCTCGTAGATCATGTGGTGCAGGCCGGAGCCGTCATCGGTGTCGCCGATATACATGCCCGGCCGCTTGCGGACGGGATCGAGCCCGTGCAGCACCTTGATCGAGCGCTCGTCATAGGCGGCCGGCAGCCGGCCGGCGATGGCCGGATCGGGAATGGCCCGATCGGGAATGACCGGCGGGCGAAGCGGTTCGGATGCGGATGGATTTGTCATGAGGACCGGGTTTGTGGTTTCGCCTGAAGCATGGTTCACGACAACGTGCCGTCGCGAACCGACAAAAAATGGGCGGCACCGCGCAACGGCGCGAACAGCGCCGCGTCGGTGCCAGTGAGCCAGGCCTGGCTGTCGAGCCCGGCCAATTCCTCGAACAGCGCTTCGCGCCTGACCGCATCGAGATGCGCGGCAACCTCGTCGAGCAGCAGGAGCGGCGGCTCGCCGCGCACCGCGTGCTGCAATTGCGCCTGCGCCAGCAGGATCGCGATCAGCAGCGCCTTCTGCTCGCCGGTTGACGCCGATGCGGCGGCTATCCCCTTCGCGGCATGGACGACGCCGAGATCGGAGCGATGCGGGCCGATGCGGCAGGTCCCCGAAAGCGCGTCGTTTGCCCGGCTGTGCGCCAGCGCCGCCCGGAACCGCTCCTCGACAGCGAGCGCCGGCAGCGTCGCAAGCCAGGTCTCGATCGTGCCGTCGAGGCTGAGCCCGGCGCGCGGAAAGGCGCCGTCTGCCGTCGCGCAGGCTCGGTCGAGCCGCTCGACGATTTCACGCCGCGCCGCCGCCACCGCGACCCCCTCGGCCGCCATGACCCCTTCGAGCGCGGCCAGCCATGCGGGATCGCCGTTGCCGTCGCGCAGCAGGCGGGACCGCTCGCGCAGCGCCTGCTCGTAGCGCGCGACCCGCGCCGCATGCGCCGGATCGAGCCCCAGCACCAGCCGGTCCATCAGGCGTCGCCGCCCGCTCGGGCCCTCGACGAACAGCCGGTCCATTGCCGGCGTCAGCCACAACACGCCGAGCCGCTCGGCTAGCGTCGCTTGGCTGTGCGCCGGTTCGCCGTCGATGCGGACCGTGCGGCGCTCGCCGGCGCTGCCCTCGCGCCCTCCGGCGATGCGCCCGGTACCGACGGAAATGGGGCCACGCCGGGTTGTGACGGTGGCCGCCACCGCCCAGCCCGCGGCCGACCCGACCGCCATTGCGTCCTCTGGCGCGTCGCGCCGGTCGATGTCGCCGAGCCGGGCATTGCGCAGCCCGCGGCCCGGCGACAGGAACGACATCGCCTCCAACAAATTGGTCTTGCCGGCGCCGTTCGGGCCGGTCAGCACCACCGGCAGCGCCGCGAGAGCCGGATCGAGATCAAGCCGGAGCGAGCGGTAGTTGCGGAAATCGGTGAGGACCAGCCGGGTCACGCCGAGGTGCCCGCAACGCGGCGCAATAGCCGCGCGGCCGTCGCTTCGGCGGTCTTCCTGCGCCGTGGCAATCATCGTCCCTATATGGGGTGAAAGCCCTGAATTTCCAGCAATTCCGAGGCTGTGCGCCGATGTCGCCGTCACACGCGCATCGGCATCAGCACATACAGCGCACTGGCGCCGTTGGCCTCGGGGGCGCCGTCGCGCAGGATCGTCGGCGACCCGGCATCGGCCATCTGAAACTGCACATATTCGCCGGTGATCTGGTCGGTGATGTCGAGCAGATAGCGCGAGTTGAAGCCGATCTCGATCGGGGTGCTCTGATAGCGAACTTCGAGTTCCTCGACCGCGGTGCCGTTTTCCGGGCTGGTCGCCGACACGACCAGATTGCCGCGCTCGATCGCCAGCTTGACGGCGCGGCTGCGTTCGGTCGAGATCGTCGACACGCGGTCGACCGCCTCGGCGAACTCCTTGCACGGAACTTCGAGGATCTTGTCGTTGCCGGCGGGGATCACCCGGTCGTAATCGGGGAAGGTGCCGTCGATCAGCTTCGAGGTCAGCGCCGCCTCGCCGATCTCGCAGCGGATTTTGGTGTCGCCGAGCGTAACCTGGACCTCCTCGTCGCCTTCTTCGACCAGCTTCCTGAGTTCGAGCACGGTCTTGCGCGGCACGATGACCCCCGGCATGCCAGCCGCCCCCTCGGGCGCGGTGATCTCGACCCGGGCCAGCCGATGCCCGTCCGTTGCGACGGCGCGCACGACCGGCACCTCGTTGTTCTTGGTCGCGTGCAGGTAGATGCCGTTCAGGTAATAGCGCGTCTCCTCGGTCGAGATCGCAAACCGGGTGCGGTCAATCAGCGTGCGCATCTCGCCGGCCGACAGCGCGAAATGGTGCGGCATCTCGCCGGCCGACATGACCGGGTAATCCTCGGGCGGCAGGCACGCTAGCGTGAAGGTGGAGCGGCCCGAGCGCAGCGCCATCTCGTTGCGCCCACCCAATGTCTCGAGCTCGACCTGGGCGCCCTCGCGCAATTTGCGGACGATGTCGTAGAGCGTGTGCGCCGGGGCGGTGGTCTGCCCATCGCTCTCGACGCGGGCGGCGACGCGCTCGACGATTTCGAGGTCCATGTCGGTCGCGCTCAGCGCCAGCCGGCCCCCATGACCATTGGCCCCACCGGAACCCTCGGCCCGCAACAGCACGTTCGACAGAATGGGGATCGTGGTGCGCCGCTCGACGACGCTCTGCACATGGCTCAGCGCCTTCAGGAGGGCGGCCCGTTCGATGGTAAGTTTCATCTTCTGCACAACTCTTGACGGACCGGTCGGAAACCCGGCCGCCGCACCGATCCCCTGAGAGCGTGCGGGCAGACGGGACGGTACTGTAGCATGGAACCGCGGACGCCGCACCCCGGGCTTCGCGCCGTCGCGCTCTAGCTTTGCAGCATCCGGCGCAAGAGTTCGACGTCCTCGGCAAGCGCGCGATCGCTGGCGATCAGCTCTTCGATCTTTTTGACCGCGTGCATGACCGTGGTGTGATCGCGCCCGCCGAATTTGCGCCCGATCTCGGGCAACGAGCGCTGGGTCAGCTGCTTGGCGAGGTACATCGCGACCTGACGCGGCCGGGCCACGATGCGGGCCCGCCGGCTCGAGGTCATCTCGGCCATCTTGATGTTGAAGTGTTCGGCAACCCGGCGCTGGATCTCGTCGATCGTGACCCGTCGCTCATTGGCGCGCAACAAATCGTGCAGCAGCTCCTGGGCGCTTTCGAGCGTGATGTCGCGGCCGACCAGCTGCATCTGCGCGGTGATGCGGTTGAGCGCCCCTTCCAGCTCGCGGACATTCGAGACGATCTTGTGAGCGAGGAATTCCATGATCTTCTGCGGCAGGCGCAGACCGGTCTGCTCGGCCTTGGATTGCAGGATGCCAAGGCGCAGCTCGTAGGTGGTCGGGTGGATGTCCGCGACCAGCCCCCAGCCGAGCCGCGAGCGCATCCGCTCTTCGAGGCCCTCGAGGTCGGAGGGCGATTTGTCGGCGGAAATGACGATCTGCCGGTTCTGGTCGACCAGCGCGTTGAAGGTGTGAAAGAATTCCTCCTGGGTCGAATCCTTGCCGCTGATGAATTGCACGTCGTCAATCATCAACAGATCGACCGAGCGAAACTGGTCCTTGAAGTCCATCGTCGACTTGAAGCGCAACGCCCGGATGAACTGGTACATGAATTTTTCGGCCGACAGATAGATCACCTTGCGGCCGGGGGCGTGCAGGCGGACATGCCAGGCGATCGCGTGCATCAGATGGGTCTTGCCGAGGCCGACGCCGCCATAGAGGAACAGCGGGTTGAACGGCACGGCATGGGCCGGGCTGGCGCAGGCCTCGGCAACCCGCCGGGCGGCGGCATGGGCCAGCTCGTTGGGCTTGCCGACGACGAAATTCTCGAAGGTGAAGCGTGGGTCGAGCGGTGCCGAAAGCTGCGCCCGGTCTTCGGCGATCTCGCCGCCGGCCGGTTCGGCCGACGCGGCGAACGCGACCTGCGGCTCGGCGAGTTGTGGCTCTGCGGGCGCCTTGCTCGTCAGACCCGGATCGACGATCAGCAACAGGCGGACGACGGCCGGGTTCTCGATGCGCCACAGCGCGAGCAGGCGGTCGGCGTAATGCGTCGCCACCCAGTTGCGCAGGAAGCGCGTCGGCGCGGCAACCACGGCATCGCCCTCGTCGACCCGCTCGATCCGCAACGACTGGAGCCAGGAGCGGTAGGCGGTCTCGCCAACTTCGTCCTTGAGGCGGCACAACACCCGCCCCCATTCGCCGGTTTCAGGGCGCACGACATCATCGACGCGATTGCTGCGAGCTGCTTCCCCCACAACCCTCTCCCCTGTAAAATACGCGTTTCTTGCTTTGCGCGGCTCAGTATCGACCGCCAAGCCCCCCGGCTAGATCAAGTAACCCTCCACATTTCAGAATAAATCGCAAATATGCTTGAACACATCCGCAGAACCGCTTTCGGCCCCGCCGGCATAATACTCTGCAAGATGTTTACTACATGGTAGAACTACACGAGGCATATGGCATTTACGGCCTCGTTGCTGCGAACTGTAGCCACATGTGGGGAGGGAGGCAACGAGAACGAAACAGGAATAAAGACAAAATTGTGGCGCGACCGAGAAGACCCGCAGAAACCCTCGCGCGAGCCGCGACAGCAAATCTCGTTCGCCGTTAGGCGCGCCCCTCACGCGCCCTGGCCGGCCTGATGCCGGCAGGGTTCCCTGAACGTCGTTCAGGTTTCGCGAATCAAACTCGGGCCACGCGACCGCCGCCCCCGACCCCAGGAAAGAGGTGCGAAGGCGCGCCGATCCTAGCCGGTTTTGGTGGTCACAGGGCGTTGATGCGGGCGGCCAGTCGCGACAGCTTGCGCGCTACCGTGTTGCGGTGCAGCACACCCTTGGTCGTCGCGCGGTGCAGCTCGGGCTGCGCGACCTGGAAGGCCGACTGGGCCGCCGTCTTGTCGCCAATCTCGATCGCGCTCTCGACCTTCTTGACGAAGGTACGCACGCGGCTCAACCGGGCACGATTGGTCGCCGTGCGCGTTTCGGTTTGGCGAAGCCGTTTTTCGGCCGATTTATGGTGCGGCATCGTATCTCGTCAGAAACGGGAGGAGCGGGCTTATATCGGTCTTGCGGTCGAGCGTCAACCGCATGGTCTCGCATAGGGGGTCACGGTGGCTCCACGAGGCGGGTCAGCGCGTCGGGACCGGCGTGTCGCCGCGATAGTCGTAGAAGCCGCGGCCGGTCTTGCGGCCGAGCCAGCCGGCCTCGACGTATTTGACGAGCAGCGGGCAGGGCCGGTACTTGCTGTCGGCCAGCCCCTCGTAGAGCACCTGCATGACCGCGAGGCAGGTGTCGAGGCCGATGAAGTCGGCCAGCTCGAGCGGCCCCATCGGGTGGTTGGCGCCGAGCTTCATCGCCGTGTCGATCGCCTCGACCGAGCCGACGCCCTCGTAGAGCGTGTAGACCGCCTCGTTGATCATCGGCAGCAGGATGCGGTTGACGATGAAGGCCGGGAAATCCTCGGCGGTGACCGGGGTCTTGCCGAGCTTCAGCGCGAGATCGCGGGTGGCGCCGAAGGTCTCCTCGTCGGTCGCGATGCCGCGGATCAGCTCGACCAGGTTCATCACCGGCACCGGGTTCATGAAGTGCATGCCGATGAACTTGCCCGGCCGGTCGGTCGCCGCGGCCAGCCGGGTGATCGAGATCGACGAGGTGTTGGTGGCGATCAGCGCCTCCGGCTTCAGATGCCGGCACCAGCTCCTTGAAGATCTCGCGCTTGACCGCCTCGTTCTCGGTCGCCGCCTCGATGACGAGGTCGCAGTCGCCGAACGTGGCGTAATCCGGTGCCGTGCCGATATGGTCGAGCGCCGCGTCCTTGTCCTCGTCGCGGATGCGGCCGCGCGCCACCTGCCGCGCCAGGGCGCTGCCGATCTCGCCGCGGGCGCTTGGCGAGCGCTGCTGCGCTCGACGTCGGTCAGCACCACGTCGAGCCCGGCGAGCGCGCAGACATGCGGCGATGCCGCCGCCCATCTGGCCGGCGCCGACGACGCCGATCCGGTGGATGTCCGGGATCGGCGCCCGGGATCGCGTCACTTGCTCGCGCTTCGCCGGCAGCTCGCTCGTCGAGCTCGGGCACGACCTTGAACAGGTCGCCGACCAGGCCGTAGTCGGCGACCTGGAAGATCGGCGCCTCCTCGTCCTTGTTGATCGCGACGATGACCTTGCTGTCCTTCATGCCGGCGAGGTGCTGGATCGCGCCGGAGATGCCGACCGCGATGTAGAGCTCGGGCGCCACGATCTTGCCGGTCTGGCCGACCTGGTAGTCGTTGGGCACGAAGCCGGCATCGACCGCGGCGCGCGAGGCGCCGACCGCGGCGCCGAGCTTGTCGGCGAGCGTCTCGAGGAGCTTGAAGTTGTCGCCCGACTGCATGCCGCGGCCGCCCGAGACGACGATCCGGGCGGCGGTCAGCTCGGGCCGCTCCGATTTCGACAGCTCGGCGCGACGAATTCGCGAGAGCCCGGCCGATCCGGTCGCCGTCGACGCTCTCGATCGCGGCCGCTGCCGCCCTCGCCGCGGCCGGCTCGAAGGCGGTGCCGCGCACGGTGATGATCTTGATCGGGTCCTTCGACTGCACCGTCGCCAGCGCGTTGCCGGCATAGATCGGCCGCACGAAGGTGTCGGCGCGAGACGACCGCGCTGATGTCGGAGATCTGCATCACGTCGAGCAGGGCCGCGACGCGCGGCATCACGTTCTTGCCGAATGTCGTGGTCGGCGCCAGCACGTGGCTGTAATCCGCGGCGCAGCTTGACGATCAGCGGCGCCACGGTTCTCGGCGAGGCCGTGGTCGTAGGCGGCATCGTCGGCCAGCAGCACCTTGGCGACGCCGGCGATCTTGGCCGCGGCCTCGGCGGCCGGGCGGCAGCCCGTGCCGGCGACGAGGAGGTGCACATCGCTGCCGGCCATCGCGGCGATTTCCCGGGCGGCCGTGACGGCGTGCAGCGTCGCGGCTTTACCGCGCCTGTTGTCGTGTTCGGCGATGACGAGGACCGTCATCAGATCACCCTCGCTTCGTTCTTGAGCTTGTCGACCAGCTCCGCGACCGAGCCGACCTTGACCCCGCCCTGGCGCTTGGCCGGCTCCTCGACCTTGAGCGTGACGAGCCGCGGCGCGACGTCGACGCCGAGATCCGCCGGGGTCATCGTCGTCGATCGGCTTCTTCTTCGCCTTCATGATGTTGGGCAGCGAAGCGTAGCGCGGCTCGTTCAGGCGCAGATCGGTGGTGACGATCGCCGGCAGCTTGAGCGCCACGGTCTCGAGCCCGCCGTCGACCTCGCGCGTCACCTCGGCCTTGCCGTCGCTGATCACGAGCTTGGAGGCGAAGGTCGCCTGCGGCCAGCCGAGCAGCGCGGCCAGCATCTGGCCGGTCTGGTTGCAGTCGTCGTCGATCGCCTGCTTGCCGAGGATGACGATCTCCGGGCCTTCCTTCGCGATCACCGCCTTCAGCAGCTTGGCGACCGCCAGCGGCTGCAGCTCGGCGTCGGTCAGCACCAGGATGCCGCGGTCGGCGCCCATCGCGAGCGCGGTGCGGATCGTCTCCTGGCACTGTTGCACGCCGGCGGAGACCGCGATCACCTCGCTGACGGTGCCGGCCTCGCGCAGGCGCAGCGCCTCCTCGACGGCGATCTCGTCGAACGGGTTCATCGACATCTTGACGTTGGCGGTCTCGACCCCGGTGTGGTCGGCCTTGACCCGGACCTTGACGTTGTAGTCGACCACCCGCTTGACCGCGACCAGCGCTTTCATCTCGTCCTCATTACGGCAGGCGAACGCATCTGCCCCGCGGAATAGTGCACACGCCCGCGGAAGGCAAGGGGTGGGCGCCGCATATGTCGGTGGCGGACGGGTCGCCCCGGTGCCGCTTCAGCGCGCATCCCCTTTCGGTGCAGCGGCCGGGGGCGGGGCGGCGGCGGTGGCGAGCCGCTCGATATTGGCGCGAGCGTCGGTGGCGGCGGCGCTGGTGGGGGCCAGGGTCGCAACGCGCTGCCAGTCATCTCGCGCGCCGGCGAGATCGCCGCGCAGGCGGCGGATGTTGCCGCGCTCCAACAATGCCGGCACCGCATCCGGGGCGAGCTTCAGCGCCGCGTCGATGTCGGCGAGCGCCGGATCGAGCCGACCCAGCGCGCGATAGGCCGAGGCGCGGTAGATCAGCGCCTCGACGCGCTTCGGGTCGGCTTTCAGCACCCGGTCGAGATCGGCAAGCGCCTTCTCGAACCACCCGGCCGAGCCCGCCGCCTCGGCGCGGTCGACCAGCAAATCGGGATCGTCGGGCCGCAATCCGAGCGCGGCGCTGTCGGCCGCATAGGCGCGGCCCGCATCGCCGGCGAGCAGCCAGGCCTGAGCCGCCTGGCCGAGCACCTCGGCGCGCAACGACGGCGGCGCATGGATCATCGCCTGGGCCAGCGTTTCAAGCCGGCCACCGGCTTCCTTGTATTGCTTGAGGCCGATCAGCGCGACCGCGAAGCAATGGTCGGCGGGATGCGCGCCGCCCTTCCCGTGCCAGCTCTCGGCCAGGCGTTTCGCCGCCGCCGGATCGTCGCGCGCGAGCTTCATGCAGCGCGCATAGGTCGCGGCGTCGGCATCGTCCGAGCGCGGCGGCCCGGGCAGTATCGCTCGCGGCGGCGCCGACAGGAGCGGCGACTGCGCCGGCTCGGCCGCGAGTGCTGCGCCAGCGGCAACCAGCGCCAGCGAAAAGCCGAGAACTCGGACGAAAGCCGTGCGATACAGGGGCGAGGACGGAACGCGCATGACGCACTCTAGCACGCCTCGCCATCTGCTGTGCTTCGGCCTTGGCTACAGCGCGCGGGTGCTGGCGGGAAGGCTCGGCGCCGCCGGCTGGCGGGTCCGCGGCACCGCGCGCAGTGCCGAGCAGGTGGCCGCGCTCGCCGCGGCGGGTTATGGGGCGTGCCGCTTCGACCGCGATCACCCGCTCGCGCCGGCGGATTTCGCCGGGGTCAGCCATATCCTCGTCTCGGTGCCGCCGGACGCGGCAGGCGATCCTGTTCTCGATACGCATGGCGACGACATTGCCGCGCTTCCCGGCCTCGCCTGGCTCGGCTACCTCTCGACCACCGGGGTCTATGGCAATCGCGACGGCGGCTGGGTCGACGAGACCGCGGAATTGCGCCCGAGCGGCGCCCGCGGCCGCGCCCGGGTCATGGCCGAGGCGGGCTGGCTCGATCTGTGGCGGCGGCGCGGCGTGCCGGTGCACGTCTTTCGCCTCGCCGGCATCTACGGACCCGGGCGCAGCCCCTTTGCGGCCTTGCGCGCCGGCACCGCGACGCGCATCGACAAGCCGGGGCAGGTGTTCTCGCGCATTCACGTCGAGGATCTGGCGAGCGTGCTGATTGCCTCGATCGCCCGGCCGCGGCCCGGCGCGATCTACAATGTGTGCGACGACGAGCCGGCCGAACCCGCCGCGGTCATTGCCCATGCGGCAGCACTCATCGGGCTGCCGCCGCCGCCCCTGGTGCCGTTTGGCGAGGCCGCGCTGTCGCCGATGGCGCGCAGCTTCTACGACGACAACAAGCGGGTCTCGAACGCCTTGATCAAGCGCGAGCTCGGGGTCGCGCTGCGCTATCCCGATTACCGCGCCGGCCTCGCCGCGATCCTCGCCGGCTAGGCCGGCCTACTCGGCCGCGAGCCGGCGGCGGCCGGCGCCCAACTCGGCGACGCGCGCCTGGGTGTAGAGGTCGGTCCAGTTCGACAGCGCGAAATCGGTGACCTGGCGCGGGTCGTAGGGCCGGTCGGCGAGGCGCAGTTCCTTGCCCCCAATGTAGACGCCGCGCAGCCGGCGGCGGTCCTGCAGCAGCCGGATATCGGCGAGCGGCGAGCCGTCGAGCGCGATGAAATCGGCGGCGCGGCCCGCCTCAAGCACGCCGATCTTGTCGCGCCCGCCGATGAACCGCGCGTTGACCTCAGTCGCCGCCCGCATGGCCGCCGCCGGGCTGAAGCCGAGGTCGTCGACAAACAGCTCGAGTTCCCTGGCGTGCCATTCGCCGTAGGGGGTGATGGCAAACCCGGTATCGGTGCCGGTCAGGAACGGCACGCCGGCGGCGACCGCCTTCTTCAGCCGGCGCGACGCCGTGGCGGTAGCGGTCCTCGGTCTGCTCGACCCGGCCCTTTTGCGCCGCCGGCTCGTGCGGCTGGGTGAAATCGATCAGGTTGCGCGGGTGCGTCAGGGTCGGGCACAGCATGCTGCCGGTTTCGAGCATCGCCGCGATGCATTCCTCGTCGAGATCGAAGCCGTGGAAGATCAGGTCGATCCCGGCGCGCGCCGCATAGAGCGTCGCCTCGCGACCGACCGAGTGCGAGAGCACCTTGCGGCCCAGCCGGTGGCTTTCGCGCACGATGATGTCGGTCTCGTCCTGGGTGAAGGCGGCGATCAGCTCGCCGTCGGGGCGGCGCTGAATGCCGTCGAGCGCCGATCTTGATGCAATCGACCCCGTTCTTGACCTGGCGGCGCACTTCCTCGACCGCCTCGTTGATGTTGGTGACGAGCTTGCCGATCGAGGTTTCGGGCGCGCCGATCCAGGTCGGATACCAGTCGGTCAGGCCCTGATGCGTCGTCAGATAGGGTCCGGCCGCCATGACCCTGGGGCCGTCGAACAGCCCGGCGCGGATCGCGTTGCGGATCGACAGCGAGATCTGGCCGGCATCGCCCGGCGAGCAGATCGCGGTATAGCCGGAGGCGGCGACCTTCTGGGCGAAGAACATGCCGCGCAGCGCGCGGAATTCGAGCGGGCTGTAGAGGTCGATATCCTCCTCGCTCTTGGCGTTGCCGTAGGCGAGGTGGGTGTGGACGTCGATCAGCCCCGGCATCACGAAATGGCCGGAATGGTCGATCAGCCGGTCGGCCTTCGCCCGCCGCGGCGCCCCAGCTTCGGCGCCGACGTAAAGAAGCCCGCCATCCTCGTCATAAAGCAGGACTTCATCCTTGCGGGCTTCGTCCTCATTGCCGGTGAACAGCTGGCCGCAACGGACAAACGTCTTCATGGCGTGCTCCTGTCCAGAAAGCGCCTCTCCGCCCCGAGGGGCGGAGAGGGCAAAGATTCAGCGGACCGCGTGGCCCATGAACTTGGCCGGGATCGGGTCGCCCCAGGGACCGTTGATCTCGCCGCGATTCCACAGGCCGGGCGGCACGCTCGCATTCAGCACGTCGGTGTCGGCCCAGTGCTCGTGCACCCGATTCCACGGGTCGGCCCAGTAGTCGAACACCTGGCTGCCAAACGAATGCCGGCCGATGCCCCAGAAATGCTCGTAGCCTTTCCCCTCCAAGTGCTCGTGGCCCATCATCACGTCATCGATGTCGGCCGCCTCGTAGCTCAGGTGATTGAGGCCCGACTTGTCGCCGCGAATGCAGAAGAAGACGTGGTGGTCGACATAGTCATCGCCGCGGTCGAGGCGGTTGAACGAGCCGACGACGTTTTCCTTGCGCTCGGCATAGATTTCGTCGGAGCAGCGGAAGCCGAGCGTGTCGCGGTACCAGGCGAGCATCTTTTCGAAATTGGGGCTCATCAGCACGAAGTGGCCGATGCGCTTGACGTGGCTCGGGCCGCGCTCGACGCCGCGGAAGTAGACGACGTTGCGGCGCCGCGTCTTGTCCTCGCCGGTGTTGACCTCCGGGCGCTTGACCGGGATCTTCGGCAGCATCTCCATGCCGCAGACGACCTCGACCCCGTTGCCGTCGGGATCGGCGAGGCGCACCCGCTTGCCGCCGCCCGGCTCGTCGATTTCCTCGATCTTCGAGGCGCCCGCAACGCGCGACAGCTTTTCGAGGTCGTCCAGGCTGGCGGCGCGGAGCCCGATACCGACAAATTTGGGCTCGCCGAGCTCGGTGACATGGATGTGGTGCGGCGCGTCGGTGCCGCGCATGTAGAGGGCGTTCCGGGTGCGGTCGGCGCGGACCATGCCGAACGCGGTCAGAAATTCCTCCTGCTTGTCGAGATCGGGCGAGCGCAACCGGCCATAGGCGAGGTCGGCGGCTTTGATCACAGGCATGACAACCTCCGGAAGATGCCGGCCGCGGTGCGGCCGTTGAAGCAATATGCTGCCTTGCTTGCGGCTTTTGAGCAAGGACTTGCGCGGCGCCGGCGGCGCTGTCGATTGGGCGGCCGAAGTTTTTCGCGGGGTGGAATTTGCGGGCCTCGAGGAACGTTCAATAGGCCGCAGATCGTCGGGTCAATCCGGCCCGACCAAGCACGCGAGGCCTCGATGCCATACGGCCACCTCCGCGCGGTCGCACGGACGCTCCCCTTCCTCCTTGCGGCGCCGGGAATGGCGTTTGCGCAGCCGGTGCGCGCGCCGACTTTCGCGGAGGCGCAAGCGGCGCTGGCTCCCGCCCCTGCCGTCTACAGCCAGGGGCAGCTCGACCAGATGCTGGCGCCGATCGCGCTCTATCCCGATCAGTTGCTGCTCGCGCTGTTGATGGCGGCGACCTTCCCGCAGCAGGTGATCGACGCCGGGCAGTGGCTGCAGGACCCGGGCAACGCCGCGTTGTCGGGCGATCAGCTGGTCGCCGCGCTGCAGCCGCTGCCCTGGGACCCGAGCGTCAAATCGCTGGTGGCGTTTCCGCAGATCATCCAGATCATGAACACTCATCTCGACTGGACCGAGGCGCTCGGCACCGCCTTTGCCGGTCAGCAGGTCGCGGTCATGGCGCGCGTGCAGTTCCTGCGGCAGCGCGCCGCCGGGGCCGGCCGGCTTGCGTCAACGCAGCACCTCCGTGTCGAGCACCGGGACGGCGACATCATCATCGAGCCGGAAAACCCGGCGATGATCTACGTTCCCGTCTACAATCCGGCGGAAGTCTATGGCGAATGGCCCGATCAGGCAGAGCCGCCGATCTACTTGCCGCCGCCGCCCGGCTTCTATGTCGGTGCGATCGGCGCCGGCGTCGGGTTCAGCATCGGGTTTGGCGTCGCCGCGCCGCTGTGGGGGTGGGGTCATCCCGATTGGCGGCGGCACGAGGTCGTCGTCGATCGCCCCCGCTACGATCGCATGACGAACGTCACCAACATCACCCGCAACAATATCGTGATCCAGAACGACACCTGGCATCGCACGGCGCCGGTCGTCCGCGTCCCTGCGGCGCAACGGCCGCGCCCCCCGGCGGCGGCCGCGACCGCGCCCCACCCTCCCGGCACCGTCCGCTCGACGGTCGTGGTGCTGCCAAGGCCGGCGCCCGCGGCGAGGGCGCCGGCCGGTCCGGCAACTCATCCCCCGGCCCCGGCGTCCGCAGCGCCGTCTGCCCCGAATAGGCCCGGGGTAGTCGCACATCCGGCGCCGCCGCCGCACCGGGCGCCACCGGCGGAGGTCGTGCATCCGGCGCCGCCGCCGCACCGGGCGCCACCGGCAGAGGTCGCCCATCCGGCGCCACCGCCGCACCGGGCGCCACCGGCAGAGGTCGCGCATCCGGCGCCGCCGCCGCACCGGGCGCCACCGGCAGAGGTCGCGCATCCGGCGCCGCCGCCGCACCGCGCGCCGCCGGCACAGGTCGCCCATCCGGCGCCGCCGCACCGGGCGCCGCCGGCAGAGGCGCACCCCGCTCCGCCGCCGCACGGCGCGCCGCCGGCAGAGGCGCCCATCCCGCGCCGCCGCCGCACGCGCGCCGCCGGCACAGGTCGCCCATCCCGCGCCGCCGCCGCACCGCGCGCCGCCGGCACAGGTCGCCCATCCCGCGCCGCCGCCGCACGCCGCGCCGCCGGCACAGGTCGCCCATCCCGCGCCGCCGCCGCACCGCGCGCCGCCGGCACAGGTCGCCCATCCCGCGCCGCCGCACGCCGCGCCGCCGGCCAAGAAGGCGCCGCCGAAGCCCGGCGAGGAAGAGAAGGACAAGCACTAACCGGGGGCACTAGCCGGGGCGTCCGCTGCCTGGCACATTCTCCCCGAGGCAGATTCCGGGAGCCGTCGAGAGCGCGGGCCTCGGGTTCCGTCACGCCGCAAGCGGTCCCTACTCTTTATACGAGGGGTCGATGCGGTCGAGCTTGCGGCGTAAAGCCGGCCAGTCGAGCGTGTTCGGGTCGTGGCCGCGCGCCGCGCCGGCCCGGGACTTGGCGTAGCCGGCGCTGATGACCGCATCGGAAAGCGGGTAGAATTCGGCGCCCGATTGCTGGAAGGCCAGCTGCATCGTGCAGGCGCGTTCCATCCGGTAGGTCGCGATAAACGCCTCGGCGATAGTGTGCCCGACGATGAACAGGCCGTGATTGCGCAACACCATGATGTGCCTGTCGCCGAAATCGGACAGGAAGCGCCGGCGCTCGTCGGCGCTGCGCCCGCTGCCCTCGTAGTCGTGGTACGCGACGTCGCCGATCACCTGCAGCGCATGCTGATTGAGCGGCAGCAGCCCGTCCTTCTGCATCGACACCGCGCAGCCGGCGATCGTGTGGGTGTGGATCACGCAAGCAATGTCCGGGCGTGCCATGTGGATCGTGCTCGGGATGGCAAATCCGCCGCTGTTGATGTCGTCGTCCGACGGTTCGACCTTGTTGCCCTCGACATCGATCTTGACCAGCGAGGACGCGGTGATCTCGTCGTACAACATGCCGAAGCGATTGATCAGAAAGTGGTTATGCGCTCCCGGCACGCGCGCCGTGATGCGGGTGTTGATCAGGTCCGACCAGCCGAACAGATCGACGAGGCGATAGCAGGCGGCAAGATCAATCCGCGTCTGCCATTCGGCATCGGTCATGCGCCTCGATGGCATCGCCGTTACGGACATGCGCGGTCCCTCCCTATGAGACATTGGGGCCAGGACCGCACCTGCCGAGCCCGCCTGTCAAGCCCCGGCAAGCCCCCGTAAGCTGAGTGCGACCCAGCCTTGCGCGATCTTTCTGTAGGCAGCGCCGGCAAAGCCGGTTATAGCGCAAGGCAGGCAATTTCGAGGATGCGATCATGGAGATCCCCGACAGCATCAAGGCGATCGGCGAGCAGGTGGCGAGCGGCGGCGACGTGACCTCGACCCCCGAGCTGTTCGAGGCATACGATGTGTTTTCCGCCGAGTTGGCGCAGATCTTCACACAGCCGTGGCTCGCGGTCGACCATGCCAGCCGGCTCGCCGCCGAGGGCGATTTTGTCCGCGCCGAGATCGGCTCGCGCTCGCTGGTGGTGGTGCGCGAGAACGCGGACCGCGTCCATGCGATGCGCAACGCCTGCCTGCACGCCGGCTATCGCGTGTGCGAGGAGGAAAGCGGGCGCACCGATCGCCTGTTCTGCCAGTATCACGGCTGGTCATACGCGCTCGATGGGCTGCTGACCGACCCGATGATGCAGCCGCGGATAACCGACCGCTCGCGCTTTCGCCTGCCGCGCTATGCGATGCAGATCCAGCGCGGGCTGATCCTCGTCGACCTGTCGAAGATCGCCCCCGAGGCGCCGCCGGCCGGGCCGGTCGAGCTCGGCGCGATCCCCGACGATCTCGGCGAGCGCGCGGTCAGCCGCCGGCGCTATCAGACGACCTGCAACTGGAAGCCGCTGCGGCAGTTTCTGTGGAATTCGCCGGGGCTGGCGTTCGGCGGCGGCGAGTGCGACGCGGTCGTCGAGCTGGGGCCGCTGAGCTTTGTCGCGCTGCGCGACGGCGATGCGGTCCTGGTCCGCCTCAGCCCGCGCTATCCCGGCCAGAGCAATGTCGACCTCGTGCGGATGCCGCGGCAGGGATCAACCGCGCCGGCCGACACGATCGGCGAGGCGCTGCAGCAGCAGGGCGAAGCGATCGCTGCGGCGCCGCTCGACCGCGCCTTCTTCGATTGGTACTGGCCGATGATGGCGCCGCTGGCGACCGCGTGAGCGGACGGGCGAGCGCGATGGCGTTCCGCACCCTGGTCGAGGGATTGGAGTTTCCCGAAGGGCCGGTGGCGCTGGACGACGGCTCGGTGCTGCTGGTCGAGATCGCCGGCGGCGCACTGACCCGGGTTGCGGCCGATGGGGCAAAGAGCATTGTCGCGCGCACCGGCGGCGGGCCGAACGGCGCCGCCATCGGTCCCGACGGCAAGTGCTACATCGCCAATAACGGCGGCTTCGAGTGGCACCGGGAGGGCGGCCATATCCGACCGCTGACGCAAGCACGCGATTATTCCGGCGGGCGGATCGAGCGGGTCGATCTCGCGACGGGCGCCATCGAGGTGCTGTACCGCGCCTGCGGCGACGTGCCGCTCAAAGGGCCGAACGATCTCGTGTTCGACGCCGATGGCGGGTTCTATTTCACCGATCTCGGCAAGCGGCGCCCGCGCGACATGGATATCGGCGCGCTCTATTACGCCCGGGCCGACGGCTCGTTCATCACCGAAGTCGCCTATCCGATGGTGACGCCGAACGGGGTCGGCCTGTCGCCGGACGGCAGAACGCTCTACGTCGCCGAGACCGAGGCGGCGCGACTCTGGGCGTTTCCGATCGAGGCGCCGGGGGTTGTCAAGAAGGATCCCTGGCCGTCGCCGCATGGCGGTCGCCTCATCGCCGGCATGGGCGGCTATCAGCGCTTCGATTCACTGGCGGTGCAAGAGGACGGGCGGATCTGCGTCGCGACATTGGTCAACGGCGGCATCACGGTGATTTCGCCCGACGGGCGGCACATCGAGCATCATGCGATGCCCGATCCGATGACGACCAACATCTGCTTCGGCGGCCCGGACATGAAGACCGCCTTCATCACGCTGTCGTGGACCGGGCGGCTCGTTGCGGTCGACTGGGCGGAGGCGGGCCTCAGGCTCAACCACGCGCGCTAGGTGCCGCCTTGCGGTGACCCAATTCTGGGGATAATCGCGCTAAGCGGTTGGCTACAGGAGCGATCCTCAAGCGCACGGGTCGGACGGAATTGGGGATTGTTCTGGGATAACAATCGGCTTGCCCGCGCCGGCCGGTTGCCGCAGCGTCGAGCCTTCACAGGCGAGCCGGCCCCAGATCGCCGGTTCCCGACGCTACGGAACGCCATGGTCTCGTGCCCGCAACCAAGAAAGGGATCCGACCCGACGGCGACGTTTCCGACGCACGGCGAAGTCCCGACGCCGCGGCTTGCCGCTGCATATTCCGCGGACCCCGATGCCCCGCTCGGGAAATCGCGGGACAGCAGCGCGGCGCCGCTGACGGAGGAGGACACCCGCTCGGCTGGACCGCCGATCCAGCGTGCGGCGGTGTCCACGACGCGCGAGCGGCTGGCCCGCGGCGCGGTTCTGCTGCTGTTCATCCCGATGGTGTTGCTGGCCGGGTTGTACATCGGTGCGTCACTCACCGGGGGGCCGACGACATCCCCTCCTCCCGCCCTGCCGCACCAGCCGGAATCGCCGCGCGCCGAAAGGTTGGCACCAACGCGTCGAGAGACGGTATCGCCAGGGCCTACCGAGCTGCCAGCTGCCGCGAAAAATCCACCGCCGTCGCCTTTTGTTGCGCAGCGGAGCGGAATGCTGCCTCAGTCATCCGAGGCGATCGCCCGATTTGCTCCGCCGCCAGCGCCGCCGCCGCGGTTGTCACCCCCGAATTGGTCCCTGCAAATGACCCCCGGGTCGCTGCTGACGCCGGCAGAAGCGGCCGAGCTGGCAGCGCGCGGCGATGCGCTGATCCGCGCCGGCGAGACGGAAGCCGCGCGCCGGCTTTACCAGCGCGCCGCCTTGGCCGGAAACGGAACCGCGGCATTGCGGCTCGGCCAGACGTTCGACCCGGCCTTCCGCCGTCGCGCGCACCGGCACAGCCCGCCCAGCGATCTGGGTCAGGCCGTATACTGGTACCGGCAGGCGCAAGATCTCGGCAACGTCGAGGTCGAGCCTCTGCTGCGGCGGGCCGAGATTGCCGCCCGCTCACGCTGGAACGGCTCGATTGAGCTGCCGCAGCGACCGGTTTCGCGAGAATTTCTGCGCCGGCACCACCGGCTCCACCATGCTGAATGAGCGACGAGCGCCAGATCAGGCGGCGAGACCTCGCTGTTCAAGGAGCGGTGCAATCGCCGGATCGCGACCGCGGAAGGCGCGATAGAGCACCATCGGGTCGGCCGTGTCGCCGGCGCTGTAGATCGCCTTGAGGCGTGCCGCCAGCGCCGGATCGAACGGATCGCCGGCGTCGGTGAAGGCGGCAAAGCCATCGGCGTCGAGCACTTCGGCCCACAGATAGGCGTAATACCCGGCCGCGTAGCCGCCGCCGGCGAACAGGTGCTGGAAATGTGTCGGGCGATGCCGCAGCCCGATCTCCGGCGGCATGCCGACCCGCGCGACAAACTCCTTCTCGAAGGCCGCAATGTCGATTCCCCCGGGTCAGGGCTTCGATGCAGCTCGAGGTCGAGCATGGCGCAGGCGGCGTATTCGACGGTCGCGAAGCCCTGGTTGAAATTGCGTGCGGCGAGCAGGCGCTCAAGCAGCGCCTCCGGCAATGGTTCACCGGTCTGGTAGTGCCGGGCATAATGGCGCAGCGTCTGCGGCACCGACAGCCAGTGCTCGAACACCTGCGAGGGGAACTCGACAAAGTCGCGCCGGACCGCGGTGCCCGATTGCGAGGGATAGCGCACCCGCGACAACAGCCCGTGCAGCCCGTGGCCGAACTCGTGAAACAGCGTGCGGGCATCGTCGAAGCTGAGCAGGGTCGGGTCGCCCTTGGCGAAGTTGTTGTTGTTGACGATGATCGGCAACACGTCGCCGTCGAGGGTGTGCTGCTCGCGATAGCTGCTCATCCAGGCGCCCGAGTGCTTGCCGGGCCGGGCGAAATTGTCGTGCAGGAAGAGGCCGATCGGCCGGCTGGCCCGGTCGCGGACCTCCCAGGCGCGCACGTCCGGGTGATAGACGGGACAGTCCGGGCGCTCGACAAAGCTTATGCCGAACAGCCGCCCGGCCGTGTCGAAGGCGGCGCGGACCATATTGTCGAGCACGAAATACGGCTTCAGCTCGGCCTCATCGAGCGCGTATTTCTGCTGCCGCACCTTCTCGGCATAATACCGCCAGTCCCACGGCGCGAGCGGCTGGTTGAGCCCATCGGCGCGAGCCGCCGTTTCCAGTTCGGCGCGTTCCTCGGCTGCCTTGTGCTTGGCCGGCTCCCACACCTGGCGCAGCAATTCCTCGGCGGCCTGCGGCGTCTTCGCCATCGTGTCGTCGAGCCGGTAGGCGGCGAAATTGTCGTAGCCGAGCAGGCGCGCCTGCTCGGCGCGCAACGCCAGGATCTCGCCGATCAGCGGCGCGTTGTCGTGCGCGCCCGGGTGGGCGCCGCGCGCGGCCCACGCCTCGCAGGCGGCTTGACGCAACTCGCGGCGGGCGGAAAACGTCAGAAACGGCTCGACCGAGGCGCGCGCCAAGGTGATCACATACTTGCCGTCAAGGCCGCGCTCGCTTGCGGCCGCAGCGGCGGCGGAGCGGGCAAACTCGGGCAGCCCGTCGAGCTCGCTCTGGCCGAGCGCGAGGCGCCATTCGTCCTCGTCGTGCAGCACGTTCTGGCCGAACAGCGTGTGCAATGTCGCGAGGCGCTCGGAGATCGCCGCCATGCGCGCCTTGCCGGCGCCATCGAGGCGCGCGCCACTGCGCACGAGGCGCAGATGATGCCGCTCCAGCAGCCGCAGTTGCGTGGGCGTCAGGGCGAGACGGTCGCGCTCGCGATAGAGCGCGTCGATCCGCGCGAACAGGTCCGGATCGAGCGCGACGCGCATCTGATGCAGCGGCAAGGCTGCGGCGCGTAATCGCGGTCGATCGCCTGCAGCGCGTCGTTCGTCGCGCTGGCGTCGAGGTTGTGGAACACGCGGCCGACCCGCTGCAGCAGCCGCCCGCTGCGTTCCAGCGCCTCGATCGTGTTGGCGAAATCGGGCGGCGCCGCGGCGCCGGCGATCGCCGCGATCTCGGCCATGTGCTCTGCCATGCCGCGGTCGAAGGCGGGCGGAAAATGCTCGGGGCGGATCCGGTCGAACGGCGGCAGCTCGAACGGCGTCGTCCAGGTGTCAAAAAAGGGATTGTCGGTCATCATTCACTCACGATCCGGAGCCTTTGCCGCGAAAGTCGGGTGGGCGCTTTTCGAGGAAAGCCTGGGTGCCTTCCTTCGCTTCCTCGGTGTTGTAATAGAGCGCCAGCGCCTCGAAGCCGAGCGCGCCGATGCCCTTGATGTTCTCGCTGTCGGCGTTGAACGAGCGCTTGGCGATGGCGAGCGCGGTCGGGCTCAATGCCAGGATCTCGCGGCACCAGGATTCGACCTCGGCGTCAAGCTGCTCGGCCGGCACGACCTTGTTGACGAGCCCCATCTGGAAGGCTTCGGCCGCGGTGTAACGGCGGCACAGAAACCAGATCTCGCGCGCCCGCTTCTCGCCGACCAGCCGCGACAGATAGGCCGTGCCCCAGCCCGGATCGACCGAGCCGACGCGCGGGCCGACCTGGCCGAACTGGGCCTTTTCCGAGGCGATCGTCAGGTCGCACACGGTCGCCAGCACGTTGCCGCCGCCGATCGCGTAGCCCTGCACCTTGGCGATGACCGGCTTGCGGCTGTCACGGATCGCGCTGTGCAACTCCTCGATCGGCAATCCGACGAGGCCGCGCCCGCCGTAGCCGCTGTCGCTCGTGCCGCCTTCGGCGCGCGAGGAATTGTCGCCGCCGGCGCAGAAGGCGCGCTCGCCCGCGCCGGCCAGCACGATGACACCGACCGCGCGGTCGCCCTCGGCATCGCGCATCGCCGCCAGCATCTCCTCGACGGTCTCGGCGCGAAACGCGTTCAGCACCGCCGGGCGGTTGATCGTGATCGTCGCAATGCCGTCGCGTTTCTCATAGAGGATGTCCTCGAACACCATTACCGCACCCTCCCGGCAGGAAACTCCATCCGCGCCGCCTCCAAGTATATGAACCAATGTGCCGGAAAAATATCGCGGATCGTCGGCCCGGGGGCAGACGGCAGGAGCGCCGATCCGGCGGGCTGTTCGGGGTGTCCCGCGACCGGCTATATTGCCGGCTAGATTGAACGCATCGGCATCTGTTGGACGATGACCGGCGAACGATGATCGGCGAACGATGATCCGCACCGCGCTCGGCGCGCTGGCGATTGTTGTGGGCGTCGCGGCGCCCGCATTGATGCCGGCCCCGGTCGGCGGCCCGACCGCGCCGCTTCGCGCAGCACCCGCGGCGGCACCCCCCGTTCGCCTGGTGCCCGGCGGCATGATGCGGACCGTTCTGGTGTGGAGCCTGCCGGTGTTCCCGAACCCGCCCTCAAACCTCGCGACGGGCGGACACAGCACGCTCGACCGGATCGCCTACGCGGTCGAGGGCGCCGAATCGAGCCATGGCCGCAACCCGCTGATGTGGCGTGCCGACCTGCGCGGCCCGCAAGGCCCGATGCAGGTCGCGGCATTGGCGGCGGTCGATGTCGGCGGCGGCGACCGGTTCGATGTCGACCAGAACCGGGCTCTCGGGCGGGCCTACCTGGCGCGGATGTACCAGCGCTACGGCAATTGGGGCGATACGCTGCTCGCCTATAATTGGGGCCCGGGCAATCTCGATTCCTGGATCAGGGCCGGCCGGCCGCCAGGCTGGCTCAGCGCAAACACGTTCTCCTACGTCACCCGGGTCTTGTCGGAAAGCAACGCCCCCGCCTCGCACGGCATCCTCCCGCCGCAGCGAGCCAGCCAGCCGCCGCCCCCGGGCGTCCGCGCCGCAACGATTGCGGATCGCGGCCTGCGCCGGCGGGTCGTCGACAACAACCGCCTGATAGAGCGTCTCCGGGCTTTTCTCGATGGCGACCCGCACAGCCTGGCCGCCGGCGATATGGCGACGCGGCGGCGGCTGCGCCAAGTAGGAGCGAAGCTGGTCTTTGCCGTGATCCGCGAGGTGTCACGGCGGCCGGGCTACGACAATTTCAAACCGGCACGGGGGCGCACCACGACACCGGACATCGCCGCCTCGCGGCTGATCGCAGCGCTGCTGGTCGCCAAGCTGGAGGACGAAAACGCCTCGCTGGCCCTGGTCGATTCCCACCGGCGGCAGCGCAGCTTGCGCGCGCAGTCGCGCGAAACGGCGCCGGCACGGCGGGTGCGCAGCGAGCCACTCGCGAACCGAGCCACTTCGTCGCCGGCCGGATAGCGGCACCCCGGCGGGGCGTTAGGGATTGATCGCGATCAATGTATGGCGGCCACGCCGGCGGTAAGGTCGTCGCGACAACCGGATGCCGTCCCCATGTCGATTCGCAATTTCTCCAAGCTGTTCCAGCCGCAGACGGTGGCGCTGATCGGCGCCAGCGAGCGGCCGGGCTCGGTCGGCGCCGTCGTCGCGCGCAACCTGCGCCGTGCCGGCTTCAACGGCGAACTGCTGCTGGTCAACCCGCATCTCCAGAGCCTCGACGGGATGCCGGTTTATCCGGACGTCGCGAGCCTGCCGCGCCCGGCCGATCTCGCGGTCATCGCCACGCCGCCCGACACGGTCCCCGGCCTCGTCGCCGAACTGGGCGCGGCCGGCACCCGCGCCGCTGTCGTCATCACCGCCGGGTTCGGCGAATTGGGCGAGCAGGGCCGGACCTTGCAGCGCGCCGCGCTTGACGCCGCGCGTCCCTTTCTATTGCGCCTCGTCGGCCCCAATTGCGTCGGCATCATGGTGCCCGGCATCGGGCTCGACGCCAGCTTCTCGCATCTCGCGCCGCCGCCCGGCGGGATCGCGTTCGTCAGCCAGTCGGGTGCGATGATCACCGCGATGCTCGATTGGGCGGCGCCGCGCGGGATCGGCTTTTCGCATGTCGTCTCATTGGGCGACATGGCGGACGTCGATTTCGGCGACATGCTCGACTATCTCGCCACCGACGCGGGCACCAATGCGATCCTGTTGTACGCCGAGGGGGTAACGCACGGCCGCAAGTTCATGTCGGCGGCGCGCGCCGCGGCGCGGCTCAAGCCGGTGCTGGTGCTCAAGGCCGGGCGATCGAGCGCGGGGGCGCGTGCCGCCTCGTCGCATACCGGCATGCTGGCCGGCAGCGACCGGGTCTATCACGCCGCGTTCCGCCGCGCCGGCATGTTGCGTGCCGAGACTATGGAGGAGCTGTTCGACGCCGCCGAAACGCTGGCGCTGACCGGCGAACAGAGCGGCGAGCGGCTCGCCATCCTGACCAATGGCGGCGGCGCCGGCGTGCTGGCGAGCGATGCGCTCGAAGCGGCGGGCGGGCGGCTGGCCGTGCTGTCGGCGGAAACCCTGGCCCAGCTCGACCATGTGTTGCCGGCGACCTGGAGCCACGGCAACCCGGTCGACATCATCGGCGACGCGCCGGGCGCGCGTTATGCCGCAGCGCTCGAGGCGTTGTATGCCGATGACGGGATCGACGCGATCCTCGCGCTCAATTGCCCGACGGCGCTCGCCGCCCCGGAAGAGGCGGCGCGGGCGGTAATCGAATGGGCCGCCGCCCTGCCCGCGGCGGCGCGGCGGGGCCGCAACCTGTTTACCGCCTGGCTCGGGCAGCAATCGGCGGGGCCGGCGCGCAAGCTGTTCAACGCGGCGCGGGTGGCGACCTACGACACGCCCGACCAGGCGGTAACCGGCTTCCTGCACCGGGTACGCTATCAGCGCAACCAGGCACTGCTGATGGAAACCCCGCCGGCGCGGCCCGACCCGTTCGAGCCGGATGTCGCGGCGGCGCACGGCGCGATTGCCGCCGCGCTCGCATCTGGGCGCGCCTGGCTTGACGCCACGGAAGTCGCGGCGGTGCTCGGTGCCTACCGCATCCCGCTGCCGTCTTCCCGGATCGCGCCAGACCCGGCGGCAGCCGCGGTCGCGGCCGCGGCAATCGGCTTTCCGGTGGCGCTCAAGATCAATTCGCCCGACATCACCCACAAATCCGATGTCGGTGGCATCGCGCTCGGGCTCGGCGACGCCGCTTCGGTGCGGGAGGCGGCGGCGTCGCTCCTCGATCGGGTGCGCAAGGCGAAGCCGGCGGCCCGGCTCGAAGGGTTCCTGGTGCAGCAGATGGTGCGGCGCCCGTATGCGATCGAACTGTTGGCCGGGGTCGCCGACGACCCGGTCTTCGGGCCGGTCATCCTGTTCGGCCAGGGCGGCACCGCGGTCGAGGTCATCGACGACAGCGCGGTCGGGCTGCCGCCGCTCAACCCGCTCCTGGCGCGCGCGCAGATGACCCGCACCCGGGTGTGGCGGCTGTTGCAGGGCTATCGCGACAAGCCGGCAGTGGCGATCGACGCGGTCGCCGAGGTGTTGATCCGTCTCGGCCAGCTCGCCGCCGAGCATCCCGAGATCCGCGAGCTCGACATCAACCCGCTGCTCGCCGACGGCTCGGGCGTCGTCGCGATCGACGCGCGCATCCGCGTCGCACCGGCCACGCTGCCGGGCGCGGCGCGGCTCGCCATCGCGCCCTACCCGAAAGAGCTTGAGAGCAGCGAAAGGCTGCGCGACGGCACGCTGGTCGAGCTACGGCCGGTGCAGCCGGAGGACGAGCCGTTGCTGCACGATCTTGCGGTAAATATGACGCCGGAGGATCTGCGGCTGCGCTTCTTTGCCCCGGTGCGCGGCATCTCGCACGCGCTGGCGGCGCGCCTGACGCAGATCGACTACGACCGCGAGATGGCGCTTGTTGCGCGGCACGAGGGCACTGTGCTCGGCATCGCACGCTATTTCGCCGACCCCGACCGGCTCGCCGCCGAATACGCGATTGCCGTGCGCAGCGACTGGAAGGGCCGCGGCGTCGGCTATCTGTTGATGACCCGGCTGATCGAGATCGCCCGGAACTATGGCATCGGCGAACTGATCGGCGAGGTGTTGCGGGAAAACGGCCCGATGCTGGCGATGTGCCGCGAACTTGGCTTCGTGGTGTCGGCCGGCGCAGACGATCCGAGCCTCGTGCGGGTGCGCAAGAAGCTGGGCTGAGCCGTCAGGCGGTGCGGCGCAACTCGGCAGCGCGGGCGAGGTCGACCGAGACCAGCTGCGAGACGCCGCGCTCGGCCATCGTCACGCCGAACAGCCGGTCCATCCGCGCCATCGTGACACGGTGATGGGTGATCAGCAGGAACCGCGTGCCGGTGGTATCGGCAATGTCGGCGACCAGCCGGCAAAAATTGTCGACATTGGCATCGTCGAGCGGCGCATCGACCTCGTCGAGAACGCAGACCGGCGCCGGGTTGGTCAGGAACGCGGCAAAGATCAGGGCGATCGCGGTCAGCGCCTGCTCGCCGCCGGACAACAGCGACAGCGTCTGCAGGCGCTTGCCCGGCGGGCTCGCGAGGATTTCGAGCCCCGCGGCGAGCGGGTCGTCGTCGCCGACCCAGGCGAGCGCCGCTTTGCCGCCGCCGAACAGCCGCGCGAACAACTCGCCGAAATGCTGGTTGAGCGCGTCGAACGCGGCGACCAGCCGCTTGCGGCCCTCCTGGTCGAGCGCTGCGATACCGCGGCGCAGCTGCGCCAGCGCCGCGGTCAGGTCGCCGCGCTCATGGTCGAGCCCGGCGAGGCGGGCCTCGATCTCGGCGGCTTCCCGCTCGGCCAGCAGGTTGACCGGGCCCATCGCGTCGCGCTCGCGCAACAAGCGGTCGAGCCGGGCGGCAAGTCCCTCGGCATCGCCGTCGCGCGCATCGCCACTTTCTGCGATGAGGGCGCGTAGATTTTCCGGTGTGTCGTCGAGCCGCTCGGCGATCTCGGCGCGCAGCCGCGCCAGCGCCGCCGCTGCCGCCTCGTGCCGCGCCTCCGTCCGGGCGCGGCGCTCGCGCGCCTGCCCGACCGCCTCCTCGGCCCGGCGCGCCGCTTCGGCCGCCCGGCGCAGCGTCGACTCGCCGCCGGCCAGCGCATCCTCGGCGGCTTGGCGCTCCGCCGCTGCGGCGGTTGTTGCCCGTGAAAGTGCGTCGCTCTCGGCGGCGATTGCGGCCGGGCGGCCGGCCAGCGCCGCAATCTCGGCAACCAGCGCACCCTGCCGCTCGGCGAGCACCGCGCGCTGCACGGTGGCACCGTCGCGCCGCTTGCGCCATGAGGCCTCCTCAGCCGCGATGGCGTGCAGCCGCTGCTGCCGCGCCGCCGCATCCCGCGCCAGGCGATCGAGCGAGGCACGTGCCTCGCCGTCGCGCCGCCGCGCGGCCGCAGCCTGCGCCCGCGCCGCTTCGAGGGCGGTTCGCGCCAGTCCCGGCGCAGGCAACAACGCGAACAGACGATCCGTTTCGCGCGCCTGCTCACCGAGCTCGGCGAGTTCGCCGGTCAGCTTGTCGATCGTCGCCGAGATGCCGGCGAGGCGGGTTTCTGCCATCAACCCGTTGCGGGCAAGCTCGGCCTCCACGGCGCGCGCCCCGGCCAGGCGCTCCTCGGCCGCCCGCAGCACGGCGATTGCATCGCGCTCGGCCGCCGCAGCCGCATCGCGCTCGGCCCGCGCGGCCTGAGCCTGCGCCCCAGTCCGGCGCGCCCCGTCCGCTGCTGCCTCGATCTCGTCCGCGAGTTGGGCGAGGCGGTTGCGCTGGCGCAGTTGCTCCGCAGTCGCGGCCGAGCCGGGCGCGAGCCGGGCGAAGCCATCCCAGCGCCACAGCCGTCCGTCACGGTCGACGAGGCTCTGGCCGGCCGATAGCAGCGGCTGCAGGCGCCAGCCATCGGCCTCATTGTCGACCCAGCCGGTGTGCGCCAGCCGGCGCGCCAGGACCGGCGGAGCGGCGATGTCGCCGGCAAGCGGGTGGACGCCCTCGGGCAATGCTGCGTCGGCGAGCGGCGCCAACGCGATCCAGCCAGCGGCACCGCGCGTCGGAGGGCCGGCGGCCGGGATCAGCGGCGCAGACAACTCGCCGTCGAACAACGCCGCGGTCGCCGCCTCGAAGCCCGGCGGCACGCCCAACTCTGCGAGCAGCGGCGCGGCGCCTGCCGGCCCGGCGTCACGCTGAGTCAGCACGCGCGTCAGGGCCTCGGCCTCGGCGCGCAGCCGGGTGTGGACGCGCTCGGCCTCGCGCGCCGCGTCGGCAACGCCTACCTCGGCCTGCTGCAGCCCGTGCAGCGCGACGCCGGCCGCCGCGGCCGCGGCGCGGGCGCTGTCGATTGCGCCGGCTTCCTGCGCGACGCGCGACGCGGCCTCGGCCGTCGCCTCAGGCGAGACGCGTGCGGCGAGCAATGGCGCGCGCTGCCGTTCGCTGTCGGCGAGCCGTGCCTGAACCCGGCCCAGGCGCTCGGCGAGGTCGCGGCGCTGGCGGTCGAGCGCCGTGCGACGCGCCTCGCCGGCGGCGCAGGCTTCGGTCATCTGCTGCAGGCCGTTCTCGACTGTCGTCAGTTCGCTTGCGACCGCCGCGACCTGCGCTGCCGCGTGCGCACGTTCTGCGTCGGCGCCATTGCCGGCTGTCTCCAGCGCCAGGCGCTCGTCGACGAGGCGGCCGAGCGCGCCCTCGGCATCAGCGAGATGGCCGGCCTCGCGGTCGAGATCGGCAGTGACCTGATCGCGCCGCCGTTCTGCCTCGCGCTGCGCCGCGACCACGCGGCCGAGTTCCTGATCGAGCGCCGCGCGGGCCTGGACGAGGCGCTGCAGCCCGACTGCCGCCGCGGCCTGGGCGAGGCGGAGCGGTGGCAGCGCCGATTCGGCCGCAGCGCGCTCGCGCTCGCGTGCCACGGCGGCTTCGGTCGCAGCAACAAACTCACGCTCCACAGCGCGCAGTTCGGCGGCGAGCGCTTCGGCTTCCGCCGCCGCCGCTCGCCAACGCGCATCCATCAGCTGCGCCTCGGTACGGCGGATCTGCTCGCCGAGGCGGCGATAGCGCTGCGCCTGCCGCGCCTGTTTCTTCAGCGTCTCGATCTGCACCGCGAGGGTGGCGATCACATCGTCGAGCCGCGCCAGATTGTCTTGCGCGGCCTGCAATTTCAGCTCGGCCTCGTGACGCCGGGCGTGCAGCCCGGCGGTGCCGGCTGCCTCGTCAAGCAGCAGGCGGCGCTCGGTCGGCCGGGCGGCGATCAGCGCGCCGATGCGTCCCTGGCCGACCATCGCGCCGGAATGCGGCCCGGTCGCCGCGTCGGCGAACAGCAGCTGGACGTCACGGGCGCGCGCCTCGCGCCCGTTGATCCGGTAGGACGAGCCGGCGCCGCGCACGATCCGCCGCGCCACTTCGATCGTCGCGCCGTCATTCTGCGCGAAGGGCGTATCGCGGACGCTGTTGTCGAGCGTCAGCACGACCTCGGCGAGGTTGCGCGCCGGCCGGGTGCCCGACCCGGCGAAGATCACGTCGTCCATCTCGTCGCCGCGCAGCCGCCGCGCCGAGCCCTCGCCCATCACCCAGCGCAATGCTTCGACGAGATTGGATTTGCCGCAGCCATTGGGGCCGACGATGCCGGTTAACCCGGGCTCGATCGCCAGTTCGGTCGGCTCGACAAAGGATTTGAAGCCGGCGACGCGCAGGCGCTCTAGCTGCATCGGCAGGTGGCCATGCCTTCAGGGGGTCATGATTTCGCGGGGATGCCCGAGAGCAATTTGTCGAATGCCTCGACGGTCGGCTCGCCCTCGAATTTCTTGCCGTTGACGAAGAAGGTCGGGGTGGCGTCGACGCCGAGCACCTGCGAGGCGGAGAGGCGGCTTTGCGCCACCTCGTTCTCCAGTTTCTTGTCGCTGACGCAGGCGTCGAACTTCTTTTTGTCGATGCCGGCGAGTAGCGCGATGCGCCCGAGCTGGGTGCGCCAGTCCTTGGTGACCCACTCTTCCTGCGTCGCGAACAGCGTCTCGACCAGCGGATAGAAGCGGTTGGGCGGGGCGCAGCGCGCCAGCATCTCGGCCCGCAATGCCAACTGGTCGAGCGGGTAGTCGCGCATGACCAGCTTGGCCTTGCCGGTGTCGATCCATTTCTTCTGGATCGTCGGCAGCACCGTGTTTTCGAAATGCGCGCAATGCGGGCAGGTCAGCGACGCGTACTCGATGATCGTGATCGGCGCGTCGGCTTTGCCGAGGACGCGGTCCTGCATGGTCAGCGCCAGGAGGCTCTCGGCCGTGCCGGCTTTCGGCGTCTGCGCCACCGCCGGAAATGTCCCGGCGATCGTCAAGCCGAGCAGTAGTGCGAACCAGATTTCCCGCATCGTGACCTTCCTGATACCACATGTTGATATTAGTCGCTTCAAAGCCGGGGTGCAACGATCGCGCTGCCGTTAGCTGCCGCGCGTTTTCCCGGCCAGAACCAGATGCCCGAGCCCGGCGAGCGCCTCGCGCAGCTCGGGGTCGGCGATATCGGCAAGGCGCGCATCGAGGGCGCTCGCCTCGCCGGCGGCGAGCGGCGCGGGCAGTGCCGGGCGCGGCGGGGCTGGCAACGGCAACGGTCCCTGGACGAGGACCAGCCGCGCCACCGCGACATGCCCAAAAAACAGGTTGATGCGCTCGACCACCAGCGGCGCGCGGTGCTGCAGGTCGAGCGCGAACCCCGGCATCACGCGCAGCTTCAGCGCTCCGTCGCGGCCGAGCGCCTCGGGCCAGGCCCGGGCGGCAAGATCGGCGCCGACCACCGCCGCCCATTCCGCCTTGAGCCGACCGAGAATGCCGCCGCCGCGGCGCGCGACGATCGGGGCGGCGACCCGCGAGGCGGCGAGGCCGGCGGCACGCAGCCCGCCGTGGCGCGAATCGGCCCGGCGCTCGCCCTCGCGTGCCGTCCCCGGTATTGTGCCGACCCCGCGTCGCATCCGATCCCGCTCCATGCCGCCGACCCGCCTCAACTCCTCGCGCTCGATCTGCCGGCCCGAGCCCGCCGCGCTGCTCACCTGGTACGACCGCCACCGCCGCGACCTGCCGTGGCGGGCGCCGCCGGGGCAGCGCGGCGATCCCTACCGGGTGTGGCTCAGCGAGATCATGCTGCAGCAGACCACCGTCGCTACCGTCGGTCCCTATTTTGACCGATTCGTGGCGCGCTGGCCCGACATTCGCGCGCTTGCCGCCGCCTCGCTCGACGACGTGCTGCATCTTTGGCAGGGGCTTGGCTATTACGCGCGGGCGCGCAATCTCCACGCCTGCGCCCGCGCCGTCGCCGAGCGTTATGGCGGGCGCTTCCCCGACGACGCGAGCGAGTTGCGCGCATTGCCGGGGATCGGCGACTACACCGCGGCGGCGATTGCGGCAATCGCCTTCGACCGGCCACTTGCGGCGGTCGACGGCAATGTCGAGCGGGTCGTGGCGCGGCTGTTCGCCGAGCGCGCGGCGTTACCCGCCGCGAAGCCGCGCCTCAAGGCGCTCGCCGCGTCGCTGGTGCCGGATCAACGGGCCGGCGATTTCGCACAGGCGATGATGGAACTCGGCGCGGTCCTGTGCACGCCGCGCAGGCCGCGCTGTGTCTTGTGCCCGTGGCGGGAGAATTGCGCCGCGGCGGCGACCGGCATCGCCGCGGAATTGCCGGCGCAGGCCGCAAAGCCGGAGCGGCCGTTGCGCCATGGCGTCGCTTTCTGGCTTGTCCGCGGCGACGGCGCGGTATTCTTGCGGCGCCGGCCGGAGCGCGGGCTGCTCGGCGGCATGATCGATCTGCCCTCGACGCCGTGGCGGGCCGAGCCCTGGGGCGAGCGCGAGGCGATGCGCGAGGCGCCGGCGGCGACGGGCTGGACCGCGCTGCCCGGTACGGTCGCGCACGGCTTCACCCATTTCCGCCTCGAACTGGCGCTGCTCGCCGGGACCATCGCCGAGCCGACCCCCGGAATCTGGGCGAAGCCCGCGGAATTTAAGGACTACGCCCTGCCGACGCTGACCAAAAAGCTGGTGAAATATGCGTTGTCGATGCTTCGGCCGTTCGAGCCATCTCCAACTTCTGATCGGGGTGCTAGAATCTCTTTCGATGACTGATCCGCCCTTCGATCCTCGTGGCGTCGCGAACCTGTTGCTCGACGCAGCGGAGAAAAAAGCGGGACCGCCTACCCAAATGGGTTTCGATGAAACCAAAGGGAATTATCAGGTCTACGTAGTACGAGGCCATTTGATAGGATCGCCTCAGAGTTGAAAGGCAGTCCCGATGGCCAGCAGCAAAATCGACCTTCGCAATCCGATCTTTCGCGATGACGACAAGGCGCGCGAGTATCTCGAAACCATGCTTTGGCCGCAGGGGCCGGTTTGCCCGCGCTGCGGCGTCATGGGCGATCGGATCACGAAGATGGGCGGCAAGAGCCTTCGCCCAGGCGTCTACAACTGCAAAGACTGCCGCAAGCCATTCAGCGTCACGGTCGGGACTGTCCTGGAGCGCTCGCATATCCCGCTATCGAAATGGGTTCTGGCGACGCGGTTGATGGCGTCGAAAAAGAAAGGCATGAGCGCGCATCAACTGCATCGGATGCTCGATACCAGCTACGAGGCAGCATGGTTCATGTTTCACCGTCTCCGCGAAGCAGCGCACGAACCCGCGCCCGCTCCCCTAGGTGGCGAGAACAAGGTCGTTGAAATCGATGAGACGTACATCGGCGGTAAGGAAAACGACAAACACGCCAGCAAGCGGAAGCACGCGGGGCGTGGCCCGGTCGGCAAGATGCCTGTTGTCTCGCTTGTGGAGCGAGATGGCAAGAATTCGCAGCTTTCACGTCGCCAACGTCACGTCAGAGAACCTTCGCGAGGTCATTGTCACGCATGCCAGTCGCAAGAGCTATATGATGGCCGACACGTTCTCCGGCCATTGCCTAATCCTCATAACGGTGTAACCGAGTATATATGGAGGAAATCGGCGTCATGATGTCAATTATAGTTTTATTATTACCATGATTTGGCGCCCCTATGGAGGATTTGTGTGGACCATGTACAGGATATTACTTTATATATCCGACTGGACTCATGCGCCGAAAACGTGGTCGAAGCCGCTTTCCCTTGTCTCCGATGCCTGCGACAACCTGCCGCGTCGGGCTTAATCTACCGCGATGCCGAGGATGGCGCCGCCGGATGCGTCGGTGAACTCGGTAGCATCGCCGAGCGTCTGAAAATCGAGGCGAAGCGCCACGTCGCCGGAAGCGGTCATGCGGCAATGGAAGACTGGCGGCTCGATCTGGCGCCGATCACGGTAGCGGTGCCGAAGCTGGCGCTGGATAGCCGGCGCGCAGCCTCTCCGCAAGCTTGGCCACTTTTCGATCAGTCGGCCACTTGGACCATGCCCCGCATGAGCCGGCCGAAATTGTGCCGAAACGCGTCTGCGTCGATGAGACGATTAAAGTCGATCTGCACTGTAATGCCCTCAGCCGTCATGCGGTATCGCAATACGGGTGTCGGCATTTCTTGCCGCTCGATCCACCTCCATATCTCGCTTACTTGATCGGCGATGGTATCGCCGTCGAAATGGACTTGCACCAAATACACCACGAAACGCCCCCACTTACAGAAAATCCAACAGCGACGGCAGGCATTGAGCATGCCACGGCGCTAGGAAACTCCAAGTATAGGAATTTCCCTGTTGATAGATCATAAAAGGATATTTTCGATTTTCCCCTCGATGGCCCCGGAGATGGGAACAGGAACTGGCCGGGGTAGTTCCTACTAGACAGCTAATTCCATTGTCAGGAGTTCGTGGCGACCCCTGTCCGCCGATCGAGCAAGTTGCGAACCGTTGTCGCGTACCATTGGCCACCGCGAGCGGTGAGGATGCCGCGGCGGTTTAACTCGGCCGCCAGTCCCTTCAGCGACGTGATCCCATCACCCCGGATGGCCGCGATGACGGGCAGCACTTGCGCGGCGTGCTGATCCGCACCCGCCTTCACCGCGGCGACGCCGGCAGCGTTGCCCAGCCCCCGCAGAGCGCGCGCACCGTTGGGATTGCCCAGCCGGCTCACCCCCCCCCACCCCCCGACTTGGAAACCCACTCTCCACGCGCCTTGGCGGCGGCCAGCGCGGCTTTCGTGCGCTGAGAAATCATGGCCGCCTCATGCTCGGCGACGGCGACTAGGACATGCACCGTGAGCCGGTTCGCCAGCGGCATGTCGCACGCGATAAATTCGACCCCGCTTTCCATCAACGCCGCGATGAAAGCGACATTGCGGGCCAGCCGGTCGAGTTTGGCGACGATTAGCGTCGAGCCCGTGGCCTTGGCGTGCGCTAGCGCCGCGGCAAGCCGCGGCCAGTCATTCTTTCGACCGCTCTCAATCTCGACGTACTCGGCGAGCAACTCACCGTGGCCGTTGACATGCTCGGCGACCGCCCGGCGCTGCGCTTCGAGGCCGAGCCCGCTCTGTCCCTGCTTCTGCGTCGAGACGCGCAGATAGGCGACGAAGCGGGCTTTGCAGCCCGCTCCGCTGTTTTCGACGTTCATGGCGCCAACCCCGCCGCGGCTTTGATCGCCGCGATTGCCTCACCCTGGCTTTCCGGATCGCGGAGCCGTCAGCGTCTACCAACGCCACGGCGACGCCCTCGGGGTCTGCGATGCGGCCGGCGCTATCGAAGCAGCTTGCTGACGTTAGCATAGGCACAGTGAACTCCACGATACGCCACCGTTGCTGGCGCGATCGATCAGCACCGGCGAATTGAGCCCAGCTCCTTGATACAGCGTGCGAGCTGCGCGAGCGCGACCTGCTTCTTCGAGTGCTGGCGCGGATTTCTGGGGTCCGGTTTCAGATCGTCGATCGGGCGATAGTCGATTGCGAGGCGGTGCACGGGGTCGGAGACATCGGCGGTCGGCACCGGTAGGTTCGGTTTCATGAGTGGCTCCCGATTTGAGGATGATGCGATCCGGCGGATCGCCGGCGGCGCACGGTTCTGACCCGCGATCCCGGGACGATCCGGAGCGGTGTCGAACGGCTGTCTGCCTCGACGTCGAGGCGAAGTTCGCGGGAGGGGTGAAACGGCCGCCGGCCGCCAGCCGAGCAAAAGGCAAGTGGCCGAGCCCTTTGCCGGCGAGTGGCCGTGTGAGCCTGAGTTGCTTCAGGCGAAAGGATGCGCCCAGGCGATAAATCGCGAGAAGCGGCGCGGCGGCTTTTTCCGGATCTGCTGCGGGTTTCGGCCGGTGGCGGCGATTACGGCGGCGCGGTCGCCGGTTGGGGCGCACTTGGGCACTCTCCGTCCGCCGGACAGGATGGCGCCAAGCGTCACGCCACACGGGTCCCCACCTGTCAACCCGAAAAAAGCGGGATGCTCACAAGAAACCAACTCGATGCTGTTTTTCGGGAGTGATACCGAACTGAGCAGGAGTTGACCCGCGAAGGGGATTGCGGCGAGGCGCGGGTGTCTGATTATGGAATGGCCCGCCCCTCTTGAGCGATCTGGATATGATCGCTGACGTTTGCGAGAGGTAGAGGACGGGCCGGATCGCGCTTGACAGCTTGTGCGGCCGCTTCGATCGTCAGGGCGAGCGCGCGGCCGATGGGCCGCGCCCCTGCAGCGCAGCAGAACAGCCATGGACGCTCACCGGTACTCCTTCAATTCCGCCAACATGACCGGCTCGACCGCGGACAGGCTGGCGGCCATTGAGAGCGCCGGCTACGCATCGGCCACATTGTGGCCAGCCGACCTGTTCGTCCATTTCGAGGATCCGGAGGCCACCATCGCGCGGATCAACGCCAGCCCCGTTGCGGTGTCCGCGTACCAGTGCGTCCGCGACCTCGAAGGCTCGCCAGCCGTGGTGAAGCGGCGCAAGATGGAGCTTGCCCGTCAGTTCATCGGCCAGATGAAGCTGATCGGCTGCGACCTGCTGGTGCTCTGTTCCAACATCAATGACGACATCGACCGCGACTGGGCGCAGGCGGTTGCCGACCTGCAGGCCATCGGCAAACTCGGCCGCAGCAACGGCGTCCGCATCGCCTTCGAGCCGATCTGCTACGGCAGCTGGATCAACACCTACATCAAGGGCTGGGAACTGGTGCGCGACGCCGATCACAGCCATGTCGGGCTCGTGCTTGATGCCGCCCATGTCTTTCTCCCCGAGACCCCGCTTGAGCCGATCGAGCGGATCGCCGGCGACAAGATCTTCCTGGTCGAGCTGAGCGACTTTCCGGCCAGCGGGCTGGACAAGCGCGACCTGCTGCGCAACTACCGCATGTTCCCCGGCGAAGGGGTCCGGCCACTGCGCGATTTCGTGGACCGCGTTGTCGCTACCGGCTATGCCGGCCCGATCTCGCTCGAGGTGTTCAACGCGAGCTACCGCGCCGCCGACGCGCGGTCTGTCGCACACCGCGGCATGCGGGCGCTGGAGGCTCTGTTCGGCCGCAATGCGCCCGTCTCGGCAGACCGCTAGATAGCGCTGACCCCGCCGTCGGCGAACACGGTTGAGGCGGTGACGAATGCCGCCAGGTCGCTGACGCAGAACAGCACGGCGCGGGCGACGTCGTCTGGGTGTCCGAACCGGTTGAGCGGGACGCTGCCGCGGATGCGCGCTTCCATCTCCCGGAAGCTGTCGCCTTTCGCGTCGCCTCCCTGCGATGCCTGCCGCTGCTCGGCCAGCCCCGGCGTCTCGGTCATGCACGGCGACACCGCGACCACACGCACCCCCCGTCCTCCCAGTTCCACCGCCAGCGCCTTGGTCAGCCCGGCCACCCCATGCTTGGCAGCGGCGTACGGCCCGACCGAGGCCCGCCCCCGGTAGGCCGACACCGAGGTGATGTTGACGATCACGCCGTGCCCGGCCGCGGCCATTCGCCTGCCCGCCTCGCGGCAGCCGAAAAACGTGCCGCGCAGGTTGACGTCCTGCACCCTGTCCCATTCGGCGTCGGTGGTGTCGATCAGCACCGCCGGCGGATACACCCCGACATTGTTCACCCAGATGTCGATCCGCCCGAACGTCGCGTCCGCCAGCGTCGCCAGCGCCGCGACCGAGGCCGAATTGGTCACGTCTAGCGGTGCCGCCACCGTCCGTACCTGGAAACGCCGGCGCATATCCTCGGCGATGGCGGCCGCGTTGGCCGCGTCGAGGTCGCCGATCACGAGGTCGGCCCCGGCCTCACCGAGCCGCCGGGCGATCGCCGCGCCGATGCCGCGGCCGCCGCCGGTGATCACCGCCGCACGACCGCGCAATGACATGAGGTCGGCGAGCGACCGCGCCGCAAGTTCTTCCGGGCTCATCCTCGCCTCGCGCTCGGCGTCCGTGCTTCGCCCCAATCCCAGAAAGCATCGGCGCGTCGCCGCGGCCAGCTGCTTATGGCGTCGCGGTCTTGTGAAACGTCCTCGGCCGGGCTGCAAGAGCCTTCATCGCTCGCCTCCCGGCATTCGCTCGTCAGCGGCATCGGGGCGCTGACATTGCCGGCTCAGCGGTCGTAAGATCGTCGGCAAAATTAGAGGAACCCATCCATGCCCGTCAAAATTCGTCAGATCGGCCCGTGCCTTGCCGGTGAAGTCGAAGGCGTCGACATGCGTCGCCCGCCGACCGCCGCCGAGGTCGCGGAAATCCACGCCGGCATGGACGAGTACGCCGTTCTGGTGTTCCACGACCAGCCCATCGACGATGCGCAGCAGCTTGCCTTCACGCGCAGCCTCGGCGAAATCGAGCTGACGCTGAATACCGGGCTGCGGGCCGAAAGCGAGTACCGCCTGCCGCCGACCTTTGCCGACGTCTCAAACCTCGACAAGAACAACAACCCACTCGCTCGCGACGACCGCCGGCGGCTGTTTTCTCTCGGCAATCGGCTGTGGCATTCCGACAGCTCGTTCAAGGCGATCCCGGCCAAGTACTCGCTGCTGCATGCCCGCGTCATTCCGTCGAAGGGCGGCAATACCGAATTCGCCGATATGCGCGCCGCGTACGATGCGATCGACGACGAGACGAAAGCATTGTGCGACGGCCTCGTGTGTGAGCACAGCCAGATCTATTCGCGCCAGCAGATCGGCTTTTTCGACCTGACCGGCGAGGAGAGTGAGCGGTTCAAGCCGGTGCTGCAGCGGCTGGTGCGCACCCATCCGGTGACCGGTCGCAAGTCGCTGTATCTGTCGGCACATGCCGGCGGAATCGTCGGCTGGCCGGTGCCGGAGGCGCGCAGCTTCCTGCGCGACCTCGTCGAGCACGCGACCCGGCGCGAGTTCGTCTACGCGCACAAATGGGCGGTCGGCGATCTCGTGATGTGGGACAACCGGCAGACGATGCACCGCGGCCGGCCGTTCGCGGCGCATGAGATGCGGGACGTGCGCCGCACCACCCTGGCCGGCGACGGCCCGACCGTCGCGCAGCGCGCGGCATAAGCCGCGCGACCCGGATCAGGCGCCAGCGATGTCCTTGAAGCGCTGCAACAGGTCGATCTGCGACGCGAAATCCGGCAGGTCGTAGGTCGGATACAGCATCGCGATCCCCGCTCCGAGGCGCTTCCATGCCGCGACATCCGCCGCCCAGGCGTCGGGATCGAAGCGGCCCGCGCGAACCCAGGCTTCGATTCCAAACGTCGCCGGGTCGCGGCCGAATTCCTGCAAGAACCCGCGCAGCATCGCAAATTTCGCTTCGCCGGCCGCGTCCGGGCTCAGGATCGGCATCCACCCGTCACCCAGCCGCGCACACCGCCGGATCACGGCATCCGACGATCCGCCGAACCAGATCGGGATCGGCTTTTGCACCGGGGCGGGCAGGATGTTGACGCTCTCCAGGGTGTGGAAGCGGCCGTTGAAGGTGACGAGGTCTTCGGTCCACAGGCGCCGCAGCACCGCAATCTGTTCGGCCTGCATCGCGCCGCGCGTATTCCAGGCGGCACCCAGCGATTGATATTCGACATGGTTCCAGCCGACCCCGATGCCGAGGCGCAGGCGCCCGCCGCTCAAGACATCGACCTCGGCCGCCTGCTTGGCGACGAGGCCAGTCTGGCGTTGCGGCAGGATCAGCACGCCGCTCGCCAATCTGGCCTTTCTGGTCACGGCGGCGAGGAACGCGATCGTCGTGAAGGTTTCGTGGAAGGCGTCTTTTTCGCTGTAGACCGGCTGCCAGTCGCCGCGCGCGGTGGCGCCGAAGACGTGATCGGGCACCTCGATATGGTCATAGCCGAGGTCTTCGGCGGCCTGCGCCCAATCACGGATTTTCGCCGGATCGTTGCCGATCGTGCGGGTCGGGAAAAAAGCGCTGAGTTCCATCGGGTGCTCACTTCCGTTGGGGGGGACGCGACCAGCAGGTGAGGACGGTTACCGGCCTGCGAATGGTGCATCATGCCGCAACTCGCTGTGGCCGCGCCGGGAAATCAGCGACCCGGCCCACCAAGCGGGTGCCGGTCGCTAGACCGTCTCCCCTGCCGCATGCCCGCTGGCGGTCGCGAAAAGCATTTCCTGTGGTGCTCGAGCGTCACCAACGGGAACGACATCGATCCCGGCCGCCCGCAACGCGCCTGCCAGAGCATTCTCCGGAACCCGGGGCGTCGCGTACTTCCAGGAGCCGGACGACACCGATTTTTGCCGCGCCGCCGCCTGCGGAGTGCGGCAAGAGGGCCTGGCGAGATCTGGCCAGGTCTCAACGACTCGCATCTTCAGGTGGGCGTCTTGCGATCAAGGAAGGAATTGCGAGGCCAAACGCCTTCGCGGTCCTGAGGTTGATAAACAACTCGATTTTCGTTGATCGCTCGGCCGGAAAATCAGCGGGCTTACGACGAGGTCGCGTGCCGCGCTCGCCGACGAGGATCAGCGCCACCAAGATCTCCTCCTAGGTGGGTGCTGATCGGCCTCGCGCGCAGCCCTCTGTTCCGCCGTCTCGCGCGCCTCCTGTCGTCGTGCGCACGTTGGCGCGCGGCCCCAACCAAGCTGGAGACCTCCAATAACCCTGTTTTCAGGTCGAGAAGGCCGGGGCATGCGGCGTGAAATTGAGGACGATTTACGCCGAGGCGACGCACACGGTAACCTCGTGTTACGGCGCCGACGCGGCTTGACGGCGAAGGTCAGTCCGGGTCGAAGCGGTCGCGGTAGTCGAGCTTCAATGCCGGGTCCTGTGCCTCCTTGCGCAGGAAGCAGTTGCCGGCGACCAGCACCTCGATCTCACTGCCCATGAAGCAGCGGAACGCGTCTTCCGGGGTGCAGGCGATCGGCTCGCCGCGCACGTTGAAGCTGGTATTGACCAGGACCGGGCACCCGGTCTTCGCCTTGAAGGCGGATAACAGCGCATGGTAGCGCGGGTTGGTCTCGCGGTGCACGGTCTGGATGCGCGCCGAATAATCGACATGCGTCACCGCCGGGATCTCGGAACGCGCGACGTTGAGCTTGTCGATGCCGAACAGCGCCGCCTGTTCGGCATTCATCGCGTGCCGGCGCCGAGCGGCGACGTCGGCGACGATCAGCATGTAGGGGCTGTCCTCGGCGAGATCAAACCAGTCCGCCACGTCCTCGCACAACACCGAGGGGGCGAACGGGCGGAAGCTCTCGCGATACTTGACCTTGAGGTTCAGAGTTTTCTGCATCGCCGGGCTGCGCGCGTCGCCGAGGATCGAGCGGCAGCCCAAGGCGCGCGGGCCGAACTCCATGCGGCCCTGGAACCAGCCGACCGCCTTCCCGTCAATCAGCGCGTCGGTCGTCGCGTCGATCAGGGCCGGTTCCGCCATCGTCGCGAAGCGGGCGCCGGCCGCGGCGAGGCGCTCTTCGATGTCGGGCTGGGCGAAGCCGGGCCCGAGATAGCAGCCCTGCATCGCGTCCAACGTGTTGAGCGGCAGGCGCGGCTGCTCTTTATAGAGGTGGTAGGCCGCGAGCGCGGCGCCGAGCGCGCCGCCGGCGTCGCCCGCGGCGGGCTGAATCCACAGCCGCTCGAAATGCCCGTCGCGCAGGATCTTGCCGTTGGCGACGCAGTTGAGCGCGACCCCGCCGGCGAGGCAGAGGTTCTTTGTGCCGGTCTCGGCGGCCAGCGAGCGCGAGAGGCGCAGCACGATCTCCTCGGTCACCGCCTGGATCGACGCGGCGAGATCCATATCGCGCTGGGTCAGCGGCGATTCCGGCGCGCGCGGCGGGCCGCCAAACAACGCGGCGAAGCGCGCGTTGGTCATCGACAACCCCGTGCAATAGTCAAAATAGCCCTGGTCGAGCCGGAAACTGCCGTCCGGCTTCACGTCGACGAGGTGATCGAGGATCGTCTGGGCGTAGCGCGGCTCGCCGTAGGGGGCGAGCCCCATGACCTTGTACTCGCCCGAATTGACCCGAAACCCGGTGTAGGCCGTGAATGCCGCGTAGAGCAGCCCGAGTGAATGTGGGAAATGGATCTCCTTCAACATGTCGAGCCGGTTGCCGCGGCCGAGGGCGACCGACGTCGTCGTCCACTCGCCGACCCCGTCCATCGTCAGGACGGCCGCCTCATCGAACGGCGAGGCGAAGAACGCCGAGGCGGCGTGGCTCTGATGGTGCTCTGCGAACAAGAGCCGCTCTTCCCAATCGGCATCCGGGGCAAGCTTTTCCAGTTCCTGGCGCAACAGCCGCTTCTGGAACAGCTTTTCTTTCAGCCACAGAGGCAGCGCCATGCGGAACGAGCGGAAGCCGCGCGGCGCAAAGGCGAGATAGGTTTCGAGCAAACGCTCGAACTTGAGAAATGGCTTATCGTAGAACACGACGTGGTCGACCCGGTCGAGCGCGATGCCGGCCTCGTCGAGGCAGTAGCGCAAGGCGTTTACCGGGAACCCGGCATCGTGCTTCTTGCGGGTGAAGCGCTCTTCCTGGGCTGCGGCGATGATTCGCCCGTCGGTAATCAGCGCCGCCGCGCTGTCGTGATAGAAGGCGGAAATGCCGAGGATGTACACGCCATCCCCCGTCAGAACAGGGTATAGAGAAACGGCGCGATGGCCGATCCCTTGCTCAGCACGATCAGACCGCCAAAGGCGGCAGTCATCACAATGATCGGCAATAGCCAGTATTTCCTGCGTACACGCATGAATAGCTACAGCTCGCGCAGGAACGACATGGAAAGGCTCGCTTCAGAACTGGTTTTTCATCGTGCTAGGCGCAGGACCGGGCGGGTCGCGCCTGATCCAGTAACTTTCCGCTGCCGGGTCGCGGCGCAGCCGCAGCGGATCTTTGCCGCTGGCACGCATCAGCAGGCCGATTGGTATCACCGTCGTGTAGAATACCAGCGCCATGACGACCGGATTGACCACTTTGTAAAGCAGCAGGCCAAACCGCAGCCACACCCGGTTCAGCGGCGCCAGCGCCGCCGGCCGCAATAACGCCAGCACAAGCACGACCGCCGCCGCGACGAGCCACCACCAGCCATAGCGCTGGGCAAAAAACAGCCGCGCCCCGCCGATAATGACGCACGCGCAACCGATTGTTACCCCGAACGCGCGATCGGACGAACCGACGATCTCCTCGTCTCGATCCGACGCCTCGTGGAATCCTGATTTGCCCATTAATTTGCGATCGAATTGGCTCGCCGATAGCGCTCGATCTGTGACATCCTATCAGCGCCGTGTCAACCGCAATCGCTGAGAGGAATATCCAATAAAGAAAGAGCTCTCCCCAGTGCTCATCCGCGCGCGCACATTCATCGGCTCATTGACCCAGCTGGAAAATATCTACCGATTCGCCTTCATCGCGGAATCGAAATCTGGCAGTTTCTTTGCTTGTTTACGCAGCCAATTTGCGACGATCTGATTTGCCCTCGCATCGGGGTGCCAGTCGTGTGGGCTGAAGGCAAAATCGGCAAGGTTGTCGTTGACCATCGTGAATACAGGGGCCAGCAGGCGGGCTAGCAATCCTGCCCGCTCATCGCCTCTTCCACCTTGGCAAAAATTGTTGCGGGTCGGCTCCATGCCATAATGCGCGCACAGCCCCTCGTAGCGGCGCGTCTGCAGCGCGAGCAGAACACGCAGACGCCGTCGAACAGAACCACCCGCTTCGATCGGCGCTACGATCTCGCCGCTATGATGCCACGCCTCGGCTTCGTCGCAGTCCGAACCCCGCCGATGCCATACCGCCTCCTCAAATTGGCGGAGTTTCATGCGTAATCAGGTAGGCTTTTGAGTCAGGTTCTAGGTCACTATGAACGAACGTGACCAACCGCCACGGCGGTGTCCGACATTTTTTTTGCAACGGGGCGTTCAGGCGGCTGCCGGTGAGCGGCCGGACGGGTGTGCTATGGGCGGGTCACCGCCGTACGGCGGCGCTCGACATGGGCGTTGTCGGTTGAGGCTCCGGCGTGCTCCGACTGCGCCCGCGCGACGGTGGCACCGGGCTCTCGGGACGCCGTCCCTACGTCAGCCGCCCTGCGTCTCCCCAGCACGAAGGACGTGCGCCCCAGGAAGCTGGCCCAGCCCTTCGAGCGGCGCAGCGCAGTGCCCGAGTCGGCGCCGCGCCGAGGGGAGACCCGCAAGCTCGGCGCCGGCGTCGCTTGCGGTTGGCCGCTCTCGGCGGGGGTCTGTGCCGGCTCAGGAGGTGGTGATGGCTCAATCACTGCTGCCGGAGGCCGCGGCGGCAACGGCAGCGGCAGCGGCCGCGGTTCTATAAAGCGCAATTCGGTCTGCTGATGCCGCGGCAGGTCGCGCGCGCTGAGCGGGCGGTCGCCGGCGATATCGGGCGCCGCATCCGACGCGGCCGTCTCCGCTCCGCCCCGCTTGCGGCCGAAGGCCGCGCCGCCGCACTCGAATTCATCGAGATCGTCAAGGTCGGCCAGATAGATCAGAGGCTCCTCTTCGTCCTTTGAATGGACCTCATCAATCGCCGGGTTGGGTGCCGCCGGCGGCGCTTTCGCGGCGGCATCTGCCGCCGGCACCTGGACCCAGCGCAGCCTCGCCCGGAATTTCTCAGCAAAGGAACGCTGGCGCGGGGTCGCTGCGGCTTGCCGATGGAATCCGGCAGAGCCGCGGGGCGACGGAGAATTCGCCTCGTCCTCGGTTTGCCCTTCTGCGCCGCGGCTGGCGAAGATGCTCTTCCCGTTCACTTCGGCTCACTTTCTGGAACTAGCGACAAGCGTTGATACCGCCAATTCAATAACGACTTCTTACAAAACAAGAGGCCGGCCACCGAGGGCACAGCCGCACCACCGGTCGACGCCCCCTCGGGCCACCGTCAAATCCCGAGTTCGCCGCAGAGGAACTCGACGACCTGGCTCAGCCTCACATCATCCACGTAGTCGCCGTCCCTCATAAACAACTTTTCGAACGGCAGCCCCTTGCGCTCCGCCGCCTGCTCGATGGCCACTGCGAACTGGACGATGTCGATCAACTCGAATGCCAAATCCTGCATCAGCAGCGTATCCGTCGTCACGCCGTTCGGCAGATCGAGATCCCAATCTCTGATCGTGTCGTTCACGACCGCGACGACGGCGGTCTCAACATCGGCTCGGGTTGACAGCCCCATGTTTCGTACCCTCTCCGTTTCCCTGCGCCCGCCTTCAAACGCGAGCAGCCGTGATTTCGAGCCAGTAACGCGGCACCTCCGCGATGCCCAGCGCCTCGAAGGCCGCTGCAGCCCCCTCCTGCAGGCAAACGCTCGACACGTCGAGGGGGTAGCCGCTCATCAACACCTCGGCCAGGCCGCCATAGGCCGCAACCCGCTTCAGCGCCTCGCAGGTTATCGGCATCGCCCGCTTGGCGTTTCGTTCCACCCGGAACCCGGCCTGCTGAAGCACCTCCTGCCATCCCTCGGGATTGAGCCACCCCTTGGAAAATGCCCGCCCCGCCTTGCCGCGCTGGCGCGGGATCGGCGGCAATCCTTGCAGCGCCCGCGTCTGGTTCATCGCGTCCAATCGAGCGACCGCCTGTTTCAGCCATTCGGTGTAAAGCGGCTCCGTCCCCGCCGCAAACGAGCCGACGAAAAAGGCCGAGTTAAAGGTGAAGGTGCCGCCCGGCCGCAGAACCCGCCGCACCTCCGCCAGAAACACTGCCCGGTCCGGCATCATGTGAATGGCGTTGCCCATCACCACCAGATCGATCTCGCAATCCTCGAACGGAAGTTCCTGGGCGCTTGCGACGCGCAGGTGGGCGGCGCCGGCTCCCTGCGCCCGCCAGTCCGCCAGTTCGCTCGCGATCCGCCGGCGCATTCCAAGCTTCCGCCGGGCGATCTCGATCTGCTGGGGGTCGAGGTCGATGCAGCAGATTGCCAGGCTCGGCTTGCGCTCAAACAGCAGGCTGGAGACCAGTCCCGTGCCGCAGGCCAGATCGGCAACCCGCTCCACCCCGTCGAGATCGACCGTGTCCACGAGCGCCTGATTGACCGCTACGTAGATGGCATCCTCGGCGTAGGATTCATAGGTGGTATCGACGTCAGGCAAACTCATCGTGTTCCTCCCAGTCGAACGCGAACCGGTTGGACATCGTGGACCGGCGCAATACTCGGCTGTCCGCTGAAAAATTCCAGAATGACATCGGCGATATCAAATGCTCCGGGGCACTCGGCGTCGTCGGCCCAGCGGGGCCATTCGTGGCCCCAGTCATCGATGCTGACAAACCGGACCGGGGCGCCACCCGGCGTCGCAGGATAGTCACGGATCTCCACCGGAGACCCTTCGCCGCCTGTCCGACGAACCGTGGGATCGCGTCGCGCATGGTTGCGGTTCAGCCAGTATTCCAGCGTGGCCTGCGCCGAGACGACAATTCCGCCTACGCCAATTCCGGCCCGGCGACCCTGGGGGATGCGCCCGCCCGACCACGGCATCAACGGGTCGTCCTTGCCGAACACGAGAACCGCCGGCGCCGGCGGACACTCGGGCGGCGCCTCCAAGCCAGCGGCAGGAATCGAGGCAAGCACCGCCGCGAACCCCGCGAAGCGCTGCGGCTGCGCCATCGCCAGCCGGAACACGAACATGCCGCCATTCGATACGCCCAGCGCAAAGACCTTGCCGGTCTCGCCATCCTTGTTGCGCAACCGGTCGAGCAGAGCCTCGATAAACACGAGATCGCGACGGCTTCCGCCCCGTTCCGGCCGGGCGTCGACCCAGCCGTCGGGCGCCTCGGGAAAAATCGCGATAAAGCCGCGCCGCAGCGCTGCTTCCTTGATGCCGCTGTGGTCGCGCAGGCGCTCGACCCGCCCGAGCCCACCGTGAAAGCACAGCAGCACCGGCGATTTCGTCGAGCCGGCATTGGCGGGATGATGAACCGTATAGCTGCGCCATACGCCATCGACCCGGATGCGCCGCCGCCGGCCAAGCCCGGGCGACGGCTGGCGCAGCCAGATCAGCCAAACCAGTAGCGCCCCAAACAGCAGGACGATAATTGTCGTCAGCTCAGGCGGCATTTGGCTGGTGGGCTCCGAGCCATACTTCAAGCCCGCCGTCCGGGTTGTCGACGTACCGCCAGCCCTCCTCGGCGCGGACCGCGACCCGCGGCCCGAACAGGTTGGCGGTGCCGACAAACAGGCCGACCGGCGAGGAGACGAAGTTGCGGACCCCGACATTGTAGGGGTTGCCGAACCCCTGACGCGTCACGGGCAGCCAATTCTCGCCGTCGTGGCTGCGCCAGAGATCGGCGCCGCCTTCATTGGCGACGACCACTTCCGGATCGAGCACGTTGAAAAGCCGGTGGACCTTCTTGAACTGCGGGTCCAGCAAGGCCCAGCGCATCGTCAACGACCAGTCGTAGGTGCCGACGTACAGCCAATCCTCATGCACGCCGAGCGCCCAGATGTAACCGTTGAAGAAATTGCCGAAGCCGGAGCGCAGCCCACTCAGCGGCTGCTTGGTTCCGGTCGGCAACACCCGCGTATCCGCGGCGATCAGATCCCAGCTGTCATCCGCGTTGATGCGGATGACTTCCCCGGCCGCCGGTCCCACGTGGTTGACCCGATCGATGCCGCCGCCCTGGATCGCCGTCCCGATATAGATCGCATTCTTGAACGCGACCATCGAGGCGACCGCCTGGTTGAGCGGCCCGCGTCCGGCACCGCCATCGATCAGCTTGCGCCAGCGATACGGACGCTCGCCCCGACAGTCGGTCGCCCAGACCTGCAAGCCTCCCAGGTTGAAGGTGCCGGCATAGAGCTGATCGCCCATCGCGGCGAGGGTAAAAATGCCGAGATTTGACGGATCCCCGAACCCCGGCTCGTTGATCGGCAGCCACTCCTCGCCGGCCGGGTCGAGGGATTCGAACACCACCGGCAGGCCGGCGGTGTTCTGCTGGCCCCCGTCGCTGCCACGCCGCGCCGTCGGCGCAAAAAACATCCGGTTGCCGATCGCTACCAGGCTTCGCGTGGCCGAGATCGGCGTGTCCAAAATGCCGTAGCGCGAGATCCGCTCGAACCTCCTTCCGTCATAGGTACGCAATATCAATCCGCCCGGTGCCCGGCCCGGCGCCCACGCCGCGATGTAAAGCGCCGGCTCGGGGTCGGACGCGGCCTGGAACACCTCCATCGAGCGATAGCCGATTTCGCGCGGGACCCTGCCGGTACCGACGACGCTGTCGACCAGCGGCGCGCGGAACACCATCTCCCAGCGATCCTCCGCCGGATCGTAGGACCAGATCTGGGCGCGCCGGTCGAGGCGATAGAGGCCGTCGAGGCTGTCCGGGCACTCGATCGGCCATACCGACAGCGGCAGCCCCTCGAAGGCGGATTGCAGCTTGAGCATGCAGAGGTTCGACCGGGTGGTACCCAGGTACAGCTTGCCTTTGAACCAGGCCATCGAGTGGGCATAGTTGTTGTGCCCGTCGTCGAGGCCGCCGCGCCCGACTCGGCGAAAATCCCCGGCGCTCAACCCGCGCGCCGGCGCGGGGTCATGCCGGGCGAGCACCGCGCTCGCGGTGTCGCTCGCCCTGGCAAGTACTGCCGTTGTGCTCACGTGGGCACCGTCTACGCCGATCGCCCGGAGGTCGCCGCAGCGGCCGGGCGGCGCGTCTTGGGCCGCAGCGGATAAAGCAGCGGATTGAGCAGGAACGTGTCGCGGGACAGTGTCAGGAGGTAGAGCACGAACTCGGCCACCCGCTCTGCGGACAGCAACGCCCGAGGCTTGAGCGCGGCCGATCCGGACTGCTCCCACAGCGGCGTGTCGACGGCATCCGGGAGCAGTGTCTGCACGCGGATCCCGAGGCGCCCAACCTCTTCGGCGAGCGACTCGGAGAACCCCACGACGCCGAATTTCGACGCGCAGTAGGCCGCGTCGAACGGCCGGCCCTGCCGGCCGGAGGTCGACGACAGGTTCACGATGTCGCCGGTCGCGCGCTCCAGCATCGCCGGCAGTACGGCGCGGTTGCTGAGAAACGTGCCGGTCAGGTTGACGTCGATCACCGTCCGCCACTCCTCGAACGAGGTCTCGCTGACCGGGCGGGGCTGCCCGCTGGTGCGCAGGATGCCGGCCGCCGAGACCAGTGCATCGATGCAACCGAAGCGCCCGATCGCCGCTTCCGCCATGTGGGCCATGTCGCTCTCGCTGGTGACGTCCAGCGCGAGCGGCTGGATTTCGCCGTCGCCGAGCGAGCGGGTGAGCTCGGTGAGGCGATCGAGGTTGCGGTCGACCAGCGTCAAGCGGGCGCCGCCTGCGGCGAGCAGCCACGCGCACGCGCTGCCGATGCCGCCCGACGCGCCGGTAACGATGATGGAGCGACCTGTAACCTCAAGCGTCATGCCCGCTTCCTTTCAAGCTCAGCGCGCCTGCGACGCGTCGGCAGCGGCAGGATATGCGGATCGGGCGCGCGAGCGCCGTCGCTCGCCCGGAGCAGGTTGATCACGGCCTCGGCAAAATTGTCGGCCGTTATGCTGCCGCCGAATGGGCGGGCGAGCGTCGTCCCGGCTATCAGCGGCACTTCCACCGGCCCGGGAAACAGCGCATTGACGCGGACGCCATACTCCGCCACTTCCTCGGCGAGCGCCCGCGTGAATGCTGCGACGGCGAATTTCGACGCCGAGTAGCCCGGCGCCAGCGCCGTGCCGCGCAAGCCGTGCGGCGTGGTCGAGGAGCAAATGTTAAGAATGTCACCGTCACCGCGCGCCATCATCATGGGCAGGAACGCCCGGTTGGCGAGGAACGGCCCGTGCAGATTGACATCGATCGCACGCTGCCATGCGGCGAGCGGCAGATCGCGGGTGGCGGGCGGCAACCGGCTGCTCTCGCCCTCGTAGCCGGCGGCCACCGCCGACACGACGAGGAGGTCGACCGCGCTGTAATGACGCGCGCATTCGGCGGCAAGCTCTTGCATGGCGTCCGCGACCGATACGTCGAGCGCAAAAACCCTGTGGTCGCCGTTCGGCCCGCACTCCTGCAGCTCAGCGAGCGTCGCCGCCAGCGCATCTCGGTTGCGTGCGACAGCCACGACGCAGCCGCCGCGTTGCGCCAGCGCCCGGCCAAGCGCCCGGCCGATGCCCTGGCTGGCGCCCGCGATCACGCTGACATGGCCCGGCCGCATTTCAGGCCAGCACCCGCCGCCGGGCACGTGTGGCGAGGCGACCGGCGCGCGCGAACCCGAGCCCGCCGGCACTCGCCTCGGGCCGACCGAGGAAGCTGACGAGGCCACGCTCGAAATACAGCGGCTTCACTACCGGAAAGAAATGGCCGGCTCCCGGGATCAGCATCAGGCGGGCGTTCGGCAACAGATCGAGCAGCCCCTGCGCAGTCGGCAGGCAATGCGACAGCTTGCCGAACATCAAAAGCGTCGGAGCGGTGATGGACGCCAGGCCGCGTCTGTCCAATGGGCTCTCTTCCTCGAACTCGCGCGGGGCGCTGGTCTGCTGCAGTAGCTGCTGCCAGCGTTGCGCCGACCGGGCGCCCATCTGGCGTGATCGCAGCGCAATCCGCCGGCGCGACGGTGTGCCGGAGTTTGCGATGTCGCCGCATTGGCCGAGCTCGGCGAGCAGCTTGTAATCGATGACGGAATCGTCGCTTGGCGGGTTTTTCAGCCCGAGCGATTGCAGTTCCGCCTTCCAGCGCACCCAATGCGGCCACTCTCGCAGGCGAACCGGCCCCTGCAAGGCGCGCAGCTGGGTATCGGCGATCACCAGATTGCGGACCCGCTCCGCGTGCTGCACGGCAAAGGTCAATGCGACGCGGCCGCCAAAGCTGTGCCCGACGATATCGGCTTTCGCGACGCCGATGCGGTCGAGCAGGCCGCGCAAATCGTCGGCCATGGCGCTCAACGTGTAGCCGGTCAGCGGCATCGGGCTGCGGCCATGGCCGCGCAGATCGTACATGATCACGTGGCGGCGCGCCGCCAGCAACTGCGCCGCGCCGAAGAACCAGAACGAGAGGTTCGCCCCAAGACCGTGAATCAAGACGAGGGCGTCACCCGCGCCGAGGCGAACGCAGTTCAGTTCAGGCTCAACCGCGACAGGGCTCGACATCATACCGCCATCAAATGGGGACGCGGCAGCGCTTAATCCATGTAGCCGAGGGTCTTCAGCTGATTCATCAGGGCCTCGCGCTCCTCGCCGCTCGGCTCGGCCCGCTCTTCGCTCGATCCTGCCGCGCTTCGCGTGCTGGCGCCACGCTCCAAGGTGCGCTTGCCGACCAATGCCTCGGTCGGGATGCGGCCCTCCAGATCGTTCGGAACCGGCACACCCAGCAGCGTCAGCATCAAGGGTGCCACATCGAGGATGTCGAGGGGCTCGATCATCGCGCCTTTGCGGAAGCTGGGGCCGTGACCGATGAAAATGCCTGCCGGGCGGTGGGTGCCGTCGGCATGCGGGCGCGGTGCCAAGACCTCATTCGACTTCAGGATCGAAACAAAGCCGCCGTCGCGCAGCCGCAACGTGAGGTCCGGACAGGGCTCGACAAAGCTCGATCCCCTGAGCTTGTTGAGATCGGCGCCGACGACGATCGGCTCGCCGCTCACCGGGTCGCGGATGTCGAGCAATTCACGCTGCAGCTTAAGCACGAACGGCAGGTAGTCGGCCTCCTTCACGCCGAGCCCGGAACCGAGATCCTTCTTGATGAAAATTGCATTGCTGCTGGGGGTTGGCGAGAAAGCCATGGTGGCCTTCCAGTCGACCATCCCGAGATGATCCTTGATGCGTTCCGCCGTGAGCTGGCCGAGGGAATCGTCCTGCGCCCCTTGCGACCAGGTCAGATAGCCATGCCGCGACAGCCATTCGTTGACGTAGAAAATCTCGGTCGTCGGGCCGAAGCCGTGGTCCGAGGTGAACAGCACGTCGGTGTCCGGCCCTGCCGCTTCCATCATCCGGCGGATGTTGGCGTCGAGGCGGCGATAGAACCCGATGCAGAGATCGCTGATGTGCTTGTGCCAGGCATCCCCATCCGGCTGTGCGAAGGCCGGATCGACAAAGCGCCAGAACAAATGCTGGAGCTTGTCAGGCCCGTCGAGGACGACCGCGGTCAACTCCGTCCGATCCTTGTTCATCAGATGGCAGGCCAGCTCCGTCCAGGCGCCGTCACGAGTCTTTTGCAGCTCGATCCACGATTCGTGCTCACCGTCGTGCAGGCCTTGAACGCACTTCTTTTCCTCACCGATATCCATGCCGAGATCGCGATAGTCGAAACCCGGCAATGCGCGGATCTCATCGTAGAGCGACTTCGGGTACGTGCCGTGCCGCAAATGCCGCCACGGCACGAAGCCCGAGATGATGTAGCCGTCGACTTCCGGCGGCGGCGCCATGCCGTAGAAGTTGAGGCTGGTCGCGCGCTTGCCCGAACGGTTGACGATCGACCAGACCGTCTCGCAGTGATTGTCACGAAAATCATTAATTTTAAGAAAAACGCCGCCGTCCTTCAGCAACGCCGGCCGGAGGAAATCATAAATACCGTGCGCCTCCGGACTGCGCCCCGTAATCATCGAGGTCCAGGCCGGCGGAGTTAACGGGTTGCGCGTAGACATCAAATCGGCGCGCACACCTTGCTGCACCACCGATCGGAGATGCGGCATCACGCCGCGCTGCATCATTGGGTCGAGCAGCGTGAAGGTCGCGCCATCCAGCCCGATCATCATCACTTTCATCAAGAATACCTTCTGTCCCCGGAATAGCCGGCAATCTGTTAGGTAATGTCTCGAAATGACCCGGCAATGGCCCGCCGGCTCGGGGGCACCGTCTATCACAACGCTGCTGCAACGCAAACAACGGCGCTGCACTTAGCTGATCAGGCGCCACCTGCGCTTGACGCCTTCGCCCGCCAAGCTATATCGGTGCGCTTGCGGCACCGCAGCTCAGCCGCCGGGAGCCTTGATGGACGACAAGCGCAAGCTCGGGAGCGGGCGCGAGCCGCGCTCTCCCCCCAAGGCGGCAGTCGGGCGTGAAACACGCGCCGACGGGGGACGCGCCGCGGCAACGGCGCCGTCGCAGCGGGCGGAAAAAGCGACTGTTAGTCACGAGCAGCTGCGCGCCCAGCCGCCGGCTCGTCCGTTGCGGACGCCTCGCCCCCCGCTGATCCCGACGATCGAGGATGCCCGGCCGCAGGGGCCTGCGGCCGAGGGCGGCTTGGCCGAGCGCATGCAGCAACTGCGCTACCTGCAGGACTTCTTTCACAATCCCGTCCCGTTTGATCTGCGGGAAAAGCCGATCGAAAGCTCTAGTACGCGGGAAGAGATCCTGCAGCGCATCGGCGAAGTGCAGTATCAGATCGCCGTGCTGAAGGCGCTGCTCGTTGTGCTGAACGAGGAGATGGAAACGCTGACCCAGGCGCTTCCCGTCGAGACCGGCGAGCGGGTCGAGGCGCCGGCTCAAACATAACCGAGAGAGCGCGCGCGCTTTACGACATCATCGCGAAAGCCGGCGCGGTCGCGGCGCCAGGGCAGCGGCCCCTCGAGGGTGGTCCTCTGCAGCACCCGAACCGGAAACGTCGGATTGCGCAGAAATTGTGGCTCATCGCCGAGATTGGCGCCGACCGGACCCAGTCCGGCGAACGGCGATCGCTCGGGGTGTAGCATGGCGTCGATGGCGGCCTGGTCCGTCGACAACCGCAGGGCACGGGCGAGGCCCGTAAGCCGGGCCTGCGGAGCCTCAAACAGCTGCTCGATGCGCAGGCGGATTTGGCGGCGGGCAGGTATTCCCTCGAGAAAGCTGGCGATCCGGCGCTCCACGCCAAGCCACAGCAGCTGCGGGTCCAATATCAGGCCTTCCGAGGCCGTCTCGAGCATCTCCTGCACGGCGCGCCGCGACTTGTCTCCCTCGGCCAGAACCGCAGTTCCGAATGCCATCGGATGGCGCACAAGATGCACGAAGTAGGCGTCGGGACAGGTCTCGCGAATCCGCTCCAGACAGTCGGCATCCCTGACGTTGACGCGACTCTTTTCGACGATCCGGAACGGCGCGACCGTCGCTCGGATCTCGTTGAAGACCCGACTCGTCGGCCAATGCATGCGTTGCGTCAGCCAGCGCCGCGCCATGGCAATGGCGGCCATCGTCTGCTCGCCGGCGAACAGGTAGGCGACGGCACGCAACAGCCCGTGGATCTGAACCTGCCGGCTCTCGGCCATTTCCGACCACAGGCCCTCAAGGGTGTCGCTGACAAACAGGTTGAGCTCGGGCAGCCCGAAGGCCGCCGGATGGCGGCCAATCATCGCGCCGACCAGGGCGCCATGAGAATGCGGCGCCGCCAGCACGAAAATCGGTGCCGCACCGCGTCGTGATGCGGTCGGACGGGTCGTTCGAGTCACCGCCAGGTCACAATCCGTAGCGCCGGAAGAAATCGAGCATGGCCGACGTTGCGTTGATGTTGTGCGTCGTGGCGCCGAGGATGCGCCGCGCGAAGAAGCCGCCGGGCGAGGCGCCGCCGGGCCAGGTGTGTCCGCCACCCTCGATCTCATAAAAGAGCACGCCACAAGCGCCGAAATTGACCACCCGGACATGCGTGTTGTCGCTCACCCGGTCGGGAAGGTCCTCGGTGCGGGCGCCGCCGCAGCCGTCGAACCGCGACCAGAAGTCGATCGTCTGGGGGGCCGACAACACCTGTCCGCCTGCGCCACGGAACCGTCCCCGCCTGATTTCGCCACCCGCCCATGGCATGAAGGGATCGGTGGTGGAATTGAAGAAGACGATCGGGACTCGCCGCGACGGCCGGCACGTGCCGGCCAGGGCGACGGGCAGATTGGCGACCACGGCCGCATAGGCGGCAAACACATTGGTCGCCTCGCACGCCAGGCGCTGCACCATCATGCCGCCGGCAGACGCGCCGGCGACGAAGACGCGGGCAGGGTCCCCGCCGAACCGGGCCACCACCTCGTGCACCAGCGCGACAAGGTATCCGACGTCGTCTCGGCTCGATCGCGTAGTGTCGCGGCCATCATTCCATTCGGTGCCGCCCGTGTCGGGCAGCACCGCGATGAAACCATACTGGTCGACATAGGCTCCGATGCCGGTCTGCTCCGCGATCCGGGCGCCGTTTGACGAGCCGCCATGCAGCAGCATCACAATCGGATAGCGCCCGGTGGGGGCGGCGCGCTGCGGCAGATAAAGCGAGTAGGTGAGGGTCTGCCCCGGCACGGCGATCGTGCCCTGCCTGACGGTTGCCGCAACGGCGCCGCTCCGCCCTGGGCAAACCGCGACGACGATGGCGGCCAACAAGACAACGCGCAACAATTCGGCGATCAGCCGCATTCGGTGTCACTCCTGGTTCAGCGGGATCGGGCAGCAGCTTGGCGATTATCGTGATGGCGCGGCCCTGCCGGGAAATGCTACGATTAATACGGTTTCGGCCGGCCGCGGCACCAAGCACAGATGAATGCGCCGGGAGCGCTGGCGCGGCAAGGGGATTTTGCCGGCCTCGTGGCCGGCAGTGGGCCGCACCGATCCACGCCCCGGGAATCGGCCTGCTGGACAATCTGGCGCGCGCCGATTATCGATCCGACGCTGCCGGCTCGGCAATTCCGCCAGCCGGTCCGATGCCATTGCGGTCTGGCGACGCGGAATGCGCGCCCAAGCGGGGATGCGGTTCGCGTCACGCGCCCTCTTCGACATGGGTAGGTCATGGGTCAGACGGATCAAGAAAAGCGGCGCGCCAGACTCGACGAGCTGCGCGAAGTACGGGCGGAACTGATACTGGCCGGCGGCTTCAAGGCAGAAGCGCCGACCGACCCCGGCGGTGCGATGACCGGGAGATGGCGCGAGCGAGACGGCGCTCAGGGGACTCCAGGGGGATCGGCAACGGGCGAACGATTCCGCGACCGCCCGGTAGGCTCGCGCGGGATCGATGCCGGAGCGCCACGGCCGGCAGCCGGACGGGCGCCCGGCAGAGGCGGCGATCGCCCGATCCTGAGAATGCTCGCCGAGCGCCGCGGCGAGGGGTCCGCGGCAGGTGGCAGGCCGGGCATGCGCGGCACCAACGGGTCCGGCGATCCCGATCCCCAGGCCCGCCGTGAGCGGCTGAAGCGCCTGCTCACACTGCTCGACCGCAGTGAACGCAAACGATGACCCGCGGCTCGACTTCCGGCATCACGCCCCGTCGACAGCGGCTTTGATCGCGGCGATTTTCGTTACGTCGATATCGACGCAGGACGGAAAACCGCCCGACCGACGTCTGCAAACGCGGCACACGCTGACGGTCAATCCCATATACAGGTCTGTCTTTGTTACCAACGGAACAGACAATGATCAGGGCTGGCGCTGGTCGAGTACCGCGGAGCTGGGGTCTTGGCGGCGCAGCGCCGTGGCGGTCCGGATCCATGGCCGGAGTTCGGCGGGTGGGACCAAGTGAGACGGCGCCAAGAGCGACCGGGATTTCAGCGTTTGTATCGGCTGCGGTCGCCCACGGTTCTGGTGCGGAGGAGTAATGTCAAGTCTCGTTCAGACGCGTGACCAAGCCACCTCCCTGATCGCCACCGATTTCGAGCTGTTGCAAATCCCTTTTCTCAATTCCGCAATCAGGACGAGCCAATCGATGGCGTGGTTCGGCGGTCGGGTGGTTCTCGGTACCGGCCGGGCGCCGCTCGGCTTCCTTGGCCGCTATACCGGCAAGCAAGGCCCTCGCGCCGGCGGAGCGCGTTCCGATACCGGCGGCAGCGATCTGGATGGTGCTCAGATCCTTGTCTTTGATCCTCTCACGCGCGAGTGGCAAAAAGTTTACGACAGCCCGCTGGTGGAAGGCAAAGACGGCGAGCGGCGAGCGCGCGACCGCAGCATACGAGCCCGGCTCGTGTGCCAGACTGCGGCCGATTCCAAGCCGTGTCTCTACCTTGGCGTCGGCTCCCTGGAGCACAAGGTCGTGTTTCTTCGCTCCGAGGATGGCATCGAGTATCAGGAATGCGCTGGATCGGGGTTCAACCTCGATGCCGACATACCGTCCGCTCGGGCGATGGCCTGCCTCGACGGCAAGTTGTTCTGCACGCCGACCGGCAAGACCTATGGCCGCGGCATGTGGGACGACAACCTCACTGATCATCCTATCGTCTTCGAAGCCCGCGATCCCTTGTCCGGCGAATGGACGGCAGCCAGCGAGCCAGGGTTCGGCGACCCCGAGAACCAATCCATCAACGAACTCGAGGCGTTTGACGGGCATCTCTATGCCGGCACCGTGAACCCGCGATTCGGTTTTCAGCTATGGAAGACGGATGCCCACGGGACGCCGCCGTACCATTGGGTCAAGGTTCTCGATCGCGGTGCCTGGCGGGGCGCGACGAGCAGCATCCCCACCGCCATGGCGGTGTTCGGGAACGCGCTTTACGTCGCGGCGACGATCCAGCGTCAAGGCCGCAAGCATCTCGATTCTTTCGGTCCGTTCCCGGCCGAGATGCTGCGCGTCCACGGCGATGACACCTGGGAAATCGTTTCAGGTACGCCGCGCTTTACGCCGCACGGACTTAAGCGGCCGATCACGGGGCTCACCGGCGGCTTCGGCGATCTTTACACGCACAATTTCTGGCGAATGGCCGTCCAGGAGGGACAGCTTTACGTCGGCACCGCGGGCTGGCGCTGGATGCCAACCTATCTGCGGGACAGGCCGGACCTGACCGACAGCCAGTTCGACCGGCTGTATAAGGGCACAGAAGAATACCATCCGGGCGAATACGGTCTGTGGCGAACCCCGGACGGCGTCCATTGGGACGCCGTGACGGTCACCGGCTTTCCCGGCAGCAATCGGCAAAATTATGGCATCCGCGAGCTGCTGGCGACGCCGTATGGGCTTTTTGCTGCCCCGACCGCGCAAGCCGGGGCGGTCGCCGGCGGCGGGCTCGAACTCTGGTGGGGGCACCGGCATTGATGCAACCACCGCTGTTCATCCTGGCTCCCGGGCGCTCCTTCACCTCGTTGACCTGCGCGATGCTCGGCTGCCATCCGCAAGCGTTCGGCTTGGCGGAGGTCAATCTGTTCGCCGGCGACACCGTAGGCGATCTGCACGAGCTCTATCGGACGCGGCAGCGTCTGGCGAGCGGCCTGCTGCGCAGCCTGTCCGAGATCGCCTTCTCCGAGCAGACCGAGGAGGCGATCGAAGCCGCGCGGCGTTGGCTCCTTGCCAACGCAAGCCTGTCGACGGCCGAACTGTTCCGCACGATGCAGGAATGGGTCGGCGACAAGGTCCTGATCGACAAAAGCCCCTTGCACGCGTTCACGCCGGATGCGCTCCGGCGCATGGAGAAGCAGGTTCCCGAGGCTCGCTATCTGCATCTTACACGCCACCCCGGCGATACGATCCAGTCGGTCCTGCAATTGCAGAGGAAGGCCCGCGACACGGTACGCGAGCGAGTTGGCAACCTGCCGGCGCGCCAGCAAAATCGGGTCGACGAAAATGCCCCGAACCAGTTCTGGCTCGAACCTCACCTGCAAATTCTGGAGCACCTGGAAGCGGTCCCGGTCGAGCAGCAGATGCGGCTGCGGGGAGAGGATTTGTTGTCCGACCCGACAAACTATCTGCGGCAGACTGCCGAATGGCTGGGCATTCGCACGGATGACGAGGCCGTCGCCGCCATGCTGCATCCCGAGAACTCGCCCTTTGCCAAATACGGCCCGCAAAACGCCCGCTTCGGCAACGATCCGAATTTCATGGAAAGCCCGCATCTACGCCCGTATAGCTACACGCCGCATCCGCTTACCTGGACCGGGCCGGACGGCACCACCCGCGAGCTGAGCGAAACGATCTGTGCCTATGCGAAAATATTCGGCTATTGAGCCGTCGCCGGGCGCTGCCCCAGGCGCAAACAGGAACGTTGTCCTCGATGCCTGAACCGCTTTTGATCCTTTGCCCACCGCGGTCGTTTTCGTCGATCGTCTGCGGGATTATCGGGCAGCATCCCGCCTGCTACGGGCTGCCTGAGCTCAACCTGTTCCTGGCCGACGATCTCGGCGGCGTGTGGAACGGCCACGCGACATTCATGCGCTCCTTCGGACGCGACGGGCTGCTGCGGACGCTGGCGCAGCTGCATGAAGACGAGCAGACGCCGGATTCGATCACCCGCGCCCACGAATGGATCCTTCAGCACTCGGATTGGCCGATCAAGGCGGTGTTCGATCATTTGCAGGAACTGGTCGGCCCGAAGATCCTCGTCGACAAGAGCCCGAGCACCGTCTTCAATCGCAAGTTCCTGGCGCGGGCATTGCGCACCTTTCCGACCGCGAACTATCTGCATCTGATCCGCCATCCGCGGGGCACTGCGGAGTCGGTGATGAGCCTGCGGGCCACCCACGAGCAGGTCAACCGGTTCGTCGGCAACAGCGAGATGATGGACCCGGAGCGGGTCTGGCGGACGACCCACGAGATGATCGTGGCGATGACCGAGGATCTGCCGATCGGTCAATGCATGCGGCTGAAGGGCGAGGATCTGCTGGCCCACCTCGACATCTACCTGCCGCAGATCTGCGAATGGCTCGGTATTCGGCGCGACGCCAAAGCGATCGAGGCGATGATGCACCCGGAGGCCTCCCCCTATGCCTGCGAGGGGCCGCGCGGGGCCCGCCGCGGCAATGACCCGAACTTTCTGGAAAACCCCTCGCTCGATCGCGAGCGGCTTGCCCGGATGCGCGTGCCGCAACTGGCGGGGGAGTTGAGCTGGCGACCCGGCGACGTCTTCCAGCCGACCACGAACAAGCTTGCCCGACAGCTGGGATATTGCTGATGCCGATCGTCGACACCGCACGCTTTCGCGTCGTCGCCACCGACGGCTTGGGTCGCCCGACCAATGCCACCGTGCATTCGATGGCATACTTTCGCGGCGCACTCTATGTCGGCACGAGCTGCGGCAACGTTTCCGGCGCCGACGACACGCCCCGCATCCTGCGCTACGACGCGGCCAAGGACGAATGGACGACGCTCTACAAGTTGCCGCTCGAGGAGCCGAACACGCGCTCGTTCGTCCCTGACCTGAACCTGATCAAGACCGCCAAGGGGCTTGAGCAGTGGAGCGGCAAACGCCGCAACCGGCCCAACGGGCCAGTGCCCCGCGACGTGGGCTTTCGCTCGATGTACGTCTTCAAGGGCCGTTCCGACCGGCACCCGGCGCTCTATGCCACGACCATGTCTCGTCCCGGCGGGGTCATCCTGCGCTGCGAGGACGGCGTGTCCTTTGCGCAGGTCGGCGAGGTCGGTCTCGGGGACCGCAACATCTATTCCTTTCGCGGCCTGACCGGCTTGGGGACGCGGCTGTTCACCGCGCCGGCCGGCACCGTCACCGACGAATGGCTCGACCGCAACCTAGCGCCCGAGGCCAAGGTGTACGTCACCGAGGACCCGGCCTCCGGCCACTGGGTGGAAGCGTCGGAGGCCGGCTTCGGCGACCCTACCAACGCCGCCATCTACTCGCTGTGCACGGCGCATGGCTATGTCTATGCGGGGACCGCGAACCCGGAACGCGGCTACCAGCTTTGGCGCACCGCCGCCCGCGGCAAGCCGCCCTTCAAGTGGGAGCCGATCATCGTGGACGGCGCCGGCGCCTACAACCACAGCCTGGCCGTCTCGGCAATGACAGAGTTCAACGGCGCGCTCTATGTCGGCAGCGGCATCACCGGCTTCGGTTATGACACCGTGCATGACATCGGACCCGCCTCGGCGGAGCTCGCCCGAGTTCCATCCAAACGGTTCTTGGGATCTAATCGCCGGCCGCATGCGCTTCACGAAAGACGGTCTCAAGATACCGCTGTCGCTGCGCGGGCCCGGCCTCGGCGATTTCTACAACTCCGTCGTCTGGGCGCTCGCGGTCCACGATGGCGCGATCTATCTCGGGACCCATCAATGGGAGGCGTTCCGCTCGCTCGAGGTGGATGCGGAGCAGATCGTCGGCGGCTACCAGCTATGGGCCAGCGAGGACGGCGAGAACTGGCAGCTCGTCATCGAGGACGGTCACGGCAACCCGGCCGAGCTGGGCATCCGAACGCTGGCCTCGACCCCGTTCGGCCTGGTCGTGGGCACCCACAACCATAGCCGGCTACTGAAGCTGGTCGGGCGACGCAAGCGCCCGGACCTGGATTTTCCGGCCGGGTTCGAGGTGCTGGTCGGGAGCTGACGATCGGGTAGGCCGTCGGGTTCCGGTTGACGCCTCAGTCGGCCGTGCAGGCGACGGCGAATACCGAGTTCCCGCGCGACGCGAGGGCGACGCGGATCGCGATGCCATCGGCCTCGACCCGCGCGTGACCGGTGTCGTCCAAGCCGCTCACCACAAAGCTCTGCGGCCGCCCGTCGAGCCCGGTGCCGAGGCATTTGGCAGCGGCCTCCTTGGCGCACCAGGCGCGCAGCACGCGCGCCGCGTCGCCATCCGTCCCGAACAGCGCCGCCCGCTCCGGCGCCGAGAAGCCGCCGGTCAGGAGATCGGCGATTTGGACGCGGGCGGTATGCTCGAGATCGATCCCCACCGCGACGCCGGGCGGGGCGGCGACCGCCACCGCCTCGCCGTCGAGATGCGCCACCGACAGCTCCGGCAGCTCGTCCAAACCCAGCGCCTCTAGACTCTCTGGGGCGAGGTAAGGCTTTCCCTGTTCGCTCGTATATAGGACAAGGTCGGCCGGGAGCAGCCGGATGCCGTGCCGCCGCTCGATCCACACCCGCGCCGCTTCCTTGAGCGCGATGCGGCCGATCAGCCACTCGTCGCGGCGCGGCTGCGGCGTCGCCAGGGCGGCCCACTGCGCGCGCTCTGCGGCCGACAGCACGGTGTGGGCGAGGACGCGGCGCCAGATGCCGCCGGCGTCGTCGAGAAAGCCGCGCGGAAAGGCGGGCACGCTCCACACCAGCGCGCCATCGGGCAACGCCGCGGGCGGTCCGGCGAACAACCCCGTCACATCATCGCCGTAGAAGCCGTCGCGCGGTGCAAAGCGCGCAAAATAGAAGCGGTTGGGCACGTCGAAGAAGCGGTCGCGCCACCCGGTCGCGCGCAGCAAAGGCCGTCCGTCCGCATCGCTGCAGGTGAAATCGCCGCGGAGGAACCGCCGGCCTTCCGCAGCGGTCTCGAAGCCGAGCCGCCCGCAGATCACGCCGCCGGCGGTGTCCTCGCGCCACGCCTCATAGAGCTCGATGCGCTCGATCCCGGACGGAAACGAGCTGAAATCGGTCCCCAGATGCTGGGCGATCCAGAACGCCGTGACATGGCCGATCGCGTCGAGCAGCACCGGGTTGATCAGCAGCGACGGCCAGGTGTCCGGGCCGAAAAACCCATCCAGCCTGGTGTCGGCAAGCACGGCGTCGAGCCCGCCTTCGTCCCACGCCTGGAGGGACGCGATCGAATGGAACAACGGCCCGTGAAACATGCCGGTCGTGTAGAGGTCGGCGTCGCTCCATACCGGAGCGCGCGGTGCGGCGAGCGGCAGCGGCACGGCGAGAGGCGCGGCGGCGGGCGTCGCGGCCAGGATGATCTCGGCCTCAAGCGCCGGCTGGCCGGCATCGTCGACGACGCGGGTCGCGACGCGCGTCTCGTCGCCAGATCCGGGCAGAAGCCGCGCTTCCAGCCGGAGCGTGCGCCGCCCGGCATCCAGCGCCACCCAGTTCAACGCGCGCACCTGCTCGAGGCGCACCGGCACCAGACCATCCGCCAGCGCCGCGGCAGCCTCCGCCATCATCTCAATGCTGACGGCGAGCGGCACGACCGGCAGCGCCGTCAGCGCGGGGTCGAGATCGGACACCTGCGCGGCATAGAGGACATGGTGGCGGACAAACGCATCCCGCTCGACATCGAGGTCACATTCGGCAATCAGGAGATTGTCCTCGCGAGCGACGATGCGGTGCAGGAACGGGTAGGGCTGCGCCGCCGCCGCGCCGCCGCCCAGCGCCGCCGCCATGACCGAGCCCTGCACATCGAGAAAGCTTTGCATCAGCGCGAAATGGCCAGACATGACGCCGGCCGCCTCCGACGCTTCGGGCGCCGGCTCCGCGCTGGAATCGGGCGCGCTTGCCGTGCTCGGCGCCGGCGGGGCGGGGACGATGTCGATTGCGGCGTGCAGCGCCTCCCTGAGCGCAACGCGTTCCGCCTCCGGCAACCGCAGATACGGCAACACGTTGGAGAACACCCGGGCGCGCGACCGCGGTGCCTCGGCCGCATCGAGATCGACCGCCGGGATCGGCCGGTCGGCGACGAGCGCGCCGAGGTTTACCGCCTGGCCCGCGACCCAGAGCCGGCCCACCGCATGGAGCAGCTGGACGAGGCTCGACCGGCGCCGGCTGTCGAGCGATACGGCGAGCACGTCCTGGCCCTGCAGCACGTTGTCGATGAAGCCGGTCAGGTTGGCCGACGGCCCGACCTCGACAAAGACACGAAACCCGTCGGCGTGCATCCGCTCGATCGTCTCGGTAAAATGCACCCGAGTGCGCCATTGCTCGGCCGCGAGGCGACGGATCGCGTCCGGGGCATCCGGCATCGGCGCCGCCGTGACACAGGAATAGATCGGCAGCCTAGGCGCCGCGAAAGCCATGTCGTCGTAGACGCGCTCGACCATCGCCGCCACCGGCGCGAACAGCGGCGTGTGATAGGGCCGGTCGAACGGCAGGAAGGCGCACAGCCCGCCCTCGCGGCCGAGATCGCGGGCAATCGTCTCCAGTCGCGGGCGCGGGCCGTAGAGCACGGTCTGCTGCCGGCAATTGTCGAGTGCCAGATGCACCGCCTTGCCGTCGGCCAGCGCCAGCGCCCTTTCCCGCGGCACCGCCCCGACCGTCAACAATGCGCCGGTCGGCAGGTCGCTGGCCGCTTCCATGTCGCGGTAGAGGCGGTTGAGCTCGCGGATCTGCGGTTCCAGCTCCTCCCACAATTCGCCGCCGAGCACGCCGGCGGCCCGCAATGCCGCGTGCTCGCCGCTGCTGTGGCCGACCACCGCATCCGGCGCGAGCCCGAGCCGGCGCGCCACCGCCAGCAGCGCTTGGCAGCCGATAAACGCGGCCTCCGACCCCATCTCCAGGCCAAACAGCTCGCGCTCGAGGCGCTTCGCCGTTTCCGGGCTAAGCGTGGTGGGCGCCGGGAACACGCAGTCGGAGGGCAAATTCTGGCGCGATGTGCCGTAGAGCCCGTCCCAGCAATCGAACCAGCGCCGCGCTTCCGGAAAGGCGATCAGCACATCCGCCAGCATGCCCTGGTACTGCGCTCCCTCGCCGGGAAAGACGAAGGCCATCTTGCCCGCGCGGGGCTCGGCGCCGGCATAGATGCCGGAGCGGACCTGGAAATTGCCGCGGCCGGCGTTGAGCCGCTCGCGCGCCTTGCCGAGCTTGTCCGCAAGGTCGCGCGCATCGGTCGCGACGAGCGCCAGCCGCGCCGGGCCGGACACTCGCTCGCGCGCGATCGCGGCGGCGGCGATCCCCGACAGCGCGACCTCGGCCAGCGGCCCAGCCAGCGCCGCCTCGAGCCGGCCGATTTTCTCGGCGAGTGCCGAGGGGGTCTCCGCCGCGAGAACGACGAGCTCCGCGGGAAGATGTGCCGGCCGCGGCGCCTGCGCCGGCTCGGCCGCTTCCTCCAGGATGGCATGCGCGTTGATGCCGCCGAACCCGAACGCGTTGACGCCGGCCCGGCGCCTTGTGCCGCGCGGGCTGATCCACGGCCGCAGTTCGGTGTTGACGTAGAGCGGCGTCGTCTCGAGGCAGAGGTCGGGCCGCACCCCGTCGCACAAAGTGGGCGGCAGCGTGCGGTAATGCAGCGCCAGCGCCGTCTTGATCAGCCCGGCGATGCCGGCCGCCGGGATGCAGTGGCCGATCATCGACTTGACAGCGCCCAGCGCCACGCGCGGGCAATCCGCCAGGCGCTCGCCAAATACCTCGCGCAGCGCCTGCACCTCGGTGCGGTCGCCCAACGGAATGCCGGTGCCGTGCGCTTCGACGAGGCCGATCGTCTCGGGCATGACGTTGGTGTCGGCAAAGGCGCGGCGGATCGCCAATACCTCGCCTTCGAGCCGCGGCGCCAACAGGCCGGTGCCGCGGCCGTCGCTCGCCTGCCCGACCGCCTTGACCACGGCATAGATGCGATCACCGGCGGCGACCGCATCGTCAAGGCGCTTCAGCGCGACGACCCCGAGCCCCTCGCCGAGCAATGTCCCGTCGGTGTCGGCGTCGAACGGCCGCACCTTGGCCCGGCGCGACAACGCTCCGAGCTGGGTGAACACCATGTACACCTCGGCCGGGATCGAAGCGTTGACGCCGCCCGCCAGCATCATGTCGCTGCGCCCGGCCCTGAGCTCCTCCATCGCCGCCTGAAGAGCAAGCAGCGAGGACGCGCAGGCGGCGTCGATCAGATAGTTCGGGCCGCGCAGGTCGAGCTTGTTGGCGATGCGCCCGGTCATCACGTTGGGCACGAGGCCCGGCGCGGTATCGGCATTGAACGGCGGCAGCTGCTCGACCAGCGCCGCCCGCAGCCGCAACAGCGCCGCCTCCGGCGCGTCGGGCAGGAGGTCGTGCAGCAACGCGACGACCTGATCGACAACGACGCCGTGCTGCACGACGTTGGCATTGCCGCGGTGCAGATAGGTGCTGTGGCCAAGCACGATGCCGGTGGCGGTGTGATCGTGGCCGTCGAGATAACCGGCATCGGCCAGCGCGTCGCGCGCCGCCTTCAGCGCCAGGAACTGGTCGGGCTCGCTGCCGTCGACCGAGCTCGGCATGACGCCGAGCTCGGCCGGGTCGAAGCGATAGAGACTGCCGAGAAAACCGCCCGAAGCGGTCGCGATGCGGGTCGGCCCCGTGCCATGCAGATAGCGCTCGGCGCCCCAATTCGCGCCCGGCTCGCCGATCTGGTCGCTCTTGCCGCAGATGTTGCGCCAGAACGCCTCCGGGCCGTCGGCGCCGGGGAACAGGCAGGCCATGCCGATGATCGCGATGTCGCCCCGCGAGGCGTTGTCGGCGCTGCTCATCGAACTGTCAGACCCGGATCTCGCCGGCCCAGCCGCGAAAGCGGTTGAGCCCGGCATTGGCGGTGCTTTCCAGCGCCTCGATGGCGAAGACCGGATGGCCGGCAGCGTCGACCACCAGCACGTCCGCCCTTACCTCGTGCTCGTTCATGCCGGGCTCGACGACAAACAGCATGCGCCGTGCCGGACCGGCGCCAGCGAAACGGCTGATCCGCGCGATGCTGTTGGGCAAAGCCGCCATGCCGCGCTGCTGGCAGGACCACACCCACGCGAGCTGGGCCGCGGCGTCGATCAGCGCGGGGTCGAACAGCCACTCTGCTCGCGGTCCGGCATCGCGGTTGAAGTTCGACGGGCCGCTTGGCAGCACTTCGGCCACGGCGCCAGTCTCGTCGAGGCCGACGAGGCGGGTCATCGCCTGGAAGCACGGCCCGTGGAACAAGAGGTCGCGGTACGCCTCGCGCGCGCTGAGCGGCGCCGGCGCCGGGGCAAAACCCGCCGCCCAACCGGGCGCGGGCTGCGGCGGCAGGCTGTCGGAGAGCTTGACCGACGCGCGGTAGTGCGCCCGCCCGCCTGCGCCCGTCGAGCGCAACTCGACCGAGGCGCTGAAACCGCTGGCGTCGCCATGCTCGCTGCCGAGCACGCTGATCTCCAACGCCCGCGGCCGGTCGCCTTCGAGCCGGAACCCGTTGAGAAGGCGCAGATTGGAGATTTCCGCCACCTGCCATTCCGGCCACACCGTCGCCGCGGCCTCCGCCGCGAGTTCCACCGCCACGGCCGCCGGCAATACCGGGACGCCGTCGAGGCGGTGCTGATCGAGATAAACATCGTGGTCGGCCGACAATGTCGTTACCAGGAGCCGCCCGCCGCGCGGCCCGGGACCGTTGGTGGCGCAACTCAGCAGCGGCCACGGCAATGTTGATGCCGCCGCCGTCGGCTCGGCTGGCTCCGGTAATTGGCCGAGCCGCGTCTCCTCGCTGTCCCATGGGCCGCCACCGAGCACAATCTCGACATCGTCGAGCGGCGCCCGTGTAATCTCGTCGAAACACGCCAGCGCACCGCCCTGCGGCTCGACCAGCGTGACATGCTTGGCCTCGAACTTGCGCCGCGTCTCGGCGGAGACCATGCCGGGCCCATGTCGCGTGCCGGACCACGGACCCCAGTTGAGCACGGCGATCTTGACGGTTTGCGGCCACGCGGCGCGCAACTGCCAGGCCAAACGGTTCAGAAGTTCGTTGGCCGCGGCATAATCGGCCTGCCCGGAATTGCCGTAGCGGCCGGCGACCGAGCCGAACAGCACCAGGAAGCGCAGCAACTCCGGCTTCACGGCGCCGGCCAGCACGAAGGCGCTGAGCACCTTGGTCTCGACGACGCGCGACCAGCTCGCCGGATCCTTGTCGACGACGCGCTTGTCCTCGAGCACCCCGGCGCCGTGGATGATGCCGTCGAGGCGGCCGAATTCCTCGTAAATGCCGGCGATCAGTGCAGCGGCCTGCGCCGGATCGGCGACATCGGCCGCGCGATAGACCACCCGCGCGCCGGCCGTGGTGAAGTCGGCGATATTGGCGCGGATCTCGCGGTCGCGCTGGAGCGCCTGCAATTGCCGCTCGATCTCGGCCGGGGTCGCCTTCGCGCCGGCTTCGCGCGCGGCCTTGATCAGTTCGGCGCGCAATCCGCCCGCTTCGATGCGCGCGAACCGCGCGTCTTCGGCGTCCGGTAAATGTGTTCGCCCGACGAGGACTAGCGTCACCCCCGGGCGGGCGAGCGGACGCAAGGTCTCGGCGGTGATGCCGCGGGCGCCGCCCGTCGCCAGCACGACCGCACCCTGCGGCAACGCTTCGCGCGCAGGCAAGGTGGGCTCCAGCTCAGCGGCTTCGGTGCGGAATATCGTGCGCCGCCCACCCGGATAGCCGATTTCGAGGCGGCCGCCGGCAACCGCCAGCTCTGCGAACAGATGCCGGGCATTGTCGGCCGGGCCGAGGGACGCATCGAGATCGACGGCCTTGGCGACGATTTGCGGCCACTCCTCCCGCAGGCATTTGACCAGCCCGGGTCCGCCGCCCGCGATGCGAATGCCTTGCGGCGCGGTCGCTCCACGCCCGAACAATCCGCCCAGACCGGACGCGACCAGCACGCGGCCGTTCTTGGCGAGGCTTACAGCCAGCCGGCGCAGCAGCTGAAGCGGGGCAGCCTCGTGCCGCCGCGCCTGGGCGCGCCAAGCCGCCGCGTCGCCGCCTGCCGCGAGCGCCGGCGCTCCGACCGGCGCCAGATGGACAAGCCCGACCACGGGCGGCGCCCCCTCGGTAACAGCCGCGGCAACGTCGCCATCGGCATCGAGGATGCGCGCGGTGCCGCCGGCCCGTTCGATGCGCTGCGCCAGCGCTTGCGCGAGGCCGGCGCCGTCATCGGTCAGCAGATACAGGCCGGCCGGCAGGCTTTCGGGGACCGTTGCGGCCGGGAATTCCTCAACATGCGCCACCATGACGAACCGGGGCGGACGGGCGCAGGTCGCGTCGGCGACTGCATCCGCCCCGGCTTGGTCAAAAGGGCGGGGGGCAGCCTCCGCTGCCGACCCGATCTGTTTGCAGACAATGTCGATGATCCCGCTCAACGTTTTCTGACTGTTGAGCGCCTCTCCGAGGGTTGCGGCGACCGACTGTGCTTCCGCCGGCAGCGCCTTCAACAGCGCGCCGACGATCTCGACCCGCTTGATCGAGTCGATGCCGAGATCGGCCTCCAAATTCTGGTCCATGCCGAGCATGTCGCGCGGATAGCCGGTGCGGTCCTCGACCAGACCCAGCAGGAGATCGGTCACCGCCGGCCTCCCGACCCCGCCCTTGCCGCTTGCGCCATTGATCGCGACGGGAGGCGCGGCGGCGGGCGAAGCCGGCGGCACGGCGTTGACGGCGACCGGCCGGGCCGCCGGCGCCGAGACCGGCGCGACCGGATGGTCGGCAGAGCCGTTGCCGTTGATGTACGGAGCCGGCGTCTGAGCCGCGGGCGGGGGGACGATCGGCACCGGCCGATGCGTCACCAGCGCCTGACGCATCTCGATTACCGACCGGGCCGGGCGCTGCGCCATGTGCTGCGACGGAGCCGCGCCGGACAGATAGGCCAGCATCACGCTCTGTTGCGTCTCCAGGAAACGCTGCATCGTGACCTGAAACTCGTCGAGCGCACGATCGCGATCACCCGCCGCGGCCAAATCGGTCGCCGCAGCGTCCGCTCGGCTGGGGTGGAGTTGACGTTCACCGGGGTCCATTTGGCTCCTCTTGATTACGGAAGATCGTTCGGCACCGTTGCCGGCCGGGTTTTGCGCGACGGCTGCCGCCGGCTGCGGCGACAACTGCGCCTTCGGCACCGCTGCAGCGGGAGCGGCCGCGTGCGCCGCCACGACATCCTCGATCGTGAGCGGCTTGCGCGCTTGCGTTCCGACGCGATGGACGCCGCCGCCGTTCAGCCACCACATGTGCGGCTGCGGCTCCGGCCGGCGCCCCGCGCCGCCCAAATTCGCGTCGAGCACCCGGCAGTCGCGGCCGGCCCACAGCCGATCGAGGTCGAGCGTCGCGCCCTCCGCGAGAAGCGCGCCGAGCGCCATCAGCAACCCGCCGAGACCGCCCTCGCCGTCGTCGCAAGCAACCGCGCGATGCGGTTGGCCCTCGAGGATCTGGCGCACCATGCTGGCGTGCGCGCCTTTCGGCCCGACCGACAGAAAAACCCGCGCCCCGGCCGCATGCATCGCCGTGATCTCGGCGACGAATTCGACCGGGCGGCTGAGCTGCTCGGCAAGCAATGCGCGGCTCGCCTCGGCCTCCGCCGGATAGGCAGCCGCCGATGCGTTGGCAAAGACCGGCACCGCGGCGGGCCGCATCGGCAACGTGGCGATGAAAGCAGCCAGCCGGTCGCGCGCCGGTGCGACGATCGGCGAATGAAACGCCGCGCCGACCGGCAGGCGCTGGCACGACATGCCCGCCGCCGACAGCGTTTCGATTGCCGCGTCGATGCCCTTGCGCGTGCCGGACAACGCGGTCTGCGTCGGCGTGTTGTGGTTGGCGACGCAAATGCCCTCGATCCCGGCGATCGCGGCTTCGACGGCGCCGCGCTCGGCGCGCACCGCCGCCATCGTGCCGAGGTCGCCATCCGCCGCCGCCTCGACCATGAAGCGGCCGCGCGCCTCCGACACCGCGAGGAGCTCGTCGAGATCGAGCATGCCGGCGGCGTAGAGCGCCGGGAACTCGCCGTAGCTGTGGCCGGCCGTCAGCTCCGGCATAACACCAAACGATCGCAATACCGCGAGGAGGCCGGCCTCGACGGCGCCGAGGGCCGGCTGCGCCAGATCGGTGCGGGTCAGAAGCTCGGCCGCCGCGGCGCGGGCTGCGTCGTCATACGCGCCGGCGGGGAAGATCACGCCGCTGAGCGCGCCGCCCTCGACACCCTTCTGCTGCATCCGGTCGGCCAATGCCCGATCGGCATCTTCCAGCGTCGTGCGCATTTCCGGAAACAATACGGCGATGTCGCGCAGCATCTCGGGGTACTGGCTGCCCTGGCCGGGGAAGATCATCGCCAGCTTGCCACCAGATTGCAGCAGCGGCGCCTCGCTGAACGCCGCGCCGGGAGGCAGCTTGTCGCTGCCCGCCTCGATCGCCGCGGCAAAAGCGGCCAGGCGCTCCGCCACCGGCTCGCCGCGCCGCACGACCAGCGTTGCGGTTAGCCCGGCGCGCGGCGCCTGCCGCGCCAGCGTGACCGCGAGATCGCGCAGTTCAGGAGTTGGTGCCGCCGCTGCGACTAGCTCCGCCGTCTTGCGCACGGCCGCCGCCACCGCGCCGCGATCGGCGCCGCGCCACACCAGCAGCTCCTTCGGCCAGCGCGAGCGCGGTGCCTCGGCCGAGCCGAAGCCGCCATCGTATTCCTGCAGCGCAATGTGGAAATTGGTCCCGCCGAAGCCGAACGCGCTGACCGACGCGCGTCGCGGATGAGCCCGATCAGCGATCCACGGCTGCGCGTCCTTGACCAGATAGAGCGGCGAGGCAGGATCGGCCAGCTTGGCATTCGGCGTCTCGACATCGCCGTGCGGCGGCAGCACCTTGTGGTGACAGGCGAGCACCGCCTTGATCAGCCCGGCGGAGCCGGCCGTCGCCTTGGTGTGGCCGATCAACGTCTTGACCGAGCCGATCGCATGCCGATGCGGCGCCGTGCCGGCCTTGGCAAGCAGCCGCGTCACGGTTTCGAGCTCCGCCGTGTCGCCGGCCACCGTGCCCGTCCCATGCGCCTCGAACAGGCCGACGCTGGAGGGCGAATATCCGGCCATGTCGTAGGCGCGGATCAAAGCGCGGAGCTGGCCGTCAGGATGCGGCGCGGTCATCGACCGGGCGCGGCCGTCGCTCGACCCGCCGACCCCTTCGATGACGGCGTAGATGCGGTCGCCGTCGCGCTCGGCATCGGCCAGCCGCTTCAGCGCCAGCATCGCCAGCCCCTCGGAAATGACGATGCCGTCGGCCGCAACATCGAACGTCCGGCAGCGGCCGCGCGGCGATAGCGCCTGCGTCTTGCTGAAGCAGAGATAGCCGAACGGCCCCTGCACGGTGTCGACGCCGCCGGTTATGACGAGGTCGCTGCGGCCGGTCTCGAGCTCCAGCACGGCCTGGTAGACCGCGGCGAGCGAGGAGGCGCAGGCCGCGTCGACGGTGTAGTTGACCCCGCCCATGTCGAAGCGGTTGGCCGAGCGGCCGGCCGCGACGTTGAGCAGGATGCCGGCAAAGCTGTCCTCGGTCCATTGCGGCAGCCGCGCCGCCGCCGCCGGGTCGAGCTCGCCGGTAAACCGTGGCATCTCGGCCCGCACGGCGTATTGCGCGCCGACATCGCCCGCCCCGCCGCTGGCGCCGATGATGATCGACATGCGCTCGCGCGAGGCGTCGATCCCTTCGAGCCCGGCATCGGCGAGACAGCGGTGCACCACCTCGAGCGTCATCAACTGTAACGGGTCGAGCGCCTCCAACGCGCGCGGCGGGATCCCATAGCGCAGCGGATCGAACAGCAGATCGTCGAGAAACCCGCCCCAGCGCGAATAGATCTTGTCCGGCTTGCTGCGGTCCTCGTCGAAGTAGAGGCGCCAGTCCCAGCGATGCGCCGGAATCTCCCGGATTGCATCGCGGCGGTCGAGGATGTTCTCCCAGAATTCCGCGACGCCGTCGGCACCCGGGAGCAGCCCCGCGATCCCGATGACCGCAATCTGCGCCGGGCGCGGTGTGCTCCCCGCGGCGGTCGGCTGCCGACGCCGCTGCTCCAGCCGCTCGGCCAACAGGGCGTGGCTGCCTTTGCTGATCTCGCGATGTAAATCCGCCAAACTGACGACCTCTTGTCGCAGCGTTGCGACCTGGCCAAGCATGAACATGCCTTCACGCTGCTGGCGCGCGGCCGGCACGTCGCACAGACGACCATCGCCTTCGGCACGCTCCTTCGCCTTGCTGGCGACCCGCAGCCGCCCGAGCGAGAACCCTTCGAGCACTTCGCGAATGTCGTCGCCGGAGGCGCCGGCTGCCTCCAGTTCGCGCCGGCGCGCGACAAAATCCTGCGCAAACGGCGACATCGCCGCCCGGCTGGCATGCCCCGGGCCAGTCTCCAGCGTCACCGTCTCGACACAGTCGAGCGCCGCTTGCTGAAAGCCGGGGACCACGGCAGTGCTGTCGACGATCTCGCGGGTGAACAGGTAGGCCGTGCCGACCAGTACGCCGATTTTGATGCCGCGCTCGACCAGCGGCGCGGCGAGGCTCGCGACCATCGCAGCCGACAGCGCGTCGTGGACCCCTCCGGCGAACAACACCTGGATCTCGGCCGCCTGCGCCGGGTCGCGCACCGCGGCGAGCAGCGTCGACACCATCGTGTCCCACAGCACGAAACTCGACAGCGGGCCGACATGGCCGCCGCACTCGCGCCCCTCCAATACAAAGCGCCGGGCGCCCTGTTCCAGAAATAGCGTCAACAGACGCGGCGAGGGGACATGCAGGTAACTGGCGATGCCTTCCGCCTCGAGCGCCTTGGCCTGGTCGGGTCGGCCACCGGCGATCAGCGCGAAACGCGGCGCATGCTTCCGGGCAATTTCGGTCTGGGCGTGGATCAGCTCCGCCGGGGCAAAGCCGAGAAGCCCGACGCCCCACGGCTTGCCGGCCAGAAGCGCCGTGGTCTCCGCCAGCAGCGCGTCGACCTGCTCGGGCCGCATCAGGGCCAGCGCCAGCATCGGCAGCGCGCCGGCTTCGGCCACCGCCTGGGCAAACCCGGCGACGTCGCTGACCCGCGTCATCGGCCCCTGCACAATCGGGAATTCTGTCCCGTGCACTTCCGCAACGCCGTGGCCGGCACCCAGCGGATCGAGCGCTACGGTCTGGTTTAGCCGGCGGTCGCTGTCGTCGAGCAGCGCCTGCGCCAGCCGACCAAAAGTCCGGTAGCGCTCGGCGAACGGCGCGGCAAATGCCGCCGCCTGGCCAAGCGGGACGATCTGTCGGGCCGGATCGGTCCAGCCGAGCTGAGCGCTCAACTCTACGAGAGCGGCCTTGGCCGGCAGCGCCGCAAGCTTCGCCTTCAGCTGGCGGATGTGACGGAACCCGGGCTTCTCGAAGATCCGCCAATTGCCGCCCCCGGCGGCAATCAGCCCGGTCTCCGGCCCGGTGAAATCGCCGAGTTGGCCGCGCAGGGCACCAGCGACCGGCGACTCCTTCAACAACAGTAGCTGATCGTCGAGCACGACGCCGCTGGCGCCGCCGGCGCGAGCCGCCGCGGCCGAGTGCAAACCGATCCCGCCGCGCACGAAGACCGGCGCCCTCTGACGCCGCACCGCCTTCTGCAGCAGGATAAGGCTGGTTTCCTCGCCGACCTGGCCGCCGGCCTCGTGCCCCTTTACCTGGAGGGCGGCGTGACCGGTCAGTCCGGCGAGGCGATCATCCCACGCGATGGCCTCGACGATGACCTGAACCCCGAGTTCCGCCAGCCGCGCCAACATAGCCGGCTGATCAAGCACAAAGGCGGCGTCGAGGACGAGCCAGCCGAGGCCCTGCGGCGCGAATTCCGCAATTCCAGCGACGGACCGGGGATCGAGGCCGGAGAGCTTTACGCCGAAGCTGCTGCGGGTCCGCCCGGCCAAAGCCTGCAGCCCGGCCCGCGGAAATGGGCCGGTTTCGGCATTGACGATCCCGAGGCAACCGGCCCGGTCAGCCGCGACAACAAGTTCCGCCCCGGCCTCGCCGGCAGGAGTCAGCGCAATGATGCGGAACGGCTGTTTTCCCATGATGCCCACTCGCACCCTCCGGCCATACCATCTGCCGCGGCCCCCGCAACAGGCCCCCGGGTGCGTCCTCCGATGCCTGGGCGAGAGGCGTCAATCGCCGCGTCTTGGTGCCCCGCGCCAGCGTCCGCCACGCCCTTGGCCAAGTCTGTTGGACCCGGCGTTGTTGCCCGAGTCGGCTGCACCGTCGCGCAACCTCTCCAATTCCGCTTCCAGGCGGCGAACGCGCTCTTCCAGCCCGGCCTCGCGGTCCGACCCACCGCCGCGTTCCCGCAGCAGGCGCCGCAAACGGCCGCCGCCGCCTTCCGGCTCACTCCGGTCGGACTGGCCAGCGCGGCGCTTCTCGAGCGCCATCCGCAACAATTCGCCGCGCAGGTCGCCTCCCGAGCGCCCGCCTTCCGCCTCGCCCGCCGCATTACCGCGATTTTTGAGACGTTCCAGTAACTGCCCCTGGCCGCCGCCACCGCCACCCAGGCTGCCGCCGCGAGCGCCGCCACCATCGCCGCCGTCTCGACCGCGCGCCAGCAACTCGCGTAGCTTGGCCCGCCGGTCGCCGCCCGCCGGGCCGGGCCGGGCCGGGCCGGCCGCCGGCAAGGATCGGACCCGCCGCGGTGCGTCCTCCGCGCGGCGCCGATTGAGCTCCTCCAGCTTTTCGCGTCGCTTGGTCTCGTCCGCCTCGGTTTCCTTCGGCTCGGCGGGACTGTCGTTATCCACCCTCACTCCTCCATCTTTTTCCGCGCGCCACCGGGAAAGGGGACGCCGCGCGTCTGCGCACCATCACGGTCGCACCCCCTCCAAAAAGGGCACTGCAAACGCGGTTTCGTGCATGACCGGCCCATGGCCGAAAAAACCGCCCTCGCCGAAGGCCTCGCCGTGATCGGCCATCACCATGAAATAGGTGTTGGCTGGCGTTTTCTTCAGCAACTCACCGAACAGTTGATCGATATATTCGACACAGCGGATCTGTTGCTCATGCAGATACTTCATTTTTTCGGCGTCAAAAAAATCGGGCGTCCCGTTGCCATGCACCGGCGCAATGCGGCCGCCACCATCCTGGCCGGCGGCCAGCTGCTTGACCGCACCGTGCACGCCGGAAATATGCGGCAGGTCGTCACCGGACAGCATGTACGGATAGTGTGTCTCGCCCAAATTCATGAAGTAAAATGTCGGCTGTCCATCAACGAACTCGATGTCTCTCACCATCGACGCAAAGTCGTTGTGGTTGGGCATGAGCTTGTAGTCATCGAAGAACTTGCTGACCAATGTGAAGCCGTTGAGGACCGGCATGGAGACGCGGGCAACGCAATGATAGCCATGATCCTTGAGCAGCTTGGGGAGTGACAACTGGGGCACGAAGCTGGCGAAGCCAAGCCCAGGTATATCTAGCCGCTCGACCCAATCGGAGAAGTCTTTTTTGTACACCTCGGAGGCGTAAACGTGCTGCGGCGAGCGATGCGGCACCAACCCCATCAGGTACGAATAATGCGACGGCGCCGTCCACGAGGCGTAGGACCAGCGCTGCTCGGCGCGGTCAATGCTGTCGAAATTGGGCGTGCGAGCCCTGACAAAACTGTCATAGCGGCAGCTGTCGAGAATCAGGAACACCAGATTGCGTGCCATACGTCAGCCCTTTGTCAGCGTCGAGCGATTAGCGCGCGTCAGTCAATCGTCCCCGCAACCCGCCAAACTGGCGCGGCCGCGAAGATGGGTCCGCCGTGCGGGCGTCCCGCTCATTGGACAGGGAGGCCAACTTTTCTTGGACCTTCCTGGCGAGGATTTCCGGATTGCCACCACCTTCGAGCAACGATCGCAGTTCCGGATCGTTGTCCACGGTCTCCGGCTTGTGCAACACCGTCGCTCGATATTGATCGACCGCCTGCACGTAGCGGCCGAGCAAGACATAGATATCGCCGATCCGTTTGTGTAGCCCCGCCGGGCTGCGACTGCGTCGCGCAGCTTGGTGAAGAACCCGCAACGCCTCCTCGGGCTGCCGCAGGGCCAAGTGCGAGTCGGCCATCCACAGCGCGATCGGGGCAAAATTTCGCTGTAATCTCTGGGCCGCGGCGAATGCGGCCAGCGCTTCGCGGTGCTCGCCGAGTGACGCAAGCGCGATGCCATAGCCGAATTGCGGCCCGAACTTGTCCGGATCGAGGTCGAGTGCCCGCTCGAATTGTGCGCGGGCGGCCTCAAAATCTTTCTCTCGCAGAGATATTTGTGCCAGTTTGTTTAACCCGACGGCATCGTCGGGGTTGTCCTCGACGATCCGCTCCAGTTCCGTCTTCGCGGCTGCGACATCGCCGCTCCGCTCAAGGAAGTCGGCCAGCAGCAGCCGCACCCGGACATGTTGCGGGCTGTGTTCCTGGATCTCGCGCAGACGGCGCGCGGCGACGCCATAATCGTCGCCCTTTGCCAACATCTGGCTGATGCGGGTCTGGGGAAACCCGAGAGCGGGATCGAGTTCGCTGGCGTGCTCGTATTCCGCCCGGGCCTGCCCCATATCGCCCAGCTTTTCGCGAGCTCGAGCACTCAAGGCAGTGGCTACCGCGGAATTCGGGTCCAGCTGCAGCGCCTCCTGAAAGAAGTCGAGTGCTGCTTTATACTGCTTTTCCTGGTAGGACACGCGACCTAGCCCGATCCGGACTGCTGCCAAATCGGGGGCTTCTTTCAGAAGATCTTCAAGGATGCGCCGCGCCGCAGGTAAATCACCGTCCTTCAGCTGGTTCATGCCGGCCTGAATCTGGTTGACGATGCGCAGTTTGGACACAAACCGGTGGCTTCGCGTACGGTCCAAGAGTTCCTCTCCGCGCGACAGGGTTGCCCGATCGGGCTCTAAACGGCAAAGGTAGATTTATAAAGATGAATATATCACGAATGGTGCCGTCTGCCAGAGGAAGGAATTGCACATCATAACCCTTCGCCTCGGCAAATTTGCAGCGCGACGATCCGGCGGCGCCGAACCGGCCACCCTAGCCACACAAAGCGCTTGTGGCAGGCGGTCGGTGTCGCGATGTCAGCGCCGCGAGCCGGCGCGATGCCCGGCTACCCAGCACCCGACGAGCGGTGAGTTGCATGGCGGAAATCTAATCGAGATCGATTTTGTTAGAAACAACTCACTCGGCTGCCGTTCCTTTCCCTTAGCGTTAGCGACCCGTGACCAAAGTTTCCGCGATTTTCTTTGCCGAGCCTCCAACAGTGGCGACCCCGCCGGCGGCGCATCGCGATGCCGGTGCTTCAAAACTCGCTTCAATGGCCATCGCCGCCCCGCCACCAAACACCCCTTCGGCGATATGTCGCTCGTTGCGTCGCGCGCCACGGCGGCCTAGCGTGGCGTATGCTTGGATTTCATGGCATGGCGACGGCCTACTTCGCGCTTGGGTTGTCGGCATTCGCGGGCCTCGCGTATGCGATCGCCCGGGTAGCGGGCATCCTGTCGCCCCGGCGGGTCGTGCGCTATGTTCCGGTCGGTCTGATCAGCCGACGGTATGTCGTCTGGCGTCCGATCCCCCGTCGGCGCAAGGACCCGGTGCCCGTCGTCCTCGGTTTTCACGGCGGCGGCGGCACGCTCGAGCAATGGGAACAGCACCCTGCGCTTCACACCGCGCGCACTGCTGCAGACTTCGTGATTGTCTATCCCGAGGGCTACCACCGCACATGGAACGCCGGCCTCTGCTGTGGTGACGCGCTGCAAGCCAATATCGACGAGGTAAAATTTGTCCGCGCGCTCCTCAAAGATCTCGCGTCGATAATCAAAATCGATCGCAGACGGATCTATGCCACTGGCTTCTCCAATGGGGCAATGCTTTGCTATTACTTGGCCTGCGCCATGTCCGAGGAAATCGCGGCGATCGCTCCGGTTGGCGGCGGCATGTCCGTAAGCGCCTGTACGCCGACGCGACCGGTCCCGATCTTTCACCTGCACGGGCTGGCGGACGAGTGGGCGCCTTATGATTCCGGCCAAAGCATCGCCTCCCCTCAGATGCCGCCGGTAGCGGACGGGATCGCGTTCTGGCGCGCGGTCAACGACGCCGGCGACGAAGCCCGCGAGCGCATGTTTGGCGGCCACGCCGAATGCACGACCTATTCCGGCGGCCCGAGTGATGCGCAGATCCGGGTTTGCCTGATCCCAGGTCTCGGCCATCATTGGCCCGGCGGCGATCAAACGCCGCGAACCGGCGTCGATGCGCGGCGGTTCGGTCCGCGAGGCCCGGCCATCGACCGCAACACGGTGAACGACGCGATCTTGACCTTTCTCGCCGGATATTCGGTGCCGGAATCGCGGCTGCGCCGCGTCAGCATCGGCCCTGGCGCCGCTTCGCCGCCGCGCTCGGTTTCATTGACCTCCAGGTGATGCCCGCGATGCAAGCGCCATCCGGCCGCCGCCGGCCGGCTGTCCACTTGTCCGGAATTTGCTGAATACTCACTTCACACTTGCATAGCGAGGTGCGACGGTGGACCCACGCCGCCGCCTCTTGCGACTCTCCCTGCATTCGCCTAGAAATATGGCAGTCATTATCTTGATAACGAAGTTGATTTTGGTGCCGGGCGATGACGCTTGATGCGACCGGGCGCAGCGATCAGTCCGTCTCCACGCGCCGAGACGCGGTTCCGTTTCGCCGCATCGGAACGCTGAGTTCGACAAAACGAGATCCGGCAACATCGGATACCGCCTATTTCATCAAGGCGTCCGGTACAGATGTGCTGCAGTTTGGCGAAAGGGAATATTTCCTTTGGCGCCTGCTCGACGGCACCAATTCTCTCGCCGACATTCAAGGAAAATTCCGCGAGCGCTTCGGCGCGACCCTGACCCCGCAGCAATTCGACAGTTTCGTCGACCAGCTTGTCGATTGCGGCGCCGTCGAGGCTCACCAGGCGGGCGAGACCGCGCTGTCGGAGCCCGAACCCGAACCCGTCATGCCGGCGCCGCTGGACCGTCTTGAAGCGGAATTGCCGCGCGACCAGGCGCGCGTGCGTCCCAGTCGCCGTTTGTGCGACCCGACCCGCGCGTTGCGGCTGCTCGAGTCGATCTGCGGCCCACTGCGCTTTTTCCGCTGGCTGCTGCTGCCCGCGCTGGTCGGCGTCGTCGTGGGTTGCGTGCTCGACGCATCGGCCATCGCGACCGACCTCGCCGCGCTGCGGCCGGGGCCGGCTCTCGGCTTTGTCGCGCTGGCGCTGCTTGTTACAGGAATTGTGCCGCCGCTGAGCCAGGCGGTAGCCGCGACCTTTCTGGGTTACGCGACCCCAGGTTGCCGCATCGCGTTTCGCTGGCGGATCGTGCCGCGGCTCGTATTCGACGATGTTGCCTGGCGGGCGATCGCTTGGCGCCATGTTCTCGGGGTTGTCGCCGCCCCGTGCCTCGCCCGCCTCGTATTATTCGCTGCGGGGACCGGAATTTGGCTCGCCGCGCGCCCGTCGCGCGGGTGGCCGGCCGATTTGGCGCTGATCATCGGGCTGGTGGGCTTGGTGAGCTTTCTGATCAGCGCGGCGCCGTTCCTGCCCTCGCAGGGCCGCCGCTGGTTGGCAACAGTCTTTGGCGGCCGCGACCCCTGGACCGTGGGAGCGGGCTATCGGCTGCACGCCGTGGTCCTGTCGGGACTGTGGTTCGAAGCGGTGATCGGTACACTCCTCGTCGCAGCCTGCGCGGCGTTACCGTTGCTTGACCCGGGCTGGTACGACCCCTCGTTCGGCCGGTTTATCCAATCCGCCGTGTTGCCTCTGCTGGCGATGACGCCGGTTGCGACGCGCCTGTGGATATCCGGCATGGTGAGCAGTCACGGCGCCCTGCAGCCCACTTATGACTATGGCGGCAGGTATGACGGCGACGGCCCACAGGCGTTGGATCCCGCCGGCTACGTTCGGGAACCCGGGCCGCGCCAGTCGCGGATGCTGGTCGATGCGGCAGTCGCACCGCGGCGCCGGCAGGTTGCCGAGCGCTGGCCTTCGACCAAGTCGATCATCATTTGGGCGGTCATCCTGGGCGTCACCGAGGCGATCGCCTTCGTCAGCTATCCCTACGAAGCCGGCGGGTACTTCACGATCCTCCCGTACAATTCGAGCCAGCTCAATGCGCGCGTCGCGGGCGAGCTCACCGAGGTCCTCGTCAACGAGGGAGACGAGGTCAAGCCCGGCCAGATCGTCGGCATCCTTTCCGACTGGCAGGAGAAGTACAATCTCGCGGTCAGCAAGGCGCAGTTGCAGAACGCCGAGGCAAACCTTCAACACCTGTTGGAGACGCCGCTGCCCGACGACGTCGAACTCGCCCACAAGCAATACGACGCGGCAATGGCGCGGCTGCCTTACGACAGGGCGCAATTCGAACGCTATGCCGCGCTGGTGACTAACGACACGGTGTCGCGCGCGAATTACGATCAGGTCCTGTCGCAATACCAGCAGGATCAGGCCGCCGCGGATGTCGCGCGCGCCAATTACGACCAGGTTCGCTCCGGCCCGACGCCGGCGCAGATCGAGGCCGCGCGGGCGATGGTGAGGCAATATACCGCCACCGTTGCGTTCAACGAGGATGAGCTGCAGCGCACCCGGATCAGGGCCACGAGCGCCGGCGTCGTGGTCACGCCCAACCCGCTGCTGTTGCGCGGCAAGTGGTTCACCCAGGGCAGCCTCGTCTTCACGGTCGAAAATCACAGGGAGGTTCAGGCCGACGTGCAGGTGCCGGAGACCGATATCGACAATGTCCGGCTCGGTGGGCCGGTCCGCTTGAGGCTGTGGGGCAGTCCCGAGGTGACGGTGATCGGCGAGTCGATCGCGATCGCGCCCGATGCCCAGACCCCGACATCGGCGAACCCGCAGACACCGCAATCGGGTACTTCGAACGTCGTTCGCGTGCGGGTCGATGTGCCGAACCCGGATGGGGTGCTCCACCCGAACACCGACGGCTACGCCAAGATGGCCGGCCTCCATATGCCGACTTGGCGCGCCTTCGGCCAGATGATGGAACGCTTCTTCCTGGTTGAGATCTGGTCGTGGGTCCCGTGAGCCGCGGAGGGGCGGCGGGACCGGGCGCCGCCAGGGCCGTTGGGCTTCGCAGCGGCGGATTGGCGCGGCGGGCGGCTATCGCACCGTTAGCAACAAATACCCGTTAGCAACAGCCGTCCGCTGGTTCCGGCGCGCCTGGAACACCGGCGACGCAATGCGGTGACCGGAAGCGACCATTGCCCGAGCCGGCGGCAGGACACTCAAGACGACGGGCGCCTTGCTTCTCCGCGCAGAAAATCGGAAACCAGCAGAAGAATGTAGCTGATGACGAAGCCGACCACCGCCACCGGCACCGTGCCGATCAGTGCAAGTAGATCATTGACCCAGTGCCATCCCACGACGGGAAGACCACCAAACAATTTGCCAAACACATAGTACGACGGGACGGCAGGCCAGTAGCCGTAGAAATAATAGGTGAGGGCCTGATAGCCGAGGACGCCGCAGGCGCTCGCCATCGCGAAGATGCCGAGGGCGAAAATCTTCCTTGCCATTGCGTTCGACCATCAATGTCTGCGTGTAAGCGCTCGATGCCTACCCAAGTGGCGGCGGATACCGACCTGACGATACCGGCGTAACGGTTGCCACCACACCGTCACGAGCCCTAGTAAACAGCCTGACGCTTCGAAATAGTGGCCCGGCCATTCAATGCAAGTCAACGGTCGCGCCGCCCGCGACAGTATCCCGCCGGCGTACTCGCGACAATTCCGACCGCCGCGCCGGCAACCGGGCGATGCGCTGCCCTTGTAAGGCTGCGGCGAGGACGCATATGTATAGCGCCCGAAAATTCCTAGCGGATCAAACATCGTTCTGCTAGAGTTTTCCCGTTTTCCAATTCATGAGATCGCGATGTCAATAGAACACGACTGGACACCGAGCGTGCGGCGAGTAAATAGCGACGCCCGCGAGCGTCTTCAGTATGTTGTATCGTTAATGCGCGAGGACCGGTTCGACGAGGCGCGTGACGAATTGCTCACGATGCTGCAGGAGGACGAGAAATCCACGCAAGCGCGGATGATGCTTGGCTCACTATATCTGCGCCAGGAAATGCATTCCGACGCGTTGGATCAGTTCAAGCAGGTGATCGCGAACGATCCCCTGCAGGTCCAGGCGCATGTGTGGGCCGGCACGTGCTGTTTGCGGCTGAACGACCTCGATCAGGCAAAAGCGCTGCTGCAGACCGCGTTGGATCTCGATTCAAAGCAGGCTCGCGCGCATGTCGGGCTGGCGCAGGTGCTGGCGCAAACCGGTCAGGCGGCGCAGGCGATGTCGCATGTCGAAGAGGCGTTGCGCCTCGATCCACAAATGGCGCCCGCACGCCTGCTGATGGCGCAGCTGCTCAGCGATGCCGGCAATGTCGATGCGGCGATCGACGAGTTGAACGGCTTTGTGGAAACCAACCCGGACCACATGGGCGCATCGGTTCGGCTGGCGATGATGGAGCGCAGCAAGGGCAACAACGCGCGGTCGGTCGAGTTGCTCGAGGCGGCGTTGCAGACCAATCCCCGGTCCGGCCGGATCTGGGACCTGCTCGGCCGCATGAAGATGGTCGTCAAGGACTACGAGGGTGCGGAACGGGCGTTTACCGAGGTGATCGAGCTCGACACCCAGGATCGCGCCGCGCCGTTCCGTCTGGTTGACGTACTGATCAAGCAGGGCAAGCTCGACCAGGCGCGCGACATTCTGCAGACCCTGCCGCGGCGCGGGCGCATGACCAGCGTGGTGCACCGGTATTACGGCGACATCTACGCGGCGCGGCAACATTATGACGAGGCCGTTCTGTCCTATCGCGCCTCGGTTCTCCATACCCCCGATGGCGAGCGGACCCTGGCCGAGATCGAGGCTGCGGCCGGACCCAATGCCGACAGCGAAGCCAAGGTTCCCCATTTCCGGGCGGCGTTCGACCGGTTGCGGGACAAGCGCCGCGAAGAGGGCCGCAAAGGCGAGCGCGGCGGGTTCGGCGCGGGACGCCGGGCAGAGGGTGGCGGCGCAGTCCGGTCAATGGCGAACTTCCGCCGCCGGTAGCCGCTGGGCGCCGGCGCTCTTGACCACCCAATGACGGACGCAAGTGCTGCCCCTGGGTTCGATCCAGACGGGTTCGATCCGAGCGATCGGCATCCGCTGCCCTACCGCCGGGTACCCGGGCTGCGCCTGTCGCAGGCCGCGAGCAGCGGAGAGGAGAGCGAGTACTTCCTGAAGGCGCCGACCGGGCAGCTGCTTGTGCTGCGGGTGCAGGAGCGGTTTCTTTGGGAATTGCTGGATGGGCGCAGCTCGTTCGCCGGGATCGAGTCACGATTTCGCGCGCGGTTCGGTGCCGGGCTCGCGCCAGCCCATTTTGCGAAATTTCTCGCCGAATTGATCGAGTTGAGGGCGGTCGAGCACATCCCGGGAAGCGAGCATCGGGCGCTGCTCGCGACGCGGAACGTGAAGAAGATCGAGTTGGTCGTCGACGGCCCTGCCGAACCCGAACCTGGAAATTGGCGGACGGAGGCGGGGATCGGGGCGGCGGCGCCTCGCCGCGGCAACGCATCCGCCGGCCGCCGCCGCGGCGGCGCGATGGCAGGCATGGGCGGCGGAGCCGCCGGCGGATTGCGTGAGGGGATCAAGAGCCTGTGGTCCCGCAGGCTCGGCAACCCGGATCGCTTCCTGGCGGCGCTCGCCCGGGTTTTCTGGCCAATCCGTTATGTCGCCTGGCTGTTGATCCCATTCCTGGCGGTGGCGTTTCTGATCAGCATCAAGCACTCGGACCAGTACTTTGCCGATTGGACGGCACTGATCACCAGCATTCCCCAATGGCCGTGCCTTTGGCTCGCCGAGCATGTCACCACGTGGTCCGCGCGAATTGCCGAGGGCGTGGTCATTTACGGCTTCGGCGGACGCGTGCAGGAGGCGTCGGTCAAACTCTTCCTGGGCCTCTTTATCCGGATCCACCTCGACGAGTCGTCGGTGAAGACGATGCCTCGACGCCAAAAATTATGGATCGCGTCGAGCCCGCTGGTGTGGCGTCTGGCAATCTTCGCCGTTTCAATGCCGGTCTGGATCATGTACCGGACGAGTCACCCGATCGCCTCGCAAATTGCCTTGTTCATGGCATTCATGGGCCTCGTCACGTTTATCATGTGTTGTTGCCCGCTGATTCCTCTCTACGGGTACAAATTTCTGTCGACCCTGTTGGATCAGGAGAACCTATACGGCCGATCTTTTCGATTTCTGCTGCTCAAGATCAAGGGCCGCGCTGCTCCCGACCCCATGACGCTGGCCGAGCGATGGGGTCTTGTGTTGATGGCAGTCGGCACCACGCTCTTCTCGAGCCTCTACCTGGGTCACATTTTTTACAGCGCCAGCGTATGGACAGCGAACAATCTCAATGGCGTCGGGGGCTGGTTCATTGTTGCGTTATTGACGGCCTTCGTTGCCTATATCCTTTCATTATGGCGTTTCTCCCGGAAGCTGCGCGCCATGCACCGTGCTGCCCGGGTGCGTAACGGTCAATCCAACGCGCCTGCGGCGCAGTTGTAGGCATTCGCCTCAAAGACCGCAAAAAGCATGACGCGGCCGTCAAAAATCGGCCGGATCAAGGCCGGCGAGGCGCCGGTAATCCTCTATCTCGTTGTAGATTTGCGCCGAGACGCGGATCCACAGCCCGCCATCGAGCAGCATCACGCCAGCCGTGATGCCGTGGCGCTCGCGCAGCGAAAGCGCCACGCGGTGCGCCGCATCGCGGTCTGCGCCGGCCTTGCCCGGCAGCCTGACCGAGACCATCGCCGCGCAGAACTCCGGCGCCGCGGCCGCCGCACTCCCCCACGCTTCGGCCAGCATCGCCCCGGCTTCGCGCGCCAGCGCTGCGTTGTATGCCCGCATCGCCCCGGCACCGAGCCCGTCGATGTAGTCGAGCGCCGCCGGCACCGCCAGCCAGGCCGCGTTGTCGCGGGTGCCGGTGTAGTCGAACTCGTCGGGAAAACCGGCGCCGAGCGCGTGCGAGATCGCGGTCGGGTGCAGCTCTTGCTGCCGCTCCGGGGCACACCAGATGACGCCGGTGCCTTTCGCGGCAAACGCCCATTTGTGCAGGTTGCCGACATACCAGTCGACGCCGAGCGCCGGCACGTCGAGGTCGATCTGGCCTGGGGCGTGCGCGCCGTCGATCGCGACCGGCACCCCACGCTGGTGGCACAGTGCCGCCAACTCGCGGATCGGCAACACGACCGCGCCCGCCGAGGTGATGTGGTCGAACAGGGCGAGCCGGGTGCGCGGGCCGAGCGCGGCAGTCAACGCCGCGAGCAGCGGCGCCGGATTGACGAACGGCACGGGCATGTCGAGCGTGACCAGGCGCGCGCCCGCGCGCTCGGCATGGTAGCGCAGCGCGTTGCCGATCGCGCCATAGACTTGCGACAGGCAGATCAACTCGTCGCCGGGCGCGAGGGCGAGCGAGGCGATGATCGCGTTGAGCCCGGCGGTCGCGTTCTCGACAAACGCCCAATCCGCGCCACGCCCGCCGAGAAAGCCGGCGACCCGGCTGGCCGCGAGGCGAATCTGAGGCAGCAGGTCGCGGCGGAAGAACGTGGTCGGGTCGTCTTCCATGCGCGCCTGCCACGCCCGTGCCGCGTCGAGCACGACGCGCGGCGTCGCGCCGAAGCCGCCGTGGTTCAGGTGCTCGATCCCGTCCGCGAGCAGAAAATCGGCGCGGCGGGCATGGCCGAACTGCGGGAAGTTGTCCACCTGTTCCCACCTGCCTCGCGCGTTGCCGTGCGATCATGCGGGAAACCGGCGCGGGCGAAAAGCCCTTGCGGGCGGGCGGCATTGCCCATAAAGCGACGCGCACGAGATCGCACGTCATCACCGGAGACACTACGATGCCCGACTTTCCCGATCGCAAGAGCCTGGAGGCGCTGATCGCCTTCGATACGCCGACCATCTGCAACGCGCTCGAGGTCGTCGCGCCGGCGCGCCGTGCAATCGGCTTCACGCGGCGCCCGTTGGTCGCGCCGTTCCCCGAATTGAAGCCGATCGTCGGCTTCGCCCGCACCGGGCTGATCCGCTCGCGCGAGCCGCATCCGCGCGACCGCGAGACGGCCAACAAGATCCGCCTCGGCTATTACGAGCATGTCGCCGCCGCGCCCTTGCCGAGCATCTCGGTGCTGCAGGACATCGACGCGCCCGATACCGGGTTCGGCGCGTTCTGGGGCGAGGTGCAGACCCATGTGCATGCCGGGCTCGGCTGCATCGGCGTCATCACCGACGGCTCGGTGCGCGACCTAGATGCGATGTCGCCCGGGTTTTTCGTGCTCGCCGGCTCGGTCATGCCGAGTCACGCGTATGTCCATCTCGTCGAATTCGGCGGCACGGTCAGCGTCGGCGGCATGGTGGTGTCGCCCAACGACGTCATTCACGCCGACCGCCACGGCGCGGTGGTAATCCCGCACGACGCCGTCGCCAAGATCCCGGCCGCCGTCGACCTGCTGAGCCGCCGCGAGCGGGTTATCATCGACGCCTCGAAACAGCCCGGCTTCTCGATCGAGCGCCTGCGCCAAGCCTACAAGGAACAGGACGACATCCACTAGCGTCAACGTTCCGCTGTTCCAGAGCGTGCGGCCGGCCCCCAGGATGGCGATCTTCTCGTTCAGCAGGTCGCGCTCAATCAGTGCGGCCCCAAGCCGGGTCGTCAGCCGCTCGCTCTCCGGCTCTTCGCCGGTGGCGGCACGGGTCGTCAGGGCCGCTTCGCCGGCGGCCAGAAGACATCGTGCCAGCCGGTCAGCGTCGCCGCCGTAACGCCGAGCTCCGCGAGACGGTCTCCAGGTCTTCGCCGCGCAGCAGCCGCAGCAGCCGCAGCACCGCCGCAGTCTTGCGCTGTCGCGACATCCTGCCACCGCGCCCGAGCGCCGCTGCGCCAAACTCTTGCGGTCGCTCCGCAGCGCTCGGCCGCGCTCCAACGTCGTTTGCTTGATCGGCCATGACACACCTCTCATGCGGAAATCGTCCGCTTGCGAGGTGTCCCAATCAACCGTGATGCGCGGGACCGGCAAGGCCGTCATAGCTCTTCAGACCGTCGGTGATGATGCGCGCGCTGCCGCCGACGAAGCGCCTCTTCTTGATGCCCTCGCCCCCGCCTTCGCTCGGGGCAGGCTTTGGCGCGGCGCGGCCGGGACGGCTACGACCGCGATCGCCATCAGGCTCTTGTTCGGGTCGCTGCGGCCGCGGCCCCGGTTCTCGGGCTTGCCGCGGCCACAATAATTAAAAGTCGACGCCGACCAGGCTGCGGGCGTAAGCGCGTGCCTCGAACGGCCGCAGATCCTCGGCGCCCTCGCCAATGCCGATGGCGTGGATCGGGATGCCGTATTTCTCGGCCAACGACACCAGCACCCCGCCCTTCGCGGTACCGTCGAGCTTGGTCATCACGATGCCGGTGACCCCGACCATCTCGCGGAAGATCTCGGCCTGGGCATGCGCGTTCTGCCCGACCGTCGCATCGAGCACGAGCAGCACCGCATGCGGCGCCTGCGGCTCGACCTTCTTCACCACGCGCACGATCTTCTGCAATTCGCCCATCAGGTCGGCCTTGTTGTGCAGCCGCCCGGCGGTGTCGATCAGCAGCACGTCAGCCCGTTCCTCGCGAGCCTTTGTAAGCGCATCGAAGGCGAGCCCGGCGGCGTCCGACCCGGTCGGCCGGGTCAATACCGGGCACCCGGCGCGCTCGCCCCAGACCTGCAACTGCTCGACCGCGGCGGCGCGGAACGTGTCGCCGGCGGCCAGCATCACGCTCAGGCCGGCATCGCTGTATTGCTTGGCGAGCTTGCCGATCGTCGTCGTCTTGCCGCTGCCGTTGACGCCGACGACGAGGATGACAAACGGCTTCTTGTCCGGGTCGACGCGCAGCGGTTTCATCACCGGCTCGACCAGGCGGACCACCTCGTCGGCCAGCGCGGCGCGCACCTCCTCGGGCGAGACTTCCTGGTTGAAGCGGGCCCGGCGCAGCGTCGCGACCACCTCGCCGGCTACGCCGACGCCCATGTCGCTGGCAATCAACAGCTCCTCGAGCTCATTCAGCGCCGCGTCATCGAGCCGGCGCCGAGCGAAGATCGTGTTGATCCCCTCGGTCAGCCGCGCCGAGCTGCGCGACAGCCCCGCACGCAACCGCCCGAACCAGCCGCGCGACACGGCGGTCTCCGGCGGCGGCTCGAGGGCCGGCGCCGCTTGTGCCGCCGCGGGCGGAGCGGGCTCGGCCGCTATCTCCTGCGCCACCACTTCCCGCAACTCGGGCGGCGCGATGTCGGTATCCGCGGCATCATCGCGCGGCACGCCGCGTCGCCAGAATCTCATGCCAGCACTCCGATCAGGTTGCCGCCGCGCGCCGCAATGAGCCGCATCGGCACCACGGAGCCGAGCGGCAACGCGCTGTCGACGCAGACCGTCGCGTAGAACGCGCTGCGCCCCATGCCCGGGCGCTCGATCAGCACGGCGCTGTCGCTGCCGATGCGGGCGTTGAGCTCGGCGTCAAGCGACGCGGCGCCGGCGGCGCGCAGCCGGGCGGCACGCTCGCGGACGACGGCCGGATCGAGTGCGGGCATCCGTGCCGCCGGCGTGCCCGGCCGGGCGCTGTACGGAAAGACATGCAGAAACGCGATGCCGCACTCCGCGACGAGGTCGAGGCTGCGCTGAAACATTTCCTCGCTCTCGGTCGGAAAGCCGGCGATCAGGTCGGCGCCGAGCGCGATTTCCGGGCGCAGGGCGCGGGCGCGTGCCGCCGCCGCGATCGCCTGGGCGCGGCTGTGGCGGCGCTTCATCCGCTTCAGGATCAGATCGTCGCCGGCCTGCAACGACAGGTGCAGATGCGGCATCAAGCGCGGCTCGTCGCCGAGCAGCGCCCACAGCTCCCTGTCGATCTCGCTCGGATCGAGCGAGGAGAGGCGTAGCCGGGCCAGCTCCGGTACCGCAGCGAGGAGGCGCCGGACCATCTGTCCGAGGCTCGGGGACCCCGGCAAATCGGCACCGTAGGCGGTCAGGTCGACGCCAGTCAGCACGATCTCTCGGCACCCGCCCGCGATCAGGCGCTGCGCCTCGCCGACGATCGCCTCGATCGGCACCGAGCGGCTCGGCCCGCGGGCGTAGGGGATGATGCAAAACGTGCAGCGGTGGTCGCAGCCCTGCTGCACCTGCAGGTAGCCGCGCATCCTTGTGCCTGCGTCACGAGCCGCGTCGCGCTCGCCTTCCGGCGCCGGGGGCGGCGCGGATCGGGGCAAGCTGAGGGTTGCCGACGCGCGCGTGTAGCTTTCGGCGCGCAGCTTCGCCGTGTTGTCGAGCACCAGATCGACGCCATCCAGCGCGGCGTAGCGCTGCGGCGCCAGCGTCGCGGCACAGCCGGTGACGATAATCTGTGCCTCGGGATGCTCGCGCCGCGCCCGGCGGATCGCCTGGCGCGCCTGGCGCTCGGCCTCGGCGGTCACGGCGCAGGTGTTGACGATCACCGCCTCGCCCAGCCCGGCGCTCAAGGCGGCGCGGCGGATCGCCTCGCTCTCGACAGCGTTGAGGCGGCACCCGAAGGTAACGATGTCGACCCCCGCCATCGCCTCAACCCGCCAACAGCGAGGCGGCGAAGGTGCCCTCGAAGGCGCGGGCCGCCGGCCCGGTCATGACCACGTGCCCGTCATCCTGGCGCCAGTCTATGTCGAGCGCGCCGCCGTCGAGCACTATCGTCGCGCGGCGACCGCAGAGCCGGCGGCGATGCGCGGCGACGAGCGCGGCGCAGGCACCGCTGCCGCAGGCCCGGGTGAGCCCGGCGCCGCGCTCCCAGACGCGCAGCCGGATCGTCGCGCCATCGTCCTTCACGGTCGCAACGCCGATATTGGCGCGCTCGGGAAACACGGGATCGTGTTCGAGGACGGGGCCGAGCGCGGCGAGGTCGACGGCTTCGGTATCGGCCACGAAAAAGGTCGCGTGCGGATTGCCCATACTGGTGCACACCGGCCGCGACAGCGTGCCCGCCGCGATGTCGGCCATCAGCGTGTCCATCGGCCGCGCCAGCGGGATGTCATGCCACGCGGTGCGCGGCGGCCCCATATCGACCGCGACCCGGCCATCGACGAGGAGTTCGGCGTCGAGCAGCCCGCTTGCCGTCTCGATCCGCACCTGTCGCGCCCCGGTCTCTGCCGCGATCAGCCGGGCGACGCAGCGGGTGGCGTTGCCGCACGCCCCGACCTCGCTGCCGTCGGCGTTGACAATGCGCATGAAAACCTGCGCAGCCGCAGCGCGCGGCGGCTCGACCACGATCAGCTGGTCGCAGCCGATCCCGGTGTGACGGTCGGCAAGCGCCCGCGCCGCCGCCGCGGCGATCCCGCCGGTGGGGATCGCCGCGGCGCGGCGCGCATCGAGCACGACGAAGTCGTTCCCGAGCCCGTGCATCTTGACGAAGGCGATCCGCTGCATGGTCCGCTTATAGGGCGAGCCGAGGGGTGATGTCCAACGCAGCCCACCCCGCCCGGCCTCGTCACACCCGGCGACCGCCGATCAGCCGCGGGCCCGGGCGAACCGCTTCACTTTGTGCGATGCCGGCCGGTTGCGGGCAACGGCCTTGCCCCTGGCCGATCGGTGGTGGGCTGATCCATGGCGCGCGGCAACGACACGATGCGGCGCGGTGCGGTGATGCGCGGCCTGATGATCTGCCCGGGCCGTCCCGGTCGCGTGCGCCCCGCCGCGGTGCGCCGAGCGGATATGGCTGACATGACGACGTGCAGGCGCCCGGCGCCTGCCTGCAACATGATGGCGGCGATGACGTTCCCGCGCCGACGCGACCCGGGTCCGATGGTGGCGCGACGAGGTAGTCTGCTGGCTGCGAGGCACCGGCCCCGCGGCAACCGGGCGGGCGGGCGATGGCGCGGTCTGCACGCTCGCGCGATCGCGCAGCGGCGCACTCTCGTTGCTGAAGTAGTTCGGCACGTACCCCGGCGGCGTGAAGTTTTTCGTTCCCGTCTGCGGGGGTTCGGCCGCGTATGCCGGCGCGCCCGCCAGAACGGCGACCAGCATCGCGACCACCAGCCAGCCGCAGACCGCGAGAGCGCGGCGCCAAGGGATCATCGCTTGCCGTCTTTCCATTCGGCGAGGCTCATCCGCTCCATCAGGAACAGGTCGCTCGTGCGCGCATACCAGCGCCGGGATCGCCCGGGCTGATGCCGAGCACGACGACCGGGGGCGCCGAGCTGACCGCGTTGAAGAAGCTGAACGGCGCGGCGTTGACCCGCCCCTCCTTATCGACGGTCGTCGCCAGCGCGATCGGCCGCGGCAGCACGGTGCTGACGAGCAGCTTGGAGGCGTCGCTGACCGGGATCGCCGACAGATCGAAATGCATGTTCACCGCCCCGCCGTTTGCTGCGCTCGGCTGCACCGCCGCTGCCTCGCCCGAGCATAGTGCGAAAATCTCGTCTGGCTACCCGCCAAGGCGGCGGCCGATCGCCCTTGCCTTGCCGCCCCCGGTAGAGTAGTTGTTGCCGCCCTCGCCGCAGCCACCGCGGCGGGCATGCGCCCGTAGCTCAACTGGATAGAGCACCAGACTACGGATCTGGGGGTTAGGGGTTCGAACTCCTCTCGGGCGCGCCAATCTTTTAATGACTTGAAAATCCTCTCAGTCAGCCCCTGAAGCGGCGATCGCGGCGTGCGACCCGTTGCGGATCCAACAGGTGCCATTTCCGGCCGGCGCGTCGAACGAGAACGCCCGGTGTCGAGAGGCGGTCATTGCGGCCGAGCCCGGTCAAGTGCGACCTCAACCTGTTTATGATCCTGACCGGCATGCGCCGGACGGCGACCATCAAGGCGAGGATCGAGCACTTCGACGAGGAGCGCGGTTGCCTCAGGGCAAGCGCCGGGCCTTTGACCTCCCGCTCTCGCTGCTGCTGATCAACCTGGTCCGCCGCCGGATCGGGGAGAACACACGCCACGGCATGTCTATGCGACCCGGGCGATCGAGGCGGGCGTCCCGATCACCCGGCTTACGACGGGTCCTGCCAAGCTGCCGGTGCGCAGTGATCAGGTGAGCGCGCGCGGATGCCTCGTGAGCTGCCGTTCACGGCGCCAGCAGGATCGGCTCGGTTGGGTGGGGTGCCGTCATTCGGGGAAACCCGTTGCCATTCGGACGTGGCACCGCTATCCAGATGATAAGGGACGATAGCTTTCGATACTAACAACTGAGGCTCGCCTTTTAATCGAAACATGCCGCATTGCGGTGATGGTTTGATGCGGAGGCAGTTTTGGTTGATATGCATCAATGCGACGCAGACAACCAACTGATTGCATTGGATATTGATCCAGCGGAGGAGTTACAGCGATGACATTGCGCTCTGCCATCAGACTGCTTGCCGCGTTACCGATTTCCCTGACCGTCGGAGCGGCGGCGTTCGCCCAGACGAGCCCGTCGGCACCGGAGATCGTGTCACCCGAGAGCATGGCGGTGTCGTCCGCCCTGCGGGAACTGCCCGATGCGTCGATGCGCCGGATGCCGCGGGAACTCCGGGTCGCGCCGGCGCCGCTGCCGACGCCGCCGGTCCCGGCCGGCGCCAGCCGGCTGAGCGGCGAAACGGTGTTGCAGTCGGGCACCGCTACCGGGCCTGCGGTCACAACCGGCGTCAGCTTTGCCGGTATCGGCGCGAACGGCTTTACGCCGGGCGACCCGAACATCGCCGTCGGGCCAAGCCAGATCGTTCAGGTCGTCAACAGCGAGGTTGCGGTCTACGACAAGACCGGCAAAATCCTCGCTGGCCCGAAGAGCCTCGGTTCGATCTGGACCAATCTCGGTGGCAACTGCGCGACAAAGAATGCCGGCGATCCGATCGCCCAGTACGATAAGATTGCCGATCGCTGGCTGATCTCACAACTCGGCAGCGTGTCGAGCCCCTATTCGGAGTGCATTGCGGTCTCGACCAGCGGCGACGCTACCGGCACCTATAGCCTTTACAGCTACAACTTTAGGAGGAACCTCAACGATTATCCAAAATTCGGGATCTGGCCAACCGCCAGCAACGCCGCATATCTTGCCAGCTACAACCTGTTCAAGAATGGTCGCGTCTTCGCTGGCGTCAAACTATGCGCTTACGATCGTACGAAGATGCTCGCCGGAGCGGCGGCGAAAGCGGTTTGCTTCAAGGTCAGCGACGGCACCGGCAGCTACCTGCCTTCCGATCTGGACGGCACGACCCCACCAAGCGACGGTTCGCCGGGCTATTTTGTCGATTTCAATAGTCTGAGCACCTTGCGGATGTACGCGATGGCGCCAAACTTCGCGCACCCGTTCTTCGGTTCGACGCTGCAACGGGTCTCCCCGGACATCGCCGTGGCGTCGTTCACCGAGGCATGCGGCGGCGGCACCTGCATCCCGCAGCCTTCGACCAGCAACGTGCTCGAACTCGCTCGGCGACCGCCTGATGTATCGCCTTTCCTACCGGAACTTCGGCAGCTTCGAATCGATGGTGGTCAACCACTCGATTGTCGCGGGATCGGCGGTCGGAGTGCGCTGGTACGAGCTGCGATCGTCAACCCCCGGCGCGTTCAGCCTGTTCCAGCAGGGGACGTTCGCACCGGATTCTACCTATCGCTGGATGGGCAGCGCCGCGCAGAACGGCGCCGGGCAGATCGCGCTCGGCTACAGCGTGTCGAGCAGCAGCGTGTTCCCCGGGCTCGCCGCGACGGCGCGGTGTTCGACGACGGCAGCCGGCCAAATGGGACCGGAAGGCATCCTGCAAGCCGGCAACGGCTCAAACACCGGCCCCTATACCCGCTGGGGCGATTATTCGGCAACGCGCGTCGATCCGAGCGACGATGCGACGTTTTGGTACACCAACGAATATTATCCGACGAGCGGAGATTCTTTCTCCTGGAGCACACGAATCGCCTCGTTTACCGTCGGCACCTGCCCGTAACCTCGGTCGCGACAAGCTTACGCCCTCCCCGCATGCGGGGAGGGCGTAGCAGCCTCGGCAGCTCGCGTCGGATGCTTTGGTGCGACCCGGCCACTCGCTCGAGAACGGCGAATTTCCGCTCAAGGGCAAAGAGCCGGAATCGGCGCGCCTCGGCCTTCTCGCCATGATCGAACAGGTAAGCGCGCCACCACGACGTGGGCGACCATGGCCTCGGTCGGCAAGCCGCCCTCGATCGGCCGCGCCGGCGCCACCCCCTCCTGGCATTTGCGGCAGGCGCGTTTCGGACGGCGCGTGACGACGACCTGGTAATTCGCCGGGATCATGTCGAGAAGCTGCGATCGGTCCTCGCCGATGACCTGCATCGCGCCACCGCAACAGGGGCAGGCGATGTTTTCGGATTTCGATGACGACCTCGACCCGCGGCTGATGGGCGGGCAGCGACCCGCGGCCGCCCGCGCTCCCGCCGCCAGGCGTATAGCTGGTTGTGATGCAGCCCATGGTGCGGAGCGATCACGCTCATCACCCACCCCCGGCGCAGAGCTCTCCGCGACAATCGCCGCCTTCTCCGCCGCGCTCCAATACCGCCGCCCTCGGATCCCGGCCAGCTCCTCGACCCCGCGCAAACTGGCCCATTAATTGGCAAATTACTTGCCAACCAGCCTCCCTGCCTCGACCATCCAAGGCGGGATCACCCGATCACCGTCAGCTCCCGCAATATGGGGCCAGCCCTGCACTTACCGGGCTTTCGCCGCGCCCGCGGGTGTAGCGCTCGCCCCCCCTGTTTTACCGCCGTGTGGTTGCTATGTCGTTGCTAGCTCCGATAGCACTTTACAGTCTTGTGCCATAAGCTCTTGAAACATTGGCGGACCCGAAAGGATTCGAACCTTCGACCTCTGCCTTCGGAGGGCAGCGCTCTATCCAGCTGAGCTACGGGTCCGCGTGGGGCCGGTGGTGATTACCGCCTCGCGCCGCGGCGTGCAAGTGGCATCGGCAGGCGCGGGCGTTGTGCGGTTCAATCGGCACCGTGGGGCGGCGGCCAGGGCCGGGACGCCGCGGCGGCGTCGGCATGCGAGGGCAGCGGGGCGGCGCGGTCGAGGATCCAGCTCGCCACGTCGCGCGCGACCGCCGCGCCATCGAGGTCGCGCAGCAGCATGTGATAGCCGTGCCGGTAAAAGGCGAGCCGCCGGCGCCGGCTGGGTTCAGACGACAGGTGCGCGGCAAAATCGACGAGCGCCGGGCGCGGCACGATCTCGTCGTGGGCGCCGTACATCAACAGTGTCGACATGGTCAGGCGCGGCGCCGCGGCGAGCGCGTCGTCCATCAGATCGACCAGCCCGTATACCGTGTCGACGCGGGCGCCTTTCAGCACCATCGGGTCGCGCGCCAGGGCGCGCAGCATCGTCAGGTTGTCGGACGCGAGAATGTGCAGCCCGCGCCCGCTCAAGACAACGGTCGGAAACAGGCGTGCCCCGACAAACAGCGCCGCCTTCGGCCAGAAATCCATTGTGGCGCGACCCCACACCGCCGGCGCGCTGAGGATGACCCCGTCGACGGCGGCGTGCGGCAGACCATCTGGGCCGGGGATGACCCCGTGCATCGCTCCGCTCGCCGCCAGGATCGCGACCGCGCCGCCCATGCTCTCGCCGAGCAGATATAACGGCCGGCCGGGATAGAGCCGGCGCAGGATCCGGCTCGCGACGATTGCATCGACCGTAAGCTGCCCCTCGCTGGCCCACAGGCCGCGCTCCGGCGCCGCGCCGAAGCCGCGCTGGTCGTAGGCATAGGTGGCGATGCCGTCTGCTGCCCACAGCTTTGCCGGCGCCGCGAAGGCGCGGCTGTAATCGTTGAACCCATGCAGCGCCAGGATCACCGCCTTGACAGGTCCTGTGGGCAGCCATTTGCGCAGCGGCAGGCGGGCGCCGTCGGCGGCGATGAACGCGGTGTCGGTGAAGCGGGGCGGTCCGGCCGATTTGGCCGGCGGGCGCGGTGGCGCAAAGGCGGCGAACTGGATCGCCGGCCCGGCGCTCGGGCCGCAGGCTGCGAGCAGCAAGACTGGCGCCAGCATCAGCAGCGCCAACGCCCCAGCACGCCAGCGGCGCGGTGCAGCCCCATTGCGGCCGCCATCCCAAGGAGAGCGCATCATTGCTTGTTTCGGGCCAACGCGTATCATCGCGCCCATTAACGGGTCAACCGGCCGACGGTCAATCGGTCTGGCCATTGACCGGCCAACGACATGCCAGCGGCGTTTTCCGAGCGGATCATGACTCCTTTCGAAACCATCGAAACCGACGAGATGGTGGCGGCCTGCGCCGGTGGCTCTGGCGGTGGCGGCGGGCCGCTCGGTCATCCCCGGGTGTATCTCAACCTGGCCCCCTCAGGGCAGGTCGAGTGCCCCTATTGCTCGCGCCTGTTCGTCAACCGCGCTGTTGCCCAATCGGACAAGGCCGGTGGGGCTGCCGAGGAGGCGGGAGGCGCACATGGATGACGTCGTCGGCACGGTCGTTGCCGAGCGCCCGACGGCGGCACCGCCACCCACGCCCTCGGCGGCTCCGCATCATGTGTTTCTGATCGACGGCTCCGGCTTCATCTTCCGCGCCTATCATGCTCTGCCGCCGCTGACGCGCTCGGACGGGACGCCGACCGCCGCCGTGCTCGGGTTCAGCAACATGCTGGCGAAGCTGTTGTCGGAGACCGACGCCGACCATATCGCGGTGGTGTTCGACGCCGCCGGCACCTCGTTCCGCAACCGCCTCTACGACGCCTACAAGGCCAATCGCGGGCCGCCGCCCGACGACCTTGTGCCGCAATTCGCGCTGGTGCGCGAAGCGACCGACGCGTTCGGCGTGTGCCGCATCGAGATGAGCGATTTCGAGGCCGACGACCTGATCGCGACCTATGCCCGCCATGCGGTCGAGGCCGGCGCGACGGTGACGATCGTGTCGTCCGACAAGGACATGATGCAGCTCGTCAACCCCAAGGTGACGATGCTCGACCCGATCAAGAACAAGCCGATCGGCGAAGCCGAGGTGCGCGAGAAATTCGGCGTCGGGCCGGACAAGGTGGTCGACGTCCAGGCATTGTGCGGCGACAGCGTCGACAACGTGCCCGGGGTGCCGGGGATCGGGGTCAAGACCGCGGCCGAGCTGATCAACACCTACGGCGACCTCGAAACGCTGCTCGCCCATGCGGACGAGATCAAGCAGCCGAAGCGACGCCAGTCGCTGATCGACAACGAAGCCAAGGCACGGCTGTCGAAGGAGCTGGTCAAGCTCGACGACGACGTGCCGTTGCCCTGCCCGCTCGCCGATCTGCGGGTCAAGCCGCTCGACCTCGACCAGCTGTTACCCTATCTGCGCAAGATGGAATTCCGCGCGCTCGAAGGCCGGATGCGCCAACGTGCGCCGGGTCCGGCCGCGACGCCGCCCCCGGCCGGGCCGAGCGAGCCGGTGATCCCGGAGGTGCCTCCGTTCTCGGCGCCGCACACCTACGCCGTTGTCGACACCGCGGAGGGGCTCGACCATTGGATCGAGGCGGCAGAGCAGGCCGGCATCGTCGCGCTGTGGCCGGCGGCGAGCGCGCTCGCCGGCGCCCGCCCCGAATTGTGCGGCCTCGCCTTGGCGATCGCGCCGGGGCTGGCCGCCTATCTGCCCTTGGCGCACCGCTCGGCCAGCTTGCTCGATGCCGCCACGAGCGCCGACGCGCTGACGCTTGACATTGCGGTCGCACGCCTCCGGCCGCTTCTCGAAGATCCGGGCGTCTTGAAGGTCGGGCACGATATGAAGGGCGCAGCCCACCTGTTGCGCCGCTACGGCATCGCGCTCGGTCCCTGCGACTGCACGATGCTGATGTCCTACGTGCTCGACGGCGGCCAGGTCGAGCACACGATCGAGGAACTGACCCGCCGCGCCTTCGCGCATGAGTTGACCACGGCGAAGCAGATCCTGGGCACCGGCAAAAGCCTGATCCCGTTCGCCGAGGCGGCGACAGCGGCGGCGCGCGACTTCGCCGCCGGGCGGGCCGACGCCGCCTTGCGCCTGCACGTGCTGTTGAAGGCGCGGCTGGTGCGCGAGCGCATGGGCGCGTTCTACGAGACGATCGAGCGACCGCTTATTCCGGTCGTGGCGGCGATGGAGGACGCAGGGGTCAAGGTCGACCGCGAGGCCCTCGCCGAGTTGTCGCGCGATTTCGCCCGCCGCATCGCCGAGCTCGAAACCTCGATCTGGCGCGATGTCGGCAACGACTTCAACATCGGCTCGACCAAACAGTTGGGCGAGGTGCTGTTCGAAAAGCTGCAATTGCCCGGCGGCAAGAAGGGCAAGACCGGCGCTTACGGCACCGACGCGTCGATCCTGGAGACGTTGGCGCCGCTCCATCCGGTGCCGGCGCAGGTGCTCGAATGGCGCCAGTTGACCAAGCTCAAATCGACCTATGCCGATGCGCTCGGGCAGGAGATCGACAGCCGGACCGGCCGCGTCCACACCTCGTTCGCGCTGGCCGCGACCGCGACCGGCCGATTGTCGTCCTCGGAACCCAACATCCAGAACATCCCGATCCGCACCGAGGAGGGGCGAAAGATCCGCCGCGCCTTCGTCGCCGAGCCGGGGCACCTGCTGTTGTCGGCCGATTACAGCCAGATCGAGCTGCGCCTCGCGGCGCATGTCGCCGACATCGCCGAATTGAAGCGCGCCTTCCGCGAAGGGCAGGACATTCACGCGCTGACCGCAAGCGAAGTGTTCGGCGTGCCGCTCGACAAGATGGACCCGCAGACACGACGGCGTGCCAAGGCGATCAATTTCGGCATCATCTACGGCATCAGCGCGTTCGGCCTCGGCAACCAGATCGGCGTACCGCAATCGGAGGCGGCCGACTACATCCGCGCCTATTTCGAGCGCTTCCCCGGCATCCGCGCCTACATGGAGCGGATCAAGGCCGAGGCGCGGCAAGCCGGCTATGTCGAGACGATTTTCGGCCGCAAATGCTTCATCCCCGGCATCCGCGACGCCAACCCGGCACGCCGCGCCGGGGCCGAGCGGCAGGCGATCAACGCGCCGTTGCAGGGTTCGGCCGCCGACATCATCAAGCGGGCCATGGGACGCCTGCCGGCGGCGCTGGCCGCTTCCGGCCTCAAGTCGCGCATGCTGCTGCAGGTGCATGACGAGCTCTTGTTCGAGACTCCGGACGGCGAAGTCGAGGCGACAGCGAAACTCGTCAAGCAGGTCATGGAAGACGCCTGCGCGCCGCGCCTCACGCTCTCCGTCCCGCTGGTCGTCGAGACCGGCTGGGCAACCAGCTGGGATGCCGCGCATTAGGCAGGCGGCAGCAAGGCCACATTAACCGCCTCCCTCCGGCCGTCGACAATGCGCTGCCACGGGCGATGGCGGTCAGCACCAGCGGACGGTGAGCCTGTGCGACGTTTGGCCCACGAGAAAGGTATGCATAGCTGACTTGTCTCACCGGCATTGTGCGGCGCAGCATAACTTCCTATATGTCGCTAAAGTTTTTCGCCCGCCAGGGGATCCGCTTCGCATGATGAATCGCTTGTCGCCGCGTAAACGGCTGTCGATGAAGGAATTACTGCGCCGCATCGACCGCATCGCCGCCGATCTGAACGTGTTGCTGGTCGTCATCGCGATCGGCTTGGCGACACTCGACGTGACCTTCCTTGTCACGCAGAAGGTCGTCGATCACCTGCCGATCACCCGCGTCAGCTACGACACGCCATCCGACGCGGCGAACTGACAACAGCTACGTTCAGCTTTCCGCGATCAGCTTCTTGACGTAGGCCGGCACGGTCTCGGCAAGCGTGCCGGCGATGCGCTCGTCGAACGGCTTGGAGGTCGGGGCAAGCTCGCGATTGAACGCAACCGTGCGGGCGCCGGCCTGACGTGCGGCCGCGAGAAAGCTGCGGGCCGGCTCGCCCTCGCCGGGCGCGCCGATCGCCAGAAACAGCGAGCAATGGGCGAGCGCCTCGTACACTGTGGCGATGCGCAGCGGTTCCTCGCCGACCCACACGACGAGCGGCCGCAAATGCCCGACATTGCCGCACAGCGGGCACGCCGTCGCCTCGCTGATGTCGTCGTAGCGCTCCGACACCTGCGTGCAGATCCCGCAGCGCGCCTTTAGCAATTCGCCATGTGTGTGGATGACCGCCCGCGAGCCGGCGCGCTCGTGCAGATCGTCGATGTTGCGGGTGACGATCAGCACCTCGCGCGGGCGTGCGATTTCGAGCACGGCGAGCCCCTCATAGGCCGCGTTGGGCTTCGCCTCTAACAGCTCGCGCCGGCGCGAGTTGTAGAATCCGTTGACCCGTGCCGGATCGCGGGCAAAGCCGTCTTCGGTCACGACATCTTCGAGGCGCAACGCCGGCGGCATGCTCTCGGCATCGAACGGCGCGAACCCCGCCTCGCGCGCCAGCGCGCCGCCGGTAAAGGCGACGATCTTCGGCGACTTTGCCCAGGGCGTGTTCATGCGCTCAAGCTGATCCGCCTTCCTGAAATTCCGGCACCTTGTAATAGACCCAGACGAGGTTGGCTGCCATCACCGCGCCGGTCAGCAGGAAGACCCAGCGCAGGCCGAACGAGGCGGCGACCGCGCCGCCCATCAGCGGCCCCAGCGAATTGCCCATGAACATCGCCGACGATGTCATGCCATAGACCGCGCCGCGGTCCGAGCGGGCGACGAGGCGGCCGACCAGCGCATTGGCGGTCGGCAACAGCCCGCCGATGAACAGCCCGACCCCGAAGCGCTCGGCGGTGAATACCCAGTAGCTGTTCGTGAACGCCTGCGGCAATGTCATCAGCGTGCCGCCGAGGAGGCAGATCAGCAGCACCCGGCGATAGCCGATCCGGTCGCTGCGGTTGCCGAGAAACGGCGCGGCGATGACGTTGGCGAGGCCGGTGATCGAAAAGGCGACGCCGGCGAGGGTCGCAATGTCAGGCCGCGGCCCGACCATCTCCTGGACGTAGAGCGTCACGATCGGCTGCACCGTGCGCACCCCGAACTGTGCCATCAGCAGCACGAAAAACAGCGCCAGCAGCGCCGGCGTGGTGACCAGCGCGACGAGCCCGCTGACCGTCGAGCGTCGGCCGCTGCCCTTTTGCGGCCGGATGAATTCCTCCTGCACGATCAGCCAGGCGAGCCCCATCGCGACGAAGATCATCGCCGAGGTGCAATAAAACGGGATGCGGTAGCTGCCGGTCAGATCGGCGAGGATGCCGCCGACAATCGGCCCGACCAGCGAGCCGACCAACTGTCCGGTGCTCAGCCAACCCAGCGAATAGCCGAGCCGATGTTCCGGCACCTGGCTCGCCACCAGCGCGATCGCCGCGCTGGAAAACCCGGCAAACAGGCCCATCAGCCCGCGGAACGCGAAAAACTGCCAGACATTGGCGGAGATGCCCATCAGCGCGGTGAAGATGCCGATCGCCAGGCTCGAGCGCAGCAGCATCAACTTGCGCCCATGCCGGTCGGCGACGCTGCCCCACAGCGGCGAGGCAAAGGCGGCAACGAACGACGTGCTGCCGGAGAGGATGCCGGACCACAGATCGATCGCGGCCGGGTCGGTGACGCCGAGTTCGGGCAGGAATAGCGGCATGATCGGCGTCAGTACCGAGAACGCCATCGTCATGATGAACTGGATGCCGACCATGGCCCACAGCGTCTGCTGCCAATTGATCGCCACGCCGGGCACCGCCGCCCCGGCCAATTCTGCCGCAGCCGGCTGGGTTCCCCGTTGCGCCGCATCGGCGCGCTGCTCGGCCATGTTCGTCACCCCATTCCGCTGCGGCGCCATGCCGGCATCGACATTGTAATGCGTCGGCCCGCTAGGCATCATCCTCATGCCTGCAGGAGGACACGCGATGAAATTCGGCATCTTCTACGAGTTGCAATTGCCGCGCCCGTGGCTGCCCGGCGGCGAATTGCAGCTCTACCAGAACGCGCTCGACCAGGTCGAGCTGGCCGACCGGCTCGGCTACGACTACGCGTGGGAGGTCGAGCACCACTTCCTCGAGGAGTATTCACATTCGCCGGCGCCGGAGGTGTTTCTTGGCGCGGCGAGCCAGCGCACCAAGCAGATCCGCCTGTGCCACGGCATCATGCAATTGACGACGACCCACCCGGCGCGCTGCGCCGAGCGCGTCGCCGCGCTCGACCTCCTCTCGAACGGCCGGGTCGAGTTCGGCACCGGCGAGAGCGCCAGCATCACCGAGCTGGAGCCGTTCGGCGTCGCCTATGACGAGAAGCGCGCGATCTGGGAGGAGGCGATCCGCGCCATCATCCCGATGTTCGGCGAAGGCGGGGTCGAGCATCACGGCAAGTATTTCGACATGCCGTTGCGCAACGTCGTGCCGAAGCCATTGCAGAAGCCGCACCCGCCGCTGTGGGTCGCCTGCTCCGCCCTCGACACGATCGAGATGGCCGGGCGGCGCGGCCTCGGCGCCCTCGCCTTCCAGTTCCTGTCGGCCGATGCCGCCTTCGCCTGGGTGCACGCCTATTACAACGCCTTTACCAAGCGCCAGGAAAAGCTGTGCGATTACGTGACCAACCCGAACCTGGCGATCACCAGCTACTTCATGTGCGCCGAGACCGACGAGGAGGCGCGCCGCCGCGCCGACGGCATCCCGTTCTTCCAGTTCGCGCTGCGCTTCTACGGCCAGAGCGCCAACCGCCGGCGGCCCGACCCCGGCACCGTCAACCTGTGGGACGAATACGAGAAGTGGAAGCGGGAAAACCCCGAGGCATTGCAGCGCGCCTTGTCCGGCGGCCTGATAGGTTCGCCCGAGACCTTGCGCCGCAAGCTGCGCCGGTTCGAGACCTCGCACATCGATTCGGTGATCCTGCTCAATCAGGCCGGCAAGAACACCCACGAGCACATCTGCGAGAGCCTCGATTTGTTCGCCCGCGAGGTCATGCCCGAATTCCACGCCAATATCCCGGCGCAGGAGGCATGGAAGCAGAAGGTGCTGGCACGCGAGATCGAATTGGAGGAGATCGACACCCAACCGTTCCGCGACCGCTACGGCCCCAATTCGGTGCAATTGAAGCCGCAAATCGGCCCGCAGGCGGCGGCGTAGCAGGGTGCCGATGCCCGAACTCCTCCCCGCCCTGAGCCTCGTCGCCGTCCCCGGGCGGCGGCGGGTTACGATCGACATCGCGTGCGAGGCCGAGCGGCGCGAGTTTTCGGGGCTCTACGTGCCGAGCATCTTCGCCAACATGGCACAGTGCACGGCGCTGGCGCTCAGCACCGAGCGGATCGTCTTCGGCACCGCGATCGCGCCGATCTACGCCCGCACGACCGAGGATTTCGCGCAATCGGCCGCCTATATCCATGAAATCTCGGGCGGGCGGTTTCGCTTTGGCATCGGCGTCGCACACGCGCCGAGCCATATCCGCATGGGGGTGACGCCCGGCAAGCCCTTGAGCGACACCCGCGCCTTCGTCGCCAAGCTGCGCTCATATGACGGGATCGGCGCGTTGCCGCCGATCATCCTCGCGGCGTTGCGCAAGCGCATGGTGGCGCTGTCGGCCGAGATCGCCGACGGCCTCGTCTTCGCCAATGCCAGCCGCTCGCACATGGCGGAGTCGCTGTCCGCGATCCCGCCGGGGAAGCGTGCCGATCCGGGTTTCCTCGTCGCCAACATGATCCCGACCTGCATCTCGGACGATGTCGAAGCGGCGAAGGCGGTCAACCGCCGCACGCTGACCCGCTACACGACGCTGCCGAACTACCGCAATTACTGGAAGGAAGCCGGCTACGGCGAGGAGATGGCGGCGATCGAGACGGCCATCGCCGAGGGCCGCCCGAGCGACATCCCCTCCCTGATGAGCGACCGCTGGCTCGCTGATGCGACGCTGTTCGGCCCGGCCGCGGCGGTGCGCGACGGGGTTGCGGCGTGGCGCGACGCGGGCGTCACGACGCCGATCCTGGTGCCATCCTCGGCCACCGGCAACCAATTGAAGGCGGTCGAGGAAATCTTCGCCGCCTTTGCGTGAGGGATGCGTCGATAACGCCCGAGGCATTGCCCCGAACCTCCTCGACGCGCATATCGAAGGCACAGAGTCTGCGCCGCGGAAACGGCAGGAGGGACATGTTCGACGCATTGCTTCGCATCCTGACTGGGTTCGACGATGCCCGGGCCGAAGGCGAGCGCAACGATCCGGCCTTTGCGCTGGCCGCGCTGCTGATCGAAACGGCGCGCAGCGACGACCGCGTCGAGGCGCGCGAACGGCGCATCATCGAGCGCGCATTGGCGAGGCGTTTCGGCCTGCAGGCTGGCGAGATAGCCCGTCTGATCGCCGCCGCGGAAGAAGGCGCGGTGCAGGCGACCGACCTGTTTCACTTCACGCGGGTGGTGGTCGAACATTTCACCGAGGACGATCGCATCGGCGTCATCGAAATGCTGTGGGAGGTCGCCTATTCCGATGGTGCTCTGACTGGCGACGAGGACACGCTGATCCGCCGGGTTGCCGGCTTGATCTATGTATCGGACCGAGAGCGCGGTGAAGCGAAGCGGCGAGCACGAGGGCGCTTGGCGGGCGAGTGACGACGGGTGCCTCCGTGCTCACGGGGCGTTGACGAGGCTTTCTGCGGAGATCTGACCAGATGGACAAGGCGCTTGCGGGCATCCGCATCATCGACATGACGCACAACCAGGCGGGGCCCGCCTGCGCCCAGATCCTTGCCTTTCTCGGCGCCGACGTGATCAAGCTGGAGGAGCCGACAGGCGGCGACGTGGCGCGCCGCAACATGCGCGACAAGCCGGATTCGGACAGCCTCTTCTTTCTGATGTTCAACGCCAACAAGAAGAGCCTGACGCTGAATCTCAAGACGGCGCGCGGCAAGGAGCTGTTCCGCAAGCTGATCGCTCAGTCGGACGTATTGCTAGAGAATTTTGGCCCCGGCGCGCTCGATCGGCTCGGCTTCGGCTGGAACGCGCTGCACGAGATCAACCCGCGTCTGATTTACGCGTCGATCAAGGGCTTCGGCACCTACGGCCCTTATAGCGGCTATAAGAGCTACGAGCCGATCGCGCAGGCGATGGGCGGCGCGATGAGCGTCACCGGCTTTGCCGAGAACCCGCCGACCTATGTCGTGCCGGCGATCGGCGACAGCGGCACCGGCATGCAGATGGCGATCGGCATCCTGGCCGCCTTGCAGCAGCGCCATGCCACCGGCAAGGGCCAGCAGGTCGAGGTGTCGATGCAGGATGCGATCGTCAATATCATCCGCGTCAGCCTGCGCGACCATCAGCGCCAGGGCCACCCGATGCCGCGTCGCGGCAACCAGCTGGGCACCGTCGTGCCGAGCACGATCTATCCCTGCGCGCCGGGCGGCCCCAACGATTACGTCTTCATCAATGCGTGGGAGCGGCCGATGTGGCTGGCGATGCTCGGCGTCATGGGGCGCGCGGAACTGGCCGACGACCCGCGCTTTGCGACGCCCGAGGCGCGCTGGGAAAACCGCGCCGCGCTCGCCGCGATCATCGAACAATGGACCGGCTCGCAGAGCAAGCACGAGGTCATGCGGCTGTTGGGCGATGCCGGGGTGCCGTGCGGCGCGGTGCAGGACACCGGCGAGGTGTTGGCCGACCCGCATCTGAAGGCGCGCGAGATGATCCTCGACATCGACTACCCGACGCGCGGCACCTACCAGACCGTCGGCTGTCCGGTCAAACTGTCGGATTCGCCGGCCCAGGTGACGCGGCCGCCCTTGCTCGGCGAGCACACAGCCGAACTGCTCGGCGCGCTGTGCGGCCTCGACCCGGATGAGGTGACGCGGCTGCGCGACGACGGTGTCGTTTGACCGCCCCGTCCCGCGGCGCGACGATTGTCGCGCCCGCTTGGCGCCCTTATGATTGGGGCCGCCGTTACGCAGGAGCCCACCGATGGTTCAGCTCGCCGAATTGGATGCCGCCCCGGAAACGATCGAGGCCGACCTGACCTATCTCGCGCGTGACGCCGGCAAGATCGTGACCTATGTCGCCCAGCCCGGCGGACGGGACGAGCGCGTCGGCGGCGACAACGAGACCCGCCGCGTCGAACTGCACAACGGGCGCCGCGTCGCCGACCAATTCGACTTCGAGCGCAGCGGCTTCCGCTTTGTGCCGCACCACACCGAGGTCCGCGACTTCTCCGATGATGCCGAGGTGCGGCGCACCTACTACCCGGAGTGCGAGGCACTGATCAAACAGGTGAGCGGCGCCAAGCGGGTCGTCGTGTTCGACCACACATTGCGCACCGCCAGCGACGCGCAGCGCGAGACCCAGAAGATCCGCGACATCGTCAGCCGGGTGCACAACGACTACACCGAATGGTCCGGGCCGCAGCGGGTGCGCGACATCATGGGCGTGGAGGCCGAGGCGCTGCTCGCCGGCCGCTTCGCGATCATCCAGGTGTGGCGACCGATCAATCATCCCGTCGAGAGCCACCCTCTGGCGATCTGCGACGCGCAGACCGTCAAGCCCGAGAGCCTGGTAATCAACGAGCGCCGCTACGAGGACCGAGTCGGCCAGACCTATTCGATCAGCTTCGATCCGGCGCAGCGCTGGTACTGGTTCCCGCATATGCAGCCGGACGAGGCGCTGGTTTTCAAGGTTTACGAATCGCTGAAGGACGGGCGCGCCCGCTGGACCGCCCACAGCGCCTTCGCCGACCCCACCGCGCCGCCGCAGGCCCGGCCGCGCGAGAGCATCGAGATCCGCACGCTGGCGTTTTTCTGAGGCCGGCAGCGCACTCCTCTCCCGCCGGGAGTAGAGCATGCTGACGACGGTATACTTTGCGACGAATCGCGATCTTAGCGGGCCGGCGACGGATTGGCGGAGCTATGGCACGCGCATCGTCACGCCCTCGAATGCCGCCGCCATCTCCTATGCCACCGCCTTCGTCGACAACACCGCCCTGACCGCCGATAAGACCGGCGCCATCCAACAGATACAGACTGTCAGCCAGGGCGGTTTCGCCCAGGCGGCGCTCGACGATTTATCCGCGCCGGGCCGCAACCTGCTGGTGTTCATTCACGGCTTCGACAACAGCTTCGAGAACGCGATAACCCGCGCCGCCTTCAATCGCGAATGGCTCGCCCAGTCCGGCATCGCCGCGGCCGACACCACGGTCGTCGCGTTTACCTGGCCATCGCTCGGCCAACTGCTGTCCTTCCCGCTACCGCAGGCGCCCTATCTGCACGATCAGACGATGGCGGGGCAGTCGGGGTTTCACCTGATGAGCTTCTTCGCCGCGTTGCAGCCGACCCTGGATCGCGCTCGCTCGGCTGGCAGCCGCATCTTTCTGCTGGCGCACAGCATGGGCAATTGGGCATTGCAGGCAGCGATCGAAAGCTGGTTCAGCCATGCCGGAGGCGATGCGGCGCTGTTCGACGAGGCGTTTCTCGCGGCGGCCGACGAGCGCTACGACACGTTCGAGTTTCCGCCGCCGGGCCGTCTCAGCGGCCTCGAGCGGCTCGCCAGCCGCATCTCGATATACTTCAGCACGGCGGACAAGGTCCTCGATGTGAGTGCCGTAATCAACGGCAAGCAGCGCCTCGGCCAGGACGGGCCACACAACCGATCGGACAGCGGGCATTTTCCGCCGTCGCGATACCGGATGGTCGATTGCAGCGGCGTCACCGACTACGATTTCGACTTCGCGAGCTCACACCAATACTACCGACGCTCGCCGGGCGTGCGCGCCGATATCGCGGCGACGATGACCGCTCCGCTGATCGTTTAGGAGCACCTCGGCCGCCTGCCTCCGGCGCAGGGATCACTTCGATATTCTTCAAAATATCGCTTGACGGCGCCGCCGCCTATTAATATTCAATAAGCGCTGAAATATCGAAGGCTGCCGCATTGCCATGGACCAGAAGCACGCGATCACAGCCCTCGGTGCGCTCGCCCAGGAGACGCGCCTCGACCTGTTTCGCCTCCTGGTAGCCTGCGGGCCGCAGGGGTTGCCGGCCGGGACCATCGCCGACCGGCTCGGCGTACAGCCGTCGTCGCTGTCGTTCCATCTGGCACAGCTGACCCATGCCGGGCTGATTACTCAGCGGCGGCTGAGCCGGCAACTGATCTATTCGGCCGAATACGGCGCGATGAACGAGCTGCTCGCCTACCTCAGCGAAAACTGCTGCGGCCGCGGCGAGGCCTGCATGCCCGCCTGCGATCCCGCGCCGATGGCACGGCCGGAAAACGCGCGTAGCGCCGGTTGATTGTTCGTTCTGACACCAAGGAGGACGCAGCAATGGACACCGATCAAATCAAGGAAATGGTGCGGACGCGCTACGGCGGCATTGCCGAGGCCGCCGGCACTGCCGGTTGCTGCGCACCGGCCCCCTCCTGCTGCGGTCCAGGCGCGGCGACGCCGGTGCAGGACAAGGCGCGGCATATGGGCTATTCCGAGGCGGAACTCGCCGCGGTGCCGGAGGGCGCCAATCTCGGACTCGGCTGCGGCAACCCGCAGGCGATCGCCGCCCTGCGCCCGGGCGAAGTCGTCATCGATTTGGGCAGCGGCGCCGGCTTCGACTGCTTCCTTGCGGCCGATCAGGTCGGCCCCGCCGGGCACGTGATCGGCGTCGACATGACCCACGCGATGCTCAAGAAGGCGCGCGAGAACGCCGCGGTAATCGGCACCGGCAATGTCGAGTTCCGGCTCGGCGAGATCGAACACCTGCCGGTCGCCGATAACACCGCCGACGCCATCCTGTCGAACTGCGTCATCAATCTGGTGCCGGACAAGGAGCAGGTTTTCCGCGAGGCGTTCCGCGTGCTGAAGCCGGGTGGGCGGCTAGCGATCTCCGACGTCGTCAATACGGCGCCGCTGTCGGCAGATCTGCAGAGTGACACCGCGCTGTTGTGCGGCTGCGTTGCCGGGGCGGCACCGATCGAGCGGATCGAAACCTGGCTGACGCGCGCCGGATTCGTCGCAATCCGCGTCACGCCGAAGCCGGAAAGCCGCGAATTGATCAAGACCTGGGCTCCGGGGCGCGGGATCGAGGATTTTGTCGTCTCGGCGAGCATCGAAGCGCGCAAGCCGGAATAATCAACAGCGATAACCAAAGGACGCGGCGCCGATGAGGTCTGCTTCCGATGCAAGTCGGCGCGCGGCCGCGCCGGCGCTTGGCTCCTTCGAGCGGTATCTGACCCTGTGGGTTGCGCTGTGCATCCTCGCCGGGATCGTGCTGGGCCAGGCGCTCCCCGACCCCTTCCGGGCGCTCGGCCGTATGACGCTGGTGCAGGTCAACATCCCGGTCGCGGTGCTGATCTGGCTGATGATCGTGCCGATGCTGCTCAAGGTCGATTTCGGCGCGTTGCACCGGGTCGCCGAGCACTGGCGCGGCATCGCCGTCACGGTCGGCATCAACTGGCTGGTCAAGCCGTTCAGCATGGCAGCGCTGGGCTGGCTGTTCATCGGCTGGCTGTTCCGCCCATTATTGCCGGCGGGGCAGATCGACAGCTACATCGCCGGCCTGATCCTACTCGCCGCAGCGCCGTGTACGGCAATGGTCTTCGTATGGTCGAACCTGACCGACGGCGAGCCCAATTTCACGCTGAGCCAGGTCGCGCTCAACGACACGATCATGGTCTTTGCCTATGCGCCGATCGTCGGCCTGCTGCTCGGCCTGTCGTCGATCACGGTACCGTGGTCGACCCTGTTTCTGTCGGTCGTGCTCTACATCGTCGTGCCGGTGATCGCGGCCCAAGCTTGGCGGCGCGCGGTGCTCGCGCACGGCGGGGACGCTGCCCTCGCGCGCACGCTCGGCGCGCTGCATCCCCTCTCGCTGACGGCGCTGCTCGCGACGCTGGTGCTGTTGTTCGGGTTTCAGGGCGAGGAGATCGTGCGCCAACCGCTGGTGATCGTTCTGCTGGCGGTGCCGATCGTGATCCAGGTTTACCTCAACGCCGGCCTCGCCTATGTGCTCAACCGAGCGCTCGGCGTGCCGCACAATATCGCGTGTCCCTCGGCCTTGATCGGCGCGTCTAATTTCTTCGAGCTTGCGGTGGCGGCAGCGATCGCGCTGTTCGGCTTCCAGTCCGGCGCCGCACTGGCGACCGTGGTCGGCGTCCTGGTCGAGGTCCCTGTCATGCTGTCCGTCGTGCGCATCGTGCTGCGCACCCGCCGCTGGTATGCCCGCCCGGCCGCAGCCTGACCCTCCCGCCACCCCCCGATAGGCCGCCGCGGGCACGTTGCTGAGCACCGCGGGGCCGGAGTATCCTGTCGCGGAGATGGCGCCGCCATTGGGGGCCGCCTCACCCGGGAGAGACAGATGATCCATCACGTATCGATCCCGGCGCGCGAGCCGCGCCACGTTGCCGAGGTTCTGGCCGAGCTGATGGGCGGCAAGTGCCACCCGTTCGGGCCGCTCGACGGTGCCTTCATGGCGACGAGCGGCGACGCGCACGGCACGATGATCGAGGTCTATCCCGAGCGCGCGACGCTGGACATTCCGCCCAACGACGATCAGGTCGTGTTTGGCGAGAACACCGCGCCGCCACAGACTTGGCCATTCCACGTGCTGCTCTCGGTGCCGCGGGAGCCCGACGAGATCGAGCGCATCGGCGCCCGCGAGGGTTGGCGCGCCAAGATCTATGGCCGCGGCATGCAGGGGCAGAAGCCGTTCTTCCACGTCATCGAGTTCTGGCTGGAAAACCGCCTGATGATCGAGGTCGTCTCACCCGCGATGGCCCGGGAATACGAGGATTTTCTGAAGAACGCGCAGCTTGGGGTGATGAGCGACCCGGAATCGCTGCAGCGCATGCGCGCAACGCACGTCGCGCCGCAAGCGGCCGGCTGAGCGGCGCCGGGCAACAGGGAGGGATCAGGGATGCCGAAAATTGCCGCCGATCGCCTGGAAGAAATCGGCCGCGCGCTGTTCGAGGCGGCGGGCACGCCGGCGGCCGAGGCGGCGCTGGTCATGCGCCACATCGTCGGCGCCAATCTCGTGGGTCACGATTCGCACGGCGTCATCCAGGTCCCGACCTATATCGACCGCATCAAGGCCGGCCACATCGTTCCGGGCGCGCCGTGGGTCATCGTCAAGGAGTCGCCGACGACGACCGTCGTCGATGGGCATTGGGGGTTCGGCTACGTCGCCAACGAGCGGGCGATGCGGCTGACCATCGAGAAGGCCGAGAAAAGCAACGTTGCCGCCGCAACGGTGTTTCGCCAGGGTCATATCGGGCGCCTGTCGAGCTATACCCAGATGGCGGCGCAGGCCGGCATGATCGGCCTGGTCACCGCCGATTCCGGGCGGTCTCCCAAGGCCGTGGCGCCGTTCGGCGGGCGCGAGGCAAGGCTCGGCACCAACCCGATCTCGATGGCGATCCCGTCCGACCTCGACGCGCCGCTCTATCTCGACATGGCGACCTCGGCCGCGGCGGCCGGGAAGATTGCGCGTCGCTGTCGCCCGCGGCGAGGCGGTTCCGCCCGGCTGGGTCATCGACAAGGACGGCAAGCCGACCACCGACCCGCGGCAGCTTCGTCAGGGCGGTGCGCTGTTGCCATTGGGCGGCCCCGACGGCGGCTACAAGGGCACCGGGCTCGCGGTCATGGTCGAGATATTGTGCGGGCTCCTGACTGGGCTCGGCTTCGGGGTCGAGCCGACCGGGCGGCATAATGACGGCTGCTTCATGGCGGTGTTCAAGGTCGATGCGTTCCGCCCCTTGGCCGAGTTCAAGAAGGAGGTCGGCGAGTTCATCCGCTACCTGAAGGCGACGCCGCCGGCCGAAGGCTCGAGTGGCGTTCTCTATCCCGGCGAGATCGAGCACCGCCGCGAACTCGACCGCGAAAAGAACGGCATCGAGGTCGAGGACCGGCGACCTGGGCGCGATTGCGGATCCTGGCCGAGGAGTACGGCCTTTCCGATCGGCTCGGCCTCAGCGACGTCTCCGAATGATCGGCGCGCCGCTCGACCACGACCGGCTGACGCTCTACGGCAGCTTCACCTCGAGTTCGAGCTATAAGCCGATGCTGTATCTGGCGTTGGCGGGGCTGCCGTTTTCGTTTCGCACGGTCAACCTCAAGACCGGCGTGCAGAACAGCGCCGGAATATCTCGCGATCAACCGCTGGGGCGTCGTGCCGTCATTGCGCCATCGCGGCCTGACGATTCTGCAATCGAACGTGATCCTCGACTACCTTGCGCGCGTCACCGGCCATTTCGAGGGCAAGACCGAGCAGCAGCGCTGGCAGGCGCGCGAGTGGCTGTCGTGGGAGGCCGACCACATCACCGCAGTCGCGCGGGTGCGCCACTCGGCGCGGTTCCGCAAGATGCACGACGAGGTCATCGCGGAGTTCCGCCCGCGCGCCGAGGCGGCATTGTCCTTCGTGGACAAGCACCGTCAGGGACCGGCCTTTCCTGATCGGCGATTATTGCACGATCGCCGATATCGGCTGCTGGGGCCGCATGGTGTTCATGGCCGAGGGCGGCTTCGAGATCGGCCGATGGCCGCGCCTCGAAGCCTGGGCCAACCGGCTCAAGGCGATGCCCGGCTTCGCGCTGCCCTACGACCTGATCCCGAGCAAGGACCGTGAGTACGAGGCGGCGCCGCACCACGCGCCGCCTTAGCGGGGATCAGATTACGGGTGCTTGAAGCGGCCGATCAGGCCGGCTGAGCCCTTGCTGTGGCCCGCCAGCGCCTTGGCGAGCTCATCGTGGGTCAGGCCCGGCTGCAGCGCCTTCGGGTCGAGGTCGGTGGCGACGATGGTCAGCGTGTAGTGGTGCCAGTCGGTATTGGGCGGCGTGCAGGGGCCGGCATAGATGCCGAGGTTCATCGTGCTCTTGCCGCCGACGAACTTGTCCGAAGGCTTGCTGAGTTCACCCTCGGCAAATCCGGTCACCGAGGCGGGAATGCCGTAGATCACCATATGCTCGACCCCGGCCGGCGCCCGGCCTTCGGGGTCGTGCATGACGAGGGCGAAGCTTTTCGTCCCGGCGGGGGGATTATGCCATGCGAGTGGCGGCGACACGTTCTGACCGACGCAATTGGCGTTCCCCTGCCGGTTGCCGGCGTATTTCTGCGCCAGCACCCCGTTGTCCTGGAAGGCCGACGAGGTCAGCGTGAAGACCTCCGCGGCGTTGGCCGGCTGGCCGGAACACAGAAATGACAGCCCAAGCCCGCCCGCCAGCAGCAGACCGGCAACGCCACGTTTCATAGTGTTTACTCCCTATCGATTATCGTTGGACTATCGTTTATTCGGCCGCGATGGCGCCGGCCTGGAACGGCGCCGGCTCGGCCCGCTCGGCCTGGTTCATCGGCGCCGGCCACCATTTGTCCTCCCACTCGGAGAACAGCCCCTTCATCCTCGGCAGGACCTTTTCGGCGAACAGCTTGGTGTTGTACTTGGCAAGGTCCTTGCCCATGCTGCCGAATTGCAAAAGCAGCATCAGATGGCCGACATTGAGGGTGGTCGCGACGTTGGCCAATTGCTCGACGACCTCGTCGGGCGAGCCGATGATGACATAGCCGCGATCGACGATGTCCTCCATCTGCGTCGTCGCCCGCGCCTTTTGCCGTGCGTCGAGGCTGGCGGCGCGGCCGACCTGGCCGACGATCCCGGCACGCTGCGTCGCCTCGGTGATGTAGCCCGGCGGCAGCGCCCATTTCGGATCGACCCGCAGGCAGCGGCCGTAGAAATACTCGGCCGGCTCGCGATAAAGCTCCATCGCCTGCTCGCGGCTCTCGGCGACGCCGACGAATTGCAGGAAGCCGGCGCGGTAGGGGTTCATGTCCTTGCCGAGCCGCTGCATCTCTTCCCAGAAGCCGCCATCGTCGCCTGTCCCTCCTTGAAGCCGAAATAGGACAGGTAGGCGTAGACGTAGTCCATCTTGGCGCACCACTGCCAGGTCTCGACCGAGCCGCCGCCCGGGATCCACACCGGCGGGTGCGGCTTCTGCACTGGCCGCGGCCAGATGTTGACATAGCGCTGCTGGTTGAAGCGGCCGTTGAAGGCGAAGGTGTCGGGCGCCTGCCAGGCGCGCATGACGAGGTCGTGCGCTTCGAGATAGCGCTCGCGCAGCATCGAGGGGTTCTGTCCGTAGGCGAAGCAGGTGTCCATCGGCGTGCCGACCGGGAACCCGGCGATCAGCCGCCCGCCCGAGATCACGTCGATCATCGCGAATTCTTCCGCCACCCGGGTCGGCGGGTTGTACAGCGCCAAGGAATTTCCCATGACGCAGATCGCCGTGTCGGTGGTGCGCCGCGCCAATGACGAGGCGATCAGGTTGGGCGACGGCATCAGCCCGTAGCCGTTCGAATGATGCTCGTTGACGCAGACCGCGTCGAATCCGCACTCGGCGGCGTATTCGAGCTCGTCCATGAAGTCGTTGTACATGTGATGCGCGCGCTTGGGATCGAACAGCGTCGAATGGATGTCGACCCACACCGAGGGATGCTTCTCCCGGAAATCATCGGGCAATTCGGTGTACGGCATCAGATGGAACCACATCAGCTTCATGGCAGCGCTCCGCGGAACAGCGTTCAGAAACCCAGATATGGCCCAGCCTGAGGCCTGCGTCGCCGCCCGTCAACGGCCCAAGTTGGCCGCCACCCGATTGCGGCGCGAGCACAAGTTGCGGTTGAGCGTCCCACGGCCGTTGGCTGTACTTACAGCAGATCAGCAGCCAGCCTCACGTTGAAGTCGTGTCGCGCTCGTCCAGCCCGATCACGATCGTGGTCGGCTCTATCACGACAATGCGGCGAATTTAGCGCCGGGACACGCCCTCACGCGGAGAGGCGCGTCACCTCGGGGCGACGAGATATGACGCGCAAGCGGAGATGGTAGTATACCGAGATTCAGAATTACGTGAACCAGATGGTTCCCGGACCTTCAGCCAGCACGGCGAAAGAGCGACATGTAATTGGCGGGCGTGCCGGTCCGGCCGCCTGTCCCGGGATCTCAGCCCAACTTAGATCTGTCAATATAGCTGTCGTTCTCGTTTGCATCTTGGGGGCGCAGTTCCCGAAATCATGGTTGATCCCGTTTCGGAACGCGGTCGAGGCCTCGCGTACGGTACAAGCGGCCAGCGAGGCGACACGGTGGCTTTTCCTCGGTTGCGGCTGCCTGTGGGCAGGCTTGCTCGTTGCCTCGCACCAGATTGGCGTCGTTGTCGCCGCCGCTGTCCGGTCAATCGCGGAGTGGTCGACGCAAGCCCTTTGGCTGCTGGTTTGCGGCCTGGCACTCGGCTTGCGGCTGTCGCTCTACGTGCTGACCCCACCGCTCGTTCTGCGAACCGACAGCCTTTGGCAATCATCCCGGTGCTTCGGCAGCCTACGAGGCTGTTGTCGCTCCAGCATCATCGACCGCATCGGTTTCCCGGATCGACGAAGCGCAAGCGGATACAGCCTACCTGCACGCAACGATTCAATTCGTTTCGGCACACCCTGTCGCGGCGCTGTCGATCATCCCACACAAACTGGTCCACCTCTTTCTCTTGGAAACCGGCGCCGCCCAGGGGTGGTTTCAGGATCGCTCATCGTGGGTTAAATACAGCGCCTATGGATTGTCCCAAGTATTTTATTTGCCAATCGCCATTTTTTTCTTTCTTCGAGTGAATTCGGCGCTCCACCCGCACGGGATCCAGTGGAGCGGCCTGTTACTGATCGCATATTTTGCGGCGATCACGATGGTATGCTTTGGCGGCGATCGGTACCGTTTGCCATTCCTCCCCTGGATGATCATCGAAAGCAGCCTCATGCTGGCGCGATTGAGCGCAACACCGGGAGACAGGCCGAGCGCCAAGTCGAGCATCGCACCTTCCCGTCGCGCAGCCGAGGCGCGCCTCAGTTGATCCGAGTTATCGCCGTCGCCCGTTATCAGTGAGGCCCCAGTTCGCCGCTCTTTACGGAACCGAGGCCCAGTGCCGGGAGGCCCCTCCGTGACAACGATGGTGAGACATCTACCCCCCGGGAGTTTAGCCTTGAGGGCGTAGGAGCATCATAATTCCGATCTCTTATATTATTCAGAAGCTTTTGCAGCTCCGCTATCGTGACCGTCAGTTTCCGATCTATCGTTCACGCGATAAGATATTCCTCTCGGAGGGCGAGAAAAATGACGTTAATCGAAAGCATCACCGAGCGGCTCGCGGCGATCAGCTACGGCGACCTGCCGGCGGAGGCGGTGGATTGCGCGAAGGCGGCGATCCTCGACACGGTCGGGGTGACGCTGGCCGGCGCGCGCGAGGAGTGTGCGCAGATCGTCGAGCGGGTGCTCGGCAGCGCCCCAGGGAGCATTAACGGCGAGTGCCTGATCTTCGGCACCGATGCACCGATCGCCGCGCCGCGCCGCTCGACGCCGCGCTGATCAACGGCACCGCGGCGCACGCGCTCGATTTCGACGATGTCAGCAATTCCTTGGGCGGCCACCCGTCGGCGCCGATCCTGCCGGCGCTCTTTGCGCTCGCTGAGCTGCTGGACTGCACCGGGCGGGCGTTCATCGCCGCCTATGTTGCCGGCTTCGAAACCGAGACGCGGATCGGCCGCGGCGTGCATTTCCATCATTACGAGAAGGGCTGGCACCCGACCGCGACGCTGGGCGTCTTCGGCGCCACGGCCGCGTGCTGCCACCTGATGGGGCTCGACCGGGCGAAGACGGCGCAGGCATTGGCGATCGCCGCCTCGCTGGCGTCGGGCATCAAGGCCAATTTCGGCACGATGACCAAGCCGCTGCACGTCGGTCATACCGCGAGGAGCGGCCTGTTTGCGGCTCAGCTGGCGCGCGAGGGGTTCACCGCCAATCCCGGCGCGCTCGAGCACAAGCAGGGCTTCCTGATGGTGTTCAACGGCGCCGGCACGTTCGACGCCGACGCGATTTTGAAGGATTGGGGGCAGCCCTATGACATCGTTCGGCCGGGGCTTGCGGCCAAGCAGCACCCGTGCTGCGGCAGCACCCATCCGGCGATCGACGCGATGCTGCTGTTGCGCGGCGAATATGGCCTTGGGCACGACATCCCGCTCGGCAAGATCGCACGCATCAATTCCTGGACCCATCCGCGCCGCCTCGCCCATACTGACCGGCCCGACCCGCAGTCCGATCTCGACGCCAAGTTCAGCGTGCAATACTGCCTGGCGCGTGCGCTGATGAACGGCCGCATCGTGCTTGAGGATTTCGAGGGCGAGGCGTTCCGCGACCCCGCCACCCGCGCCCAGATGCGGCATGTCCATGCTGCGCCGCACCCAGGAGCCAAAGAGGGGGGCGGCGAGGCTCTCGGCGCCGAGGTGCGCATCACCTTCGACGACGGGCGGGTCATCGCGCGGCAGGTCGGCGCCGCTCTCGGCCGCGGCCCCGACAATCCGCTGCCGCCCGAGGCGCTCGCCGGCAAGTTCGCCAATTGCGCGGCTCGCGCGCTGCCGCCGGCGCAAGTTGACGAGGTGCAGCGCCTGCTCTTGCAACTCGACGAGGCGCCGAGCCTGAGCGCCGTGGTCGCAGCGATCGCCAAGCCAGCGCGCTAATCGGCCGCGAGGAACGGCTCGACGAGATCGAGGAACGCCTGCGGCTGCTCGGCGTGCAGCCAGTGGCCGGCATCGGCGATGCGGGCGATGCGGGCGGCCGGAAAGAGGCGACGGATCGCCGGCTCGTACTCGGGACGCAGGTAGTCGGAACGCCCCCCGGCGACGAACAGCGCCGGCCCGTGATAGGCAACACCGGCCGGCAGGTCGGGAAAGCCGACGAGAAGCGGCATCGCCCGCTCGATCGCCGCGAGATTGAGGCGCCAAGCCGCCTGCCCGTTCTCGAGCACCAGGTTCTGCAGCAGGAAGGCGCGTTCGGCGGCATCGGGCACCGCGGCGGCGAGCCGGGCGTCGGCCATGCTGCGGCGGGAGATGCCGGCGAGATCGAGGTCGCGCATCGCCCGCACATATGCGAGATGGCGCGGCGCGTAGCTGACCGGGGCGATATCGACCACGACGAGCCGGGTGACCTCGGCGCCCCGGGCGAGCGCTGCCATCATCGCCACCTTGCCGCCCATGCTGTGGCCGATGAGAGCGAAAGCGCGATGGCCGAGCGCATCGAGAGTCGCCCGAACATCTTCCGCCATCGCGGCATAATCCATCGCATCTTCCCAGGGCGAGGCGCCGTGATTGCGCAGGTCGAGGGTAATCGCCCGGTGATGTGCCGCCAAACGCTGCGCTATTCCGGCCCAATTCCGCCCGGAGCCGAACAAGCCGTGCAAAATCGCCAGCGGTGGGCCAGCGCCGTATTCCGCCGCGGCCAAGCTGGTGATCATCGTTTCTCTCGGAAATTCTTGTTAACCATTATTAGGTAACCATTTGTTTAGCTATAATCCTTGGCAATTCCGTGTTAATCGGCCTCCGTTATCGATACGCCCGGACGCGCACACCGCGCCGATAAAAAAAGGGCGGCGGCGCAGATGATGTTGTTGACCGAATGCCGACTGGCGATCCGGTTGCGCGCTGCCCGCGTGACAGTCACCGCCTGCCGAGGATCCAGATTAAGAAGTGATTCCGCAAGGGGAGGGAGTGCTGCTCCCCCAACTTCCCACATCGGTACTAAGTTCAATGACATCCGATTCCGATCCAGACCGCCCACCGTGCTCTGCGCTGATTGCCGAACTCGCCGCTCACCCCGAGGCCGCGCGCTGGGCGCGCGAATGCGGCTGGGTGCCGGGGACCGGGCATTGCCGCCATCGGCCATGCGATAACCGGTGCCTGTTCCGGCCGCAGCGCGAGGCCGAGGCGACGCGGGTTAAGCGCGCGCGCGGGCAGCGCCGACGCAGACAGCGAGATCTGGTCTTAGGAGCGACCCGGCTCGTCACCGCTCTCCTGTCGGCCGGCGTCCTGTTCGCGCCGGTATAAGCGCGGGCGCCTAGCCCTCGTCGGGCTCCAAATCCTCTTCCGGTCCCTCCTCCGTGGGGACGCGGTAATCGCCCTTGAGCCAGCGGCCGAGGTCGAGATTGGTGCAGCGCGCCGAGCAGAACGGGCGGTGGCGCGCGCTCGCCGGCTTGCCGCAGACCGGGCATCGGCGCACTGGTCCCGGCATCGGCGCCACTGGGCCGCCGGAAGTCGTCCTGCTCATAGCGTCCGATATCGTCTCACAGCGGCACAATGTCAAAAGGCGGCGTATCGGGGTGCGCCGCGGCGGCGATCGCGATCGACCGGCCGAGGCGGTCTTCGAGCGCGCGCAGGCCCGCTGAGGCAGGGCCGAGCAGCGCCGCCGCGACCGGCCCGCTAACGACCAGCCGCCAGTTCGCTGCCGGATGGGCGCGCGCTTCGCGGGCGAGCCGGCGCAACGCCTCAAAGGCGAGCGTGGCATCGCTCTTTCGCGTGCCGTGCGGTTCGAGCAGCGCCGCGCTGAGCGGCCGGAAGCGGCGCGGGCGCACGATCTCGAGATGGCCGAGCGCGGGTCCAGCCAAGGACCTCCGGCCGCGCCGGATCTCCGGTCAACGCGGCAGCCAGGGCCTCGCGGACCCGTTCGCGCGGCCCGCGACCATCGAGCGCGGCAAAATCGATGACAACGCCGCCGCCGAGCTGACGCAGCCGCACCTGGCGCGCAATCGCCGCCGCCGCGGCAAGGTTGACCGCCAGCGCGGTGCGCGCAGCCGAGCCGGTTTGCGGGCTGCCGGTATCGACGTCGATCAGCACCGCGGCGCGACATTCCTCGATATGGATCGCGCCCCCGTCGGGCAGGTCCAGGCTCGGCGACACGGCCGCGTCAAACATGGCGTCGAGGTCGAGCGGCCCGTCTTCGCGGCCGTGGTCAGCGAGTTCCGCCTCGGGGAAAGCTGTCCGCAATTCGATCTTTGTGGCGGGGTCGTCGGTGACGATCCGCTGCGGCAGATGCGGCAGGCGCAGAGCGAGCGCCGCCGCGAAGCCCGGTGCCGGGGAGAGCTGCGCCGGCGGGTCGAGCCGCGCAGCCTGCTCGGCGAGTTGCGATGCATCGTCCCGGCTCAAATGCGCCGAAAGCCGCGCACCCTTGCCGCCCTGCGCCTCGCGGCGGACTTGCACCACGATCCGCGCGCCCTCGTCGATCGGATGGCGCAGCGGCAGAAACCCCGGCCGCTCCTCGCCGATATCGACGAGCGCCGCGTCGAGCCCGGCAACGAGCCGCACCACCCGGCCGAGATGGATGCTGCCGGCCGGCCTCGTGTCACCGCGCTCGACATAAAGCTCGGTGGCGGCGCCGTCTTCGAGCCAGGCGGCGCGCCATTCGCCGGGACCGGCAGCGATCAGGAGTTCGCGGCGCACGATGGGCGATAGCCGCGACCGGCAAGCAACTGCGCGGTCTCGAACAATGGCAGGCCGACGACATTCGAATAAGAGCCACTGATCCACGGGATGAACGCGGCGGCCCGCCCCTGGATCGCGTAGCCGCCGGCCTTGCCGTGCCACTCGCCACTGTCGAGATACGCGGCGATCTCCGCCTCGCTGAGCCGCTTGAACGCGACCTGGCTGACCACGCGGCGGAGCACGATGTCGCCCTGCGGTGTCATCACCGCGACCCCGCCATAGACACGGTGCCGCCGCCCCGACAGTAGCGTGAGGCAGGCGCGGGCGGTGGCGGCGTCCTCGGCCTTGGGCAGGATGCGGCGGCCGCAGGCGACGACGGTATCGGCGGCGAGGATGAAGGCTTGCGGGTGGCGCGGTTGCACCGCCCGCGCCTTGGCCTGCGCCAGGCGCTCGACATGCGGCGCCGGCAGTTCGCTTTTGGCCGGCGTCTCGTCGATGTCGGCCGGATCGACCCGGTCGGGGACGATCCCGATCTGCCGCAACAGATCGAGCCGGCGCGGCGAGGCCGAGGCGAGCACCAGGATCGACATGAGCCCCTTCAGGCGCGCAGGTGGAGCACGCAGATCAGCGTGAACAGCCGGCGCGCGGTAGCGTGATCGACCACCACCTTGCCGGCGAGCCGCTCGATCAGCAAGGCCGCACCCTCGTCATGCAGCGAGCGTCGGCCGACATCAATCGCCTCGACCTGGGCCAGATTTCTGCCGCGGATCGCCTTGTAGTAGCTTTCGCAGACGAGAAAGTAATCTTTGACGATGCGGCGGAACGGCGCGAGCGGCAGCACGATCGTCTCGCTCGACCCGTCCCAGGTCGAACGGATCGCGACGTTGAGCCGGTTCTCCTTGATCGCGAGACGCAGATCGAACGGTCCGGCGCGCCCCGAGAGCGGTGTGAACTCGTTTTCCCGCAACAGGTCGGTGATGGCGATGGCGCGCTCGTGCTCGATCGCCGGGCTGCGCCGCACAACGGTGTGTTCATCGAGGGTGATCGCGGCGATGCGCTGCGCCGCGGTCAGCCATCAGAGGGCAGCCGGATGGCCAGGGACAGGGCATGCGCGCTGAGCCCCTCGGCCTCTGCCAGCCGGATCGCCGCCGGAGCCAGGGCTGCAAGGCTCGCCGCATCGCAGCCGACCAGCGTCGTGCGTTTCATGAAATCGAGAACGCCGAGGCCCGACGCAAAGCGCGCGCTGCGCGAGGTCGGCAAGACGTGGTTGGGGCCGGCGATGTAGTCGCCCACGGCTTCGGGCGTGTGGCGGCCGAGGAAGATCGCGCCGGCATGGCGCACACGCTGCGCCACCGCCTCCGGTTCGGCGACAGCCAGTTCGAGGTGCTCGGGCGCGATGCGGTCGACCAGCCCTGTCGCCTCGTCCCAATCGGCGACGAGGATGACGGCGCCGTTGTCGCTCCAGCTCGCGCCGGCGATCTCGGTGCGCGGCAGGCGCTGCAGATGGCGCGCAACCTCGCGCTCGACCGCGGCGGCGAAATCGGCATCGTCGCTGATCAGGATCGCTTGCGCCGCCTCGTCGTGCTCGGCCTGCGACAGCAGGTCGGCGGCGATCCAGGCGGGATCGTTGTCGCGGTCGGCGAGGACAAGGATCTCGGAGGGGCCGGCGATCATGTCGATTCCGACGCGGCCGAAAACGCGCCGCTTGGCCGCCGCGACATAGGCGTTGCCCGGGCCGACGATCTTGTCGACCGCGGCGATCGTCGCCGTGCCATAGGCCAGCGCCGCCACCGCCTGCGCCCCGCCGACGCGATAGATCTCGTCGATCCCGACCATCTCGGCGGCGGCCAGCACCAGCGGGTTGAGGATGCCGTCGGGCGCCGGCACCGTCATCACCAGCCGCTCGAACTCCGGCCACCTTGGCCGGGATCGCGTTCATCAACACCGAGGAGGGATAAGCCGCCGTGCCGCCCGGGACATAGAGCCCGACCGCGTCAATCGGGCGCCAGCGCTGGCCGAGCCGCACGCCCAACGGATCAACGTAGTCGATGCCCGCAGGCAGTTGGCGGCGGTGAAAGCTCTCGATCCGCTCAGCGGCGAGCCGCAGCGCGGCCACGGTCTCGCGCGGCGCTGCCGCCGCGCCGGCGGTAATCTCGGTGGCCGAGAGGCGCAGCCCGGCGGGGCTCAGCGCGACGCGGTCGAAGCGGTTGGTGTACTCGACCAACGCCGCGTCGCCGCGCGCCGCCACGTCGGCAATGATCGCCGCGACCACATCGTCGACCTCGGCGGCGCTTTCGCGCTTTGCCGCCAGCAGCGCGCGGAACGCCGGCTCAAAGCCGGGGTCGCTTGTGGCGAGATGGATCGCCATGGCGGGCTGGCTAGCCGTCCGATCCGGCGGCGACGCGCGGGCGCCGGCGGGCGGGCGTCGGGATGACCGCGCGGAACCGTTCGATCCACTGGCCGACTTCCTCGGGGCGGGTCTTCAGCGCCGGGCGGTTGACGATCAGGCGCGAGCTGACATCGGCGACCTGCTCGATCTCGACGAGGCCATTTGCCCGCAGCGTCGCGCCCGTTTGCACCAGATCGACAATATGCCGGCACAGCCCGAGGAGCGGGGCGAGCTCGATGGCGCCGTTGAGCTTGATGCATTCGGCGTGGACGCCGCGCGCGGCGAAGTGCCGCCGGGTGATCTCGGGATATTTGGTGGCGACCGGCAGGTGGCTCCAGCTTTGCGGGTCTTCGTGCGCCGCCCAGTCTTGCGGCGCCGCGACGGCCATATGGCAATGCCCGATATCGAGATCGAGCGGCGCGTAGATCTCCGAATAGTCGAATTCCATCAACACGTCGTTGCCGGCCACCCCGAGCTGGGCCGCACCGAAGGCGACGAAGGTGGCAACATCGAAGCTGCGCACCCGGATCAGGTCGAGGCCGGGGTCCGAGGTGGCGAAGCGCAGCTGGCGGCTCGCCGGATCGTCGAAGGCCGGCTTCAGGCTCGATGCCGAGATGCCGCAACAGCGGCATGAACTCGCCGAGAATGCGGCCGTTGGGCAGGGCCATGACCAGAGCTTCGGTCGTCACTGCGCGTCGTCCAGCTTGTGGCCCGGCTGAAACACGGTCGGCCAGGGATCGCCGAAATCGTGGGTGCGACAGCGTATCGCCGCGGCGGAGAGCCGGATCGTCGCGCCGGCAGCGAATTCGAGATCGATCGTCACACCGGCCGGCTTGCCGGGCATCGGCTGGATCGCCAACAGGGACAGGATGCGGTCCTCCTCGTTGCGGTGAAAGCCGCGATAGGCCACGCCATCGACCGCCTCGAAGGTGATCCCGCACAGGGTCCGCTCGAGCGGCGCCGCCTTCTTTTCGCCGGCGCCCTTTCCCTCCCAGCGGAAACGGTTTCCGACGAAAACAAAGGTGCGGGCGTCGCGATCGTAGGCGAGATCGCGCACCGACACGAGCGCATCCTGCAGGCAGGCGGATATGACCGCGAGGTCTTCGGCATCCTCGGCGCGCAATCGCAGCCCGGTATTGGGCGCGACCGGCTCAGGCGGGGTCCCCTGACGCATCAGTCGCGCAGCCTCTCGATGCGGGCGCCGCAGGCCGACAGCTTTGCCTCGATGCGCTCGTAGCCGCGGTCGAGGTGATAGACGCGGTTGACGACCGTCTCGCCGCCGGCGACCAGCCCGGCCAGCACCAGCGACACCGAGGCGCGCAGATCGGTCGCCATGACCGGCGCCCCCATCAGCCGCGGCACGCCGCGCACCAGGGCCGAGGCCCGGTGCACCGTGATGTTGGCGCCCATGCGCGCCAGTTCGGGCACATGCATGAAGCGGTTTTCGAAGATCGTCTCGGTGATCATCGAGGCGCCTTCGGCAACCGACATCAGCGCCATGACCTGCGCCTGCAAATCGGTCGGAAAGCCGGGATAGGGCTCGGTCATCACATCGACCCCGGCGAGCCGGCCGTTGCGGCGGCGCACCGCGATCCCGTCGCCGGTATCGGTCACGCCGACCCCGGCCGCGTCGAGGATCCGCCGCACCGCATCGACATGATCGAGCCGCGCGCCGCGCAGCCGCACCTCGCCCCCGGTCGCCGCCGCCGCCATCATATAGGTGCCGGTCTCGATGCGGTCGGGGATCACGCTGTGGCGCGCGCCGTGCAGGCTCGCCACGCCGCGGACCGCCAGCCGGTCGCTGCCGATGCCGTCGATCTGCGCGCCCATCGCAACCAGGCAGTGGGCCAGATCGGTGATCTCGGGCTCGCGTGCGGCGTTGATCAGCAGGCTGTCGCCCTCGGCCAGGGTGGCGGCCATCAGCAGATTTTCGGTGGCGCCGACCGAGACGCTGGGAAACACGATCTCGGCGCCGCGCAGCCCTTTTGGCGCGCGTGCCTCGATATAGCCCTCGCGCAATTCGACTTCGGCGCCGAGCAGCTGCAATCCCTTGAGGTGCAGATCGACCGGCCGGGTGCCGATCGAACAGCCGCCCGGCAATGACACGCGGCAGCGCGCCGCAGCGCGCGACAAGCGGCCCCAGAACCAGCACCGAGGCGCGCATCTTGCGCACCAAATCGTAAGGCGCCGTCGTCGAGGTCACGTGGCGCGCCGACAGTTCCAGACTGCGGCTCGGCAGTTCCGTCGGATCGGCAACGCCCGGCTCGATCGCGACGCCGAGCTGCGCCAGCAGATTGGCCCATCGTCGTGATGTCGGCGAGGTCGGGCAGGTTGGCGAGGATCAGCTTCTCGGTGGTCAACAGGCTGGCCGCCATCAACGGCAGGGCCGCATTCTTGGCGCCGCTGATCGTCACCGTGCCCGACAACGGTACGCCCCCGCGGATCAGGATCCTGTCCATCGTCTCGGCTCCGGGCGGCGATCGCCAACCATGTCGGGCGACGACAAGGCCCATCCTGCGTCGCGCAGGTAGCTTTTAAGGGAGAGCCGCGTGTCGCTCAAGCCGGCGGCTCATCGGCGGCCGGCTTGCCGGCCGGTTGACTTGCGTCCGTCGCGCGGGCACGAGACTGCTCCTTGCGGCGCCGCAGGTTATCGCGCAGCGCGCGGGCCAGGCGCTCGTCGCGCGCGGCCTGTTCGTTGCGCCGGGCGGGGGTGAGGCGGGGCGGGGTGGTCATCGCGGGTGATGGAAGGCGAGGCCGGGGCGGCTGTCAATCGCGCCGCAATCTCGGCAGGCCGAGCCCGCCGCCCGCCTTGCCAACGCGCAGGGCCTCGTGTATTCCCCGGCCCGACGCTGCCGTAGCTCAGTGGTAGAGCACCCCCTTGGTAAGGGGGAGGTCGTAAGTTCAATCCTTACCGGCAGCACCATATTTTCAATGGCTTAGATGAGATCCTGGTCAGCGGTTCGACCGCCCATAGGCGCGGAATAGGCGCGTAACGTCACCGACGTCGGCTGAGCCAACGCTAGAATTTCCGCGCGTCTGGCGGCTGCAGACGGGCCGATCATTTCCGTTTTCGGCTGGCGTAAGGGAGAGGTCGACAGTTCAATCCCGACCATTTAGTACCATATTGTTCAATTACTTAAGCGAGATTCAAGCCGCTAAATCGCCCAACCATAGGCGCGGATAGGCAAATAGGGTTGCAGTAAAGGTTCCTGCCACGATCCGTTCCAAGATGGCAATGCACCCTGTCAGCGGATGCGTCAAGGGCGCCGGCCGCCGCCTTGAGGTCAATTGGCTACCGGCGGCCGGTGTCGCCTAGATCGAGCGCCTGGTCGCGGTCCCCGGACCCGACGGCTGCTCAGCGCCGACAGTCAGTCCTTCGGTCAATGGAGTGGTCGACCGCTGAGCCTGTGCTTAGCCATCGCCCGATCGGCGGCTTGTCCCTCTCTCATTTAACCTGAACAATTCGGTGCGCCCCGACGGCGCGGAACACCAGTGGAGGAAGGTTCCACCCGGAGAGTTGTCGGTAAGCTCCGGTAGCTGACGAGCGGCTTGATGGGGCGACCTATCGGGCCGAAGCCTCGTGACGAAGGCCGCCTTGGGCGGTCGAGCGATCTGGCGGGCCGTAACGTGTGTGAAGCCTGAGCAGGCCTCGAAAGTGAAGATGTGGACGCCGACCCGCCTGAATTACGGGGAAGGCCGCGTGGGATGGGGAAGCAACCGATGCGCGCACCCATTTCGGTCCACCGGGGTAGTGGGCACGGCACGTCGGAAGGGTGTCTCGGGTAATCGGGGGATACCCGTCCAGGCGGAGGTAGCGTCTTCAACGTCGCATGTGGCGGCGGCCCAGGGCGGGAGTCGGACAGGGTCATGGTACCGTTGAGGCTGGGTAATGCCGGCGGAGGGAAGGACCCTGACTTCTGGTACGCTTTTGACGAAGACGAGGATCGGTGATTGGCGATGAGCCTGCGAACACCTGAAAGTATCCGGAGGCTTCAGAGAAAGCTGTATCTCAAGGCGAAGGCGGAGCCGTCGTTTCGCTTCTACCTGCTCCACGACAAGATTTGCCGCGAGGATATCCTGCGCCATGCCTACGATCTGGCGCGCGCCAATCGGGGCGCACCGGGGGTGGACGGGATCACCTTCGCAGCGATCGAAGCGGCGGGACTGGAGGAGTGGCTTGGCGGTCTCAGGAAGGACGTTGTCGCGAAGACGTACAGACCCGAGCCGGTGCGGCGGGTGATGATCCCAAAGCCCGGCGGCGGCGAACGGCCGCTCGGTATTCCGACGATCCGGGACCGGGTGGTGCAGACTGCCGCCAAGCTCGTGCTGGAGCCGATCTTCGAGGCGGACCTCGACCCCGCGGCCTACGGCTACCGGCCGAGGCGGGGCGGGGCTGACGCGATCAAGGAAGTGCACGCGCTGCTCTGCCGCGGCTATACCGATGTGGTAGACGCCGATTTGTCGAAGTATTTCGACACGATTCCGCAACAAGACCTGATGCGGTCGGTGGCGCGGCGGATCGTTGACCGGCATGTGTTGCGGCTCATCAAGCTGTGGCTCCAAGCGCCGGTCGAGGAGAGCGATGATGACGGGAAGCGGCGACTGACGGGCGGCAAGAGCAGCACCTGCGGTACACCGCAGGGCGGGGTGATCAGCCCGCTGCTGGCCAATCTGTACATGAACCGGTTTCTGAAGCATTGGCGTGCGACCAGACGGGGTGAGACCTACCAGGCGCGGATCGTCTCCTATGCCGACGACTTCGTCATCCTCAGCCGCAAGTCCGCGACAGAGGCGCTGGCGTGGACGCGGCAGGTGATGACCAAGCTTGGGCTCACCCTCAACGAGACGAAGACCGCGGTTCGGGATGCCCGGCGCGAATCCTTCGACTTTCTTGGCTATACGTTCGGCCCGCACCGCTATCGCAAGGACGGCCATTGGTATCTCGGGGCGAGCCCGTCGAAGAAGAGCGTTCTCCGGCTCAAGGCCAAGGTCAGCGACCTGCTGGTGCCGGGCAACACAGGAGCATGGCCTGAAGTGCGAGCGCGGCTGAACCGCCTGTTGCGCGGTTGGGCCACCTACTTCAGCCATGGCACCCGATTGCCCGCATACCGCGCGGTCGACAATCACGTCTACGAACGCGTGCGTCACTTTCTGGTGCGGCGTCATAACGTGCCAACGCGCGGCACCAGACGCTTCAACAGCGAAGCGGTCTTCGGCACGCTGGGGGTGCTCCGCCTCCGGCATGTCCATATTGGCCCACCGCCGTGTGCCGTGAGATGAAGCCAGTCGGAAAGCCGGATGCGGGAAACCCGCACGTCCGGTTTGATGAGCGGGGAGGGGAAACGGGACGCCTCGATGCTTTCGCGGCGGATACCGCGCCCTTCCTCGACTCTACTCGGGTCACTGCTTGGCTAGGATCGTTGTAACAGGCCGACCTCGCGGCATTATGTAGCATGCGCCACCACGCCAGCGTGGCCGGCGCGCGACCCGGCGACCATCTAAAACAGGATCAGAACCTTATGCGGACCCGGCCTCGCGCCGGGTGGGAGTGACGCGCCGTGCGCGCGACTTTTTTCCTTTTGTTGACCTTAATCGTCATGGGGAATGGAACGCGGATTGCCGCCATACCACTCACCAACCGTCGGCATACCGAGGGGCCGCGGCGTGAACACTCGACAAGTATATGTGCAATAGGAAATATTAAATATGTCCGTATATGTAATTTGACCGATAAGATACCCTACTCCAAACCCGTCGAAGAGAGCTGGAAAATCGCTCACATCATCAGGTCGAACCTGCACAATTTGGGGAATTATCCGATTTACGTACCACGCGGGAGACTATAGCCTTGGACCAGCATTGCGAACGCGCGTCTCTCAAGCCCGGCAACCCTGCTTGCTCCCGCAAGCGGGCTTTGCGCCCCAAGCATATTAGAGTCTGGAAATGTCATTTTCAAACTAAGTCAAATCCGATCCTCCCGTTGGCCTCAGAACCCGTGTACAGGGTAATT
>CAVVDM010000005.1:0-54421 GCA_963746885.1 uncultured Alphaproteobacteria bacterium
GCCTGCACGCTTTCGCGAATGCATGCGAAACTGCACGTCCGGTATCGATGGGGAGGACCCGGTCGGCCCCGGTCTTTTGCAGGGATCGAAGCACTTGAACCGCCGCGCTTGACAGCGGAATGGTTCTTGACTCCCCATTCTTGGTTTCGGACAGCAGAATGGCGCGATCAGCGAGCCGTACCTGCGACCAGGCCAAACCCACCAGCTCACCTTGGCGCATAGCTGTGGCGAGCGCTAACCGAACTGCCGGTCCCAACCAATCGCTTTGAGATTGGTCACAAGCGTAAAGCAGCCGGTTCTCCTCGTCATCGCATAGCCGCCGCTCGCGCCCCTTTGGGAGAGGAGGCTTCTTGATCTTGGTTACTGGATTCGCAAGGCTTTCCAGCCCCCAGTCAGCAGCGGCGATCCGATAGAGATGGGAGAGAACATTTAGGTGATGCAGACGGTCTGCGGACCCACTTGCTTGAGCTTCGCATCCCGCCAAGCAGCCAGGTCGGCGCTGCGGATCGCCGCAAGCGCTTTTCGCGCCAACGGAGTTTGCTGCCAAGCTCGGACGATACCGCTCGTTTGCTTGACACCCTTTTTCAGGGGGACGACTTCGGCCAGGTATCGGTCCAATGCCTCATGCAGGGTCGTGCGTTCGGCTTCCAGCCGGCCTGGCTGGAACCGTCCAGCGTCAATATCGGCTTCGACCTGCCGCGCCCAGGCCGCAGCTCGCATCTTGGTTTCAAAGGTCGCTCCAGCGCGGACGGCCTTGCGGCGAACCCGTGCCTGCCATTGGCGGTCGCCGCGCCGGATTATGCTGGCCATGTGCCTCGTTCGCCCATCTAGCTGCCCCACTGTCCCATATTTGCCTCATTCAGGACAGGGTATCGCGTAGTTAGACTGTCAAGGTATTGATAAGCTTGGAGCGGGTGAAGGGAATCGAACCCTCGTCGTAAGCTTGGGAAGCTTCTGCTCTGCCATTGAGCTACACCCGCTTAATCAATAATTTAGTGTCTATCTGATTTCCTTTGGGGCACCAATAGGGCACTTGGCTCGTCGATGATGGGAATTTAGCCGGGCTGCGGCGTAGGCGCAACCCTACCGCCGCTTCCTCACCTCCTGCATGACGGTGCTCGGAACGTATGGCTTCCGTTCCGGCGGCGCCGCGGGCTGCGGCTGCGGGTCGAGTTTGGCGAGGATTGCCTTGAGCGGCCGGAGTGCCAGCGAGAACGGATAGCGGCTTTCGCGGATGTGCTGCCGAAGATGCACGGTAAGCGCCCCGCGCTCCTCGTCGGAAAGTTCAAGGTGAGCCATGGCTCGTATATAGGGCCAATCTCCCCTGTTGACGAATCCGAGTGGCCGGCGTTCTCATTGCGTGAACAATACGAGAGCGAAGTCCGCCGGATATGATGCCACTCTATGCCGCGCATCTCGAAGACCTTGGACCGGGCGATTTCGTCAAAGTCGAGTGCACATCCTGCCGGCATACTGAGCTGATCCCACCGATCGGGCTCCCGCAAGGGATGCGGCTGCCGCCGATAACCCGCGTGCTCGATCTTGACCCTCGGCTGCGGTGCCGGGAATGCGATGAAGAAGGGCAAGGCGGTGGTGTCGATCAAGTGGGGCTCGTCTGAGGGCTGATCCGCAATCTTGGTGACATTGGTCATCAGTCGATCTCGTCGACCGTCGGATCCTCGGAAGGCAGCAAATCGGCCCAGCGGAGGTAGAAACGGAGGGCCTCGGCGCGGCTGAGGCCCTGGTCTCGGCCCATCTTGTCGAGTTGCGCAAGCTTGTCCTGGGGCAGAGATGTAGCATTCGTCGTCACGGGCGGAAGTGGCGGATATGCAAGTCTGCCGGGATGAGGAAGGGTGTCGAGGTCCGGCTTGGTCCGGGCGACCGAGAGCGGCTGGAGGCGGATCGGGAAACAGCGCGCAGAAACATGTGTGGCGCGTGCGGATTGTGCTGCTGAGCGCCGATGGGGTGGGCACGATGTCGATCCAGCGGCAGACCGGCAAAGGCAAGCCGACGATCTGGCGCTGGCAGGCACGGTTTATGGCCGAAGGTGTCGACGGCCTGCTGCATGCGGGCACCCGCCCGGCCGGCAAGCCTGCGCTGGTGCTGTCGGTCGACGAGAAGTCGCAGATTCAGGCGCTCGACCGTACCCGACCCGGCCTGCCGATGAAGAAGGGGTGCTGCGGGACGATGACGCACGACGACAAGCGTCACGGCACCACCACGCTGTTCGCTGCTCTCGATGTGCTGGAGGGCCGGGTTATCGGCCAGTGCATGGCGCGTCATCGGCATCAGGAATTCATCCGCTTTCTCAACAAGATCAACCGCGAGACCCCGACCGGGCGAGAGTTGCACCTGATCCTCGACAACCATGCGACGCACAAGCATCCCAAGGTGCTCGCCTGGCTCGAACGGCATCCGAGGTTCCACTTCCACTTCACTCCGACCTCGGCCGCCCGGCTCAACGCCGTCGAAGGGTTCTTCGCCAAGCTGACCCGGCAACGGCTCAAGCGCGGCGTCTTCAAGGGCATCGTCGACCGCCAGGCCGCCATCAACCGTTTCCTCGCCGAAACCAACGACAACCCTAAGCCTTCCACATGGACCGCCGATCCCGACGCCATCATTGGAAAAGCGCGGCGCGGGAAACAGGCCTTGGAGTCAATCCATTAGGCTCGGGGTGCTGAATCCACGCAGGAGAGCAACGCCATGAAGGAAATTACCACATCGGCCGCCGTCGTTCCGGTGGCAATCGTCGAAGAGGCTTGGCGGGAGGTTGGAGCGAGCGTCGAGCGCTTCTGCCTGACGGCAGGCATCGCCACCCTGGCCACCATGATGGAGGAGGATGCGGCGCGGCTGTGCGGCCCGCGTTATGGCCGAGCCGAAGACAAGGCGGGTCACCGCCGGGGGAAGACCAAGGGCAAGGTCGGCTTCCACGGCGGCAAGGTTGAGGTCGAACGCCCCCGTGTCCGCGTGCGCGACGGCTGCGAGATCGCCTTGCCGAGCTGGGAGACGGCCCAATCGGGGGACCTGCTCGGCAGGTGGGCGCTCAACCTGATGCTGATCAACGTGTCGACACGCCATTTCGGCCGGGCCGTCCGGCCGCCGGAAGGCGACATTTCGGCGGCCAAGGGCGCCGCCGTGGTGCAGGCTCTTCTGGACAACCCGGTCGGTCGCGGCTTCGATCCGACGGTCTGCCGCCTCTTCGTCGTCGCACGGGGCCAAGGCGCTGTCCAAGGCGATCCGCAAGACCTTCGGCCGCCACACTCCGATCCAGCGCTGCCAGGTTCACAAGGCTCGCAACATCACCGAGCGCATTGCCAAGCCCTTGCATGCCGGCGTGCGCAAGGCGCTGCCTCAGGCGTGGGAACTCGATGATGCCGAGAAGGCGGAAAAGCTGATCCGCAATCTCGCCCGCCGCCTGGAACGCGAGGCCCCCGGCGTCTTCGCCAGCATCCTGGAAGGCATCGACGAGATCCTCACCGTCACCCGCCTCGGCCTGCCGGTCGAATTGCCCCACGGGACAAGCCCGCAGGCTGAAGGCCCACGGTCGCTGGCGTGCACCAACATCATCGAAAACATGAACGGCACCATTCGCCAGGTCTGCCGCAACGTCAAACGCCGGCGGGATGCCAAGATGGCGCTGCGCTGGACCGCTGCTGGCATGATGGAGGCCGCCAGGGGGTTCCGGCGGCTCAAGGCCCGCAGGCAACTGCCGGTCCTGCGGGCCGCCCTGGCGGCTCATCAGGCCAAGTACGCCGTCGACCCCGACCTTGAACAGCAGGCCAAGGCCGCATCGCCGGCTCAACCAGCGACGCCTGCCGAGCGAATTTCAACACGGCTCGGGACATCCCCCTGCTGACCCGGCGATCCCGACATTCTGACCCCGGTGGCCGGCTTTTGCCCCATTTTGCCCGGTTGCGGTGCAGCCGCCCAAGATTCATCCTTGTTGCTCATGTTATGCGCAACAGCCATTGCGGCTGCGCTTATCGGAAGTTGCCTGCCGCGGGGTCCGTGGCCGCCGCGCAACGGCCGCGCCGATCGCATTCTCAATCTTCACGTTCCCAATCGCCGCGGCTGGCACGGGGTTTGCGGGTTGTGTGCAATCTTGTGCACAAGAATATGACGGTAACCCATGCGCTCGCTTCACACACTCGGCCCGCTGCTCTGCCTCGCCGCCTTGACCGCTCCGGCTCTCGCCCAGAGCCCGCCCGCGGATCCACCCTCGGCGATCCACGGCTTCAACGACGTCTCGCTGAAGAACGCCTATTTGACGCCGCGCGGCTTGCTCGTCACCAACGATGGGCTGACGGTGCAGACACTCAACGGCCTCGTTCTCAACGCCTACCACAACCCGAACGACCCGATCGACGACATCTCGCTGGTTGCGGGCATCTGGAACGACATCGACGCCGGCCAGAACAGTCCGACGGTCGGCCCGTGGAACGAGTTCGACTGGTTTGTCGGCGCCAATTTCGAGATCCACAAGGTGTGGACGCTGGGCGTCACCTATGTCGCGTTTCTCAGCCCGCCGGGCAATTTCTCGGCCGAGCACAATCTCGAGTTCAGCGCCAAGTTCGACGACAGCGCGTTGCTGGCGCCGATCTCGCTGCATCCCTACGCCAAGCTGTTCTACGAATTTGCCGGCCCGTCCGTGGTCGTCACCGGGAAGGGCGCCGGCACGTTCGATGTCGAGCTGGGTGTCGTGCCGACCCTCGACCTGCATCCCTACGGCGTCGCCGCCACCCTGACCGCACCGAGCTATTTCACCGTTGGCCCGTCGGATTTCTGGGGCGGCAACCAGAACTTCGGCGTCATCTCGACCGGCCTGACTGCGACTTTCCCGATCACGGCGATCCCGAAGCAATACGGCGACTGGAGTTTCCATTTCGGCGTCCAATACTACCACATGATCAATGATCAGCTTCTGGTGGCGCAGCAGATCCTCGGTACGGCCGGCAGCGGATCGGGGCATCGCGATTTTGTCATCGGGTCTGGCGGAATTAGTTTGAACTTCTGATCCGCGCTGCCGGCACACGCTTTGCCAGATGCTTCCGGCGTATTGCCGCAATGGGAGGGCTTAATGATCCTGATCGATGCCGAGCCTTACGAATTCGCGTTCCAGCCGGCCGAAAGCGCATTGCTGATCATCGACATGCAGCGCGACTTTCTCGAGCCGGGCGGGTTCGGCGAGTCGCTCGGCAACGATGTGAGCCTGCTGCGCCGCACGATCGGCCCGACCGCGGCGGTGCTCGCCGCCGCGCGCGCCGCTGGGCTGATGGTCATCCATACGCGCGAGGGCCATCGCGCCGACCTCGCGGATCTGGCGCCCGCCAAGAAAATCCGCGGCAACCCGAGCCTGGCGATCGGCGATGTCGCGGGCGATGGGCCGCCTCCTGGTCCGCGGCGAGCCCGGCCACGACATCATTCCCGAGCTTTATCCCGAGCCGGGCGAGCCGGTCATCGACAAGCCGGGAAAGGGCGCGTTTTACGCCACCGATCTCGACACGATCCTCAAGCATCGCGGCATCAGGCAGCTGATCGTGTGCGGCGTGACGACCGAGGTGTGCGTCAACACCTCGGTGCGCGAAGCCAATGACCGCGGCTTCGACTGCCTCGTGCTGGAGGATTGCGTGCGGATCGTACTTCCCGGAATTCCAGGAAATGGGGCTGCGCATGATCAAGGCGCAGGGCGGCATTTTCGGCTGGGTCGGCCGGTCGCAACCGGTCATCGCCGCACTCGGCGCGGCGGCTAGCAAGAGGAGGGGGTGATGAGCATCGCCGCTGCCGGAGCAATCGAATTCCGCGCCCCGCTGGTGGGTGCCAGGCGACTGGAACGGGTTCTTCGGGCTGTTCACCAACGTATTGCTGAACGTCATCGTGCTGAGCGGGCTGTGCCTCGGCGTCGTCCAGATGCCGAGCGACATCGTCTACGGGCGGATTTTGCCGGCGCTTGGCATCGCGCTGCCGCTCGGCAACCTCTATTACGCCTATCTTGCCTGGCGGCTGGCCAGGCGGGAAGGCCGCGGCAACGTCACGGCGATGCCCTATGGGCCGAGTGTGCCGCATATGTTCATCGTCGTCTTCCTGATCATGCTGCCGGTCTATCTGAAGACAAAAAATCCGGTGCTGGCGTGGCAATCGGGGCTGGTGTGGTGCCTCGTCATTGGGCTGATCGTGCTGCTGGGCGCTTTTGTCGGCCCGACGATACGTCGCTTCACGCCGCGCGCGGCGATGCTCGGGACGTTGGCCGGGATCTCGATCGCGTTCATCTCGATGCGCCCGGCCTTTCTCGGCTGGGAGGAGCCGTGGCTGTTCCTGCTGTCGTTTGCCATTGTGCTGGTCAGCTGGACCGCCGGCGTGCGGCTGCCGTTCGGGCTCCCAGGCGGCCTCGCCGCCGTCGTGCTCGGCACCGTGCTGGCGTGGCTGGCGCGGCTCTTTCATCTCGACATGTTGATGGAGCCGATGGCGGTCACCGCGGCTTTCGGCCAATTCGGCCTGCACCTTCCCTACCCGACCAGTGACTTCCTGAAGGCGATGGGCGATATCGGGCCGTTGCTCGTTACCGCGGTGCCGCTCGGCATCTACAACTTCACCGAAGGAATGAACAACGTCGAAAGCGCCGCTGCGGCGGGCGACGACTACAACCTGCGTCACATTCTGCTCGCGGACGGCCTCGGCGCCATCATCGGCGCCATACTCGGCAGCCCGTTTCCGCCCGCGGTCTATATCGGCCATCCGGGCTGGAAGGCGGTCGGCGGCCGGATCGGCTACTCGCTGGCGACCGGCGTCGTGATCGGGCTGGTGTGTTTTCTCGGGCTGACCGCTCTGCTCCTGGCGGTGATCCCGCTGGTGTCGATCCTGCCGATCCTCTTGTTCATCGGTCTGGTGATCGGAGCGCAGGCGTTCCAGGCAACGCCGTCGCGCCATGCGCCGGCGGTCGTCCTGGCGCTGCTGCCCAACATCGCGGCCTGGTGCCAGACCCAGATTGACGGCGCGCTCGGCGCCGCGGGCACCTCGGCGGCGAAGGTCGGGATGGCCAAGCTGGCCGGCACCGGCGTCGTCTATCACGGGATGGCGTTGCTCGGCGGCGGCGCCGTCCTTGCCGGGTTGATCCTCGGCGCGATTGCCACCTTCATCATCGACCGGCGTTTCGAGCGTGCTGCGATCTATGCCGCGGCGGGCGCAGTGCTATCGTTTTTCGGGTTCATTCACGGCACCTCGCTCGGCATCGGGAATTCGTCGCCGGTAGCGCTCGGCTACCTGTTCGTGGCGCTGGTCTGTGTCGGCTTCGGCCTGCTGCAGGAAGAGGACGCCCCCGTCATCGCCGACGACGAGGTGGCCGCCGAATAGAAGCGGCGGCTTTTCGCCCAAGCTGCGGCGCTTTCCTCCTGGTCTCGGGCGTGGCATGGTGCACAATGGTGGGATGAGCGCCGCCGCCTGCCCGAACCCCTCGTCCCGCGATGAATGACGCGCCGCACCCGGCGCTGCTGCCGGCCGGGCTCTACGATCTGTTGCCGCCCGAGGCCGAGGTCGAGGCGGCGGTCACGGCGCGACTGATGGGCGTCCTCGCCGCGCACGGCTACGAGCGGGTCAAGCCGCCGCTCGTCGAGTTCGAGGAGACGCTGCTCGCCGGTGCCGGCACGGCGATGGCGAGCGACACCTTCCGCACGATGGACCCGGCATCGCATCGCATGGTCGGGGTGCGCGCCGACATGACGCCGCAGGTCGCCCGCATCGCCGCGACCCGGCTGTCGCACCGGCCGCGCCCGCTGCGGCTCAGCTATGCCGGCCAGGTGTTGCGGGTCAAAGGTTCGCAGATGCGCCCCGAGCGGCAGGTCGGACAGGCCGGGGCCGAGTTGATCGGCGCCCTTGGGCCGGCCGCCGATGTCGAGGCGATCGCGGTGGCCGGTGAGGCCCTGGCAGCGGTCGGCGTGCCGCACCTGTCGGTCGATCTGACGCTGCCGACGCTGGTGCCGGCCATTGCCGATAGCTACGGCATCGCCGGCGAGCGTGCCGCCGCGTTGCGCGCTGCGCTCGACCGCAAGGATGCCGCGGCGGTCGCGCATCTGGCGGGCGAGGCTGGTGAATTGCTGTCGCGGCTGGTCGCCGTCGCCGGTCCCGGCGCCGCCGCGCGCGCCGCGCTCGACCGGCTCGACCTGCCCGAGCGGGCGGGCCGTGAGCGCGACCGGCTGGGCGCCGTGCTCGACGGCCTGGCCGCTGCGATTCCGGCGCTCAAGGTCACCGTCGACCCGGTCGAGAACCGTGGCTTCGAGTACCACACCGGCATCAGCTTCACGTTTTTCGCGCGCGTCGACCCTGAGCTTGGGCCGCTGGGGGAGCTTGGCCGCGGCGGCCGTTACGAGGCCGGAGATCCCGGGGCGCCCGAGCCGGCGACCGGCTTCACGCTCTATACCGACACGATCCTGCGCACCCTGGCGGCACCGCCGCCGCGCCGCCGCGTGCTGGTGCCGCTCGACGCCGATCGGGCGCGGGCCGGCGGGTTGCGGGCCGAGGGGTGGATCACCGTCGCCGCGCTGTTCCCGACGCTCGACTGGCAGGAAGAGGCGCGGCGGCTCGATTGCGGCTATGTTCTGGTGGGCGGCGAGCCGCGCCCGGTCGCCCCTGCCGGCGGCGGGCATTAGCAGCGAGGAAGCGGGCCATGGCCAATGTCGCCGTCGTCGGCGCCCAGTGGGGCGATGAGGGCAAGGGCAAGATCGTCGACTGGCTGTCGGAGCGCGCCGAGATCGTCGTGCGCTTCCAGGGCGGCCACAACGCCGGCCATACCCTCGTGGTCGGCAATGTCGAATACAAGCTGAGCCTGTTGCCGTCCGGCGTCGTGCGGCCGGGCAAATTGGCGATCATCGGCAACGGCGTCGTCGTCGATCCCTGGGCGCTTCTCGCCGAAATCGACACGATGCGGGCGAAGGGGCTTGCGATCTCGCCGACCAATCTGAAGCTCGCCGACAACGCCGCGCTGATCCTGCCGTCGCACGGCCGGCTCGACCGGGCGCGCGAGGCGAGCCGCGGCGAGAAGAAGATCGGCACGACCGGGCGCGGCATCGGCCCGGCTTATGAGGACAAGGTCGGGCGCCGTGCCGTACGGGTGTGCGACCTCGCCGATCCGGCGGCATTGTCGGACCGAATCGACGATTTGTTGCTGCACCACAACGCCCTGCTGCGCGGCCTCGACGCGCCGGAATTCGACCGCGCCGAGCTGCTCGCCGGGCTGCACGAGATCGCGCCCAGGATCCTGCCCTATGCTGTGCCGGCGTGGCGGCTGCTCGACGAGGCGCGCCGCGCCGGCCGCCGCATCCTGTTCGAGGGGGCGCAGGGCGCGATGCTCGACGTCGATCACGGCACCTACCCCTACGTCACCTCGTCGAACACGGTGGCCGGCCAAGCTGCCGCCGGATCGGGGATCGCTCCCGCCGCGATCGGCTTCGTCCTCGGCATCACCAAGGCATACACGACGCGGGTCGGCAGCGGGCCGTTCCCGACTGAGCTGACCGACAGCGTCGGCGAGACCCTCGGCGACCGCGGCCGCGAGTTCGGTACGGTGACCGGGCGGCGGCGGCGCTGCGGCTGGTTCGACGCGGTGGCGGTGCGCCAGGCGATCAAGACCGCCGGCATCGACGGCATCGCCCTGACCAAGCTCGACGTGCTCGACGGGTTCGACGAGATCAAGATCTGCGTCGGCTATCGCCGCGGCGGCGAGACCTACGACTATGTCCCGGCCGGGACCTCGGCGCAGGCCGAGATCGAGCCCATATACGAGCGGGCCCAGGGCTGGCGCGAAAGCACCCGCGGCGCGCGGTCCTGGGCCCAGTTGCCGGCGACCGCGATCAAGTACATCCGCCGCCTCGAAGAGCTGATCGACGCGCCGGTCGCGATGCTGTCGACCAGCCCCGAGCGTGACGACACGGTCCTGGTGCGCGACCCGTTCGCCGATTGAGGCGGGCGTACAGCTGCGGCCGGCAGCCGACGCAGTGGCGACAACCCCTTACCTGCGGTGACGGGAAAGCCCAAATTGCAATGCTGACGTAACCGTATAAGCAGCAAGCCTGATGTCCGCCTTCTTCTTGCCCTCACGCCACCAGTTCCTGCGCATTGCTGCTTGCGTGCCGCCGGTAGCGGTCGCCGAGCCGACGAGGAACGGCGACCAGGCGCTCGCGCTGGTCCAGGCAGGCGACCGGGACGGTGTCGCGCTGATGGTGTTTCCGGAGCTTTGCCTATCGGCCTATGCGATCGACGATTTGCTGTTTCAGGACGCGGTACTCGACGCCGTCGTCGCACAGGTCGATCGCCTGATCGCGGCGAGCGAGGCGCTCGCGCCGGTGTTTGTCGTCGGCGCACCGTTGCGTTTGGAGGGGCGGCTCTACAATTGCGGGCTGGTGATCCATCGCGGACGCCTGTTGGGCGTCGTGCCGAAGGTGTTTCTGCCGAACTACCGCGAATTCTACGAACGGCGCCATTTCACCTCGGGCGAGGGAGTGCGCGGCGGTTCGATCAAGGTCGGCGGCAATGTCGCGCCGTTCGGTATCGACCTGCTGTTTGCGGCTGAGGGCGACGACGGCTTCATCTTCCATGTCGAGATTTGCGAGGATTTGTGGGTGCCGCAGCCGCCGAGCGCGCTCGGCGCGGCAGCCGGCGCCGAGGTATTGTTGAACCTGTCGGCCAGCAACATCGTGATCGGCAAGGCGCAGATGCGGCGATTGCTGTGCGCCTCGCAATCGGCCCGCTGCATCGCGGCCTACGCCTATTCCGCTGCCGGCGCCGGTGAATCGACGACCGATCTCGCCTGGGACGGCCAGGCCGGCATCTTCGAGAACGGTGAGGCCCTGGCCGAGACCGAGCGCTTCAGCGCCGACCCCGAGATCGCGGTCGCCGACATCGATCTCGGCCGCCTGCGCCAGGAGCGGATGCGCACCAACACATTCGGCGACAGCGCCCGGCTCGCGCTGGCGGGGGCGCCGCCGTTCCGGCGCGTCGGGTTCGCCTTCGCCGCGCCATCCGGGCCGCTCGGGCTGCGTCGCCGGGTCGAGCGCTTTCCGTTTGTGCCTTCAGACCCCGCGATGCTGCGCGACAATTGCTACGAGGCGTACAACATCCAGATCCAGGGCCTGGCCCAGCGGCTCGCCGCCACCGGCCTCAAGAAATTGGTGATCGGCGTTTCGGGTGGCCTCGATTCGACGCACGCGCTGATCGTCGCCTGCCGCGTCATGGACCGGCTCGGCCTGCCGCGCGACAACGTGCTGGCCTATACGCTGCCCGGCTTCGCCACCAGCAGCGCGACCAGGGACAACGCCTGGCGGCTGATGCGCGCGCTGGGGGTCAGCGCGGCGGAGATCGACATCCGCCCGGCGGCCAACCAGATGTTTGCCGATATCGAGCACCCCTCGGGACGCGGCGAGCCGGTCTACGACGTGACCTTCGAGAATGTGCAGGCGGGCCTGCGCACCGACTATCTGTTCCGCCTCGCCAACCACAATGGCGGGCTGGTGGTCGGCACCGGCGATTTGTCGGAGCTGGCGCTCGGCTGGTGCACCTATGGCGTCGGCGATCACATGTCGCATTACAACCCCAACGCCTCGGTCGCCAAGACGCTGATCCAGCACCTGATTCGCTTCGTCGCGGCGAGCGGCGACGTCAGCGCCGAGACCGCGTCGGTGCTGGCCGACATCCTCGCCACCGAGATTTCGCCCGAGTTGGTGCCGGCCGGTGCTGACGGCGCGATCCAGTCGACCGAAAGCATCGTCGGCCCGTACGCGCTGCAAGACTTCAACCTGTTCTATACGACACGATACGGCTTCGCGCCGTCGAAGATCGCCTATCTCGCGTGGCACGCTTGGCATGATGCGGCAGCGGGCTCGTGGCCGGCCAACATTCCGGACGATGCCCGCCGCGCCTATGATCTCGCGGCGATCAAGAGCTGGTTGCGGGTTTTCCTGCGGCGCTTTTTCGAGCAGAGCCAGTTCAAGCGCTCGGCCCTGCCCAACGGCCCGAAGATCTCGTCGGGCGGCTCGTTGTCGCCGCGCGGCGATTGGCGCGCTCCCTCGGATTCGCACGCCGCGGTATGGCTTGCCGAACTCGACGCGAACGTGCCTGACAGCGAGTGATCGGCGCCGAGGCGAGCATGTTTGGGAACCAGGTAATGGGGTTCCTGCCGACGGCGGCGGTGGCGGCGATGACGGCGCTCGGCTTCGCTGCAGTGGCACTGCAGCCGCGGCGCCGGGCGCGGAAATATTGGATAATTGCGGTGCTGTTCTGCGGCGCCGCGTTGATCGGCGCCAGCGCCGGGCAGCAGCGCCTCGACCGGGCGGCGCTCGCCGACCGCACGGCGCGGTTGCAGGAATGGCAGGGGCGTCTCGACGACGTCGCAAAGTTGCTTGCCGGCGGCCCCGGTGCGACCCCGGAGGAAACCCTCGCGCGCATTGTGCCGGCCATTCAGGCAATCCCGACGCTGAAAGCCCGGATCGCGGTTCTCGACAACCACGTCCGTGCCCTGAAGGACAAAGCCGCCAGCCGCGCCATCGATCCGGCGGTTGCGGCAAAGCTGGCGGCCTATCTGCGGGGGTTCGGCAGCCATCGGGTGGTCGTGTCGTGCGTTCCCGACGACGCCGAAGCCTTTGGCTATGCCAGCCGGATTGCCAACGTACTGCGCGACGCCGGCTGGGAGGTGCTCGGCCCGGAAAAGACCACGATATTCGGTGAGACGCCGGCGACGGGGGTCAGCCTTTATGCGCGCAGCGGCGGCGCGCCGCCTGAGACCGCGAAAATCCTGCTCGATGCCTTGATCCGCTTCAACATTCCGTATGAGAGCGGCATCACGTCGAGCGAGGCCGTCCCCGACCCGGCGATCGCCGAATTGTTCGTCAGCAAGAAACCCTGATCGATCGACCGGTCGCGGGGCGTTATGCTCGCCGGCATCGTCACACCGGCCGGGAGCAGCCATGTCGTCAGATCGCATTCATCTCAGCGTTGCGGAGGCCCGCACGCTTGGCGAGCGCGCGTTGCGCGGCATCGGCTATGACGAAGAGGAGGCGCGCATCGTCGCCGACCATGTGATCGACGCGGCATTGTGTGGCTATGAATATTCCGGCCTCGCCAAGATCCTCAACATCCCCGAGCATCGCCGTTTCACGCAGCCGCGCCAGCCGATGCGGCTGCTGCACGAGACCCCGGTCTCGGCGCTTTACGACGGCGGCAACAATGTCGGCATGGTGGCGATGTATCATGGCGCCCGCGCCGCGATCGCCAAGGCAGCGGCGCACGGCATCTCGGTGATCGGCGTCACCAATAGCTGGATGAGCGGGCGCAGCGCCTATTTCGTCGAGATGATCGCGAATGCCGACCTCGTCGCGATCCACACCGCGAGCAGCGGCGCGGCGGTGGCGCCGCATGGCGGCATGCGGCCCGTCCTCGGCACCAACCCGATCGCGTTCGCGCTGCCCGGTGCGGATGGCCCGCTGGTGCTCGACATGGGGACCTCGGCCTTTATGGCGACCGAGCTGCAATTGCGCGTCCGGCTTACCCAGCCGCTCCCCGAGGGGGTGGCGCTCGACCGCGACGGTCTGCCGACAAGCGATGCCGCGGAAGCGCGGGCAGGCGCCCTATTGCCGTTTGGCGGGCACAAGGGGTTCGGGCTTGGCCTGATTGTCCAGGCGTTCGGCCTGCTCGGCGGCGCCGCGCTGATCCCGGGCGGTGACGATGGCTATGTCTTCATCGCCTTCCGTCCGGATCTGCTGGTCCCGCTCGGCGATCTGAAGCGCGAGCTCGCCGCGTTGATCGCCCGCGTCAAGGCGGTGCCGACCCGGCTTGGCTTCGCCGAGATCCGCATCCCGGGCGAGCAATCGGCGCGCAACCGCGCGCGCCTGCTGCGCGAGGGGCTGACCATCGACCGGCTCGTCCATGACCGCCTCAACGCGCTCGCCGGCTGAGCCGGCGAGCGGCGCCGTCAGCGGATGATGCCGAGCTCGATGATGCCGGTCAGGATCAGGTAGATCGCGACGATGTAATTGAGCACGCGCGGCACCAGCAGGATCAGGATGCCGGCGGCCAGCGGTATCAGCGGGTGCCAATGTGCGAGGTGGAAGGGCATCGGGGTCTCCGGGTTGATCGCCGCGCTTAGCGGGCGGGAGTCAGTGTCAGCGAAGCGATCCCGGCGGCGACATTGAGGCCGCGATTGGCCTCGATGCTGAGCGGCTGCAGGACGACATGGTTGTTGGAGCCGCCGACCAGAGCATTGGCTCCGACCCCGATCCCGACGGTGGCGCTGGCGGTGGCGCCGCCGTAGATGCCCGCGAGGTCGCCTGGGCGCAGGTTGGCGGTCGGCGACACCACGGTCCACACCAGGATGCCGCCCTGAGTATAGCCGATATCAACCCCAAACTTGGAGATGTCGCCGCGGTAGTACTCGACCCGGCCCGGGCCGGTAAAGGTGCAGGCAAGGCTGCGGGTCGAGCCGAAGATGAACCCCCAGGCGCCTGACGCGTTGCAGCTCAGCGTGCCGACCTGGATGCCGCCTTGCGCGACAGCCGGTGTGCCGAGCGCCGCTCCGGCGATGATTGCCGCCGCCAATCCGGCCGCGAGGTTCAATCTGATCGACATACTCGATCCTCCCGTTGAAGCTGGCATAGCGTTCACCAACAACTCCAACAACTCCGCGCGCCGAGCGTTCGCATCTATCTCGGCTTCCGTCGCAACGCGTTGCGCTAGATCAAGGGCAGCCGATGGGTCGCGGCTCGGCCGACCGGCCAACCGCCCAGCCGGGACCACGAATTGGAGCTATTCAAGCCCCAATAAAGTGCATGACTTGAGTTCATAGCTGCCATAAACTTCCCGCAAGAGCCGGCGACTTGATCGGCGAACTAAACATGAACAGAGAGGTGCGCTATGATGACGGGTGCCCAGGCTCCTGCGATTCCCTGGTGGAAGGAGCCGACCAAGGACCAATGGTACGCGTGGGTCGCAGCCTGGCTCGGCTGGACGCTCGACGCGTTCGACTTCACCGTCTTCCTGCTGATCATGCACCCGATCGCGGAAGAGTTTCATGTCTCGATGACGTCGGTGACCCTGGTTTTTACGATCACCCTGTGGATGCGCCTGATCGGCGCCACCGCCTCGGGTTGGCTTGGCGACCGGGTCGGACGCAAGGCGCCGCTGATGATCTCGATCCTCGGTTATTCGGCGTGCAATTTCGCCGCCGGCCTGTCGCCGACCTTTTGGTTCCTGTTCCTGGCGCGCGCGGTGCTCGGGTTTTTCATGGGGGCGGAATGGCCGGCCGGGGCGGCGCTCGCGATGGAGACATGGCCGACCCGCTCGCGCGGCTTTATGAGCGGCGTGCTGCAAGGCTCGTGGGGCCTGGGCTTCCTGATCTCGTTTGCGATCTACGGCCTTTTCTTTAACACGATCGGCTGGCGCGGCATGTTGCTGGTCGGGGTTCTGCCGGCCCTGTCGGTCGTTTATGTGCGGTTCTTCGTCAAAGAGCCTGCGGTCTGGGTCGAAAACCGGCGCCTGCAGCGCGAGCAGAACCGCGAGGTCAAGGCGCCGCTGATCAGCATTTTCAAGCGCGGCCAGATCAGCAACACGCTCACCGCCTGCTGGTTCATGGCCAGCGGGTTCGTCACCTATTATTCGATCAATGTGCTGTTTGCGACGCATCTTCAGGTCGATCTGAAGCTGTCGCCGGGCGCGATCGGCGAGGTCGGTGTTGCCGCCAATTTCGTCGCTTTCGTCGCCAGCGCCGCCTGGGGCTGGGTGGCTGACAAAATCGGCCGCAAGCCGGCGATGATCCTGCCGGCGCTGATCGCCATCCCGCTCGCGCCGCTCTATCTGCTGACCGGCAATTTCACGCTGATCTGGTGGGGCTTTGTCTTGCAGGGCGTGGCCGGCAGCGGCGGCATGTACGGCCAAATGCCGAGCTATCTCTCGGAGCGGTTCCCGACCGAGGTGCGCGCCACGGCGGCTGGCTTCTGCTATCACCAGGGCGCGATCTGGGGCGGTCTCGTGGCGCCGCTTCTCGCCTGGATCGCCACCGCCTACGGGGTGGGCTACGCCATCCCGATGCTGGTCGGAACCGTTGTCGCGGCGCTGAGCTTTGTTGCCGCGATCGTGATCGGCCCGGAGACCCGGGGCAAGGAACTGGTATCCGACCTCGTCGTCGCCTGACGGCCAGCGGGCAACACTCCGGAAAAACCTCTCTCGGCGGGCTGCCGGGAGAGGTGCTTTGTCACCGCGCTGCGCCGCCGGGAGACTTGGCAACAAGCGCGATGTCGACGCGACGGTGATGGGCGTCGGACATAGCGCCGTACACCAGTGTCGCCATTCCCGGCCAGCTTCCCGCCGCCGTCAGAGTCATGGTGGCGTCTGCATAGCCCTCGCGGCGACAGGTCACCGTCAGATCGCCGCCGCTCGGATCAACCAGGGCGATCGCCGGGGTTGGACTGGCCGTCGCGACCGGCTGGCCGTTCCGGCTCAGCGTGCAGGTCGCGCCGGGCGGCGTCGTATTGACAAAAACCTCGCCCGGGTCGCCGCCGGAGCAGCCGGCGAGCGGTGCGGCGCATAAAGCTACGAGCGCGGCGCGCGCAAGCTGCGACATCGCCGTCACAATGCCGCCAGCATGTCTTCGCTGATCAGCACGACGCCGCCGTCGCTGCGGTAGAAGCGCCGCGCGTCGAGTTCGGGGTCCTCGCCGACGACCAGCCCCTCGGGGATGCGGCAGCCGCGGTCGACGACAACCTTGCTGAGCCGGGCGTGGCGGCCGACCTCGACCTCGGGCAACAGCACCGCCTCGCTGGTGCGCGCATAGGAATTGACCCGCACGTTCGAAAACAGCAGCGAGCGCGACACGCGTGCGCCCGACACGATGCACCCGCCCGACACCATCGAATCGACCGCGACGCCGCGCCGGTCGTTGTCGTCGAATACGAATTTCGCCGGCGGCAGCTGCTGCTGGTAGGTCCAGATCGGCCAGTTGCGGTCGTAGATGTCGAGCTGCGGCGTCGGGGTCACCAGATCGAGGTTGGCCGCCCAATAAGCGTCGATCGTGCCGACATCGCGCCAGTATGATTCCGCTTCGGGCGTCGTTGTGACGCAGCTGTCCTCGAAGCGGTGCGCCACGGCGCGCCCGCGCGCGACCAGTTGCGGGATCACGTCCTTGCCGAAATCGTGGCTCGACCCGGGATCGTCGTGGTCGCGCTGCAATTCGGCATACAGAAACTCGGCGGAGAAGGCATAGATGCCCATGCTTGCCAGCGCGCGGTCGGGCTTGCCGGGCATTGCCGGCGGCACGGCCGGCTTTTCGAGAAAGCTGGCGATGCGCATCGACTCGTCGACCGCCATGACGCCGAAATCGGAGGCTTGCGCGAGCGGCACCTCGATGCAGCCGACAATGCAATCGGCGCCCTTCGCCTGCATGTCGAACAGCATGTTGGAATAATCCATCTTGTAGACGTGGTCGCCCGCCAGCACGATGAAGAACTCGGGCCGCGCCGCCTGCAGGATGTCAAAGTTCTGGAACACCGCGTCGGCGGTGCCGCGATACCACGTCGCCTCGTCGAGCCGCTGCTGCGCCGGGATCATGTCGAGGAACTCGTTCATCTCCGGGCGCAGAAACGACCAGCCCATCTGCAAATGGCGCAACAGGCTGTGCGCCTTGTATTGGGTCAACACGGCGATGCGGCGGATGTTTGAATTGAGGCAGTTCGACAGCGCGAAATCGATGATGCGGAACTTGCCGCCGAAGAACACCGCCGGCTTGGCGCGCTTGTCGGTCAGCTGCTTCAGCCGGCTGCCGCGGCCGCCGGCGAGCACGAGCGCGATGGTCCGGCGTGCGAGGCGCTGTTGCAGGCGGGCCGATGAGAGCATGGCTTCTCCCCTCTCCAATCGTCAGTTTCTGGCTCTCAGGCCACCACAGTGGGTTGCGAGCGCCCGAGCATACCCTCAATGTCGGCGACGGAAGCCGCCGTCGCCGCCAGCCCGGCGAGCGCCGTCGCCGGTAGGGTGGCGTGCCGCGCCGGATCGGCCTCGAAGCGTTCGAGATAGACCCGCAAAGTCGCGCCCTCGGTGCCGGTGCCCGACAACCGGAAGACGATGCGCGCGCCCTCGTCGCATTCGATGCGGATGCCCTGATGCTCGCTGAGCGAGCCGTCGACCGGGTCGGTATAGGCGAAATCGTCAGCCTCGTGCACCGTGAACGCACCGAGGCGGCGGCCGGGCAGGGCAGGGAGGGCGATGCGCAGCCGCTCGATCAGGTCGGCGGCGGGCCCGGCGGCGACCCCTTCGTAATCGTGGCGGGCATAGAAATGCCGGCCGAAGCGCTGCCAGTGGTCGGCGACGATCGTCGCCGCCGTCTCGCGGCGTACCGCCAGGATGTTGAGCCAGAACAGCACGGCCCACACCCCGTCCTTTTCGCGCACATGGTCGGAGCCGGTGCCGGCGCTTTCCTCGCCGCACAGCGTGATACGCCCGGCATCGAGCAACGAGCCGAAATACTTCCACCCGGTCGGCGTTTCGAAGCTGTCGATGTGGAGCGACGCGGCGACCCGGTCGACTGCGCGGCTGGTCGGCATCGAGCGCGCGACGCCCGGCAGGCCGCCCTTGAACCACGGCACGAGCGGGGCGTTGGCCGCGAGAATCGCCAGGCTGTCGCTCGGGCTGATCACGCCGCCGCCGAGGCCGAGCCCCTTGCCGACCACCATGTTGCGGTCGCCGTCGCCATCCGAGGCGGCGCCGAAATCGGGGCCGTCCGGGGCGGCCAGCGCCTGCACCAGGGCCGCGGCGTAGGTCGGATTGGGGTCGGGGTGATGGCCGCCGAAATCGGGCAGCGGCTCGGCATTGACTGCGGTGCCCTCCGGCGCGCCGAGCCGGCGCTCGAAGATCTCCCTGGCGTAGGGGCCGGTTATCGCGTGCAAGGCGTCGAAGCGCAGCCGGAACCCGCCGCGAAACAGATCATGCAGGCGGTCGAAATCGAAGATCCGTTCCATCAGCTCGGCATAATCGGCGACCGGGTCGATCACTTCGACATCCATCGCCCCGATTCGCAGCAGGCCCGGGCGGTCGAGCGGCACCGCAGCGGCGTCGATCGTGCGGTATTCGGCGATTCCTTTCGTATGGCGGTAGATTGCCTCGGTCACCGCCTCCGGTGCCGGGCCGCCATTCGCGACGTTATACTTGATGCCGAAATCGCCGTCCGGCCCGCCGGGGTTGTGGCTGGCCGACAGAATGATGCCGCCGAACGCCCGGCGCTTGCGGATGACCGCGCTCGCCGCCGGCGTCGAGAGCAGGCCGCTCCGCCCGACCAGCACCCTTGCGACGCCGTTCGCCGCCATCAGGCGCAGGACGATTTGCGCCGCTTCGTTGTTGAAGAATCGCCCGTCGCCGCCGAGCACCAATGTCTTGCCGGCAACCCCCTCACCGGACGCCTCGGGAAGCGCGTCGAAGATCGCCTGGACGAACGTCTCGACATAGCCTGGCTGGCGGAACACCGCGACTTTCTTGCGCAAGCCGGAGGTGCCCGGCCGCTGATCCGGGAACGGCGTTACAGCAACGGTACGTATTTGCATCTTCCCTCGGTGGCTCGGCGGCCGACCTTACCGCAAAGCACCGTCCCTCGGCGAGGGTGCGGGGAGATTACAGGATAAACCGCGACAGATCCGCGTTCTTCGCCAGTTCGCCGACCCGCTCGCGCACCGCCGCGGCGTCGATCGTGATCGCGGTGCCGCTCGGCTGGTCGGAGGCGGTGAAGCTGATTTCTTCGAGCAGGCGCTCGAGGATCGTGTGCAGCCGGCGCGCGCCGATATTCTCGACGGTGGCGTTGATCTGCTCGGCCAGCAGCGCGATCTCGTCGATCGCCTCGGGCTCAAACTCCAGTTCGACTCCCTCGGTCTTGAGCAAGGCGCGGTATTGCGTGATCAGGCTGGCTTCGGGCTCGACCAGGATGCGGCGCAGATCGGCCCGGTCGAGCGCCTTCAACTCGACCCGGATCGGCAGGCGGCCCTGCAACTCCGGCAACAGATCGGACGGCTTCGCCAGATGGAACGCGCCCGAGGCGATGAACAGGATGTGGTCGGTCTTGACCGCGCCGTGCTTGGTGGCGACCGTCGTCCCCTCGATCAGCGGCAACAGGTCGCGCTGCACCCCCTCGCGACTGACATCGGCGCCGCTGTAGCCGCCGCCGCGCTCGGTGCGCCCGCAAATCTTGTCGATCTCGTCGAGAAAGACGATGCCGTGCTGCTCGACCAGCTGGATGGCCTCGCGCACCACCCGGTCCTGATCAAGCAGTTTGTCGCTCTCCTCGGCCATCAGCACGCGATAGCTCTCGGAGACGCTCATCTTCTTCGGCGCGGCGCGGCCGCCGAACGCCTTGCCGAAGATGTCGCCGAGATTGAGCATCCCCATCTGCGCCCCCGGCATGCCGGGGATCTCGAAAGTGGGCAAATTCGCCGCCGCGCTCTCCTGGACCGAAACCTCGATCTCGCGGTCGTCGAGCGAGCCCTCGCGCAGCATCTTGCGGAATTTCTGGCGGGTGTCGGGGCTGGCATTGCCGCCGACCAGCGCGTCGAGGACACGCTCCTCGGCGGCCAACTCGGCCTTCGCGGCGACCTGCTTGCGCAGCCGCTCGCGGATCATCGCGATCGAAATCTCGACGAGGTCGCGGGCGATCTGCTCGACATCGCGGCCGACATAGCCGACCTCGGTGAACTTGGTCGCCTCGACCTTGAGGAAAGGCGCCTCGGCGAGCCGCGCCAGGCGGCGCGCGATCTCGGTCTTGCCGCACCCCGTCGGCCCGATCATCAGGATGTTCTTCGGCAAAACCTCCTCGCGCAATTCGGGCGACAGCTGCTGGCGCCGCCAGCGGTTGCGGAGCGCGATTGCGACGGCGCGCTTCGCCTCGTCCTGGCCGACAATGTAGCGGTCGAGTTCCGAGACGATCTCGCGCGGGCTAAAGGAGGTCATAGAACTCCGGTATCACAATTGCTGTTTCCAGACATGCTGTTTCCAGCAAAGCCTCATGGGTCGCCGCCGGTCGTGCCATCGGAAAGGTAGGTCATCGGCTGCCATGTAAAAAGGGGAGAGGCGCGGTCGAGCGGCAGGCGTGGCGTCGGGAGCGAATGAAAAATCGGTCACTCGCGGAACGGTTCAATAGGGAGGTCGTTTCTTGCGAGGTGCCGTGATGCCCAGACGGGTGGTGCCGGTCGAGCGTCGCTGATCAAGGGGGTCATCGATGAGGTCGTTACTGCACGTCGGGCTCGTCGGAATAGCGGCGTGGCAATTCGCGATCCATTACCACGAACTCTTTCCGAGCAACCCGGCCCAGCGGTGGGCGCTGCATGAGTGCTTCACCGAAAATCACCGGTTCGATCCGCTAAACCCGGGCGAGCGGGAGGCGTGCTTCAAGCAGAACCTGTCCCAGCTGCACACGGTTGCGGTGGCAATGCCCCGAGTACGGCCGCCGCAACGGAATTTCGTCGATTTGTGGCGGGCGGCCGGCCAGCGCCGGGTGGCCCCGAACGACATCCGCGCTCTGCAGGAAGGAAACGTGGCGCGGCACTGAGCGGTCTATGGCCGGGCACAGGCAGTGCCGCCGAGGCGACGGGAGGGGCCGGCGATCGCGGCAAAGGGGTTTGACCGGCTCGAAACATCATCTCGCCGACAGTGCTTCGAGAGTGATCTTGTCGTTCGTGTAGACGCAGATCTGCCCCGCGATCGCCAGCGCGCGGCGGGCGATCGTCTCGGCGTCGAGCCCGTCGATATCAATCAGGGCGCGCGCCGCCGCCAGCGCATAGCCGCCGCCCGAGCCGATCCCGATGATGTTGTCCTCGGGTTCAAGCACGTCGCCGGTGCCCGACAGGATCAGCGATACCTCCTTGTCGGCGACCGCCATCATCGCCTCCAGCCGGCGCAGATAGCGGTCGGTGCGCCAATCCTTGGCAAGCTCGACGCAGGCCCGGGTCAATTGTCCGGAATATTGCTCGAGCTTGGCCTCGAGCCGCTCGAACAAGGTGAACGCGTCGGCCGTCGTGCCGGCAAACCCGGCGATGACGCTGCCGTTGCCGAGGCGCCGCACCTTCTTGGCATTGGACTTGACGATGGTCTGACCCATCGACACCTGGCCGTCGCCGGCCACCACCACCGTGCCGCCCTTGCGCAATGACAGGATCGTCGTACCGTGCCAGGCGAGGGTGTCGGGGCGTTGCGTCATACGCTGCATGTAAGACGGGCGGCGGCGCGGTCAAGCCGTCGCGGCGGCTTGTTGCGGCGCACCGCCGGTCGCAGGCGGCTGCACCGGCCGACGCCCACCCTGGATGGGCTCGCCGTCAAGCGTGGGCCAGCCAAGCGTGGATCAGCGCGCCGGCTGCAATGCGCCGCCGATGTCGGTGGTGTCGTCGCCGGTTTCGATCAGGCACACCCAATGTCCCGCCTTTAGCGCGCCGATTTCGGCATCGCTCAAGGCCTGCGAGCCGCGGATCGGGCTGGCCAAATCCTTCGTCACGCGGATCGCGGGGCCGCCCGGCGCGTCGAGTGCGCCGCAGCCGAGCCGCTGCGGTGGCCCGGACAGCCCCGAATAGTCGACAGTCCAATGGACCGTCTTGCTTGCCGTGTCGAGCGACAGCATGACGCTGCCGCGGCTCGGCGCGGGTTGCGCGGGGTTGTCGAGATCGCGGGCGAGGTGAGCGGTGAACTGCAGCGTTTCCGCCGCTGCCGGGCGCGCGACGGCCGCGCCCGCGAGGACGGCGAGGGCGAGAAGGGCGCCCCGCATCATGCCCTGCTCGCGCGTCAGTCGCGTCGCGCCGAAGCGCGGCCGGAGGAACATTTCTCCAGTGGCGATGTCGTCTTTCCGGTATTGCGCCATACGATCACCCCGGCATTCTTGCCCGTGTCGTTGCCCGGTTCGCCGGTATAGATAAACCCGCCCCTTACCGAGACCTTGCCGCCGTCCTGCCGCTGCGAGGCCAGTGGGCGGATTCCGTTTGCGGTCTTGGCGATGGTCGTTTCCCAAATCTCGCCAGGCTGCGGCATCCACGGTTCCAGCGGCCGGTCCGGCAATGACCACACCTTGATGACGCTGCGCCAGGTGATGCGGCTTGGCGCGACGGCGACGATGTCGCGTATCTCGGAGGCGGCGATCTCCCGGTCCCGCATGACGACGCGCACCGTCGGGTTGGCGTCGGCCGGTGCCGCATAGATCACCCGGAACGCGCCCGCACACTCCGGCGACCATGCTCCGACCAGCCCGAACGCGCGCACTGCCTGCGACGCGCTTTGCGCGATTGCCGGCGCCGTCCCGATCCAGGTTAGGGCCGCGACACCTGCTGCAAGCATGCGTAATCGCATCGCGGCAGTCGCGCCTCAGCGCTTGACGAGCACGGTGTCGCCGTCGAGACGCACCTCATAGCTCGCCACATCGGCCGAGACCGGGCCGTCGACCAGCTTGCCGGTACGCACGTCGAACTGCGCGAAATGCAGCGGGCATTCGACGATCGGTCCGACCAGCCGGCCGCGCGACAGCGGCGCGTTCCTGTGGCCGCACAGGTCGCGCAATGCGTAGAAGCGCCCCTCGACGCGCGTCAGCAGCACGCGTTCGCGCTCGACCGCAACGCAGGTCATGCCGCCTTCGGGGATGTCGGCGGCCCGCGCGATGGCGACGAAGCCATCAGGCGGGGCGCCGAGGCCGTGCAATGACAATTTGCGGGTGCCTCAGTTCAGGTTGAAGCCGAACATCCGGGCGGCGTTGTCGCAGGTGATCTTGCGCGCATCGCCTGCGGGCACGCCGTCGAAGATCCGCCCGAGAAATTGCTGCGATTTCGGCCATGTCGCCTCGGCATGCGGGTAGTCGCTGCCCCACAGCATGTTGTCGACGCCGATGCGGTCGCGCAACTGGATGCCGAGATCGTCTTCCATGAACTCGACGAACATGTTGCGCTTCCAGTAATCGCTGGGGAGCATGCCGTCGCGCGATTTCCACCCCTTGGTGAAGACCGGGCGTTCGAGATAGGTAAAATCCATCTGCTTCAGCCAGTGCGGGATCCACGACGCCTCGTGTTCGACCGAGCCGATCTGCAGCCGCGGAAAGCGGTCGAACACGCCGGCGAACAGCATGGCGCCCAGCGAATAGCGCACCCAGTAATCGGTGGTCGAGCGCCCGGCGCCGGTCAGCTCGCCCAGATTCATTGTGAACTCGCACCCGGGCACGCCGCCGCGTGGGGTGCCGATATGCAGCAGGAGCGGCATGTTGGCGTCCTGCGCTGTCCACCAGAACCGCTCGTAGATCGGATGGCGATAGGGCTCGTCGGGCTGCGGCGAGACCGGGATGAAGGCGCCGACGAGGCCGAGCCGCTTGCAGCGCTCCAGTTCCTGGCAAGCGTCGTCGACATCGTCGACGTTGAGCATCGCGATGCCCTTGAGGCGCGCCGGGTTGGCCTTGCAGAAATCGGCGATCCAGTCGTTGTAGCAGCGGCAGATTTCGGACAGCAGCGCGCTGTCGGGCAGGCGATACCAGAACAGGCCCTGGCTTGGCTGCAACACCGAGCCCCACACGCCGTCATCCTCGTTTTCGCGCAGCATCGCGTCGGGGGTGTAGGCACCCTTGCGCACATCCTCCCAGACGCCGAGAAAATCGATCGCCGAGGGGTCCTCGAAGCGCTGCCCGGCCTGCATCACCGCGCCGAGCGTGCCGACCTGCATGCCGTCGATGACCCAGGCGTCGTAGTCGCGCCCGCCCGGCGTCTTGCGCCGCTCCATGCGAGGCGCGCGGTCGCGGAAGCGCGGCTCGATGCGGCTCTGATACATGTCCGGCGGCTCGACAATATGCGAGTTGGCCGAGATGATCGGGTAATCTGCCATCTTCACCTCCCCAGGTGCCGCCGGCATGCCGGCTGTGTTGTCGAATATTCTTGTTGAGCGCGACGGTATGCCGCCCACCGCCCCGACGCAAGCCGCGCGTCGGGCGGTCCCGGGCCGCGGAAAAGGAGTCCGATTTGATGAAGATCGTCATCCCCGATGACTACCAGGACATGATCGACAAGCTCGCCTGCTTCGCCCTGCTGGCGGGACACGAGGTGACGCGCTACCGCGCTCCGGCGCGCGATCTGGACGAACTGGCGGCGCGCCTCGCCGATGCCGAGATTGCGGTGGCGATCCGCGAGCGCGTCGACTTTTCGCGCGCGCTGATCGAGCGGCTGCCCAAGCTGCGGCTGATCGCGCTGGTCGGGCGCCATTCGCGGGCGATCGATTACGCCGCCTGTACCGAACACGGCATCCGCGTCGCGACCGGGATCAGCGGCTCGCCCGAGGCGCCGGCCGAGCTTGCCGTCGCGCTGATGCTGGCGGCGCGCCGCCATGTCGCGACCGAGGCCGAGCGGATGAAGCGCGGGGAGTGGCCATGCACGCTGTCGCACCGGCTGCGCGGCAGCACGCTCGGCATTTTCGGCCTCGGCGCGATCGGCAGCCTCGTCGCCGAGGCCGGGCGCGGGCTCGGCATGAAGGTGCTGGTGTGGGGCCGCGAGAGCTCGCGCGGCAAGGCGCAGGCGGCCGGCTACGAATTTGCCGGCAGCCAGGCCGAATTGTTCGAGCGCGCCGACGTGCTGCAGTTGCTGGTGCGGCTCGGCCGCGACACGCGCGGTATCGTCACCGCCGGCGACCTCGCCCGCATGAAGCCGAGCGCGCTGCTCGTCAATGTCGCGCGCGCCGAATTGATCATGCCGGGCGCGCTGGTGGCCGCGTTGGAGGCCGGCCGCCCCGGCGCCGCCGCGGTCGATGTCTACGAGCAGGAGCCGATCATCGGCGGCGACCACCCGCTATTGCGCCTGCCCAACGTCACGTGCACGCCGCATCTCGGCTGGGCCGAATGGGAAACCTTCGAACTCTATTTCCGCGAATGCTTCGAGCAGGTCGCCGCCTTCTTCGCGGGCCGCCCGCTGCGGCTGGCAAATCCCGAGGTCGCGACAAAGGCACGGTGACAAGCGGCGTGCGACAGCCGCCCGGGATTGCCGGCGCTAGCGCTGTGCCGCCCGCAGCGTGGCGATCGCGGCGCGGGCGAGCGCGTCGGCTCGCTCGTTTTCCGGATGTCCGGTATGGCCGCGTACCCAGTGCCACGCGATCTCGTGCGGTGCAGCGGCCGCTTCGAGCGCCTGCCACAGGTCGACGTTCTTGACCGGCTTCTTGTCGGCGGTGCGCCAGCCGCGCGCCTTCCACGCCGGCAGCCACTTTGTGATGCCGTCGCGCAGATACTGGCTGTCGGTGTACAGCGCAACCCGGCACGGTCGTGTCAGCGCCTGGAGCCCGGCGATCGCCGCCATCAGCTCCATCCGGTTGTTGGTGGTCGCCGCCTCGCCGCCCGACAGTTCCTTTTCGCGCTCGCCGTAGCGCAGGATTGCACCCCAGCCGCCCGGCCCCGGATTGCCGCTGCAGGCGCCGTCGGTGAAGATCTCCACTTCAGGCATCGATGCCATAGCCGGAAGGGTTGGTGACGGCGCGGTGAAAGCGCAGCTTTTTCAGATACTCGACCGGGTCCTTCGGCCGTACCAGCGCACCTGCCGTCTGGTTCAGCCAGTCGTAGAGCCGGGTCAACAGGAAGCGCAATGCGCTGCCGCGCGCCAGCAAGGGTAATGCCGCCAACTCGGCGGGCGAGAGCGGACGCACGGCACGATAGTTTGCCGCCAGCAGCCGCGCCTTCGTCACGTTGAAGCTGAAATCCGGCTCGAAGCACCAGGCGTTGAGGCAAACCGCCAGATCGTAGGCGAGGAAGTCGGTGCAGGCGAAATAGAAGTCGATCAGGCCGGACAGTTCGTGGTCGCGGAAGAAAACGTTGTCGGGGAACAGATCGGCGTGAATGACCCCGCTCGGCAGATCGCGCGGCCAGGCGGCCTCGAGGAAGGCGAGTTCGTCGCCGAGCTCGGCGGCGAGGTCCGCCTGCAATTCGCCGGCCCGCTCGCGGCAGGATTCGTAGAGCCGGCGCCAGCCGGCGGGGCCGAGGTCGTTGGGACGGACCATCGTGAAGGACATGCCGGCCAGATGCAGCCGCGCCAGCGCCCCGCCCACCCCGGCGCAATGGGCAGGGGCGATGCGGCGCGGCCACATGCCGTTGAGAAAGGTCACGATCGCCGCGGGCCGGCCGCATAGCTCGCGCAACGCCTCGCCGTCGCGGCCGCGCACCGGGGTCGGGGCGGCCACCCCCTGGCGTGCCAGATGATCCATCAGCGCGATGAAAAACGGCAGGTCGCCGCGCTTCACCCGCTTTTCGTACAGCGTCAGGATGAAATTTCCGTGCTCGGTGGTTAACAGGAAATTCGAGTTCTCGACGCCCTCGGCGATGCCTTTGCACGACAGCACCTCGCCGAGGTCGTAGAGCCTCGTGAAGGCGCGCAATTCGTCGTCGCCGATCTCGGTATAAACCGCCATATGCCCCTGCTGTTCCGGCCCCGTGCCCGCGCAGCGGCCGAGCAAGCCCGCTTGTGCGGCGGGCGGGGGTCGCCTAAAGTCCGGCCCGCCCAGAAGCGGGTGCGACAGTAGCAAGGCCCACGGCAAGGAAGAAAGATGGACGCACCGATCCCGGCGCAAAAGGCGCCCTACAACGTCACCGTCGAGGCCGGCAAGCGCTACTTCTGGTGCGCCTGCGGGCGCAGCGGCGCGCAGCCGTTCTGCGACGGTTCGCACAAGGGCACCGGTCTCACCCCGATGGCCTATACCGCCGAGAAGTCCGAGGAGCTGTGGTTCTGCGGCTGCAAGGGGACCGGCGACAAGCCGTTCTGCGACGGCACGCACAACACTCTGTAACCGACGGTTTCTCGCTTTGTATCCAGCATCGAGCCGCCTGCCGCGGCATCGCTTGGCCCGTGTCGCGATAATGGCGCTTGTGCTGTCCGCACTGTCCGGGTGCAGCACGGTCTCGTCCATGTTTTCCTCCTCCAAATCGAAGGAGACGCAGGCGGCCACGTGTCCGACCGCGGCCATTCTGCGTCCCCTGGCGCAAACCGCAGTGTTTGCGCCAGGGGCGGCGCACCAGCCGACGGGCGTTGCATTCTACGGAATTCTGGACGACGTCTCGGCGCAGTGCGACCGCGCCGGCGATGCGGTTCACGAGGCTCTCGATGTCGTCGTTATCGGCGAGCGCGGTCCCTCGGCGCGCGGCGGGACCGGAGTCGATCTGCAGTATTTCATCGCGGTCACCGGGCCGGGCGACACGATCCTCAGCAAGCGCTCGCTGCCGATCCACATCGCGATCCCAGCCGACAAGCGCCGGGCCGGTGTGACAGACCATATCGAGGAGACGATCCCACTGAAGGGTCTGCCTCCCGGCCAGATCAACATCGTGCTCGGCTTTCAGCAGAGTCCGGACGTCGTCGATTTTTACCGGCACTACCGCGGTCGCTGACCTGTCGGCGAATCAAGCCCACGGGGATAGCGGCGGGTCTTCGGCGATACAATATCTCGAAGGCCCAGCGAGAAATGGACGATGCGAACCCGCAACATCAGGCTGACCCGGGAGCAGGATGAATTCGTCGAGCGGGTCGTTCAGGCCGGCGAGTATGAGGATGCGAGCGAGGCCATTCGGGACGCGCTCCGCGCGTTGCAGCAGCGCCGCCGCGAGGACGCGCTGAAATTGGACGTGCTGCGCGCCTTGATCGAGGCCGGGGCGACGGCGCTGGATCGCGGCGATTTTACCGAGATCGACGATACGGATCTGGAGCGCTATCTCGAAACCTTGCCGCGCCTGCGCGACGACGAGGCGTGCTGAAATCGCGATGCAGCGCTTCCGTCTGTCGCGGCCGGCGCGGACGGATCTTGCCGGGATCCTCGCCGAAAGCGACCGCCGTTGGGGCAGCGAAGCGAAGCGGCGCTACACCGAAACCCTGGCTGCCGCGATGCGACAGGTCGCGGCCGAGCCGGAGGGGCGGGTGACGCGCGATTGCAGCGACCTGGTGCCGGGCGTGCGGAGTTTTCACTTGCGTCATGCCAGGCTTCCCGATCGATCGAAGGTGCGCCGGCCCGCGCATGTCGTCTATTACCGCGCTCTCGGGGTCGATCTGGTGGAGATCGTCAGGGTCCTGCATGAGCGGATGGTGCCGTCACGGCGGATCGGTGAGGCCGCCGATGGCGGGCAATGAGCCGCCGCCGGCAGGCCCTCGCTAACGGCTGGCGTCCGTCTGCGGGCGGTGCTACACAGGCCGCGCCGAATGCACGCCCGCAGGAGAGGCCGCGCTCTGGTGTAAACCGGGCAGCGCGGCGCCGAAGGAGCAACCGCCCCGGAAACTCTCAGGCAAAAGGACTGTGGGCGGAAGGGCGCTCTGGAAAGCGGCGGGTCCGGTCTTGCGCCTGATCCGCACACCGAAGGAGTAAGCCGCGGCCGGGTCGCACTTGGCGAGCCGGCGGCGGTGAATCTCTCAGGGTCCACGACAGAGGGGGCATCTCCCGGACGCAGCCCGCGTCCGTGCTATCGGAGGTGCGCCTGTTGTCAGGTCCGGCCGAATTGGCATTGCTGCGGCACACCCCGCTGTACGATCTGCACCGCGCCCGCGGTGCGCGCATGGTCGCCTTCGCCGGCTATGAGATGCCGGTGCAATACCCGGCCGGCATCATCGCCGAGCATTTGCACACCCGCGCCCAGGTCGGCCTCTTCGACGTGTCGCATATGGGCCAGATCCACCTGCGCGGCGCCGCGGCGGCGGGGGCGCTGGAAGCGCTGGTGCCCGGCGACCTGCAGGGGCTCGCGCCCGGGCGGATGCGCTACACGCTGCTGCTCAACGAGGCCGGCGGCATCCTCGACGACCTGATGGTGACCGCCACGGATGACGGGCTGATGCTTGTCGTCAACGCGGCGTGCAAGGACGCCGACCTCGCGCATCTCCGCGCAAATCTCGACCCGGCGGTCGCGATCGAGCCGCGCTTCGAGCGCGCGCTGTTGGCTTTGCAGGGGCCGCAGGCGGCGGCGGTGCTGGCGCGCTTTGCCGGCGCGGTCGCGCGGATGCCGTTCATGAGCGCGGCCGAGGTGACGGTCGCCGGCGCACGCTGCGGCGTGACCCGCTCGGGCTACACCGGCGAGGACGGCTTCGAGTTGTCGCTCGCCGCCGCCGATGCCGTTGCGGTAGCGGAGACCTTGCTGAGCCAGCCGGAGGTGAGGCCGGTCGGACTTGGCGCGCGCGACACGCTGCGCCTCGAAGCCGGGTTGTGCCTGTACGGCCATGACATCGACGAGACCACGACGCCGGTCGAGGCCGGCCTCGCCTGGACCATCGCCAAGCGCCGCCGCGGCGAGGGCGGCTTTCCCGGCGCCGCGGTCATCGCCCGCCAGCTTGCCGACGGGCCGGTGCGCCGCCGCGTCGGCATCCGCCCCGACGGGCGTGCCCCGGCGCGCGACGGCACGGCAATCACCGATTCGGCGGGAAATCTGCTCGGGCAGGTGACCAGTGGCGGGTTCGGGCCCTCGGTCGGTGCGCCGATCGCGATGGGCTATGTCCCGACCACCCATGCCAGCGACGGCCTCCCGCTCGCGCTGATCGTTCGCGATGTTCCCCGGCCGGCGCGTGTCGCGCCAATGCCGTTTGGTCCGACCCATTACTACCGCGGCTGACAGGAGGAATCCGATGCCCGCCACCCGATACAGCAAGGACCATGAATGGGTCCGCCAGGAAGGCGACATGGCCGTGATCGGCATCACCGATTATGCGCAGTCGCAACTGGGCGACGTCGTCTACGTCGAGCTTCCCGAGGTCGGCCGCAAGGTCGAGCAGGGCAAAGAGGCGGCGGTCGTCGAATTCGGCGAAGGCCGCAAGCGAGGTCTACGCGCCGGTGTCGGGCGAGGTTGTCGCGGTCAACGAGGACTTGCTCGGCGACCCGGCCCAAGTCAACGCCGATGCGATGGGCGAGGGCTGGTTCATCAAGCTGCGCCTCGCCGACCCGAAGCAGCTCGACGGGCTGATGGACGAGGCCGCCTACACCGCCTTTGTCGCGCAGGAGCAGCCGTAATGCGCTATCTGCCGCTGACCGATGCCGACCGCCAGGCGATGCTGGCGACGATCGGCGTTGCGTCGATCGAGAACCTGTTCGCCGACGTGCCGGCGCCCGCCCGCCACGCGGGTCTGGTCGACCTGCCGCGGGCGATGGGCGAACTGGAGGTCGAGCGCCGCCTGAGCGCGATGGCGGCGAAGAACCTCAATGCCGGTGCGGCGCCGTTCTTCCTCGGCGGCGGCGCCTACCGCCATCACGTGCCGGCAGCGGTCGACCACCTGATCCAGCGCGGCGAGTTCCTGACGTCGTACACCCCGTATCAGCCCGAATTGGCGCAGGGCACGCTGCAATCGCTGTTCGAGTTCCAGACCCAGGTGGCATTGCTGACCGGGATGGAGGTCGCCAACGCCTCGCTTTACGACGGCGCGACGGCCTGCGCCGAGGCGGTGGCGATGGCCTGCCGGGTCACCCGCCGCGACAAGGCGGTGCTGTCGGCCGGCCTGCACCCGCATTACCGCGACGTGTGCGAGACCTATGCGCGGTTTTCCGGGCATGAGCGGGTGGTGCCGGACGCCGCGCCGTGCGGCGCCGAGGGCCTCGCCGCGTTGATCGACGGCGAGACCGCCTGTGTCGTCGTGCAGAACCCCGATTTCTACGGCGAAATCCGCGACTATTCGGCGCTGGCGCAGCAATGCCACGCGGCCGGCGCGCTGCTGGTCGTGATCGTCACCGAGATGCTGTCGTTGGGCGCGATCCGCCCGCCCGGCGAGATGGGCGCCGACATCGTCGCCGCCGAGGGGCAGTCCTTCGGCAACGCGCTCAATTTCGGTGGGCCCCATCTTGGCCTCTTTGCCAGCCGCGAGAAATTCGCCCGCCAGATGCCCGGCCGCCTTGTCGGCGAGACCGTCGATGCCGAGGGACGGCGCGGCTGGGTCCTGACCCTGTCGACGCGCGAGCAGCACATCCGCCGCGAGAAGGCGACGAGCAACATCTGCACCAATTCCGGGCTGTGCGCGCTCGCCTTCACGATCCATGTGGCATTGCTAGGTGAAGCGGGGCTGACGCGCCTGGCGCGGCTCAACCATGCGGCCGCGGTCGCCACCGCCGAGCGGCTTGCCGCGATCCCCGGGGTCGCGCTGGTCAACCAGCGCTTCTTCAACGAGTTCACGCTGCGGCTGTCATGCCCGGCAGCGCCGGTCGTCGAGGCGTTGGCCGGGCAGGGCGTCCTTGCCGGCATCCCGGTCAGCCGGCTCTACCCGCAGCGGGCGGAGATGGCCGATTTCTTGCTGGTGGCGGTGACCGAGATGGTCACCCAGGACGACATCGAGCGCCTCGAAGCGGGGCTCCGGAAGGTGTTGCGATGAGCGAGTGGAGCCGGGCATTGAGCGCTCCCGTGGCCGCGGACGGGGCCGGTCCCGGCCCGACGATCAGCGGCAATCGGGGTCTGCAACTCGAAGAGCCCCTGCTGTTCGAGCAGGATTCGCCCGGGCATTGCGGCGTCGACCTGCCCGAGCCACTGCCCGTGGCCTCGCGCCTCGATGGCCTCGCACGCCAGGGGCCGATTGGGCTGCCCGGTCTCAGCGAGCCGCAGGTCGTGCGCCATTTCACCCGGCTGTCGCAAAAGAACTATGCGATCGACAGCGGCCTCTACCCGCTCGGTTCGTGCACGATGAAGCACAACCCGCGGCTCAACGAAAAGCTGGCGCGGCTGCCCGGCTTCGCCGATCTGCATCCGTTGCAGCCGGTGGCCAGCGTGCAGGGCGCGCTCGAACTGATCGACACGCTGGCGCATTGGCTCAAGGTGCTGACCGGGATGCCGGCTTTGGCGATGTCGCCGGCCGCCGGGGCGCATGGCGAATTGTGCGGCATCATGGCGATCCGTGCCGCGTTGACGGCGCGCGGCGACCCGCGCCGCCGTATCCTGGTGCCCGAATCGGCGCATGGCACCAACCCGGCGACGGCGGCAACCTGCGGCTACACGATCGAGAGCATTCCGGCCGGACCCAAGGGGAGCCGGCATCAGGGCCGGGTCGATCTTGCCGCGCTGAAGGCGCAGCTCGACGGCGACGTCGCGGCATTGATGCTGACTAACCCCAACACCTGCGGCCTGTTCGAGGACGAGATCCTCGAGATCGCCGCGGCGGTGCACGAAGCCGGGGCATTCTTTTACTGCGACGGCGCCAATTTCAACGCGATCGTCGGGCGCGTGCTGCCGGCCGAGCTCGGCATCGACGCGTTGCACATGAACCTGCACAAGACCTTCTCGACCCCGCATGGCGGTGGCGGGCCCGGCAGCGGCCCGGTGGCGCTGGCCGCGGAGCTGGCGCCCTTTGCGCCGCTGCCCTGGGTCGTGCATGGGGCGGACGGGTTTGCGCTGATCGAGCATGGTGCGGGCGCTGCCGCGCAAACGATCGGCCGGCTCAAGGGTTTCCACGGCCAGATCGGCATGTTCGTGCGGGCGCTCGCCTACATGATGAGCCACGGCGCCGACGGGCTGCGTCAGGTCGCCGAGGATGCCGTCCTCAACGCCAACTATCTGCGCGTCAAGTTGGCCGAAGCGCTCAGCGTGTCCTTTCCCGGCACCTGCATGCACGAGGTGCTGTTCGACGACCATTTCCTGAAGGATACCGGGGTGACCACCCTCGACTTCGCCAAGGCGCTGATCGACGAGGGCTTTCACCCGATGACGATGTATTTTCCGCTGGTCGTGCACGGGGCGCTGCTGGTCGAGCCGACCGAAACCGAGAGCAAGGCCGCGCTCGACGAGTTCGCGGCGGTGGTCTGCGGTCTTGCCGCGCGCGCCCGGGCCGGCGATGCCGCCGATTTCCAGGCTGCGCCGCGCTTGACCCCGCGCCGCCGGCTCGACGAGACGGCGGCGGCGCGCAAGCCGGTATTGCGCTGGCGCCCCGCGCCGGCAGAGCGGCAGGCGGCGGAGTAGGCGAGCGCCGCCGCGGTCAAATCTCGATCTGGCCGCCCAGCTCGACGACCCGGTTCGGCGGAATGCGGAAGAACTCGGTGGCGTCGAGCGCGTTGTTCGACATCAGCGTGAACAGCCCGCGGCGCCAGCGCGACAGCGCTGAGCCGCGCCGGCTCGGCACGAGCTTTTCGCGGCCGATGATGAAGGACGTTTCCATCAGGCTGAAGCGCAGCTGCTGCAGCCGCATCTGCGCCAGCGCGCGCAGCAGGTTCGGCTCGTCCATGAAGCCGTACCAGACCGTCACCGTGAAGAAGCCCTTGCCGAGGTCGTGGATCTCGAGGCGCTCCTCGTCGCTGACATGCGGAATGTCCCGGGTGGCGACGCGCATCAGCACAGTGCGTTCATGCAGGACCTTGTAGTGCTTCAGGGCATGCAGCAGCGCGGTCGGGACCTGCTGGATGTCGCGCGCCATGATGACCGCGGTGCCGGCGATGCGCGGCGGGTGATCGGGCGTGATGCTGTCGAGGAAGGTGCCGAGCGGCAAGGCGTCGCGCGCCCGCTTGTCGGCGAGGATGCCGCGGCCGCGCCACCAGGTCGACATGACGACGAACACCGCGCCCGCGACCAGGATCGGAAACCAGCCGCCCTCGACGATCTTGAGCAGGTTGGCACTGAGGAATACCAGGTCGACCACCAGGAAGCAGCCGAACACGCCTCCCGCCAGTGCCAGGCTCCAGCCGATGCTGCGCATGTAGAGGAAGGCGAGGCCCGTCGTAATCACCATCATCCCGGTCACCGCGATGCCGTACGCCGCGCCCAGGCTGTCCGAGGTCTGGAACCCGATCACCAGGATGATGATCCCGGCGAGCAGGGCGCCGTTGACCTGGGGAGCGTAGACTTGGCCGATCTCGTGCTCGGAGGTATGGCGCACCTGCAGTCGTGGCAGGTAGCCGAGCTGGATCGCCTGCCGGGTAATCGAGAATGCGCCGGAGATGACGGCCTGCGAGGCGATGATGGTCGCGATCGATGCCATGATGACCAGCGGATAGAGACCCCAATGCGGCACCATCTGGTAGAACGGGCTGCGCAGCGCGCTCGGATTGGCGAGCAGCAGGGCGCCTTGTCCGAAATAGTTCAGCATCAGCGCCGGCAAGACGATGTAGAGCCACGCCTTGCGCATCGGTGAACGCCCGAAATGTCCCATATCGGCGTAGAGCGTCTCCGCGCCGGTCACCGCCAGAAAGACGGCCCCCAGCATCACGAAGCCCCGCCAGGGCGCACTCGCCAACAGTTCGACGCCATACCAGGGATTGAGCGCCAGCAGGATTGCCGGCTGCGCCACGATATTGGCGACGCCGAGCACGGCAAGCACCAGGAACCACGCCAGCATGATCGGGCCGAACAGCCGGCCGACCGCCGCCGTCCCGCGGCGCTGTACGATAAACAGCCCGATCAGCAATACGAGTGAGATCGGCACGACATAGGGGTCGAAGATCGGCGTCGCGACCTTGAGCCCCTCAACCGCGCTCAACACCGAGATCGCCGGGGTGATGACCCCGTCGCCGTAGAACAGTGCGGCCCCGACCAACCCTGCCGCCATGATCCACCGGCGTCGCCGCTGCGAGCCGAGCGTGTTGCGCAGCGTCAGCGCGGTCAACGCGAGCAGGCCGCCTTCGCCGCGGTTGTCGGCGCGCATGATCACCAGAACATACTTGACCGTGACCACCAGGATCAGCGACCACGCGATCAGCGAGATGACCCCGAGGATCGACAGCCGGGTGGTTTTGCCGAACTCGATCAGCGACTGGCGCACGGCATAAAGCGGCGAGGTGCCGATGTCCCCGTAAACGACGCCGAGTGCGGCGATGGTGAGGCTGCGCAGAATGTCCCGATCCGGGGCGCTGTGCCCGGCGGAGGTTACGGCCGTCAATGGCTATTCCTCTAGGAAGGATGCCGGGTGACCCCGATGGACGTCAGTTACGCGCGGCGTGAAATGGGGGCAGGCGCATCACAAATCAATCGCTGCTTGTTCGCCGGCTCATAAAATTTGCCGAGCAGTAGCGAGCAACCGTTCACCGCGCGATAATACGCCGCACGCCGTCCGGGCAGCGCGGCGCGCTGGTGCACGACGCCGGGCTACGGCTATCGGTTGGGTCAGTTTGAGTGTGTCGGGATCGCGCGGGTGCGGCGGCGCGGCGCAGGAACGTCCGCGGCACCCGGGCGCGGCAACAGGCTGACCGGCGCGGCGCCCGTGATGCCGGGCAACGGCTGTGGCGATAGGCCGGTCGGGACGGCGCAGGTATCGTTAGGTCCGGCGCCGGGAATGCCGGGCATCGGCGCTGGCACCGCCGGCGCACCGGGGGCGATGCTCTTGGGCGGGGTGGACGATGGCGCAACGCCGAACGTCGACTCGATCAGGCGCGGCGCCTCGGGAGGCGGCGCCCCGGCCGGCCCGACCAGCGCCTCCACCTGTGCATTGGTCAGCTTGGCACGGTAGAACCGGTTATAGAAATCACAGGTCGTCGTCCGCAGATCCTCCTGCAGCATGTTGGGGTAGAACAGGCCCGACAGCCAGTACAACCCGATCACCCGGTTGATGTTCGATGGGTCCTCGATCCATCCGAACGGATTGCTCGGCTCCAGATAAACCCGATGGTTGCGCACCGCCGAGAGGCGCCGCCAAGCACGATTGCGGCGCAGCTCGATCATAGAAGCGGCGCTGCTCGGCGATGATGATTTGTGGGTCCCAGCCGAATAGTTGCGCGCGGGTTACCGTCACCTCGCCGCCGCGGCCGAGTGGGGTGGCGACGTTGATGGCGCCTGCCTCGTCGATGGCTGCGGCCGCCGGCGTGCCGGGCAGGGCGGTTCTCAGCCCGTTGCCGCCCAGCGCGACATAGACATGCGGCCGCGTATCGGCCGGTACGATCAACAGCCGACCGCGCAGCCCGGCGATGGCGTGCGCGGCAAACTGGGCGAGATCGTCGGCCCGGTCGCGCACGTCGAGAAGCGCGCCCATCGAGCGCAGCACCGCCGGCGTGCGGGCCAAGCTCGCGTCGACCAGAATGTAGGGGATGCCGGCCAGCCGCTGCACCTGGTCGGCAAAGGCCGCTCCCGCTGGGGTGATCGGGCCCGCATCGATGATCAGGTCGGCGTGCAGGCGCCGGGCGGTCTCGGCCATGTGCTCCGGGCTCGACCGCGTCCGCCAGCCGAGCACCGGCAGACGCGTGCTGCGCGGCACCGGCGCCGCGCGTCCCGACAACCGCTCGAGTCCGGCGAGCTTGTTCGGGGCGAGCACGAACACCAGCACTTCGGCGTTGCGCTCGGCCGGCAAGATCCGGGTGATCCGATCGGGCAGCATGACGTGCCGGCCGGCCGCGTCGGTGAACGCGCCCGCCGCCGCCGGCCCTGTCGAGAGGATCAGCGCGGCGACTAACAACAGCAGAGCCGCGCCGAGCGCGGCAGGCAAGCGACGTGGCATCAACTGCCCTCAATCTGGCCGTGACTTCGGGCGAAAGGCCCGGACGCGCCGCCGCGGGGGTGGCGCCGCGCACTATAGCCGCCCCGATCTTGCTGGCAACCGCCCGACGGCACAAGCGGGCGCTCGCGGAAAAAGCTTATACCGCGGGAGTTCTGCGACTGATGCGGCGCGCCTGCGCCTGGCGCCCCGGCTAGGCGACCTCAAGCCGGCGTGGTAAAGAGACCGCCGCTCAACCGCGATGGAATTGCCTGGAGGAACAGCGCCGGCCCATGGATTTCTCGAACGCCGCGATTCTGTGTCTTGGCGATGTCATGCTCGACCGCTTTACCTATTGCGATACCGAGCGCATCTCGCCGGAGGCGCCGGTGCCGGTTCTCCTGTTGCGGCGGACGCAGAGCATGCTGGGCGGCGCCGGCAATGTCGCGCGCAATATCGCGGCGCTGGGCGGCCGGGCGATGCTGCTGGGGCTGCTCGGCGGCGACGCGGCCGGCCGAGAGGTCGAGGCACTGATCGGTGCGACGCCGGGTATTATCGACCGGCACGTTTCCAGCCGGGGCCGGCCGACCGTCTGCAAGACCCGCTTTTTGGCGGGACATCAGCAACTGTTCCGGGTCGATGAGGAGAGCACGCAGGATCTCGACCCCGAGGAAGAGGCGGGGTTGATTGACGCGGTCGAGGCCGCGCTTCCCGACGCCGACGCGGTGATACTTTCCGATTACGGCAAGGGCGTGCTCGGTGCTCGCGTGCTGGCGGCGGCAATCGAGCGGGCGCGGGGCCGCGGCATCCCCGTTTACGTCGATCCCAAGAGCGACGATTTCCGGCGCTATCGCGGCGCCAGCTGCATTACGCCCAACCTCAAGGAGCTGGCGCTTGCGGCGCGGCTGCCGGTGGCGAACGACGCCGAACTCGTTGCTGCCGCGACCGCGGTGCTGCGCGCGGCCGAGGCCGGCGCCATCCTGGTGACCCGATCGGAAAAAGGCATGGTTCTGGTCGAGGCCGCGGGCGTGGTCCATCACGAGGCGGCGCGGGCGCGCGAGGTCTATGACGTGTCCGGCGCCGGCGACACGGTAATCGCAGTCCTCGCCCTGGCCTGCGCCAGCGGCCACACGCTGCCGCAGGCGATGCGGCTCGCCAACACTGCCGCCGGCATTGTCGTCAGCAAGCTCGGCACCGCGACCGTCGAGCTCGACGAATTGATGCTCGAATTGTCGCGTGATGCGCACGACAAGGAATGGCATCACGCAAAATATTATGCCGTGCCCGAGGCGGAGACCCTGGTGCGGCGCTGGAAAAGCCGCGGTCTCGTGGTCGGGTTCACCAATGGCTGCTTCGACATCGTGCACGCCGGGCATGTCACGCTGCTGGCCGCGGCGCGCGCCCAGTGCGACCGGCTGATCGTCGCCCTCAATGGCGATGCCGGGGTGCGCCGCCTCAAGGGAGCCGACCGGCCGGTCAATGGGCTGGCCGACCGCTCGGCCGTGATCGGCGCGCTCGAATCGGTCGATGCGGTGATCAGTTTCGACGAGGATACGCCGCTCGAATTGATCCGCCGCATCAAGCCCGATGTGCTGGTGAAAGGCGGCGACTACACGATCGACGGCGTCGTCGGCGCTGCCGAGGTGCAGCAAGCGGGCGGCCGTGTCGTGCTCGTCGATCTTGTCGCAGGGCGCTCGACGACGCGCCTGATCGACGCCATCCGCGCCGCGCAGTCGTCGCAAGCGGAGGATGCTGCCTGATGCCGGTTTTCGGATGCTGGTGATCACCGGCGGCGGCGGGTTTATCGGCTCGGTGCTTGCCGCGCACTTCAACGATTCCGGCCGCAGCGATCTCGTGCTCGTCGACCGCTTCGGCCGCGGCGACAAATGGCGCAACATCGCCAAGCGCGATTTTTTCGAGATCGTGCCGGTCGACGGGCTGTCTGCCTGGCTCGAGCGCTTCGGGGGCGAGGTCGAGGCGGTGTTTCATCTGGGCGCCATCTCGTCGACGACAGCGGATGACGGCGACGAGATGATCGCCAACAATCTCAATTACTCGGTCGCACTGTGGCGCTGGTGCACCGCCGCCGGCAAGAAGCTGATCTACGCCTCGACCGCCGCGACCTATGGCGACGGCACGGCCGGCTTCGACGATGCCGGCGGCATCGACGCGCTGAAGCGCCTGCGCCCGCTCAACCTTTACGGCTGGTCAAAGCACGCTTTCGACCTGTGGGCATTGCGCGAAGTTGCGGCGGGACGAGCGCCGCCGTTCTGGGTCGGGCTCAAATTCTTCAACGTGTTCGGTCCCAACGAGCACCACAAGGGCGACATGATGAGCCTCGTCGCCAAGAACTATCGGCCGATCGCCGCCGGCGAGCCGATCCGGCTGTTCAAGTCGCATCGGCCGGACTATGCCGATGGCGATCAGTGCCGCGATTTCGTCTATGTCAAGGATTGCGCCGCGGTGATGCTGTGGCTGCTGTTGCAGGAGCCCGGCGCGGCGATCAACGGCATCTACAATCTCGGCACCGGGCAGGCGCGCAGCTTTCTCGACCTGATGAATGCGACCGGCGCGGCTTGCGGCGTCGCACCGAAGATCGAATTCGTCGACACGCCGCCGGCGATCCGGCGCAGCTACCAGTATTTCACCGAGGCGCGCATGACCCGGCTGCGCCAGGCCGGGTATGACGCGCCGTTCACGCCGCTCGAGGACGCGGTGCGCGACTACGTCACGCACTATCTGGCGCAGCCCGACCCGTATCTCTGAAAGCCGTTGCAGTCGGAGCGATTGCGGCGGCACGATCGGCGGCGACCATTGCAAGAGGGAGGAGCGTCCGATGCAGGGCAACAGGCATTGGGTCGGAACCTGGGCCGCCGCCCCGGCCCCGGCCGAGGGCATCGTCGGCTTCAACAACCATACGATCCGCATAAGCATTACACCGTAAACCGCACGCCGGCTGGGGTCCCCGCTGAGCATGGGTCATTACGGCCTGGAAGGTCGCTACGCCGCGCGGGCGATCTCGTCAAGTAGGTCCGGATCATTGTTCCGCACATTCCGGACCCGCCGATCAACGCGGTAGGCCCGCATCAGGTGCCTCGTGAACGGCCGCAGCATCCGCAGCAACTCGTCCTGGCTCGCCTCTACCTCGCCAAGCCACGCCGGCCAGTGCTCCCGCCCCAGGATTACCGGCATTCGGTCATGGATCGGCGCACATAACGCGTTCGGCACCGTCGTCGGCACCGTGAAGGTCTGGATGACCTCTCCCGCATCCGGGTTCCTCCATCGCTCCCACAGCCCAGCCAGCGCGAGCGGCGAGCCATCGGCGATGGCGACCGACGAGCAGTGCATCGCGGTCTTGATCTCTATGGCTCCAGCGCCTTCCGTAGCGATTTGAGCAGTGCTTCGGCATCGTCAATTCTCTTGAGAATTTCAGGATCGCCCTTCAGATCAGATAGCATCGTCCAGGGCACCCGTTTCATCAACTCAATCGCCAATTCCAGGTCGCCCGCCAACCCCGACTTGTCCTTCTTCGGAGGCACACCAAGCCGCATGACCGCCGAGTCGATGTCGCCCTGCCTGGACAGAAAATGCTCACGCGCCACCAGGTCCGGCAAGATCTGGCGCAGCTTTCGAAGGTCCTTCGAGTTGGTGATCCGCTTCGCAGCGACTTTTTCGATCACCGCCTCGACGGCGGTCGGCGTCAGCAACTTCTTGCTGACCCCCATGAGTTCCCGCGCCCACGTGATCGCGCCGGCCGGATCTCGAAGGCCCTTGAACCGCGACGATAGCTCGTAAATCTCGACTAGCTTCTCTAGCTCGCGGATCGAGATCCCGAGGATGTTGGCGGCGCTGGCGCGGCCCATCAGTTCGACCAGCCGGTAGGCGACCATTTCCTTCTCGCGAGCATCCCATTCCTTGCGCTGGCGGTGGATATAGATCCAGACCCGCAGGCGTTCCTCGTCGGTGAGAGTCCGGTCAGTAACCTCGACTGGAATCTGCCGGTATTGCTCACGACCTTGCTCGACCAGCTTGACCGAGTTAGTCCAACGGCGCTCGCCGTCGATGATCCTATATTTGCCCTCGATGTCCGGGTGAGGCTCGACCAGCAGCGGCTCGAACAGACCTTCGTTGGCCTCGATCTGCCGCTGTAGTTCCTCGTCTTCTTTTGCGCCTAGCCGGGTTGCCGTTCGTTAGGCACCACATCGTCAACATCGACCTTGTGGCGGTAGGTGCGCAGAATGGTCGAACCAAGTCGCCGTTCTTGCAGGCCAAAACCGACGACGTTGGCGCGGGCAGCAGCAGGCTCAGGTTGGGTCATTCGGTCAACTCGGTCTCTGGACTACCTCCTATGATCAACTCGACAGCCGTAGCGATGTCCCCCTTCACCTTCTGAACCGACCGAATAAGCGTCCCCTCGTCCTGCCAATGACGCTCGTGGTATTTCCTGTCCTTCTCCTGAAGCGCTAGGAGCGCGTCGGAGTGGGTGTCGATCCGGCTCATCAACAGGCCGAATTGCTTGGAGGTCATGAAGTCGTATAGCGCCGCCATCTTTTCCTGTCGCTCACTCTTGCTGAGCCGCAAGGTGTGGACGTGCAGGAAATTCGCACGGAGGATCTGTGCGATAGCAACGGCCCGCGCCGGGTTCACAACAATAACGCCTTCTTCCCGGATCTCGACCTGAGCCGTTTCCTTGGGGAATTTGAAGGTTGCGAGAACGGCGTGATCAGCCTCGGCGGCGGTCTGATCCCGGACCAACTTGGTGACGTATTCGTCCCGCCATTGCATGGCGTTTTTGCTCTCGTAGCGGATCAAGCCGCACACGACGCCACGCTTCATCACGGTATGCAAAATATCAGCGCCCGATACACCCGGTGAGATGCGTCGGGTATGGTCTTCGGGAAATTCCTCCTTGAGCGCATCAAGCAGTTGTATGTGGGCACTTTCGCCGAGTTCAGAAGCTCGTTTTTCCTCTAGCTTCCGCTCCAGTGTTTGAACATGCTCAAGCAGCTTCCTTGTCTTTTCATCATTAGCCGAATGTAGCGTAGCGATCTTCGCGGCGGCGTCCTTCTCCATCGCCTCACGGACTTCGCGGCCACGTGCCTCTACGGCAGCCTCGCGGTCGGCCTCCACCTGCCGCGCCTTGGCATTCGCGGCATCGACCTGCTTCTGAATTCCTCCTGGCGCGTCTTGGCCGCTTCTTCCGCAGCCGCAATCTTCTGTGCGGCGGCGGTCTCAGCTTCGGTTTTTGCCATCTCGGCGACTGTCTTGGCCATCTCGGCATTCGCCTTGGCATTCTCGGCGTCGGCGAGTTTCTGTGCGGCAGCAGCCTCGGCTCCCTTCTGACCCTCGGCTCGGGCGGCGTCGACTTTGGCCGTAGCCTCGGTATTGGCCTTCTTGACCGCTTCGGCCTTCTCGCGTTCGGCCTGCTCGATGCGGACCTTGGCGGCTTCCTCGATGCGCATCGTGTCCGCCGCGATCCTCTGCGCCGCCCGAGCATCGGCTTCGGCCATCGCGCGCTTTTGCGCCTCCGCTGCCCGTGCCCGGATCTCCTTAACCTTGTCGTTCGGGATTGGTTGATCGCAGGTGGGGCACGTCTCGTTGAACGGATGAGTGTGGTCGTCTAAACGGAATGCAACCTGTGCAGCCACAGCGGGCCTCCAAAAATAGGTCCCACTTTTTCCAAACGCTCCTATTTACCGTCAAGCCAATTCTGCGATAATCGGATTCGTCCAATCGAATTGTTCAGGAGAAACGGAGACGGTCATGGCGAAGACACGCAACAATTGCACACCTGAGAGCGAGATGCGGATCGGCGCTCTGTTAGTCGCACGCAGCAAGCCGAATGGGATCGCGACGACGACCCAAATAAAGGAAGAAATTAGCAAATACGTCGATCTGACGCCGGAAGACCTCGTGCCATCAAAGACCAGAAATAACGAGTAGATGTATCAGCAAATCGTCGGCAATATCGTCTCGCATCATAACTCACAGACCAACGTCTTCGCGAGGGGGCTTGCCGTCTATACGGGCGACGGCATCCAGATCACCCAGGAGGGACGCGACTTTCTTCAACGGCGCGGGCTTTAGCTAAATCGCGCCTTGTAGCCCGGCTTGAACCAGCGAAGCTCGGTCCCGCTCGGCGCGTCTCGGTCCCAGACGAACCACGCGTAAGCGGTCGTCCCCGACCCTTTTCGTTCAGCACCGGCCGGATAGAAGGTGATCCGCTCGCTGAATACCCAGACCTGGCTCGGCGGAATCTTGGTGAAAATTGTGTTGGCCCTGTTCGCTCCCTCCAGGAACGCCAGCCGCAGGAGCAGGGCGAATTTCCGTTTGGCGAGCCGGGTGCCGCTCCTGACGAAACCCTCGGCGCTATTGTATGGCGGATTCGTGATGATGTTGTCGGTCTTATGCCGAGCATCCAGGAAGTCGATCCCGCAGTCGCCATAACCACGCTGGTAAAGGTCCGAGCTTCGGACCTGAGACACGGCCTGCTCCAACACGCGCGACATCGCACCGTCGCCGCAGGCGCATTCCCAGATTTCGCCCGTAAAATGCTCGTTATCGACCAGGGCGAATGTCGCCCAGGGCGGTGTCGGGAAATAGTCCGGCCCGTCCAGATCGGCGAACCGCTTCAGGGTCGGCTTGAAGCCGCCGCTCAGGTTGTAAGTGGCATCCATCACATGATCCCCCGCCGAAAGGATAATTGAATCAGCGGCTTGGTCAAACAAATCTGCCGGGGCGAGTCGAATTGCCGCATGTTTTCAATATGAAGGCTGGAAGCCGAGATTGGCGGATCGCTAACTGAAACACCGAATCTGCCAACGCGGGGCTACTAATTTGGAAGCCACCACGAACGCCGCGTCCACCTGGGGCATTGGCAACCTCGCCGCACCCGCTGAGAACATTACTGGAACATGATAGCCTGACGGGCAGGAGGTCGCAATGTTCTTCCGGTTTCCCCCAGATGCTCGCTGGAACGCCGATCATGCCGCTGTCGAGTTCGGGATTGGCATCGGCGAATACGAGGGCGTCGTGCGTGTCGGCCGGCGCGTGTTCCAAGCCCTGCTCGATCAGGCCCTGACACCCGAACGGTGCCTCGAAGCCTACCATCTGCATCGGACCCGGCTCGAACTCATCGCCGAGCGGAAGGTTCGTCGCCGGCAGTTGACCGACGATGGCAACATCGAGATCACGGGCCGGGATTTGAGGGAGCGCGATGCGCCGGCCACCGGGCCACGTGTCGCGTCAACCTGGATCGGCCGGTAACCCGGCGCAGGTGTCGCGGTGGTCCCCCTTTATGCGGCACGCGCGGCGATTTAGGACCGGGCGATTTCGTCCGCGTCGAGTGCATCTGCGGCCATGATGAAATGATTCCCGCAAGCGGTCTCACCCAAGGCTTGCGACTTGGGCCGGATGAGCGGATCGTCGATCTAACGCCCCGGCTGCGATGCCGGCAGTGCGATCCCAAGGGCCGGACCGCTGTATCAATCCGATGGTCGAATTGCGATACTCGGAGACTCTCGGAAGGCCATTCGTAAGGCGGCTGGCCCATGGGTGGCCGGATGAAAATCTGCGCCTTCGGCCGCAGTCGGCGGGCTTCGGGCGCAACCGCTCTAATCTCTGTCCTCGTCCTGGCTGTTGCCAGCGAACAGCACCGTGTTGGTCGCCTAGTCAATGACCGTGATATGCTAATTCATCAGGCATAGCCCTCGACATTTGCATGTTGAGAGGCGGGCCGGCCGATCACTCAGCGAACATCGGGGCTAGGGCGCGAGGTCGAGCGCCGCCTTGCCCGTCTCTAGGTTCGCCGGCACGGATACGTGTTCGTGAACCACACGCCACTGGTCGCCAACCTTGCGGTAAATGTCGGTTACTCTCACCCAAAATGCTGCTTTCTGACCGCCTTTCAGTGTCCCGCTGACACGTTGGAGGTCGTAGCTGTAACCCAGGGCCGCGTCGGCGGCGATGACAAGATCTCGGAATTCGACCTTGATCGGCCCGTCGTACATATCGAAGAAGGCTTTGTAATCAGCCCGATAGGCGTCCCAGCCTTTGTATTGCAGCGGTGGCACTATGTCATAGGCGACAAGAGACTGTCCACGCTGATACATCGACATCACGCCGTCCAAATTTTTCTCCTGCATCGCCTTCGTCCACCGGTCTATCAAAGCGCGGATCGCCGCTTCCTCGCGTGCTCCCGCGTATGCCGGATGCCAGCCGACAACGGAGACAACAAAGATGTTAAAAGTCAGAAGTAGGGCTTTCCGCAACATCGTACCTCCTTTGGCCGAAGCAGCGATGGCGACCTTACTTCATAGTGCTTTATACCAGCGCTACTGGCGCGCCGATTGCTACGGCCTGACTTCTTGGGTTTGTCCGGTTCCTTGATTGGCGTGCCTGCGGACGGGTGTACCGCCCTTGTGGTGGTGGAGCCGCCGCCGGGCACGATGGCCTGATTCACCCGGCAGCACTGCTTGCGCCCTCGGCGCAGACTGGCCGCGCTATGGCCAAGACGTCGCTCGGCCTGCACCCGGATGAACGCTGCGGGGCGCATCAACGCTCCGCAGGGGGGCGGATTGCCGATTTGGCCCCTCGGCTTCGTTGCCGGCAGTGCGATGCCAAGGGCAAAGCCTTTGTCTCGATCAAATGGGGCAATTGAGCAGGAGCCTACAGCAAATCCGCCACCGCTGCCCGATGCCGGGTTATGGCCGCCAGATGATCGGCGGCACTACGGCGGGCAATACGACGGTGATGCTCACTCACATATGTCGTATGAGCGGTCACGTGGGTCACGCCGGCTGATTTCCAGAATGCGATCTCGCGTCGCCAATCATCTTCGTTACCAATCCCCGGAGACACCCATACTTCGAGGCCCACGTCTGCCGGATTACGCCCGGCCTCGCGAGTTAGCCTGCGTAGCTTCTCGAACGCTGCAAGAGCAGCCTCGCCTGGCGGATAGACGAGAGGCATGAAGCCGTCGCCGTATTTCGCCGTTCGGCGGAATGTCGCTTCCGCGTGTCCGCCAAACCAGACCGGGACCCGTCCTGAAGCTGGCCGAGGATTGATACCGACATCATCAAGGCGGTGGAACTCACCCGTAAGCCTCACATGCGGTTCAGCCCACAATGCCTGCATGACCAGCATTTGTTCCTCAGAACGCTTGCCTCGGTTGTGGAAATTCTCGTTGAGGCCCGTGAACTCGATCTCATTCCAGCCGACCCCGATCCCGAGATGGAGCCGTCCGCCGGATAACTCGTAGAGTGATGCTGCTTGCTTTGCGACCAATACGGCCTGTCGCTGAGGAAGGATGAGGACCCCGGTAGTCAAGCCTATCTTGCCGGTGCAAGCGGCAAGGAACCCGAACACCACGAAGGGATCGTGATAAGCGTTGGTCGTCGTGCCGACGCGGCGATAGTCGGCGTTGAATGAAGCCGCTACCGAATCAGACGCAGCAAACGCACCATGTTCTGCTGCCGGATTCGTGCCCAGGACGTGATCCGGTGCGAGCAGATGCGAGTATCCGAGACCTTCTGCCGCCTGCGCATAGTCGCGGACCACAGCAGGGCCGGCCCTGATGTCAACAACCGGTAGGGAACATCCGAGCAGCATGTCCTTACCCTCGTATGGACCTGAGTAATCCAATGACTTTTTCGGTTGTCACTACATCCGCGAATATGCGCCTCATCGTCTTAAGTTCTGCCTCATAGGCTGAAGCTTTGGCTCGACTTTCACTCCCCGAATTATTCGTGTCAACGCTCAGGCACACCAGCTTTTCGTAGGCCCTCGGCCAGCAGAGAGATGCGCCCGTCGCTCGTGAATTTGCTTTCGACGAGTGAGGCTATCGTGAAAGTCGGCTGCAATTCAAGCAGGTCTTCGGCGCTCGCGTGAGCCTCCGCCTCTCGCCCTAAATGAGCCAACGCTGCCGTCCGTAAGTAGCAGGGCACGCTGAACCGGGGGTTCGCCTGCAATGCCCGGTTCGCGGTAGTAACCGCTAACTCGAAGCGCCTTGCAAAGAAATCGGCATAGGCGAGGCCGACGTATGGGAGGTAGATCAACGGATCATAGGGGCTATGACGTATCGCGGCCTCACCGTGCGTGACCGCGATCGCGTCGTCACCATTCCAGGCGCGGATAATTGAGCCAAAGCCGTAGGCGAGCGCCGACGACGGGCTGAGCGCGATGGAGCGGTCAATCGCGTCAAGCGCTGTGGTGAAATCGTGCTCCACGACGCCGATCACAAAGCCGCCGATAGCCAGGGCAAGCGCGTCATCCCCGCCGGCCGCAATCGCAGCCCGCGCGTGTTGACGAGCCGCCGTTCGGACTTCCTCCCTCAGCCCGCCGCGCAAATACCGTTGCTCATGGCACCAAGCGATCATGGCATGCGCGGCCGGATAATCAGGCTCAAGCTGAACAGACTGTTCGAGCAACGGGAGCGCCTTATCGGCATCATCCGGCATGGCGGTGGAAGCGAGTGGCAGTGCCCGAAGATAGAAATCATACGCATCGAGGCTTTCGGGCCGCTTTCGCCGTGCGCGTTCGATCTCGGCTCTCCGAAGTGTCGGCTCTATGGCTCCGACAACGCTGATCGCCAATTCGTCTTGGAGCGCGAATATGTCATCGACCGCCCGGTCGTAACGGTCTGCCCACACATGCGCTGCGCTCGCGCTTTCGATCAATTGCGCCGTCACACGAACCCGATTGCCGGCCTTACGAACGCTGCCTTCCAGCACATACTTCACGCCAAGCTCACGCCCAACTCGTTTCACATCGATCGCTTGGCCTTTGTAGGCGAATGTTGAGTTCCGAGCGATCACGAACAGCCAACGGATACGGCTGAGAGCGGTGATTATTTCTTCGACCATACCATCCGCGAAATACTCCTGCTCCGGGTCACCGCTCATGTTCTGGAACGGCAGTACAGCAATCGAGGGTTTATCCGGTAGGGTAAAGACAGGCGTCGATTCGACCGACGACGTAGTGGTCGCAATGCCAGCGGCGGCGACCCGAACTCGATAGACCCGAACCGGGCGGACAATGTTTTTGAGAGTTTGTTCGCCCAGATCATCGAAAGCGCAATCGAGTTTGTCGCGCACTTGATCGTGGACGATCCCCGAGACGCAGATTCCGCCGGGTTCGGCCAGAGCCTCTAACCGAGCAGCGACGTTCACGCCGTCGCCGTGGATATCGTCGCCCTCGACAATAATGTCGCCGAGGTTCACCCCGACACGGAAGACAACCTTGTGCTGCTCGGGTGTACCAACGTTCTGCTTTGCCATGCCCCGCTGGACAGCAACCGCACAGGCGACGGCCTCAACGACGCTCGGGAATTCGATCAGGATACCGTCGCCGGTCGTCTTGACAATGCGGCCCCTGTGCTCGGCGACTTTCGGGTCAATTAGTTCGCGACGATGGGCGCGGAGCCGGCTCAGCGTCCCGGTCTCGTCTCGACCCATGAGACGGCTGTAACCGGCGACGTCGGCCGCGAGAATGGCCGCGAGCCGGCGTTCGACCCGCTCTCCGCTCAATTTGCCTTCCTTCCTCGCTGGAGTCTAAGGACAGCTATTGACCGCTCCTCTCACTTTGATCTTCCGGCCGGTGCGCGGCAAGCAATGCGGCAGGCCGGCTCGACAGCGTTCGTTGGAACGGAACCCTATGGCCCGACCTGGACGGAGAGGGATGGCGCAGCCGTAAACTCAGGCTTACGCGGGCCAGATGAGCATTGTGGCTCGACGGACACCGATCAAGAGTTTGAAAACCAAAGAAGGGTGCTCCCAGATAGCGATCATGCTCACCCAAATCTACGAGTCTCTTTACGCCGGAAGAAGCTCGGTCGATCTCCGCGATCGGCGTCGATCACATCGGCGTCCTCGTCGGCAACGGCGAATTTCCCCGTGAGTTGCCGGTCGAGGCGGCGGCGAAGGTTGCGGCCGGCATCGTCCCGCCATCGAAATTCTCGGCGCTGTTCCTGACCGCCGGCATCTCTCTGATCGAGCAATGGGCAGGGCAACTCCAGCCGGCCATCGTCCACCTGGGCGCTGCACCGGAATTGCTCTCGTCGCACGACGCGGCGACGCTGAAAGGCAAGCTGCCCGGCACGCTCATCATGCGAAGCATTCCGGTCATCGGGGAGGTCAGCATCGACATCGCCCGCAGCTACGAGGGGATCGCCGATTTCTTGCTCCTGGACAGCCATCGAGAATCCGATCGCCAGATCGGTGCGCTCGGCGTGACCCACGATTGGACGATCAGCCGTCGCATCGTCGAGCTTGTGCGAACGCCGGTGATCCTCGCCGGGGGACTTGGACCCGATAATGTCGCCGACGCGATCCGTGCTGTTCGGCCGGCGGGCGTAGACTTCGAAAACGAAGACCGACCAGGATGGCTCGCACCGGAAGGATCTCGATCGCGTGCGTCGGTTTCACGAGGCGGCAAGGGCGGCCTTCATCGAACTGACCGTCGAGCCGATCTGAATGGGTATCGCGAGCAAGGCGGGGGCACTCTATGCCCTGATCGTCTTCGTCATCGGCTTCGTCCTCGGAGCCGTCCGGGTTCTGCTCATCGTGCCCCGCATCGGCGAGATCGCAGCCGTTATCATTGAGACGCCCATCATGCTCGTGGCGAGTTGGTTCGTCTGTCGCTGGTGCGTGGATCGGCTCGATGTGCCGCGCCGAGTCGGTGCCCGGTCCCTCGTGGGCGTGGTCGCCTTCGTGGTGCTGATGGCGGCGGAATTCGCTCTCGGTCGGCTGGCGTTTGGGAGACCGGCAGGCGAGCAGCTTGCCAACTATTGCTCAGCGCCCGGCGTGATCGGCCTCGCAGCCCAGATCGTCTTCGCTGTTTTCCCTATTGCGCATGTCTGGAGGCGGTGAAGCAGCGGCGATATGATTATCGCCGAGACCGGGGCCAGGGCCGCACCAAGGAGGGCGTAGATGAAGCTTCCACAGACCGGCGGCTGCCAGTGCGGTGCGATCCGCTACGAGATCACCGAAGAACCCCAACAGGTCTACGCCTGCCATTGCCGCGACTGCCAGCGTTTGACGAGCAGCGCCTTTTCTCGCCCCCACATGACTTCAAAAAACTCAACAGAAGGGGTTATTTTCCGTCATGGGCGCTCAAAGATGGCAAACCGCTTCACATAGATCTGGAAATTCATCCCAATTCGCTAATGATAAGCAGGTGCGATGACACGTTAATAAGAAATATTCCAAAAAAATCAAAGAATGGAAATTTTTGGGCGGTATATGAAATCTAACTTCATACTCTAACGCATTAACATAATTAATACGCCTCTCGACAAGAGTATTGAGAAAGTCTACGGTGAACATACATTAGCGCCTGCGTATCCCGGCAGTAATAGGCAAGGAGGGCCTGACGGGAGCGCATTCGATCCTCCTTCGACAGCGATCGATCCGACGCTATCCGATAGAACATTGCTGACGCATCGTTGCCGTCAGCGATCCCATCGAGATCGTCATAGCTGAAGCCCGGCACCAACGCGGGCGCGACCACCTTGATCGAATTGGACCCGAGGAATTCGGGATGGGTGACGTGGCTCCTGATAATCGGCAGCAGGTCCGCCATCCGATCAATCGCGGCGAACAATCGGCCAGATAGGTCGGGCAAAACCGCCGCCAGGGCACGCAGCACGGTCGCCTCGAATGGCGAGTAGACGACGATCGGACCGGCCGTTCGACTGATCGCCTCTATGAGCGTCTCAGCGAATTCTCGACGCGGATCAACCTCGCCTGATGCCGGGGGCAAAGCTGATGTCACCAGCTTCGATGGCGTATTGCACATCGCGCAGGAGATGAGCGAGGCAGGCTTGGTGGCCGCTCTGTGCCCAACCCATCTGCGCGCGAGACGCGGCATCGCGATCCTTCAGGCCCTCCGCCTGACCCTCAACCAGCGCCCGCTGCCGGTCGCTCAATAGACCGCGATCCTCGCGCGTTTGCCGTCGTCATCACCCCCAATCAGAGGGGTGAGCAAATACAAAGGTTTTTACGCAAGAAGATCTCAGCAAGGAGTGAGAGCAGTTCTGGCTTCAATCTCTTTCATATTACACGGCGCTCGCATTATGAGATTACCACCCACTCCGCTATTTTAGCGGAACTACTAGACCCTCTTGGCAGCCACGAGCAAGGTGGACTGTTTCTGTCAGCATTCTTGCAAAGACTTGTGACGAAAAAACCTCGCTGGACCTTTCCTGCGCCTGACACGCGCTGGTTGGTTCAAAGGGAGCGAGACTACATCGATATTCGCTTGGTTCATTCCGATCCCGACGTTCGCATATTAGTGGAGAATAAATGGTGGTCGAAGCATCGAGAAATGCAAGTCTTTAGATATTGGTCGCAAGAACATAAACGCATGCACAATCAATTATCTAGAATACGCATCATATACCTCACGCGGATCGGCGAGCAGCCAGAATTGCCGCAATCGGCCATGGCTAACCGGAATTTTATAGAAGATCTCGTTTTGCTGTCTTACAATCGGGATATCCGCGATATGCTTACGGACACTCTCGCTGAAATTCGGTCAGCGCGAGTAAAGGAGAGCTTAGTTCAATATCTCGATCTTCTGGAGGCGGAACATGAATCTCAAGTTGGATAAAGAGACCCGGGAACATTTTAGCAGAATTGAGAAACGTTGAAGCAGCTTGACGATTTATACCTCGTGGCCGAAACGTTGGTAGAGGATATCTCCATAATACTGTTTGATCGGTTGACATCGGGCTTACGTCAACTTTCTACAAAACATGACGGTTGGGAATTTCAGCGCGATGCCCTGGGAAGCCACCGATATTGGGGCCTTTCTCAGAAGGAAAAGACGAAGATTTTGCGCGTGGAATTTGGCTTTTTGTCGCGGGAGACATATGGTGATTTGCCGCGATTCCCATGGATAGGGATCTGGACGGATACTCCCAAAACGAGACGCCAGGAAATACGGCAACTGACGTCAGGCTTATTCTCCCGTGCTGAAAATGAGGAAAAAGATTACCCTATCTTTGAAAGAGTAGAGCCGTGGCCAGATCTTCAGGACGACGATTGGCAGAATTTCTACATCCTTACAGCAGACGAATGCAAGACGGTCGTTGACGCTATTATAGCCCAGATTGGCTCCATCGTCGCCATGATCGCACAAGAAGGGTATTTGCTCACCCCTCTGATTGGGGGTGATGACGACGGCAAACGCGCGAGGATCGCGGTCTATTGAGCGACCGGCAGCGGGCGCTGGTTGAGGGTCAGGCGGAGGGCCTGAAGGATCGCGATGCCGCGTCTTCGGGCGGTCTCGAAGACGGACCTGACATCGGCGTAGAGCTTGGCACCCCACTGCGAGCGGAAGCAGTTGGTGATCTTGCGGAAGATCACGCAGGGACGCAGCGCCTGTTCCGAGCCGTTGTTGGTCGGAGGTACCTCCCGGTTGGTGACGAAAACGAACAGGTTCTGCCGATACCTCTTGATGACCCGGAGCAATTTCTGGCCCTGCCGGTTGGCCGGCTCGATTTGGAGCAGCCGGTCGAGCTTGGCTTCCAGCTTCGCGGCATAAACGGTGAGAGTGGACGCGGCGAGGCGGTCGCGCCGGCGGCCGATGGCAATGGCGTGCTTCAGCAGGTTCTTGATGCCGGGGGCAAAGCTGATGTCACCAGCATCGATGGCGTATTGCACATCGCGCAGCAGATGAGCGAGGCAGGCTTGGTGGCCGCTCTGCGCCCAACCCATCTGCGCGCCGAGCCGGTCCGACACCCAGAAATCCGGGCGCATCGTGCCGAGGAACTCGCCGACCACCGCCTTGCCACGGCTTGGCCGGATCAGGAAGCAGGCGCTGTCGCCATTGTGGAAGACCCAGGTCCACCATGTCTTCTTGCCGACCCGCGCGCTCGTCTCGTCGGATTGCAAGATGGTGCCGGATAACAGCCGGTCACGGATCAGGCTCGTCTGGTGCGCGAAGGCGCTGCCGCTGGCTTCCAGCATGTTGGCGAGGGCACCCTCGCTGATCTCCAACCCGAGCAAATCGGACATCAGCCGCGCCAATCGCTCGAACGGGATCGCCTGGGCGAAACGCAAGTACAGCACGAATGCCCGTAGGTTCGCGCCGAAAGGCGAACCTGGCTCCAGTCCGGCTGGCGGCGTCGCCCGGAACCGATGCCGACAGCACGGGCAGACGCCGCCGTGCAGTGTGACCCGCGTCACATCCGGCACGATCTCAGGGATTTCGATCCGGTCGTAGGCGTGAACCGCCGCTTGCGGGACCGCGCTCACATTGGCGCGACAATGCTCGCAGCGATCAGCCAGGATGTCGCGCCGCCGCGTCGGGTTCGGATGCAGGGGCCGGTGCGAGCCGGCATGGGCTTTGGCCTTCGGCTTCGTCTCACTCTCGCCATCAGCCTTGTGCCCCTGGCTCGGCGGCGTCGAGGAATTGCCCGGCGTCTTCGGCGGCAGGTTCAGCCGCTCACGCAGCGCCGCGTTCTCCGCGATCAGCGCATCGACCCGAGCCAACAGCGTGCGGATCAGCGCATCCTTCTCGGCTGACGACAGCGAGGAAAAGTCCGGCGGCGGAGTCATCGAAGCGTAGAATCACGACCCCAGCCTCATGTCAACATCTTGTGGCAAACACGCGCCTAACCCACTATCACCGCCAGGCGGCTATCCCAGGTGAGCAATCACCAAGAAGGTGATAGGGGCACACTTTCCACAGCTAGCACGAGGCGACGGTCTGGGAAAAAGGAAGTAGCGACGAAGGCGAACACTTGAACTGGTCACCTATCATCGTCAATCTAGATCTTCGCTTCTTACCTCCCGCACTGACCGATTCAAGGGATAAGGGGTGAACCGCACGAAAGCGGCCGGTGACAGAAGCCGTTGTCCATCGCGCCCCGGCAGTTTCGATTCGGCAATCTGTGCGGCGCGATCACGTCATCTGCCTGGGACTGCGGCTGGAAAGGCCAGATGCTTCGGCGGCATATGACGACGGCACATGGGCTGACCGTCGAGCAGTATCGTGAGCGCTCGAATTTGCCGACGGACCACGCCATGACGGGTCAAATCATCGGTGTCTGCCGCCAACATTGCTCTGACCTTTTCGCGGACAGCAGGTTCGAGAAATCGCTCCGC